>CAVVUD010000014.1:0-728601 GCA_963751385.1 uncultured Actinomycetota bacterium | reverse complement strand
GTGCGGCACCGCACCTAGGGCGTGCAGGGGTCCGGCGTCCGGTGACGAGCTCGCGGCGCGGCATCGCCCCCATGGTCGGACCCTGCCTCAGACGCGGAGGTCATCCTCGCGGATGAGCGGTTCGCGGGGAGGAAGACCGGGCCGTGGCCGCCCGGCAACCACACTGGACCTCTTCGAAGCTCCGGTACCGAAGCTGGATCCGGGTCAGGTGTTGCTCCGAGTGGCGGCCTTCGACCTCTGCTGCAGCGACCTGCGCGCAACCAATCGCACGGCGCCTGTTTCACCAGAGGAGCATTGTCACGGCACGCTTCCCGCTCGCGGACGCAGGTCAGGCGTAGGCCACCCCCCACGCGGGTGAAGGGGGAAGCTGGGCCTCGTCATGGAACTCTGACCAGTCGCAGGGACCGGGCGGAGCAGGGCCGGCGCAGCGCACGATCCCGACCACCGTTCGAGCCAGAGGCGCCTGGTAATGCCTCCAAGAGGTTGCCACGGGCGCGCTGGAGCGAAACACTGCCGGTGACCGGTGCTCACGGATCGTCCCACCTACACCTGCCGGTCGAGGGGTTGAGGCGCGATGGCAACGATCACCTTTGACAAAGTCACCCGGCGATATCCCGGCGCAGAGAACCTGGCGGTCAACTCCTTCGACCTGGAGATCGGCGACGGCGAGTTCCTCGTTCTCGTCGGGCCTTCCGGGTGCGGCAAGTCAACGGCCCTTCGCATGCTTGCGGGCTTGGAGCACGTCAGTTCCGGCGCGATCCGGATCGGCGAGCGGGACGTCACCCACGTGCCGCCGAAGGAACGCGACATCGCGATGGTGTTCCAGAACTACGCGCTGTATCCGCACCTGACCGTGGGCGAGAACATGGGCTTCGCCCTCAGCATCGCGAAGGTACCCAAGGACGAGATCGAGCGCCGGGTCAAGGAGGCCGCCGGCATCCTCGACCTGGAGCCGTACCTCGAGCGCAAGCCGAAGGCTCTGTCGGGCGGCCAGCGGCAGCGCGTGGCGATGGGCCGTGCCATCGTCCGGCAGCCGCAGGTGTTCCTCATGGACGAACCGCTGTCCAACCTCGACGCCAAGCTGCGCGTCCAGACCCGAACGCAGATCGCCTCGCTGCAGACTCGCCTCGGCGTCACCACGGTCTACGTCACCCACGACCAGGTCGAGGCCATGACGATGGGCGACCGGGTCGCCGTGATGGAGGCCGGGGTGCTGCAGCAGGTCGGCACGCCGCTTGATCTGTACGAGAAGCCGGCGAACTCCTTCGTCGCCGGCTTCATCGGCTCGCCGGCGATGAACCTGGGCACCTTCGCGGTCACCGACGAAGGGGCCATGGTGGGCGACGCCCTCGTGCCCCTCAGTCGCGAGACGCTGTCGGGAGTACCTGCGGGCGGCAAGGTGCTCCTCGGGTTCCGGCCGGAAAGCGTGGAGGTTGCCACCGAGGGCGCACGCGGAGCGTTCCCCGTGCGCGTCACGCTGGTCGAGGCGCTCGGCGCGGACGCATTTGTCTACGGCGAGCCGCCTCAGGCCGAGGGTCAGGGGGCCCTCACCTCCGAGCAGGTGATCGCCCGGGTGGAGCCGCACGGCGCGCCCAAGAAGGGCGAGACCGTCTGGCTCAGGATCCGGCCCGGCTCGGAGCACGTGTTCTCCCCGGAGACGGGCAAACGGGTCTCGCCCTGACCGTCGACGGGGCGGCCAGTGAGTGCCAGCACACGGCGTCGACGTCGCTGCACCCGGATCTGCGGTTCCAGCCCGTTCGGCGCACTCCTTCCGGTCGGAGGTGGAGCACTCGGACGGTTGCGTCCGCCAACCGCCCTCCGCACCGGCGAGTGGCCGCGCTCGTGTCGCGGAAGTCGGACGGCACCAGGGGTGGTGTCGTGAGTCAACGTGTGCAACGTTGTTCCAACGCTGTATAACTGCCGGATCCGAGTCGCCCCATCGTCGTGGGAGGCAGCGTTGTTGCAGTCCAAGATCGTCCTGGACCCCGCGTTCACCATCGGGGAGGTGGACCGCCGCGTCTTCGGTTCGTTCGTCGAGCACATGGGTCGGTGCGTCTACACCGGCATCCATGAGCCAGGGCACCCGACCGCCGACGCAGACGGCTTCCGAGGTGATGTCGCGGATCTGACCCGCGAGGCCGGGGTGACCCTGGTGCGGTACCCCGGTGGGAACTTCGTCTCGGGCTACCGGTGGGAGGACGGGGTCGGTCCGGTCGAGGACCGACCGGCCCGGATCGACCTGGCGTGGCGGAGCATCGAGAGCAACGAGGTCGGGCTCAACGAGTTCACCCAGTGGTCGCGACGATCTGGAGTCGAGACCATGATGGCGGTGAATCTGGGGACCCGCGGCGTACAGGAGGCCTGCGACCTTCTGGAGTACACCAACCACCCGGGTGGAACGGCCCTGTCAGAGCTGCGCGCCCGGCACGGTCATCCGGAGCCGCACGACGTGCGCCTGTGGTGCCTGGGGAACGAGATGGACGGGCCGTGGCAGACCGGCCACAAGACTGCCGACGAGTACGGGCGGCTGGCGGTGGAGACCGCCAAGGCGATGCGTCAGGTCGACCCCGCCATCGAGCTCGTGGCCTGTGGCAGCTCCAACAGCCAGATGCCCACGTTCGCGTCGTGGGAGGCGACGGTGCTCGAGCACGCCTACGACGCCGTGGACTACATCAGCCTGCACGCCTACTACGAGGAGCGCGAAGGAGACCTGGCGAGCTTCCTCGCCTCCTCGGTCGACATGGACCACTTCATCCGATCGGTCATCGCCACCGCGGACCATGCGGGCGCCAAGCGTCGCAGCCAGAAGCGGGTCAACCTGTCCTTCGACGAGTGGAACGTCTGGTACCAGCAGGAGTTCGTCGGACACACGAACCTCGGCATGGATCAGACACCCCGCCTCATCGAGGACACCTTCTCCCTCGCCGACGCCGTCGCGGTCGGCGGGTTCCTCAACGCCTTCCTCCGTCACGCCGACCGCGTCAAGATCGCCTGCCAGGCCCAGCTCGTCAACGTCATCGGCCTCATCCGCACCGAGCCGGGCGGTCCGGCCTGGCGCCAGACGATCTTCCACCCGTTCGCCCAAACCGCTCGTCTCGCGCATGGCACCGCACTGCGGGTGGAACCACAGGGCGCCCGGCACGAGACGGCCCTCCATGGCGTCGTCGACACGGTGGATGCCGCGGCCACGTGGGACCAGGAGAGCGGCAGGATCGCCCTCTTCCTCGTCAACCGCCACCCGAGCCACACCGTCGACGTCACCGTCGACGTGCGCGGCTTCCCGGGAGCGGACGTCGCCGAGTGCCTGCGCCTCGATGATGACGACCCACGCCGCACGAACACCGCCGCGGAGCCCGACGCCGTGCGGCCGCACAACGACGCGACGGTTCGCGTCGACGCGGGCTACGTGAAGCTGCGGTTGAGCCCGGTGTCATGGACCGCCGTCGCCCTCACGACCGCTCATCCCTGACCACTCCCGTCGGGCCCTCCTTCCACCCCGGCGAGGACATTCGGTTCGTCGTCAGCCCTCGCAACCCGCACGGCACGATGATGCCCCGCCTGCGCGCGTACGTCGGCGCCGACACGGGTCAGCACGTCATCCACACCGGCGCGGACCGCGCCTCCTACCTCCGACCCCGACCGCCTTGGCCGCGACCGCACGGCACCGGCCTCCCTCCCGGCGTCGGTCCGAGGTCCACCGACGTTGAGCCGAGCCGGAAGCCTTGGCGGTCGCGGTCAAGGGCCCGAATCTGGTCGTCGGTCACAGCCGAGGATGATGTTCACATCCCGATCTGTTGGTGGTCGATCTCGAT
The DNA here is from genome assembly GCA_963751385.1 of uncultured Actinomycetota bacterium. Classification (GTDB taxonomy): domain Bacteria; phylum Actinomycetota; class Actinomycetes; order Actinomycetales; family Dermatophilaceae; genus Fodinibacter. The sequence continues at coordinate 724,789 of CAVVUD010000014.1, read as the reverse complement.
CAGAGCGACGACACGCTCCTGACCTCGTGCGTACGGCGCTCCGAGGTACTTGTACGCGATGGTGTCGATGACCGCCCAGCCCTGTTCGCCGTCGAGCCAGTCGACCACCTGGCCGCGGAGGATGATCGGCTGGAACGGGTTCTCCGGCGGTGTCAGCGAGATCGCGACTCGCGGGTCCCGGCGCAGGTTGCGCGCTTTCTGAGATCCGGGACCGGTCAGGATCACGACGTACTGCTCGTGGGTTCCGATCCAGACCGGGACGGAATGCGGGGCGCCGTCCGGGAGGACTGTGGCGAGATGAGCGATCGGGGTGCCGTCGAGGACCTCGCGCAGGTCCAGTGTCAGGTCGAGAGTCATGAGGGTTCCTTCCGCGTTCCCTGAAGAGACTCCACGAACGTAGCATTCAGAGTCTCTTGAGGGAACTCCAAGACGCTAGCCTGACTCCATGCAACGCACGAACTTCGGTGAGATGGCGTGCTCGATCGCCCGCACCCTCGATGTCGTCGGCGAGCCCTGGACGCCGCTGGTCCTGCGCGACGTGTACGTCGGGATGACTCGTTTCGAGCAGATCCAGCAGGACCTCGGGATCTCCCGGAAGGTACTCACCGAGCGGCTCAACCACCTGGTCGAGCACGGCGTCCTCGAGCGCCGGCCCTACGACAGCCGACCCCGGTACGAGTACCACTTGACCCCGAAAGGGGCCGAGCTCTTCGACGTCTTGATGGTGATGGTGGGCTGGGGGGACAAGTGGCTCGCGGGCCAGGCTGGGCCGCCGGTGCTCTACCGCCACCACCACTGCGGCGAGGTCAGCAGCGTCGACCTGCGCTGCATCCGCTGCGGTGAGCCGATGCACGCAGCGGACATCGACGTGCTGCCGGGACCGGGAGCACGGGCCTGACGGTTCGGGTCCTACATGAAGGTCCTGCGGCAGCTGAACAGACGGCGACCTGACGCACCTAGCCAGGGCTCAGGGCGATCGTCGGTTGGACCGCTCACCGCCATCGAGGACGGCGAGGTCGCGCACGGCATACCGGTGGTGCTCGGCCTCTTCCTTCAGCACCACCGTGAGACAACGGCGGACGACGTACTCCTGGTCGGGATACGGCTCTGCCGGCTTGCGACCGCACGTCCGATCGAGCTCGGCCTCGGTCAGGCCTGCGAGGACGCGCCGCATAGCGGCCATCCGCAGGAGCCGCGGCGCGAGGACCTCGTCGAGGGTCGGGGTGGCGTCGAGGGTGAGCCCGAGTGTTGCCGCCGCGTCGGCCGGCATCCCGGCGTAAGGGAACCCCAACGGGTGGTAGGGCGCTTCCTCCTCGAGCACGGCATTGCCCAGCCAGGCGTCGCTTCCGAACAGCAGATGTCGTTGCGTCTCGACAAGAGACCATTCGCCGTCGACCCGCTGATGGAGCATGTCCTCTGGCAGCAGCCTGGCCCGCTCGAGCGTCGCCGTCCACAGCGCTTCGATGGCCTCCCAGGCCGCCCGGTAGTCGTCGGGGGACGTGGCCTCACGCGCCAGCCGTCGGACGGGGTGTCGGCGGTCGAGCTCGCCCTCGACATACCTGGTCACGTCCACGTCGTTGACGACGAGACGTTCGAAGTCGCCGCCGAGGTACACGTCGCTGCCGTAGCAGTCGACGACCTTCAGGCCGCTGACCTCACAGTCGCGGATCTCCAGTCCGGCAAGGTCGCACAGGTGGATGCGGGCACCGCGGAACTGGTCGGTCTGGGCGTACTCGCTAGTCATCGAGGCAGTCTTGCGGAATGGCTGGGTCGATGCCACCGACCGGGAACTGACCAGGGGCGCCACACGGCGACGTCGAGGGCCACCCACCCCATACCGTCCAAGCGCCCCGAGACCTGAGCACGTCGTCGATGCCTCCTCCAGCGACGGGTCAGGGGTGGGCACTACGGGGCCAGGCTGGTCGACGGCCGTGCGCCCGGATGTGCTGTGGGCCGAGCGCCGTGACCCCTCCCCGCGCTCTACGTCCCAGGCCCGACCCCGAGTCCCGCCCATCTGCAGGTGGGCGAGGCGCGGCAGCCCGTAGTGGTTCGGGTGCTCCTCGTCCTGGCCAGCCCCGCCGAGGCTGTGGCCATGACCGCGGTGCGCAACGTCGGCTCGATCCGCGTCCTGGAGAAGCGTGGGTTTCGGCGCGATCGTGTCCAGGAAACGAAGAAGGCGCCCGCGCCCGACGACGGCGTCGAGGAGCTGATCGTCGTGCTGAACCCGTGAGGTCAGGGCACCGTGGTGCCCGGCGTGTCTCGGTCTCGTGAAGCGCTCTGTGACCGGGCCGGCGGCCGCCGGCCGCGCGGACTTCGGGCCCACCTGACCCGCGAATGGGTGGTTATCGGGTTCGAGGGCCCAAAATGGACCCCGAGCGACACCAGCGCCTCGCCGACCACCGCACCGCCCCGTCCTGACGATGCGGCGCGGGCGGCCCCCGACCGACGGCGCACTGTCCACCCGTCGCCCCTGAACCCGACCAACGGAGCAACCGTGAACCTCATGCAGCACACCGACCCGGTCCGTCCGGCGTCCCATGCCGTGCCCACGGCAGGTCGCGCCCGATGAGCCGGCGAGGGCCCCGCCGCAAGAGCGGTGACGCACTGCCCGCGCTGGCGCGCAACGGGATCCGCATCGTGCCGCTGGGTGGGCTCGGGGAGATCGGTCGCAACATGACCGTCTTCGAGCACCAGGGCCGGCTGCTCATCGTCGACTGCGGGGTGCTCTTCCCCGACGAGCACCAGCCTGGCGTCGACGTGATCATCCCCGACTTCACCTGGATCCGGGATCGTCTCGACAAGGTCGACGCGATCGTGCTCACCCACGGCCACGAGGACCACATCGGCGGCGTCCCGTACCTGCTGCGCGAGCGGCCGGACATCCCCGTCGTCGGCTCCCGGCTGACCCTGGCCTTCCTGGAGTCCAAGCTCGCCGAGCACCGCATCACCCCGCGCACCGTCGAGGTGGCCGAGGACGACCGGCGCACCTTCGGCTCGTTCGACTGCGAGTTCGTCGCCGTCAACCACTCCATCCCCGACGGGCTGGCGGTTGCCATCCGTACGTCGGCCGGGCTGGTCCTGCACACCGGTGACTTCAAGATGGACCAGTTCCCGCTCGACGGCCGGGTCACCGACCTGCGTGCGTTCGCCCGGCTGGGCCAGGAGGGCGTCGACCTCTTCCTCGTCGACTCCACCAACGCCGAGGTCCCCGGGTTCACCGTCTCCGAGGAGGAGCTCGCCCCCGCGATCGACACCGTCTTCCGCACCACCACGGGCCGGGTCATCGTCTCGAGCTTCGCCAGCCACGTACACCGCATCCAGCAGATCCTGGATGCTGCCCAGCGGCACGGCCGCAAGGTCGCCTTCGTGGGGCGCTCGATGGTGCGCAACATGGGCATCGCCCGCGACCTGGGCTACCTCACCTTCCCGGACGGCCTCGTCGTCAAGGACCTCAAGGCCCTCGAGCGGCTGCGCCCCGACCAGATGGCGATCATCGCCACCGGCTCACAGGGTGAGCCGATGGCCGCCCTGGCCCGGATGGCCAACCGGGACCACCCCGTGAGCATCACCGCCGGCGACACGGTGCTCATGGCCAGCTCGCTGATCCCCGGCAACGAGAACGCCATCTACCGCGTCATCAACGAGCTCACCCGGTGGGGCGCCAACGTCGTGCACAAGGGCAACGCCAAGGTCCACGTGTCCGGGCACGCCAGCGCGGGCGAGCTCGCCTACTGCTTCAACATCATCCGGCCCTCGAACGTGCTGCCGGTGCACGGCGAGTGGCGCCACCTGCGGGCCAACGCCGACATCGCGATCCGCACCGGGGTCGAGCGCGACCGGGTGCTCATCGCCCAGGACGGCAGTGTCATCGACCTCGTCGACGGGCGCGCGACCATCACCGGCACCGTGCCTGCAGGGCTCGTCTACGTCGACGCGATGACGGTCGGCGGGGCCACCGAGGAGACCCTGCACGTGCGGCGCACCCTCGCCGAGGAGGGCGTGGTGACCATCGTGTGCATCATCGACCCCGACACCGGCAAGCTGACCGAGGACCCCGACTACCTCGCCCACGGCTTCCCGCCCGAGGTGATGGACTTCTCGGCGGCCACCCCGGCGATCCAGGCGGCGCTGACCAAGGCGACGCGCGACGGCATCGAGGACCTGGACCAGATCGAGGACCTGGTGCGCCGCGCGGCGTCCAACTGGGCGCACCGCGCCGCACCGCCGCAGCCCGCTGATCATCCCGGTGATCGTCGACGCCTGAGGCCGCCGCGCCCCCGACCGTGGCCGGGACGGCCGGGCCAGCGGCGCCGCAGCACCGGGACCGCGCCGAGCAGTGCCAGCACGCCCAGCCCCCGCGCGAGCAGCCAGGCCGCGGAACCGGGGTCGTGCCGGCCCGGACGCACCGGCTCGGCGGCGCTGACCCGGACGACCGGGCGGCCGGCGAACTGGGCGCGCAGCTGCTCGTCGGTGACGGTCAGCGGGTTCAGCCCCTCGAGGACCAGGGCGAAGCCGCAGTTGCGGGCCACGGCCAGCACCGCCCGCTCGGCCTCGACGGCGTCGAGCACCGGCTCGGCCCGGCCCTCGACGACCCGGCCGGGCAGCGCGAGGGAGACCCGCGGCTCGGCGACGAGGTTGCGGTACCAGTCGGCCCGGGGGCCGAAACCGGACAGCAGATAGACCCGGCCGTCGAGGATCGCGTAGTTCAGCGGCGTCCGCCGCGGCAGCCCGCTGCGGCGGCCCGTGGTCGTCAGGGTGAGGAAGTACCCGTTCACCGGGCTGCCCAGCCAGGCGCCGATGCGCCGGTGGCCGAGCAGCGGCACCATCACGTGGGTGTTGCCCCACGAGAACGACTTCAGCAACGTGTCGCGGACCGGGCCGGAGGGCCCCGGGGCGCTTCGCACGGTGGTCCGTGCTGTCATGGGCCCAGCCTAGGGACGGCACCGGGGTGCCGCAGTGACCCGCGTCATGCCGGTGGCTCGTGGGGCTGGTCAGTGGTGGCGGTGCCGTCCGGCGGCCAGGTGCACGACCTGGTCGGCCTCCGACACCAGCCGGGGGTCGTGGGAGGCCACCAGCACCGCGGACCCGGCCCGGGCCAGGCCGAGCCGCTGCGGGAGCAGCGTCAGCCGCGACCAGTCGCGCGCGCTCGCCGCCGGCTCACCCCCCACGAGCACGCTGCCCCGGTCCGGGGGCTCCAGCCCGGCCACGAGCTGGCACAGGGTGGACTTGCCCGGCTGGGCCTTCGCCGAAACCCGGTGGAGCGCTCAGCCGCCCTGCAGCCAGGCGATGGCGGCCTCGCGCTCGTCGCCGGGGAAGGTGCGTGCCTCCCCCGGGACGGCCCAGGCGAACATGGCCAGGCCGTCGCGCAACCAGCCGTGGTCGGTGACGAGGGCGATGCGTTCCCAGGCGTTCCAGTCGCGCACGCCCATCTTCATGTCCTGCCAGACCGCTCCGCCCTCGATGCCCTCGAAGTCGCCGGTGAAGTCGAGCAGGACGCGGATGCGGCCCGCACCGGCTCCGGCGGCGTCGAGTGCGGGTGCCAGAACCCCGGTGTAGTCCTGCGCGGTGAGCTTCCCGCTGGCCCGGAAGCCGAGCACGCCCTCGGGCAGACCCGTCAGCACCTCGATCATCGTCGTCCCTTCCCTGCCCCCGCGAACCGGTCACCCATCAGCTGTCGGCCGGAGGTTTCGTGTCGACGTGGCCCTCGTACGACGAGGCGTTCAGCGTGGTTGCCCCGATCGTAGGGCGGCCTTGGCCCTCCAGACCAGGACGAACACGGTATCGGCGAGGCCGACCGGCCGGAGAGCCCTCGCGGCTACCGACCTTCGGCGATGTCGCGGATGCTGGCGAGCCGGCGGTCCCACTCCGCGCCGATGGCGTCGAGCCGGGTGGCCGTGTCGCGCAGCTGGGCACCGAGCACGCGGTAGCGCACTTCGCGTCCGACCCGCACCGGCTCGACCAGCCCGACCTCCTCGAGCACCGCGAGGTGCTTGGCGATGGCCTGGCGGCTCACCGGCAGGCGCCCGGCGAGGGCGGATGCCGAGGCATCCCCCTCGCCGAGCGCCACGAGCACGCTCCACCTCGTCTCGTCACCGAGCGCGGCGAACACGGGCACCATCGTGGTGGTCGTCACGAGTCGCTCTCGAGCAGCGCGACCAGCTTGTCGAGCTCGCCGTCCCAGCCCTTGCGGTGGTCCTCGAGGTTCGCGAGCGGGGCGGAGGTCGCGTCGAACCCGGACTCGACCACGGTGAGCCGGGTGCCGGCCGCCACGGGCTCGAGGGTGAAGGTGAACACGGTCGAGTGCTCGACGTCGAGCTCGGCGGGGGCCGTCCCCAGCGCGTCGTCGTTGCTCCACCGGTACGAGACGGTGTGCGGCTCGTCGAAGGCCTCGACACGCAGCGGGACGGGGCCGTGGTCGGGCCAGGTGAGGGTGCCGGTGGCGCCCACGCCGTGGCCGACGATCTCGGCCCGGCCGAACCAGCGGGAGATGTGCTCGGCCTCGGTGACCGCGGCCCAGACCCTCGCCACGGGTGCGGCGATGTCGATGGTGCGGCGGACCGTGAACGTGGCGGTGTCGACGACGGAGGCAGAGCTGTCGCGGGTGGTGGTCATGGTGGTCGGTTCCTCTCGGCGGGGCGAACGGGGAAGGTGGTCCTCCCCGTCTGTGCAACTCAAGGGTTGCACATACGAGTGCAGAGTGCAACCCCGGGGTTGCATCGATCTCAGCCCGGGCCTCTGAGGTGACTCACGCGGGGATGTTCCCGCCGACATGCAGTCGGTCGGGCGGGGACGTCTTGCGTGCGTGGCGCCGATGAGGATCGGCCCGGCTGCAGGTCACCGGACGCACTCGACCGCGTCGTCAGACCCGGCCGAGGAATGCCAGCACCCGCTCGACGACCAGGGCCGTCGCCGCCTCGTCGTAGGACGGCAGCGAGGAGTCGGTGAACAGGTGGACATCGCCGGGGTAGACGAACAGCTCGCCGTCGTCGACCGACGCCACCAGCTCGCGCGCGGCGTCGAGGTCGCCCTCGAGCCCGAAGAAGGGGTCGTGCTCCATGCCGTGCACCTGCACCGGCACGCCGGCGGGCCAGCCGGCGCCGAACTCGGATGCCGGCACGCAGGCTTCCAGCAGCACGGCACCGCGCGCGCCGGGCCGGGTCTGGGCGAGCCGTTGCGCGGACATGACGCCGAGCGAGATGCCGGCGTGGACGACCTCGGCGGGCAGGTCGGCGACCAGTGCGTCGGCCCAGGCGTCGACGGCGCCCTCACCCCTGGCTCGCAGCGCGGCGAACCCCTCGTCGATGGAGGCGAAGGTCTCCCCGTCGAAGAAGTCGGGCGTGTGCACGACGTGGCCGGCCGCCCGCAGCTCGTCGGCCAGCCTCCGGACCCCGTCGGTGAGCCCCAGCACGTGGTGGAACAGCACGTGTCTCGGTCATGTCGCCTCCAATGATTTGGAAATATCGATTGATCGGAGACTGTAGTCTCATCTTCGATGGACCGCCACCCGCACGAGGTCGACGAGCCCGCTCCCGCGCCGAGCGTGCCGCCGGGATACCCCCTGGCCGACCGGCTCGTCGTGACCCGGGCCGAGCAGGTGCGTGCCCTGGCCCATCCGCTGCGGACGACGGTGCTCGGGCTGCTCACCGAGCGCGAGGCGTCGGTGGCCGAGCTCGCGACGGCGACCGGCCGCCCCAAGGGCACCGTCGCGCACCACGTGGGCGTGCTGCACCGGGCCGGGCTGGTCCAGGTCGTGCGCACCCGGCGGGTGCGGGCCGTCGAGGAACGGTTCTACGGTCGAGCGGCCCGCACCGTCACCATCGCGGTCGAGGGCCACGAGGACCTACCCACCGACCAGAACGACTTCGCCGTCGCAGCCGCGGAGTCCGTGGGGGCGGACGAGCAGCGTCGGCTGTGGTCGTTCATCCGGCACGCCCGGCTCGACCCCGACCGGGCCGGTGAGTTCTGGACCCGGATCCGTGACCTCGTCGAGGAGTTCGACCGCCTTCCGCGCAGCGGCGACACCACCTACGGCCTGGCCGTGGGCATCTACCCGGTCGACGGCCACCCCCGGCTCCCGGAACGCGACCCGGGCCCGACCTCGGGCAGCCCGGCGTAGAGTGCCGAGCAGGGCTGACGCGCGAGGTCGACGACTCCTCGCCGGCCCTGAGCAGGTCGACACGCGGGCCCGCGAGGGTCCCGGACGGGCACCGTCATGAGCCAGGCGCTTTCAACAGACCCCAGCACGCGAGCCGGGACTGCGGGTGGTGGCGAGGCGCCGGCCTCCACACCGGCCGTCCGGGACGACCCGCCGCGGACCACGCTGAGCCTCGGGGTCATGGGCCGGTCGCACAAGGAGAACGAGCACCGGCTCGCCCTGCACCCACAGCACCTGCACCGGATCCCGGAGGACCTGCGCAGCCGGCTGTACCTCGAGGAGGGCTACGGCGCCCGCTTCGGGGTCAGCGACGGGCAGCTCGGCGAGCTGGTCGCGGGGGTGCGCGGCCATCGCGACCTCGTCGACGAGTGCGACGTCATCCTCCAGCCCAAGCCGCTGCACGCCGACATCGCCGAGCTGCGCGAGGGGCAGGTGCTCTGGGGGTGGCCGCACTGCGTGCAGGACCGCGAGCTGACCCAGCTGGCCGTGGACCGCCGGCTCACCCTGATCGCCTTCGAGGCGATGAACCACTGGAAGTCCGACGGCTCGTTCAACCTGCACGTGTTCCACAAGAACAACGAGCTCGCGGGCTACGCCTCGGTGCTGCACGCCATGACGCTGGCCGGCATCACCGGCAACTACGGCCCCCGGCTGCGCGCCGTGGTCATCGGGTTCGGCGCCACCGCCCGCGGCGCGGTGACCGCGCTGACCGCCCTCGGGGTGGGCGAGGTCGACATCCTGACGCACCGCCAGGTCGCCGCCGTGGCCTCGCCGATCCACTCCGCGCGGATGCTGCACTTCGACCCCGACGAGACCAAGGGGCGGGTGAGCCATGCCGTCACCCCCGAGGGACGGGTGCCGCTGGCGGAGTTCCTCGGCGAGCACGACATCATCGTCAACTGCGTGCTGCAGGACACCGACGCCCCGCTCGTCTTCATGACCGACGACGACCTGGCCGCACTCTCACCCGGCACCGTGGTGGTCGACGTGTCGTGCGACGAGGGGATGGGTTTCAGCTGGGCGAAGCCGACGACCTTCGCGGAGCCCGACGTTCGTCGTGGGGCACAACGTGCTCTACTACGCGGTCGACCACAGCCCGTCGTACCTGTGGGGCTCGGCCACCTGGGAGATCAGCGAGGCGCTGCTGCCGTTCCTGCGCGCCGTGATGGAGGGTCCGGCCGCCTGGGACCACGACCCCACCGTGCGCCGGGCGATCGAGATCCGCGAGGGCGTCATCCAGAACGCCGCGATCCTGTCCTTCCAGGGTCGGGCCCCGGCTCACCCCCACCTGTTCCTCCACGGCTGAGCCCACCACCTCGAGAACCCGAGTTGGGTGCCGAGGTGGCTGCCGGGGCAACCGGTTGAGCACCCGACCCCGGGTATGGCGGGACGAGAACTGGTTATCAACTTGACAGTTGATCAATCGTCGGATTGAATACTGCCATGACGGACGACAGCACCTCGGTGGACCTGGGCTTCGCAGCCCTGGCCGACCCCGTCCGTCGCGCGATCATCGCCCGCCTGAGCCGGGGGCCGGCCACGGTGAACGAGATCGCGGAGCCGTTCGAGATCTCCCTCCAGGCGGTCTCGAAGCACATCCAGGTCCTCGAGCACGCGGGCCTGGTCACCCGGACCCGGGAGGCCCAGCGCCGCCCGGTCCACCTCAACCCCGACGCGCTCGAGGCGCTGACCGCGTGGATCGACGGCTACCGCCTCGCCCACGAGCAGCGGTTCCGCCGGCTCGACGCCGTCCTCGGCGCGTCACCCGCACGACTGACCACTGACCAGGAGTGACCATGAGCAACAGCCTGCACCTCGACATCCCGGCCGGAGTGCCGTGGATCGACTTCACCCGCGAGTTCGACGCCCCCGTGGCGGCGGTCTTCGAGGCCCACCGCGACCCCGAGAAGGTCAAGCAGTGGCTCGGCCCGCACGGCTACGAGATGGTCATCGACGAGTGGGACTTCACCACCGGCGGCGGCTACCGCTACGAGCACCGCACCGACCACGGCACCTTCGGCTTCCGCGGGGTCTTCCACACCATCCGTGAGAACGCGTTCGCCCTCCAGACCTTCGAGTTCGACGGCGCCCCCGACGAGGTGGCGCTGGAGTTCATGTGGTTCGAGGACCTCGGCGACGGCCGCACCCGGTTGCGCGGGCGCAGCATCGGTCGCACCGTCGAGGGCCGCGACGCCATGGTCGAGTCGGGCATGGAGACCGGCATGTCCGAGGGCTACGACCGCCTCGAGTCACTGGTGGCACAGGCCGGTTGACCCTCCGCCGCTCGGCTGCCGGCGCGACCGGACGTCGGGGCGCCGGCCACGCACGGCGCCCCGACGGCTGTCGCGGTCGTCGGCGTGTGGGCCCGCCCTGGCTAGCCCGCGGCCGGGGTTCAGCCGACGATCCTGCCCTTCGGGCCGTCGGCCTCCCGCAGCCGCTGTTGCAGGCGGTCCCTGACCTCGTCCGGGGTGTAGGAGCGCCGCTCCCGCTCGTTGCGTGCGACGAGCGCCCCGGTGGCGACGACGCCGACGAGACCCGCCAGCCCGACGACCTTCCACACACGGTTCGATGCGGCCATGCTCCCCACCCTACCGACGGTCAGAGGCGGGTCAGGATCCCGAGAACAGCCGGCGCTGCGACGAGCGCCAGGAGTCGGCGACGTAGTAGCGGTCGGTCCATCCGTCGGTCTGGTCGAGGTATCTGCTCCACTGTGTGACACCGGTGTTCAGCTCGCGGTCCTGGGCCATGGCGCGGAACGCAAAGTGCATGAACAGTCGGTGGTACTCGGTGAGGTAGATGTCGGCCACCCGCCGCACGGCTCGCTTGGACGCCGAGCGGGTGCGTCCGGCCCGGATCACCAGGGTGTTCTCCTCGTTGGTGGTCGTCGAGGCGGCGGAGTAGTTCGCCGAGCCGGTGAGGATGGTCGGGTCGGGGCCGAGGGGGTCGACGAGCACGATCTTGGTGTGGATGTAGCGGACGTGGTTGTTGAAGCCCGTCAGTCGCTCGGTGGCCCACTGCTGCAGGGGGTCGCCGAACAGGTGGCTCCCGGTCGAGATCCGCACGTGGTCGTCGGTGCGCGGGATGGCCTGCTGCGGTGGCGGCACCTTCTCGAGCAGCACCGTGCGGGTGACCGGCGAGCGGTCGACGCGGAGCTTGTCGCGGAAGACCGCGTTCAGCCCGAACGCACCGGTGACGTGCGCGGAGCTCACGGCCGCGTCGAACACGGCCGCGTACCAGTCGAGCAGCGACGTACCGGACAGTGGGGAGAAGACGGGCCCCACCCCTCCGGGTACCGGGACGCTGCGTACCGGGGCGGGGTCCCCGGCGTGCGCGGTGCGCAGCTCGGCGGACGGCATCCCGCTCTCGAGCCGGTCCCACTCGGCTGCGAACCGGGCCGCGACCGCTCGGTCACGCACGACGTGACCGACGTTGGAGTGGCCGTAGACGGCGCCCAGGGTGAGGTTGGTCGAGCCGGTCCACACGGCCTCGGGCACACCGCGGTGGTACAGCACGATGAACTTGTGGTGGTGCAGGGCGCTCCTGGCCGGGGCCTCGCGCCAGGTCACCAGGTCGTCGATCCCGTTTTCCGTCACAGCCGCCCGGGCCAGCTCGGCGGTGCGGTCGTCGTTCTCGTCGGGCGCGGCGGGGGTCGGCGCATCGCGGTCGCGGCCGTGCACGACGAGACGGATGTCGACACCCCGGTCGCGCGCGTCGGCGAAGACCCGCAGGGCCCTGCCCCAGGTGAGCTCGTAGAGGGCGCCACGCAGCGACCACTGGTCGTCGAGGGCCTCCCCGACGAACGCCAACAGGGCCTCGCCCAGGCCGCGCGAGAGCCAGACCATCGCGGGGTGCGTCTCGTCGGGGGTCGAGGTCGGCACCCACCCGGCGAACTGTCGCGAGAACGCCTGCGAGCCCGCCACGCCCCGGTTGAACCAGATGCCGTGCTCGCCGTCGTCCTCGACCTCGGTGCTCACCTTCACCGCCACGGTGGACGTGAACACCGGCGCCGTGGCCGACCCGCCGACGGCCGACACGGCATACGTGTAGTCGTGGCCGGGCTTGGCCGCGTAGTCGCCCCACTGGAAGCCCTGCACCGGGTGCAGGTTCGTCGGCCAGTCCGAGCCGGGCGGGGGGTCGGGCACCACGCTCTCGAAGGTCTTCATCCCCCGCAGCCAGCGCGCCTCACCCTCGGTGTGGTCGGTGCGGTGGATCGCGAACCCGAGGCAGCCGGCCGGGGAGTCGAGGTCGAACCCGAGCAGGACCGTGTGGGTGCCGGCCACGGCCTGCACGGTGAGTCCACGCCTCCTGCGCCTCGTGCGCACCCGCTCACCGTATGCCGTGGCGCACCCGCGCCGATAGGGTGCGGCCCCCGGCGGCCGGAGTCGGCCAGACTGGGGCCATGGCGCGCACCGGCACGGTCTCCTTCGACGAGGCCATCGACGTGACCCGCACGGGCGACCTCTGGATCTTCCGCGGCGGCACGGTCGCCGACCGACTGATCCAGACCGCGAGCAACGCCCCGGTCAACCACGTCGGCCTGGCCGTGGTGCTCGACGACCTCCCTCCGCTGATGTGGCACGCCGAGCTGGGCAGATCGCTGCGCGACCACTGGACCGGCGACCACCACCGCGGCGTGCAGCTGCACGACCTGCGCGAGGCGGTCACGACCTGGCAGGCACGGTACGGCCAGCGCGCCTGGCTGCGCCAGGTCGACCCCGACGTGCGCCGCGAGCAGGAGGAGGCGCTGCTGCGCACCATCGCCCGTCTCGACGGGGTGTCGTTCCCCAGCACCATGGGCCTCGCCTGGCGCTGGCTGCGCGGTCGCGACGGCTACCTGTCGCGGCGCGCGGCCGAACGCAAGGGGCTGCGGCCCGAGGACGCCTACTGCGCCGAGGTCGTCGCCGTGACGCTCGAGGAGATGGGCGTGCTGCGCGACGACGCGCCGACCAACTGGTACGACCCGGGCCGGTTCTGGAGCGGCGACACGCTGCCGCTGCGGCCGGGCTGGTCCTACGGCGTCGAGGTCGAGGTCGAGCGCGCCTCACGCTGACGCCGCACCCACGGCAGGCCGACGGCGACGACGCCGGCCGCGAGCACCGCCATGGCCGCCAGCGCCCCCCACGCGATCGACCACGCGGTGATCGCCACGCCCTCCCAGAGGAGGTTGGCGAAGACCAGCTCGGGCCGCACCTTGCCGGCGACCCAGGCGCCGCCCACGAAGGCGAGGCTGGTCAGCACCATGAGCCCGACCGTGATGCCGGCCGAGCGGGCCACGTCGACCGCCCGAGGAGTGTCGTCAGCGCGGTCGTGGCCGGAGTCGACGCGGTGGGCGAAGGTCTCGAAGACGTCCGGGACCGGGCGGGAGGTGCGTCGGCGCATGGTCGAGAGCATACGGTTCGCCGCCGTAATGCCGTCCGTCGCGAGCGCCCGATGCCGGCGAGCCGGTCGCTACGGTGGCCGCGGGAGGCCATGGCCTCTCCGTCCCTACGAAGGAGTAGACGAATGCGACGATCTCGCATGCTCGCCGTCACCGGCGTCGTGGCCCTTGCCACGACCGCGCTCGGTGCCACGGCGGCAAACGCAGGAGCACCCGCGGCCGCTGACCAGGCGCCGGCGACGGTGGCGACCGGCCAGACGAGGACCTTCCAGGTGCTCGCGGAGAGCGGTGTCTCCGCCGACGCCCTCGCCGCGGACGCTTGCTGCGGCCGGCGCCAAGGTGACGGCGAAGAACGCGGCGATCGGCCTCGTGACGGTGACGTCCGACCGACGCCAAGTTCGCCGCCAAGGCGCGGGGCATGGCCGGCGTCAAGGGCGCTGCCGCGGACCGCACGGTCGGTCGGGCGCCCACGGACCTGAAGGTCAAGCCGGACCCGGTCGAGAAGGAGCACGTCCTCGACAAGAGCCGCGCCAACGGCTCCACCAAGGACATCCCGGCCGCTCCCGAGGGGGCCGACCCGCTCGACGGCCTGCTGTGGGGCCACGAGATGGTCGACGCGTTCGAGGCCAGGGCGCTCGAGACCGGCGACAAGGTCCGGGTCGGCATCCTGGACACCGGTGTCGACGGCGACCACCTCGACATCGCGCCGAACTTCGACGCCGCGCTCTCGCGCAACTTCGCCACGGACATCCCGGCCGTCGACGGCGACTGCGAGTTCGCCGGCTGCCTGGACCCCGCCGACCACGACGACAACGGGCACGGCACGCACGTCGCCGGCACGATCGGTGCGGCGCTCAACGGCGTCGGCATCAGCGGCATCGCGCCGGACGCCGACGCTCGTCAACATCCGAGGCGGCCAGGACAGCGGCTACTTCTTCCTCAGCCCGGTCGTCGACGCCCTCACCTACGCGGGCAACAACGGCCTCGACGTCGTCAACATGTCCTTCTACGTCGACCCGTGGCTGTACAACTGCCAGGGCGGTGCGCCCGAGGACCAGAAGTACCCGGAGGCGGTCGCCGAGCAGAACCTCATCATCGACGCCATGACCCGGGCGCTTGGGCTACGCGACGGCTCACGGCGTCGCGCTCGTCGGCTCCCTCGGCAACAACCACGAGGACCTCGCGAAGCCCGCGCACCGACTTCTCCAGCCCGGACTACGACAACCCGCTCTACACCTGGGACACGGCTCCCTGGGAGCGCACCATCGACAACGCCAAGTGCTTCGACCTCCCGGTCGAGGGCCCGAACGTCATCGGCGTCTCGGCGCTCGGCCCGTCGGAGCGCGAAGGCGGACTACTCGAACTACACGACCGACCTCACCTCCGGTGAGATCGAGGTCTCCGCACCCGGTGGCTGGTACCGCGACGGCTTCGGCACGGACTCCTACCGCACCAACGGCAACCTCATCCTGTCGGCCGCCCCGCTGAACGTCCTGCAGGCCGAGTGGTGAGGTCGACAAGAACGGGAACATCACCAAGCTCGGCCGGGACCTCGGCGTGCTCAAGTCCTGCGAGAACGGCAAGCACAACGAGAACACGTCCGAGTGCGCCTACTACCAGTGGCTGCAGGGCACCTCGATGGCCTCCCCGCACGCCACCGGCGTCGCGGCGCTCGTCGTGGCCGCGCACGGGTCCGGGACGTCCGAGGCGAACTTCGGTCTCGCCGCGGCCCAGACGCCGCGCGATCCTCATGGCCACCGCGACGACCACGCCTGCCCCGAGCCCGCCCTCCAGACCTACCTGGACGAGGGCCGCGTCGGCGGAGTTCAACGCACTGTGCGTCGGCACCGCGGACTTCAACGGGTTCTACGGCGACGGCATCGTCAACGCCCTGGCGGCCGTGCAGTAGCACGATCCGTTCACGACCCGCACCAGAGGGATGCCGTCCGCTCACCCGAGCGGGCGGCATCCCGCTGTGGTGGCCCGCGTGGCCCCAGCGGGGTCAGGCCGAGCCGAGGGCCCAGCCGAGCCAGGCGGCGCCGAGCCCGAGGGTCGAGCGACAGGGCGACGTTGGCGACCGCGTGCGGGTAGCGGTCGTCGCTCATCGCGTCCCAGATCTCCAGGGCGAGCGTCGAGAAGGTGGTCAGGGCGCCGCAGAACCCGATGCCGACCAGGGCCAGCGGGGTGCTGCCCGACCCCGGCACCGACGACGGCGCCCAGCACGAACGACCCGACCACGTTCACGACCAGGGTGCCGGCGGCCGGGGTGCCGCCGAGGTGCTCGCGCACCCAGTGGTTGGTGAGGTAGCGCAGCGGGGCGCCGACGGCGGCGCCGAGTGCGACGAGGAGCGCGTCGACGGGGGTCATGGACCGCGCCAGACCCGTTGTCCGAGAGAGGACCCTGCGGCGACCGCCAGGGTGCCGACGAGGAAGGTCGCCGCGACGTAGACCAGGGCCGTCTGGGCGCGGTCGGCGGCACCGAGCTGGACGACGTCGACGGCCAGGGCCGAGAACGTGGTCCAGCCGCCGAGCAGCCCCGACGCCCGACGAACGGCCGCGCCAGCCGGTGCGCCCCCGGGCGGTCGACGAGGTAGGCGACGAGCAGGCCCATCGCGAAGGCGCCGCTGACGTTGACGACGAGGGTCGCCCACGGGAACGCGCCGGCCGCGTGCGGCAGGGCGAGGCCCACGGCATACCGGCCGAGCGAGCCGATGACCCCGCCGAGCGCGACGGTGGCCAGGACTGCGAGGTCCACGCGGTGCGCCGCGGCCGGCCACCCGTCAGTCCCGGATCGTCTCGAGGTAGTCGGCGATCCGGCCGATGGCCTCGGTGAGCACCTCGACGTCGGGCAGCGTCACGAGGCGGAAGTGGTCGGGCTCGAACCAGTTGAAGCCGGTGCCGTGGGTCACGAGGATCTTCTTCGCGCGCAGCAGGTCGATGACGAAGTCCTCGTCGCTCTCGATCGGGTAGACCTCGGGGTCGAGCCGGGGGAAGCAGTACAGGGCGCCGCGCGGTTCGACGCACGAGACGCCGGGGATCTCGTTGAGCAGCTTCGCCGCGAGCTTGCTCTGCTCGTGGAACCGGCCGCCGGGCACGATCAGCTCGTTGACCGACTGGTAGCCGCCGAGCGCGGTCTGGATCGCGTGCTGGGCCGGCACGTTCGCGCACATCCGCATGTTCGACAGCAGGGTCAGGCCCTCGAGGAAGTCCTCGGCGAGGTGCCTCGGCCCCGACACCATGACCCAGCCGGCGCGGTAGCCGCACACCCGGTAGGCCTTGGACAGCCCGCTGAAGGTCAGGCACAGCACGTCGTCGCCGGCGAACGTCGCGGCGTGGTGGTGCACGGCGTCGTCGAAGATGATCTTCTCGTAGATCTCGTCGGCCATGACGACGAGCTGGTGGCGCCGGGCGATGTCGATGAGGGCCCGGACGGTCTCCTGCGAGTAGACGGCGCCCGGTGGGGTTGTTCGGGTTGATGATCACCAGGGCGTGGGTGTTCTCGGTGATCTTGGCCTCGATGTCCTCGAGGTCGGGGTTCCAGCCGTTGCTCTCGTCGCAGCGGTAGTGCACCGGGGTGCCACCGGACAGCGAGACCGCGCCGGTCCACAGCGGGTAGTCGGGGGCCGGGACGAGCACCTCGTTGCCGTCGTCGACGAAGGCCTGCAGCACCATCGTGATGAGCTCGGAGACGCCGTTGCCGATGTAGACGTCGTCGACGCCGGTGTCGGTCAGGCCGTGCGACTGGTAGTACTGCGCGACCGCGGTGCGGGCCGAGTAGATGCCCCGGGAGTCGGCGTAGCCCTGGCTGTCGGGGAGGTTGTGGATCATGTCGGCGACGATCGCCTCGGGGGCCTCGAACCCGAACGGCGCGGTGTTGCCGATGTTGAGCTTGAGGATCTTGTGCCCCTCGGCCTCCAGCCGCTGGGCCTCCACGAGGATCGGGCCGCGCACGTCGTAGCGCACGTGCTGGAGCTTCTTGCTCTGGACGATCCGACGCATGGGGCCCAGTGTTCCAGCCCGGCGAGGTGGGCGGTGCGCGCGTCCGTGGTGACGCGCCGCACCTCCGCGGACCGCCCGGCATCCGGACGCGGCGAACGGCCCCGGATGCCGCGGCGCCGGCGACGCGGTCAGGCGCCGCTGATGCCGTTGAGCAGGAAGAAGAAGATGACCAGCCCGAGCACCGCGCAGCCCACGCCGATGGCGGCACCGACCAGGATGCCGCGCTCGTCGCGTCGCCTGCGCCCCGGCCACGCTCGGGACCAGCCAGCCGACGAGCGCCCCGGCCCCCGCCATGAGCAGCAGCTGCACGGGGATGATCCAGTTCTCGGTGCCCTGCCCGTCGAGCACGGACGCGACGAGCGGCAGGCTCACCACCCCGAGCACGAGGAGCACGAGCACCGCGGCCACGCGCTTCACCGGCACCGTCACCACCCACCTTTCCGGGCCCGTCGGGGGACACCTGGGTGCGAGGCTAGGGCCGCAGGGGCCCGCCTGGCCAGTGCTCGAAGCGCCGGCCAGCCGTGAACGAGTGCTGATGGCCTCCCCGGGGTCGGCGCAACCCGAGGCGATCGGGCGGGCTGGTCGTCCCCGACCGAGGAGAACCCACCCGTCGTTCCCAGCCCGACCGCCCCGCGGGCGAACCGGGCGCCAGGGTCACGCGGGACCGACCGGGCGCCCACGTCGGGCAGACTGCGGGCCGTGGACGACGTCGTCGTGGAGCGGGTGCTGCGGGCCGTGGAGCAGGTGCCGCGGGGCCGGGTCGTGTCGTACGGCGACATCGGAGCGCTGGTGGGGGTGGGCCCCCGGTTGGTCGGCCGGGTCATGAGCACCTATGGCTCCAACGTCACGTGGTGGCGGGTCTGCAGCTCCTACGGCGACCTGCCGGTGCCGCTCCTGGACGAGGCGCGCGAGCGGTGGGCCGCCGAGGGGATCCTGCTCAAGCCCAACGGCCGCGGATGCCGCATCGCCGACCACCGCGCCGACCTCGTCGCCCTCTCCACCGACTACGAACGGGCCACGGCGGACCTCCTCGGGTGAGACTGGACCATGAGGCCCCGCTCCGCCGCCCCGCTCGCCGTGCTCGCCCTGCTCTCCTGCGCCGCACTGTCCGCCTGCTCCGGGGACGACTCGGTCGGCGAGGTGCCGTCGACGGTGCGCTCCCCGGCATCTGGCAGTGGCACGGCATCCGCGAGCAGTGAACCGCCCGCGAGCCCGGCGCCGCGGAACACCGCCGTTCCGGACCTGGCCGTCGAGGTGGTGGCCGAGGGGTTCGAGCACGGCTGGGACATCGGGTTCCTGCCCGACGGCCGCGCCCTGGTGACCGAGCGTCCCGGGCGGATCTCGCTGGTGTCCGGGCTGCGCGAGGGGGCGCGTCGCACGACCGTGCGGGCCGACCTCGACGACGTCTACGTGCAGGGGGAGGGTGGCCTGCTCGGGATGGTCGTGCACCCCGACTTCGCGACCTCGCGCCAGTTCACCACCTGCCAGACCCACCAGGAGGGCGGCGACCCGAAGGACATCCGGCTGGTGACCTGGCGGCTCTCGGCCGACGGTCGCTCGGCGGAGCCGGTGAAGACGCTGCTCAGCGGGCTGCCGATCTCGACCGGGCGGCACTCGGGGTGCCGGCCGGAGATCGCGGACGACGGGGCGCTGCTCGTCGGCACGGGTGACACGGCCCGTGGGGACATCGCGCAGGACCGGACGAGCCTGGGCGGCAAGGTGCTGCGGCTGGACCTGAAGAGCGGTGACCCGTTGCCGGACAACCCGTTCGCGTCGTCATCGAACCGGCGCGAGCGCTACGTGCTGAGCTACGGGCACCGCAACGTGCAGGGGGTTGCGGTGCAGCCGGGCACCGGGGCGGTCTACTCCGCCGAGCACGGGCCGTCGTTCAACGACGAGGTGAACCGCATCGAGGCGGGGGCCAACTACGGCTGGGACCCCTCCCAGGGCGGCACCGTCGGGGGCTACGACGAGAGCGTGCCGATGACCGACCGGAAGCGCTTCCCCGATGCCGTTCCGGCGACCTGGCAGTCGGGGAGGACGACCCAGGCCGTGTGTGCCGCGGAGTTCCTCGAGGGGCCGCAGTGGGGTGGGCTCGACGGGGCGCTGGTGGTCACGGCGCTCAAGGGCGCGAAGCTGCTGCTGCTGACCCTGGAGCCCGACGGCACCCTGGCCGAGGTGTCGGTGCCCGAGGAGACCGACGGGCCCTACGGCCGGTTGCGCGCGGCCCGGCTCGGCCCGGACGGCGCCCTGTACGTGACGACGACCAACGGCGACGACGACCAGCTCCTGCGGATCACCCCCAAGCCCTGACCCGCCCCGGCCCGTCGAGCGGCCCCACCTGACTTTCGCCTTCCCGTGCCAGTCGAGGGGTCATGACATGCCCGGGATCAGCGTGATTCCTCGGGCAATTCATGACCGCTCGATCGATCTCCTGTCGTGCCTCGACCACGAGCCTGTGGATGACCGGATCCGGCTCGCCGCCGGCCTCGGGCACCCTGCGGTGATGGGGGAGCTGGTTCTGCCGTCGGCGCTGACCGGTCGGCCGTTCACCGTGCGAGAGGCACGCGCCGCCGGCCTGCGCTACGACGAGCTGCGGGCGGCCCCGCTCCATGCGCCGACGTGGGCGGTGCGGTGCCTCGAGGAGCCGGGCGGCCTGTCCGCCCGGGCGGCTGCCTTCGCGCGTGGCCTGCCCGACGACGTCGCCTTCTCGCACGTGACGGCCGCTCGCCTGCTGGCGGCTCCCCCTGCCCTCCCACCTCGAGCAGGAGGATGCCGACCTCGACGTCATCCGTGCCTCCGCGAAGCAGCGGATCCGGCGCCGGGGGTGCCGGGGCCACCGAGGACTGGAGCGCCGCGGAGCTGGTCGACCTCGACGGGCTGCGGGTCGTGGGGCTCGCCGACACCTGGGTGGACCTCGGCGAGGTGGTCGGGCGTGGCCTGGGGCTGGACGACCTGGTGGTGGCGGGTGACGCGGTGGCTCGTCAGCTGGAGATGCAGCAGCTCGCCGACGCCGTGGGTGCACCCATCCAGGTCAGCCTGCCGGTCGGGGCAGGAGCAGCCATCCTCGGCGCGGCGCTGCACGCCCGGGTCAGGCCGCGAGGGAAGTCCGTGCTCGCGCAGGCCCTGCCCCTCGTCCGGTCGGGCTCACGCTCGCCGATGGAGACGAGGGCCCGGTTGATGTTCCACCGGGCGGGCTTTCCCGAGCCCGAGCTCAACGCCCCCGTGCGGGACGCCCACGGCGGATGGCTGCTCGAGGGTGACCTCGTCTGGCGCAAGCAGCGCGTCATCGGGGAGTACCAGGGGTCGGACCACGGCTCGATCAGTCGGCGCAGTGCCGACGCGTCCAGGGCCACGAGCGCCGAGGCCGAGGACTACCGGGTCCTCGAGATCTACGCCGAGGACGTCTACCGCGGCGCCCGGCGTCGGGCCTGCCTGGCGCCGCTTCGCCCGGGCGCTGGAGCTCGACCCGCCGGGCTACCATCGCCTGAATCACGGCGGTCGAGGGGTCCCGACGACCGCGCTCGATCTCCACGTCGGCATGTCCGACCACCGATGTCGCCCGGGAGCTCGACCGCAGCACGGAGGCCTTCGGTCAGGTGGTCTCGACGATCGTGGTGACGACGTCGGTGACCGACGGTCGGCGCGGCGTCGACGAGAAGCCGAACCGGCAGGCCGGGTCCACCGGCGCCAGCTCACCCAGCGGGATGCCGTCCAGGGTGCCGGTCAGTGCCGTCACCGAGCGCAGGTCGGTCGCACCGTAGAACTCACGCCGCCCGGCGCGGGCCATCCCGCGGGTGCGCACCCCGCGCATCGCCACCCGGGCCACCGGGTCGGCCAGGGTCGCGAACACCGGGCTCTGCGCGACGCCCCGGGGAACCAGCCGCAGGAGGTGACCCACCGGCATCCGGTCGCCGACGTCGAGGCGCAACGAGAGCGACGGCGAAGCGACGACCCAGCGCGACCCGCCGGCGCCGCCCGCCGACACCGTGAAGGGCTCGATCCGGGTCTCGTCGAACACGTAGGTCGTGGCCACCAGGTCGCCTACCTGCTCGGAGGGCGCCACCAGGATGCGCCGGCCGTCGGGGCGCTCGACCATGGCGTCGGCGAACGGCCCGAACGGGCTCTCGTGCCACCAGCCCACCACGACCCGGATGCCGCTCGTGGAGCCCACCCCGGCGATCCGGCCCCGAAACCTCTGACGCCCTGCCATGGCCCCATCATCCCGACTAGGGTCCGGGCATGGCAGCGGCCCCGACCCCAGGTTCGACACCGGGGTCCACCACCGGGCCCACGCCCCGGCTCACGCCGGCCGCCCGGCGCGGCTACGGGCTGGGCTCGGTGGCCACCGGCTCGTTCGGCACGGTGCCGGGACTGCTCCTCCTGCCGTACCTGACCGACCGGCTCGGCGTGACCGCTGCCGTCGCGGGTCTGGTGGTCTTCCTCCCCAAGGCGTGGGACGTCATCCTCAACCCGGTCGCCGGCCGGATCAGCGACCGCTCCGACAACCCCGCCGGCCGCCGCCGCCCGTTCCTCATCCGCTCCGGGAGCCTGCTCGCCCTGGCGTTCGTGCTGCTCTTCGCCGGCCCGACCTCACCCACCGGCCTGGCCGCCACCTGGGTCGTCGTGCTGTTCCTCGCGTGCGCCACGGCCTACGCGTTCTTCCAGGTGCCCTACGTCGCGATGCCCGCCGAGATGACCGACGACTACGACGAGCGCACCCGGCTGATGACCTGGCGGGTGGCGATCCTCGCCCTGACCATCCTCGTCAGCGGCGGCCTGTCACCCGTCATCCGCAACGCGCTCGGGCCCGAGTGGGGCTACCGCGGCGTCGGCATCTTCGTCGGGACCCTCATCCTGCTCGGCACGTTCGGCGCGTGGTGGGGCACCCGCAACACGCACATGACGGATGCCGCCACGGCCGGCGGCAGCCTGCGTGACCAGCTGCGGGTGGTCGCGGCCTCGCGCGAGTTCCGCACTCTCCTCACGGTGTTCGTGCTCCAGGCGCTGGCCACCGGGGCGATGCTCGCCGGCGTCGACTACGTCGCGCGGGTGCTGCTCGGGCAGCCGGGCGCCTCGACGATCCTGTTCGTCTGCTTCGTCGCCCCGGCCCTGCTGGTGACCCCGCTCTGGCAGCGGGTCGGCGAGCGGCGTGACAAGCGCATCGGCTACCTCTGGGGCTCGCTGCTCCTCGCCGGTGGCGCCCTGGCCACCCTGCTCACCGTGCAGGTCGGGGTCGCGGCAACCGCCGCCAGCGTCGCGGTCGTGGGCGTCGGGTACGCGGCCTGCCAGATGTTCCCGCTCGCGATGCTGCCCGACGTCGCCGCGGCCGACACGGCCCGCACCGGCGAGAGCCGCGCGGGCACCTACACCGGCGTCTGGACCGCCGGGGAGACCCTCGGCCTCGCGCTCGGCCCGCTCCTGTATGCCGGCGTGCTCTCCATGGGCGGCTACGTCTCGTCCACCGATTCCGCTGCCGTGCAGCCCGACTCGGCGCACACCGCCATCGCGCTGGGCTTCACGATCGTTCCGGCCGCACTCATCGCGGTCTCCCTGCTGGTGCTTCGCGGGTACCGGCTCGACCAGGAGGTGTCCCGGTGACCACGCCCACGACCGCTGCCACGACCGACGAGGTGCTCGCCACCCTGCGCGCCCTGCAGTCGACGGACCTACCCGCCCACGGTGGGCGCACCCTCGCCTACGTCTACGACTCCGGGCTCGCCGACGCGGATGCCGTGGGGCTCGAGGCGCTCGCGATGTTCGCCGCGTCGAACGGCTTGGACCCCACCGCTTTTCCCTCGCTGCTCAAGATGGAGAACGACCTCGTCGCCCTGACCGGGGGCCTGCTCGAGGCCCCGGACGGCTTCGCCGGGTCGGTCACCTCCGGTGGCACCGAGTCGATCCTGCTCGCGGTGCTCGCCGCCCGCCAGGGCTCGCCAGAGACCACCGACCCGAGCATGGTCGTCCCCACCTCGGCCCACGCGGCGTTCCACAAGGCGGCCGAGTTCCTCGGCGTGCGTGCGGTGCTCGTCGACGTCGACCCCGACACGCTGCGCGCCGACCCCGTCGCCATGGCCGCCGCCATCGACGACACGACGGTGCTCGTCGTCGCCTCTGCGCCGTCGTACGCGCACGGGGTCGTCGACCCGGTGCCCGAGATCGCGGCCCTGGCGGTCGAGCACGGCATCCGCTGCCACGTCGACGCGTGCATCGGCGGGTGGGTGCTGCCGCACCTGGACGCGCCACCGTGGACCTTCACCGTCGACGGCGTCACCAGCATCAGCGTCGACCTGCACAAGTACGCGTACACCCCCAAGGGCGTGTCGGTGCTGCTCCACCGCACGCCGGCCCTGCGCCGCGGCCACTTCTTCGCGTCAGCGGACTGGCCGGGCTACACGATGCTCAACAGCACGATGCAGTCGACCCGGTCCGGTGGGCCGCTCGCCGCAGCGTGGGCGGTCACCCGGCGGATCGGCCTCGAGGGCTACGCCGACCTGGCCCGACAGGCGCGGGAGGCGACGCTCGCGGTCGCGACCGCGGCGGACGGCATCCCCGGCATCGCCGTGCTCACCGCACCCGACGCGACCCTCGTCGCCCTCGTGGCCGACGGGTCGTGCGACGTGTTCACGATCGCCGACGAGATGCTCGACCGCGGCTGGTTCGTGCAGCCCCAGATGTCGTTCCGCGCGATCCCGCCGACCCTGCACCTCACGCTGTCGGCCGCCACGGCGCCCTCGGTGCCCGAGCTGGTCGTCGCCCTGCGCGAGTCCGTGGAGGCCGCCCGCGCTGCCGGCCCGGTGGCCCTGGACCCGGGGCTCGCCGGGCTGCTGGGGTCGGTCGACCCCGCCACCCTCGACGACGCCGGGTTCGCCGGGTTGCTCGCCGCCGCCGGGCTCGCGGGCAGCGACGGCACCCTGGCCCTGCCGCGGCGGATGGCACCGGTCAACGCCCTCCTCGACGCCTGCCCCACCGCGCTGCGCGAGGCGCTGCTGATCGGTGTGCTCGACCGCCTGTCACGCCCGACCCGCGACTGAGCGGGAGGGACACTGGGGCGACCCCCGAGCGCTTGCCCCTCGCCCCGCCGGGGTATTGGGTGGGGCGCATCCGTCACCGCAGCCGGAAGGACCCCGATGGCCCCCGAGACTCCCGACCCCGCCCTGTCCCACAGCGTCGGACCGGGCGAGCCACTGCTCCTCGAGCAGACCATCGGCGGCAACCTCGACGCCACGGTGGCGCGGGTGCCCGATCGCGACGCGCTCGTCGACCGCGCGAGCGGCGTCCGGATGACGTATGCCGAGCTGGGTGCCGAGGTCGACCGCCTCGCGCGCGGCCTGGTCGGCGCCGGCATCGCCAAGGGTGACCGGGTCGGCATCTGGGCGCCGAACTGCGCGGAGTGGGTGCTGACCCAGTACGCGACGGCCAAGGTCGGCGCGATCCTGGTCAACATCAACCCGGCGTACCGCTCGCACGAGCTGGCCTACGTGCTCGGCCAGGCCGGCATCCGGATGATGGTCATCGCCGCCGAGTTCAAGTCGTCGAACTACGTCGCGATGGTCGACGCGGCGCGCGACGAGTGCCCCCAGCTGGAGCAGGTCGTCGTCATCGGCCAGGAGTCGTGGGGCGAACTGCTGGCCCGCGCCGACGAGGTGAGTCCCGAACGGCTGACCCTGGTTCAGGCCGAGCTCGAGCCGGGCGACCCGATCAACATCCAGTACACCTCCGGCACCACGGGCTTCCCGAAGGGCGCGACCCTCTCGCACCACAACATCCTCAACAACGGCTACCTCGTCGGTGAGCTGTGCCGCTACACGGAGCAGGACCGGATCTGCATCCCGGTGCCCTTCTACCACTGCTTCGGCATGGTCATGGGCAACCTCGCGGCCACCACCCACGGGGCGTGCATGGTCATCCCGGCGCCGGGGTTCGACCCGGCCCTGACCCTGACCGCGGTGGCCGAGGAGCGGTGCACGTCGCTCTACGGCGTGCCGACGATGTTCATCGCCGAGTGGGCCCTTCCTGACCTCGACTCGTACGACCTGACCTCGGTGCGCACCGGCATCATGGCCGGCTCGCCGTGCCCCGCCTCGATGATGACCAAGCTCATCGAGGCGGGGATCGACGAGATGACGATCTGCTACGGCATGACCGAGACCTCCCCGGTGTCGACGCAGACCCGCACCGACGACTCCTTCGAGCGCAAGGTGGGCACGGTCGGGGCGGTGCACCCGCAGCTCGAGATCAAGGTGGTCGACCCGGTGACCCGCGAGACCCTCCCGCGCGGCGAGGCGGGGGAGTTCTGCACCAAGGGCTACTCGGTGATGCTCGGCTACTGGAACGAGCCGGAGAAGACCGCCGAGGTGCTCGTCGACGGCTGGATGCACACCGGTGACATCGCCGTCATGGACGCGGACGGCTACGTGCAGATCACCGGCCGGATCAAGGACATGGTCATCCGCGGGGGCGAGAACATCTACCCCCGCGAGATCGAGGAGTTCCTCTACACCCACCCCGACGTGCTCGACGCCCAGGTGATCGGGGTGCCCGACGCCAAGTACGGCGAGGAGCTGTGCGCCTGGGTGCGGATGCGCGACGGTGCCGAGCCGCTCACCCCGGAGTCGCTGCGCGAGTACGCCGACGGCTCGGCTCGCGCACTACAAGATCCCGCGTTACGTGCGGGTCGTCGAGGAGTTCCCGATGACGGTGACCGGCAAGGTGCGCAAGGTCGAGATGCGTCAGGTCACCGTGAGCGAGCTGGGGCTCTGACCGCTTTGCGGCACCCTCGCGAGGGGCCGCACCTGCGCCTCTCGAAGCGCGTCGCCGCGGGGTAGGTTGTGCCGCGAGATCGCCCCCGGCGCACCGCGACGACGACAGGAACCTCCATGACGCCCGCTCGACTGATCCTCCTGCTGCTCCTCATCCTCGTGGCGGTCGTCCTCGTCGTGGTGCTGCTGCGGCGGGGCTCCGCGCAGCGCGACGCCCAGCGCGTCGAGGCGGCCGAGCTGCGCAGCGAGGCCGACACGCTGGCCGTGACCATGACCGGCCAGACCGCCTTCGCCGACCAGGCAGCCGAGCGGGCCGAGGTCGCCAGGGCGGAGGCGGAGCGCAAGGCAGCGAGGCCGCGCGGCTCGAGGCCGAGGCCGCCGAGCGCCGCGCCGCGGCCGAGGCCACCCAGCGCGACTACGAGACCACGATGCGGCGGGCCGACGACCTCGACCCCGACGTCAAGGAGTCGACCTTCGCCCCGGTCGAGCCGGAGCCCGCCACGCGACGAGCCCGCCGCTGCCGTGTCCGGGTCGACGGATGCCGCGCCTGCGCGCACCACGGTCCGGCGCGCCCGCCGCTGAGGACGAGGAGGAGCCCCTGATGACCCGGGCCGAGCGTCGCGAGGCCCGCGAGGCCGAGGCCGGCCGAGGGAGGCCGGCGGGCTGGCCCCGTCGGCTGCCGCCCCGGTTCCCGGCGCGGGGGCGGCCGGTGCCGCGGCTGCCGGTGCCTCGGCCTGGGGCGCCCGGGACGACGAGGACACCAGCCCGAGCAGCGAGCGGATCGCCTCCGCCGCGGACTTCCGCGACGACGCGGGGGACCAGCACGAGGCGCACCAGCGCGGACGGAGGCGACGCGAGCGAGGCACGACGAGGCGCACGCGCACGACGAGGCCGCCGGGCACGACGGGTCGGCTGGGCAGGACGATGCGCCCGAGGTTTACCCTGCCGACGACTCGGGTACCGAGGCGGACATGAGCGACGAGTCCCGCACCGGTACCGCTGAGCACACTCACGACGACGGGTTCGGGGCCGGGGGAGCCGCTGCGGCGGCCACGGCCGGCGCCGGGGGTGCGCACGCCGCGACCAGGGCCACTGGGGACGACCCTGCTGACGAGGCGGACGACCCTGCTGACGACACGGCGGAGCGCACCGATCGGGTGCGACGCCGCCGACGGCTCGACCGAGCCCACCGACGACCTCTCGCGCGACGTGGAGTCACCCCGCGGCGAGTGGGGTGGGCCGCGCCAGGACCAGCCCGCCGACGCCGCGCCGAACCGGTCGGCGGACGTGTCGAGTGACGAGCCCGCCGAGATGACGGTCATCAGTGAGCCCGAGGCGTACGCGGCGACCGAGCCGGTCATGGCCTCGGACCAGACCCCGCCGGTGACGCCGGAGCCGGTGGACGCCCACGACGAGACCGGGGCCGAGGACGCCGTCGACCGGTCGAGCGACGACCACGGGCGGTCGAGCGACCAGGTCGAGGAACGACGACCTTCCGTCGGCCTCGGAGCGGCGCGATGACCACCCGCGAGCCGCGCACGCGAGTCGAGCGACGACCACGCCCCCGCCGAGGCGGGCGCCGCCGTCACGCAGGCCGACGACACCGACCGCAGCGCCGCCGACCTGGCCGAGGAGCCCGTCGAGGAGCGCTACGACCCGACCCCGACCCGCGACTGGGCGGCCGACGAGGGCGAGCTGCTCGCGCAGACCCACGACCGAGGTGAGCGCCTCGAGGCCGAGCGCACCGAGCTCGCCCATCAGGAGAGCAACGCGACCGGCGCCGACGACTCGACCGGTGCCCACGACGCGACGGTCGACGACCGACGCGACCGGTGCCACGGCATCCGACGTGACGACCGACGACGCGACGAGCGAGGGGACGGCCTCCGACGAGCGATGCCTCGACGACGGCTCCGACGAGCGGCCTCCGACGAGCCGGACACCGAGGAGCGCGCCGGCCGCCGCATGTCCGAGTTCCACGAGCTGCGCGACGGCGGCTTCGGCGTCGGGTCGGCGGCGCCGATCGACGACGGCGCCCAGCCGCTCGACCACCCGGTGCAGGGCTACCGCGACACGATGACCTACCGGGTGCCGGGCGATGCCGGCTACGACTCGGCCGAGCCGCACGTCTGGTTCTACGACGAGGGCGCCGCCCAGCGCAGTGGGTTCCGCCGCGCCGAGGGCTGACCGACCCTCGTTCCGTCTCGCCACGGGGTCATCACGGTCACACCCGTGTACGACCCGAGGGGGCCGACCCGATAGGTTCGAGCCACCCCTGCAGGCCGAGAGGAACCGCTGTGCGCATCGGAGTGCCCAGAGAGACCCGACCGGGTGAGACGAGGGTCGCGGCGACGCCGAAGACCGTGGAGGCGATCCGCGCGCTCGGGTACGCCGTGTTCGTCGAGCGGGGCGCCGGCGCCGCGTCGAGCTTCGACGACGCCGCCTACCTGCGGGCCGGGGCCGACGTCATCGACGAGGCCGTCTGGAACGCCGACGTGCTGCTCAAGATCAACGCGCCCACCGACGCCGAGATCGCGCTGCTGCGGCCGGGCCAGGTCGTGGTGTCGCTGCTGGCGCCGGCGCTGAACCCCGAGCTGGTGCAGACCCTCGCAGCCCGCGGGGTCACCGCACTGGCGATGGATGCCGTGCCGCGCATCTCGCGCGCCCAGTCGCTGGACGTGCTGTCGTCGATGGCCAACATCGGTGGGTACCGGGCCGTGGTCGAGGCCGCGCACGAGTTCGGCTCGTTCTTCACCGGCCAGGTCACCGCCGCGGGCAAGGTGCCGCCGGCCAAGGTGCTCGTGGTCGGCGCCGGGGTCGCCGGCCTGGCCGCGATCGGCACCGCCAGCGCGCTCGGCGCGGTGGTGCGCGCGTTCGACGCCCGTCCCGAGGTCGGCGAGCAGGTCGAGTCGATGGGTGCGGAGTTCCTGCGCATCGACGTCGAGGAGGCCGGCCCGTCGGCCGACGGGTACGCGAAGGAGACCAGCGCCGACTTCGACGCCAAGGCCGCCGAGCTGTACGCCGCGCAGGCCGCCGACGTCGACATCATCATCACCACCGCGCTGATCCCGGGCCGGCCCGCTCCGCGGCTGATCACCGAGGCGATGGTCGCCTCGATGAAGCCGGGCTCGGTGGTCGTCGACATGGCCGCCTCCAACGGCGGCAACGTCGCCGGCACCGTCGCCGACACCGAAGGTCGTCACCGACAACGGCGTGACGATCCTGGGCTACACCGACCTGCCCGGCCGCCTGCCGACGCAGGCCTCGCAGCTGTTCGGCACCAACCTGGTCAACCTGCTCAAGCTGGTCACCCCGGCCAAGGACGGCGAGTTCGCCCTCGACCTGGAGGACCCGGTGCAGCGCGGGATGACGGTGGTGCGCGACGGTGAGGTGCTGTGGCCGCCGCCACCGGTGCAGGTCTCCGCCGCCCCGGCCGCCGCGGTCGGCCGCCCCGGTGGAGCCGAAGGTCGAGAAGGCGCCGATGAGCGCGAACCGTCGCCTGGGATACCTCGGCATCGCCGCGGCGGTGTTCCTGCTCATCGCCTCGGTGTCGCCGGCGCCGTTCCTCGGGCACTTCATGGTCTTCATGCTCTCGGTGGTCATCGGGTTCTACGTGATCGGCAACGTGCACCACGCGCTGCACACCCCGCTGATGTCGGTGACCAACGCGATCAGCGGCATCATCGTCGTCGGCGCGATCCTGCAGGTCGGCCACGACAGCGTCGCGGTGTCGGTGCTGGCCTTCATCGGCATCCTGGTGGCGAGCATCAACGTGTTCGGTGGGTTCCGCGTCACCGCCCGAATGCTCGAGATGTTCAAGCGTGAGGAGCCGGCCCGATGAGCGCTGCCCGTGACCCTGGTGCAGGGCGCCTACATCGTCGCGGGGCTGTCCTTCATCCTCGCCCTGGCCGGGCTGTCGCGGCACGAGTCCGCCCGCGCCGGGCAACCGCTTCGGCATCATCGGCATGGCCATCGCCCTGGTCGCCACCATCCTGGCCGCCACCGGTGGCGTCTCCGTGGCCGACGTCGGCAACCTGACCGTGGGCATCGAGGGCTCGGGCTGGTTCGGCCTGGCGATGATCCTGGCCGCGATGGGCATCGGTGCCGCGATCGGCCTGGACCGGGCCCGCAAGGTCGAGATGACCGGCATGCCCGAGCTGATCGCGATGCTGCACAGCTTCGTCGGCCTGGCCGCGGTGCTGGTGGGCTGGAACTCCTCCTACGAGAAGACGCTCTACCCCGGCATCCACGGCGTCGAGGTCATGGTCGGCGTCTTCATCGGCGCGGTGACCTTCACCGGCTCGATCGTGGCGTTCCTGAAGCTGTCGGCGCGGATCAAGTCCGCCCCGCTGATGCTGCCCGGGCGCAACTGGATCAACCTCGGCGCGATCGGCGCCGTTCGTCGTGCTGACCGTCGTCTACGTGCTGATGCCCCGAGGACTCCGTGGCGCTGCGCGCCTCCCTGCTCGGGCTGGTCACCCTGATCGCGCTCGGCCTGGGCTGGCACCTCGTCGCCTCCATCGGCGGCGGCGACATGCCCGTCGTCGTCTCGATGCTCAACAGCTACTCCGGCTGGGCCGCGGCCGCGGCCGGGTTCCTGCTCGGCAACGACCTGCTCATCATCACCGGCGCGCTCGTGGGCTCCTCGGGTGCCTACCTGTCCTACATCATGTGCCGCGCGATGAACCGCTCGTTCATCTCGGTGATCGCCGGCGGGTTCGGGGTCGAGGGCGGCACCGTCGCCTCCGACGTCGACTACGGCGAGCACCGCGAGATCACCGCCGAGGCCGCCGCCGACCTGCTCAGCGAGGCGCGCTCGGTGGTCATCACGCCCGGCTACGGCATGGCCGTGGCGCAGGCGCAGTACCCGGTCGCCGACCTCACCCGCAAGCTGCGCGAGCGCGGCATCGACGTCAAGTTCGGCATCCACCCGGTCGCCGGGCGCCTGCCCGGGCACATGAACGTGCTGCTGGCCGAGGCCAAGGTGCCCTACGACATCGTGCTCGAGATGGACGAGGTCAACGACGACCTCGCCGCGACCGACGTGGTCCTGGTCATCGGCGCCAACGACACGGTCAACCCCGCGGCCGCCGAGGACCCCACCTCACCGATCGCCGGGATGCCGGTCATCCGGGTCTGGGAGGCCGCGCACGTCATCGTGTTCAAGCGCTCGATGGCCACCGGGTACGCCGGCGTGCAGAACCCGCTGTTCTTCAAGGAGAACACCCAGATGCTCTTCGGCGACGCCAAGGACCGCGTCGAGGACATCCTCAAGGCCCTCTGAGCTTCGCCTCCCAGAGCTGGGTGCCCAGGTGGTTGCCCTGGCAGCCACCTGAGCACCCGACTCGGGTCGCCGGGGCCGCCGGTAGGCTTCCCGGCGTGAGCGACCCCGAGCAGCCGACGTCCATCACGTACGCCGATGCCGGCGTCGACGTCGAGGCCGGTGACAAGGCCGTCGAGCTGATGAAGGCCAGCGTCCGCCGCGCCACCCGCCCCGAGGTGCTCGGCGGGCTGGGCGGCTTCGCGGGCCTGTTCGACGCGAGCGCGATCGCCCGGATGACGCGACCCGTGCTCGCCACGAGCACCGACGGCGTCGGCACCAAGGTCGCCATCGCCCAGGCCCTCGACCGCCACGACACCATCGGCTTCGACCTGGTCGGCATGGTCGTCGACGACATCGTCGTCTGCGGGGCCGAGCCGCTGTTCATGACCGACTACATCGCCACCGGCAAGGTCGTGCCCGAGCGGATCGCCGCCATCGTGTCGGGCATCGCCGGGGCCTGCGAGCAGGCGCGGGTCGCCCTGATCGGTGGCGAGACCGCCGAGCACCCCGGACTGCTCGACCCCGACGAGTACGACGTCGCCGGTGCGGCCACCGGGGTCGTCGAGTATGCCGACCTCCTCGGCCCGCAGCGCGTCACGCCCGGCGACGTCGTGCTCGGCCTGGCCAGCAGCGGCCTGCACTCCAACGGCTACTCCCTCGTGCGGCGGGTGGTCGCGCACGCCGGCTGGGCCCTCGACCGGCACGTCGACGAGTTCGCGCCGCACCCTCGGCGAGGAGCTGCTCGAGCCGACCCGCGTCTACTCCGCCGACCTGCTCGACCTCGTGCGCAGCGACGGCGTCGACGTGCACGCCCTCTCGCACGTCACCGGCGGTGGCCTGGCCGCCAACCTCGCCCGGGTGCTGCCGTCGCACGTGCACGCCCGGCTCGACCGTTCCACCTGGACCCCGCCCGCGGTGTTCAGCACCGTCGCGACCCTGGGCGGTGTGCCCCGCACCGACCTCGAGCGCACCCTGAACATGGGAGTCGGCTTCGTCGCGGTGCTTCCGGCCGCGAGCGCCGAGGCGGCGACCGCCCTGCTGGAGGCGCGCGGCATCCACACCTGGCTGATGGGGGAGGTGCACGCGGCCGAGGACGCCCCCGTCGACGACGGCGTCGAGGTCGTGCGCGGCGCGAAGGGCGTCGACGGCGGCGCCGTGCAGGTCGTCGGGGAGCACCCCGCCGCCTGATCTGAGTACGGGTGCGGATGCCGGGTGGCCCGCCCCCGCGAGAGCGTGTGCCGCATGAGCCACACCGCCCTGCACTCCGCCCGCCCCGTCCGCTCCGCCCTCACCGCCCGCGTCGTGACGACGCAGCGCTGGACGGTCGGCGTGCTCGCGCTGTCGACGGTGCTCCTGGGTGCCTACCTCGCGCTCCTGGTGACGGCGACCTGGTTCTTCGCGTCGGTCTGGGGCGGCCTGACCCGCACCACCGTCTCGTTCGACCTCCTGCCCCTCGTCGCAGACGTCGCCCCGGTGCTCCTGGTCGGGTGGTGCACCGGCCTGGCGGCCAGCGCGGCGCTCACCCGCGGGGAGGCCCTCGGCGCTCGCGCGGCCGGCATCACGGCGGGCGCCCTGGGCACCGCGGCCGGGGCAGCGGTCCTGGCCCTCGCCGGCCTCGTCTGACGTCGGGGGGACCCGGGTCAGGTGATCGTGATCTGGGGGGCGTAGAGGGCCATCGCGGCGAGGGCTCGCTCGTGGTTCTCCGGGCTCGACCCGGCGCACGCGGCACCCACCACCCGCACCGTGGCACCGGCATCCGCGGCAGGCAGGGCCGTCGACAGCACGCAGCAGTCGGTCGACACCCCGGTGAGCGTGAGGTGGGCGTCGTCGCCCACCAGCTGGCGCAGCAGCGGCCACTTCCCGAACGTGCCGGCCGTCACCACGTGGGCGGTGACGTCCGCCAGCTCGGGCACGACCGCGTACAGCGGGTCGGCGTCGGGCACGAGCGCGAAAGGCCAGTCGCGGTAGTACGGCCCCCACGAGCCGCCCAGGGAGGGGTCGGCGACGAACCGCGTCAGCACGGTGCGGGCCGGCCCGAAGGATGCCGCCAGCTCGGCGATGCGCGGTACCGCCGCCGCCCACATGGGCGAGCCCCACGGCGAGGTCGACGGGTCGGCGAAGACCACCTGCGGGTCGACGACGACCAACCAGCCGTCGACGTCGCGACCGAGGGCGTCGGTCACCGTACGGGCTCGCGGTCGGAGGCGCCCGCGGCCTGCGTCGGTGCGGCGTCCTCCTGCCGCCGCACCCTGCCGCGCCGGGCGAGGTAGGTGACGAGGAAGCTCAGCACCAGCGCGAGCAGCACGCCGATGTTCGAGTAGGGCCAGTTGCCGTCCCAGTAGGGTGCGCCCTCACCCTCGGCGACGTACGTGCCCAGCCCCAGCGGCTCCAGGAGGTATCCCTGCCAGTTGTTCCACTCGGCATCCGCGGCGAAGCTGTTGACGACCAGGCCCCAGCCGATGACGGAGGCGACGACCATGGTGCCGATCGAGACCCAGTCGAACGCGCCGTAGCGGCCGCGGGTGTCGAAGAGGTCCTCGTCGTCGTAGTCGCGCTTGCGCAGCGCGATGTCGGCGATCATGATCCCTGCCCACGCGGCCAGCGGGACGCCGAGGGTGATGAGGAAGCTCTGGAACGGGCCGATGAAGCTCTCGGCGAAGAACACCACCCAGATCGTGCCGAGGGTGAGGATGATGCCGTCGACCAGCGCGGCGGCCGGCCGCGGGATGCGCACCCCGAGCGACAGCAGGGTGAGCCCGGAGGAGTAGATGCCGAGCACGGCGCCGGACACCAGCGACAGGATGACCGCGACGAGGAAGGGCACGAGCAGCCAGGTGGGGAGCAGGGTGGCCAGGGTGCCGATCGGGTCGGCCGCGATGCCGTCCATCAGCGCCGGGTCGGACCCGGCGAGCAGCAGCCCGTAGATGACCAGGATCACGGGCGCGACCGCGCCCCCGAAGGTGTTCCACCCGACGATCGCAGCGCCCGAGGCGTCGCGCCGCTGGTAGCGCGACCAGTCGGCGGCGATGTTGATCCAGCCGAGCCCGAAGCCGGTCATCACCAGCACGAGCGCGCCCACGACCGCCTGCGGGGGACCGCTGGGCAGGGACTGCACCGCGGCCCAGTCGACGTCCTTGAGGGTCAGCAGGATGTAGCCGATGGTGACGATGCCGGTGACCCAGGTGAGCACCGACTGCATCCGCATGATGATGTGGTAGCCGGCCACGGAGGCCGTGACGATGAGCAGCGCGACCACGGCGGCCGCCACGATCTTGGTCGTGGTGCCCCCGCCCCAGCCGAGCTGCTCGAAGATCGTCGACGTCGCCAGCACGGCCAGGATCGCCAGGAAGGTCTCCCAGCCGATCGAGGTGAGCCAGGAGATGACGCCCGGCACCTTCTGCCCGCTGACCCCGAAGGCCGCCCGCGACAGGATCATCGTGGGGGCCGAGCCCCGCTTGCCGGCGATGGCGATGATGCCGCACAGGGCGAAGGACACGATGACGCCCACGACGGTGACCACGGCGGCCTGCCAGAACGAGACCCCGAAACCCAGCACGAAGGCGGCGTAGGAGATGCCGAACACGGACACGTTCGCGGCGAACCACGGCCAGAAAAGGTCACGAGGCCGAGCGGTTCGCTCGGCCTCGTCGATGATCTCGATGCCGGTGGTCTCGACCCCGAGCCGCTTCGTCGCGGCGACCGTCGTCTCAGTCATGGGGCGAGCATAGGCCCGGCGCAACCTGTCGAAGGTTGTCCGGTCACGCCCTGCGTCGGAGCACGACATGCGACCCGCGCCGTCGGCGCGGGTCGCACGAAGGGATGGTTCAGGGTGGGGTCAACGACGCCCCGACGACCACTGGCCGTAGTCGTCCTCGTCCTCCCGGTCGCGGTCGTCGCTGTTCGCTCGACCACCGCTCTGGGCGGTTCCGTGTAGTTCTCGCTCAAGCGCGGAAAGATCGGTGTCCGGGCTGTAGTACTTCAGCTCGCGAGCGACCTTCGTCTGCTTGGCCTTGGCTCGGCCGCGCCCCATGGCGTGACCCCCTCGTGCGTCTGCCGGGGCGGCATCGCTCGTCGGACGGCCCCGTCTTCAGGGTCATCCCACGTCGCGGAGCGGTCCCGGGAATCGTGTGTGTGTCGTAGCGCCAACGGTACATGAGAGGAGCACGTCCGGCGACGCCGTCCCGGACAACGGTGTCACGCGTCGTCCTGTTCCCGGCCCGATCGGCCCCGGGACGACCGGGACAGGGTCACGCCGTGGGACTGGAGCCGGGTCGAAAACGGGTCAGCGGGCCGGCGCGCCGACTGCGTCACCGGGCAGCCACGGCGTGCGCCCGCCGGCGGCGATGCGCCGCTCGGCGAGCCGGTCGGCGGCCACGGCGGGGGTGACACCGCTCGCCTCGGCGTCGCGCAGCACCTGCAGGGTGTGGTCGAAGATGGTGCGGGTGCGCTCGCGGGCCCGCTGCATGTCGAACCCCTGCAGCTCGTCACTGACCTGGATGACGCCACCGGCGTTGACGAGGAAGTCGGGCGCGTAGACGATGCCGCGGGCCAGCAGCTGGTCGGCCGTGCCGCCGTCGCCCTCGCTGACCAGCTGGTTGTTCGCCCCGCCGCAGACCACCCGGGTGCGCAGCGCCGCGACCGTCTCGTCGTCGAGGGCCCCACCGAGGGCGTTGGGGCTGAACACGTCGAGCTCCTGGCGCACCAGCACGTCGACGTCGTCGACCGCGCGGACCCGCGGGTGCACCCGCAGCAGGGACGCGACGGCGGCGCTGTCGACGTCGGTGACGACCACCTCGGCGCCGTCCTCGAGGAGGTGGTCGGTGAGCCGCCGGCCCACCTTGCCGACGCCGGCGATGCCGACCCGGCGCCCGGCCAGGCTCGGCTCGCCCCACACGTGCTGGGCGGCGGCCCGCATGCCCTGGAAGACGCCGTAGGCCGTGAGCAGGGAGGAGTCGCCCGCGCCGCCACGATCGAAGGAGCGGCCGGTGGCCCAGCGGGTGGCCTCGCCGACGACGTCCATGTCGGCGACGTAGGTGCCGACGTCGCAGGCGGTGACGTAGCGCCCGCCCAGGGACTCGACGAACCGGCCGTAGGCGTGCAGCAGCTCGGGCGTCTTGTCGCGGTGGGGGTCGCCGATGATGACCGCCTTGCCGCCGCCGTGGTCGAGCCCGGCGACGGCGTTCTTGCTCGTCATCGCGCGCGACAGGCGCAGCACGTCGGCGAGTGCCTGGTCCATCGAGGCGTACGCGTGGAAACGGGTGCCGCCCAGGCCCGGCCCGAGCGCGGTGTCGTGCAGGGCGATGATCGCGCGCAGCCCGGTATCGGGGTCGCAGCAGAAGGCGACCTGCTCGTGACCGGTGAGGTCGATGAGGTCGGTTGCCATGGCGTGCTCCTGGTGCTCGGTCGGCTGCCTCAACGCTATCCCCCGCCGCTGCGGAGCACCCCCCCGACCACGGGGATGCCGTGCGGCAGGATGGGTGCCATGACGGAGCCAGGCGGTCTGCGGGTCGGGTACAAGGCGTCTGCGGAGCAGTTCGCGCCCGGCGACCTCGCGGCCTTCGCCGTGCGGGCCGAGGAGCTGGGGCTGGACTCGGTCACCGTCTCCGACCACTTCCAGCCGTGGCGGCTGCAGGGCGGGCACGCCCCCAGCTCGCTGGCCTGGATGCCGTGGGTGCTCGCCCGCACCGAGCGGGTGCTGGTCGGCACCTCGGTGATGACGCCGACGTTCCGCTACAACCCCGCCGTCGTCGCCCAGACCTTCGCCACCATGGCCTGCCTCGCACCGGGCCGGGTGATGCTCGGCGTGGGCACCGGCGAGGCGCTCAACGAGGTGGCCGTGGGCTCGGTCGGCGAGGGACAGTGGCCCGAGTTCAAGGAGCGGTTCGGCCGGCTGCGCGAGGCGGTGCGGCTGATGCGCGAGCTGTGGACCCAGGACCGGGTGACCTTCGACGGGGAGTACTACCGCACCGAGGACGCCGCGATCTACGACCGCCCCGACCAGCCGGTTCCCGTGTACGTCGCCGCGGGCGGCCCGATGGTCGCCCGGTACGCCGGCCGCGTCGCCGACGGCTTCATCTGCACCTCCGGCAAGGGCCGCGAGCTCTACGCCGACCAGCTGGTGCCGGCCGTCGACGAGGGCCTGGACAAGGCCGGCCGGGGGCACCACGAGATCGACCGGATGATCGAGATCAAGGTGTCGTGGGACCCCGACCCCGACCGGGCGCTGGAGAACACCAGGTTCTGGGCACCGCTGTCACTCACCGCCGAGCAGAAGCACTCCATCCACAGCCCCGCCGAGATGGAGCGGGCGGCCGACGAGCTGCCCATCGAGCAGGTGGCCAGGCGCTGGGTCGTGGCGTCGCGCCCCGAGGAGGTCATCGAGGCGCTGCGGGTCTACACCGACCTCGGCTTCGACCACCTGGTCGTCCACGGCCCCGGGCACGACCAGGAGCGTTTCCTCTCCACCTTCGCCGAGCAGGTGCTCCCCGGCCTGCGCGAGCTGACCCCCGCCTCCCGGTGAGCGCCAGGTGAGCGTGGAGCGCGACCCCGCCCCGGCGGCGCCGGCCGTGCTGACGCTGCGGGGCCACTCCTTCGACGCCGGACGGCCCGCGGTCATGGCCATCGTCAACCGCACCACCGACTCCTTCTGGGCCGGCAACCGGCACGCCGACGTCGCGTCCGCACGACGCTCCCTCGACGAGGCCGTCGCCCTGGGTGCCGACATCGTCGACGTCGGAGGAGTGCGCGCCGGGCAGGAGGGCGAGGTCGTCACGCCCGACCAGGAGATCGAGCGGGTCGTGCCGTTCCTGGCCCGGGCCCGCGAGGACCACCCCGACCTGCTGCTCAGCCTCGACACGTGGCGCGCGGAGGTGGCCCGGGTGGCCGCGGCGGAGGCCGGGCTCGACCTGGTCAACGACACGTGGGCCGGCCACGACCCCGACCTCGTGCACGTGGCTGCACGGGCCGGTGCCGGCTACGTCATCTCGCACACCGGTGGGCTGCCGCCGCGCACCGACCCGGTCGGCGCGACCTACCCGCCCGAGCCGCTCGGTGTCGTCGCCGACGCGTTGCGCACGCTGCGGGAGGGGGCCGAGCGTGCGGTTGCGGCCGGCATCCCGGCCGAGCGGGTCCTGGTCGACCCGACCCTCGACTTCGGCAAGACGACGGCGCACAGCCTGACCCTCCTGCGGCACACCGGGGCGATCGTGGCGCTCGGCTACCCCGTGCTGCAGGCGCTCTCGCGCAAGGACTTCATCGGCGAGACCCTCGACCTGGCCGCCGACGAGCGGCTCGAGGGCACCCTGGCCGCCACGGCCGTCGCCGCCTGGCTCGGCGCCACGGTCTTCCGGGCGCACGACGTGCGGGCCACCCGCCGGGTCGTCGACATGGTGGCGTCGATCCGGGGTGAGCGGCCCCCACGGCTCGCCGTGCGCGGGGTGCCGCGGTGAGCGCCGGCGCCGCGATGGTGGGCGGGGCACCCGGCCCGCTGGCCGGCATCCGCGTGGTCGAGCTCGGCGGCATCGGGCCCACGCCGTTCGCCGGGATGATGCTGGCCGAGCTCGGCGCCGACGTGGTGCGCGTCGACCGGCCCGGTGAGTCGAACCCGCTGGCGCTCGCCGGCGGCCTGCGCCGGTCGCGGCCCAGCATCGCCGTCGACCTCAAGACGGAGGCCGGGCGCGCGGTGGTGCAGCGGCTGGTCGACGGAGCCGACGTGCTCGTCGAGGGCTACCGCCCCGGTGTGGTCGAGCGGCTCGGCCTCGGGCCCGACGAGTGCCTCGCCCGCAACCCGCGGCTGGTGCACGCGCGGATGACCGGCTGGGGGCAGACCGGGCCGTGGGCGCAGCGGGCCGGGCACGACATCACGTACGCCGCGGTGTCGGGCACGCTGCACGCACTGGGCCCGACGCAGCGCCCGGTCGCCCCGGTGCCCGTGATCGGTGACTTCGCCGGCGGCTCCATGTACCTCGTGGTCGGGGTGCTCGCGGCACTGATCGCCCGCGGCACGCACCGGGCGTGGGCAGGTCGTCGACGCCGCGATGGTCGACGGCGCCGCGCACCTGTTCACGATGGTGCACGGTCTGCTGGGTGTGGGCGGATGGCGCGACGAGCGCGAGGCCAACCTGCTCGACGGCGGTGCCCCGTTCTACGCCGTCTACGAGTGCGCCGACGGCCGGTTCGTGGCCGTGGGAGCGCTCGAGCCGCCGTTCTGGGCCGAGCTGGTGGCGGGGCTGGGGGTGCGGGTCGAGGGCGAGCAGTACGACCCCGACACCTGGCCGGCCCAGCGGGCGGCCTTCACGGCGGCGTTCCGCACCCGCACCCGTGACGAGTGGGCGGCGCGGTTCGAGGCCACCGACGCGTGCGTGGCCCCGGTGCTCTCGCTGACCGAGGCGCCGCAGCACCCGCACCTCGTCGGCCGCGGCACGTTCGCGCCGGACGGCCACGGCCACCCCGTGCCGCGCACCTCGCCGCGCTTCTCCGCCACGCCGTGCCGCGACCCCGGGCCCGAGCCGGTGCCGGGCGCCGACACCACCTCCTACCTGCTGGCCCACGGGTTCAGCGAGGCGGAGGTCACCGACCTCGTCGCCACGGGCGCGGTCGTCCAGGCCTGAGCCCTGCGGTTGGATGGCGGTATGAGCACCGACGCCGTCCCCACCGTCCTCGTCGAGACCACCGGGGTGGTCGGCCGGATCACCCTCAACGCCCCCGAGCGGCTCAACGCGGTCGACCCCGGCATGTGCGAGGTGGTGGCGGAAGCCGTGCGCGGGTTCGACGACGACCCCGCCGTGCGGGTCATCGCCCTCACCGGCGCCGGGCGCGGCTTCTGCTCCGGGGCGCCGCTCTCGGCGGGCGGGGCCACGCAGGGCACCCTGTACGCCGGCGCCGACCTGGTGCGCGCGCTGCTCGCCTCGCGTACCCCGGTGGTCGCGCTCGTCAACGGCGTGGCCGCCGGAATCGGGGTGCCGATGGCGCTCGCGTGCGACTACGTGCTCGCGAGCGACGCGGCGTCGTTCGTGCTGGCCTTCGCCCGGATCGGGCTGATGCCCGACGGCGGTTCGACGGCGCTGGTGGCCGCCTCGATCGGCCGGGCCCGGGCCATGCGGCTCGCCCTGACCGGCGAGAAGCTGGATGCCGTGACGGCGGCCGACTGGGGTCTGGTCGCCGAATGCGTTGCGTCGCAGGAGTTCCCGGCCCGGTCCGAGGTGCTGCTGGCCGGCTTCGCGGGGGCCGCCACGCTGGCACTGGGAGAGACCAAGGCGGCCGTCAACGCGGCATCCGTCGACGTCGAGGCGGCGTTGGCGCGGGAGGAGACCGGCCAGATCGCGCTGATGCACACGCAGGACTACCGCGAGGGCGTCGCCGCGTTCCTCGCCAAGCGGTCCGCGGAGTTCGCCGGCCACTGACCGGCGCCCCGAGGACGTACCGGATTCGACCAATAGGTCACTCGGGGTACAGGCCGGGCGTACCTGGAGTGACCTATTGGTCGGTGTGGGTACAGCCGGCCGGTACCTGCTGTGACCTATTGGTCGGTGTGGGTACAGCCGGCCAGTACCTGCTGTGACCTATTGGTCGGTGTGGGTACGCGCGGGGTGCTCCGAGCGCTGAGTCCGAGGTCGGCGATTGACCGCTCGCAGCGCGCTCGTGGGGCGGCTGCAGCCCTAGGCTGCGGCGCATGGGGCGACGAAGTGGGCGGACGGGTGCGCGCACGGCATCCGCGCTGGTGGTCGGCCTGCCGTTGGTGCTGGTGCTCGCGGGCTGCGGCGCGCAGGTCGAGCGCGAGCAGGCCGGTGCGGCGGCGGACGCGTTCGCCGAGAACGTGGAGGCGGACCCCGTGGCGGCCTGCGCCCTGCTCGCCCCGCGCACGGTGGAGTCGGTCGAGGGCGACGGGCTGCCCTGCCCGCAGGCACTCGTGGCGGCCGACCTGCCCACCTCGGGCGAGCACACCGCCGTCACGGTCGCCGGACACTCGGCCCAGGTGCGCTACTCCGGCGAGACGGTGTTCCTCGCCCTGTTCGACGAGGGCTGGAAGGTGACCGCGGCCGGGTGCTCGCGCACGTCGTCGGACCCGGCCGTGCCGTACGACTGTGCCGTGGAAGGGAGCTGACATGCGCGTGATGTTCTGGGCTTACGCGGTGTTCATCGCCGGTGGTCTGGTCTTCTGCGTCGCGATGGGGCTGATGCTGCGATGAGCAGCGCACCGCCGAGGGGCTTCCTGCGCGACAACTCCCTCTCGCTCGTCTTCGGTGGGTTGCTGCTCGCGACCCTCGCCGGCCAGGCGCTGTGGGGGGTGGCGGGCTACAACGAGGAGGCCCGCACCGCCGGTCTGCAGCAGGTCTCGCTGTGGCGGTACATCACGTCGTCGGGCTTCGCCGTCGACGTCGCGGAGAACTGGCAGTCGGAGTTCCTCCAGTTCGTGCTGTTCATCGCGTTCACCATCGTGCTCGTGCAGCGCGGGTCGTCGGAGTCGAAGGAGCCCGGCGACGAGGGCCGGGAGGACGACGAGCAGCAGCTGGTCGGTGAGTTCGCCACGCCCGACTCGCCGGCCTGGGCGCGGGCCGGGGGCTGGCGCACCCGGCTCTACTCGCACTCGCTGCTCATCGTGATGGCCGTGATCTTCGTGGGGTCGTGGACGGCGCAGGCGATCGCCGGACGGGTGGCCGACAACGAGGAGCGGATGCGCGACCTGCTCGACCCGATCGGCCTCGGCGACTACCTGGCCTCGCCGGACTTCTGGGGGCGCACCCTGCAGAACTGGCAGAGCGAGCTGCTCGCCATCGGCACGATGGCCGTGTTCGCGATCTACCTACGTGAGCGCGGCTCGCCGGAGAGCAAGGAGGTCGGGGCGCCGCACGCGGTGACCCGGTCGAGCGACTGACCCGCCCGGCCCTCCTGTCGCACGAAGAGGATCGCCGGGGCTGTGGCACAAGCCTCGACACGGCACGCCGCCCGACGGCATACCCCCGCCGGCCTGCGGGTATGGGGCAGCATGTGACGCCCGACGCGAGGAGCACCCGTGACCGACCGCACCGCCCGACCCGGCGGCGCTCGATGAGCGACCCCCTGGAGGAGCTGCTCGAGGAGCGAGCGGCCGAGGACCTCGGCGAGGGCCCGCGCAGCGACATCGTGGCCGCCATCGAGGAGATGGTGGCCCACCCCGAGTTCCCCTGCCTGGGGGCCCGGTCGGTCTTCCGGCGCGACGCGGCCACCCTCGTGGTGCTCGACGACCTCGCCGACACCAGCCCCGGCGGCTCGCTCGACACCCTGGGCGCTGCCCTGGCCCAGTACGCCCACGAGGTCGACGCCGACGGTGACCTGGTCTCGTTCGTCGCGTGCTTCCGTGGGCCGGTGCCCGACGAGGAGCGCGACTTCGAGGCGCTGCTCTGGGGTGCGCTTCAGCACCTGCACGACAACGACGACGCACCGTGGGCCGACGGCGTCGCGGCCGAGCCCGACAACCCCCACTTCGCGTTCAGCGTCGCGGGCACGGCCTTCTTCGTCGTGGGCCTGCACCCGAACGCCTCACGCGTCGCCCGCCGCGCCCCGCTGCCGACGCTGGTGTTCAACCTGCACGAGCAGTTCGAGCGGATGCGCGAGGACGGCCGCTACCAGCGCATGCGCGACACGATCCGCCGCCGCGACACCGACCTACAGGGCTACCCCAACCCGATGGTC
The DNA here is from genome assembly GCA_963751385.1 of uncultured Actinomycetota bacterium. Taxonomy (GTDB): domain Bacteria; phylum Actinomycetota; class Actinomycetes; order Actinomycetales; family Dermatophilaceae; genus Fodinibacter. The sequence continues at coordinate 681,503 of CAVVUD010000014.1, read as the reverse complement.
AGCGACCACGGTGAGACGTCGGAGGCGCGGCAGTACGCCGGCCGTGCCGTGCCCGCCGACTGGACGCCGCCCTTCGAGCCCGACCCGGATGCCGTGCCGGCGGCGGGTGAGCGGTGAACCCCGCCCGCACACGCTTTCCCCGCGCTGGTGAGCCCCCGGCCTACGGCGGGTCGGCCGACGCGCCCGGCGGACGGCTGGACCAGGATCGCCCCCCAGAGCGGTGTCGCCGTCGAGCTGGCCCCCGGTGACCGGCTGACCCTGCTCGACCCCTGCGGCGAGCAGGTGAGCGACCTCTACCTCGTGGCTGCCGGCGACGTCGACGAGGTCTTCTCGTCGGGGCGCACCACCGACTTCGGCAACTCCCTCTACGTCTCGACCGGGTCGAGCCTGTGGTCGAACCGCAGCCGGGTGATGGTCGAGGTCGTCGACGACACGGTCGGGGTGCACGACCTCACCCTCACCCCGTGCAGCCAGGCGACCTTCGACCTGCTCTACCCCGAGCTCGACGGCGCCGCCCATCCGTCGTGCTTCGCCAACCTGTGCGACGCCCTCGCGCCCTTCGGGGTGGACCCCGACCGGATCGGCACCACGCTCAACGTCTTCATGGACGTGTGGACCGACGAGCGGGGCGAGCTGCACATCGACCCGCCGCCGACCCGCCCCGGTGACCGGTTCACCATCGAGGCGCGGATGCCGCTGGTCGCCGGGGTGACCGCGTGCTCGGCCGAGAAGTCGAACAACGGGCACTGCACCCCCATCGACTGGCGGGTCGAGCGGGCCGGCCCGGCTCGCTGACGGAGCGGCTGTCGGTGGCCGGGGGCAGGATGGGCGGATGGACGTCACGCTCGCCGAGGTGGTCGCCGCCTCGCGCGCGGTCGCCGCGACCCGGTCGCGCACCGCGAAGACGCAGGCCCTGGCCGACCTGTTCGCCCGGTGCGACCCGGCCGAGGTGGGGGTGGTCGTCTCGCACCTGTCCGGTGTGCTGCCGCAGCGCCGCCTCGGGGTGGGCTTCCGCTCGCTCGGGTCGCTGCCCGAGCCTGCCCCCGAGGCCAGCCTCACCGTCGCCGAGGTCGACGCGGCGTTCAGCCGGCTGGCGGCCACGCGCCGGCGCCGGCTCCACGGCATCGCGGCGCGCCGAGCTCGCGGCCCTGATGGTCCGGGCCACGGCCGACGAGCAGCGCTTCCTCGTCGACCTGATCACCGGCAACCTGCGCCAGGGCGCCCTCGACGGCGTCGTGCTCGCCGCCATCGCCAAGGCCTACGCCGTCCCCGACGCCGTCGTGCGCCGCGCGACGATGCTCGCCGGAACCGCCGCCGAGGTGGCCGGGCTCGCCGCCACGGGTGGGGTCACCGGCCCTCGAGCAGGTCGGGCTCGTCGTCGGTCGCCCGGTGCGCCCGATGCTCGCGGCATCGGCCAAGACCGCCGACGAGGCGGTGAGCGCCGTCGGTGGTGGCGACCTGCTCGTCGACGGCAAGCTCGACGGCATCCGCATCCAGGTGCACCGGCGCTCGGGCGAGGTCACCGTCTACACCCGCAGCCTCGACGAGATCACCGAGCGGGTGCCCGAGGTCGTCGAGGCCGTGGCCGCGCTGCCCGGTGGCGACCTCGTGCTCGACGGCGAGGCCATCGTGATGCTCGACGACGGGCGGCCGGCACCGTTCCAGGTCACCGGATCGCGCACGGCGAGCTCCGCTGACGTCGCCGGCCTGCGCGGGCGGGTGCCGCTCACGACGTTCCTCTTCGACCTGCTCCATCGTGACGGCGTCGACCTCATCGACGAGACCGCCCGGGTGCGGCACGACTCCTTGGTCGACCTCGCACCGCACCTCGTGGTGCCGCGGCTGCTGACCGACGACGCCGGTGCGGCGGAGGCGTTCTTCGCCGACCTCGTCGCGGCCGGCCACGAGGGCGTCGTGGTCAAGGCCGCCGACAGCCCCTACGCCGCGGGCCGGCGGGGCAGCGGGTGGGTCAAGGTGAAGCCCACCCACACCCTCGACCTCGTCGTGCTCGCCGTCGAGTGGGGGTCCGGCCGCCGGAAGGGCACCCTGTCGAACATCCACCTCGGCGCGCGCGACCCCGACACGGGCGGCTTCGTGATGATCGGCAAGACGTTCAAGGGCATGACCGACGAGATGCTGCGTTGGCAGACCGAGCGGTTCACCGAGCTCGCGGTCGACGGCACCTCGGGGTGGGTGGTCGAGGTGCGGCCCGAGCAGGTCGTCGAGATCGCCTTCGACGGCCTGCAGCGGTCGAGGCGCTACCCCGGCGGCGTGGCCCTGCGCTTCGCCAGGGTGCTGCGCTACCGCGAAGACAAGACCGCCGACGAGGCCGACACCATCGCGACGGTGCAGGGGCTGGCCCCCGGGGCCTGACCAGGCAGGGTTCGACGCGGCACCCGGCACGTGACAGCGCGCGACGGCGCGGAAGGTTCGGCGCCGCGAGCACTCGTCGGCGCGCCACCAAGACCACCGTTGGGCTGAAGCGCGACGCCTCGTCGCATGCCAAGGGTGCCGCCCGCCAGGCGAAGAAGGACTCCCGCTGAGCCGTACCCGGATCGACCAGTTGGTCACGTCCGGTACGGGCGGCGCCTCGGTCAGAAGGTGTGTCGCGGCGCCGCCGCCATGACTCGGGTGGCCCGCCCGATCGAGGCCACGATGCCGACGAGGCCGCCGGCGATGCCGACCCCCACGGCGACGCGGGCCAGCACGTCCCACGCCGAGCCGGCCGGGAAGTCGATGGGCCAGACCTGCCAGATCCGCACCATCGCGACCACGCCCACCGAGATCGTGACGAGGTCACCCAGCGCCTTGAGCCAGGCTGGGTCCCACGCGAGGTAGACGAGGTTCGCGACCAGGCTCACCGCGATCGAGGCGTTGACCAGGGCCAGCACCTCGGTGGTGGCATCGGTGAGGAAGGGCACGGCCTGCCAGCCCGGGTCGCGGTTGATGAGGTAGAGCATCAGCGCGTTGATCGCGATGCCGAGGAGATAGCCGAGCCGGCGTGCTGCCGGGTTCGAGCGATGGAGGGACGTGCGCCGGGGCGGTGTGGCGGGCGGATGGGGTGGACATGGTCGCTCCTGTGGGCGGCCGGGACGTCGACGAACCGGTGCACGCCTGGTCCGGCCCCCGACCCCCATCGTCGCGTCCGCGCGCGCCGGCCGGCAGCGCGATCGAGAGCGGCGTCACGCGACCGGCGCACCAGCGCACCAGCGCCACCGGTGCTCCAGGCTCCACTAGGGTCCAGCGCACCGGGTGACCCCCCGCCCGGTGGCGACCAGCGCGGAGGCCCGGATGGGATACGGCACCGACGGCACGGACGGCGGCCACGCCGCGGCCGACACCCCACCGCGCGGGGTGGTCGACCCCTCGCGTGGCGTGTGGACCTTCACCACCGACGTCGACCTGCTGCGCCGGCTGGCGGCGGGCGGTTTCGACTGGGTGGCCCTCGACGCCCAGCACGGCCCACTCGACCGGGCCGCGCTCCATGCGGTCGGCCGGGCCCTCGGGGACGCCGGCGCCCCGTTCGTCGTGCGGGTGCCCGCCGTCGACGCCGTGTGGATCGGAGCCGCCCTCGACGCCGGCGCCGCGGCCGTCGTGGTGCCGTCCGTGACCGACACCTCGGATGCCGTGCGCGCGGCCCGCGCGTCGCGCTACCCACCCGAGGGCGAGCGCAGCTGGGGACCGTTCGCGCCGTTGTGGGGCGGCGTCGCCCCGGACCCGGCCGGCGGCGAACGACGCGGTGCGCTGCTGGGTGATGGTCGAGACCGTCGGAGCCCTGGCCGACGTCGACGCGATCGCGGCGACTCCCGGCGTGGACGGGCTCTTCGTCGGACCGCTCGACCTCGCCCTCGCGCTGGGGCGCACGGTCGACGCGCTGCTCGACGACCGCTCGGCGGGCAACCCGCTCGGCACCGGTCGTGGCGGCGGCGCAGCGACACGGCATCCTCGCGGCGGGCTTCGCGGGCACGGCGGCGAACGCGCGACGGCTGCGGGCGCACGGCATCGGGTGCCTCGCGGTGACCACGGACGTCGCCGTCGTCGCGGAGGGCGCCCGAGCCTTGCTGGCGGCCGACGGCGACGCCTGAGCACATCCGCCGATCGGGAACTCACCCCGGCTGGGTGAGGCGCTGCCCAGCCGGGTCCGCCTACAAACGGGAGTGCGGTCGAACGGCCGTGCGCCGTCGACCTGCACGGCGCTCGATGAAGAAGGTGGGCCACGATGTCGCACGAGGACACTTCACTGACGACCGACCTGAACAAGTCGGGCGGCTTCACCGGTGGCGGGAATGCCGGGGCCGTCGCCTTCGCCGGCGTCCTGCTGATCATGGTCGGCCTGTTCCACGCCATCCAGGGCCTCGTCGCGCTGCTCAGCGACGACATCTTCGTCCGGGGCGAGAACTACGTCTTCCACTTCAGCTTCACGACGTGGGGCTGGATCCACCTGCTCCTGGGCCTCGCGGCGGCGGGTGCCGGCGCCGGGCTGTTCTTCGGCAAGACCTGGGCGCGCACCGTGGCCGTCATCGCCGCAGCCCTCAGCATGATCGGCAGCTTCGCGTGGCTCCCGCACTACCCGATCTGGGGCGTGCTGATCATCGCCCTCGACGTGTTCGTCATGTGGGCCGCGATCGTCCACGGGCGGGCGCTCGTCGAGGAGTGACCGCCGGCGCCGAGGCGGCTCAGCCGGCGCGGGTGTCGTGGAGCACCGCGGTGACGAACCCCAGCTCACCGCGGTAGCCCTCGATCCACTCGCGCCGGTGCGTGCGGGCGGCCTCGAGCGCCTGCGCGCGGTCCTGCGGGCTGCGCCCGTCCTGCTGCGCCCAGGCGACGAGTGAGCCGGTCCACGACCACTCGTAGTCGTCCCACTCCTCGGCGCTGCTGACGTGCGCGTACCCCACCTCGAAGCCGTGCCCCTCGAGCGTGGGCACCAGCTGTGCCAGGGTCGGGAAGTCGCCGGGCCGGGCGTCCAGGGCCTGTTGGGCGGCGGCCGACGGCGGCTGCTCCCAGATGGCGTCGCCGAGCAGCGCACGACCGCCCGGGCGCAGGTGGCTCCGGATCGCCTCGAGGGTGCCGACCAGCCCGCCGAACGCGTGGCTCGCCCCGACGCAGAGGACGGCGTCGGATGCCGGGTGGGTGGCGTCCGGCTGCCACGCGGCGGCATCCGCCTCGACCCAGCTGAGCCGGTCCGCGACGCCGCGGGCCGCGGCGCGTGCCTCGCGCTGGGGGTGCAGGGCGGTGTCGACCCCCACGGCGGTGAGGTCGGGACGTGCCGCGAGCAGCTCGAGCAACCACGCCCCGGCGCCGCAGCCCAGGTCGACGACTCGTCCGCCCGGCGCGGGGTCGAGCCGCTCGAGCAGGCGGCGCACCACCGAAACGGCCAAAGGTGCCGCGATCGGGTGGTCGGTGTGGGCGATCCGGCTGATCTCGGCGCGATCCATGCGGCCATTCTCGCGTGGCCCGGGCGAGCCGACTCACCTGACCCGCCGGTCCGAGGTGGTCCGCGGTGGCCCGGCACCTAGCGAACGCGCCCCGCGAGACGAACGAACCGCAGGTCATCACGTGGTGACCTGCGGTCTTGGGTGGCCAGGGGCGGGGTCGAACCGCCGACCTTCCGATTTTCAGTCGGACGCTCGTACCAACTGAGCTACCTGGCCGGACCAGAGACGGAAACGGTCGGTTGAACCGACCGCTCCTTCTCGGAGCGACCCCGACGGGACTCGAACCCGCGACCTCCGCCGTGACAGGGCGGCGCGCTAACCAACTGCGCTACGGGGCCTTGTTAAGGCCTTGCGTAACGTATCCCCAACGGGATTCGAACCCGTGCTACCGCCGTGAAAGGGCGGGGTCCTGGGCCGCTAGACGATGGGGACCCGACCTCGACCGGGCCTCAAGGTCGCGCAGCGCGCAGCGCTCGGATCCGTCGAGGACTCCGAAAGCATAGGGGACACCCCGCGACCTCACCAAAACGGGTCCGCGCGTCGGCGGTGGGCGTGCTCGCCGACGACCGAATCGTCAGCATGTGTTGACGCCACGCGGCGCGTCAGCATATGCTGACGGACATGACGAGAACCGCCACCGACCTCGCGGGCGACCTCGACAGCACCGACCCCACGGTCGGACTGCGGGCCGTCGCCGCACTGGGTCGACTGCTCGACCAGCTCGAGACCCTCCACGTCCGCAACGCCCGCGCCAAGGGCTGGTCGTGGCAGGACATCGCCGACGCGCTCGGCGTCACCAAGCAGACCGTCCACCGCAAGCACGCCCGGAGGTAGACCGTGTTCGAACGCTTCACGCGCGACGCCCGCGCCGTCGTCGTCTCCAGCATCGACCTGTGCACGACCCTCGACGCCGACGAGGTACGCCCGGTCCACCTGCTCCTCGCCCTGACCGAGGAGGGCAACGGTGCCGCGCGGGACCTGCTCGCCGCCCACGGGCTCACCGAGGATGCCGTGAGCGCGGCCCTGGGTGCCCCGCGGCCGACCCCGCCCGCGCCGCTGGGCGACGACGACGCGGCCGCGCTGCGCGCGCTCGGCATCGACCTCGACGCGATCCGTGAGGCCGTCGACCAGCAGTTCGGCGAGGGTGCCCTCGAGGGGGCCGCGTCCCTCGAGGACCCGGTGACGACTCGCAGGCCGACTCCGACGACGAGCCCGACCCGGCTCGTGGGCGCTTCGGCTTCGGCGGCCACGTGCGGTTCGGGCGCGGCGCCAAGAAGGTGCTCGAGCTGGCGCTGCGCGAGGCCCTGCGCATGCACGCCCGCGAGATCCGCAGCGAGCACATCGCCCTCGCGGTGCTGCGCACCGACGACGACGCCGTGCGGATGCTGCTCGGCACGCTCGGCGTCGACGTCCGGGCCCTGCGCGCCGACCTCGAGGGCCGCGGCCGGCGCACCGCCTGAACCACTGGGTGGCTCAGGGCGCGAGCACGCGCCTCCATCGAGAGGTCAGAACATGCGCGTGCAGCCGCGGCATCCTCGGGCATGTCTCGACCCCTCGACGGACGGAGCGTCGCTCAGCGGCCGGGGTTCGCCCAGGCGAGCAACCGGTCGGCGTCCCACGTGGTGACGATGCGGTCGTGCGGTACCCCGAGCCGCTCGGCGCGCTCGCAGCCGTAGGCCTTCATGTCGAGCTGGCCGGGCGCGTGCGCGTCGGAGTCGACCGCGAACAGGCAGCCCATCTCCAGCGCGAGCAGCACCAGCTCGTCGGGCGGGTCGCAGCGCTCCGGGCGGCTGTTGATCTCGACGGCGGTGTCGTGGTCGGCGCACGCCTCGAAGACGGCCCGGGCGTCGAAGTCGGACTGCGGGCGGGTGCCGCGCGAACCCTCGACCAGCCTGCCGGTGCAGTGACCGAGCACGTTGACCCGGGGGTTGACGACGGCGTTGACCATGCGCGTGGTCATCGGGCCCGCGTTCATCCGCAGCTTGCTGTGCACGGATGCCGTGACGAGGTCGAGGCGGGCGAGCATGCCGTCGGTCTGGTCGAGCCCGCCGTCGTCGAGGATGTCGACCTCGATGCCCTTGAGCAGCCGGAACGAGCCACCCAGCGACCGGTCGATGGCGTCGACGATGCCGATCTGCTGGGTGAGCCGCTCGACGGTGAGCCCGTTGGCGACCCGCAGCTGGGGACTGTGGTCGGTGAGCACCAGCCACTCGTGGCCCAGCTCGATGCCGGTCAGCACCATCTCGTCGATCGGTGACCCGCCGTCGCTCCAGTCGGAGTGCAGGTGGCAGTCACCGCGCAGCGCGGCGTACGTCGACTCGCCTCCGTCGGCGAGCGGTCCACCCGACTTCTCCTGCAGCGAGCCGAGGTAGGCAGGCAGCTCGCCGGACAGCGCCTCCGCGATGACCCCGCTCGTCGACTTCCCGATGCCGGGGATCTCCTGGAGCGTGCCGGCCTCGGCGCGCTGGCGCAGCTCGACGTCGTCGAGGAGCTTCAGCGTCTTGACCGCGTTGCGGAAGGCCTCGACGCGGTAGGTACCGGCGCGGGTCCGCTCGAGGAGGAACGCCACCCTCCGCAGCGCCTCGATCGGGTGGACCGGCGCCTCGAGCGGCTCGAGCAGGGCAACCATCAGAGGCCGAACTGCCGGGCCATCAACCGGTCCCAGGCCCGGTCGCCGGCAACCGTGTGCGTGGCGGCCATGACCTTGGCCGCAGGAGTGAGCAGGTAGCGGGTGCGGGGCCGGTCGGCGGCCACGGCCGACGCCACGACCTGGGCGACGCTCTCGGCCGACGCCGACATCATCCGGTTGGTGTACGCCTCGTTGTTCGACCTCGAGACCGAGGCGCGCATGCCGGCGTACGGGGAGTCGGGCTCGCCGGCCATGCCGTCGGACTCGGTGGTCTTGTCGACGAACGAGCTCCGGGTGACGCCCGGCTCGACGAGGGAGACGTCGACCCCGAACGACCTGACCTCCATCCGAAGCGCATCGGTCAGGGCCTCGACCGCGTACTTCGTCGCGTGGTAGTACCCACCCATCGGGAAGGTGAAGCGGCCCCCCATCGAGCCGATGTTGATGATCCGGCCCCGTCCGGCGCGGCGCATGCCCGGCAGCACCAGCTGGCACATCCGAGCGAGGCCGAAGACGTTGGTCTCGAACATGGCGCGCACCTTGTCCATGTCGACCTCCTCGACCGCGCCGTACTCGCCGTAGCCGGCGTTGTTGACGAGGGCGCCGACCGAGCCGTGCGCGGCCTCGACCTCGGCGACCGCCGCGGCCATCGAGGTGTCGTCGGTGACGTCGAGCACCGTGACGTCGGCACCGCGGCCGGCGAGGTCGGCGATGGTGTCGGACCGGCGCGCTGTGGCCCACACCGTGTGTCCCTGCCGGAGCAGCTCCTCGGCGATCGCGCGGCCGATCCCGGTGGAGCAGCCGGTGACGAGGACCGGGTCGTGGTCGTGCTGCGCCATCGCGAAGTCCGTTCTGTGTCAGACGATCTCGGTCAATCCGGTGACGAGGCGGTCGATGTCGTCGGCCGACGTGTAGGGGGCCAGGCCCACCCGAACACCACCGCTGTCGCCGAGGCCCAGGTGGCGGGAGCACTCGATCGCGTAGAAGTGGCCCGCCGGTGCGTTCACCCCGCGCTCGGCCAGCCGCCCGCGGACCTCCTGCGGGTCACGGCCCGCCACCGTGAACAGGAGTGTGGGCGTGCGTGCGCGCGCATTGCTGTGCACGGTGACGCCCGGAATCGCGCGCAGCGCGGGCTCGAGCTCGTCGAGGAGCGCCCGCTCGTGGGCGTGCACCGCCTTCATCCCCAGCTCGATCCGCTCCCTTCGGCTCGCTGGCGCAGCGACCGTGCTCGAGACGGATGCCGGGTCCCCCTCTGCTGCTGCGGGTTCCGTGCCGTCGGCCAGGGTGGCGATGAAGTCGACGGCGGCGGTCGTGCCGGCCATCAGCTCGTACGGGAGGGTGCCGAGCTCGAACCGCTCGGGCACGGCATCCGTCGACGGCAGCAGCTTGTCGGGGTGCAGGGTCTCGAGCAGGGCCGGGTCGGCGGCGAGCACGCCGCAGTGCGGGCCCATGAACTTGTAGGGGGAGCAGGTCCAGAAGTCGGCCCGCAGGGCCGCGAGGTCGACCGAGGCGTGCGCGGTGGCGTGCACCCCGTCGACCCAGTGCAGGGCGCCCACCTCGTGGGCGAGGTCGGCGACGCGGCAGACCGGCGGGCGGGTGCCGATCAGGTTGGAGGCCGCGGTCGTGGCGACGAGCCGGGTGCGCTCGCGTGATGGCACGGCGGCGACGGCATCCGCGGACAGCTCGCCGGTGGCGGGGTCGAAGTCGACCCACCGCACCGTCGCCCCGGCGGCCTGGGCGGCCTGCACCCAGGGGCGGATGTTCGCGTCGTGGTCGAGGCGGGTCACGACGACCTCGTCGCCCGGGCCCCAGTCCTTGGCCAGCACGCGGGCGAGGTCGTAGGTCAGGGCGGTGGCGCTGCGGCCGAAGACGATGCCGCGCGGGTCGGCCCCGAGCAGGTCGGCCAGGGCCGTGCGGGCGTCGTTGACGACCTGCTCGGCGCGGCGCTCGGACGCGGTGACCGTGCCGCGGTTCGAGATCGCACTGGTCAGGGTGTCGGCGACGGCCTGACCGACCACGTCGGGCGTCTGGCTGCCGCCGGGGCCGTCGAAGTGCGCGGCCCCCTCGGTGAGCGCGGGGAAGTGGGCACGGACCGAGGCGACGTCGAGCGGCATACCGGCAATCCTGCCCCAGCCCCCAACCCCGACGTCACAACCTTCCCGCCCGATGCGAGAACCCTCGCCTCCGTACCAGAACGAAGGGGTGCGAACCCGAAGCTTCCCGCAGCAGGCGGGAAGGTTGGGAGAGGTCACCAGGAGGTGTGCAGCGGGCGACCCTCCGCGAAGCCTGCGGTGCTCTGGATGCCGACCGTCGCCCGCTCGTGGAACTCCTCGAGGGTGCGCGCCCCGGCGTAGGTGCAGCTGCTGCGCAGGCCGGCGACGATCTCGTCGAGGACGTCCTCGACGCTCGGGCGGGCCGGGTCGACATACATCCGGGCCGAGCTGATGCCCTCCTCGAACATCGCCTTGCGCGCTCGCTCGTAGGCCGTGTCGTTGGCGGTACGGCCGCGGACTGCCCGTGAGGAGGCCATGCCGAAGGACTCCTTGAACTGGCGGCCGGCCTCGTCGGTGTAGAGGTCGCCGGGCGACTCCAGGGTGCCGGCGAACCACGAGCCGATCATCACGTTGGAGGCGCCGGCGGCCAGGGCGAGGGCCACGTCGCGCGGGTGGCGCACGCCGCCGTCCGCCCACACGTGCCGCCCGAGCTCGCGGGCCGCCGAGGCGCACTCGAGGACCGCGGAGAACTGGGGGCGCCCGACGGCGGTCATCATCCGGGTGGTGCACATGGCGCCCGGGCCGACCCCGACCTTGACGATGTCGGCGCCGGCCTCGATGAGGTCGCGGGTGCCCTGGGCCGAGACGACGTTGCCCGCCACGACCGGCACGCCCGGGTCGAGCGCCCGCACCGAGCGCAGGGCCTCGATCATCTTCTCCTGGTGCCCGTGCGCGGTGTCGATGACGAGCACGTCGGCGCCGGCGTCGATCAGGTCCTTGGCCTTGGTCGCGACGTCGCCGTTGATGCCGACCGCGGCGGCGATGCGCAGCCGACCGGCGTCGTCGAGCGCGGGGGAGTACAGGTGGGCCCGCAGCGCCCCGGCCCGGGTGAGGATGCCGACCAGCCGGCCGTCGTCGCCCACGATCGGGGCCAGTCGGCGGCGCGCGTGCGACAGGGTGTCGAACGCCGACTCCACGTCGACGCCGTCCGCGAGGGTGACCATGTCGCGGACCATGACGTCGTCGAGCTGGGTGAACCGGTCGACCCCGGTCAGGTCGGTCTCGGTGACGATGCCGACCGGTCGGTCGCCGACCGTGACGATGGCGGCGCCGTGGGCGCGCTTGTGCAGCAGCACCAGCGCCTCACCGACCGTCATGGTGGGGGTCAGGGTGATGGGGGTGTCGTAGACGAGGTGGCGAGACTTCTGCCAGGCGACGACCTCGCGGACGATCTCGGCCGGGATGTCCTGCGGGATGACGGTGAGCGCTCCGCGTCGGGCGGTGGTCTCGGCCATCCGGCGGCCGGCGATCGCGGTCATGTTGGCGACGACGAGCGGGATCGTCGTGCCGGTGCCGTCGACGCTGCCGAGGTCGACGTCGAGCCGGCTCGTCACCGACGACCGGTTCGGCACCATGAAGACGTCGTCGTACGTGAGGTCGTGCTGCGGCAGGAGGTCGTTGAGGAAATGCACGCCACCAGCGTAGGCGCGGCGCACGCTGGCGGCGCCTGCCCCGGCATCCGCCACCGGGTGAACGCAACCCGCACGTGCGGGGTCATCGCTGTCACCTGACCGATCCGACAGCCACAACCCCGCACGTGCGAGGCCGGTTCGGCCCGGAACATGGGGCAGGATCGCCACGTGAGTCTCATGGCCCCCTCGCCCGCCGACGCGGCCCGCCGCGCCGGGCTGCGCCGGATGCGGCTGCTCGCCGTCTCGCTGCTCGTGCTCGCGGCCGTCGTCTACGCCCTCACCCTCAACCTCGACCACACCGGCGCCTGGGGCTACGTCAACACCATGGCCGAGGCCGCGATGGTCGGTGCGCTGGCGGACTGGTTCGCCGTCACGGCGCTGTTCCGGCACCCGCTCGGGCTGCCGGTGCCGCACACGGCGATCATCCCCAAGCGCAAGAACGAGATCGGCCGCAACCTCCAGGAGTTCGTCACCGAGAACTTCCTCACCGAGGAGATCGCCCGCGACCGGCTCGCGGCGGCGCGGGTCGGGGAGCGGGTCGGGCTGTGGTTGGGGGTGCCGGAGCACCGGCGGCGGGTACGCACCGAGGTCGTGCGGGTCGCCCGAGCCGGGCTGGGCCGGATGTCCGACGACGAGGTGCGGGCGCTGGTCGAGGACTTCCTCGTGCCGCGGCTCGTGCAGGAGCCGGTCGCCCCGATCGCGGGCACCCTCCTCGAGGGGATCGTCGACGAGCAGACCCACCACGGCCTGGTCGACCTCGGCCTGGAGCAGCTGCGGGCCTACCTCGCCGACAACCCCGGCACGTACGCCGCGGTGCTGGGTGAGCGGGCGCCGTGGTGGTCGCCGCCGTGGGTCGACGACAAGGTGATCGGCTGGACCTACCAGCAGGTGCTCGCCTGGCTCCAGGACATCCACGACGACCCGCGCCACCCCGCCCGCCAGGCCCTCGACCAGCTCCTGCGCCGGCTGGCCGCCGACCTGCAGACCGACCCCGAGGTCATGGCCAGCGCGGAAGCGCTCAAGGAACGCCTGCTCACCCACCCCCAGGTGCCTGAGACGGCGGTCGGCCTGTGGACGTCGTTCAAGACCTCGCTCACCACGGCGATGGACGACGAGACCTCCTACTTCCACACCCGCGGCGACGAGCTGCTCGAGCACCTCGGCCGGCACCTGGTCGAGGACGAGGTGTGGCGCGGGCGGCTCGAGGCCCGGCTCGGCGAGGCGGTGTCGTTCTTCGTCAACACCTACGGCGACGAGCTCGCCGAGGTCATCTCGGTGACGGTCGACCGCTGGGACGGCCAGGAGGCCGCCGACCGGATCGAGCTGCACGTGGGCCGCGACCTGCAGTTCATCCGGATCAACGGGACCATCGTGGGTGCGCTGGCGGGGCTCGGCATCCATGCCCTCTCCCAGGTCGCCGGCTGATACCGGCGATCGCAGCGTGCCGACCCACCCACCCGGTACGAGCGTCGTCCACGAGCGGCGCGGGGCGGGGAAGGACATGCTGGTGCTCGCCAGGTACTCCGGGTAGCGCGGTGCCACACCGGATGCCGGCCGCGAGCCGCGGCTCGCACCCCCACCTCCGCTCGGGTCGGCGCCGTGGGCGCGGTGCTGGCGTCGGTGAGCGTTCAGACGGCGGAGTCGGCGCCACCCCCGGCGGCGGATGGCTCGCTCACGCGGGCGCTCTCGGGGCGAGCAGCGCGGCGCTCGCGCGCGGTGGCGGTGAGCTCGGCGACGGCGGCGACGAGGTCGCCGCCCAGGTTGGGCACGCCGACCTCCTCGAGCACGCGCGGGGTGACACCCCGGCCGGCGACCCAGACCGGGTGGTCCTCGCTCAGGCGGCGCAGCGCAGCGGCGTGCCCGCGGAACCCGGACGGCCGGCGGCAGGCGAGGACCACGGCATCCGCCTGGGTGAGCCGGGCCGCGGCGGCGAGGGAGTGGATGGGGGTGTCGGGGCCGAGGTAGCGGATGCGCCACCCCGCGCGCCCGAGCAGCACTCCGAAGCTGAGCAGCACGATGTCGTGGAACTCGCCGGGCGGGCAGGCGAGCACGGCCACCGGGCCCGTGCCGACGCCCCAGGTGAGCGAGAGGGCGCCGAGCCGGCGGCGGACCAGGCTGCTCGCGAAGTGCTCCTGGGCGACGCCGATGCGGCCGAGCTCCCACATCTCGCCGACCCGCACGAAGAGGGGCAGCAGCACGTCGATGATGGTGCTCTCGACCGAGCGCTCGACGAACGCGGTGTCGAGCACGGCGTGAGCGCGGTCCTCGTCGAGGGCCGTGACGGCGTCGAGCAGCTGGGCCACGAGCATCGGCGGGTCGGCGCGCAGGCCGACCTGCGCGGACCCGCTCGCGCCGCTCGCGCCGCCCGCGCCGGACGTGCCGGTGCGCCCGCGGGAGCCGGCGGGGGCGTCGGCCGAGTCGTCGTCGGCACCCTCGGGGCCCGGCGGGCCCCCGCGGTCGGCGGCGAGCACCCGGCGGGCCGCCTCGGCGGCGCTGACTCCGCGGTCGCGCAGGGCGATCACCTCGCGGACGCGGCGCTCGTCCTCGTGCCCGTAGAGCCGGTAGCCGCCGGCCGAGCGCACCGGCCGGAGCAGACCGTAGCGGCTCTCCCAGGCCCGCAGGACATGGGTGCTGACGCCCACCTTCCCGGCGAGCTCACCAATCCGCATCGTCGGCGGTACCGAACCCCTCACGAGCATCACGGTAGACGCTGGTCACAGGTTTGACAAACATATGACATCCCATTAGACAAAGGTTTGACAACCGCGGTGGGCGCATCTACGGTGGCTCGCATGACACCTCTCGGCCCCGGGCGGCGCCGTGGCACTCCGGGTGACCTGATGGGGCACCACCGGTCGCTCGCCACCCGCGGCTCGTTCGCGCCGCTGGAGCGAGACCTTCCTCGCGCCGTGGCCGACCGCCCACGACCAGGGGTTCGACGAGACCGCCCGCCGGAGGTGGGAGCTCTCCCTCGCCTACTGTGAGGCAGGGTTCGCCACACACGACCTGGACGTCGCCCAGATCCGACTCGCCCGAAGGGACAGCCGATGAGCACGACCAGTGGAGGGCCCGTGACCGAGCCCCGCCGGGCGCTGGTCACCGGCGTCACCGGCTACATCGGCTCGCGACTCGTCCCCCGCCTCCTCGAGGAGGGGTGGCAGGTGCGGGCCCTGACCCGCGACGACGCCAAGGTGGCCGACCGGTGGTGGCGCGACCGGGTGCAGGTCGTCGAGGGTGACGCGGGCTCGGCCGACACCCTGGCCACGGCGCTCGAGGGCGTCGACGTCGCGTACTACTTCCTGCACTCGATGGATGGCGAGGGCGGCTTCGTCGAGCGCGACCGCGAGCTCGCCCACACGTTCGGGGTCGCCGCGTCAGAGGCCGGGGTCGGGCGGATCGTCTACCTCTCCGGACTGCACCCGGACCACGGCCCGCTCAGCGACCACCTGGCCTCGCGGGTCGAGGTCGGCGACCTGCTGATGTCCAGCGGCGTGCCGACGGCGGTGCTCCAGGCCGCGATCATCATCGGCTCGGGGTCGGCGTCGTTCGAGATGCTGCGGCACCTCACCACCCGGCTGCCGGTGATGATCACCCCGAAGTGGCTCGACAACCGGATCCAGCCGATCTCCGTGCGCGACGTGCTCCACTACCTCGTTCGCGCCGCCGACCTGCCGCCCGAGGTCAACCGCACCTTCGACATCGGCGGCCCCGAGGTGATCACCTACCGCGAGATGATCCAGCGGTTCGCGAAGGTCGCCGGGTTGATGTCCCGCCGGATCGTGACCGTTCCGGTGCTCACCCCCTATCTCGCCAGCCAGTGGGTCGGCTTCGTGACTCCCGTGCCGACCGGTGTGGCCAAACCCCTCGTCGGCAGCCTGCTGCACGAGGTGGTCTGCAGCGAGCACGACCTCGATGACCTGGTCGGCGCCCCGCCGGGCGGGCCGCTGCCCTACGACCGCGCGGTGGCCGACGCCATCGCCGGTGACGACGTGCACCCTCGCCCGGAACCGGGCACCGTCGATCCCGCGCACGTGACGAGCGCCGACCCCGCGTGGGCCGGCGGTCGCGGGAGTGGCGGGTCGTGAACCGGAGCCGCCGATGAACCCGGTCACCGAGCTGCGTGCCTTCGTGCGCGCCGCCCTCGTCGACCCCGTTCCCCGCGACCACACCGAGCCGGACTGGGCGTTCCGGCGCCGCCGGGTCGTCGTCGTCATCACCCTGCTGGTCGGCGCCGTCATCCTGACCTGGGCGCTACGCATCGAGCCGGGTGACCCGACGTTCTACGTGGCTACCTTCGCCCTGGCCGGCGTGTGGGCGGTCGGGGCCTTCACGTCGGGTCCGCTGC
Source organism: uncultured Actinomycetota bacterium (assembly GCA_963751385.1). Classification (GTDB taxonomy): domain Bacteria; phylum Actinomycetota; class Actinomycetes; order Actinomycetales; family Dermatophilaceae; genus Fodinibacter. Next base: position 665,409 of record CAVVUD010000014.1, on the reverse strand, counting down.
ACCTGGGACGTGGCAACCGGCGTGACGGCCAGGAGACCAGCCGGGCGGTCGTCCAGTCCCTCGCGCTGGGTGGCCTGCTGCTCGGGACTGTTCATGGCGGGTGCTGTCGTCGTCGCGCAGGTTCCGGTCCTGCGCAACCCCGTTCAGGAGCTGCTCGACCACGCCCGGTTCGGCTCGTTGGCGCTGGTCGCGGTCATCACGACGTGAACGGCATCGCCGAGGAGCTGTACTTCCGCGGCGCGCATGTACGCGGCCGTCGGCCGTCGCCACGCCGTGGCGGTCACGACCGTCGTCTACACCTTGGTCACGGCGACCTCCGGCATCCCGCTGCTGATCCTCGCGGGTGCCCTGGTCGGCCTGGTCGTGGGCCTCCAGAGACGCGTGACCGGCGGCATCCTCGGGCCGGTGATCACCCACCTGACCTGGTCGCTGGGCATGCTCTTCCTGCTGCCGGTGGCCTTTGACCGCCTGTCGTGAGGAGACGTCGATGACCTCCGTTCTCTGGCTGCGCCGCGACCTGCGCCGCCGTGACCACCCTGCCCTGCTCGCCGCCCGCGCCGCAGCCGGTGACGGCGACCTCGTGGTGGTGTTCGTCGTCGACCCGGCACTGTGGGAGGGCGGCGGTGCGGTACGCCGGGCCTGGCTGGCCGCCACCCTCGAGGCCACGAACGAGGCCTTCGACGGCGCCCTGACCCTGCTCCACGGTGACCCTCGTCGGGTCGTCCCCGAGCTCGCCGCCCGGGTGGGCGCCTCGTCGGTGCACGTGTCGCGCGAGTCGACACCGGCGGGTCGCCGGCGCGACGAGGCGGTGGCGGCGCGACTGGGGGAGCACGGCATCCAGTGGGTCGAGACGGGCACGCCGTACGCGGTGGGGCCCGGCCTCGTCGTCAACGGCTCGGGCGACCCGTACAAGGTGTTCACGCCCTTCGCCAAGGCGTGGCGGGCGCACGGCTGGCCCGACCCCGCGCCCACCCCGCGCGAGCTTCCGCTGCGGACACGCGCGCAACGACGCCGACGCGACAGCCGCGGTGCGAGCCGCGCTGGCGGCACCGGACCTGCCCGAGCTCCCCCCGGCGGGTGAGGAGGCGGCCCTGGCGCGCTGGCGGGAGTTCCGCGGCCGCGCGCTCACCGGCTACAGCGAGCACCGCAACCGGCCCGACCTCGACGGCACGTCACGGCTCTCGCCCTACCTCAAGCTCGGTGTGCTGCACCCGCGCACGTTGCTGGCCGACCTCGCGGGCGAGCGGGGCAAGGGCGCCCACACCTACGAGAACGAGCTGGCCTGGCGCGAGTTCTACGCCGACGTGCTGTGGCACCAGCCCCGCACGGCGTGGCACGACCTGCGGCCGGAGATGTCGCGGATGCGGTACGACGAGCCCGAGGACGCCATCGAGGCCTGGCGCACCGGGCACACCGGCTACCCGATCGTCGACGCCGGGATGCGCCAGCTCCTCGCCCAGGGCTGGATGCACAACCGGGTGCGGATGATCACTGCGAGCTTCCTCACCAAGGACCTGCACGTGTGGTGGCCGGTGGGGGCACGGCACTTCCTCGACCACCTCGTCGACGGCGACATCGCCTCGAACAACCACGGTTGGCAGTGGGTGGCCGGCACGGGCACCGACGCCTCGCCGTACTTCCGGGTGTTCAACCCGGTCACCCAGGGGCTGCGCTTCGACCCCGACGGTGCCTACGTGCGGCGGTGGGTGCCCGAGCTGGCGCACCTGGCGGGCGCGGCGGCGCACGAGCCGTGGGAGCGCCGCCGACGGGTACGCCCACGGCTACCCGCGAGCGGATCGTCGACCACGCGGCCGAGCGGGTCGAGGCGCTGGCGCGGCTCGAGGCCACCAAGGGCTGACCCCGCGCCGACTTTCCCGCCCGCAGCGGCAATCCTCACCATCGCACCGGTTCCGTTCGGGCGCGAAGGCAAGGTTCACCTGCGGAGGCTGCCCGCTCGACGCCGTCATCCGGATGCCGTGTCGAGGGTTCGACGAGCCGACACCTCGGCTTTGGGCATTGCGCCGGCCGTCGCCTAGACTCGTTGGCACGAGGGGAGTACTTCCCAAGCTCGTGCCGGTCACTACGTCCGCCCCACGGCAGATCCGGTACGGCGCCGACCCGGCCAGCGCCGGGCGGTGAAGGAGACCTCAAGACCGCAGTGCCGTCTTGAGGAGACCCATGTCCCCCTTGTCCCTGCTCGCTGCCGCCGAACCCGGCCGCGACCCAGCCGTCGATCGGCACCCCCACCCTGTGGGCGGTCACCATCGGTGCGATCGCCGTGCTCTTCGTCGTCGACTTCCTGATCACCCGCCGCCCGCACGAGGTCTCGATGAAGGAGGCCATCGGGTGGTCGGCGTTCTACGTCGCCATCCCGCTCGCCTTCGGGGTGTGGATCTGGCACCAGTACGGCGGTGACCGCGGGCTGGAGTACTACACCGGCTACCTCGTCGAGAAGTCGCTCTCGGTCGACAACCTGTTCGTCTTCCTGCTGCTGCTCACCGCCTTCGCCGTGCCGCGCGAGCTGCAGCAGCGGGTGCTGCTCATCGGCGTCGCCGGGGCGCTCGTGCTGCGCGGGGTCTTCATCGCGCTCGGCGCCCAGCTCATCGCCTCGTTCTCGTGGGCGTTCCTGCTCTTCGGTGCGGTGCTGCTCGTCACGGCCGTCAAGGTGGGCCGCGACGCCCTCTCGTCGAGGGACCACACCGTCGACATCGGCTCGATCCGCACGGTGCGGGTGCTCCGTCGCTTCTGGCCCGTCACCGAGTCGTACGCCGGCACCCGGATGACGGTGCGCCAGGCCGGACGTCGGGCGCTCACCCCGCTGGCCCTGGTCGTCGTGGCCATCCTGGGAACCGACGTCGTCTTCGCGATCGACTCGGTGCCGGCCGTCTACGGCATCACCGGTGACCCCTATCTCGTGTTCGTGACGAACGCCTTCGCGCTGCTCGGCCTGCGCGCGCTCTACTTCGTCGTCGAGGGGGCGCTCGGGTCGCTGCGCCACCTCGGCCACGGACTGGCCCTGATCCTCGCGTTCATCGGCGTCAAGCTCGTGCTGCACTGGGCCCACGGTGCCTGGCCGGGGGTGCCCGAGGTTCCGACCCTGGCATCGCTCGCCGTCATCGTCGGCATCCTCGTGGTCGCGACGACGACGAGCGTCCTCGCCAACCGGCGCGACGAGCGACGCGGCGACCGGGAGGGTGCGGTGGAGCCCGTGGCGGAGCGCGAGCGGGAGCCGGCCAACCCCTGACGGCGCCCGGCATCCGGCTGCGGTACCTCACGCACCGGCGGTGGACGTGGCGGCGGGGGGTCGGACCCCCTGTTGACCCGACCCCCCGCCAGTGGTCAATACGGTAGGGCCTACGAGCACCACCTGTCCGGCAGACGACGAAAAGAGGGTCATCACACCGGGCGGACTGGTGGGGGGTACCCGGCATCCCTAGGTTGGAACCATGACCGTCACCCTCCCGCCGCCGCGCACCCTCGAGAGCTCCGCGGGCACGGGCGAGGTGTACGACCAAGGAGCCCAGGTGACCCGGTGGACCCCCGCCGGCGCCGACCCCGTCCTCTACGTCAGCAGCGACCTGCGGTTGGCCCCCGGCCGTTCGATCAGGGCGGGGGTGCCCGTGTGCTGGCCGTGGTTCGGGCCCGGCCGCGCCGCGGGGATGGAGCCGATGCACGGGTTCGTGCGTACCGCCAGGTGGGACCTGGTCGAGGAGACCGTGGGTGCCGACGAGGCCAGCGTGGCCTACCGACTCAGCTCCGACGAGGCGACGTCCCCGCACTGGCCGCATCGCTACACCGTCGAGCTGCGGGCAGGCTTCGGGCGGGCGCTGGAGGTCTCGCTCACGACCACCAACACCGGGGACGAGCCCTTCGACTACGAGGAGGCGCTGCACGCCTACCTCGCGGTGGGGGATGTACACCGAGTGCGCCTCGAGGGTTTGGCGGGAAAGTCGTTCTTCGACAAGGTGACCGGCACCGAACGGGTGCAGCAGGGCGACCTGCCCTTCACCGGCGAGACGGATGCCGTGTTCCGCACGAGCGACCCGGTGACCCTGCACGACCCCGCCCTCGGGCGCCGGCTGGTCGTCAGCACCGAGGGCGCGCGCAACATCGTGGTGTGGAACCCCTGGGCCGCCAAAGCCGAAGGAGGTTCCGGACATCGGTGACGACGACTGGGAGCGCTTCGTGTGCATCGAGGGCGCCAACGCCCTCGAGAACGCCCTCGTGCTGGCCCCCGGGGCGTCGCACACCACGACCTACCGACTGGAGGTGGGACCGCTGTGAGCGAGACGCGTTCTGCGGGAGCCGAGTCCGCAACCACGGTGAACGGGGTGGTCCTGGCCGCGGAGCGCTCGTGGCTCGACGAGCCGGGTCACCGCGCGTGGCTGCACCGCGGGCTCTCCGACGTCATCACCTTCGCGCTCGGCTCGATCCTGTCCGAGGGCGGGTTCGCCTACCAGGCGGCCGACGGGTCGCCGATGCCGGGCCGGCGCCCGCAGCTGTTCCTCACCGCACGGATGGCGTACACCGCGGCGCTCGGGGTGCGCCACGGCGTGCCCGGCTCGGGTGAGCTGCTCGACCACGCGATGGCCTCGCTGGTCGGGCTGCACGCCGACGCCGAGCACGGCGGATGGCTCAGCGAGCCCGGCACCGTCACCCGCAAGATGACCTACGACCACGTGCACGTCGGGCTGGCGGCGGCGAGCGCGCTCACGGTGGGGCACCCGGGCGCCACCGCACTCCTCGAGCAGGTGGTCGACGTCATCGACACCCGGCTCTGGGACCCGCAGGCGCAGGCCCTGCTCGAGTCGTTCGCGCCGGACTGGTCGGACTCCGAGGACTACCGCGGCGCCAACGCGAACATGCACGGGCTCGAGGCCTTCATCGCCATGGGCCACGCCACCGGTGACGCGGTCTGGCACGAGCGCGGTCTGGCCGTCGCCGACAGGCTCATCAATGTCGCTGCGCGAGAGCGTGGCTGGCTGCTTCCGGAGCACTTCACCGCGGACTGGCAGGTGCTGCCCGAGTACAACCGCGACGAGCCGCTGCACCCGTTCCGCCCCTACGGCGCCACCTTCGGCCACTCGCTGGAGTGGTCGCGCTTCCTGCTGCAGCTCGACGCCTCCCCGCTCGTCGAGTCGCCGCCGTGGCTCGTCGAGGCGGCAGACGGGCTGACCCGCCGCGCGCTCGACGGCGGCTGGGCGGTCGACGGCCGCCCCGGGCTGGTCTACACCGTCGACTGGGAAGGCGCCCCGGTGGCCGACGTGCGGCTGCACTGGCCGGTCTGCGAGGGAATCCAGACCAGTGCGGTGCTCCTTCGCCGCACCGGCGACCCACACTGGGAGGCCTGGTACCGCCGGTTGTGGGACCACGCGGCCCGCTGGTTCATCGACGAACGCGGCACGTGGCGCAACGAGCTCGACGACGACATGCGCGAGGGCGGCAAGGTGTGGCCCGGCCGCCCGGACGTGTACCACTGCGGCGGAGCGCTCACGCTGCCCCTCGACATCTGACGGCGGTGACAAGGGTCTCCACCCCGGGACCGCTCACCGACCGGCGCGTCGGCGCACTCTCGAGGGAGAACCACCCCCCGCACCGCCGACGTCGTCATGACTGTCCGCGCCCGTCCGCACGCCCATCCCGCGATCAACGGCGTGGCACGTGGACCGCCCTCACCGCCGTCGAGGTGCTGCTCGCCGTCGTCACCGCGGCGTTCGACCTCCTCCTGCCCTCCCTCGTCCTCGTCGGGCTGTCCCTCCTGGTGGGCTGGGAGGGCGCGAGCACGCTGGGCTTCCACCGGCTCCGCCATCCCGGTCGTGGCCGGTCAACACGGTCGGCATGGTCGCGTTCTTCCTGTTCGGGCAGTTCTCCGCACTCTGGTGATCCGGGTCCGGGTCAGCGCAGGGCGACGAGCGCCTCGACGTCCTCGATGGGCAGGTCAGGGTCCGAGGTCGCCGTCACGGTGAACACCGCCGGCCGGTTCGCACCACCGAGCGCGGTGAGGATCGCGGTGTCGGCGGCGTCGCGGCCGGTGCCGATGCGCACCATGGAGGCCCGCGGCGCCAGCCTGGTCGCGTCGAACACCCGCCACACCCCGTCGACCCCGACCTCGGCGACCGCGTGGGCATCCATCGGAGACAGGCCGGGGGCGTACACCGAGACGTAGCGGGCCGGCATCCCGAGGGCGCGGCACAGCGTGACGACGAGGTGCGCGTAGTCGCGGCAGACGCCCTGCCCGGTCAGCAGCGGCGCGAGGGCGTCGTCGGTTGCGGTGGTGGATCCCGCTGTGTAGGTGAGCCGTTCGTGCACCCAGGCGACGACTTGTTGGGCTGCGGTCGTCTCGTCGACGACCGGTCCCAGCTCGGTCGCAGCGAAGCCCTCGACGCGATCGCTCGGGCAGTAGCGGCTCGGCAGCACGTAGTGGAACCGTTCGCGCTCGGTGACCGCCACGGCATCCGCCCCGCCCAGGGCCACGGTCGCCCCATACGCGACGACGAGCCGGCCGACCGGGGCGTCGACGACGTGCACCCGGGTGCCGCGGTCGAGCTCGAGCACGTGATGGGGGATGCCGGTGCCGTCGGTTCCGCTGATCGTCAGGGTCTCGACGGCATCCAGTCCGGCGGCGACGGCGACCGAGACCGCGAGGCGCCCGGCCACCTCGACCGGGATGTCGAGGCTGGCGCCGACCGTGGCCGAGGTCGCCGGCCCGCCGAGGGGATGGGTCGGGTGCGACACGGGGACCTCCGAGGGGGAGCGGGGCCGGCGCGGGTGCGTCGGCCGCGGGCCACACGCGTCGTCGGGGCGGAACCGCTGCGCAGGACGCTACCCCGCAGCGCGCCGTACGCTTGCCCGATGGGACTCGCGGATCTCATGGTCCGGGCACCCTGCCGCCACACCACACGCCGAAGCGCTCGCCCGCGCCGAGCACGGCGTCGCCGTCTACTGGCGCCCTGGCTGCCCGTTCAGCGGTCGGCTGCGGATGGCCGTGCGCAAGGACCGCGGCCGCATCGCCTGGGTCAACATCTGGGAGGACGATGCCGGACGTGCCTACGTCGCGAGCGTCAACGACGGCAACGAGACCGTCCCGACGGTCGTCATCGACGGCATCGCCGCACACCAACCCCGACCCCGCCCTGGTCAAGCCCGCCCTAGCCGCCCACTGACCCGGCTCACCCGTCGCGCCGGGCCGGCCTCGATCACGGTGGTCAGGCGGTCGCGCAGCTCCTCGAGCTCGGTCAGCCCCATGCCCAGCCGCGCCATGACGGCCGGGGGGATGCGCTCGGCCTCCGCCGCGGAGGCGCGCGCCCGGCCGGGGTGAGGGTCACCGCCACGGCGCGCTCGTCGTCGGGGTCGCGGCGCCGGATCGACCAGGCCGGCGGCCTCGAGCCGCTTGAGCAGGGGCGAGAGGGTGGCCGGCTCGAGGCTGAGCCGGTCGGCGAGCTCGCTGACGCGCAGCGGCTCGGCCTCCCAGAGCGCGAGCATCACGAGGTACTGGGGGTGGGTCAGGCCCATCGGCTCGAGCAGCGGCCGGTAGAGCGAGACCACGGTGCGCGAGGCCACGGCCAGGGCGAAGCAGACCTGGCGGTCGAGCGCGAGCAGGTCGGGTCCGGCACCGGGGCTCGTGGAGCGGTGGCGATCGGGGATACGGGTCCGGGGCGGGGCCATGGTCGCAGTGTAGTGCGGAGTGGGCATATCATTAGGGCACTAAGCAAATACCCGACGGACAGGAGCGAGATGATGAGCAGGACCACCGACCACGAGGGCCTCTCCCTCGGCTACCGCTTCATGTGGCGCCTGCGCTACGTCGGCATGCACGTCTTCGGCCCGGCCCAGCTCGGTGACGAGAGCGACCCGCAGCGACGCCTCGAGCGCGAGCGGGCGGCCAAGGTCGAGGCCGCCAGGGCCGCCCGGCTCGGTGGCCAGGACCGCGACCGCGGCTGAGCGCAACCCACGCTGCTCCGCCATTGCGATGCGGGGCGCGGCATGGCGCGCCCGGTGAGTCGCACTTCCGTACGACGGGCCCCGGAGCGGTGGTGAGCGTCACGGCATAGCCCGTGCGCGGCGCCGTCGTTGGACGCTGCTGATGCCCACCGACGTCGACAGGAAGGCCGTCATGACCGACACCACCGCCCAGCCCGCCACCACCCCGCGCGAGGTGCGCCTCGCGTCCCGCCCCGTCGGGTGGCCGACGCACGACGACTTCGCGGTCGTCGAGAGCGAGCTGCCCGAGCTCGCCGACGGCCAGATCCGGGTGCGCAACGTCGTGATGTCGGTCGACCCCTACATGCGCGGCCGGATGAGCGCCGCCAAGTCGTACGCGGCGCCCTACGAGGTAGGCGAGGCGATGACCGGCGGGGCCGTCGGTGTCGTCGAGGAGTCGCGCGCCGAGGGCTTCGCCGTGGGTGACCACGTGCTGCACGGGTTCGGCTGGCGCGAGGTCGCCGTGCTCGACGCGAGCGGCGCGCGGGTCGTCGACGTGTCGGCGGCGCCGGCATCCGCCTACCTCGGCGTGCTCGGCATGACCGGGCTCACGGCGTACGTCGGGCTCACCCGCATCGCGCAGGTCAAGCCCGGCGACGTCGTGTTCGTCTCCGGCGCGGCCGGTGCCGTGGGTAGCGCGGTCGGCCAGATCGCCAAGGCGCTCGGGGCGAGCCGGGTCGTCGGCAGCGCCGGATCGGCCGAGAAGGTGCGGCACGTCGTCGAGGACCTCGGGTTCGACGCCGCCTTCAGCTACAAGGACGGCCCGGTGTCGCGCCAGCTGCGCGAGGCGGCCCCGGACGGCATCGACGTCTACTTCGACAACGTCGGCGGAGACCACCTCGAGGCGGCCATCGGGTCGCTGCGGCTCGGCGGGCGGGTCGCCGTCTGCGGGATGATCTCGGTCTACAACGACACCGAGCCGGCGCCCGGGCCCGCGAAACCTCTCGCGGCTCATCCAGACCCGTGGCCGCATCGAGGGCTTCCTGGTCGGGGACCACTACGACCTGGCGCGCGAGTACGCAGGCCTCGCGGCCCAGTGGCTCGGCGACGGTCGGCTGCAGTCTCGCGAGACCTTCGCCGACGGCATCGACGGGGCCGTCGACGCGTTCCTCGGGGTGCTGCGCGGTGAGAACACCGGGAAGATGGTCGTCCGCCTCTGAGCGGGAGGCGGAACGCTGGCTACGCTCGGGCGATGAGCCGTCCCGTCGCACTCGTCATCGGTGGAATCCTCGTCGTCATCGGCCTGATCTGGTTCCTCCAGGGCATCGGCGTCCTCGGCGGGAGCGGGATGAGTGGCGTCGTCCTGTGGGCGGTCATCGGCCCGATCGTGGCCGCTGTCGGCATCGCGTTGATCGTGCGAAGCCGGCGCGGCACGTCCGAGTAGCGGGAGCGCTCGGCGCTCGCCGGTGGGCAGCACCCCTCCCGAGCATCGCGGTCCGGGGTCAGTCATGAACGGTGACAGTGGCCCGTTTTTTTTTTTTTTTTTTTTTTTTTTTTTTTTTTTTTTTTTTTTTTTTTTTTTTTTTTTTTTTTTTTTTTTTTTTTTTTTTTTTTTTTTTTTTTTTTTTTTTTTTTTTTTTTTTTTGGTTCCACAGCGGGACACCGATGGCAGGACTCTCCGGAGTCCCGTCCGGTCATGCGGTGACAGTGTTCTTTTTTTTTTTTTTTTTTTTTTTTTTTTTTTTTTTTTTTTTTTTTTTTTTTTTTTGGCCCCGTGGGGCTCGAACCCACAACCTACGGATTAAAAGTCCGCAGCTCTGCCAGTTGAGCTAGAGGCCCGGCGGATGAGGACTACAGCCCGGAGGCCCTCGGGGCCACGCCGGTGCGGTTCGCAATCCTCACGACGACCGAGGGTACCGCGACCGGCCTTCCCGCAGATCGGCGTGGGTACGGACGACGTCTTTCCCGGGGAGCGCCCTTGCGAGACATCCACACTGCCCCGGTGCGACGAGCAGCTGGTGCCTGGCCCTCTCCCAGGCCCAGTGGGTCCAACAGGGGCAGCTTCTACGGGTACAGCAGGAGGAGCACCGACAGCGCGCAGCGCCGGCGTAGGCGAACACGGTCGTGCGGATCGTGGACGGGAGGTGGTCCCGTCCGATCCGCGTGGCGCCGTGGTGGTCCCGTTCCCCGCGCGGGGTGACAGCAGGGCAGGATTGGCATGGACGTCATTGGTGAGGGGGTGGCTCGAGTGCTGCCGGCAGTTGACCTGGCCTACCCGTTCGAAGGCCGTTGGCTGACCCGGAACAGCCCGGCAAACCGGGTTCCCAGCCATGGGACGACGCTGTTCGCCTCCACCTTCGCGATCGACTTCGTCCCGGTCGACGAGGGAGGGCGATCGGCGCCGGTCACGATCGGTTCTCTGCTGCGGCCCGAGCCGCCCGAACGTTTCCCCGGCTTCGGACGCCGCATCCTGGCGCCGGTGAACGGGCTGGTCGTCGCCCGACACGACAGCGAGCCCGACCACGAGTCCTTCCGGGGGTTCCCCTCCGTCGGCTACGTCCTGAGCCAGCGGCGCCGGGCCGCAGCGGGGTGGGAGAAGCTGGCCGGCAACCACGTCATGATCGAGACGCCTGACGGTCCGGTGGTCGCGGTGTGCCATCTCCAACGAGGCAGCGTGCAGGTGCAGCTGGGCCAAGGCGTGCGGCTGGGCGAGACGCTGGGCCGCTGCGGCAACTCGGGCAACAGCACCGAACCGCACGTCCACCTTCAGGCCATCGACCGGGCGGACCTGCCCCGCGCCTCGGCGGTGCCCATCACCTTCGGCGGCCGCCTGCCGTGCAACGGCGAGGTCATCGACGCCCAGTAGCCCAACCGCGTCCACCTCCGGCAACAGCCGCGGCTCGCGGCGCGTCACTTCGCCGAGAACACCGTCTGGCCGGGCCGCCCGACGCAAGCGTCCCCACCACCACGAGGCCAGCGGGTGGGTCGAAGCTCACGCCGTCCGGCACCCCGGCCCAACCCTGGTCGCCTGACCCACGACGTCTCGTGGCAGGGGCACGATTACGTCGATGTACGGCCCGTCCTCGGTGGTCAGGATGGACCAGCCCGAGTGCCGCATCAGCCCGAGCACCGCCCGGTTGTCTGCCAGGACGGTCGCGGTGAAGTGGGTGATGCCGTCGCCGGCGGCGAGCACGGAGAGCTCGCGGACGAGCTGGGCGCCGACGCCACGTCGTTGGTGGCTGTCGGCGACCTCGAGGGCGATCTCGGCCCCGTCGGGGTGCTTCGAGGATCGGAAGTACTGGGCGGCGCCGACGAGGACGTCACCGTCGAACGCCCCGACCGCCAGGTGGCCGGGGCCCACGGCGACGAACCGCGCGATCTCAGCGGCGGTGAACGAGCGCACCAGCCGCAGGTAGCGCAGGTAGCGCGAATGCGGTGACAGCCGCTCGAGAAGGTCCTTCATGTGGCGCGCGTCACCGGGCGTGAGGCACCGCAGACGGAAGGTGCCGTTCGTCGCGTCGTCGCGGCAGGGCCGGAGCGCGCCGGCGGCCACGCCGGGGGCGGTGCCCTCGCAGTCGGCCTCGACGAGGCGCGCACGCGTCCTCGCCGTTGACAGCGCGGGACTGACGTAGTTGTGCATCAAGCTGCCTTTCTGTTTCACGCTGGGTCCCGCCCATGCTGGCAGGGCAAGGTCGTGGCGGTACCGGTGGGAGAGAGGCGGCCGGGCTAGGCGATGGCCGTGCCGGCGATGTGGGTGTTGAACGGCAGAAACGGCGAGCGGATCCGGTAGTGGCAGAGGTCGACGCTGGTGAAGCCGGCGGACTCGATCACCGTCGCGAGGTCTCGTTCGCAGGAACAGCCTTCGAAGATCCAGGCCCACGGCCGACGCAGGATCCGCTGCGTCCAGCGAGTCGGCGTGTGAGGTCTGGCCGCGACGTGCTCGGCGAAGCTGAACCGCCCGCCTGGTCGCAGCACGCGACGGACCTCGGCGAGAACCGCGTCCGGGTCACGCACCGTGCACAGCACGAGGCTGGCGATGACGGCATCGGCGCTGTCGTCCGGCAGGTCGATCCGTTCGCCGACGACACTGCGGATCTCGAGGTCGACGCCATGCGCGCCGGCCGCACGCCTGAGCCGCTCGTGCATGTAGGGGTTGGGTTCGACTGCGACCAGGTGAGCATTCACCGGCAGGTAGCGCATGTTCGCACCGACTCCCGATCCCAGCTCGACCACCGTCGGCGGAAGGTCCGCGAAGGCCGTGGACTTGCGTTCGTGCAGGTGCCAGTTGATGTAACCGCCCATGACCCGGAAGAAGGCGGAGTTGAACCGGCCGCGGACCGGATGCGCGACGAACTCCTCGACCTCGGCGTGGCCATCAGGTACACGAGTTCGGGGGGTGGTGAGCGGGGCGCGTTGCGTTGTGCGAGTTGGCATGCGTCGAGCCTGCATGGGGCGCTGGCTCGCCGTCAGCAGTGGAAATACCGCACTTGGGAGGTCAGTGCAGCGGGTTGGACGCGACGTACCAGGCGGCGACCTGGGCACGGGATCGGAAGCCGAGCCGGTCGCGGATGCGTTCGACGTGCGACTCGGCGGTGCGCTCACTGATCACCAGCTCATCGGCGATCTGCCGATTCGACCAGCCCTGAGCCACCAGCCGGGCCACCTGCGTCTGGCGCGTGGTCAGTGCGGGCTGGGTCCCGCGGTCCTTCGGGGGTAGCCCCAGGCCTCGGCGCATGGCGTTGAGCACGGCGTGCGTGTCGCCGGCGAACGGGATGTGGGTCCGACCGGGCAACACGGTGAGCGTCGCGCCGTCGATGCCGGAGGCCAGCCGTTCACCCTCGACCAGCGGCACGGCGCGGTCATCGCGGCGGTGGATGACTGACGTGGGTGCCCTGATCCGACCGAGGTCGTCGACGACGTCGATGTCGTAGCTCGCCGCCAACAGCTGATGCGCCCGTTCAGCGGAAGCCGAATCTCGCTGGTACCGGGCGAAGGTCGCGCGGAACCCCGCGTCCGCGTCGGGGGCGAAGATCTCCGTCAGCACGTCCGATGCGAAGCCCCAGTGCTCGTCGACCAGCCCGAGCACGTGCTCGCGCACCGCAGGTGTGGCCACCCCAACACCAGCGACCCAACCGCCGTAGAGGACCAGGTGCACCACCGACTGTGGATGCCGAGCCGCCCACCTCACCGCGAGGGGCGCACCGAAGGACGCGCCGAGCAGGTCGAAGCGGTCGACACCGACCGCGGCCGCGACCGCGTACAGGACCTCCAGCTCCAGCTCGACGATGTCCGTGCGACTCGTCCTCCCGGACAGGCCGCACCCCGGTCTGTCGTACCGCACGAGAGTTCGGCCGTCGGCCAGGCCCTCGTAGAACTGGCGCTCGGCAGGCAGTGCCCACCCGAGCTCGAGATGGGACACCCACCCGGGTACGTAGATCGCAGCCGGACCGCTGCCGGCGACGGCGAACCGGATCGCCGTACCGTCCTCGAGGTGGGCCGTGCCGAGCTGCTGCTCCACGAGCCACATTGTGTCGTGATCCCGCCCCGGTACGCGGGCCCACGCCCGGTCACGCGGTGGGAGTCAGCCGCGCCACCGCGATCTTCCTGCCCGACTTCGCCTCGTAGGGGCCGAAGGAGGGGTACGTCGCGACGATGACGTCCTTCCAGGCCGCCTCGGACTCCGTTCCGCTGAGCACCTCGACGGACGTCGTCCTCCTGTCGCGACCCACCTCGATGGTCGCGGTCGAAGCGGCGCGCAGGTTGCGGATCCACTGCGGTTCCTTCGGCTGGCCGCCCGCGGTTGCCGCGAGGTAGTAGTCGCCGTCTCGCTCGACGTACGCCACCGGCACCGTGTGCGGTAGCCCGGACCTGCGTCCGGCCACCGTGAGCAGGAGCACGAGGCTGCCGCCCTTCGCCCTGCCGCCGACCTTGCCGCCAGTGCGCCGGTACAACCACACGGCCACCGTGTTGCCGGTCTTCCAGAATCGCTGCGCCAACGATGCCATGTCATCCTCGCTCGCTCGCGGGAGGTGGTCACCACGAGTCAACCACGGCGCGCATCCGCTCGGGTACCTGACGAACTGCGGCGGGGCAGGCTGGCGGGCACCCATCAGGGCAGTCCTCCGCAGGGCCGAGCCCGGCCGGCGAGGCGACGGCATCCGGATGCCGTGCAGCGGGCGGTCACTCGACCGGCGCCGCCCCGACCCGCGGTGACACCGTCGGAACCTCCTCGGGGAGCTCACCACTCAGGCGAGGGAGCGGGCGCCGTTCCCGTCGCGGGAGACCGCGTCGAGTGCCGTCAGCGTGCGAACGCGTAGACGAGGGCCGCGACGGCGAGCAGGGCGACGCTGAAGCCCGGCACCCACGCCCAGTGCACGTGGCCCTTGGGCACGACGGCCACGCCTGTGGGCGTGGGGGTGGGGTCGTCAGCACCGGTCCAACGAGGCGGTGCCGCCGGCCGGTCGTCGACCGACTCCTCCGCGGCCGCCGCGGTGCCGACGACGTCCGCGGCGTCCTCGGAGGCCTCCGGCAGGTCGCCCTCGGGCAGGCCCAGCCGCTCACCGAGCTCGCGGGCGGAGGCCGGCCGGTCCTCGGGCTTCTTGGCCAGGCACTGCTCGATGAGCGCGCGCAGGCCCGGCGGCACGTGCGGGGGCAGCGGCGGGGGCGGGTCGTTGACCTGCGCCAGGGCCGTCGCCACGGGCGTCCCCTTGTCGAACGGGCGGCGACCGGTGAGCAGCTCGTGCGCCACCACGCCGAGGGCGTAGAGGTCGGACGCCCCGGTCGCGGCCTCGCCCAGGGCCTGCTCGGGGGAGAGGTAGTGGGGGGTGCCGAGCACCTCACCGGTCTGGGTGTGCCCCGACCCGTCGACCGCGCGTGCGATGCCGAAGTCGGTGAGCTTCACCGTGCCGTCGGGCATGACGAGGATGTTGGCCGGCTTGACGTCGCGGTGCACCACTCCGGCCTCGTGTGCGGCGCCGAGGGCCAGCGCGGCCTGGCCCATGATGGCGCGCACCCGCTCGGGGTCGAGGGCGCCCTCGCGCTGCACCAGCACCGACAGGGGCTCACCGGGCACGAGCTCCATGACCAGGTAGGCGAGGTTGTCCTCCTCGCCGTAGTCGAAGACCGTCGCGATGTTCGGGTGGAGCAGGTTCGCGGTGTAGAGGGCCTCGCTGCGGAACCGACGCGCGAAGACCTCCTCCTCGTCGGTGCCGGGGCGCAGCACCTTCACCGCCACGGTGCGGGACAGCACGGTGTCCCCGGCCTCCCAGACGTCGCCCATACCCCCGGACGCGATGCGCTCGCGAAGCGAGTAGCGCTCACCGAGCACGAGTCCCTCGTGCAGCCGGTTCACCTGGCGTCCGCATTTATCACATGAGAAGCATAAGTGCGCGTCAGAGCTCTCGTTACCGCTGCTGACGCAGGGCTTTCGGGATGCCGGGTGGGATCCTCAGCCGCGGCGGTCGTCGTCGTCCCGCGCTCGGCTCGACGGGAGCGCCTCCAGCTCGGATGCCGTCGACCCGTCGTCCGAGGTCCCGCGCCGTCCGTCTCCACGCCTGTCCCCATACCCGTTGGCGTCGTCGTCAACCCCGGCGGCGGCCTCGGCCTCGGCCTCCAGCCGCAGCCTGCGGCCCTCGGCCACCTTCTTCTCGAGCTTCTCCTCGGCCTTCTCGGAGTTGCGGGTGTCGCGGGGCGGCAGCTGCAGGGTCTTCTCGGCCACGATGCCCGACTGGAGCTGGCGGGTCCGCTCGAGCTCGGCGTCGATCTCCGCACCGAACAGCAGCGCCAGGTTGGTGATCCAGAGCCACAGCAGGAAGACCACGATGCCGGCGAGGGAGCCGTAGGTCTTGTTGTACGAGCTGAAGTTGGAGACGTAGAAGCCGAAGGCGATGGAGGCGAGCACCCACACCAGGATCGCGACCGTCGCCCCCACCGAGACCCAGCGGAACTTCGGCTGGCGCACGTTGGGCGTCGCGTAGTAGAGCACGGCGACCATGACGACGACGATGCCGAGGATCACCGGCCACTTGGCGATGTCCCAGACGGTGCGGCTGGCCTCACCGAGGCCCACGGCGTCACCGATGGCCGTGGCGACCGGACCGCTCACGACCAGTCCGACGAGGACGAGCGCGGCCATGAGCACCAGCCCGATGGTCAGGAGCACGATCACGGGCCGCAGCTTCCAGATCGGGCGCCCCTCGTCGACCTGGTAGACGCGGTTCATCGCCCGCCCGAAGGCACCCACGTAGCCCGACGCCGACCAGATCGCTCCCACGAGGCCGACCACGAAGGCGAGCCCGGCGCCCCTGGCCCCGACGATCTGGTCGATCGGGCCCTCCAGCTGGTTCGCGACCTCGCCCTGGCCCAGCTGCCGCACGATGTCGAGCAGAGCCGCGGTCGTGGCCTCGCCCTGCCCGAACAGGCCCAGCAGCGACACGAGGGCGAGGATCGCGGGAAAGACCGACAGCACCGAGTAGTACGTGAGCGCGGCCGCGAGGTCGGTGCACTGGTCGCGCTGGAACTCGCCGAAGGCCGACTTCGCGGTGTACCGCCATCCGGGCTTGTCGATGTCGGTGGGGGAGTCGGGCTTGCGCTCCGCGTCCGGGTGCGGGGCGGTCTCGGCCCGTGCCGCCGCTGCTCCTTCTCGTGCCATGAACTCGCTCCTACCCCCGGCTCCGTCACCAACACCCTCTGCCGCCCATCGTCGTCGATCCCTGCGGGCTGACACCTCGCAAGCGTCGTCCGGCTTTTCGCTGTCCAACGCCCGGCCCACCACTTTCCGTGCACAGATCGGGGGGCGCCGACCGCGAGTGGGAGACTGTCGTGATGACACCTGACGGCGGACGCTCCCTGCCCCGGCGGCCGGCGCGCTACGGGCCCGACGCCCTCGAGGCGCACGGCGGCACGCTGCCCGGCCCCGCCGAGATCACCGAGGTGGCGCACCAGACGGCGGCGATCCTCGTCGGCACCGGCCGCGCCGCACATGATCCCGAGGTCACGACCCGCCTGGTCTCCCTGGTCGACGACCTCGGCCTCTCGACCGTGGCCGACCTCTGGTCGGCCCGTCCCGCGCGCTCGCTGCCCGGCACCCTGTGGCGGCTGTACGCGCTGCGCGAGTGGGTGCAGCGCAGCCCGGAGCAGGCGACCCGGGAGTACGCGGCCGGCATCCGGTTCACCGACGTCGCGCACGTGGTTGCCGGCATCCCCGAACCGCCGCGCCCGGAGGAGATGCAGCGGGTCGCCGACCAGATCCTGGCCGGGGTCTTCGAGGGGGACTTCGCGGTCGCGCTCGAACGGGCGGCGGCGTTCTGCTCGGTCGTCGCCGCAGGTCGCGCCGAGCTCGCCAATGACCACGACGCCGTCGACCCCACCGCCGCGAGCGACCTCACCCGCAGCGCCGCCTCGATGCTGACGACGGGCGAGGACCTGCGGGCCTGCGCCAACCTGTGGCGTCGGGGCGACCTCGACTGACTGGGTCACAACCTTCAGCGCCGGGAACACATCCGGCGGCATCAGGCGTTAGGGTCGTTCGTGGGTGCCGGGCCGCGGCAGCCCCGGGTCCCAACATCAGCCGCTACGAGCGGCCACGCGCCGTGAGGCGCTCCCGGTCCGGCACCCCCCTCAGGCCCGCTGCGCGGTCCTCCCTCGCGCATGGCCCGGTCGAGTCATTTCCCTGTGGACAACGGGCATCCCCACCGTCTTCGGACGTACGCTCGATCAATGGCAAGGGACCCGTCGCTGAACGACGAGCAGCTCGAGGACGAGATCAGGCTGGTCGGGGACCTCGTGCTCGCCGCCTCGCAGCACCAGGGCCACCTCAGCCAGGACGAGGTCGACGAGGTCCTGGGCCTCCAGCGCCCGCGCCCCCGGGCCCGAGCCGTCGCCGGGCACGTCCGCGAAGCACGGCGCAGCCTGATCGGCGCCGACCCGGTTACCCGGCGTCCGGGTGTGGGCCCTAGCCTGTAGCCACTGTCTGGCCCCCTCACCCGGAGACCGCTCGTGGCGATCCGCCTCACCCCGCAGAGCCCCCACTTCTTCGACCTGTTCACCGCGTCCGCGCGGCACCTGGTCGACGCCGCGGGCGAGCTCACCGTGCTGCTGGGCGCGTCGGCCGAAGAGCGCGACGTCATCCTCAAGCGGGTGCACGAGATCGAGTCCGCCGCGGGGGAGTCGACCCACGAGATCATCCGGGCGGTCAACGGGGCGTTCGTGACGCCGTTCGACCGGGCCGACATGCACGGGCTGGCCGTCGCGCTCGACAACTGTGTCGGGCTCATCGAGGCCGCGGTCGACCTCATCGTGCTCTACCGGGTCGACGAGGTGCTGCCGCGGGTCGCCAAGCAGGTCGAGGTCATCTCGCGGATGGCCGAGATCACCGTCGACGCCATGCCGCGGCTGCGCTCGATGAAGGACCTGACGGCCTACTGGGTCGAGGTCGACCGGCTCGAGAACCGCGCCAACAAGGCCTACCGGCGGATGCTCGCCGAGCTGTTCAACACCCCCGGCGCCGACCCCATCACCGTCATGAAGCACAAGGACATCATCGACGCCCTCGAGGCCGCCGCGAACGGCTTCGAGCAGGTCGCGGTCAAGGTCGAGGCGATCGCCGTCAGGGAGTCCTGAGCCCGGCGTGGACTGGCTGCCCGTCGCGCTCGTCGTCGTCCTGGCGATGGGCTTCACCTACACCAACGGCTTCCACGACGCCGCCAACGCCATCGCCACCTCGGTGTCGACGCGGGCGCTCACGCCGCGGATCGCCCTGGGGCTGGCGGCCGTGATGAACCTCGTCGGGGGCTTCGCCGGGGTACGGGTCGCGAAGACGATCGGCGGCGACATCATCGAGGTACCCATGGGGGCTACCGGCGTGGCGATCTGTGCCGGTGCGCTCCTCGGGGCGACCCTGTGGAACCTGCTCACCTGGTGGCGGGGGTTGCCGTCGTCGTCGTCGCACGCCCTGATCGGTGGCCTGTGCGGCGCGGCGCTGGCCGGCGGCGCGACGGTGAAGTGGGACAGCATCCTCGACAGCGTGGTCCTCCCGATGCTCGTCTCGCCGGTGCTCGGGCTGGTCGGCGGCCTCGCCCTGATGAGCGGGATCCTGTGGGCCTTCCGGCGGGCTGCGCCCGGGCCGACGGCGCGCGGGTTCCGTTACGCGCAAACCGTTTCCGCCGCGGCGATGGCGTTCGGGCACGGTATGCAGGATGCCGCGAAGACCGCCGGCGTGGTCGCCCTCACCTTGGTCGCCAGCGGCTTCCGGCCGCCGGGGGACCAGTCGATCCCGTGGTGGGTCATCGCGCTGTCCGCGGTGGTGCTCAGCCTCGGCACCTATGCGGGCGGTTGGCGGATCATGCGCACCCTGGGCCGACGGATCATCGACGTCGAGCCCGCCGCAGGGTTTCGCTGCCGAGACCACCGCTGCGGCCGTGCTCTACGCCGCCACGGCCACCGGCGCGCCGATCTCGACGACGCACGTCATCACCTCGGCGATCATGGGCGTCGGCTCCACGCGTTCACGCAAGGCCGTGCGGTGGGGGGTGGCCCGCTCGATCGTCAACGGGTGGCTGCTCACCTTCCCGGGAGCCGGCATCGCCGCCGCTGCCGCCTACGCCCTCCTCGCCCTCGTCCTGCTCTGACGCGTCCCGCTCCCGCCGTGGCGGCAAGTGCCGCGTCCTGCGCCCCTCGGACGCGAGGTGCGGGGGCCGGGGTCAGCCGAAGCGACCGGAGATGTAGTCCTCGGTGCGGGGGTCGGAGGGGGTGCTGAAGATCTTCGTGGTCTCGGCGAACTCGACCAGGTGGCCGGTGCGGTCTCCGTGGCCCTCGGCGGCCTCGGCGGTGAAGAATGCCGTGCGGTCGGCGACGCGGGCGGCCTGCTGCATGTTGTGGGTGACGATGACGATGGTGTAGTCGTCGCGCAGCTCGATCATGAGGTCCTCGATGCGGGCCGTGGCGATCGGGTCGAGCGCCGAGCAGGGCTCGTCCATGAGGATCACCTCGGGCTTGACCGCGATGGTGCGGGCGATGCACAGGCGCTGCTGCTGGCCACCGGACAGGCCGTACGCGGACTGCTTGAGCTTGTCCTTGACCTCGTCCCACAGAGCCGCGTCACGCAGGCTCTGCTCGACGAGGTCGTCCATGTTCTCGACCTTCATGCCGGTGACCTTGGGGCCGTAGGCGACGTTGTCGTAGATCGACTTGGGGAACGGGTTCGGCTTCTGGAAGACCATGCCGATCCGCCGGCGGACCTCGATGGGGTCGACGTCCTTGGCGTAGATGTCCGTGCCGTGGTAGGCGATCGTGCCCTCGACGCGGGTGCCGACGATGAGGTCGTTCATCCGGTTCAGCGACCGCAGGATGGTGGACTTGCCGCAGCCGGACGGGCCGATGAGCGCGGTGATCTCGTGGACCCCGATGTCCATCGTCACCTGGTTCACCGCCCGGAAGTCGCCGTAGTAGACGCTGACGTCGGTGCAGCTGAGGACGGCGCGGGGCGACTCCTCGGAGGTGATGCGTCCGGCGTCGATCGTCTCCGGTCGTCGTGAGATGACGGTGGCGGTGCTGTCCACGGTGGGGTCTCCTGTGGGGTCGGGGGGCGTCGGGTTCGCGGTGGTGCTGCGAGGGCTGTCGATCATCGCTGGGTGGCGAACTTGTTGCGGATGACGATCGCCACACCGTTCATCGCGATGACCAGGACGAGGAGCAGCAGGCTCGCGGCGGCCGCGAGCTGCTGGAACTCCTCCTGCGAGCGGCTGGCCCAGTCGAAGATCTGGATCGGCATCGTCGTGAACCCGCTGAGGAGCCCGTTCGGGTCGAACTTGACGAAGACCAGCCCGCCCAGCAGCAGCAGCGGGAGCGGCCTCACCCATCGCGCGGGACAGGGCGAGGATCGTGCCGGTGGCGATGCCGGGGACCGCCGCCGGCAGGGTCTGGCGTTGCAGCGTCTGCATCGGACTGGCGCCCAGGGCCAGCGATCCCTGGCGGATCTCCTGTGGCACGGCGCGCAGCGCCTCTCGGGTGGAGACGATGACGACCGGCAGGATGAGCAGTGCCAGGGCGATGCCTCCGGCGATGACGGTGTTGCGAGGGATGCCGATCGCCACGACGGCCGCCGCGGCGAGCATGCCGTAGATGATCGCCGGGACCGCGGCCAGGTTCTGCACGTTGAGCTCGACGAAGTGCGCGAACCGGCTCTTCTTCGAGGCGAACTCCTCGAGGTAGGCCGCAGCGGCGACACCGACCGGGATGGCCAGCAGCGCCGTGGTGCCGATGACCCAGGCGGTGCCCAGGATGGCGGCCCTCGCGCCGGCGGTCTCGGGCGCGATCTGCGAGGTGTAGTTCGTGAACAGCCCGGTGTCGATCCGCGCGCGCCCCTCGATGAACGTGTTCACGATGCAGCACGGCCAGGACGAGGATGCCGAAGGCGAGGCAGAGCCACAGGGCGATGAAGAAGACGAGGGAGCGCATGCTGCGCTCGCCGTGCGCGGCCTTGGTCAGCGGCCGGGCTCCGCGAGGTCGTCTCGGCGGTGATGGCGGCCATCAGTAGATCTCCCGGAAGCGGTTGACGAGGCGGATGCTGATGATGTTGATGACCAGCGTGATGACGAACAGGGTCAGGCCGACCGCGAACAGGGTGTTGTACTGCAGCGACCCCTGCACGCTGTCCCCCAGCGCCGCCGAGGCGATGAACCCGGTCATCGTCTGGCCGCCCTCGAGCGGGTTCGTCACCATCTTGGCCTGGCTGCCGGCGGCCATGGCGACGATCATCGTCTCGCCGACGGCGCGACTCAGCCCCAGGACGACGGCGGCGGCGATGCCCGAGATCGCGGCGGGGAAGACCACCCGCAGCACCGTGCGCATCCGGTTGGCGCCCAAGCCGTAGGAGGCCTCGCGCAGCGAGCGGGGCACGGCGGTCATCGCGTCCTCGGCCAGGGAAGCCACGGTGGGGATGATCATCACGCCGAGCACGAGGCCGGCGGCGAGCACGGAGAACGTGCCCGACCTGGATGCCCAACCAGTCGTTGAGCACGATGGGCCCGACGAAGGCGACGGCGAACAGGCCGTAGACGACGGACGGGACGCCCGCGAGGAGCTCGAGGGTGGGCTTGAGGATCTTCCGGATCCGCGGTGAGGCGTACTCGGAGAGGTAGATCGCCGCGCCGAGGCCGATCGGGATGCTCAGGGCCAGGGCGATGCCGGTGGTCCACAGGGTGCCGGTGATCAGGGGCAGTACGCCGTAGCTCTTGTCGGTGAAGCGTGGCGTCCATCTGGTACCGGTGAGGAACTCGGTGATGCTGACCTCACGGAAGAACTGCAGCGCCGGGATGACCAGGGACAGGACGATCCCGACGGTGGTGAGGATGGACACTCCCGCCGCGGTGACGAGGAACCCGTAGGCGAGCTTCTCGCCGCGACGGGGCCGGGACGAGCGCAGGGAGACGGGCTCGGGGGACGGGCGCTGGCCCCTCGAGGTCGTCGAGGGGCCAGCGCCGGCACTGATGGTGGTCACGAGGAACAGCTCCTGTGCGTGGGTGCTACCGGCCTCAGCCGAGGGCGGTGAGCTCTTCCTGGGCGGTCTTCTTCTGCTCGTCGCTCAGCGGGATGTACTTCGCGGCCTCGGCCACCTTGGCGTCGTTCTCGACGTAGAAGCTTGACGAAGGCCTTCAGCGCGGGGTTGGAGGCCCAGGCCTTCTTGTCGATGTAGATGTACAGCGGGCGCGAGAGCGGGGCGTAGGACCCGTCACGGGCGGTCTCGGCGCTGGGGGCGACACAGCCCTTGCCGTTGTCGACCTCGACGGCCTTGAGCGCGCTCTCGTTCTCCTCGAAGTAGGTGAAGCCGAAGTAGCCCGAGGCGTTCTTGTCCCCGGAGACACCCTGGACGATGACGTTGTCGTCCTCGGAGGGCTCGTAGTCGGTGCGCGAGGCGCCCTCCTCACCGTTGATCTCGGCGGTGAAGTAGTCGAAGGTGCCCGAGTCGGTGCCGGGGCCGAACAGCTTGATGTCCTCGGCCGGGAAGGAGGGGTTGACCTGGTTCCACTTCATGACCGTGCCGGTCGCGGCCGGGCCCCCAGAGCGTCTTCAGCTCCTCGACGGTCAGGCACTTCAGGAAGCTGTTGTCCTTGTTGGCGACGACGGTCAGGGCGTCGTTCGCCACGACGATCTCCTGGTACTCGATGCCCTTGGCGGCACACGCCGCCTTCTCCTCGTCCTTGATCGGGCGGGACGCGTTCGAGATCTGGGTCTGACCCTCGCAGAACTTCTTGAAGCCACCGCCGGTGCCGGACGTGCCGACGGTGATGTTGACGCCGGTGTTCTCGGTCATGAACAGCTCGGCCGCAGCCGAGGTGAGCGGGCCGACGGTGCTGGACCCGTCGGAGGCGATGGCGCCGCTGAGGGCTGCGCCACCGCTGGCGGAGCCCTCGGAGCCGCTGCCGCTGGCCTGCCCGCCGCACGCGGACAGGGCGAGCGCGCCGGCAAGGGCGAGGGTGGCGGGGGCGCCGAAACGCTGGATCTTCACGGTGTGTACCTCTCGGAGGACAGGGGTCAGGGAGGCGGGCGCCGTTGCCCGACACGAGTGAAGGTATGGATGCCGGATGACGTCGTCGGCCCGCGGCGGGTGAACGCACCGTGAACGGCATCCGGACATTCGTGGTCCGGATGGTCAGGCGAAGTGCCGTCCGCGAGAGGCCTCCTCGGCCGCGGCCCTGGGACGCAGCCGCTCAGGGGAGGTGGCGCTCCACCGCGACGACCCGTGCGGCCTCACCGGTGCCGACGACGTGGCAGACCAGGGCTTCGCCCTTGGCCAGCTTGCTCGTCGCGAGCCGAGGCGAACTCCTCGACCACCTCCACCGAGCCGGCGGAGTCGAGGTCGAGCCGACGCTCGAGATCGTCGAGCAGCGCGGGCAGCACCGGTCCGTGGGTGCACAGCAGGGCCGGCTCGCCGCGCTCGAGCAGCCGGGCCAGGTGGTGGTGGGCCTTGTGCGGGGCGGCCTCGAAACCCTCCTCCGACAGCCCGCGCCGGGTGCGCAGCCGGACGTCCGCAGAGACGGCGTACGGCTCGACGGTGCGCAGGCACCGCTCGGAGGGAGACGTGACCACGCGGGTGACGCCGTAGGCGGTCAGCACCCCGCTCAACGCGGCCGCGCGCGCCCGACCCAGGTCGTCGAGCGGGCGGGTGGTGTCGTCGTCGCCGCGCCAGTCGCCCCGCGCGACCGCGTGCGCGTGGCGCACCAGCACCAGCGGCCAGGTGTCGAGCCGCTCGGTCTGCTGCAGCCGGACCAGGGCCAGCAGCTGGTCGCGGTCGCGGGCGTAGTCGAGCCGGGCGTGCGCGCCGGTGACGTCGAGCCAGACGACCTCGTCGATCTCGTTGAGCAGGTGCCCGTCGCCCCCGGTGACCCGGGCCGACCAGTAGCGCACGACCTTGTCGTCAGGCGTGCCGTCGCGCCCGAGCAGGGTGTACCGGGCCTCGGGCAGTGGCGGGCCGAGGCGCACGACCAGCCCGGTCTCCTCCTCGGTCTCGCGCACGGCGGCGACCGCCCAGTCCTCGCCCGGGTCGAGCTTGCCCTTGGCCCAGGACCAGTCGTCGTAACGGGGGCGGTGCACGATCGCGACCTCGAGGCCGGCATCGGTCAGGCGCCACGGCAGCGTGCCGGCAGCCGGGATCCTCACGACGTCCCCCGCGGTGCGTCGGGTCACCGCCGGCGGGCCTTGCGGCGCCGCTTGGCGTGCATCTCGATCAGGTCGGCCTGCAGGTCGGTGCGCGCGGCGCCGTCGTCGACGAGGTGGTGGCGGATCCACCGGCCGTCGCCGCCGAGCTTCCAGTGCGCGTACCCGTCGCTCATCCCGCGCTCCATCAGCGACTCGAGGTCGGCCAGGTGGCGCGGGTCGACGAGCCGCACGAGGGCCTCGACGCGACGGTCGAGGTTGCGGTGCATCATGTCGGCGCTGCCGATCAGGGCCACGGTGTCGCCGCCGGCACCGAACAGGAAGATCCGCGAGTGCTCGAGGAAGCGGCCGAGGATGGAGCGCACCTCGATGTTCTCGGACAGACCCTGCACCCCAGGGCGCAACGCGCAGATGCCCCGCACCCACAGCTGCACCTTCACGCCGGCCTGCGACGCGCGGTAGAGGGCGTCGATGAGCTGCTCGTCGACGATCGAGTTGACCTTCCAGGCGATGTGGCCCGAGCCCGGCTGGCGCTGCTCGTGCTCGATCTCGGTGTCGATGAGGTCGATCAGGCCGGAGCGCACCGAGCGGGGCGCCACGAGCAGGCGCTTGAACCGGCTGCGCGGCGCGATGCCCGAGAGCTGGTTGAACAGGCGGGTGAGGTCCTCGCCGACCTGGGGGTCGACGGTGAGCAGGCCGAGGTCCTCGTAGAGCCGCGCGGTCTTGGGGTTGTAGTTGCCGGTGCCGACGTGGCAGTAGCGGCGCAGGCCTTCGGCCTCCTGCCGCACGACGAGGCACAGCTTCGCGTGGGTCTTCAGCCCGACGATGCCGTAGACCACGTGGACGCCGGCGTGCTCGAGCTTGCGGGCCCACGAGATGTTGTTCTGCTCGTCGAAGCGGGCCTTGATCTCGACGACCGCGAGCACCTGCTTGCCGGCCTCGGCCGCGTCGATGAGGGCGTCGATGATCGGGGAGTCACCGCTGGTGCGGTAGAGGGTCTGCTTGATCGCGAGCACGCGCGGATCGACCGCGGCCTGCTCGATGAACGCCTGCACCGACGTCGAGAACGAGTCGTAGGGGTGCTGGAGCAGGATGTCCTGCTTGCGGATCGAGGCGAAGATGTCGCGGGCCTTGGCGCTCTCGGTCGGCGCCAGGTCGGGGTTGGTACGCGCGACGAACGGCTCGAAGTGCAGGTCGGAGCGCTCGAGGTCGGCGATGACGTTGAGGGCGCGCAGGTCGAGCGGCGCCGGCAGGCGGTAGACCTCCGAGGATGCCACCCCGAGCTCGCGCACGAGCAGGTCGAGGACGTGGTCGTCCATGTCCTCCTCGACCTCGAGGCGAACGGGGGGGCCGAACCGACGCCGGGTGAGCTCGCGCTCGAGTGCGGTGAGCAGGTTCTCGGCGTCGTCCTCCTCGACCTCGAGGTCCTCGTTGCGGGTGACCCGGAAGGTGAAGTGCTCGCGCACGTCCATGCCGGGGAAGAGGTGGTCGAGGTGTGCCGAGATGACGTCCTCGAGCGGCACGAACCTGGTGTCGTACATGTCGGCGAGCGGAGACTCGTCGGGTCCGGGCTCGACCCGCAGCAGGCGGGGGAGCACCGGCGGCACCTTGACCCGGGCGAAGTGCTCCTTGCCGGTGCGCGGGTTCACGAGCACCACGGCGAGGTTGAGCGACAGCCCCGAGATGTAGGGGAACGGGTGCGCGGGGTCGACGGCCAGCGGGGTGAGCACCGGGAACAAGCCGGTTGGTGAACATGCCGCCGAGGCGGGCGCGCTCGTCGTCGGACAGCTCGTCCCAGCGCACGATCGTGATGCCGGCGACCTCGAGGGCCGGGCGCACCTGGCTGCGGTAGACGCGGGACTGCATCGAGAGCAGCTCGTGGGCGACCAGCGAGATCTGCTCGAGCACCTCGCGCGGCTCGAGACCCGAGGCCGAGCGCACGGCGATGCCGGTGGCGATGCGGCGCTTGAGCCCGGCCACCCGCACCATGAAGAACTCGTCGAGGTTCGAGGCGAAGATGGCCAGGTAGCGGGCCCGCTCGAGCAGCGGCACGTTCTCGTCGGCGGCGAGCTGGAGGACCCGCTCGTTGAACTGCAGCCAGGAGATCTCGCGGTCGAGGAAGCGGTCGCCCTGCAGGGCGATGTCCTCGTCGTGCACGGGCGCCACACCCGTCGGGCGCCCGACGAACCGGCCGTTGGACGCGCGCGGCTGGTGAGTGCGCGTCTCGGTGGCCGAGGCGCTCGCGATGGAGACCTCGCTGACGATGCTCGCGTCTGCGGCGGCGTCGGCCGCAGCATGGCTCGCCGACCGCAGGTCGTCCACCTCGACTCCCGTTTGTGCCGTCATGCCCCAATCCTGTCAGGTCGCCGCAAGGGTGTACTGCCCGTCGACCGCAGCGTCGGTGAAACCGAGCCGTTCGTAGGTGCGTCGGGCGGGCGTGTTGTCGCCGTCGACGTACAGCTCGACCTCACCCAGACCCAAGCGCGCGAGGTGCGCCAGACCGAGCCGGGTGAGCGGGCCACCCAGTCCGCGGCCCTGGTGCGCCGGGTCCACCCCGACCACGTAGACCTCCCCGGTCCCGCTCCTCACTTCGCTCGGATCGGAACCGTGGGCCCGCCCCACGTCGCCCTCCACCTTGGTCCAGTGGAAGGCGACCACGTCGTCGGTGGCGTCCTCGACCACGAGCAGCAGCCCGGCCGCGTCGAACCAGGGCTGGGCCATCCGCTCGTGCAGGTCGGCGACGGTGAGCCGGCCCTGCTCCGGATGCCGTGCGAAGGCTGCCGCGTTGAGCCGCACCCAGGTCTCGTCGTCACGCCCCGGCTCGAAGGCCCGCACCGAGAACCCTGCCGGGAGCAGCGGGTCCACGGCATCCGCCTCGGTGAGTGGACGGCTCATCCGGTGCAGGCTGCGGGTCATCTCCAGCCCGGCCGAGCGCGCCAGCGCGGCGGCTGCGGGCAGCAGGCCGTGCGCCCAGAGGCTGCGGGCCCCCTCGGCGAGCACGGCGTCGAGCAGCGCCCGCCCGTGCCCGTGCCGGCGGGCCGGCGGGTCGACGACCAGCTCGGCCACGGCCTCCGGCGTTCCGGCCGAGGCGACCTGCGCGTAACCGACCAGCGCGCCGTCGTCAGCGTGCCGCAGCAGGTGCACGACCCCGTCGCGTGGCGGGCCGACGGCCAGGCGGAAGGCCTCGGACACCGCCCCGACACCGTCGGCCTCGGCCGCGCGCGCCCACAGCCCGCGCAGCAGCGCCGTGGTGGGCTGGTCGACCTCGAGGACGCGCTCGGTGCGCGCCACGTCAGGCCTCGAGCTCGGAGAAGGAGTCGGCGACCTCGGGCACGAACCGGTAGCCGACGTTGCGCACCGTGCCGATGAGCACCTCGTAGTCGGTGCCGAGCTTGGCGCGCAGGCGGCGCACGTGCACGTCGACGGTGCGGGTGCCGCCGAAGTAGTCGTAGCCCCAGACCTCCTGCAGCAGCTGGGAGCGGGTGAAGACCCGGCCCGGGTGCTGCGCGAGGTACTTGAGCAGCTCGAACTCCTTGTAGGTGAGGTCGAGCAGCTTCCCGCGCAGGCGCACCGAGTAGGTGGCCTCGTCGATGACGAGCGCGCCGGCCGTGATCGGGCCACCCTCGTCGACGGCGGCCTCGGTGGTGCGCCCGACCGCGAGGCGCAGCCGGGCCTCGACCTCGGCGGGGCCGGCGGTGTCGAGAATGACGTCGTCGATGCCCCAGTCGCTCGTGATGCCGGCCAGGCCGCCCTCGGTGACGACGACGAGGAGCGGGATCGAGATGCCGGTGGTGCAGATGACGCGGCACAGCGACTTGGCCATCGCGAGCTCACGGCGGGCGTCGACGATGACGACGTCGGCCTGCGGTGCGTCGACCAGGGCGGAGGCCTCCGCGGGCAGGATGCGAACATGGTGGGACAGCAGCCCGAACGCCGGAACGACCTCGGCGCTGGGCGCCAAGGTGTTCGTCAGCAGCAGCAGATGGGCCATCGTCGATCAGGATAGGCGGTCATGCGAAGCAGCGAAGGTGTCGACCGCGTCACTGAGACGGTCCTCGTCCGCTACTGGGCGGGGGCACGGGCGGCCGCCGGGGTCGACGAGGAACGCCTCGCCGACGTCGCGACGGTCGGTGACCTCGTGGCCCGCCTGACGGTGGCCCACCCCGCGCTCGTCCCCGTGCTGCCCGTCTGCTCGGTGCTCGTCGGGGGTCGAGCCGGTGCGGGAGCCGACCCGGTGCCGCCCGGGGCCGTCGTCGAGATCCTCCCGCCCTTCGCCGGCGGATGATGGGAGGATGCCGCGCGTGGACGACCAGCCGACCGACGTGACCCCCGGGGTCTCGGCCGAGCCGGTGCTCGAGACCCGGGCCCAACGGCGGGCCCGGCGCGAGGCGGTGCTCAAGGAGCCGGTGCTCCCGGCGTTGGCCACCGTGCGGCGCCCGGTGGCCGTGGTCGCGACCGTCGTGCTCGCCGCCCTGCTGGTCCTGGCGCTGCTCGCCGACCCCGTGCTGCTCGCCGCGGGCCTGGCCTGGGCCGGGATCGTCGTCGCCTGGGGCTGGCCGGCGCTGCTCGGGTCGTCCAGCCGCTTCGGCTCGTCGCTCGCGATCGGCATCACCGGGGTGCTCGCGCCCGCGGCCGCCGCCGCGACCACCAGTGAGCCCTACCTGCGGTTCGTCCCCGTGGCCCTGGTCATCGGGCTCGCGGTGATGTTCGGGCACCAGATGGTGCGCCGTGACGGCCGCCCGCGCCTCACCGAGTCGATCGGCATCACGTCGCTCGGCCTCGCCGTGGTCGCCCTGGGCACCACCTGGATGCCGCTGTCACGCACCAGCCGCGCCTCCGACATCGCGCTCATCGGATTCGTGTCCATCGCGGTGGCGTCGCTGGCCGACCTCGTCGCCGGGTTCGCGAGGGTGCGCCCGTGGATGCTGCCGCTGGCGATGCTGCTCGGTGGCGCCGGCGCGGTCGTGGCCGCGTCGGTCATCGGCGCGCCCGGCACCGGCCCGGCGGCGCTGGTGGGCTTCCTGTGCGCCGCGGTCTCGCACGCCACCCGGCGGATGCTGAGCGTGCTCCCGGCGGTCTCGTCGGTGCGCGGCCAGCTCTCCACTGCCGCGGCCTCACTGCTCGTGCCCGGCGTGGTCGCCTACGGCCTCGCCCTCGCCATCGTCGGCTGAGCGCGCCCCTGCGTCGGCGGGCGCATCAGTAGACCAGGGACCGCGCGCCGGGGGCCATGACCTCCTCGACGAACGCCGCCGCACCGCGCACGGTGACCCGGGGCAGGAGGTCGTCGACCGTGAGGCTGCGCCGCGCCGCACACTGGCCGCACACCGTGACCCCGGCGTCCTGGAGCAGGGTGTCGCGCAGGTCGGCGAGCGGCACGGCATACGGCAGGTCGACGACCTCGGCACGGCCGGGCACCGCCATCAGGGTCGCGTCACCGGTCAGCCACAGACTGACGTCGACGCCGGCGGCCAGCGCCGTGGCCGCCACGGTGAACCCCTGGTTGAGCCGCTCGAGGGCCTCGGTGCCGCAGGTGACCTTGACGACGAGGGAGGTCGCGGAGGAGTCCATAGACTGCAGCGTATGGTCTTCACCCTCGACACCTCGCTCCACGAACAGCTCGCTCCGCTCGCGTGGCTGGTCGGTCGCTGGCAGGGGGCCGGTCTGGTCGGCTACCCCACCATGGAGTCGCAGCAGTTCGGCCAGGAGATCGTCTGCAGCCACGACGGCCGCCCGTTCCTCGAGTGGCGCTCGCGCACCTGGCTGCTCGACGCCGACGGCAACCAGGTGCGTCCGCTCGCGACCGAGGTGGGCTTCTGGCGCCCGGTGCCGACGCACACCGACGGCACCAACGTCGAGCTGCTACTCACCCACCCGACGGGCTTCGTCGAGATGTACGCCGGGGTGGCCGAGCCGGCCAAGGTCGAGCTGCGCACCGACGGCGTCATGCGCAGCCCGGAGGCCAAGGAGTACACCGCCGCCCACCGGTTGTACGGCTACGTCAACAGCAACCTGATGTGGGTCATGGACATGGCCGCGGTCGGCCAGCCGCTGCAGTCGCACGTGTCGGCCGAGCTCAAGCGCGTCGAGTGACCCGCCGCCGGCGGACGCCGGTCACGGCGTGACGAAGACGTCGCCGTACTCGTCCATCGTGTCGGTGCGCAACGCCTCGCCGAGGTCGGCCATGCCCTTCTCGTCGACGACGTCGATCGACGCACCGCCGGGGGAGGTGCCGAAGCCGCTGAACGGCGCCGTGGCGAAGACGACATCGCCGCCACGGATGCCCCGCAGGGATATCGCGTAGTCGCGCAGCTTGCCGACGGTGAGGTCCTGGTCGAGTACGAGGTTCTCGGTGGCCGCGTTCGTGAACTTCGCGACGGTCAGCGGGTTGGTGATGGTCTGCGGGCTCGTCGCCTTCAGCATCAGGGCCTTGATGAAGGCCAGCTGCCGACGACCGCGGGAGATGTCGCCCTCGCTGAGGGTGTAGCGCTCGCGCACGAAGGCCAGGGCCTGCGTGCCGTCGAGGTCGTTCCAGCCCTTGCGGATGACGACGTTGTTCCTGTTGCTCGCCTCCTCGGCGTACACGCTCACGCCGCCCACGGCATCCGTCATGTTCTTGAAGCCGTCGAAGTTGGTCTTGGCCACGTGGTGGATGCGGATCTTGAGCAGGTTCTCCATCGTCTCGACGAGCAGCGGCGTACCGCCGTAGGCATAGGCGGCGTTGATCTTGTCCTTGCCGCGGCCCGGGATGTCGACGTAGAGGTCGCGCGGGAAGTGGACCATCTGCACGGACGTGGCGTCCTCGGGCACGTGCACGAGGACGATGACGTCGGAGCGGCCCACGTCGCCAGGGCGCGTGTCGGCGCCGACCACCAGGAAGTTCTGGCCGGCGCCGGCCTCGGCGACCTCCGAGCCGTCTGGCGCTGTCACCGGGGGACGGTTCTCGGGGAGGAGCTGCTCGTTGGTGATGTTGTCGTTGACCGTGTAGGCCAGGTACCCGACGTAGCCACCCACGGCGAGCACGACGACGAGGACCAGCACCCCCAGCGCGATCAGGACCCGGCGCACCCCACGCCGGTCCCGGGTCCGGTCCTCCGTTTGGGTGTCAGCCGTTTCCTCACGGCCGACACCGATCTCATCGATGTCCACGTCTCGCACGGAGCAGAGTCTAGGTGAGGTGTCTGGACGTACGCTGCCAGCGGCTTACATTGGGGTGGTGAGTGATCTCGGGGAGCGGCTGCGCGCCAGGGGCAAACGCCTGACCTCCCAGCGTGAGCGCGTGCTGGCGGCCGTCGGCCGCCTCGGTCACGCGACACCCGACGAGATCGTGGATGGCGTCGCCGCCGACGGGTCCGGCGCCGTGCCCGCGTCGACGGTCTACCGCGCGCTGGAGGCCCTGCAGGAGCTCGGCCTGGTCGGCCACACCCACGTCGACCACCGCGCCCCGAGCTACCACCTCGCCGAGCACGCCACCCACCTGCACGTCGTGTGCCGAGGGTGCGGATGGGTCGGTGAGGCGCCGCTGTCGGCCGCCGACGAGCTCGTCGCGCGGCTCGACGAGTCCCTCGGGTTCGCCTCGGACGTCGCCCACGCCGCGGTGCACGGGCTGTGCCGCACCTGCCGGGAGGGGGCCGTCCCCACCTCGGATGCCCGCTCCGTCACCGAGAGCCGGAAGGCCACCCCATGACCACCTCCACCACCACCTCCCCGCTGCTCGCGCGCCACGGAGCCGTCGAGGGGCAGGGCGCGGACGCCGGCGTCGCCTCGCACTACGGCGACCCGGTGCGCGAGCAGCGGCTGCTCGCCGAAGGGCTGGCGGCCGTCGACCTCTCGCACCGTGGCGTCGTGACGGTCAGCGGACCGGACCGGCTGACCTGGCTGCACTCGATGACCACCCAGCACCTGCTCGGGCTGGCACCGCGCACGTCGCGCGAGTCGCTCGTGCTGTCGCCCAAGGGGCACGTGGAGCACGCGCTGCACCTCGTGGACGACGGTGAGACGACGTGGATCACCGTCGAGCCCGGCACCGCGCCGGCGCTGGTCGCGTGGCTGGAGTCGATGCGCTTCATGCTGCGCGTCGAGGTGAGCGAGGTGACCGAGGACTGGGCCGTGCTCGGCGAGCCGCTCGGTGCCGAGTCGGTCGGGGGCGAGCCGCTGGCCTGGCTCGACCCGTGGCCGGGGCTCGTCGGCGACACGGTGGCCTACGGCCCGCTCGAGGGCCACCCGGCGCTGGGCCGCGCCTGGCGCGAGCTCATCGTCCGGCGGGGCGACCTGGAGGGGGCGGTCGGCGACCGCCCGCTGGCCGGCACCTGGGCCGCCGAGGCCCTGCGGGTGGCGGCCTGGCGGCCGCGGCTCGGGTTCGAGACCGACCACCGCACCATCCCGCACGAGGTCGACTGGCTGCGCACGGCCGTGCACCTGCACAAGGGCTGCTACCGGGGCCAGGAGACCATCGCCCGGGTGCACAACCTGGGTCGCCCGCCGCGCCGGCTGGTCTTCCTGCACCTGGACGGCTCGGGGCACGTGCTGCCCGACGCCGGGTCGCCGGTGCTCCTGGGGGAGCGCGAGGTGGGTCGGGTCACCTCGGTGGCGCGGCACCACGAGGACGGCCCGGTGGCCCTCGCCGTCATCAAGCGTGTCGTGGCCGTCGACGTGGATCTTGTCGTCGACGGCATCGCCGGCGCGCAGACCGTCGTCGTGACGGGCTGAGCGCCGCAGATCCTTCTGCCGGCCAGGAGAGGTCGGCTGCCATGATGGGGCCATGGCTCCCGCTGCGTCCGCCCCCACCGGAACCCTGGTCACGGTCGCCCCGACCGGGGCCGAGCACGACAAGGCCGACCTGCCGCAGCTGCCGACGACGCTCGACGAGCTGATCGAGACGGCCCGGCGCTGCGAGGCGGCGGGGGCCTCGCTCATCCACCTGCACCTGCGTGACGGTGAGCACCGGCCGACCCTCGACCCCGGGCGGCTTCGAGCGGCCGTCGACGCCCTGCGCGCCGAGACCGACCTCGTGGTGCAGCTGTCGACCGGTGGGTCCGTGCACGACCCGCTCGAGCAGCGGCTGACCGTGCTCGACGCCGAGCCCGACTCGTGCTCGCTGACCTGCGGCACGACGAACTTCGGCGACGACGTGTTCCTCAACCCGTGGGGGTTCATGAGCGACCTGTACGTGCAGGCCCAGGAGCGTGAGGTGGTGCCCGAGTTCGAGCTCTTCGACCTCGGCCACGTGCACGCGTTGCGTCGGCTGCTCGACACCCATGGCCTGCCGTTCGGCGGCCGGGTGCACGTCGACTTCGTGACCGGCGTGCCCGGCGGGATGCCGGCCACGACCGCCGCGCTGATGGCCGGGGTCGCGATGCTCCCGCGGGAGGTGACCTCGTGGTCGGCCACCGGCATCGGCCGGGGCACCTGCCGATCATGGCCGCCTCGCTCTCGGCCGGTGGGCACCTGCGGGTGGGGATGGAGGACAACGTCGTGTTCGCCCGGGGCCGCGTCGTTCAGCACAACGACGAGCTGGTCGGCGCGCGCCGCCGAGCTGGCCACCCTGATGCAGCGCCCGCCGCTGAGCACCGAGCAGACCCGCGAGCTGCTCGGGGTGAAGGACCGCCGCGCTCGCTGACCCGGGGCGTGGTGGTGCGGTGACTGCCGGCGGCGGCGGCGACGGCTCGGGCGATGGCCGGCAGCCGGCCGCGGCTGGTGACGCAACGGCATCCGGGCCGCTTCCGCGCGTCCGAGGTGTGGACGGCCGTGGGCGTGGGAGGAATGCGCGTCCATAATCAGGAGTTATGGCCTCCGTGCGTGATGCTTTTGGGTTCCCGGCCGTCGTCAACGAGAAGGCCGCCCGGGTCGTGGCCGGTGGAGTCGCGCTCATCACGGCGACCGCCCTGCTCACCGGGTGGCTGTGGCTGAGCGCCGTGCTGGCCGTCGGCTTCGCGCTGCGGGTCGCCGCCGGGCCGCGCTGGAGCCCGCTCGGCCGGCTGGCCGCCAAGGTCGTCGCGCCGCGGCTGGGCCGGGCCCGCCTCGTCCCGGGGCCGCCGAAGCGGTTCGCGCAGGCCGTGGGGCTGGTCCTCACCCTCGCCGCGACCGGGTTCCTGGTCGCCGGGCTGCCGGCCGTGACCACGGGCCTGCTCGCCGTGCTCCTGGTCTTCGCGACGCTGGAGTCGGTCGTCGGCTTCTGTGCCGGATGCTGGGTGTTCGCCCAGCTGATGAAGGTCGGCCTGATCCCCGAGGAGACCTGCGCGGCCTGCGCCGACATCTCCCTGCGCCAGCGCGAGACGGCTGGCGCTGCCTGATCCCCGAGAACGGCGACGCCGAAGCGTCGCAGGTCCAGGGCGTGGCGCGGGGACTTTCGTGCGCGCTGTATATCGAATGCACTCCCCTGGAGCGCATCTGAGATGCGCGCTGCTGCTGGGCATCTCAGCAGCAGGCTGACGGAGTGCACATCAGTAGCGCGATGACGGTGTGCAACTCAGTAGCGGGCTCTGGGACTGCATCTCGGGTGCCCGCCCGTGGCGGGCATTCGATATAGAGCTCCACGCACTTACCAAGGATGCGGGTCAGGGTCACGAGCGCCGGGCCAGTCCGCCCGCGGACCATGCGGCGGAGTCCGAGGTGGCCGACGGCATGGCACCCCGCGAGCACGTCGGCCCACGGCCCGTGTGCGGCGCGGCGCACACCCCTTGGGTGGCTCGGAAGCAGGCGTGTGAGGGCCCTCACGCTTGCTCGAGTTTGCATTTTGCTAACTGGAGCAAGCATACTGGTCACGTGAGCAAGAACCCGCTGAACGACCTGGGCAGCAGCCTGGGCGAGTACCTGCGCGAGCAGCGCACGTCCGCCCGGCTCTCCCTGCGTCAGCTGTCCGAGCTCGCCGGGGTGTCCAACCCCTACCTGTCCCAGATCGAGCGAGGACTGAAGCGCCCGAGCGCCGAGATCCTCCAACAGCTGGCGAAGGGGCTCGAGGTCTCCGCCGAGAGCCTCTACGTCAAGGCCGGCATCCTCGACGCCGCGGTGGCCCCGCCCACCGAGGCCCCTGACGTCCGAGGCGCCATCGCCGCGGACCCGGCCCTGACCCAGCGGCAGAAGAAGACGCTCCTCGACATCTACGAGTCCTACGTCGAGGACGCTCCACGGCAACGGCGCCGACCCCCAGAACCCGCACAACCCCCAGCACGCGCAAGACCCCCAGCACGCGCAAGACCCCCAGCACCCCCAAGAGCTGAAACGCCCCCGCACCACCAGAAGGAGACACACCATGTCCGTCATCGAAGACCTCCGCAAGAACGTCGACGCCACCCCGTTCTTCGCCGCCGTCGGCGCCACCGACCTCGCGGTGGAGAAGGTGCGCGAGGCTCGCCTGCGCGCCGACAAGGCCCGTGCCGACCTCGCCGTCCGCGCCGAGAAGGCCCGCGTCGAGCTGTCCACCGACCTGGCCCCGGCCAGCGTCCAGGCCCGCGCCACCAAGGCCGTCGACGACGCCAAGGAGATCCCGGCGCTCGCCATCAACCAGACCATGGTCTTCGGCGGCAAGCTGACCGAGGCCTACGACGAGCTCGCTGCTCGCGGCCACAAGCTCGTCAAGCGCATCCAGAACCAGAAGGCCACCAAGGACCTCGTGGCCCAGGCCGACACCACCGTGGCCCAGGTCAAGGGTGCCGTCACCTCCGCCCGCAAGGCGACCGCTGACATCGAGCGCTCGGCCAAGGCCACCCTCACGACCGCCCGCAAGGAGGCCGCGAAGGTCGTCACCGTCGTCGGCGGCTCGGTCGTCGAGGAGACCAAGGTCGCCCAGACCGAGGTCGCCAAGTCGGCCAAGCGCACCCGCACCGCGGCCAAGCGCACGACCACCACCACCAAGAACGCGACCAAGAAGGCCAGCACCTCGGCCAAGGCCGCCACGACCAGCGCTCGCAAGACCGCCGTCGCCGCGGAGAAGGCCACCGAGAAGGCTGCCGAGAAGGTCGGCCACGAGCCCACGCACGTCGCGAAGCCGCAGACCCCGGCCGCCGGCTGAGCTCACCCCACCACGTCGGCTACACGCCGACCACCCGTCACCGGGTTCCACCCCTTTCCCGGTGACACCCCCGACGACCGGGGCCGGCTCGCCCGGCCTCGGTCGTTCGGCGTCCCGGCGCGTGCGGTGGATGCCGGTCGCCCAGCACCGGTGGAGGCCGGTCGCCCACCCAGGGCGGATGCCGGTGGCCCACCCAGGGCGGATGCCGTCCCCCACCTCCGGCGGATGCCGCCCGCCCCCCTCGCGCGGATAGGGTCGGCCCCGTGCCCGACCACACCGCAGCCGCCCGCACCGCACCCAGCGCCCCGACCCCGCCGGCGCTGGCCGACGCCCCCGTCGTCGCGCACGTGACGCGCGGCGGCGTCGTGGAGTCGGTGCACCGCGGGAGCATCGCGGTCACCGGCGCAGACGGCTCGGTGACCCACGCCTGGGGTGACGCGACCGACCCGGTCTTCCCGCGCTCGTCGAACAAGCCGATCCAGGCGGTCGCGATGCTGCGGGCCGGGCTCACCCTGCCGGCCCAGCAGCTCGCGCTCGCCTGTGCGAGCCACTCCGCGCAGCCCTTCCACCTCGACGGGGTGCGCGACATGCTCGCCGCTGCCGGCCTGACCGAGGCCGACCTGCAGAACACCCCCGACCTGCCCTACGACGCCGACGAGCGCGACGTGTGGATCGCCGCCGGCCGCACGGCCCGGCCGCTCGCGCAGAACTGCTCGGGCAAGCACGCGGCCATGCTCGCCACCTGCCGCCTCAACGGCTGGGACCTCACGACCTACCGCGACCCCGAGCACCCGCTCCAGCGCCTGATGGCCGACACCCTGGCCGACCTGGCCGGGGAACCGGTCGCCGCGACCGCCGTCGACGGCTGTGGGGCCCCGGTCATGGCCGTCTCCCTGGCCGGTCTGGCCCGGGCCTTCGGGCGGATCGCCTCGGCCGGGCCCGGCACCCCGGAGCACGAGGTCACCGCCGCGATGCGGGCCCACCCCGAGTACGTCGGCGGCACCCGGCGCGACGTCACCGCCCTCATCCGGGGCACCGAGGGCCTGATCGGCAAGGACGGCGCGGAGGCCGTGCATGCGGTGGGCCTGGCCGACGGCCGCGGGGTCGCCCTCAAGATCGTCGACGGCGGCCAGCGGGCCCGCCCGGTGGTCCTCGCCGCGGTGCTGCGCCGGCTGGGGGTGCGGTCCACCGCCTACGAACGGCTCGAGGCGGCCCCGATCTTGGGCCACGGCCAGCCGGTCGGGGCGGTCGTCGCGGTCGGCATCGAGGGGTGAGCCGCTCGTGAGGGCCGTGCTCCAGCGGGTCTCCAGGGCCCACGTCTGCGTCGACGGGCAGGTCGTCGGCGAGCTGACCCGCCCGGGCCTGCTCGCCCTCGTGGGGGTCACCCACGACGACGGGCCCGAGCAGGTGGCCACGATGGCCCGCAAGATCGCCGACCTGCGCATCCTGCGCGACGAGCGCTCCGTGCTCGACGACGGCGCCCCGGTGCTCGTGGTCAGCCAGTTCACCCTGTACGCCGACACCCGCAAGGGCCGCCGCCCGTCGTGGAACGCCGCGGCCCCCGGCCCGGTCGCCGAGCCCGTGGTCGAGCAGGTGGTGGCCGCGCTGCGGGCCCGCGGCGTCGAGGTGCAGACCGGCCGCTTCGGCGCCCACATGGACGTCGAGCTGGTCAATGACGGGCCGGTGACGATCGTCCTCGACGTTTGACGCCTACGCTTGCCCCATGTCGCTCGCGCAGCTCCAGCACTGGATCGTCCTCGGCCTGTCCGTCGTGGCCCTCGGCGTCGAGCTCTACGCGCTCGTCGACTGCCTGCGCCGCCGCTCCGACGCCTTCGTCGCGGCCGGGAAGCGCACCAAGCAGTTCTGGCTCCTCGTCACCGGCGTCGCGGCCCTGCTGGGCATCGTCGCGCTCGGTGGCGTCGGCTTCCTCGCGATCGTCGCGATCGTCGCGGCCGGGGTCTACCTTGCCGACGTCAAGCCGGCGCTGGACCAGGTCATGGGTCGCGGCTCCGGCAACCAGGGCCCCTACGGCCCCTGGTGACGGGCACCCGGGCGACCCGACCCGGCACCGGGTGCCACGGCATCCCAGGCCAGCGTCAGCTCGCCCAGTCGCCAGCGTGAGGGCCCGTCGAGAACCGGCCACCCGGCATCCCGCAGCGACCCCGCCGTCGCGATGAACCGCTGCCGGATGCCGTAGCCCGCCTGCGGTGCCTGCCGCGCCCACGCCTCGTCGAGGTCGGTGAGCAGCCGGTGCACCCCCTCGCCGGGCACGTTGCGGTGGATCAGCGCCTTCGGCAGGCGCTCGGCCACCACCCCGGGCCGCCCGAGCCCGCGCAGCCGCCAGCTCAGCGACAGGCTGACCGGGCCGGAGGCGGTCACCGCCACCCAGCTCGCGAGCCGGCCCAGCTCGTCGCAGGTGCCGTCGACGAGCAGACCGTGAGGGGCGAGCCGCGCCACCGTCGTCGCCCACGCGTCCGCGACCTGTGCCTCGTCGTACTGGCGCAGCACGTTGAACGCACGCACCACCACCGGCCGGGCCCCGCCGGGCAGGGGCACCTCGAACCCCCCGACGGCGAACCGCAGCCCGGGCCGCTCGAGCGGCACGGCAGCCGCCACCCGGGCGGGGTCGATCTCGATGCCCACGACCTCGACGTCGCCGCGCACCCGGCGCAACCGGTCGTGCAGCTCGACGGCCGTGACGGGGGAGGCGCCGTAGCCCAGGTCGACCACCACCGGGGCCGGTCCGCTGCGCCGCAGCCGCCAGGCCTGCGGGCCGGCCAACCAGCGGTCGCAGCGGCGCAGCCGGTTGGGGTTGGTCGTCCCCCGGGTGATCACCCCCACGGGCCGTCGCTGCCGCACGGGCCCAGCGTACGGACCGCTTACCCTGAAGGGGTGCGGGAGTGGTGGCGGCAGCGGTCGCGAGAGGGCCAGGTCAGCCTCTCGATGGTGGCGCTCGTCGTCTCGCTGACCGCCGCCCTGACCCTGGGCCTGACCACCTGGGTGCCCCAGGTGCTCGCCCGCGACATCGGGGTGTCCGACGTCGAGCCGGGCCTGCTCGAGGTCGCGCAGGATGCCCGTGGCGTGCAGTCGCTCGGCGCCGGGCTCTCGGTCGCCCTCTACGACTCCGGCTTCCGGCTGGCCCGTGGCAGCACCGTGCTCGCCGACACCGTCACCCGCGGCGCACCGGTCACCGCCGCCATGGGCAGTCTCGACGAGGTCAACGGCCACCCCCGTGAGAACGTCACCGGCACGCTCATGCACGTGCGCATCGACGCCGTGCGGCGGGTCGAGGACACCGTGCGCTACAGCGGAGTGGTCCACGACGACACGACCAGCCTGCCGCTGCGGATCGACGTCCAGCCGATCGACGGCCGGATCCGGATGGATGCCGCCGTGCCCGGGGCGGACGCCGTCGCCATCCACCTCGACTGGCGGCCCGCCACCACCGGCATCGCCCCGGCGCTGCCGGAGCGCAACCTGCGCGAGCGCGCCTACTGGGTCGACCCCAGCGTCGTCGAGCAGCCGGCGTTCACCTGGGTGCTCGGCACCGACGTCTCGATCGGGCCCGTGCAGGTGCCGCGCGCCGTCGACCTGCGCCAGGACGGCCGGATCGCGGTGCACGTGTGGGCCCCCCGGGCAGTGGTCACCGTCACGGACACCCCACGTGATGCCGTGACAGACTCGAACGCATGAGCTCGTCCCCGGCCCACCCCCGCCCGACGCGGGTCGCGATGGTCACCGTGCACACCTCCCCGCTGGCTCAACCGGGGGAGGGTGACGCCGGCGGCATGAACGTCTACGTGCTCGAGGTCGCCCGCCAGCTGGCCCGCCGTGGCATCGAGGTCGACCTGTTCACCCGCACCACGAGCGCCACCCAGCCCGCCGTCGTCGAGGTCGAGCCCGGGGTGGTCGTGCGGCACGTGCCGGCCGGCCCGTACGAGGGCCTGTCCAAGGAGGACCTGCCCGGCCAGCTGTGCGCCTTCGCCGCCGGGATGATGCGGGTCGCCGCGCACGCGCCGCAGGGCTACTACGACCTCGTGCACTCGCACTACTGGCTCTCCGGCCAGGTGGGCTGGCTCGCCGCCGACCGGTGGGGCGTCCCGCTCGTGCACACGATGCACACCATGGCCCGGGTCAAGAACCTCCACCTCGCCGACGGTGACCTCCCCGAGCCGCTCGGCCGTGAGATCGGTGAGGCCCAGGTCGTCGAGGCCGCCGACCGGCTCGTCGCCAACACCGAGCGCGAGGCCCGCGAGCTGGTCGACCTCTACGACGCCGACCCGGCCCGCGTCGCCGTCGCCGAACCCGGGGTCGACCTCGCCGTGTTCAGCCCGGGGTCCCAGGCCGAGGCGCGTGCCGCCATCGGGATCCCCGCGGATGCCGTGCTCCTCCTCTTCGTCGGGCGCATCCAGCCGCTCAAGGCGCCCGACGTGCTCGTCAAGGCGGCGGCCGAGCTGGTGCGCCGTCGACCGGACCTGCGTTCGCGGGTGGTGGTCGGCATCCTGGGTGGGGCCAGCGGCACCGGTGTACGCAACCCGATGGGGCTCACCGAGCTGGCCGAGCAGCGCGGCATCGCCGACCTGGTGCGCTTCGTGCCGCCGGTCGACCGGCCGACCCTGGCCCAGTGGTACCGCGCCGCCGACGTCCTGGCCGTCCCCTCGCACAACGAGTCGTTCGGGCTCGTGGCCGTCGAGGCTCAGGCCTGCGGCACACCGGTCGTCGCCGCGAACGTCGGTGGCCTGCCCACGGCCGTCGGGCCGACCGGGGTGCTCGTCGACGGGCACGACACGGCCGACTGGGCCACCGCCATCGCCTCGGTGGTGCTCGACCCCGACCGCAGGGCCGGTCTGTCCCGAGCCTCCGCCGAGCACGCCGGCGGGTTCGGCTGGGCCCGAACCGCCGAGCGGCTCGCGGAGGTCTACGCCGACGCCATGGCCCGGCCGCGCGAGGCGTCGATCAACGACGCCGAGGCGCTCATCGGCATCCCGACGGCGGTCATCCCGTGAGCGCGCGCGACCTGCTCTCGGCCACCGTCGCGGCCTACCTCACCGACTCCGGTCACGACTGGGAGCCGGGTGCCCGCCCCGACGAGTTCGTCGTCTCGCTGCCCGGCGAGAAGAAGCTGAAGACGGTCGCGTCGCTGGTGGTCTCCGACACGGCGCTGTCGGTGTCGGCGTTCGTCATCCGCAACCCCGACGAGAACCACACCGAGGTCTACCGCTTCCTCCTGCGCCGCAACCTGCGCCTGCCGGGGCTCGCGTACGCCGTCGACAAGGCCGGCGACGTCTACGTCACCGGCCGGGTGCCGGTGGCCGGGGTCGACGCCGAGTCGCTCGACCAGCTGCTGGGGGTCGTGCTCACCGCGGCCGACGAGCCGTTCAACGAGCTGCTCGTCCTGGGCTTCCTGAGCTCGATGCGCAAGGAGTGGGAGTGGCGCGTCTCGCGCGGCGAGAGCCTGCGCAACCTCGAGGCGTTCCGCGGCATCCTGGCCCGCCCGGGTGACCCGCTGCCCACCGACCAGCCCGCCTGACCGCGCCGCGGGCAGGTGGATAGGCTGACGACATGACGGCACACACGCTCATCCTGCTGCGTCACGGCGAGTCCGACTGGAACCAGAAGAACCTCTTCACCGGGTGGGTCGACGTCGACCTCACCGAGAAGGGCCGTACCGAGGCGGTGCGTGGTGGCCGGCTGATGGCGGACGCCGGGCTGCTCCCCGACGTCGTGCACACCTCGGTGCTGCGCCGGGCGATCACCACGGCCAACCTCGCCCTCGACGCGTTCGACCGGCACTGGATCCCGGTGCGCCGCAGCTGGCGCCTCAACGAGCGGCACTACGGCGCGCTGCAGGGGCTCGACAAGGCCGCCACCCGCGACAGGTACGGCGACGAGCAGTTCATGCTGTGGCGCCGCAGCTTCGACACCCCGCCGCCGCCCATCGAGGCCGGCAGCGAGTTCGACCAGACCGGCGACCCGCGCTACGCCGGGGTCGACGTGCCGCTCACCGAGTGCCTCGCCGACGTCATCCCGCGGATGATGCCTTACTGGGAGAACGACATCCAGGCCGACCTCACCGCTGGGCACACCGTGCTCGTCACGGCTCACGGCAACTCGCTGCGCGCGCTGGTCAAGCACCTCGACGGCATCAGCGACGACGACATCGCCGGGCTGAACATCCCCACCGGGATGCCGCTCGTCTACCGGCTGGGCGACGACTTCATGCCCACCGGGCCGGGTGAGTACCTCGACCCCGAGGCCGCTGCGGCTGCGGCCGCAGCGGTCGCGAACCAGGGTCGCTGACAGGTCACCTCACCCGCGGCCAGAGGTCGCGGGGGTCGCGTCGACGGAACAGCGTCTCCCAGCCGCCGAGGCGGTGGCCTCGCGCGTCCCAGGTGACGAGCCGGTAGAGGGCCGCTCGTCGCGCATCGGCCACCTCGAGCACCCCGGTGCCGTCGCGCAGAGCGGTGACCTCGGACGCCGGGTAGGTGTTGGATGCCGTGCCCACGAGCTGGGCGCGTGCGGCACCGGGCGCCACCACCAGGAACCGGCTGACGTCGCTGCTGAACCCGGGGAGCCGGGTGGCGAAGGGATCCGGGGCCTGCGTCGAGGCGATGGCCCGGGTGGTCTCGACGTCGACCGGGCCGACCCCGGCAGGACCGCCGCCGACGACCCGGACGGTGCGCAGCAGGGCGCCGCTCGGCACCACGCTGTGGGCCACGACGACCAGCCCGCGCGCCGCCTGATCGCCCTGCTCCGCCGGCACGAGCACGTCACCCGGCACGGACGCCTCGAGCACCACCGTGCTGCGCACGGCCGACACCGGCAGCCCGGTGCAGGCCGCGACGAACGGTCCGAGGGCGTCGAGCAGGGACGTGCTCGGCGGGGCCGAGGGGTCGGGGACGGGCAGGGCCAGTGGCGTCACGCCCAGGGCGCCCCCGTCGTAGCCGTCCACCCGTACCCGGAAGGCCGGGGGCAGCGGTCCCCGCAACGGCACCGTGGCGACACCGTCGCGCAGCGCCATCTCGGTCCAGCGACGGCCGATCCCACCGTCGCGCGCGTACGACACGATCGGCGAGTACGACGCCTCGAGCACCGTCGGCCGGGCGAGGAGCACCACGGCACCGGCCCCCTCCTCGTCGTCGGGCCCGGCGTCGACGGCCATCGGGACCACGTCGTCCACGAACGTGACCCGGTCGCGCACCAGGGCGGCCGGCAGCAGGTCGGCGGGGGCGGCCCCGCGCGGGCCGGTCCACATCCGCACCAGGGTGCCGCTCACCCCGCTGGCGTCCGCCGTCGAGGCGATGACCACCCGCCGGCCGGCGACGTCGTCGGCGTAGAGCAGCCGGGCCCGGGGGACGCCCCGGCCACGAGGGCGACGACGCCGTCGTCCGTGGCGAGGCCGCCGCGCGCGGGCCAGCTGCTCGTCGTCGCCCACGC
The DNA here is from genome assembly GCA_963751385.1 of uncultured Actinomycetota bacterium. GTDB lineage: Bacteria > Actinomycetota > Actinomycetes > Actinomycetales > Dermatophilaceae > Fodinibacter. The sequence goes on along the minus strand of CAVVUD010000014.1, from coordinate 621,392 downwards.
GGGGTCGCCCGGGCCCGGCGGCAACGGTGCCGCCTCGGATGCCGCGCCGGAGACGACGGCCTCGACGCCCCACACCGCTGCCGCGGTCGCGGCCAGCGCCGCGCCGCTGCCGAGCACGACCGAGCGACGGCGCACCTGCCGGTGCCGCTCGCCGACGAGGGCCACCGCGTCCGGTGGGTCGGCGTGACCGGTCAGCAGGGCGTCGACGGCGTCCTCGACGTCACGGTCCAGGGCCCATTCCGCCGGCTCCCAGCCGCCGGCCGCCCGGGCGCCGGTGTGCGCCGCCCGGAGCCGGCCGCGCACGGTGAGGTCGGCGTCGCGAAGGGTCGCGGCCGGCATCGCGAGCAGGTCGGCGACCGCGTAGGGGTCCAGCCCCCACGCCGTGCCCGCGGCGAGGACGGCCCGCTCCAGGGGCGCCGCACCCTGCACGACGCCGGTCAGGGCCGCCAGCACGGCGTCGTCGGTCGCCGCGTCGTCAGGGGGTGCGTCGGCGCCGGGACCGGGCCCACCGCCCTCCGCTCGTCGGGCAGGTCGGGTGCGTCCGCCCGACCCGGCCACGTCCAGCGACCCGGTGAGCACCGCCCGCCGGGCTGCGGCGCCCGGGGACCCCTCGTCGAGCAGCTCGCCCCACCGGCCGTGCAGGTCGGCCAACGCGTCGATGGTGACCCGGCGTGCGGTGGCGGCGTCGAGGGTGACGAGGCGCGCGACCGGCTCGAGCTCGCCCCAGCGGGCGACCACGAACGCGCGGAAGTCCTCCTCGACCGTGACCGTCACGACACCAGTGTCTGCTCCGTCGGCCACAGGTCCAAGAGGTCCGTGCCGTTCCTGGGGACCCCGTCGGCGAGCAGCGCCCCACGCTCGTCGCGCTGCACGAGGCGGAAGGCCGCCGCGTCGTCGGCGTTGACGACCTCGACGATCGCGACGCCCTCGCGGGTGCGGGTGACCTTCGAGACGGGGTAGGCGTTCGGTGAGGTCGAGAGCAGCTGCACCCGCGCGGCACCGGGGGTGACGACGAGGAAGCGACCCACCTCGGGGCGCGCGTCGTCGAGCCGCGCGACCACCGGCTCGTCGACCGCGTTCCGGGCCGGCAGCACGGTGGGCGGCTGAAGGTCGAGCCAGTTCGCCCTGCTGCGGCCGTCGTCGACGACCCGCACCGAACGGATGACCGCCCCGCCCCGGGTCGACGTGCTCAGCACGCGGACCCGGCCGTCACCGCCCTGGGGCGAGATCGCCCGCGGGTCGATGACACCGCCGCCGACCTTCGCGTCGGTGACGACCTCGGTGCTGAGGGTCTCGGCGGGCTCGCCGATGGCGGCCGCGACGAACCGGCGGGTCTCCTCGGCGAAGCCGGCGAGGGCGTCGGTGCCCCCCTGGCCGACCCAGGTCTGCGTGGGGCTGACCGCCGGACCGTCGAACCCGGCGCACCTCACGCGCAGCGCCGGCCCGGCCTCGGTGGTGGTGACGGTCGACCCGACGCCGGACTGCAGGGGCACGTGGATCCAGTCGCGCCGGACGGTGCCCTGCACGGTCGGGGTCACCGTCGGCGACCAGGCCGCCTGGGGGGTCCGGGGCCGAGCGAGGAAGAGGAGCAGGGTGCCGGGGGAGCCGGCCACGGCCACGGCCACGGCGTCCTGGTCGCCGGCGACGAAGGGGCTCTGCAGGGGCACCTCGACCAAGGAGGCCGGGTCGGCGCCGGCCGCACCGTGCCAGACCTGCACGATGACGTCCTCGGTGCCCGGGTTGAGCGTGGCCGAGACGACGACCCGCCGGCCCTCCACGTCGTCGGCCCAGACCAGCCGGCCGCCGCCGTTCGCGCGGCTGATGACGAGGGCCTGCACCCGCGCGTCGGTGGCAAGTCGGCCGCGGGGCGCCCAGCGGGACACCCGTGCCCAGCTCGGGTCGTCGGGCGAGGGGAGCGGGACCGGCGACGCGCCGGCCGCCGGGACGCCGGCACTCGTGGCCGGGCCGCGGCCCCGGAGCCACCAGCCCGCCGCGCCGGCGACGAGGGTGGCGGCGCCACCGGTGACGAGTGCCCGTCGGCGCACCGCACGTCGTCGGTCCTCGACCAGCGCCGTCGGGTCCGGGGGGTCGCCCCGGCCGGCCAGCAGCCGCTCGACGACGGCGTCCAGGTCGTCGTCGAGGGCCCATTCCGCGGGGCCCAGCCCTTCGGCGACACGGGCCGCGTCGTGCGCGGTGGCGAGCCTCGAGCGCAGCGCGGTGGCGAGTAGGCGCAGCTGCGCGGCCGGCATCCCCAGCAGGTCGGCGACCTCGTCGGGCCCGGCCGCCCACACCGAGGCGGCGGCGACCAGGGCGCGTTCGTGCGGGGTGGCGACCAGCAGCACCTCTTGGAGCGCGGTGAGCACGGGGTCGTCGCCAACGGGGTCGGGGCCGGACCCGGGGGTGCCGGGACGCACGCCCTGGGTCGCGGCTGCGATGGCGCCACGCAGCACCGACCGGCGGGCGAGCGACCCGGGGCGACCGTCGTCGAGGGCCTCGTGCCAGCCTTGGTGCAGGGTGGCGAAGGCCTCGGTCGTGACCCGTCGGGCCGAGGCGGCGTCGAGGAGGACCACGAACGCGACTCCCTCGAGGTCGGGCCAGCGCGCGGTCACGAACTCGCGGAAGTCGTCCTCGACGGTGACGGTCACCGCATCAGTCTCACACCGGCGGTGCCGCGCGGACAGGGCTGTCGAGGGTCACCGCAGCGCGGCCGCGCCGTCCTCGACGTCCTCGTGGGAGTGCTCGCCGGCCGGGTCGACGTCGCCGGTGACCAGCCAGATGACCCGGTGCCCGACGCTGACCGCGTGGTCGGCGAAGCGCTCGTAGTAGCGGCCCAGGAGGGTGATGTCGACCGCGGCCTCGGTGCCGTGCTGCCAGTTCCCGCCGGTGACCAGCGCGTACAGCTCGCGGTGCAGGTCGTCCATCGCGTCGTCGTCGCGCTCGATCTGCTGGGCGGCCTCGATGTCGCGGGCGGCGATCACCGAGCCGGCCTTCTCGACGATCCGCTCGGCGACCTGGCCCATCTGCAGGATCGTCGCGCGCAGCTCGGCCGGCACGGCGGAGGCCGGGTAGCGCAGGCGGGCGACCTTGGCCACGTGGCGGGCCAGGTCGCCCATCCGCTCGATGTCGCTGCTCATCCGCATGCTCGTGACGATGACCCGCAGGTCGGTCGCCACCGGCTGCTGGCGGGCGAGGAGGTCGAACGACATCAGGTCGAGCTCGGCGCGGCGCGCGTCGATCTCGGCGTCGGCGGCGATCACCGAGTCGGCCAGGTGGATGTCGGCGTCGAGCAGCGCGGTCGTGGCGCGGCTCATCGCGGACGACGCGAGGTGGGTCATCTCGACGAGCGTCTCGGCGACGCGGTCGAGCTCCTCGTGGAAGGCCTTGCGCATCACGGGGTGTCCTCCGGGGTCGGGTGCGGGTGGGCGGCGGGGGCCGGTGGTCCCGCCCACGGCACTGTGTCAGGCCTCGATGAACCGAAGACGCACCCGAGGTGAACTTTGGGAGGACCGTCCGCCAGGGGCGGTGGATGCGCCGGATGGCCCCGGCGCGGGCCGTACCCTGACGTCGTGGACCCCACGCTCGCGGCGATGCTCGGCGGGGCGGTCGGCCTCGTCATCGGGGCCGTGGCCGTCGCCGCCACGCGGTGGTCCGAGCGCAGCGCCGCCGCCCCCGAGCCGGCCGAGCCACCGCTGCCGCGCGGGGTCGGCGAGGTGCTGTCCGTGCTGCGCTCCATCGCGGTCGTCGTCGACGCGAACGACGCGGTGGCCAACACCTCCGCCTCCGCCGTCAGCTACGGGCTGGTGCGGCACGGTGAGCTCGTCCACCACGAGCTGCGCCACCTGGCCCGCCAGGTGCGCCGTGACGGCATGATCCGCGAGGCCGAGCTCGACCTCACCCGCGGGCCGGACGCCGCGGCGAGCGTCTTCATGCGGGTGCGGCTCGCCCCGATCGCCGTCTCGCACGTGCTGATCCTCGCCGAGGACCACACCCACGCCCGCCGGGTCGAGGAGATCCGCCGCGACTTCGTCGCCAACGTCAGCCACGAGCTGAAGACCCCGGTCGGCGGCATCTCGCTGCTCGCCGAGGCGGTGCTCGGCGCGAAGGACGACCCCGAGGCGGTGGAGCGGTTCGCCCAGCGCATCCTCGTCGAGTCGGCCCGGCTCACCCGGCTGGTGCAGGAGATCGTCGACCTGTCGCGGCTGCAGGTGGCCGACACCCTGCACGAGCCGGAGCTCGTCGACCTCGGGTCGGTCGTCACGGAGGCCGTCGACCGGGTGCGGGTCGCCGCCGAGGCGCGCCACATCGAGCTCACTCTCGCCAGCGAGGAGGACCTGCGCCTGTTCGGTGATGCCGAGCTGCTCACCACCGCGGTCGCGAACCTGGTCACCAACGCGGTCAACTACAGCGACTCCGGCACCGGCGTCGGCATCGGGGCGCGGCGGGTCGACGACGCGCTCGAGGTGACCGTCACCGACCAGGGCCAGGGCATCCAGGCCGCGGAGCAGGAGCGCATCTTCGAGCGCTTCTACCGGGTCGACGCCGCCCGCTCACGCGCCACCGGGGGCACCGGCCTCGGACTGGCGATCGTCAAGCACGTCTGCGCCAACCACGGGGGCCGGGTGAGCGTCTGGAGCCAGGAGGGGCGCGGGTCCACCTTCACGATGACCCTTCCCGCGGCGGCCGACCGGCCGCGTGCGGTCGAGCACGATGACGACGGCCGCCCGCCGGTGCAGTCGCACGAGGAGAGAGCACTGCATGACGCGCATCCTGATCGTTGAGGACGAGCTGTCGTTCTCGGACCCGTTGTCCTACCTGCTCACCAAGGAGGGCTACGAGGTGTCGGTGGCCGAGAACGGCAACGACGCGCTCACCCAGTTCGACGCGAACGGCGCCGACCTCGTGCTGCTCGACCTCATGCTGCCCGGGCTGTCCGGCGTCGACGTGTGCCGGGCTCTGCGCCAGCGGTCCAACGTGCCGGTCATCATGCTGACCGCCAAGGACAGCGAGATCGACAAGGTCGTCGGCCTCGAGCTGGGGGCCGACGACTACGTCACCAAGCCCTACTCCTCGCGCGAGCTGCTCGCCCGGATCAAGGCGGTGCTGCGCCGGCTCGCCGAACCCGAGGAGGCCCTACCGACCACCCTCGAGGCGGGCCCGGTGCGCATGGACGTCGAGCGCCATGTCGTGACGGTGCAGGGGGCGCAGGTGTCGTTCCCGCTCAAGGAGTTCGAGCTGCTCGAGATGCTGCTGCGCAACTCCGGGCGGGTGCTGACCCGCATCCAGCTGATCGACCGGGTGTGGGGCAGCGACTACGTCGGCGACACCAAGACCCTCGACGTGCACATCAAGCGGCTGCGGGCGAAGGTCGAGTCCGACCCGGCGAACCCGGCCCACATCCTCACGGTGCGCGGGCTGGGCTACAAGTTCGAGGCCTGAGCGGCAGACCGCAGGGGCCGGCGGGGGTGGCCGGTCAGGACGAGGCGGTGAGGTCCGAGTAGTAGCCGGTGTTCGCCAGCACGGGAACCTGAACCACGTTGGCGCCCGCGGCATCGGTGGTGACCGTCATCTGCACCATCGCGCCCGGGGGGACCGGGATGCCGGGGATCTCGACGCTGCCCGCGGCATCCGAGAGGGTCTTGCCCGAGCTCGCCGGCACGGCGACGGTGGCGGGCGTGGCCGCGCCGTCGACGGCGAAGGTGACGTCGACGGCCGAGGTGCCGTTGTTGACGGCCTGGCCGATGACGATGCCGGTCTCGCCCTCGGCGGGCACGACGACGGCGAGGTTGCGCAGGTCGAGCCCCTCGATGGTCAGGCGCACCCCGTCGGCGGTCTCGGCGTCGTAGTCGGTCTGCATCGGCGAGAACACCGCGCACCCCGAGACGAGCAGGGCGGTGCCTGCCAGGGCGGTGGCTCGCAGAACGGAGGCGGCGCGGGTCGTCACGGGGCCAAGGATAGCCATGACCCACCCCCAGCCGTCCACGGTGCCCGCCGACACGGTGTCCGAGGGCGCCCGCCCCGCGCGCGAAGCATGACAACACCGCTTCTGTCAAGACCCGATCCACCTCTCCCGCAGCCGCATTCAAGCCCCTGACCTGCACAAACGGCGTGACGGCCGGATTATTGCGACACGCCGGTGCGTGGTATCCTGAGTGTCGCGAAAGGGGACAACAACACATGGTTTTCAAGGTCGGCGAGACGGTCGTGTACCCCCACCATGGGGCCGCGCGTATCGAAGAGATCAAGACCCGCACGATCCGCGGAGAGGAGAAGCTCTACCTCAAGCTGAAGGTCGCCCAGGGCGACCTCGTGATCGAGGTTCCTGCCGAGAACTGCGACCTCGTCGGTGTACGCGACGTGGTCTCCAAGGAAGGCCTCGACAAGGTCTTCGAGGTGCTGCGCACCCCCTATGCCGAGGAGCCGACCAACTGGTCGCGTCGCTTCAAGGCCAATCTCGAGAAGCTCGCCTCCGGCGACGTGATCAAGGTGGCCGAGGTCGTGCGTGACCTGTGGCGCCGCGACAAGGACCGCGGCCTGTCCGCCGGGGAGAAGCGCATGCTGGCCAAGGCGCGCCAGATCCTGGTCTCCGAGCTCGCGCTCGCGGAGAAGACCGACGAGGAGAAGGCCGAAGTCATCCTCGACGAGGTTCTCGCGTCCTGAGTCCGGGTTCGCACCCCGACACTGACGTGACCGACGCCGACGCTGCCCCGAGCAGTGTCGGCGTCGTCGTCGTCGCGGCGGGTTCGGGCACCCGGCTCGGTGCGGCCGTGCCGAAGGCGTTCGTCACGCTGCGCGGCCGGCCCCTGCTCGGGTACGCCCTCGACACGGTCGCGCGGCTCCCGCAGCTGCGCCGCCTGGTCGTCGTCACCCCGCCCGAGCACACCGACCCCGCCGGCGCGGAGTGGGCCGGGGTGACCCTGCCCCCGGATGCCGTGGTGGTCGCCGGCGGTGCCGAGCGCACCGACTCGGTCGCCGCCGGGCTGGCGGCCCTGGGCGACGTCGACGTCGTCCTCGTGCACGACGCCGCCCGGTGCCTCACCCCGCTCGCCGTCTTCGAGCGGGTCGTGGCCGCGGTGCGGGCGGGCGCGCCGGGCGCCGTGCCCGGCATCCCCCTCGTCGACACGGTCAAGGCCGTCGACCCCGACGGGGTGATCACCGGTACCCCCGACCGTGCGTCGCTGCGGGCCGTGCAGACCCCGCAGGGGTTCGCGCGCGAGGTGCTCGTCACGGCATACCGCAGCGGACTGGGGGCGACCGACGACGCCGCGCTCGTCGAGCTGGGCGGTCACCACGTCGTGGTCGTCGACGGTGACCCGCTGGCGTTCAAGGTGACCTCGCCCGACGACCTGGAGCACGCCGAGCGGGTGCTGGAGCGCCGTGCCGCGGCCGGCGCCCTGCGAGACTGACGCCATGGAGGCACTGCCCAGGGTCGGCATCGGGGTCGACGTGCATGCCGTTGCCGCCCAGGGCGCCGGCCGCGAGCTCTGGGTGGCCGGTCTGCTCTGGCCCGGCGAGCCCGGCCTCGACGGCCACTCCGACGCCGACGTCGCCGCCCACGCCGCGTGCGACGCGCTCTTCTCGGCAGCCGGCCTCGGCGACCTCGGGGCGCACTTCGGCACCGGCCGCCCCGAGCTGGCCGGCGCCTCGGGGTGCACGCTGCTCACCGAGGCGGCCCGGCTGGTGCGCGAGGCCGGCTACGAGATCGGCAACGTCGCGGTGCAGGTCGTCGGCAACCACCCGAAGGTCGGCAGCCGTCGGGCCGAGGCGCAGGCCGTGCTCTCGGATGCCGTCGGCGCACCTGTGTCGGTCAGCGGCACCACCACCGACGGTGTGGGTCTCACCGGTCGTGGCGAGGGCGTCGCCGCAATCGCGACCGCGCTCGTCGTCCCCCGTCCCCAAATCGACCAATAGGTCACTCGGGGTACGGCCCGGAGCGGCCCCGGTGTACTCACAGCGACCAATAGGTCACTCGGGGTACGGCCCGGACGGTCCGGTGTACCACGCCAATAGGTCACTCGGGGTACGGCCCGGACGGTCCTGGTGTACCACAGCGACCAATAGGTCACTCGGGGTACGGCCCGGGTGGTCCGGTGTACCCAGATCGACCGATAGGTCACTGGGGTACGGCCCGATCGGGTCCGAACCCGGCTCGATCGGGCCATGGACAGCTGACCACGGCGTCCGCGGCTCGGGGATCAGCGGGTCTTCGGGTCAGCGGGAGCGCGGCTCCCCGCGCCGGTCGCTGCCGACGATGCGGGCCATCCGCTGCAGCTCGGCCACGTGCCCGCACAGGGCCTCCCGGCCGGCAGGGGTGAGCACCACGGTCGTGCACCTGCCGGCCGTCGCGAGCCGCACGCTCCAGGCGGGTGTAGCCGCGGGTCGAGAGGGCCTTGAGGTGCTTGGAGAGGGCCGAGTCGGACAACCCGATCTCGTCGCGAACGGTGCCGAACTCGGAGCCCGCGGACGGAACCAGCATGGCGCAGATCCGCAGCCGGTGCGGCTCGTGGATCACGTCGTCGAACACCGGGTGGGGCATGCGCCGCAGCATACGGCGCACTTTCCTGCGCGGAAAGAAGTTCGACGGACACCGGACGGCGCAGTGACGCACTCCGAGCGGGGGGCGCGCTTCCGGCATCCGGAGGACGGCGTTAGCGTGGCGCGCAGACCGCGTCACCGACTCGAGGAGGACCCGTGCCCCAGACCGTCAAGGGAGTCATCGCCCGTGCCAAGGGCGCCGAGGTCGAGCTCGTCGACGTCGTCGTGCCCGACCCGGGCCCCGGCGAGGCGGTCGTGCGGGTCGAGGCGTGCGGGGTCTGCCACACCGACCTGCACTACCGCGAGGGCGGCATCAACGACGACTTCCCCTTCCTCCTGGGCCACGAGGCGGCCGGCACCGTCGAGGCGGTCGGCCCGGGCGTCACCGACGTCGCGCCCGGCGACTTCGTCATCCTCAACTGGCGCGCGGTGTGCGGCCAGTGCCGCGCCTGCCTCAAGGGCAAGCCCTGGTACTGCTTCGCCACCCACAACGCGACCCAGAGGATGACCCTCACCGACGGCACCGAGCTCACCCCGGCGCTCGGCATCGGGGCGTTCGTCGAGAAGACCCTGGTGGCCTCCGGCCAGTGCACCAAGGTCGACCGCGACGCCGACGCCGCGGCGGTGGGACTGCTCGGCTGCGGCGTGATGGCCGGGTTCGGCGCGGCGGTGAACACCGGCGGGCTCCGCAGAGGTGACTCCGTCGCGGTGATCGGGTGCGGTGGCGTCGGCAACGCCGCCATCGCCGGTGCCAGCGTGGTCGGGGCGACGACGATCATCGCGGTCGACGTCGACGACCGGAAGCTCGAGGCCGCCCGCGGGTTCGGCGCGACGCACACGGTCAACTCGTCCACCGAGGACCCGATCGAGGCGATCCGCGCGCTCACCGGAGGCCACGGTGCCGACGTGGTCGTCGAGGCGGTGGGCCGGCCGGAGACCTACGAGCAGGCCTTCTACGCGCGCGACCTCGCGGGCACCGTGGTGCTCGTCGGCGTGCCGACGCCCGACCAGCAGATCACCCTGCCGCTCATCGACGTGTTCGGCCGCGGTGGTGCGCTGAAGTCGAGCTGGTACGGCGACTGCCTGCCCTCGCGCGACTTCCCCATGCTCGTCGACCTCTACCGTCAGGGCCGCTTCGACCTCGACGCGTTCGTCAGCGAGCGGATCGGCATCGCCGACGTCGAGGCCGCGTTCGACAAGATGCACTCGGGCGACGTCCTGCGCTCGGTCGTCATCCTGGGTGCCGACCAGTGACCGACATCGGGATGCCGGTGCGCACCTCACCGGGCGGCGTGCGCGTCGAGCGGGTGGTCACCTCAGGGGTGTTCGAGCTCGACGGCGTCTCGTGGGAGGTCGACAACAACGTCTGGGTGGTCGGTGACGACAGCGAGGTGCTCGTGGTCGACGCCGCCCACGACGCCGCTGCGATCCTGGCGGTCGTGGGGCCCCGGCGGGTCGTCGCGGTGGTGTGCAGCCACGCGCACAGCGACCACGTCAACGCCGTCGGCGGGCTCGTCGCGGCGACCGGTGCCACGACGTACCTCCACCCCGACGACCGGGTGCTGTGGGACCAGACCCAGCCGGAGCCTCCCGGCGGCGAGCTCGCCGAGGGGCAGGTCCTCACGGTGGGCGACGTCGAGCTGACCGTGCTGCACACCCCGGGGCACGCGCCCGGGGCCGTCTGCCTGTTCGCGCCGGCGCTGCACGTGCTCTTCTCCGGCGACACCCTCTTCAACGGTGGGCCGGGGGCGACCGGGCGGTCGTTCTCGAGCTTCCCGACGATCATCGAGTCGATCCGCACCCGCCTGCTCGACCTGCCGGCCGACACGGTGGTGCTGACCGGTCACGGCGAGGCGACGACGATCGGCGCCGAGGAGCCGCACCTGAAGGAGTGGATCGCCCGGGGGTACTGAGACCCTGGACTTTCCCGAACGCGCTCGGGACGGCCGGATCCGGCGGGCACACCGGGCGAATCGGGGGATGGCACCTCCCGCCGGTAACCTTGCCCGGTGACCCTCAGGCTGTTCGACTCCCTCACGCGCGAGCTGCGTGACTTCGTCCCCGTCGTGCCCGGCAAGGCGGGGATCTACATCTGTGGGCTCACCACGCAGGCGCCCCCGCACCTGGGCCACGTGCGCTTCGCGGTCGCCTTCGACGTGCTCCGCCGCTGGATGACGCGGGGTCACGGGCTCGACGTCACGCTCATCCGCAACGTCACCGACATCGACGACAAGATCCTCGCGAAGTCGGCCGAGAACGGCGAGGCCTGGTACGCCGTCTCCTACCGCAACGAGATCGAGACCGCCGCCGCGCTCGAGGCCCTGGGCGTGCTGCCCCCCACCTACGAGCCGCGCGCCACCGGTCACGTGCCCGAGATGGTCACCCTGATGGAGACCCTCATCGCCCGCGGGCACGCCTACGTCGCGCGCGACGGCAGCGGCGACGTCTACTTCGACGTGCGCAGCTGGCCCGCCTACGGCGAGCTGACCCACCAGAAGGTCGACGACATGGTCGACGCCGAGGATGCCGACCCGCGCGGCAAGCGCGACCCCCGCGACTTCGCGCTGTGGAAGGGCCGCAAGGCGAGCGAGCCCGAGACCGCCTCGTGGCCGACGCCGTTCGGTGCCGGCCGCCCCGGCTGGCACCTCGAGTGCTCGGCGATGGCCCGCAAGTACCTCGGGGACACCTTCGACGTGCACGGCGGCGGGGTCGACCTGCGCTTCCCGCACCACGAGAACGAGATGGCACAGTCCCGCGCCGCCGGCCTGGGCTTCGCCAACTACTGGCTGCACAACGCCTGGGTCACCATGGGCGGCGAGAAGATGAGCAAGTCGCTCGGCAACTCGTTGCGGGTGAGCGAGGTCGTCAAGGAGCACCGCCCGCTGGCGGTGCGCTACTACCTCACCGCGGCGCACTACCGCTCGACGATCGAGTTCCACCCGGGCTCGATCGAGGAGTCGGCGACGGCCGTCGAGCGCATCGAGGGCTTCCTGCGGCGGGCGCTTCCTGGGGTCGTCACCGCGGTGCCCACCGGTGACGAGGCCCTGCCCGCGGACTTCCGCGAGGCGATGGACGACGACCTCGGGGTGTCCGGAGCGCTCGCGGAGGTCCACGAGGCCGTGCGCGCCGGCAACACCGCCCTCGACGACGGCGACCACGACGATGCCGCGGCGACCGCCCGCGTCGTCATCGCCATGACCGACGTGCTCGGCGTGAACCCGCTCGACCCGGCCTGGTCGGCCGCAGACTCCGGCGCCACCGACGCCCTCGCGAGCCTTGACGCCCTCGTCAGGGAGCGCCTCTCGGCCCGGGCCCATGCCCGGTCCGCCCGTGACTACGACACCGCGGACTCCATCCGCGACGAGCTCGCCGCCGCCGGCATCGCGCTCGAGGACACCGCAGCAGGGGTCCGTTGGTCCCTCGCGCGGGGACGGAGCGAATGACCATGGCCGGTAACTCCCAACGACGTGGCGCGGTGCGCACCGGCAACAAGAAGGGTCCGCAGGTCGGGTCCGGTGGCCAGCGGCGCCGTGGCCTCGAGGGCAAGGGCCCCACGCCCAAGGCCACCGACCGTCCGAACCACAAGGCGCACAAGGCGGCCAAGGCCGCCGACCGCCGCGGTGGCGGGCAGGCGGGTCGCACCAGCACCCGCAAGAACAAGGCGAGCAGCGAGATGGTCGCCGGGCGCAACTCGGTGCTCGAGGCCTTGCGGGCCGACGTGCCGGTGACGACGATGTACGTCGCCGGCCGCATCGACTCCGACGACCGCGTGCGCGAGGCCCTGAAGATCGCCACCGAGCGCGGCATCCCGGTGCTCGAGACCCCGCGCGGCGAGCTCGACCGGCTCACCGACGGTTCGGTTCACCAGGGCCTGGCCCTGCAGGTGCCGCCCTACGAGTACGCGCACCCGAGCGACCTGGTCGACCCCGAGCTGCCCGGCATCCCGCTGGTCGTCGCGCTCGACGGCATCACCGACCCACGCAACCTGGGCGCCATCGTGCGCTCGGTGGCCGCGTTCGGCGGGCACGGCGTGGTCGTGCCGAGTCGTCGCTCGGCCGGCATGACCGCCTCGGCGTGGAAGTCGTCCGCCGGCGCGGCGGCCCGGATCCCGGTGGCGCAGGCCACCAACCTGAACCGGGCCCTCGAGGACTACCGCAAGGCCGGCTTCTTCATCATCGGCCTCGACATGGACGGCGACGTCGAGCTGCCCGACCTCGAGCTCGCGTCGGAGCCGCTCGTGGTCGTCGTCGGCTCCGAGGGCAAGGGGCTGTCGCGGCTCGTGCGCGAGCACTGCGACCAGATCGTGTCGGTGCCGATGAGCTCGGCCGTGGAGTCGCTCAACGCCGGGATCGCCACCGGCGTCACCCTCTACGAGGTCGCTCGCCGACGCAGGGGCCGCTGACCGGCCCCGTTCGTGGTCCACAGCGAATGGGCGTGGAGTCTCGATGTGGTGCCCGCGTCTGTGGAAGGATCGGCGCCGCCGGAGCACTTCGGCCCCGGGGGCATGACGACCCCCACGTCGCCTTGCAGAGAGGGAGATCATGTCCGACCAAGGTTCGACCCCGCCGCCCCCGCCCCCGCCCCCCGGCTCGGGTGACGGTGGCTACTCCGCCCCGCCGCCCCCGCCGCCCGGCTCGGGTGACGGTGGCTACGGCGGTGGCTACGGCGGTGGCTACGGCGCCCCGCCGCCGCCGGCCGGTGGGATGGGAGGCCCCGTCGACCACCCCAAGGGGATGACGGTCCTGATCCTGGGCATCCTGTCGCTCGTGTGCTGCTCACCGCTGGGCATCGTCGCCCTGGTCATGGGCAACAACGCGCTCAAGGAGATCGACGCGCAGCCGGGCCGCTACGGCAACCGACAGATCGTGCAGATCGGCCGCATCCTGGGCATCATCGGCATCGTCTTCCTGGTGCTGACCCTCATCTGGTTCCTGTTCCTCGGTGGCCTCGCGGCCCTCTCGGGCGACTCCAACATGTGACATGACGCTCGTGCACGAGGTGGCGCGCACCGACCCCGCTCGGGGCCGGGCGCGCCGCCTCGCGCGTCCGGCGGCGGTGGCGGCCGCGGCCGCCCTCGGCACGGCGTACGTCGCGGCCGTCGACCCCAACCAGGCGGGCCACTACCCGCTGTGCCCCACCTACGCGCTCGCCGGTGTCTACTGCCCGGGCTGCGGAATGCTGCGGGCGACGCACGAGCTCGCCCACCTCGACCTGGTCGGGGCATTCGCTCGCAACCCCCTGGCCGTGCCGATCTACCTCGGCGTCGCCTGGCTGTTCGTGCGCTGGGTGGTCGCCAGGTGGCGTGGCGAGCAGCTGCACTGGAACCCACCGACCTGGCTGCCCGCGGCCCTGGCCGTCGGCTTCGTCGTCTTCACCGTGGCCCGCAACGTCCCGGGCTGGAGCTGGCTCTCGCCGGCTTGAGTCAGCGTTTCGGCACGACCACGACGCTGGAGTGCACGGCCTTGTCGCCGAGGGTCTGCCGGTCGGCGTCCCAGAGCATCCAGAGCCAGCCCAGGTAGAAGACCTGGTTGATCAGGCCCTGCAGCAGCTCGCGCAGGAAGCACATGCCGGCACCGATCGGCTGCCCGGTCTTGTCGTCGAGCAGGTACAGCCCGATCACCTTCTTGCCCACGCTCTGGCCGGTACGGCCCATCTTGAAGATGCGGTTCCAGATGGTGATGCCGATGCTGACCAGCGCGCCGAGCGTGATGAGCAGGCCGCCCACGACCGCGAGTGCGGGGTCGAAGTCGCCCGTGCTGGTGGTGTAGCCGAACTCGTCGGTGCTGACGGTGTTGGAGGCGCCCACGGCCAGCACGATGATGCCGATGACCACCGGGATCAGCCCGATCAGGGTGATGGCCAGGTCGATCAGGTAGGCCAGTGCGCGCTGCCCGAAGTCGGCGACCTTGCCGAAGTTCTGCTCGACGTAGGCGAGCGACCCCGGGTAGGCAGGCCCTCCGCCACCGGCGTAGACCGGTGCCTGGGCGTAGCCACCGTAGGGGTTGGCCGGTGGCGGCGCGTACCCCTGCTGCTGGTAACCCTGCTGTGCCGCACCGGGGTTCGGTGGGTAGCCTGGCTGTGCGCCGTACGGGGCGGTCGGTGGTGCGGGCGGCACGGGAGCCGGAACGCCGGCAGGCGGGGGCGCCGCGGCCTCGGCGGGAGCCGGTGGCATCGCGGCCTCGGCCGGGGGAGTCGGTGGCATCGCGGCCTCGGCCGGGGGAGCCGCAGGCGCGGTGGGTGCGTGGGGTGCGTCGGGCGTCGGCTCGGCGGGGCCCTGCGGCTGGTCGGTCATGGTCTTCCCTTGGCGAGACGAAGCGGTGCGTGCACCTCGATCCTAGGCTCGCCCCTGCGGGCTGGCGATGACGGGTAGCTCACGCGTGTCGACCCCGAGCACGGCCTGCTCGTCGGGCTTCCCCGGCAGCACCGAGGCGACGTAGTCCTCGATCGCCGCCTCGATCGGGACGTCGTGCTGGGCGTGCTCGGCCAGGTACCACCGGTGCTCGAGCACCTCGTGGAACACCTCGGCCGGTTCCAGCTTCGAGACGAGCGCGCGGGGCACCCGGCGGGTCACCGGCTCGTAGACGTTCGCCAGCCAGTCGTGGGCCACGATCTCCTCGTCCTCCCCCTGGCGCCCCGTCGCGGCCGTGTAGGCGTCGAGGTCGTTGAGCAGCCGGCGGGCCTGGTTCTCGCGCACGTCCAGGCCGGTGAGCCGCAGGAGCCGGCGCGAGTGGTGGCCGGCGTCGACCACCTTGGGCTGGATCTGGAGCGAGGTGCCACCGATGTCGGTCGTGATCGCCAGCTCGTCGACGTCGAAGCCGAGCGCGTTCAGCCGCCGGATCCGGTCCTCGACCCGCCACCGCTCGGTGTCGTCGATCAGCTCGGAGCCGGTGAGGGCGTCCCACAGCTCGCGGTAACGCAGCAGGATCCGTTCGCTGACCGCGACCGGGTCGCGGTCCTCCTGGAGCAGGCCTCCGGCCTCGAGGTCCATCAGCTCTCCGGCGATGTTGACCCGGGCGATGTCGAGGTCGTGCTCACGCTGGCCGTCGCTCAGCCGTTGGCGCAGCTCGCCGGTCTCGGCGTCGACGAGGTAGGCGGCGAACGCCCCGGCGTCCCGGCGGAACAGCGTGTTCGACAGCGACACGTCACCCCACCAGAACCCGGTGAGGTGCAGGCGCACCAGCAGCACGGCGAGGGCGTCGATCAGCCGGACGGCGGTGCCCTTGCGCAGGTGCTGGCTGTAGAGGGCGCGGTAGGGCAACGAGAACTGCAGGTGCCGGGTGATCAGGCAGGCGTCCAGCGGCTCGCCGTCGAGGCCGATCCGCCCGCTGACCACCGCGAACGGCTCGACGCACGGCATCTGCAGCCGGTTCAGGCTGCGCAGCAGGTCGTACTCACGGCGTGCGATGTCGGCCTTGATCTCCTTGACCGCCAGCACCCGCCCCGACAGCCGCACGAACCGCACGACGTGCCGGGAGATGCCGCGGGGCAGGGCCGCCAGGATGTCCTCGGGCCACTCCTCGAGGGGCACCCGCCAGGGCAGGTCGAGCAGGGCCGGGTCCGCTCTGGCGGCGGTGATCTCGAGAGCCATGCGTGGGGCCTTCCGTGGTGGCGACGGTGGGCGGCTGGCGAGCCTACGACGGGACGGGGCGGACGGCATCCGGCCGTGGATGCCGCGACGCCCCGGACGTGGTCGTCCGGGGCGTCGCGTGGAGCAGTGGCTCGGACTCAGCCGAGACGGGCGCCGCTCTCGGGGTCGAACACGTGCATGTGCTCGGGGTTGGGGTAGACGTAGATCTTCGACCCCTTGTCGGGCACCTTGCGGCCGTCGACGCGGGCGATGAACGGCTTGGCGAGGCCGTCGTCGCCGCCCTCGAGCTGCACCTGCTCGTTGGCGGGGGTGGCGTAGACGTAGGCGTCGGCGCCGAGCTCCTCGACGACGTCGACGATCAGCTCGAGGCCGTCCTCGTTGGTCGTGACCTCGACGTCCTCGGGGCGCATGCCCACGATGACCTGGTTGCCGACCTTGCCGAGCAGCGAGCGGTCGACGGGCAGCCGGTGGCTGCCGAACTGGACGCCGTCCTCGGTGACGGGCACCGAGACCAGGTTCATGGCCGGGGAGCCGATGAAGCCCGCGACGAACACGTTGTTGGGCCGGTCGTACATCTCGCGCGGGGTGGCGCACTGCTGGAGGATGCCGTCCTTGAGCAGGGCGATGCGGTCGCCCATCGTCATGGCCTCGATCTGGTCGTGGGTGACGTAGACGGTGGTGACACCGAGTCGGCGCTGGAGAGAAGCGATCTGGGTGCGGGTCTGGACGCGGAGCTTGGCGTCGAGGTTCGACAGCGGCTCGTCCATGAGGAACACCTGGGGGGAGCGGACGATCGCACGGCCCATGGCGACGCGCTGGCGCTGGCCACCGGAGAGGGCCTTCGGCTTGCGCTCGAGGTACTCGGTGAGGTCGAGGATCTGGGCGGCCTCGGCCACGCGCTTCCTGATCTCGCTCTTGTCGACGCCGGCGATCTTCAGGGCGAAGCCCATGTTGTCGGCGACCGTCATGTGGGGGTACAGGGCGTAGTTCTGGAACACCATCGCCACGTCGCGGTCCTTGGGCGAGAGGTCGGTGACGTCGCGGTCACCGATCCAGATCTTGCCGCCGTTGACCTCTTCGAGACCGGCGAGCATGCGTAGCGAGGTGGACTTGCCGCACCCCGAGGGCCCGACGAGGACGAGGAACTCCCCGTCGGCCACGTCGATGTCGAGGCGGTCTACCGAGGGCGAGTCGTTGCCCGGATAGATGCGGGTGGCTTGGTCGAACTTGACAGTTGCCATGGCGTCATTGCCTTCCTTCACCGGCAGGAACGTGCCGGACGATCCGTTGTAAAGGTGGTGGAGCTCCCGCCACATCGGTGTAAGCGGTTACGCCAGTATGCCGTGTCCGCGCCGCGCCGTGGTAGTCCCGTCACGCGGACGTGCGGCGTCGCACCCCCGGACGTTGTTAGATTGCGCCCCGTGAACGAGTCGCGGTCCGCCCGTCTCGCCGACATCGCGGCGCAGGCCGACGTGAGCGAGGCCACGGTCAGTCGGGTGCTCAACGACCGGCCGGGGGTGTCCGAGCCGACCCGGCAGGCGGTGCTCACCGCCATCGACGTGCTCGGCTACGACCGGCCGACCCGGCTGAAGCCGAAGTCGGCGCTGCTCGTCGGGCTGGTCATGCCCGAGCTGGTCAACCCGATCTTTCCGGCGTTCGCGCAGGTCATCGAGACAGCGCTGGCCGCGGAGGGCTTCACGCCGGTGCTCTGCACGCAGACCCCGGGCGGGGTGCACGAGGACGACTACGTGCAGATGCTGCTCGACCGGGGGGTGTCCGGGATCATCTTCCTCAGCGGCCAGCACGCCGACGCCACCTCAGACCCGGTCCGCTACCAGGGACTGCGCGAGCGCGGGCTCCCGATCGTGCTGGTCAACGGCTGGCTGGCCGGGGTCGACGCCCCGTTCGTCTCGAACGACGACGTCGCGTCGATGGACCTCGCCGTGAGCCACCTCGTGCAGCTGGGCCACACCGAGATCGGACTGGCCCTGGGCCCCGAGCGCTACACGCCCGTCATCCGCAAGGTGCAGGGCTTCCGGGTGGCGATGCGCGATCACCTCGGGTTCGAGCCGGCCCACCTCGAGCGGCTGGTCACGCACACCGTGTTCAGCCTCGAGGGCGGTGCGGCGGCGGCCGGCCGGCTCATCTCGCGGGGTGCGACCGCCGTGATCTGCGGCTCGGACCTGATGGCCCTCGGCGCCATCCGGCAGGCCCGCTCGATGGGCCTGATGGTGCCGCGTGACGTCTCGGTGGTCGGGTACGACGACTCGACGATGATGGCGTTCACCGACCCGCCCCTCACGACGATCCGCCAGGCGGTCGAGGCGATGGGGGATGCCGCGGTGCGGGCGCTGCTCGACGAGATCAGCGGCGAGGGCCCGCCGCGGGCGGAGTACGTGTTCCGGCCCGAGCTCGTCGTGCGCGGCTCGACCGGCGCGGTGCCGCACCGGGCCTAGGTGAGAGACACGGCATCCGGCTCGTCGGTCTGGCGCGTCGGCGGAGGCGGCCCTATGGTCGGGGCATGAGGATCTCGGACGTGATCAGGCGCAAGGGCGGGACCGTCATCACCGTGCGCACCGACGCATCGGTGAACGAGCTGCTGTCCCTCCTCTCGGAGCACAAGATCGGTGCGGTCGTGGTGAGCGACGACGGCGAGAGCGTGCACGGCATCGTCAGCGAGCGCGACATCGTGCGGCACCTGCACACCGATGGCGCGGCCCTGCTCGACGCCCCGGTGGGGCAGATCATGACCCCCGAGGTGCACACGGCCAGCCCCGAGGACAGCCTCGACGCTCTCGAGTCGATGATGACCGAACGACGCTTCCGGCACGTGCCGGTCGTCGTCGACGGCAAGCTCGTGGCGATCGTCAGCATCGGTGACGTGGTCAAGAACCGCATCGACGACCTGCAGTCCGAGCGCGACCAGCTGCGCACCTACATCCAGTCCTGACCGGGGACCGGAAGGGGCGCGGTTCCAGCGCGCACCCAGCAAGACGGCTTACCGTGGTGGGCATGACCGCCGACGCCATCGCCGACGGCCCCGAGCCGGAGGACGACGAGACCGAGCAGCCGCGGGAGCACGCGCGCCTCGGGGAGTACCGCCTCGTCCAGCGGCTCGGCGAGGGCGGGATGGGCGTGGTGCACCTCGCGCTCGACCGGCACGGCCGCGCGGTCGCGATCAAGGTGCTGCGCCAGCACATCGCCCACGACCCCGACGCCCGGGCCAGGCTGACCCGCGAGGTCAGCACGCTGAGCCGGATCACCAGCCCGCGGGTGGCCCCGATCATCGACGCCGACGTCGACGGCGTGACCCCGTACATCGTCACCCGCTACGTGCCCGGCCCCTCGCTCGACGACCACGTGGCCGAGCGCGGCCTGCTGCCCCCGGCCGACCTGCACCGGGTCGCGTCGGGCCTGGCCGAGGCCCTCGACGCGATCCACTCGGCGGGGGTCGTGCACCGCGACGTCAAGCCGGGCAACGTGCTGCTCGTCGACGGCGATCCGGTGCTCATCGACTTCGGCATCGCGCACGTGGCCGACGACATCCGGCTGACGATGACCGGGCTGGTCATGGGTACGCCCGGCTACCTGGCCCCCGAGGTGATCGGCGGCGACGACGTCACGCCGGCCACCGACTGGTGGGGCTGGGCCGCGACGACCGCTTTCGCCGCGAGCGGCACACCGCCGTTCGGGACCGGCCCGATGAGCGCCGTGCTCGCCCGGGTGAGCGCCGGGGACCCCGACCTCGAGGCCGTCGACCCGCGCATCGAGCCGCTGCTCTACGCCGCGCTGTCGCCGCACGCCGCCGACCGGCCGCACCACGACGAGGTCGTCGCCGCGCTGGAGCGCTACGCGCACGGGGCCCCGGTGACCGAGGCGATCCAGATGCGGCGGGTGCGCCCACAGACCCAGCGCCTCGCGACTCCGCCGACCGCCGCGCTCCCGCTCCCGCCGCCCGCCGCCGCCGGGGGCGCCCCGCGGCCCGGGATCGGGGCCGTGGCCGGCGCCGGTGCCACCGGCCCCGCCGGTGCCGCGGCCGGCGCGTATGCCGCGCCGCCGGCTCCTGCGACCTCCGCCCGGGCTCCCGCGGCCCCCGCCCCGGCACCCCCGGCGCGCGACCCGCTCCCTCCGCCGATCGTGACCACCGGCCGCCCGGCCGGTCCGCCGGGCTGGGAGCAGGCTCGCCCGGTGGGCCAGCAGCCCGCTCCGCCGGCGCCGGTGCGGATCGCCCCGGCCCCGCAGCAGCTCGCGCCCGCGCCGGGACGACCGGCGGAGCCGGTACCCGACTCCGAGTCCGACTGGGATGCGGCCAGGCTGGGTCACGGTCAGTGGGGCGACCCGAGGATCGGGCGACCGAACCGGTCGGGCACGCTGCTGGCGCTGCTCGCGGTGCTCGGCGCCGTCACGGCATCCGCACCGCTGCTCGCCGTGCTCGGGCTGCTGGCGTGGGTCACGCTGGCGCGCACCGCGGACCGGTCGGTCACGTCACTCGTCATGCGCCGCTACGAGCGTGGGACACGAGGCAGCGACGTCGCCGTGGCGGTCGCGACCAGCCCGTGGCACCTCGTACTGGGGCTGATCGGGGCCGCGGCCACGCTGGTGCTGCCGATCTTCGTCGGGGTGTGCGCGACGTTCGCGAGCGCCCTGGTGCTCACGGCCGTCCGCGGCACCGACGTCCGTACCGACGACGTGCTGCCGCTGTTCGTCGCCGGGGTGTTCGCCGGGCTCACCGCCTGGTGGGGCCCGGGCGGCGCCGGCCTGCGGCGCGGCAGCCGCAGCATCGTTCGCGGGCTCACCCCCGGTGAGGCGGCGGGGCAGGTGGCGGCCGGCATCCTGCTCGTCGTCGCCGCCGTCGTGCTCGTGACGGCCGTGACCGGGGACGGCCCCTCGTGGTGGCCGCGCACGACGGCGCCGGGCTGGGCCACCCAAGTGGTGCCCACCCTGTGAGCCGACCTCGCGACCGCGCCGGTCGGATGTTCCAGGGGGAGTCGCCCACCGAGCCGATGCCGATGGCCGACCTGCTCCGGCGCACGCCGTACCGGTACACCCGGATCCCCGGCGAGGCCGCCGAGGACGCCCAGGTGCGCTGGGCGCTCGACCTGGCCGCGCGGGTCGGTGAGCTGATGCTGCGCTGCGGGGCAGGTGCGCCCCAGGTGGCGGCCAGCGTCGCGGCCGTCGCGGCCGCGGCCGGGGTCGACGTCATCGAGGTCGACATCACCCTGCAGTCGCTGCTCATCCAGGCCACGAGCGCCACCGGGCGTCCGCACACCCTGCTGCGGGTGGTGCGTCGCACCCGGCACGACTACGCGCGCCTGGTCGCAGTGCACGGGCTCGTGGAGGCGCTCGTCGCAGGGGAGATCGACTCGCAGGAGGCCGACCGGCGGCTGCGGCAGATCAAGCGCACCCGGCGCATCTTCCCGGTCTGGGCGGTCTCGGTCGCCAGTGCACTGCTCGCCTCCGCCGTCGCCGTGATGATCGGGGCAAGCGCGTTCGCTGCCCTGGCCACCGTGCTCGTCGTTCTCGCGGTCACCGCAGTGAACCGCCTGTACGCGCGGACCGCGCTGCCGGAGTTCTACGCCAACGCGATCAACGCGCTCGTGGCGACCCTCCTCGCTGGTGCCGTCTACGCGACGACCGTCGCCGTGGGCCGGCCGATGGCCGAGCAGGACTTCGCGTTCATCGTCGCGGGCGGCATCGTCGCCATGCTGCCCGGGCGCTCGATGGCCTCGGCGATCGAGGACGTGCTCTTCGGGTTCCCCCTCACCGGAGCCGGGCGGTTGCTCTCGGTGCTCGTGGCGTTGATGGGCCTGATCATCGGCATCGCCGCGGGGCTGAGCATCATGCTCTCGCTGACCACGATGCTGGGGTCCGAGTTCGTGTCACCGTCGGTGCTCAAGCTCGGGGCGAACCAGTCGTCGGTGGTCGCCACCATCGGTGGCTCCCTGGTGGTCGGGCTGAGCGGTGCCGTCACGGTGCAGAGCCTGCGCCGGCTGATCCTGCCGACCGGGGTGCTCTCGGTCGGCGCGGCGGTGGTCTCGGCCGTGCTCGGGCGGGGCGTCGGCATCGGGGCCATCGCCGCGACCGGGGTGGCCGCCGTGGCGCTCGGGGCCGCCGGCCGCGTGGTCGCGGCGCGGCTGGACGCGCCCTCCATGGTGCTCGTGGTGCCCGCCAGCTTCGCCCTGCTGCCGGGTCTGACGATCTTCCGGGGCCTCTACGAGCTGGTCGCGGTCAGTGGGGACTCACCAGGGTCGCTCTCGATCCAGTCGGGTCTGACGACGTTGCTCGGGGCGGGCGCGATCCTCATCGCCATCGCGACCGGCACGGTCTTCGGCGAGATCCTCGCCTCGCCCTGGGACCGCTCGGTGCGCGGTGCCCGGCCGGATGGACGCGAGGGCGACGAGGGCGACGAGGGCGACGACGGGCGACCTGAGACACTCGTGAGGTGCGGTCCGGCGTTCGGTGATCGTCCGGCATCCCGGGCGGGCGGGCCCGACCCACGGCTGTGGCCACTCGGGCGTGAAGGTGAGCTCGGCGGGGCGGTCGGTGTTCGCGACGGTCCGCGACGGCCGGCTCCGAGGGTCGGTGGTTGCCGCTCGTGCCTCGCGGAAGTTCGTGTCGCACGCGGCAACTGGTGCGTGGCGTGCGAAGTTCTGCGTGTCCGGTCGGCCCTGTCGGCCGGGTCGAGGCTGCTGTGGGGCGGCTCCGCGTAGACTCCGGGGCTGTCCGCGCCGGCTCGGTGCGGGCCCGCTGGCGTGGCGCAATCGGTAGCGCACCTGTCTTGTAAACAGGGGGTTGAGGGTTCGAGTCCCTTCGCCAGCTCAACGTAGGTCTTGCTCAAAACCCTTGTCCCGTGCTGCTATTGAGGACGCGCAGCAGCGCTGGCGGTGGGGACAGGAGTGATCACGGATGATCACGAGAAGTCAGAGATATCGCACGGATATCGCACGACTGTGGCACGAAACAGGTGCGTCATGAGTGGTCGGAGCCGTCGACGCGGCTTCGGCTACGTGCGAAGGCTGCCCTCGGGGCTTGATGCCGGATCTGCCGAGTAGCGGAACCTGCAACGATGCGCGCATGGCTGGCAGGTCGTTCCCCTTCTCGCCGCGGAGCACGCAACCGCTTGAGCCCTTGGCCCGGCGCTACGGCAACTGCCGAACGCACCAAATGCCGCAAGCGGCTCGCGGCTCGAGCCGAATCAGGAGCGTTTGTCGCCGACCGTCGTCACGAGGCCAAGCGTGGCCGTTGTTGCAACCAGCAGTATGAACAGCAGGCCGAGTGGCCCTTCCATGCGTTCCCCGGCCGCGTGAATCCCAGAACCATGCCGAGAGCAACTAGGCCGAGCGCGGAGATTACGAGCGCGAGATTCGTGATGCGCTTCCACGGGTTCATCACCGCGGACCCGGCTGGATCCGCGCCGTCCGGTGCGCCTCGTTCGTCCACATCCACAGTGTGCACATCAAGCACCCGGGCATGCCGCTGACAGTCACCTACGCAGGTCCCTCCGCGTGTGGGCAGCAGTCTTTGCTTAAGGCCTCCCCTTTGCGCGGGGCTTCAGCCGCTCAGGCTGCGACACTTGTTGGCGTGGTCGTGAGCGGACCAGGGACGCAGGCAAGGCCGGCGCATCGCCCACCGCCTCACGCGCCGGCTACCCACCGTGACCCACACCCCCGAGGCGTGCCAGGAGCGCCACCCCTCGAGCGGCACGGCCCGCGCCCACGCCTCCTCGTTCCCGTTCGTCGCGGGGTCGTAGCCCAGCGTCGTGTGCTGGTACCCGGCCATGACGACGGACGCTAGCGGCGCGGTCTGACTGCAGGACAACGACAGAGAGAGCGCCCTCACTCGCCTGGCAGGTGAGTGAGGGCGCTGGGGTGGGTATGGGCGGTGTGGCTCGACAGCGCAGCCGTGCCCCCACGGGCCGTACGACACACGGCACCGAAACGACCGGATCTGCCATCGCCCCTGTCGCTGCGGCGCTAGCATCCGGTACCGACCTGCCAGCGGGCGGGTCCATCGCGAAGGGAACACCACAGATGCAGTCGATCGCCCGCAGGACGTCCATCGCAGCCGGCGCCGGGCTACTCGCGTTCGTCGTGGCGACGCCAACCGCCAACGCCGAAGGCCCGAACGACAGGGCCTCGTGCCTCGGCAAGGTGTTCCAGGCACAAGCGGTGGAGGCGCCCCAGACGGTTTCCGACCGGATTCACTTCATCCGGGAGAACTTTCTCGGGGGCACCCCGTTCGGCCAAGTCCTTCTCCCGCTGGCCCAGAACAGCACCTGCCCCAGTTGAGACGTCAACCGGCGTACCGCGTTTGGCCCGCTGTCAGGGTGCGGTAAGGGTCGCGACGGAGTCCAGCACGACGAGGGCCGAGCCGAGCGGGCGCGGTGAGGCGAGCAGGGTCGGGCCGTACGACGCACGGCACCGAAACGACCGGATCCCATGGGTTCTAGCCGGGTGCCTGGCGTTGCTGGGAGGCTCGGTTCCGGTAGCGGCTGGTGGGTCAGCACTTTCCGAATCTGATCCTTGAGGTCTTGCGGCAGACCGTGCGCCCGCCAGTCGTGAGGAGGGCAGTGACCGCTGCTGGGATGTCGTGCCGGGTCGGTGCGACCAGAGCACTTTGACCATGAGATCGCTGGGAGTCCTCCTCCACGCTGCTGAACAGAATGTCGGCGAGTAGGAGGTCGGTGCGGTGTTGTTCGTGGGTGATGACTGGGCTGAGGACCATCACGACGTCGAGCTCGTCGACGAGCACGGCAAGGTCCTGGCGACGAGACGCTTCCCGGAGGGGCTGGCCGGGGTGACCCGGTTGCACGCGCTGATCGCTGAGCACCTGCCGGACCCGGGGCGCGACCCCGACCCGGCGCTGGAGGTGCTGGTCGGGATCGAGACCGAGCGTGGCCAGTGGGTCGCTTCGCTGGTCGCGGCGGGGTACACCGTGTACGCGATCAACCCCAGGTCTGCTGCGCGGTACCGGGAGCGGCACACGACTTCCGGTGCGAAGTCGGACGCGGCAGATGCCCACGCGCTGGCCGAGATCGTTCGCCTGGACCGGGCCGGCCACCGCCCGGTCGCCGGGGACAGCACCTTGGCCGAGGGCATCAAGCTCGCCGCGCGGGCGCATCAGGGGCTGGTGTGGGAACGCACCCGGCACGTGCTGCGGCTTCGTAGTGCGTTGCTGGAGTTCTATCCGGCTGCGCTGCAGGCTTTCGCGCACCTGGATGAGCCGGATGCGCTCGAGCTGCTGGCCAAGGCCCCCGACCCCGACACCGCTGCCGCGTTGACCCGCCGCACCCTGGTGGCGGTGCTGACCAAGGCGCATCGGCGGAACCCGCAGGTGCGCGCCGAGTCGTTGTTGGGTGTGTTGCGCGCCGAGGAGCTGCGCCAGCCGGCGCCAGTACAGGCAGCGTTCGCCGCGATCGTGACCGCTGAGGTCGCTGTCATCACCACCCTCAACGAGCAGATCGAAATCCTGGGGCAGGTGGTGGGCGAGCATTTTGGCCGGCACCCGGCAGCGGAGCTGATCACCAGCCTGCCGGGCCTGGGCGTGATCCTGGGAGCTCGCCTGCTCGGTGAGTTCGGCGACGACCCGCAGCGCTACGTCGACGCCAAGGCACGAAAGTCCTACGCCGGGACCGCACCGATCACCAAGGCCTCCGGCAAGAAGAAGGCCGTGCTGTCCAGACACGTCCGCAACAAGCACCTGGCCGACGCCGCCCAGCAATGGGCGTTCTCTTCGATGCGCGGCTCACCCGGCGCGAAGGCCTACTACCAACAGATCCGAGCCCGCGGCACCAGCCACCAGGCGGCCCTACGACAGCTCGCGAACCGGTGGATCGGGATCCTGCACGGCTGCCTAAAGACCGGCGCCTTGTACGACGAAGACACCGCCTGGGCCCACATCCACCACCGCGCCGCTTGACACACACAGAACCTGGGATGTCTGCCGCGAGTCGGACGTTTCGCGAGGGATGGCCAGCGGTCGGTCGCGGGCCCCGGATGAGCCACCAGCCATCCTTGGTGGAGCCGGCTCGGCTCGAGGTGATGCAGTAGGCGCGCTCTCGCGCTCTCTGCATCACCCCGGTGCTCAGTGCTCCCAGAGCGCGCAACGTCGCTCCCTAGGCACTGGTGGATCGACCATCCGCACTTGCCGCGATCGGTGTGCCAATGGATGTCGCCGCGTTTGCCGGCCCCGAGGTCCGACCCGGCCGTCGGTGGGGCGGCGTAGCCTGCGCCGATGGCCGCTGCGCCCGTCCGCCGCCTCACCGACGACGTCCCCGCCGACGTCGAGCGGCGCCTGCGCCGACTGTGCCTCGCCCTCCCGGACGCCTACGAGGAGCACGCTTGGGTAGGCACCCGGTGGCGGGTGCGCACGCGGACCTTCGCGCACGTCCTCGGGGTCGACGACCCCGTCGACGGGGCCCATGTGGTCATGACCTTCCGCGCCGCGGGCGAGGAGCTTGAGGCGCTGCGGCACGCGGGCCCGCCCTTCCACATCCTGGGCTGGGGCCGCGACGCGATGGGTCTCACGCTCGACGACGCCACCGACTGGGACGAGGTCGCCGAGCTCGTCGTCGAGTCATACTGCGTCCTGGCCCCGAGGAAGCTGGTCGCGCTCGTCGACCGCCCGCACCCCACCTAGACCCCCTGTGGTCATCATGCCCTGCAGGCAAGCATCAACCGGACCTGCCGCGAGGGGTGAGCTTCCGGGTCTGGACATCACGAGGTTCATTCTGGTCATACTTGTGACCATGACGAGCATTCCGTTTGCCGACGTCAAGGCACACCTTTCCGAGGTCGTGAGCCGAGTGAGCAAGCACCACGAACGGGTCACTGTGACCGTGCACGGGCAGCCCTCGGCCGTCCTGCTCTCTCCGGATGACCTGGCCATGCTCGAAGAGACGATCGCCGTTCTGGGGGATGCAGACCTGATGACCCAGCTTGCCGCCGCCGAGGTCGACCTGGCCGCCGGCCGGGTCGAGACGCAAGAAGACCTCGAGGCGGCGATGCGCTCACGCCGGACCTCGGCGTGAACGATCCGCACTACCAGCTGCTGATCGTCTCCTCGGCTCGCCGGCACCTCACTGAGGACCTGCCCGAGGCGGTCGCCACCGCCGCGTTTGAGTTCATCACCGGCCCGTTGCTCGAGAACCCTCACCGCGTCGGCAAGCAGCTCCGCCCACCCTTCGCGGACCGGCACAGCGCGCGACGGGGCACCTACCGAGTCCTGTACCGCATCGACGATCAGTCCAGAACGGTTACCGTCCTCGCGATCGGCCACCGAGGGGACATCTACCGTGGGTCATGAACGCAGAGCTGTCGGGCGGATGTCGCACGACACAGGTAGCCACCTGAGGTCTTCTGTATCGCACGCAGGTCGCACAGCGGCCTTGCCTCAGCCGTCTGATGGCACGTTTCCGCAGGTCACGACGCTTATGGGACCGCCGATCGCGAGTCCTTGTAAACAGGGGGTTGAGGGTTCGAGTCCCTTCGCCAGCTCATAGATTTGCTCAAAACGCTTGTCCCGTGCTGCTATTGAGCACGCGCAGCAGCGCTGGCGGTGGGGACAGGAGTGGTCACGGATGATCACGGGAAGTCAGAGATATCGCACGGAAGCGCGACTGTGGCACGAGACAGGTTCGTCATGAGTGGACGAGGCCGCCGGCGCGGCTTCGGTTTACGTGAGAAGGCTGCCCTCGGCCCGGTGGCAGGCGAGCTACCTGGGGCCCGACCGGGTGAGGCGCCCCGGCTCCGCACCCCTTGGCCGGCCGGCTCGAGCTGCACGCAGTTCGCAGTCACATGCCGATGAGCGCTGCGTCCTCCATCGCCGGAACCAGCGCCGCCTACCGCGCGGTACTCGCTGGGATCACGACCACTACTGCGCCGTGGGCGGCGGCGTACCGGGTGAGCCGGCCTGGACGTTGGTCCGTGTCCGACGCACGACCCCTGCCGCCGTTCGCACTGCCCGACGGCGTTCAGATCCTGCAGTTGCTCGACGAGCTCCTCTCGGAGGCCGAGCGATCGGAGCTCGGCGGCCGGACCTTCCTCGCCCCATAGGGGCCCTAAGCCCAGCGAACCACCAGCCACCCCACCGCGGACCGACCGGGCACCGGCACTTGTGTCCCATACCAGGACAGGACAGCACTCACAG
This sequence comes from uncultured Actinomycetota bacterium, assembly GCA_963751385.1. Lineage (GTDB taxonomy): Bacteria > Actinomycetota > Actinomycetes > Actinomycetales > Dermatophilaceae > Fodinibacter. Next base: position 593,125 of record CAVVUD010000014.1, on the reverse strand, counting down.
GTGCCCGGGACATCCGGGGCGAGAACGTGAGGTCATCACGGCGGGAACCCCCGCCGACCACCTGAATCAGGAGCAGTGCATGACCACCATCGAGACCCGGCCCGTCGACACCGAGACGACCGAGCCCTCCCGCCGCACCATCCCCTTCCCCGCAAAGCTCGCCGCCGCAGCCCTGGTCGTCGGGGCCGCGGGCAACACCCTCCAGGCCGTCCTCAGCCAGGTCCTCGGGGGCCAGCCCGAGAGCGTCGCGGACCAGGCCGCCCTCGCCGCCGAGCGCACCGGCCTCGTCACCGCCATGTCGCTGTCCGGCACCCTGGCCATCCCGTTCATGGCCGCCGGCTTCGTCGCCGCGGCCCACCTCCTCACCCGCCGGGCCCGCCGTACCGGCTGGGTCGCCGGTGCGCTCCTCGTGCTCGGCATGTGGGGCTTCCTCGGCATCCAGGTCACCCAGCTCGTCCAGGTCCAGGCGCTCCTCGACGGGCCCCAGGGAATCGCCGCCGCTGAGTGGATGCAGGGCCTGGACTCCGTGCCGCTCCTCGGCGCCGTCTTCGGCATGCCGTTCATGGTCGGTGCGGTGCTGGGGATGCTCACCCTCACGCTCGGGCTGCTCGTCAAGGGCGCCGGCGTGCCGCGGTGGATCCCCGCACTCTGGCTCGCGTTCATCGTCCTCGACTTCTCGATCGGCGCCGTGGGCCCGGTGGACCCCCACTGGCTGTACCTCGCCGGCGCCGTGGGCCTGGCGCACCACATCACCCGCGACCGGGGCCGGGTGTGGAAGAACGCCTGACGCGCGGCGAACCGCACACCTACGGTGTGGTGGTGAGTTCTGGACGCGACTGGAGCCGGGCCGCCGTAACGGCGGCCTGGCTCCTCGCCGTGCTGGCCGTGGTCCTCGCCGCCGTCGCCGTGGCGCTGCCCCTGGTGAGCGGGCTGGGCTATCTCGACGAGCTCATGGGCACCCCGGAGGTCGCGGTCGCCGTGTCGTTCTCCACGACCGGCGCCCTGCTTGTCGGCAATGACCGCAGCCGCCGCATCGGCTGGCTACTCCTCGCCATCGGATCCACGGCCGCCCTGTACACGTCCTCGCTGTCCTGGACCGCCTACGAGCTGGGCGGCGACGCGACCGCCGCGCTGCCGGCCGGGGCCGAGCTGGCACTGTTGACCGCCTGGGTCACCGCATGGGCGTGGTTCCCGTCATGGCTGCTGGTCTCGACCGTTCTTCCCCAGGTCATCCCCGAGGGCCGGCCGCTGCCGGGCCGGTGGTGGCGGGTGCCGCTGTGGGCGGCTGGAGCCGCCCTCGCGTTCGGGGTGCTGACCTTCGCCGTCACACCCGGCCCGCTCGGCTACTTCACGCAGGTCGACAACCCGTTCGCCGTGCCGTGGCTCGCCGACCTGCTGGAACCGGTCGGCACGGTGCTCGATCCCGTCGTAAACCTGCTCATCATCGTGTCGCTGGCCTCGGTGGTCGTGCGGGTCGTGCGAGCCGACGGGGTCGAGCGCCGCCAGGTCGGCTGGTTCGGGTACGCCGTGGCGCTCGTCGTCGTGGCCATCTTCGTCGTGCCGTCCCCCTGGGCCAACGTGGTCGTCCTCCTCGTCCCAGCCGGACTCGCGGTCGCGGCGCTGCGCTACCGCCTCTACGACCTCGATGTGCTCGTCAACCGCACCCTCGTCGTGGGGCTGCTGCTCGCCGGAGCGGCCCTGATGTACCTCGCGCTCGTCGGGTGGGTCGGCGCCCTGGTCGGTACCTCCGAGGGCGTCGTGCCGTTTGTGGCCGCGTTCGCCGTTGCCCTGGCCTTCCACCCGGCGCGGATTCGCCTCCAGCGCGTCGTCGACCGGCTCTTCCACGGCCGCCGCGGCGACCCGTACGCCCTGCTCCGAGACCTCGACCGGGCGCTGCGCGAGGCGGACTCCCCGCGCGAGGCCCTCGCCGCCGCGGCCGAGCTCGTGCGTTCGGGCCTGCGCCTGCCGGGCGTCGGCGTGGTCGTGCCGCTGCCCGGGGGCGGTGAGGTGCACGAGCAGTCGGGCGTGCTGTCCGGCCGGGCGCACGGCATCGCCCTTGACCTGCACGGACGGCAGGTCGGTGAGCTGCTGGTCGCGCCTCGGGACGCCCGCGCGTCGAGCCTGGCCGATGCCGACGCCCGCGTCCTCCACGCGCTCGCCGGGCCCCTGGCGTCCGCGGCGTACGCGCTGCGGCTGTCCGGCGACCTCGAGGAGTCGCACCGCCGGCTGCTCGCGGCACGTGAGGACGAGCGCCGGCGCCTGCGCCGCGACCTCCACGACGGCCTGGGCCCCCAGCTGGCCGGTGTTGTCATGGGGCTCGATGTCGTCCGCTCTGCCATCACCCGGGGCGACGCGTCGCGGGCGGCCGACCTCGCCCTCACCGCCGGCGAGCAGGCCCGCTCGGCTGTCGACGACGTGCGTCGCCTCGTGCAGGGTCTCTGGCCGCCGGCCCTCGACGACCTCGGGCTCGTGGGCGCGCTGCGCTCCACCGGCCCGGCCGGGGCGGAGGGCGGCCCCGCGGTGTCCATCGATGTCAACGGCGACCTCGACGGGCTCCCCGCCGTCGTCGAGGTCGCGGCCTACCGGATCGTCTCGGAGGCCATGACCAACGCGGTGCGACACGCCGACGCGTGCACGGTCGACGTGCTGCTGCGCGCCACGACGGACGCCCTGGTCGTGCGCGTCGAGGACGACGGCACCGGCATCCGCCCCGACGCCGGCGGAGGGGTCGGCCTGGCCTCCATGCGAGAACGCGCCACAGAGCTCGGCGGCTGGTGCACGGTCACCCCGTCGGGGCGTGGCACCGTGGTGCTCGCCCACCTGCCCACGACCGGCGTGTCGAGCACCGTCGCCGAGTTGTCCCCCCGGGAGTCCGCATGACCGCCCCCGTCGCCGGCCTGCGCGTCGTCGTCGTCGACGACCACCCGGTATTCCGGCAGGGCCTGCGAACGCTGCTGGAGGACCTCGGCATCGAGGTCGTCGCCGAGGCCGCCGACGGCGAGAGCGGCGTCGCAGCCGTCGTCGAGCACCGGCCCGAGGTCGTGCTCATGGACCTGCAGATGCCCGGGGTCACCGGTGTCGAGGCCACGCGCCGGCTCACCGCCGAGCTTCCCGACGTCAAGGTCGTCGTTCTCACCATGGTCGACGACGACCAGGCGGTCTTCGCCGCGGTGCAGGCCGGTGCGCTGGGCTACCTGCTCAAGGGGGCGGGGCGGGACGAGATCGGCCGCGCCCTGGCGTCGGTTGCCGCCGGCCAGGCGGTCTACGGGCCGGAGGTGGCCCGTCGGCTGCGGTCGTTCTTCGCGGGCAGCGCGCCCGGTGGCGCCTCCGTCGTGCCGTTCCCGAGGCTCTCGGAGCGTGAGCGCGAGGTGCTCGGCCTCATCGCCCAAGGGGCGTCGAACCGCGACATCTCACGGCGGCTCTTCCTGTCGGAGAAGACCGTGCGCAACTACGTGTCGAGCATCTTCACGAAGATCGGCGTCGACACCCGCCCGGAGGCGATCGTCGCCGCACGCGAGGCGGGTCTGGGCGCCTGACCGCCTGGGCACGGTCGTGTCGCGGGACCGGGCGCCCCAACGCTGACCGGGCGTCAGCGGGGTCGGCCCTCGTCGCGACCGCGGCGGGCACCCCAGGCGTGTCAACCCGGCCCAGCGGGCCCACCGGCACGTGGCGCGCTCCTACTCCTCGATCTGCGCCACTGTCCGAAGAGGGCCCCGGGATCAGATCAGTCCGCCGAGTCCGGTGGTGACGTGGGAGTGGCACCGTGGCCTCGGCGGAGAGCGCCGGGCAGCCACCTGATGGTCCGTCGAGGCGACAGCCCGACCCGACCGCGCTCGGCGCTGGAGGTGAACTCCACCGTCGACCGGGTGTCGTCGAAGGGATGCGGGCGTAGCGTGGTCGCGTGCCCGAGCCACTACTCATCGCTCGCAACCCGGACCCCGACTCGAGCCTGCCGTACCTCGTGCGGATCCCGCTGGGTGACGGAATCATCCTTCGGACCAAGGACACGTGGCCTCGCACGAGCAAGGTGTACTGCTACCGCCATGACCAGCCCTGGGACGATGCAGCGGAGATCGTCGCGGAGATCCCCTTGCGTTCGGTGACCCGTCGTGGAGCGGCGATCGACGTGGTCGCCGACCGCAGCCGCGAGGCCCGCAGCCAGTTCGTCCTCACCCGGGCGCGCGGTCGGGAGATGATCTTCTGGCAGAGCCCGCGGGTGGCCAAGGCGGCCCGCCCCAACGTGGACCTGCCCACCGCGCGCGCAGCGGGCCTTGCCAACCTCGAGATCGTCGTCGACACCAGAGAACGGTACGCCTGGCGCTTCACCCACCAGCAGGCCACCACCAGCAAGGCCGCGCTGCCGATCGGAGACTACGGCGCGTTCGTCGACGATGAGCTCGTGGCGGTCGTGGAACGCAAGTCCCTCGCCGACCTGTCCGCCTCGCTCACCGCGGGGCGGCTCGCCTACCGGCTCGCCGCCCTGACTGAGACACCACGGGCCGCGGTCGTCGTCGAGGACCGGTACTCCGCAGTGTTCAAGCTCGATCACGTCCGGCCCGCATTGGTCGCGGACCAGCTCGGTGAGTGCCAGGTGCGCTGGCCAACCGTGCCGATCATCTTCGCCGAGACACGGCCCTTGGCCCAGGAATGGACCTACCGGTTCTTGGCCGCAGCGGTGCAGGAACGCCTGACCGGGCAGGAGGCGGTACGACTGCTCCCGCACCACACGATCCTCGACGACTGAATGGTGACGTGCTACTCGAGGCGGAGGCGTTCGACGGGTTGGGCGGTGACAAGGTCGCGCACCGTCATCTGCAGGGCAGAGACACGTCGGTCGAACTCGCGTCCCTTCGCGACTCGCAGGCGTTGCGCATCCGTCATCTCGACAACCCGGTCGCGCGGGCTGTCCCACCGGCCGCCCGGATGTACTGCGGCGACCAGCCGCAGGTCAGCCGCGCTCGAGCCAAGGAGAGTCCGCCATCGCAGCTCGTCGCTGCGGACATCCACCCTGACGGTCTTCAACAGCACTGCCTGGACGAACATGCAGAGGCATGCGGGAGCCACCAAGGGCACGTGGCACCAGGCGGCGAAGCGCAGGATCACGTAGTTCGGGGCGGCGCGTCGTCTCGACAGGAGTGATGTCACCGGTGAGCTCTCGGGCACACGCCCGGACACGCCGTGATCCGGCGCAGGCGTCAGGCGGGGTGTCGGACCGCGTGGCGGACGTAGACCACTCCGTTGCCGAGGCGTCGGTGGTCCAGCAGCTCGAGGTCGAGTCGTACGCCTCGTGGCAGCGCCGGCTTGCCGCCGCCGACGAGGACCGGACACAGCAGCAGCACGCACTCGTCGACCAGGCCGTGCCGGAAGGCCTCTGCCGCGATCCCCGCGCCCCCGATGCTCAGGTCCGAGCCGGAGGTCTCCTTGAGAGCTCGTACCGCCTCGGGCTCGAACTGCCGCTCGATCCTCGTGCGCGCGGTGGACACGTCGGTGAGTGAGGTGGAGTAGACGACCTTGTCGGCGTCACGCCAGATCCCGGCGTACTCGCGGACCACCGCGGGCTCGTTCGTCAACCAGTCGTCGCTCTCCCACACGCGCATCGCCTCGTACATGCGTCGCCCGTAGAGCGAGGTGCCGATGTGCCGCTCGTGCTCGTTCCAGAACGCGTGCATGTCCTCGTCCGGCACGGACCAGTCGAACGACCCCGTCTCGTCCTCGAGGAAGCCGTCGAGCGAGATGTTGGCCGCGTAGATCAACTTACCCATGGAACCCTCCGCCCGGACGAGAGCAACAGCGTGCGACGTCACACAGGCCCAGTCAACAGCATCGACCGCGACATCGAGGAGCCCGCCGCGAAGAGAAGGTGCCAGGGCGCCCGGGATGGTGGCTCCCCTGCGTTCACGCCCCCTCGACCGGCGGCACCCGCGCCTCCCGAGACCCCGTCGGGCGGTCGGGCCGGGGTGGGGAGGGCTCGGTTCGGCTCGGTGGTTCGTGCAGGACACGGTGAGCCATGTCGAAGGTCGACAGGACCTCGCTGAGGAACTCGCAGGCAGCGTCGAGCACCTGCGTGGTGGGTGGCGCCGGCTGCTGGTCGAGCACCTCGGTCACGACCCGGTGGTGCACCCGGATCAGGTCGAGCAGGTTGGCTTCTCCCGACGCCGCACGGCGGCCGAGCTCGTACCCGGCGGTCATCGCGGCCTCGCTGCGACGCGGAAGGTAGCGCAGGAAGCCGGTGCGGTAGTCCCGGGCCAGGTCATCCAGGCCGCTCATCGGCGAGCGGTCCGTGACTTGGCGGGCGAGGCGCCCCTGAGCTCGGCGAGGTACCCCAGGCCCTCCTCGAGGTCCAGTGCGGTGGGCACCACCCCCATGCCCATCCCCAACCGGACCATGGAGATCGCCACATCGGGTTGGATGCCGACGATCACCGTCACCGCACCGCGCAGCCGTGCCATCTCCGCCAGGGCGCGCAGCGTGCGGGAGGCGAAGCTGTCGATCACGTCGAGGGCGGCGACGTCGATGATGACCCCACGCGCCCGGTCCTCACCGATCTGGCGCACCAGGTCCTCCTGGAAGCGCACCATCTGGGAGTCGTCCAGGGCAGTGTGGACCGATGCGACGAGGGTGTCCCCTTGTCGCAGGATCGAGACGAGCGCCGGTCCGGAGTTCACGAGCCGTCGGTCACCACCGTCCGGATCACCCGGTACCCGAGCAGCCGCTCGGCCTCCTCGAGGCCCCCCTGCAGGTCGCCGATGGTGTTCATCTTGCCGAGGTCCACCCCGATGGTGACGAGGGTTTGGGCGATCTTCGGTGACAGCCCGGTGATGATGACGCTCGCGCCCATGAGCCGGCACGCGTCGACGGTCTGCACGAGGTGGTTGGCGACGGTCTGGTCGACGTCGGGAGCGCCGGTGATGTCGATGACGACGACCTTCGCACGGTGGGTGCGGATGCCGTTGAGCAGCTGCTCGGTCAGCTGCCGGGCGCGCTCGCTGTCGAGCACGCCGATGATCGGCAGGATCAGCAGTCGCTCCCGCACGGGCAGCACGGGCGTGGACAGCTCCTTGATCGCGTCCTGCTGCTGGCGGATGACGCGTTCGCGCTCCTCGACGAAGCTCACCGCCACCGTGTTGGCGATGCGGTTGGCCGCGGGCTCGTACGCGTCGAGCACCTCGTTGAGCAGCCCGAAGTCGCGCTGGTACTTCTCGAAGAGCGACCGGGCGAGGACGTCGCGCAGCAGCAGCACGATGCCGACGACCTCATGGGTCTCGACCCCCCGGGGGATGATCCGTTCGGAGAGGTCGCGCGCGTAGTGCTGCAGCGCCTCCACGCTGCCGGTCTCGAGCACCTCGACGTAGTTGTCGTACACGCTCGTCGTCTCCGCCGTCATCTCCTTCGGGGTCATCGCCTCGAGCAGGTGGGCGTCCCGGATCCGCGTGGCCCACTCCTCCCGCAGCCTGGTCCGGTGCTCGCGCAGGTGCGCGACCAGCTGGGGAAGCAGGTGGTCCTTGGCCTGCCGTCGGACCGTGCTCCGCGGTCCTGCCTCGATCTCCGGTGCCCGTCGTGCATCGTTCATCCTCGTCCCTTCCTGTCGAACCACTTGGTCATGACGACCGTCGTGCCGCGCCCCGGTTCGGACGCGATGTCGAACTCGTCCACCAGCCGTCGGGCACCGGGCAGCCCCAGGCCCAGTCCTTCGTCGGTGCTGAAACCGTCACCCATGGCCTGCTCCACGTCCGGGATGCCCGGGCCCGTGTCGCGCGCCACCACGCGGATGCCGGGTCGCGGCTCCCGCAGCAGCTCCACGGTGATGCTCCCGCGGCCGGCGAACCGGACGATGTTGCGGGCGACCTCCGACACCGCGGTAGCGAGCAGCGTGAGGTCCGTGCCGGTGAAGCCGGCGCGCACGGCGAGCTCGCGGGCGGCCTGGCGGGCGGCGACGATGTCGGGGTCCCCGGTGATCGTCACCTGCACCTCGTCGTCGCGTACGGGTCCGCGATCGAGAAGTGGCTCGCTGAGGCGCGCACAGAGCTCGCACTCGAGGAGGTGCTGCGCAGCGTCGACCTCGCGCTGACGACGTCGGTCCGCGCTGGAGAGGGAGAGCAGCACCGGACGGCAGCGCTCGGTCGGGGGCTCGACGTGCTCGAGAGCGAGCAGGTACTCGACGCGCAGTCGCGCCCGGGTGCGCTTGAGCTGGGCGGCGACAGCACCCGCGGTGCTGCCGGTGTCCTGGGCCAGGGAGCTCGTGGCCTCGCCCTCGACCTCGTGGGCCAGCAGGATCCGGCGTTCCCGGTCGTCGAGTCGCTGTACGGCCCGCGCGATCGCAGTGCTCTCCTCGGTCGCGATGACGACCGCGTCGGCTTGCTCGGGCTCGCCCGGGTCGTGCGCTCGGTGCTGGTTGCGCTGCTCACGGTCCTCCTGACGCCACATGGTCGCCATCAGGTTGCGCACGGTGGCGATCGCGTAGGCCTCCACCATGCCGGGCTCGATCCGGTCCCGCGCAGCGAGCACGCGCACCAAGGTCTCCTGCACGAGGTCCTCCGCCGACGGATGGTGACCCACGCGGGCGGCCACGATCCGGCGGAGCATCGGGATGAGCTCGGCGACATCGATGTCGCGACCCTCCTGCTCCAGCCTCTCGTCAGCCGCGGCCTGCTCGGTCACGACGACGACCCTAGCGGCGCGCGTGTGCGCCGGAATGTCTTTTCCGACCTGCGGGTTCTCGTGACCACTCAGACTGCCCTCGTCACCCGCCGACAGGTGTTCGAGGAGATCGCTCTGCTCGAGGGGGTCGACGTACCCGGGTGGTGGGGGCGGATCGCGAAGCAGCGGTCCGGAAACCCCGGCCTGGACGTCGCCCCCGCTCTCAGCCACGACCGGGCCCGGGTGTCGGGGGCATCCCCGACGAGCCCGGATGGCGCGAGCGCGCGGCGAGGCGCCGGTGGTGTGCCGGTGCGGTGGTACGAACCATCCAGACCTCCAGCCGCTGGAGGCCCCACAGCACGGCCAACATGGCGCACGGTGTCAGCAGGGCGAGCAGCTTCGTCATCGGAGCCGCCGCGGGTCTGACGGCGCCGCCCGACCGCCTGGGGCGAGCGGCCGTGGTCCGCACTGGTTGGGTGCGGTGCGTGTCGACCGTGGTCGCGTGCACGTCCACGACGATCCCCATCAGGTCGAGCTGGAAGGGCTGCAGGACGGGAAGGTAACCGTCGCCGTGTCGTACCAGCTCGGCTGCGATCGTGGCGCGACGGGTGTCCACGCCGATGACGCTGCCGTCCGCGTCACGCAGCTCACCGGTGAAGACGCCGGCCACGAACGTCCCGCCGGACACGACGACGAGGCGGCGCACCCGCAGGGTCCCCCGCATGTGGCCCAGCCGGCCACGCGGCGACCGGAACGTCCCCTCGAGTGGGACCGGGGTGCCCGCGGTGCGCTCCGCCCGTGCGCGCCGTCCGGGGTCGGAATGCGATGACAGTCATGCTGGCCTCCGAGGGTTTGGCCTGCCTTGGGGTGGTGGTGGTACCCGGCCCGCTTTCTCAACGGGTACCACCACCACGTTCGGAAGGGTGCGGGTCCGACGGTGCCTCTGACTCGCACTCGCACAGATGAAGACGCTGTTCGAGCACAGGCATGACGCGAGTCCGGGGACCAGCAGGCGAACGGTCGCCCGCACACGTCGACCACGGCATCCGCGCGTTTCTCGGGAAGCCCGCGTCATGCCCGCATGCCCAAGGCGTCACGCGCAGGTGGGGGCACCGAGGCCGCGCATCGAGCAGGTCTGCTCCCGCACGACAGAGCCCCGGTGGCGAGGATTGCTCGCCACCGGGGCCCCGTTGTACTGCAGCGGGTGCGGCTACCTCAGAAGGTGCCGCGGTCGTACGTGTCGCCGTAGTACGTGCCCAGGCGGTCTCGATAGGCCGCGTCGTCGGTCATCGTGGACTCATCGAGCTCCGGCGAGTCCTTGATCTGGTCCTTGGTCCGGTCGACGTAGACCTTCTCCTCGTTCCAGTCGACGCGGTCGATCGTGCCGGCCGGAAGCATCACCTTCCGGCCGAAGATCCACGGTCCGGTGTCGACGACGACATAGCTGCTGCCGACGTCGAGGGTGGACCGGTCGATCTTCCCGATCGAACCGTCGACGGCCTCCACGGAGAACCCCGTGAGGTCCTTGCCGCGGGACGACACCTCAGCGCTCTCCCGATAGTTCCACGCATCCCAGGTACGGGTAGCCATGGCTTTCTCCTTTCGATTGAGTGTTGCGGGCATCGGTGTCACATACCCTCGTGGATGGCCCCCAACCCTTGTCTCAGGGATCCCTCAGGAAACGCTCCGCGTCATGGGCTGCGGCCGAAGGCGTCTTCATGGGTGACCGGGCTGCGGAAGTGGCCCACTGCCAGGGACGGACTCAGACAGGAAGGTGGTGCCGCCGTGAGGGTGTGCGCCGAGTGCAGCCAGACCCCCCAGGCCTGGGTGGAGGTGACTGCTCCGCCCGGACGGTGCAGCGAGTGTGGCCGGCCGTTCGACATGCAAGGGATGCCCATCGCGGACGAAGGAGTCACCTGCCCGGTCCATGACCCGATCCTGGCCGACTGCCCGCACTCCGAGGTCGACGCCCGGACGGCTCCCGCTCCCACTCCGTCGTGGCTCGACGACGGATCCGGCCGCGGGTAGCGGCCGAGGGTTGGCGAGCACCTCGGCCGGCCCGGCATCCGGATCCAGGTCGACGCGCACCGCGGCGGGTGTCGCCCGGATCGCGCCGATCGAGCTCGACCCCGAGTTCGCCCAGGAGGGCGGTGAGGGCCACCCCTACGAGGTGCTGCTGATCGCCCGCGATGAACGGGCAGAGCGCGCGGTTCTCACGGCAGGACGGCGTCGAGGATCGGGGTCAGTGCCACCATGGGCGAGTCGGCCACCCACTGCTCGAGGGAGTACGGCTGCTCGGCGTACCAGGGCTGGAGGCGCCAGGCCTCCTCGGCGACGCGTCGACGTGCGGCGGGGTCGACCACCTCCGACCCCCGGACGGCCAGGTCCCGTTGCGGGCCACGAAGGTGCAGCACGGCCCCGGGGTGTGCGCGCAGGTTGGCCAGCCAGTGCCGTGCGCCGGGTGTGCCGGTGACGACGATCCGTCCGTCGACGACGACGTACCAGATCTCCACGCGGCGCGGCTGACCGCTACGGCGTCCGACCGTGCTGAGGTCGCAGGTGCCCGTGAGCGGCAGTCCGTCGGCGGCCATGCCCGAAGGCTAGGCGAGCCACGGCCGTTCTCGCGGCCCGCCTGCGGCCTCTGGGGCTCGCCGGTGCGCGCATGGTCGCCGCGGTCCCGTCGCACCCCTGGTGCCGCTCGTCCCGCTCAGTGCGGCCCGATCTCCACACCGGTCCGCTCTCGGTCGCGGTCAACGCCGACGCCGACGTCAACGACCTCGCGGAGCTGGGGCGGGCCATGGCCAGGTCGTTCCGTGGCTACGAGGAGCTGGCCGAGCGCAGAGGACCGACGCCGGAACCCGTGACGGGCCGTGGAGGCGGGCCGACAGCCCGGATGCGGTGCAGGTGTGCTCGTCGTCGCCACCTGGAGGCGCTCGATCGAGTCGGCCACGACCCCCGGGTGGGTCAGCGGCAGCATGTGAGCGGCTCGTGGAACCGAGACCAGCTGTACGAGAGGGGACCTCGCAAGCTGGGTGGACCACTGCTTCGAGGCGATCTGGTCGCGCTGGCCCCGGATGATGACCGAGGGTACGGACAGTTTCGAGAGGCCCACGTCCGTCCGGTAGCGGCGGATGCGCGTCATCCCGCGCGCCATCGACGTCGCCCCTGTCGACCGGTACTGGGGCGCCAGGATCGGCACCTCCCAGACGTGCTCGTGCACCGCGGTGCCGACCCACTGGGTCAGCAGTCGCGGCCACGACCGCGCGCGAGGGTCGGTGACCGGGCCGAGGAGCACGAGCCCGACGACAGCCGGCGAGTACAGCGCCGCGTCCACCACGACCGGGCAGCTCGCGGAGTGGCCGACGAGGACGACCTCCACCGCAGGAGGGAGCGCCGCCAGCAGTCGCCTGCTCAGCTGTCCGACGTGCAGGTCGGTTCCGCTTCGCGCTCGGTGCCCGAGCGAGGGGAGCCGGATGACGAGGCTCGGCCCGCGAAGCCTGGCCCGAACCGCGGTCCAGCTGCGGGCGTCGAGCCCGAGCCCCGGCACCAGCACGACCACGGGCGCGGACGGCTCGCCTCGTGTCACGGTGGACCAACAGGTCGGCGCCGGTCGAGGGCCAGCACCGCCGGTACCGCCGCCGCGATCACGGTGGCCGGGCAGCCGAGGGGCACTGGGAGGACCCGTGGGCAGGCTCGGCCGACCGGACGGTGGGGAGCCGCTGGTCTCGTCCTGCTTGACCTCGTCGATCTCCTCGACGAGGCGGCGCCGCTCGTCGTCGGTGGCGTCATGCCGCCCTGGACCGCAGCCGGGTCGGCGGGTCGAGCAGTCCGGCCGCGCCGCGCTGCTGCTCACCGAGGTAGGCGTCGAGCACGAGGATGCCGGCCGTGGTCACCGGGGTGGCCCACTGCAGCCAGCGCATCCGGGTCGCGAGCGAGCGGGCCCGGTGAGCCGCCGCCGGGTCGATGTCGGCTCGCTCCTGCGCGTCACCCAGCTCCGCACCGATGCGGTAGGCCGCACCGCTGGCGGCGAGGGCGGCGCCGGTGAGGGCGGTCTTGGCGACCACGGCCAGCGCGGTTGGGGTGTGCGCGACGACGCGCCTACGGTTGTCGGCCACGATGGCGAGCCCGCTGACGAGGTGCAGGCCGATGGAGGTGCCCTGCACGCGCCCCCAGCGGGACCACCCCTCGTCGGCGATCTCGGCCTGCTCGTGGGCGTCGTCCCCTTCGCGGGATGCCGGGTTGAGGGCGACCGCTCCCATGAGCGAGCCCCCGAACCACGCCGCGTTGGTGACCAGGTGCGTGGCCCGAACCAGTGTGCTGTAACCGGACATCCGTCATCTCCCAGGTCTGGTGGAGCGCGAGAGGCGCGCCGTCGTGGTTGCCGACCGCGTCGTGGGTCAGCTGCCAGTGGTGCCTCCCTACCCGGTCCCCGGCGGCACACACCAGGGTCGACGCGCCACGCGAGCGGGCCGGCATCCGTGACGGGCCGCCGCGCCACCCGCGCCGGGTGAGGGCAGTCGAGCGGGGCCGCGCGACACTGGGCCTTCCGTGGAGGCGACGGCGGAGGTGGTTCGGCGATGGCGTGGTCGGGTTGGAACCCCGTGGCGGGGTCGGGGGCGGCAGCGGGATCGCTGCCGTCGGACATCGGGGTGCAGGTGGGGCTGGTGGTGGCCGCCGCCAAGGTTCCGGAGACCTTCGCCCCCGGGCTGTCCCACCGCACCGCCGTCGACCAGGGCCTGGTCACGGCGTTGTCGACCGGAGTGCACTACCTGCTCGCCCTGGGCACCCAGGACGCCCTCCAGGCGGTGGCCACGGAGCTGGCCGGTGTGCCGGCCGCGGCACGGTGGGGCGACACGGCGACGCGGCAGCGCACGCTGGCCCTCGTGATGGACGCGGCGGCCGTGCCGGTGGGGCTGGCGCTGCGGCGGCTCCTCCCCTCGCACCCGGGGGAGGCCATGGCGCGCGGATGGGCGCGACAGGCCGGATGGCGCGCGGCCACGACCGGGATCGCGGCCGGCAGCCTCGAGGCGACCCGCATCGGGCTGCGGGTCCTGGACGACCGGCTCGGTGCCGGTGGGCGGGTTGCCGGGCTGCCGGTGGCGGTGCCGCTGGGCCTGACGATCGCCTTCCTCGTCGACCGCCGCCGCGGGGTGCCGGGCGACGACGACGCCACGGCTCCCACGGCGGCGCCGCCACTGGCGCGGTCGGTCCTGGTCGCGGCCGGGGTGGAGGGCGCGCTCGCCACGGTCGCGTACGCGGAGCACGCGGTGGCCGGGGCCGCCGGCCGCCGGCTCGCCGACGTGCTGCCGGGCGGCCCCCACCTGTGGCGGCTGATGGCGCACGGCGTCTGCCTCGGGGTGGTCGCCCTGGCGGCGACGAACGTGTGGGACCGGGCGATGCGCGGCATCGAGGCCGGCGCGGCCGCCGAGGAGCCGGTGTTCGGGGGCGGCGAGGGCGACCGGTTCACCGGTGCCACCCTGAGCGGCGGCCCGGGAAGCCTGGTGCCGTGGTCCACCCTGGGCAGGGAGGGCCGGCGCCACATGCTCACCCACGTGCGACCGGCCCCCGTTCCGGACCGACCGGAGGGGATTCCCGACCTGTCCATCGAGACGGTGATGGGCGAGCCGGCGCTGGCGACCCCGGTGCAGGTCTACGTCGGGCTCGAGAGCGCCCCGACCGTGAGGCAGCGGGTCGACCTGGCTCTGGCCGAGATGGAGCGCACCGGTGCCTTCGACCGCTCGCTGCTCGTGCTGGTCTCGCCGACCGGCCTGGGGTACGTCAACTACGTCGCGCTCGCGGCGACCCAGTACCTGTCCCGCGGTGACATGGCCTCGGTGACGATGCAGTACTCGCGGCGACCCTCCCCCCTCTCGCTCGGCCGGGTGGGCCAGGCCCGCGAGCAGAACCGGTTGCTCTGGCTGCGGATCCTCGAGCGGGTCCGCCAGATGGAGGGGCACCGCCCCCGCGTCGTGTTGTTCGGCGAGAGCCTGGGCGCCCACACCAGCCAGGACGTCTTCCTGCACTGGGGCACCCTCGGCCTGCAGGCCCTCGGCATCGACCGTGCCCTGTGGATCGGCACGCCCTACGGGAGTGAGTGGATGCACGAGGTCACCGGCCCGGACCGGCTCGACGTCGACCGGGACCGGGTCGCGGTGGCCAACGACCTCGACCAGCTGCGCACCATCAGAGAGCAGCGGGGCGCGCTCCCGCCGTACGTCATGCTCAGCCACGACAACGACGGGGTCACGAAGTTCGGCCCCGACCTGCTGACCACCGCACCCGGGTGGCTGGGGCCGCAGCGACCACGTGTCGAACAGGTGCAGGGAGCGAGCCCGCGCGGCATCCCGAGGCACCTGCGTTGGCGGCCCGTGACGACGTTCTTCCAGACCCTGGTCGACGTCAAGAACGCGCAGGTACCCGGCACCTACCAGGCGTGGGGCCACGACTACCGGCCCGACCTGCCCGGGTTCGTCAGCGAGGTCTACGACCTCCCCGCGTCCGCGGAGCAGCTGGCCCGGGTCGCCGCTGCCGTCCGCCAGCGCGAGGAGGTGCGCTGGCAGGTGTTCCAGGAGGACTGAGCGGTCACCGCGGCGTGGCCGACCACCGCCACGCCAGGGCGGCGGCGACGATGCCCAGCCCGTTGGTCGCCCAGTGCAGCAGCGCCGGTGCCAGCAGGCTCCCGCTCTGGTCGCGCAGCACGCCGAACACGACACCGGCCAGCGCCGTGAACGCCACCGTCCCGGCCACCTGCCGCAGGAGCTCGCGGCGGGCCACCTCACCGGTCGCCGAGTTCGCGCGGGCGCCGTCGACGGCGGGCAGCACGTGCCAGAACCCGAACAGCACGGCGGTCACCCCTGTCGCCCACACCGCACCGTGGGTCGCGTCGAACAGCCCCCACAGCACGCCCCGGAACGCCACCTCCTCGAACACGACCGTGCCCAGCGGCACGACCAGGCCGGCGCTGTGGAGCGTCGCCCTCGTCCCCGCCCGGTGGCGTTCGTCGAGGAACAGCCCCCTGGTGGCGGGAAGCGCGAGACCGGCCGCGTACGCCAGCGCGACGGCGGCCACCGCCGCACCGCCCCACACCAGTCCCGGTACGACCGATCCCGCCCCGAGGCCCAGCTGGGTCCAGGACAGGCCCGCCAGCCGCCCGATGAGCAGGAGCAGGGCGGCGGCCACCGGCCCGGTGACGGGGTGCCACCGGGACGGCCCGACGTGCACCCACACGTTCGCCGCGACCATCACGCCCAGGCACCCGACCAGGGCGGCGACCTGGGTGCCGCTCACGCGGTGAGCCCCGCGAGCTCGAGCACCGCATCGGGTCCGTCGAGGTCGGGGGTGCTGAGGAAGACCGTGGAGACCCCGAGCTCGGCCATCGCCGCGTGCCTGTCGCGGTGCTCGGCCACCGTCCCCGCGTGGGTGCGGGCCGCGTACGTCGCAGCGGCGGTGCGCCCCGCGGAACCGCTCCACCCGGGCCCAGACGTCGGCGCGGTCACGCCCGACCACCGGCAGGTCGAGCACGGTCACCTCGACCTCGGCCGGGTCACGGTCGACGTCGGCGCAGTGCCCACGCAGCACCGACATCTTGTGCTGCAGGACAACGGGATCCGTGGTGCTCAGGTTGCACGCGTCGCCCAGCTCGGCCGCGATGCGCAGGGTGCGCCGCTCGCCCATCCCGCCGACGACCACGCGGATCGGGTCCACCGGTCGGGGGTAGCAGGTGGTCTCGGGCAGCCACACCACGCCGTCGGAGAACTCCTTGGTGCCCGGCGCCCACAGCGCCCGCATGACGCGGATCGCGCGGTCCACGTCATCCAGCCGCTCGCCCGCAGGGAGGAAGGGCAGGAGGTACGCCGCGTGCTCGCGTTCCCACCACCCCGCCCCGATGCCGACGAACACCTGCCCACCGTTGAGGGCCGACAGCGTGGCTGCCGCCTTGGCGGTGATCCCCGGCTCCCGGAAGGTGACGGGGGTGCACAGGGTGCCGAGCCGTAGCCCGGTGCCCAGACCGGCGACGGCACCGAGCGTCACCCACGGCTCGGGGATCGGGTCCCAGGGCCGGCCGACCTGCGGGATCTGGATCAGGTGGTCCATCACCGCCAGCCCGGCGAAGCCCGCCTCGTCGGCGGCGAGCGCGACGTCGCGCAGCCAGGCCAGCGGGTCCTGGCCCCACGGGAACCGGGACACCTGCAGCAGCACCTCCACCCCGGTGGATGCCGTGCGCCCGCCGGCCGCTCGCGTCTCACCGGTGGTGGGGGCCGGGTCGGCCGACGACGTTTCCGACATGACCGGGACGACGAGGTCCCACCCCTCGTGGGCGACCTCGTCGACCACTGCTCGGCGACGCACCTGCTGGCCGGCCAGCGCCCGCGCCGGCACGGGGCGGTCTCGTGCAGCGTTGCGTCGGCGGCACTCGTCATCGGGGGTGTCGAGGAGCACGAGCACCGCGGGGAGCCCCGCCGCGCGCGCCCGCGCCAGCCAGCCGCGCCGGCGGTCGGCGTCGAAGCCGAGGGTGTCGACGACCGTCGTCAGCCGGCGACCCAGACGGGCCGTCACGACGGCCTCGAGCACCGCGAAGGCGTCGGCGGAGGCGTCCAGGTCGTGCGGTCCGCTGCCGACCACGCCGCGCAGGGCGTCGGACGAGACGACCTCCTCGGTTCGGTACCGCTGCGCCGCCCACGTCGACTTCCCCGACCCGGAGGCGCCCACCAGCACGACCAGCGCCGGGTCGGGGAGCGACATGCGGGGCAGTCTGCCGCATGGTCTGGCGCGTTCGCGTGGCAGCGGGGTGACGGATCCCTCGTTGACAGCCGGCGCGGCCGGGCGGAAGGTGAGCACAACCGGCCTGCAGGAGGGCCGGGAGGCGAGGTCCCCATCATGAGCAAGCTGTCACGTCGCACCGTGTTGGCCGGTGGAGCGGCCGGCGCCGCCACCCTCTTCGTCGAGACCGGTGGGGCGGTCCACGCCCTCCCCGTCCGGGGCCCCCAGATGTTGGATCCGTCGAGGATCCCCAAGTACCACAGCCCTCTACTGGTGCCACCACGGATGCCACCGACGTCGGTGGGTGCCGTCGACCGGTACGTCATCGGGGTGCGCCAGCGGCGGCAGCAGGTGCTGCCCGCCGGGATGCCGACCACCACGGTCTTCGCGTACGGCTCCGAGAGCGTCGCAGGCACCCACAACTCCCCGGCCCTGACGATCGAGGCACGGGTCGGCCACCCGGTCGAGGTGACCTGGGTCAACGGCCTCGAGGGTCGGTCGGGCCGATACCTGTCGCACCTGCTGCCGGTGGATCCGACCCTGCACTGGGCGAACCCGGGTGGCGGCGAGGACCACCGAGACGGGCACGGCACGTTCGACCAGACGCCGGGACCCTACCGGGGGCCCGTGCCGCTGACCGTGCACCTGCACGGCGGCCACTCCGACCAGGAGAGCGACGGGTACCCGGAGGCGTGGTTCCTGCCCGACTCCGACAACATTCCGGACGGGTACGCCCGGGTCGGGTCGCGCTACGAGGAGATGGCGGCGTACTACCAGGACCGGCACGGTGCCTCCTGGGCGCCGGGGACGGCGCGGGCCCACTACGGCAACGACCAGGCCGCGGGCACCTTGTGGTTCCACGACCACGCCCTGGGCATCACCCGCCTCAACGTCTACGCGGGACAGGCCGGGTTCTACCTCCTGCGCGGTGGCGCGAACGACCTCGAGCCCGGAGTGCTGCCGGCGACCGCACCCGACGGCGGGGCCGTCCACGAGATCCCCCTCGCGATCCAGGACCGGGCGTTCACCCGCGACGGTGAGCTGTTCTACCCCGACAGCCGGGCGTACTTCGACGAGTTCGCCGGGCCGTACGTCCCGCACTCGGACATCGCCCCCATCTGGAACCCGGAGTTCTTCGGCAACGCGATGATGGTCAACGGTCGCACCTGGCCCGACCTGGGCGTGGAGCGCCGCCGCTACCGCTTGCGGCTGCTCAACGGCTGCGGCTCACGGTTCCTGCGGCTCGCCGTGGCCGCGCACCCGACGGTGCGGCCGTCGGCACCGGTGACCCCGTTCTGGCAGGTGGGCGGCGACGGTGGGTTCCTTCCGCAGGCGGTCCCGATGGATCGACTGCTGCTCGCCCCCGGTGAACGCGCGGACGTGGTCGTCGACTTCAGTGGGTTCGCGGTGGGCACCGAGCTGTACCTCGTCAACGAGGCGCCCGACGAGCCGTTCGGCGGCGGTGAGCCCGGCGAGGAGTTCGAGTTCGCGAACCCCACGACGACCGGGCAGGTCATGCGCTTCACGGTCGTCGACCGCGTGGGGGCGGAGACCAGCACGCCGCCCGAGCAGCTCACGCTGCCGGCGGTCACCCCGCCGGGGACGGCCGGCCGGACCCGCGCCCTGGCCCTGTTGGAGGCCGACTCCGACGTGCTGCCCGACGTCGGCCCACGGGCGGCGTTCCTCGGCGTGCTGGAGGGTGCGGTCGCCGTACCGCTCGCCTGGGACGACGAGGTCACGGAGAACCCCGCAGTGGGGGACACCGAGATCTGGGAGTTCCACAACCACACCATGGACGCCCACCCCATCCACGTGCACCTGGTGCAGTTCGCCGTGGTCGACCGTCAGGCGGTCGGTGGAGCACCGCGCCCGCCGGAGCCCAACGAGAGCGGGCCCAAGGACACCGTGGTCGCCTATCCGCACGAGGTCACCCGGGTCCGGGCCCACTTCGACAAGCCGGGACTGTTCGTCTGGCACTGCCACATCCTCGAGCACGAGGACCACGAGATGATGCGGCCGTTCCGGGTCGGGTGAGGGCGGGCCCCGAGGTCACCTCCGTGGGGTGACCTGGGGAGAGCGAGCGAAGGGCTAGCGTTCGCAGGAGCGAGCGACGGTCGGTCGGTCGGTGCCATTCGAGGAGTGCAGATGAGCGACCCCGCCAGCCCCGGTACCGAACCGGCCCCGCAGGGCAACCGGCGGCTGATGGTGCTGCTGGCGATGGCGATGTTCGTCCTCGTCGTCGACACCTCGCTGATGAACGTCTCCATCTCCGCCGTCGTCGACGACCTCGACACCACCGCGAGCGGGGTGCAGTCCGCGATCGCCCTCGAGGCACTGGTGTCCGCAGCGTTCATCCTGATCAACAGCAAGGTCGGCGACCTGATCGGGCGCAGGCGCGCCTACGTCCTCGGCCTGCTGGCCTATGCGGTCGGGGCGCTGGCCATGACGCTCACCCAGAGCCTGACCAGCATCATCGTCTTCTGGGCGGTCATCGGTGGCCTGGGTGCGTCACTGCTGCTCCCCGCCATGCAGTCGCTCATCCACGGCAACTTCGCCGGCGCCGCGCAGAAGCAGGCGTACGCCATGATCGGCGCCGCCGCAGCCATCGCCGCCGCGGTCGGCCCGCTGCTCGGGGGCTTCGTCACGACCTACCTGTCCTGGCGGGTCGGCTTCGCGCTCGAGGTCGTCATCATCGCGGTGGTCCTCAGCCAGATCCGCCTGGTCAAGGACGTCCCCTACACCGGTTCCCGCGAGATCGACAAGGTCGGCGCGGTGCTGTCGGTCCTGGGCATGGGAGGCGTGGTCCTCGGCATCCTGGTCTGGCAGGAGGGCGGTGAGCTCGTCGTGCTGCTCATGGCGGTCGGCGCCGTCGCGCTGGTGTCCCTGGCCCGCTGGCTGGTGCGGCGCAAGCGCGAGAACAAGGTGACCCTGCTCGACCCCGACCTGTTCCGAAAGCCCAACTTCACCGCCGGCGTCTCCGGCCAGATGCTCCAGCAGGTCACCCTCGGCGGCGCGATGATCGTGCTGCCCCTGTTCCTGCAGATGACCCTCGAGTACAACGCCATGCAGGCCGGCCTTTCGCTGGCCCCGCTGTCCCTGACGATGTTCGCCGCCGCGCTCGTCGCAGGGCGAAGGGCCGGCAACAGGCGGCCGGCGGCGGTCATCCGCCTCGGGTTCCTGCTGGCCGCCGCCGGGATGGCGATCATCATCCCGCTGGTGCCACGGGTGGACAGCGGCTGGTACCTCGTCGTCCCCCTCGTCGTCGCCGGCTGCGGCCTGGGCCTGCTGGTCTCCCAGCTCAACAACTACACCCTCGCGCCGATCGAGGAGGAGCGGATCAGCGAGGCGGCCGGGGTCAACTCCGCCGCCGGCTCCTTCGGCCTCTCCTTCGGCCTGGCCATGGCGGGGGGCATCATGCTTGCGGCCCTGTCCTTCAGCTTCACCAACCTCACCGAGGCCAGCACCGTCATCCCGGCGGCGCAGCAGCAGCAGATCGCCGCGGCCCTGGAACACGACGCGGAGGTCATGAGCACCACCGCCCTCGCGGAGCAGATCGTCGGCCAGCCGCCGGAGGTCGAGGAGGCGGTCCTGGAGATCAACGACGAGGCGCGCAACCGCTCACTGCAGGTCGCCCTCCTGGTCCCTCTCCTGGCGGCCCTGCTCGGTCTCGGCAACTCCTTCCGGATGCTCCGGCTCCCGGACGTGCGGCCCTCCGCGAACCTCGAAGGGCTCGACCTCGGCTGAGCGGGTCGACTCGAGTCCCCGAAGCGGGCCACCGCGCCATGTTTCGGAAGGGGCGGCGGCACCCAGGCCCTGTCAACGGCATCCGGGCGCGCTGGTTGAATTGGGGGCGCAGCGCAGGCAGTGCTGCCGCGAAGGGGCGTGATGGTGGACCCATGCCGCTGATCGAGTTCGACGGCGTCTCGCACGACTACCCCGTCAGCCGGGGCACGCGCACCGTGCTGCGCGACGTCACCGTGCGGCTCACCGAGCCGCGGATCGCCGTCCTCGGCGCCAACGGCTCGGGCAAGTCGACCTTCGCCCGGATGCTCAACGCGCTCGTGGTGCCGACGTCCGGGCGGGTGAGCGTCGACGGGCTCGACACCGCCCGGCACGCCCGCGGCATCCGGCGACGGGTCGGCTTCTGCTTCACCGACCCCGACGCCCAGATCGTGATGCCGACGGTCGCCGAGGACATCGCCTTCGGGCTGCGCCGGCGCGGGCTGAGCCGGGCCGAGGTCGCCGCGCGCGTCGACCGGGCGCTGGTCACCTACGAGCTCGCCGACCACCGCGACCACCCCGCACACCTGCTGTCCGGCGGACAGAAGCAGCTGCTCGCGCTCGCCGCCGTGCTCGTCACCGGGCCCGACCTCGTCGTCATGGACGAGCCGACGACGCTGCTCGACCTCGCCAACTCCGAGCGGGTCCGCCAGGTCGTGCGCGGCCTGGAGCAACAGGTGGTGCTCGTGACGCACCACCTCGACCTCGTCGACGACTTCGACCGCGCCCTCGTCTTCGACGACGGGCGCCTGGTGTTCGACGGGATGCCGTCCGCGGCCATCGCGCACTACCGGCAGCTCGTGCTGTGAGCACCTTCGCGGTCTACCTCCCGGGCGACTCGGTGCTCCACCGGATGCCGGCCGGCGCCAAGCTCGTCGGCCTCGCCACCGTCGCGATGCTGAGCGTGCTCCTCCGTCAGCCGTGGCAGGTGGCGGTGCTCCTGGTGGCCGTCGTCGTGCTCTACGCCGTGGCGCGCATCCCCTGGCGCACGGCGCTCGGGCAGGCGCGGCCGATCGCGTGGTTCGCCGCCGGCCTCGCGGTCTTCCAGCTGGTCGTCAGTGGCTGGGAGCGCGCGGTCCTGGTGGTGGGCGGCCTGCTCGGTCTCGTGCTCCTCGCCGCCCTGGTCAGCCTGACCACCCGCACGACCGCGATCGTCGACGCGGTCGTCGTCGGGGCGGGGCCGCTGCGGCGGGTGGGGGCGGACCCCGAGCGGCTCGGGCTGCTCGTGGCCCTCGCAGTACGGGCGGTACCGGTGGTCATCGACCTCGCCCGGGAGGTGCGGGAGGCCCAGCTCGCCCGGGGCGCGGCAGCCAGCCCGACGGCGTTCGTCGTCCCTCTCGTGGTGCGCAGCCTGAGGCACGCCGACCACCTCGCCGACGCGCTCGTCGCCCGAGGCATCGACGACTGACGCGCGTGCTCGTACCTGCATCGACCAATAGGTCGATCCGGGTACGGGTGCTGTACCTGAGGTGACCTTTTGGTCGATCCGGGTACGGGGTGCTGTACCTGAGGTGACCTGGTATTGGTCGGTCTGGGTACAGGGCGCTGTACCTGAGGTGACCTATTGGTCGGTCTGGGTACGGGGTGCGAGTGGGTCAGGCGGTCGCGTGCTCCGTCGTCGGCTCGGCCACCGCTCGTCGGGACGCCGGGAGCAGGCCCGGGTAGGCCCGGTGCACCGCCCCGGCCACTGCTGCCGCGACGACCGCCTTGATGCAGTCCCCGACGAGGAACGGGGCGCTGCCGACGACGGCCGCCTGCAGGCTGATGCCGGCCCGCAGCGCCGTGACCGGGATGCCGATCGCGTAGAGCACCACCACGCCGCCCGTGAAGACCGAGACCAGGCCCCACCAGAAGCCGTACGGAGCCCCGCGTCGGTAGACCATGGCGCCGGTCACCGCAGCGGCGACCGGGAAGCCGATGAGGTAGCCCACCGTGGGGCCGGCGAAGACCCCGAGACCACCACGGCCTCCCGACAGCACCGGCAGCCCGATGGCCACCAGCAGGAGGAACAGGCCGACGGCGGCCGCGCCACGCCGGCCGCCGAGCACCGCCCCGGTGACCATGACGCCGAGCGACTGGATCGTGACGGGGACGGCGAAGCCGAACGGCGAGAACGCCGGCACCAGCCCGAGGGCGGCGATGAAGCCGGCGAAGGTGGCCGTCAGGGCCAGGTCGCGGGTGCGGTCGTGCTGCGTGCTCAACGGACGTCTCCTCGGTGCGGTCCCTGCGGCACCCATGCTTCCGGATGCCGTACCGGCCCACGACGGCGCCCCCCGGGTCGCTCGGCCCGCAGAATGGGTGCGGCTGTGCCTCAACCGGTCTCGGCGTCGAGGTCGCGCAGGTACCCCGCGAAGCCGTCGTCGACCCGACTGTGCCACCGGCCAGAGGTCAGCACCCGGGTGGTGTCCGTGGCGACCCAGTGGTCGGTGATGCCGCGCACCCGCTCGACGAGGTCGACGTCCTCGCCGACCGTCCGCGGGCCGAAGCGCCCCACCTCGCGCCAGCGGTCGGCCCGCACGCCGAGGTTGGCGCCGTGCACGTGGCCGTGGCCCTCGACCAGCAGGTGGCGTGCATGCCAGGCGGCCAGCGCCTCGGCCCGGGCGACCCCGACCGGCTCGGCTGTGCCGACGACGAGGTCGGCGCCACGCTCGGCCCACATCACCTGGCCCAGCAACCAACGTGCCGGCACCACGGTGTCGGCGTCGGTGCAGGCCACCCACGTGGTCGGCTCCGGAGGGTGTCCCAGCGCTGCGAGCCCTCGCTCGACCGCGGCGTCGCGGGCGGCCCCCACCCCCTCGCCCGGAAGGGTCACGACCACGGCGTCGGTGGCGGCGACGACCGCCGCCGAGCCGTCGGTGCAGCCGTCGAGGGCGACGGCGACCGACAGCCGGATGCCGGGGCGGGCTCGCCGCAGCACGGCGGCGGAAGCGGTCACGCTGCGCAGGCACCCGGGCAGGAGCGACTCCTCGTCGCGGGCCGGGATCGCCACGACCACGTGCTCGACGCGCGTCACGCCCGGCCCTCCCGCCGAGCCGGGGAGTCGGCGTCGCCCCAGACGTCGATGCGCAGGTCGTCGTCGAGGTAGGTCGCCCGGCGGCGAGCGCGCAGCATCGTCGCGGCCTGCTCGTGCACCAGCACCCCGTCGAGCGGCACGTGCTCGGTCGGGTGCTGCCAGTGACAGAGCACGAGCTCACCACCCGGGGCCAGGGACTCCTCGCACCGGCGCAGGGTGGCGACCAGCTCGAGCGGGGTGAGGAAGTAGCCGACCTCGGACAGCAGCACGAGGTCGAACGGGCCGGGCGGCAGGTCGCCGGGGGCCATGCCCTGCTCGACCACCGCTCGGGGCGCGCGGGCCCGCGCCGCGGCCACGGCCCGGTGGCTCGTGTCGAGCGCGACCACCTGGTCGCAGCGTTCCAGCAGGGCCTGGGTGAGCCGACCGTCGGCGCAACCGATCTCGAGCGCCCGACCGTAGCGACGGCATCCGAGCTGAGCCAGCACGAGCGCGCGGCGTCGTTCCTCGTAGAACGACCCGGCGAAGGCCCACGGGTCCTCGCCGTCGTCGTACATCCGGTCGAACTGCAGTGCTCGCGAGGCCGCTCGGCGCTCGAGCCGGTCACTCGGGAGCGTCGGGAGGGCGTGCGTCGGGTCGACGAGCGTCTCGACCAGGCGCCGAGCGCGGTCGAGGGCTGCCGTTCCGAGCACCGGTGCGGGCGGCCGGCCGGCAACGTCCGGGTCGCCCCAGGCGGTCGTCTGTGAGGGGAACTCCTCGAGCGCGGCCCGCTTGCGCCACGACGCCGTGCCCGAGGTCTCGCTGACCACGACGTACGGCCAGGGCAGGGCGTCGGGAGTTCCCCAGTGCCACAGCCAGATCGGGTAGTGGGCGAGGCCGGCGCCGCTGTCGGCCACGGCCTGCGCGGCCGCCCGACCGAGGGCGTCGTGGTCGCCGTGCCCGTCGACGACCCACGGCGCGAGCACCAGGGTGTCGGGGCCGGTGCGGCGCCCGACCTCGACGACGAGGGTGTCTTCGTGCTGCGCGAGTGCGCCATCCGGGCAGGCCGAGGTGGGTGATCCGGGCACCGGGCGCCAGCACCCCGACCGCGCGCTCGACCTCCTGCCGACGCCGAGCCGCCAGGGCGGCGCGTGCCCCGGAGCCGACGGTCGGGTGGGACCGCTCGCCGTCGGTCGCCACGAGCACGCTGACGGTGGCGCCGGCATCGGTGAGGTCGGCCAGCAGGCCACCGACCCCGAGGGTCTCGTCGTCCGGGTGCGCCGACAGCACGAGCACCTGCGGATGGCGCTGCGCGAGGGAAGGCACGTCGAGCACCGGTACGGCGTCCCAGCGACCGGACCCGAGCCACACGCTCTCGGGCGTGCCGGGGTCGGTGTGGTGGAAGGGGACGGGCGTCGCGCTCACGAGGGGCGACCGGACGGGTGCTGCGGGGCGGTGGTGACGAGCCGCCCCAGCGCAGCCAGGTCGCGCTCGGCGTGGTGCTGGCGCAGGTAGAGGGTCAGGTCGGCGACCCGGGCGGCGTGCACGGGATCGAGGGCGAGGGGTCCGGGCCCCAGCGCGTGACCGACCGTGGTCAGCACCTCCTCCGCGCACCGGGCCACCTGCGCGCGGACCCGCGCCGCGAGCACGCGGCCGGCCGCGCCGTCGGCCCGGCCGGTGTCGACGGCCCGGGCCGCGTCGCGCAGGGTGAGCAACGTCGCGTGGAGGGCGACGTCGCAGGCGCCGAGGTGCACCAGGGCCACCTGGTCGGGCGGCCGGGAGCCGGCGGCATCCCACAGGGCGCCGGCCACGGCGGCGGCGCCGCCGAACCAGACAGCGGCCACGCCGATGCCTCCCCAGGCGAACCCGGGGCGCTCGAGGTACCAGCCGGGGTCGCCGACGGCGGTGGCCGGGACGTCGGAGAAGGTCACCGTGCTCGTCGTGACGTCGCGCAGGCCGCGCGGCGCCCAGGCGCCCGGGTCGACCTGCACCCGACCCTCTCGCACGGCAAGGGCGAACAACCCCGGGGGCCGCCCGTCGACGGCGGCCGTCACCACCGCGTGGGAGACCCGGTCGGCGAGGGAGCACCAGGGCTTGACGCCGGACAGCCGCCAGGTGCCGTCGTCCCGGGGGGTCGCAGCGAGGCTGGTGCCGGGAGGCGCAGCCGCCCACACGCCCCAGGTCGCGCCGCGGGGGCGGGGGCGCCGGCCTGGTCGAGGATGGCGACGGCATCCCAGTGCGGCTCGACCGTGCGGGCCGTGGTGAGGTCGACGCTGCCGAGCGTGGCCAGGGCGGAGAAGGCACTCCACGTGTCGCCGCCCGACCGACCGCGCCACGTCCTCGAGTTCACGGGCCAGCTCGAGCGAGGCGTCGACGTCACCGGCGACGTCGCGCGCGGGACCCGCGACGGCGTCGTCGCCCCAGTCGGTGAACGACCAGGGGGCAGGAGGGGCGCTCATCCCCTGTGGCCTACCCCGTCCTCTCTTCACCAAACCGGTTCTCGGCGAGCCAGATGCGCGGTGTCGCAGACCCCCCGACCCCGCGCCGCGGTGCGTAAGGTCGACGGCATTCTTCTCGACGGCATTCTTCGACCGCGGGTGAACCGGGAGGTGCGTGGGAGTGATCGACACAGACCACGACGCAGGGACGAGGCCGCTGGCCGAGCTGGTCCTCGTGCGTCACGGCGAGAGCGTGGGCAACCTTGCCGCGGCAGCCGCGAGCGAACAGGGCCGTGCTCGGCTCGACCTCGAGTTCCGGGATCCCGACACACCGTTGTCGGACAACGGGATCGCGCAGGCGAAGGCGCTGGGGCGGCACCTCGCGCAGGGGCCCGAGCAGGCGCGTCCGCAGGTCGTGGTCGGCTCGCCGTACGTGCGGGCGGCAAGCACCGTGGAGCACGTCCTCGCCGGGTGGGCAGGTGCACCGACGCCGGTGATCGACGAGCGGCTGCGTGAGCGCGACCTCGGTCTCTTCGACGGCATGACCGGCCAGGGGATCCGCGACACCTACCCGGAGGAGTCCGCCCGGCGCGAGGCGATGGGCAAGTTCTACTACCGGCCCCCGGGTGGTGAGAGCTGGACCGACGTCGTGCTGCGCGTGCGAAGTGTGCTCGGCGACGTGCGGCAGGCGTACGCGGGGCGCCGGGTGTGGGTCTTCAGCCACCAGGCGGTGATCATGGCGTTCCGCTACCTGCTGGAGTCGCTGAGTGAGCAGCAGCTGCTCGAGGAGGACGGGCGCACCCCGCTGGGGAACTGTGCGCTCACGATCTACCGGCCGACCGGGGAGGGCAGGTTGGCACTCGTGACCTACGGCTCGGTCGAGCACCTCGAGACGTCCGATGCCGAGCCGACCCACGAGGCCCCCTCGCCCTCGACCGTCCGGGACCGGTCGTGACGGAGGCGTCACCCGGGGAGCCGGAGGTCGTCACCCCGGCTCTGCTGCGCGGGTGGCCGCTGCCCTCACCGGGTGGGAGCAAGAACGAGAAGGGCCGGCTGCTCGTCGTCGGGGGCGGCGTCGAGACCCCGGGCGCCGTGCTCCTCGCGGCCGAGGCGGCCCTGCGGGTGGGCGCCGGCAAGGTGCAGGTGGCCACGACGGCCGCCACCGCCACCGTCCTGGCGGTCGCCCTACCGGAGTGCCTGGTCGTGGGTCTGGACGCCGATGGGGGCGAGCTGTCGGCGGCCTCGGCGAACCGCGTTCTCGAGCTCGCTGAGCAGGCTGATGCCGTACTGGCCGGCCCCGGCATCGGTGACGTCGACGCCGCCCGCGCCCTGATGGAGGCCCTCGTCCCGCGGCTCGACACCCCCTTGGTGGTCGACGCCCTGGGGACGGCGTTCGTGACGGCGCACCCGGACGGGGTGCGGCACCTGCGCGGCAGGGCGCTGCTGACGCCCAACACGGAGGAGCTGGCGCAGTTGCTCGACGAGGACGCCGAGGCGGTCGAGGACGACCTGCTGGCGGCGACCCGACGTGCCGCGCGCCGCACCGGGGTGACGGTGCTGTCCGGCGGTCAGAGGTCCTTCGTGGGTGAGCCGTCCGGTGACGCCTGGCGCCTCGACGTCGGTGCGCCGGGCGCTGCGGTCGCCGGGTCGGGCGACGTCAAGGCGGGAGCCGTGGCGGGGCTCCTGGCTCGCGGAGTGCCACCGGTGCGCGCGGCGGCCTGGGGGGCCTACGTGCACGGCCGGGTCGGCGAGCGCCTGACGGCTGAGGTGGGACGCACCGGGTTCCTCGCCAGGGAGGTGGCCGGTGGCCTGCCCGCGGCGGTGGCGGAGGTCGAGCTCGGCGTCACGCTCGGATGACTCTGCCGGCTCGAGGCCGGCCCGGAGTCTTCAACGAGCTGCTCGCGCCACTGGCACCGCACCTCACCCGGCTTGCCCGTCGCCGCGCCGGGAGCCGGAAGCGGCTCCCGGCGCGAGGCTCGCCCTCGCCCACCGACCGACCTTCGGCAGGGGGCAACCTGCGTCAGGCTGCCGAGCTGTGCGCGCGCTGCGAGTCGTCGGCCAGCAGGTCGGCGCGCAGCCGGTCGAGGATGCCGCGCAGGATGCGGGAGACCTGCATCTGGCTGACGCCGATCCGCTCCCCGATCTCACCCTGGGTCAGCTCGTCGACGTACCGCAGTCGTAGCACGAGGCGCTGGCGGTCGGTCAGGCCCGCCACGGAACGGCGCAGGGCGTCGCGCATCTCGATGGTGCTCGAGTGGCTCGACGTCACCAGCAGGTGGTCGGCCAGGCTGGTGCCGGCGGACGTGGGGGCGTCCAGGGACACCGCGTGGTACCCGGCCGAGCAGCCGCGGGCCTCGTCGACGTCCGCGACGGAGACGCCGAGCACGCCGGCGAGCTCCTCGTCGTGGGGGTCACGGTTCAGCCGGTGGCGCAGGCGCTCCTCCTCGACCACCAGGCCGGCTCGCAGCTCCTGGATCCGGCGCGGCGGCCGGACCGCCCAGCCGTGGTCCCGGAACCAGCGCTTGAGCTCACCGGTGATCGTGGGGTGGGCGAAGGCGGCGAAGCCGGGGCCGGCGCCGGGGCGGTACCGGTCGGCGGCCTTGACCAGGGCCGTGCGGGCCACCTGGAGCAGGTCGTCGGTCTCGACGCCGCGTCCGCTGTAGCGCAGGGCCAGGGCGTCGGCCAGGGGAAGCGACCGCAGGACGACCTGCTCGACGAGCTCCGCCCGGCGAACCGGGTCGGTCTCGGCGGCCAGGTCGGCTGCCAGGGCGTCGATCTCGACGTCGAGGTCGCGCTGGTGCGAGGGGAGGGTGTCAGGGATGGGGTCGATCGTCGTGGGTGCCAAGATCTCGTCCTTTTGGAGAGGTGTTGGCGCCACTGTCGGACCAATGATTCCGAGGAAGACGACTGGTTGGATCCACCTGGAGAACCCGAACCTCTCATGCGGACCACGGAGGTGGGGGTTTA
This sequence comes from uncultured Actinomycetota bacterium, assembly GCA_963751385.1. GTDB lineage: Bacteria > Actinomycetota > Actinomycetes > Actinomycetales > Dermatophilaceae > Fodinibacter. Next base: position 563,554 of record CAVVUD010000014.1, on the reverse strand, counting down.
GGCACCGAGGACTTTCCGGTCGACCGAACCCGCGATGTTTGGGGGCTTGGTGGGTACGCGCCCCGATGGCTGAGCTGCGGGGAAAAGGGGGAGCTCGTCTGCCACACCCTCGCTTCAGGCCACGCGGACGGCTCAGAACACCGGCTTGCCGCCGGTCACACCGAGCACCGTCCCCGAGACGTAGCTCGCCTCGTCCGAGGCGAGGAAGACGTACGCCGCAGCGACCTCGACGGGCTGACCCGGCCGACCGAGCGGGGTGTCCGAACCGAAGCCCTCGACCTTCTCCGGTGGCATCGTGGCCGGGATGAGCGGGGTCCAGATCGGGCCGGGGGCCACGGCGTTGACCCGCGTGCCCTTGGGGCCGAGCTCCTGCGCCAGGTTGACCACGAGGTTGTTGAGCGCCGCCTTCGTCGCGGCGTAGTCGAGCAGGTGGTCCGAGGGCGCGTAGGCCTGCACCGAGGTCGTGACGATGATGCTGCCGCCATCCTCGAGCTGGGGCGCGAGGGCCTGGACCAGCCAGAACGGGCCGAGCACGTTGGTCGCGAAGGTCCGCTCGAGCTGTTCGGGCGGGAACTCGGCCAGCTCGTCGTGGGTCATCTGGAAGGCCGCGTTGCACACGAGGACGTCGACTCCCCCCAGCTCGGCCACCGCCCGCTGCCCCAGCTCGCGGTTGGCCTGCGGGGTGCGCAGGTCCGCTGCGTGCAGCACGACTCGGGCGTCGTCCCCGACCAGCTCCTTGGTGGTGCGGGCATCCGCCTCCTCCTCGGGGAGGTGCGCGACGAGGACGTCGGCCCCCTCACGCGCGAACGCGATCGCCACGGCCCGCCCGATGCCCGAGTCGCCACCGGTGACGACCGCGCGCTTCCCACGCAGCCGGTCACGGCCCGTCCACGACCGCGCCCCGTGGTCCGCCTGCGGGTCCAGCTCGGCATCGCTGCCGGGCCACTGCTGCTGCTGGGCGGGAAGGTGGTCGGGGCGCTGGCTCATCACGGGTGCCCTTTCGCGGGGGAGGGCGGCGGTGCACGGCCCGCCGGTGTCAGGGAACCGCTCCTACCCGCGCGGGCGCACCGCATTCACCTGGGCGGCCCTCGCCCGGACGGGGCCCACGACCTGATCCGTTGTCGAAGGTCGCTGAAGCCCTCCGTGTCCGAGGCCCCGAGTCATAATCGGAGTCCACGCAGGGGGTGCCGGGCACTCCCGATGCCGTTCAGAAGGAGTGGACCCGTGACCCCCGCCCCCATCGCGAGCCCCGGCCCCGGCGCCGACAGCCACCTGGTGGAGCTGGCCGAGGCCCTGCGACCCCTCGCGCAGCGGGCGAGGGAAGACGACGGCCGGCCCGCGCTCCACGACCTCGTCGCGATCGCCACCAGCCGCGTGCCGAGCGCCACGTGGGCCAGCCTGACCGTGTTGCGCAGTGCCCGCCTCACGACCGAGGCGTCGACCGACGAGGTCGCCCGACGCGCTGACCGGCTGCAGCACGCCCTCGGCGAGGGTCCGTGCGTCGACACCGCGGTCGGCGACTCGGTGTACGTGACCGGCGACGTGTCGAGCGACGGCCGGTGGCCGCGGTGGGGACGGCAGGTCGGCGCGGAGCTGGGCGTGGTGAGCGTGCTGTCCCAGAGGTTCACGCTCCTCGACGAGTCCGGTGCCGTCGCGGCCCTGAACCTCTACTCCGACGCGCCCGACGCGTTCGGGCCCAAGGCGATCGGGATGGGGCTGGTGCTCTGCAGCCATGGGTCGCTCCTGATCACGGCGATGCTGGCTCGGGGCCGCGCGACGAACCTGGTCCGCGCGCTCGAGAGCAACCGCGAGATCGGGGTCGCGATCGGCATCCTCATGCAGCGCCACCAGGTCACCCGCGAGGTGGCCTTCGACCTGCTACGAACGGCCAGCCAGGACACCAACCGCAAGCTGTCGGTCGTCGCCAGCGAAGTGGCCGACACCGGCATGCTGGCCGGCGCGCGTCGGCCGCTGGAACGCGTGGGCACGGCATCCGCCATCTGAGCGCATCCCCGCTCAGCCGTCCCTTCGGTCGTCTTCCCCTCTCGCGGAGAAGGTTTCGTCGTCCGAGTCACCGGGTAGACCTCGCTCACGCCGTCGACCGACGACAGCAGACAGAGAGGACGGGGTACTCATGGAGACCCAGACGACCGCTCCGCAGACTCCCGCGGACCGAGCGGGCACCGTGAAGGACGAGACCAAGCAGGCGGCGGGGGATGTCGCTGCCACCGCCACCCAGGAGGCCAAGCAGGTCACTCGGGAGGCCAAGGACCAGGCCCGACAGCTGTGGAGCCAGACCCGCCGCGACCTCACCGACCAAGCCGCCACCCAGCAGACCCGTGTGGCCGGTGGGCTGCGCGAGCTGGCCGACCAGCTCAGCGCCATGGCCCGCTCCACCGACCAGGACGGCGTGGCCAAGGGACTCGTCGACGACGTCGCTCGCCGGGCGGGTGACGCGGCGACGTGGCTCGACCAGCGTGACCCGGGCACCCTGCTCGAGGAGGCCCGCAGCTTCGGACGCCAGCGCCCTGGCACCTTCTTGGCCATCGCGGCCGGCGTCGGGGTGCTGGCCGGGCGGCTGAGCCGCAGCCTGGTCGACGAGGCACGCGACTCCGACGACTCGACCGCGGCGGGCACCCCGTCGACGTCGAGTGGCTACGCCGAGTCCACCACCACCGGCGGCTACGGCACCACCACCGGCGCCTACCCGTCCACCGGCAGCAACGGCGGGTCCGGGACGCCGACGGCCACGAGCCCGACCGCGGCGACGGCCACCTCCGTGCCCGTCACCCCGGACGCACCCCGCACGACCCAGCCCATCGCTCCCGACGGTACCCCCAGCCCGATCGACCCCGAGGGCAACCTCACCGCCGAGGGCGACGACGCCTGGCGAGGGAACCGATGACCGAGCAGCAGCGGCTCCGGCCGCCGGGGTCGACCCTGGGTGGCGACACCCGGGACGACCTGCCCGACCCGTCGCTGCGTTCCGTGGGTGAGGTGCTCGGTGACATCACGAGCGACCTGTCGACCCTCCTCCGTCAGGAGGTCGAGCTCGCGAAGGCCGAGCTCAAGGAGACGGTCGACCACGCCAAGGCGGCCGGTGGCATGTTCGCCGGCGCCGGGGTGGCGGCACACCTCGCCTTGACCTTCCTCTCGCTCGCCCTGTGGTGGGCGTTGGGTGACGCGCTCGACAGCCTGGGCTGGTCGGCCCTGATCGTCGGGCTGCTCTGGGCCGTCGCGGCAGGCGTCATGGCGGCCATGGGCCGTACCCGGATGAAGCGCGTGACCCCTCTCGCGCCGCGCACGGTCGACACCACCAAGGACATCCCCCAGGCACTGAAAGGACACGAGACACGATGACCACCACCAATGACCCGGATGCCATCCGCGCGGAGATCGACCGCACCCGCGGTCGCCTGAGCGAGGACGTCGACGTCCTCACCGAGAGCGTCCGCCCGAGCAGCGTGGCCAAGCGCACCGCACAGCGGGCGACCGGTCGCGTCAGCCGACTGAAGGAGAACGTGATGGGTACGGCCAACGACACGACCAGCGCCGGGGCCGACCGCGCCCACGACGTCGCCCAGGGCGTCAAGGAGGTGCCGGACCTGGCACGCCGCCAGGCCCGAGGCAACCCGCTCGCGGCCGGAGCGGTGGCGCTCGCCGCCGGCTGGCTCGTCGGGTCGCTGCTGCCGGCCAGCTCCAAGGAGCGCGAGCTCGCGAGCACCGCCAAGGACAAGGCCGAGCCGCTCCTCGACGAGGCGAAGTCGGTGGCGCAGGAGACGGCGCAGCACCTCAAGGAGCCGGCCCAGCGGGCGGCCCAGTCGGTCAAGGAGACCGCACAACAGGGCGTCGAGCACGTCCGGGACGACGGTTCGTCCGCCGTCCAGGGCGTCAAGGAGACGGCGACCGGCTCGACGGGCACCTCGACGACGGGCACCACGACGACGACGGGCACCTCGACGACGACCGGCTCGACGACGACCGGCGCGGGTTCGAGGCCGTCGATCTGATCGGGGAGGTGGGGCACGGGCAGCCTCCCCACAACAGCCCGTCGACCCGTCCGGGTCGGCGGGCTGTCCCGTGTCCGCGCTGAGTCCCGTGTCCGCGCGGAGTCCCCGCGTGTCCGCTCGGACTGCGCTGTGGGACGGCGGTCGTCCACGGTGTTCTCGCGCGGGTGAACCCCGGATGCCGTCCGGCCGCGATCGCACGTCGTGCCTGCGGCTCGACGGCCGTCCGGTCGACGGCGATGCGCACCCCTGGAGCCGCCACGCTGTGGCGGGATGGTCGTGCGCTCACGGCTCACGGGAGGTCGCCGCCCGGCACCGCCCGCGGTGAGCCGAGGGCGGTGCCGGGCGAGGTGACTGCGTCGGCCGGGGAGCGACCGGTCACCGCGACGGCGTGAACCGGTCCCAGGCCCGGTGCTGCGCGAGCCCGTCGACCACGGCCGACGCGACGGTGGCCGAGTCCCCAACGGCGACGCCGGCCTCGTCGTCGGCGAGGCCGAGGGCACCGGCCATCTGCGCGTCGCCGAGGACGCCGATGCCCTTGCCGTGCCGGAACGCCTCGTCGACGAGCAGGGTGAGCCGCGGGTCGATCGCCGTGCTGGCGCCCGCGGCCGCCTTGGCGTCGCGACTCTGCCGGGCGTCGGCTGCTGGGGGGACCAGGGCTGCCACGACCACGGCGTCGAACTCCACCGAGCGCGCCGTGAGCAGCGTGCGGTGGGCCGGCAGGTCGCGCCCGGGCCAGACCGGCCCGCCCGTGGGAGCCAGGAGCAGCGGCACGAGCCCTTCCGCCCGCAGCTGTTCGGTGAGGGTCGTGACGGCATCCGCGTCGCTGGTGGCGTCGACGACGACGGCGACCGTGCGTCCCTCGATCGGCCAGGTGCCGCCGACCTGTGACAGCGCCGGGCTGGGGGTGACGTCCTCGACGGCGACCGCGGTGTCGGGGGCCGGCATCCCGAGGCCCGCCGCCACGTCGGCGGCGAGCTCGCCGTCGATCTGAGCGAGGGACAGGAGCTGGCGCTCGCGGATGGTGTCGTCGTAGCACTTGCCGAGCTCGAAGGTGTACGCCTGCACGATGTGGTCCTGCTCGACCGGCGACATGCTGAGCCAGAACAGCCGGGCCTGGCTGAAGTGGTCGTCGAACGACGCCGACAGCTCCCGCACCCTGGCGCCCGCCACGACGGCCTGGGGTACGTCGAGGAAGGCGCCCTCGGCGTCACCGGCGACGAACGGGCAGCCGCCGTCGAGCGAGTTGGGCCGGTACGGCGCGACGCCGCCGTGCACCGCGGTCTGGTGCATCCCGTCGCGCAGCATGTCGTTGACCGGTGCGTGCGGCCGGTTGACCGGAAGCTGGTTGAAGTTCGGGCCGCCGAGCCGGGTGAGCTGGGTGTCGACGTAGGAGAACAGGCGTACCTGCAGCAGCGGGTCGTCGGTCACGTCGATGCCCGGCACGAGGTTGCCCACGTGGAACGCGACCTGCTCGGACTCGGCGAAGAAGTTCGTCGGGGTGCCCGTCAGGGTCAGCAGGCCGAGGGGCTGCACGGGGGCGAGCTCCTCGGGCACCAGCTTGGTGGGATCGAGCAGGTCGATGCCCTCGAAGGTCTGGTCCGGGGTGTCCTCGAAGGCCTGGATGCCGAGCTCCCACTGGGGGAGCGCGCCGGCCTCGATGGCGTCGTAGAGGTCGCGACGGTGGAAGTCGGGGTCGGTGCCTCCGAGCAGCTGCGCCTCCTCCCAGGTGAGCGAGTGCACGCCGAGGCGGGGCTTCCAGTGGAACTTGACCAGGGTGGTCTCGCCCGCGGGGTTGACGAGGCGGAAGGTGTGCACCCCGAAGCCCTCCATGTGCCGGTACGAGCGGGGGATCGCCCGGTCGGACATCGCCCAGATCGTGTGGTGCTGCGCCTCGGTGTGGAGGGAGACGAAGTCCCAGAAGGTGTCGTGCGCCGACTGGGCCTGGGGGATCTCGCGGTCGGGGTGCGGCTTCACTGCATGGATGACGTCGGGGAACTTGATGCCGTCCTGGATGAAGAACACCGGGATGTTGTTGCCGACGAGGTCGAAGTTGCCCTGCTCGGTGTAGAACTTGACCGCGAAACCCCGGGTGTCGCGCACGGTGTCAGCCGAGCCTCGCGAGCCGGCGACGGTCGAGAAACGCACGAACACCGGTGTCTCGACGTCCTTGTCGAGGAACGCGGCCGAGGTGAGGTCCGAGGCGGCGCCGTAGCCGACGAACGTGCCGTGGGCGCCCGCCCCACGGGCGTGAACGACCCGCTCGGGGATGCGCTCGTGGTCGAAGTGGGTGATCTTCTCCCGCAGGTGGTGGTCCTGCAGCAGCGTCGGGCCCCGGGAGCCGGCGCGCAGTGAGTGGTCGGTGTCGCGCAACCGTGCGCCGGTGGAGGTCGTGAGGAACGCCCCCTGCTGGCTCATGGCGGTGGACGATGCCTCGAGGTCGGCACCGGTGGGCGAGACGGTGGCGGGCGACTGCTGCTCCGGCTTGGGGGGCAGCGGGTCGTGCGGCTCGGTCGGCTCCTCGAGAGGAACCGACGCGGCGGCGGGTGCGCCAGGGGGCGGAGGCGGGACCTGGTTCTTCGCTGAGGGGCTCATGTGGCTCGCCTACCCGGACCGCCGGCGGCATGCACCGTGGCCCGCGGGTTTGGTTCGCGCCCAACCGGGTAGGCGACCGGTTCCGGGACAGCCACGAGACGCGCGACGGAAGGACACCGGATGCCGGTATCGACCGGGCGGCCGACCGCGGCCGTCATCACCGGCGCCTCGAGTGGCATCGGGCGGGCCACCGCGCTGCGACTGGCCGCCGAGGGGCTGCACGTGGTGCTGACGGGTCGGGCGCCCGACGTGCTGAAGCTGCTCGCCGAGGAGTGCATCGAAGCGGGGGGCACGGCCTCCGTCGAGGAGCTCGACGTGCGCGACGCGGAGGCGGTGCACCGGGTCATCGCGCAGGCCGCCGACGAGTTCGGCCGTGGGTTGGCGGTGGTGCACTCCGCCGCAGTCGTCGCCTACGGCAACGTCGAGGAGGTGCCGAGCGAGGTGATGACGGAGGTCGTGAACACCAACGTGTTCGGCACCCTTGCGGTGTGCCGCGCGGCGATGGACGCGTTCCGGCGCACCGGTGCGGGCCACCTCGTCGTCGTCGGGTCGCTGCTCGGGGAGATCGCCACGCCGTACATGGGTTCCTACGTGCTCTCGAAGTGGGCGGTGCACGGCTTGGTGCGCACCCTGCAGATCGAGGCCCGCCAGCGCGAGGGCGTCGAGGTCTCGCTGATCGCCCCCGGCGGCATCGACACCCCGATCTACCAGCAGGCCGCGACGGTGCTCGGCCGACACGGCACCCCGCCGCCGCCGGTGCTCCAGCCGGAGGACGTCGCTCGACGCGTGTGGTGGGTACTGCGGCACCCGCGCCGGCAGACCAACGTCGGCCCGGCCAACCTCGTCGTGATCGCCGGGTTCCGCATGTTTCCCGCCGTCTACGACGCCTTGGTGACGCCCCTGATGCGCACCTTCGGGCTCGACGCGTGGCGTGGCCTGCCACCCACGCCGGGCAACGTCGAGCTGCCGGTGCACCCCGCACCGGAGGGTGACGAGGGGCCGGAACACCGGCTCGGCGACACCCTGACCACCCGACCACACCAGGAGGACGAGATGACCGAGCACCACTCCTCAGGCCGCCCCCGCGTCTCGCGGTCGGTGGCCGCGCCGGCCGAGGCGGTGTGGGCCGTGCTGGCCGACGGCTGGTTCTACGCGACGTGGGTGGTCGGCGCGTCCCGGGTGCGGGCGGTCGACGACGACTGGCCACAGCCGGGCAGCCGCCTGCACCACAGCTTCGGCCCGTGGCCGGCGGTGATCTCCGACGCGACCGTGTCCGAGCAGTGCGAGGAGCCCCGGCACCTGGTGCTGCGGGCCAAGGGCTGGCCGGTGGGCGAGGCGCGGGTCGAGATCGAGGTCGTGCCCGACGGCCCGGGCAGCTGCACGGTGTCGATCGCCGAGGACGCCGTCAAGGGCCCGGGCACGATCGTGCCGATGCCGGTGCGCCAGGTGATGATCCTGCCGCGCAACCGTGAGGCCCTGCGCCGCTTGGCGTTCATCGCCGAGGGTCGCCACCGCGAGTGGCTCGCCGGCAGCGACGACTGACCCGGCAACCTTTCCGAGTCGGGTGCCGAGCCGGCTGCCCGGGCGACCGCCTGGGCACCCGACTCGGCGTGCTCAGGCGTCGGGGTCGCGCAGCACCCGCGACCAGGCGGTGCGCACCAATGCCGTCCGCACCACGCCGAGCGGGCCTCGGTGCCGCAGCGCGCGCGAGCGCGGCGTTCCAGCCGCACGCGCCGTGCACCCCGCCGCCCGGGTGTGCCGAGGCACTGGCGAGGTACAGCCCCGCCACGGGTGTCTCGGGCCGACCCAGCCCACGAGTCGGTCGAAGCACCAGCTGCTGGTGCAGGGCAGCCGTACCGGAGTTGAGCGCACCCCTGCTGAGGCTGGAGTCGGCGGCCTCGAGGTCGCCCGGCGACTGCACCTGGCGTGCTCGCACTCGCGACGCGAAGCCCGGCGCCACCTGCTCGACCGCCGCCTCCATCCGCTTCACCTGCAGGCGCAGCGCGTCGTCGTCCCCGGCCAGCCGCCGGGGCAGGTGCGTGTAGGCCCAGGCCGACTCGGTGCCCGCCGGGGACCGGGTGGGGTCGGCTGTCGTCATCTGGCCCAGGAGCATGAACGGGGTGCGCGGCATCCGGCCCACGGACAGGTCCGCGGCGACGTCGACGAGGCCGTCGTCATCGACACCGAGGTGCACCGTGCCGGCCTGACGCGCGTCGGGCGCCACCCAGGGGATGGGTGCGTCGAGGGCCCAGTTGACCTTGAGGGTGGCGTCGTCCCAGTCGAACCGGCGCACGTCGTCGAGGAGCCGGGCCGGCAGGTGCCGCGACCCGACCAGGTCGCCGTAGAGCGTCGTCGCGGGCACGTCGGCGAGCACGCGCGTGCCGCGCCCGCACCACGGCACCGTCGGCCAGCCGCACCCCGTGGGCCCGGCCGGAGGACACGTGCACCTCGGCCACCGGCACCCCGCAGCGCACCTGCACGCCGAGCGACTCGGCCCGCCGGCGCAGCGCCCCGGCGAGCACGCCGGCACCACCCTCGGGCACCGGGAAGCCGACGTCCTGTCCCAACATGACGAGCAGCCACCCGAACAAGGCGCTGCCGGCGCTGTCGGGCGAGACGTCGCTGTGCATCGCGTTGCCGCTCAGCAGCACCCGCGCCTCCTCGCTGCCGAACTCCTCCCGCCCGAGCCGGCGCACCGACAGCAGGCCGAGCCGGGTGAGGTCGAGGGTGCCCGCCACCCCCGAGCGGCGCAGCAGGCGCAGGCCCGAGCGCACCGGCGGGAAGGGGGTGAACAGGGCGTCGAGCAACGGGTCGCGGATGCGCTGCCAACCGGTCACCATCCGCAGCCAGGCCTCGCCGTCACCCGCGTGGTGCTGGTCCAGGCCGGCCGCGGTGTCGGCCGCGGCGCGGCGCAGCACCGCCGCACCGGCCGTCGGGCAGGGCGTGGGCCACGACGTCCGGTGCGTGCCGCCAGGCCAGGCCGTGCCGCTCGAGGTGGAGGTCGCGGATGACCGGGCTGGCCGCCGCGAGCGGGTAGAACGCGCTGAACAGGTCGGTGACGAAGCCCGGGTGCGACGCTCTGCGCGCTGCGCACCGCACCCCCGACCTCGTCCTGGGCCTCGACGAGCACGACGTCCCAGCCGCGCGTCGGCGAGCGCGTTGGCCGCGACCAGGCCGTTGGGACCGGCGCCGACCACCACGGCGTCGCAGGTCGTGACCGGCATCGGCAGTCCTTCGTCGAACGGTGGCGGCCCGGGTGGAGCCGACCCCTGACTACCCACCCGGCGAACCGTCACGCGTGTTTGGCCCGGGACGGGGCGCGGGTAGGTCGAGATGGACGCCACGGCGGGTGCGCCCCGCGCCTGCCGACCCCCAACCGGAAGAGTCGACATGTCCCAGGACGCGATCGTGATGCTGAAGGCCGACCACAAGGAGGTTCGCGGGCTGTTCCGCGAGTTCCAGAAGGCCTCGACCACCCCGGCCCGCAAGGGCAAGCTCGTCGAGAAGATCATCGAGCTGCTGACCGTGCACACCTACATCGAGAACGAGGTGATGTACCCCCGGGTGCGCGCCCTGCTGCCCGACCTCGAGGACGACGTGCTCGAGTCGTACGAGGAGCACCACGTCGCGGACCTGCTCGTGATGGAGCTCGTGCCGATGACGTCGAAGGACGAGCGCTTCGAGGCGAAGGCCACCGTGCTCATCGAGAACGTCACGCACCACATCGAGGAGGAGGAGCAGGACTGGTTCCCCAAGGTGCGCGAGGGGCTGACCCGGACCCAGCTGCGTGAGATCGGTGCCGAGCTGGCCGCGGCCAAGGAGAAGGCGCCGCGCCGCCCGGAGCAGCCCAGCGCCCTGAAGAAGACCCTCGACGCGCGTCATCTGCCTGACGCGCATGCCCGACGGCGACCAGGCGCCCTCGTGGCGGCGACCCAGCGGCTCGAGCAGAGCCCGTCGCTCGACGGGCTGCGCTCGCTTCTACGCGGTGCTGGCGGGTCCGCTCGACCGCTGGTCCGGCAGCGAGCTGCTGCGCTCCGGGCCTGATCGGTCACGCCCTGCACCCGCTGCTCACCGACCTCCCGCTGGGCTTCTGGACCGCGGCCACCGCGCTCGACCTGCGTGGTCGACCGCGAGGACCGCGGGGCCGCCCGGTGGCTGGTCGGTGCCGGACTCGCCGCGGCGGCTCCCACCGCCCTGACCGGGCTGGCCGAGTGGGCTCCGCTCGGTCGGGAGGCCCAGCGGGTGGGGGCCCTGCACGGCGTGCTCAACGCGGTCGCCATCACGCTGTACCTCACGTCGTACGTCGCGCGGTCGCGCCGGCGGCACACGCTCGGCGTCGTGACGGCCCTCGCTGGTGCAGCCCTGACCGGCGCCTCCGGCTACCTCGGCGGACACCTCACCACCGCCCGCAAGGTCGGCAGCCGCGACCAGGCTTTCGCCCGCGACGAGGTCGGCCCACCGGACTCAGTTGCGGCAGGGCCGAACTCGCCGGTCGACCCGCTCGACCCGCTCGTCGGTCCCGGCGCGCTCACGTGATCGACGTCGAGCGGTGCGGCGTCGCGCTCGACGTGCGCGACGAGGGGCCCCGCGACGGCGAGGCCGTGGTGCTGCTGCACGGCTTCCCCCAGGACTCGCGATGCTGGGCCGAGGTGACCCCGACGCTGCACCGGGCCGGTCTGCGCACCCTGGCGCCCGACCAACGCGGCTACTCGCGCGGCGGCCGCGCCCGCAGGACGTCTCGGCCTACCGGGTCAGTGCCCTGGCCGACGACGTCCTGGCCGTGCTGGATGCCGCCGGTGTCCGCAGTGCCCACGTGGTGGGACACGACTGGGGCGGCGCGGTCGCCTGGTACCTCGGCGCCCACCACTCCGAGCGGGTCGACTCGCTGACGGTGCTGTCGACGCCCCACCCCGAGCGCGCTGGCCCATGTCGATGACCCGTTCGCTCCAGCCCCTGCGCAGCTGGTACATCCTCGCCGTACAGGTCCCGGTCCTCCCCGAGCTGGTGCTCTCGCGCACCCTCGGGCCGGCGCTGCGACTGTCAGGTCTCCCGGCCGGGCTTGCCGAGCGGTACGCCCGGCGGTTCGCCGAGCCCTCGGCGCTGCGCGGGCCCCTCGACTGGTACCGCGCCGCGGGCCGTCGCCCGCCCTGGGAGGTTCTCGACGCGTTCGGAGCGGGCAGCGGCGACGTGGCCGTGCCCACCACCTACGTCTGGGGGCGGCGGGACCCGGCGCTCGGACGGGCCGCCGCCGAAGCCACCGGCGACCACGTCACCGGTGACTACCTCTTCGTCGAGCTCGATGCCGGCCACTGGCTGCCCGAGCTGAACCCCGACGAGGTCGCCGGCGCGGTGCTCGACCGCGTGCGCCACGTCGCCTGACGTCAGCGGATGCCGGGGAGCGGCCCCGCCGGCCCCCGGCATCCACCCCGTCGTCGCGCTCAGTCCTGCGAGATGGACTCCACGAGCTGACCGGTCTGGTCGTCGGGAAGGGCCTTGGCCAGGTCGCCCTGGCTGATGATGCCGACGAGCCGGTGGCCGTCGATGACGGGGAGGCGGCGGACCTGGTGCTCCTGCATGGTGCGGCGGGCCTCCTCGAGCGAGTCGTCGGCCCCGGTGCGGATGGGAGCCCGAGTCCCCTACCCCCTGGGCCAACACCCATTCCCTATGCTCCGGGAGCTCGGCCCTATGCTCCGCGCGCTCGGCGCCCGCCGTGCGGCGTCACGGCCGGGACGGTGCGGGCGCCGGCTCCCAGTGCACCGCCTTGAGCACGACCATCTCGCGCAGCAGGTCCGGCCCGTACCCGGCCCCCCGCCCGCTGTCGCGGCGAGGGTCGGCCGAGCCACCCGGGGCGCACCACCGAAGACCGCGTTGACCTTGACGGTGCCGACGTCCAGGGAGTCGATGGCCGCCAGCGCGTGCGCCGTGTCCGGCGTGAGCACCGTCGCGGCCAGGCCGTAGCGACCCCCGCCCGCACGTTCGAGCGCCTCCTCCCAGCTGCCCACGACACAGACGGCCACCACCGGCCCGAAGGTCTCCTCCGCCATCACGAGCATGTCGTCGGTGCACCCGTCCAGCACGGTGGGGGCGTAGGCCGTGGCGCCGGCCGCCAGCACGCGGCCCCCGGTGAGCAGCCGGGCACCGCGGCGCAGGGCCTCCTGCACGTGGGCGTCGACGGTGGCGAGTGCCCGCTCGTCGACGAGGGCGGCCATCGTCGTCGCAGGGTCGCTCGGGTCGCCGACGACCAGGCTCTCGGCGCGCCGCACGAGCTCGTCGAGCACGGCATCCGCGACGTCGGTGTGCAGGTAGACCCGCTCGACCGAGGTACACAGCTGCCCGGCGTTCGTGAAGGCTCCCACGGCGATCTGCTCCGCGGCCCAGGCGGGGTCGACCCCGGCGTCGACGAGCAGGGCGTCCTTGCCGCCGTTCTCGGTCACGCTCGCCGCTCCCCGGGCCGCGCAGGCGACCCGCACCGCCGCTCCGGCGGCGCTGCTGCCGATGTGCGCCACCAGGTCGACGCCCGGGTGCGCGGCGAGTGCGGCTCCGGTCTCGGCACCGCCCTCGACCAGCTCCAGCACACCGGCGGGCAGGCTGCCGGCGACCAGCTCGGTGAGCGCAGCGCCGGGGGCGGCGCTGCGCTCGGAGGGCTTGTGCACCACGGTGTTGCCGGTGGCCAGGGCGGCCGCGAGGAGCCCGGCGGCAGCCGGGTAGGGGTCGTTCCACGGGGTGATCACCGCGACGACGCCGCGGGGTTCGTGGCGGACCAGGTCGAGCGCCCCCGGTCCACCGGCCAGCGCCCGCCCCCCGGCGAGCCCGGTGACCGCGGCCTCGTCGAGAAGGTCGGCGGCCACCCGGGCCGAGCCGGTGGCTTCGCCCAGCAGCCGACCGGTGGTCGCGCAGAGCAGGCTCCCGAGGTCGGCGGCCGCGGCCCGGACCGCCTCGGCAGCCCGGCGCAGGTGGTCGGCACGCTCGGAGGGGGCCGTCCTCTGCCAGCCCGGCTGGGCGGCGCGAGCGCGCCCGACGGCCTCCCCGACCGCTGTCCGCGGGTCCGGCCCACCGTCGGACAGCTGGCTGCGGGTGGGGCGGTTCGTCGTCTGTGTCATGCCCGGTTCGTGCCCGTTTCGAGCGGCGCCAAACCGTCCCGAACGGCGTCGACGAAGGTTCCGCGAGTGAGAAGCGCCTCTCCCGGGTAGTGGTCGAGCATGCGAGTTCTCGGGGTCAACGCCATCTTCCACGACCCGTCGGCCGCGCTCGTCGTCGACGGGCGGGTGGTGGCGGCGGCCGAGGAGGAGCGGTTCTCACGGCGCAAGCACGGCAAGCGCCCGGTGCCCTTCTCGGCGTGGGAGCTGCCCGAGCAGGCCATGCGGTGGTGCCTCGACGAGGCCGGTCTGCGCCCGCAGGACCTCGATGCCGTGGCCTACTCCTTCGACCCCGCCCTGGCGAAGCCGGCCGAGGACATGGGCCTGGAGGACCCCTGGGACTGGCTGCGCCGCACGTACGCCGAGGCGGCTCCGGGGTTCCTCACCGCGGCCCTGCCCGGCCTGCTCCGTGAGCAGGTGCGCTTCGTGCCGCACCACGTGGCGCACGCGGCGTCGGCCGCGCTCTGCGCCCCGATCGAGGCGGCCGGCCGGCCCTGCAGCGTGCTCGTCCTCGACGGGCGCGGTGAGCAGGCCAGCCACCTCGGGGGCCACTACGAGGGCGGCGCCCTCGAGGTGCTCGCCGCGCAGTCGCTCCCGCACTCGCTCGGGCTCCTCTACGAGTCGCTCACCGAGCACCTCGGCTTCCTGCGGTCGAGCGACGAGTACAAGGTCATGGCGCTCGCGTCGTACGGCCGGCCCGTGCACCTCGACGCACTGCGCGACACCATCCGCACGACGGCTGACGGTGGCTTCGAGGCGCCGATCCCCGACTGGAACGAGTTCGCGCCCCGTCGCTCGGGAGGCGAGCAGGACTGGCCGCCCCCCTACGCCGACCTGGCCTGCTCGGTGCAGGCCTGCGTCGAGGAGCTGCTCGTCGAGCTCGCCACCTGGCTCCACGACCGCACGGGCGACCGGGTGCTCACGATGGCGGGTGGCACCGCCCTGAACTGCGTCGCCAACACGCGGATCTGGCGTGAGACGGCCTTCGAGGAGGTCTGGGTGCAGCCCGCGGCGGGTGACGCCGGTACCGCCCTGGGCGCCGCCCTGCAGGTGCACGCCGACGGCGACTCCCTGCCCGAGCCGTTCACGACGGCCTCCCTGGGCCGGCAGTGGCGCGACGACGAGCTGGCGGCGTGGCTGCGCCGGGCGGCGGTGCCGTTCACGACCCCGGAGGACCTCGCGGGCGAGGTGGCCGACGTGCTGGCCGCGGACGGTGTCGTCGCGTGGTTCGATGGACGCAGCGAGTTCGGCCCGCGGGCGCTGGGGAACCGCTCGCTGATGGCCCACCCGGGGCGGGCGGAGAACCTCGAGCGGCTCAACGACGTCAAGGGCCGGGAGCAGTTCCGCCCGGTCGCACCGATGGTGCTCCTCGAGCGGGCCGAGGAGATCTTCCTCGACGGCCCGCTGCCCAGCCCCTACATGCTCTTCGTGCACCACGTGGCGCCCGACTGGCGTGACCGCATCCCCGCGGTGGTGCACGTCGACGGCACGGCCCGGGTGCAGACCATCGACGACGCCACGACGCCCCACGTGGCGGCCCTGCTGCGGGCCTTCGAGGCGCGCACCGGCCTCCCGGTGGTCGTCAACACCAGCCTGAACACGGCCGGGCGGCCGATGGTCGACGACCCGCGTGACGCGCTCGAGCTGTTCGGCTCGGCGCCGGTCGACGCCCTCGTCGCTCGGCCCGCACCTCGTGCGACGCGCCGCCCTCCTCGCCCCGGGGGGACCCTCGTGACCGCGCTCGCGACGCCCTACTCCGTGGTGGTGCCGACCGTGGGGCGCCCCAGCCTCGGCACCCTGCTGGACGGGCTCGCCGCCCAGGACGGACCCCGGCCGCAGGAGGTCGTCGTCGTCGACGACCGGCCTGACCCCGCACCGGGGCTCCTCGAGCGCGCGTCGTGGCCCTTCCCCCTGCGCGTGGTCCGCGGGTGGGGTCGGGGCCCGGCCGCTGCTCGCAACCTCGGCTGGCGGCTCACGACGACGGAGTGGGTGTCCTTCCTCGACGACGACGTCGTGCTTCCGCAGGGGTGGGCGCGCACCCTGGTGGTGGACCTGTCGCTCATGCGCGCCGGACGAGGCGGGATCGCAGGGGCTCGTCCGCGTGCCGCTGCCCGCCGACCGTCGGCCCACCGACTGGGAGCGCTCGACGGCGGGGCTGGAGCGGGCACGCTGGGCGACGGCGGACATGGCCTACCGGCGCGCGGCCCTGCTCGCCGTCGACGGGTTCGACGAGCGGTTCCCCCGGGCCTACCGCGAGGATGCCGACCTCGCCCTTCGGGTGCGTCGTGCCGGCTGGTTCCTCGGGGTCGGCCTGCGCCAGGTCGAGCACCCGGTGCGTCCGGCCGGCCCCGCGACCAGCGTGCGAGTCCAGCGCGGCAACGCCGACGACGCGTTGATGCGCCGGCTGCACGGCCCCCGGTGGCGCAGCCTCGCCGGCACCGGCCGGGGACTCTTCCGCCGGCACGCGGGGGCGAGCGCGGGGCTGGCGCTCGCGGTGGCGGCGGCGCCCCTCGGCGCGCGCTCGACGGCAGCACGCGTCGCAACGGCCGCGGGCGGCTCCGCCTACCTCCTGCACGTCGCCGACCTGGTGCGGCGGCGGGTCGCGCCCGGACCCGGTACCTGGGAGGAGACGGTGACGATGACCTGGACCAGCCTGCTCCTGCCCGTCGTCGCGGTCTGGCACCGCACCCGCGGGTGGTACCGGCACCGTGATGCCGGCCCCTGGCCCACCGCGCCGCGCGCCGTGCTGCTCGACCGCGACGGCACGCTCGTGCACGACGTTCCCTACAACGGTGACCCGGATGCGGTCGACCCGGTGCCGGGCGCCCGCGAGGCGATCGACCGCCTTCGCGCCAAGGGCCTTCGAGTCGGGGTGGTCACCAACCAGTCGGGTCTGGCTCGCGGGCTGCTCACCCCTGAGCAGGTGGATGCCGTCAACGCCGAGGTCGACGCCCGGCTCGGCCCGTTCGGCACCTGGCAGGTCTGCCCGCACGGACAGGACGACGGCTGTGCCTGCCGCAAGCCCCGGCCCGGCATGGTTCTCGCGGCGGCCCGCCGGCTCGGCGTGCGCCCCGAGGACTGCGTGGTGGTGGGCGACATCGGGATCGACACCGAGGCCGCCCGGGCCGCCGGAGCGCGGTCGGTGCTCGTGCCCACGCCGGTCACGCGCGCCGAGGAGATCGCGGCCGCCCCGGTCGTGGCCACCGACCTCGGACGCGCCGTGGACATCATCCTGGGGTGGCGCCGTGGGTGACGGCCGCACCGGGGGCAAGGTCCTCGCCGTTCGCCTGGACAGCGACGGTGACGTGCTGCTCGCGGGGCCAGCGCTGCAGCAGCTGCGGGCCGACGTCGACGTGCTGCACCTGCTCGTCTCGCCCGCGGGGTCCGCTGCCGCTGCCCTGCACCCGGGGGTCGACGCAGGTGCTCGTGACCGACGTGCCCTGGCTGCGCGAGGACGTGACGGCCACCGACCCCGCCCAGCTGGACGCCCTGCTGGCCCGGCTCCGGCAGGAGCGCTACGACGAGGTCGTCGTCTTCACCTCCTACCACCAGAGCCCGCTGCCGATGGCGCTGCTCGCGCGCTGGGCCGGCGTGCCGAAGGTGGTCGGGACGAGCGACGCCTTCCCGGGTGCGCTGCTCGACGTCCGCCACCGCCGGATGCCGCCGGGGGACGACCTCGGCTTCGGGGGTGGCCACGAGGTCGAGGCGATGCGGACCTCGTGGCGGCGGCCGGCCACCGACGAATCGGTGACGGCCACCTCCTGTGTCGCACCCCGGGCCACCACCGGGCTGGGCACGCTCGTACGTGGTGGTCCACCCGTCGGCCTCAGCCCCGGCGCGCGCGATCGGCGCCGAGCGCGCGACGCGCTATGCCGCGGCACTGGCCGCCGAGGGCTGGCAGGTCGTGGTCACCGGAGGTCCCGGCGACGGCGCGGCGGGCCGGGCCGTGACCCCGCCCGGTGGGGTCGACCTCACCGGCGGCACCTCGCTGTGGGAGCTCGCCGGGGTGCTCGCCGGCGCCAGCGCCGTCGTCGTGGGCAACACCGGCCCCGCCCACCTCGCCGCGGCGGTCGGCACCCCCGTGGTGAGCCTCTTCGCACCCGTGGTTCCCGTGCAACGGTGGCGCCCATGGGGGGTGCCCACCGTCGTGCTGGGCGACCAGCTGGCTGCGTGCGCGCTCACCCGGGCCCGCACCTGCCCCGTGCCCGGTCACCCGTGCACCGACGTGCCCGCCGCCGCCGTCGTCGATGCCGTGCGCACCCTCGCCGGGTGCCCGTCGCGGACCCGCCGGCGCGCCGAGCCCCTCGTCGGGCGGGGTGCGTCATGAGGGTGCTCGTCTGGCACGTGCACGGCTCCTACCTGACCTCGCTGGTGCAGGGCGACCACGACTACCTGCTGCCGGTGCTGCCGGACCGGGGCCCCGACGGACGCGGCCGGGCCCGCACGTGGGACTGGCCCCCGAACGCCATCGAGGTGACCCCCGAGCAGCTCGCCGGCGAGGAGGTCGACGTCGTCGTGCTCCAGCGGCCGCACGAGGTCGACCTCGTGGAGCAGTGGACCGGCCGACGCGTGGGCACCGACCTGCCCGCGGTCTACCTGGAGCACAACGCGCCCACCGAGCACGCCGTGCGAAGCGAGCACCCCGTGCTCCAGGACGCCCGGTTGCGTGACGTGCTCGTCGCCCACGTCACCGCCTTCAACGCGATGGCCTGGGACAGCGCCGACCACCCGACGACCGTGGTCGAGCACGGCGTCCCCGACCCCGGCGCGAGGTACACGGGTGAGGACGCGTCACTCGCAGTCTGTGCCAACGAGCCGGTCCGGCGGTGGCGGGTCGCCGGCAGTGACATCGTGCTCGACCTCGCGCGCTGCCTGCCCGTGCACGTCTACGGGATGGCGAGCGACCAGCTGGGTGCGGTCGCCGAGCAGCGGGGTCTGCCCGGGCTCGACCGCAGCCGTTGCCACGACCTGTCCCAGTCCGAGCTGCACGACGCCATGGCGCGACACCGGGTCTACCTCCATCCCTACCGGTGGACCAGCCTGGGCCTGTCCCTCATCGAGGCGATGATGCTCGGGATGCCGGTGCTGGCCCTCTCGACGACCGAGGCGCCCGAAGCGGTGCCGCCCGAGGCCGGGCTGGTCACCAACGACCTGTCCCGGCTGCGCGCCACGGCCCGGCACCTGCTGGCCGACCCCGAGGACGCCCGTGCCCGCGGCGCCGTCGCCCGGGCCCACGCGCTCGACCGCTTCTCACTCATCCGGTTCCTCCTCGACTGGGACCGCATCCTCAAGGAGGTGTCACCATGAAGATCGCGATGGTGTCCGAGCACGCGAGCCCGCTCGCGGCCCTGGGCGGGACGGACGCGGGCGGGCAGAACGTCCACGTGGCCGAGCTCGCGATGGGCCTGGCCCGGCTGGGGCACGAGGTCGACATCTACACGCGCCGTGACGACCCCCGCCTGCCCGAACGCGTACCCGTCGGCCCGGGCGTCACCGTGGTGCACGTGCCGGCGGGCCCGCCGACGTCCCTGCCGAAGGACGCCCTTCTCCCCCACATGGACGACTTCGCCGACTGGATGGCGGCGGACTGGGCGACGACCGGCGACCCGCAGGTGGTGCACGCGCACTTCTGGATGTCCGGCCTGGCCGCCCTGCGCGCCGGCCACCGGCGCGGCGTGCCGGTCGCCCAGACCTTCCACGCGCTCGGCAGCGTCAAACGCCGCCACCAGCGTGACGCCGACACCAGCCCGGCCGAGCGCCTCCAGCTCGAGCACCGGGTGGCGGCCGAGGTCGACGTCGTCATCGCCACCTGCCGGGACGAGGTGCGCGAGCTGTCCCTGATGGGGGTGCCGACCGACCACGTGCGCGTGGTGCCCTGTGGCGTCGACGCGGCCCACTTCACTCCCTCCGGCGCTGGGCCCGAACAGCTGCCGCACAGCGGGCGCGCCCGGCTGCTCGCGGTCGGCCGCCTCGTCGAGCGCAAAGGCTTCGACCTCGCGGTGCGCGCCCTGGTCGACCTGCCCGAGGCCGAGCTCGTCGTCGTCGGTGGTCCGCCGTCGGCGCACCTCGGCGCCGACCCCGAGGCCCGGCGGCTGCGAGCCCTGGCGGTCGAGCTCGGCGTCGCGGACCGGCTGGTCCTCACCGGGCAGCTGCCGCACGCCGATCTGCCCGCCTACTACCGCTCGGCCGACGTCGTGCTGGCCGTGCCGTGGTACGAGCCGTTCGGCATCACGCCGCTCGAGGCAGCCGCGTGTGGCCGCCCGGTCGTGGGCACCGCCGTCGGCGGGCTGCTCGACTCCGTCGACGACGGCCGCACCGGCCGGCTCGTGCCCCCGCGGGACGTCCCTGCGCTGGTGGCCGCGGTGCGCGACCTGCTCGACGACCCCGAGGAGGCGGCCGGGATGGGTCGCCGCGCGCGGGCCCGGGCGGTCGAGCGCTTCGACTGGTCCGTCGTGGCCGCGCAGACCGAGGAGGTGCTCGACGCCACCGCACGAGGCGCCGGCTTCCCGGCGCTCGAGCTCGGGCACCTGGCTCGACGAGCACCTCGTCGAGGTCGAGGCGGGCATGGGCTCCCTCCTGCAGCAGTCCGCGGTGATCCGGGCCTGGGGGGAGCGGCTCGCGACCACCCTGGTGGGGGGTGGCCGTCTCCTCGCGGCGGGCAACGGCGGTAGCGCCGCCGAGGCGCAGCACCTCACGGCGGAGCTCGTGGGCCGCTGGTGCACCGACCGTCGGCCGTTGTCGGCCATCGCACTGTGTGCCGAGACCTCCAGCCTGACGGCGATCCTGAACGACTACGGGCCCGACGAGGTCTTCGCCCGTCAGGTGGAGGCCCACGGGCGCCCGGGAGACGTGCTGGTGCTCCTGTCCACCAGCGGGACGAGCAGCAACGTCCTGCACGCCGCCAAGCGCGGCCTGGACGCGGGGCTACAGGTGTGGGCCATGACCGGTCCGGGGCCCGAATCCGCTCGCCGGGCTGGCTGACGAGGCGGTCGTCATCGACGCACCCAGCACCGCGGCCGTGCAGGAGGTGCAGCTCGTCGCGATCCATGCCGTGTGTGCGGCCCTCGACGCCGCGCTGGGGCGCCGCGGGCTGATGCAGGCCGGCCCCGTCTGTCGGCAGGCCTCGTGAACGCCCGCCGTCGGGTCGTCGTCGTCGGCGACTGCCTGCTCGACCGTGACGTGCACGGTCACGTCGACCGCGTCTGCCCCGACGCCCCCGCTCCGGTGGTCGACGTCGACACGGTGTCGGCGCGTCCGGGTGGGGCCGGGCTCACCGCGCTTCTGGCAACCCGCGACGGCGTGGACGTCACGCTCGTCGCGCCGCTGGCCGGGGACGACGACGGCCGCGAGCTGCTCGAGCTGCTCACCGCCGCCGGGGTGCGGGTGCTGTCGCTGGCGCACGACGGTGCGACCCGGGTGAAGACCCGCGTCCGCGCGGGCGGGCAGTCGATAGCTCGCCTCGACACCGGCGGCTCTGGACGACCGCTCGACGGCCTCACCGCCACGGCCTTGGCAGCGATGGCCGAGGCCGACGTCGTCCTGGTGTCCTGCTACGGCGGCGGCACGACGGCCGACCCCGAGGTGCGGGAGGCGCTCGCCGCGCGGGCCCGCCGGCGCCCCGTGGTGTGGGACCCGCACCCTCGCGGCGCGGACCCCGTCGAGGGCTGCGCCCTGGTGACGCCGAACCTCGACGAGGCGCGCGTCCGTGCCCGCCTGCCGGGCGCCGACGGCGACGTGCTCGCGTCGGAGCTGTTGCAGCAGTGGGGGGCCCGTGCGGTCGCGGTGACCGGAGGCCACCGGGGTGCGTGGGTCGCGACGTCTGCGAGCGAGCCGCTCTTCGCACCCGCCACTCCCGCGTCCGGTGACACCTGCGGTGCGGGCGACCGGTTCTCGGCAGCGGCCGCCTCGTCCCTCGCGAACGGGCGCACCACCACGGAGGCGGTCGTGGACGCCGTGGCGCGGGCGGGTGAGTTCGTCGCGGGTGGTGGCGCGTCCGGCATCCGCCCGATCCGCGGTGCCGCCCGCGCGAGTTCTGGTCCGGCACCGACCGTCCCCACGCGGGCCGGAGCCGCGAAACCCCCCTCTTCGTCGGAGCCGACGGCGGCGGCGGAAGTGGGCACCCTCGTCCAGGACCTGCGCCGCGGCGGCGGTGTGCTCGTCGCCACGGGTGGGTGCTTCGACGTGCTGCACGCGGGTCACGTGAGCACCCTCGAGGCGGCGCGCTCGCTCGGTGACGGCCTGGTCGTGCTGCTCAACTCCGACGCCTCGGTGCGGCGCCTCAAGGGTCCGGGCCGCCCACTGCACTCGCAGGACGACCGGGCCCGCGTGCTGCGCGGTCTGTCGTGCGTCGACGCGGTCGTCGTGTTCGACGAGGACGACCCTCGTGACGCGCTGCGGCGCCTGCAGCCCGACGTGTGGGCCAAGGGCGGCGACTACGAGGACACCGAGCTCCCCGAGGCCGGTCTCGTCCGGTCCTGGGGCGGCCGGGTCGTGCTGCTGCCCTACCTGTCCGGGCGGTCGACGACCGCCGTCCTGCAGTCCATCCCCCTAGGAGACAACCCGTGACCACCTCGCCCGCACCTCGCCGCACCCCCGGAACCGTCTACGTCACCGGGGGGTCGAGCGGCCTGGGTGCTGCCGTCGTCGCGGCCGTCACCAAGGCCGGTGGCACGCCCGCCGTCATCGACCTGCACCCGCCGGACGACGCGGGCATCGCCCACGCCGTGGCGGACCTGTCCGACTCCGCCGCCGCCGCGGCGGCGGTCGACCGGCTGGTCGAGCAGGTGGGCCCGCCGGACGCCGTCGTCACCGCCGCGGGCACCGACGCCTGCGGGCCGCTGTCCGGGGTCTCGACCGAGGACTGGGAGCGGGTCGTGCGGGTCAACCTCTTCGGCACGGCGGCGGTGGTCCGTGCCGCCCTCCCGCACCTCGAGGAACGTCGCGGCCGGGTGGTGACGGTCGCATCGACCCTGGGCCTGAAGGCGGTCGGGGACGCCACCGCGTACTGTGCGTCCAAGTTCGGCGTCGTGGGGTTCACCCGGTCCCTCGCGACCGAGCTGGCCGGGAGGGTCGGGGTCACCCTCCTCGTGCCCGGCGGCATGCGCACCCGCTTCTTCGACGGCCGCACCGAGCAGTACCGGCCGGGTCCGGACGCCCCGCTCAACGACCCCGAGGACGTCGCGGCGAGCGTCCTGGTGGCGCTGCAGCAGCCCCCCGGCTGCGAGGTGCGAGAGCTCGTCGTCGCGTCATCCACCGAGCCGTCCTGGCCGTGACCGACGTGCTGGTCCTGCGGGCCCTGGGGCTCGGGGACCTGCTCGCCTCGGTCGCCGCCCTACGGGGACTGCGACGGGCCTGGCCCGGCGCTCGCCTCGTGCTGGCGGCGCCCGCCGCCCTGGGTGGCTGGCTGACGACTCTGGGGGTGGTCGACGACGTCGTGGCCGTGCGCGGGCTGCACGACGGCCCGGTGCTGGCCTCGCGGGCTGGGGAGCCTGACGTCGCGGTGAACCTCCACGGCCGCGGACCGCAGAGCCACCGGCTGCTCGCCGGGCTGCCCGCTCGTCGTGTCGTCGGGTTCGCCTGTCCCGAGGGCGGGTTCGACGACGGGCCGCTCTGGCAGGACGACGAGCACGAGGTCGACCGTTGGGTTCGTCTGGCGGTCTGGGCCGGGGGCGCAGCCGATGCCGAGGACCTGCGGCTGCCTGCCCAGGGCGAGCGTTCGGATCACGTGGTGGTGCACCCGGGAGCCGCCTCGGAGTCGCGTCGATGGCCGGCCGAGCGCTGGGCGGCGGTGGCCGCCACGCTCGCCGCGGACGGCCACCCGGTGGTGGTCACCGGCACCGCCGCCGAGGCCGGGCTGTGTGCGCGGGTGGCTGCCGGCGCGAGCGTGGAGGACGCCTGCGGGCGCCACGACCTCCCCGGCCTGGCCCACCTCGTCGGCACCGCGGTCCTCGTGCTCAGCGGTGACACCGGGATCGCGCACCTCGCCACGGCCCTCGCCACGCCCTCGGTGACCCTCTTCGGACCGGTGTCCCCGGCACTGTGGGGGCCGCGGCTCGACCCCCACCTGCACCGCACGTTGTGGCCGGTACCCGGTCCAGGGCTGCGCCCGGGGGACCCCCACGGCAGCACGCCCGACGAGCGGCTGCTCGCGATCGGCGTGCCCGAGGTCGTCGACGACGCACGTGAGGCGCTCGACGTCCGTTCGGGCGGGTAGCCGGCAGAACCGACCAGGGAGGTCAGGCGGGGCGCGCGTCGGCGACGGCGTCGAGGTCGTCGCCCTCGAGGGTCTCCTGAGGGAGCTGCCGGAACCACTCCACCGTGCGGGCCAGCCCTGAGCGCCAGGGCACCTCGGGCTGCCACCCGAGGAGCCGCTGGGCGAGCGCGGTGTCGGGTCGACGGACCTTCGGGTCGTCCACCGGCAGTCCGACGTGGTCGACGCGCGAGCCCGACCCGGTGGCTCGCAGCACGTCCTCGGCAATGCGCAGCACCGTGAGCTCCTCGGGGTTTCCCAGGTTGACCGGACCGGGGTGCCCGGTGGCCGCGAAGGTGAGGATTCCGCGCACGAGGTCGTCGACGAAGCACACCGAGCGGGTCTGCGACCCGTCGCCCGCCACGGTGAGCGGGTCCCCGAGCAGCGCCTGGCGCACGAAGGTCGGGATGGCCCGGCCGTCGTGCGGGCGCATCCGGGGCCCGTAGGTGTTGAAGATGCGCACGATCCCGGTGTCGACGCCTTCGTGCTCGCGGTAGGCCGTCGTGAGCGCCTCGCCGAACCGCTTGCCCTCGTCGTAGACCCCCCGCGGTCCGATCGGGTTGACGTGACCCCAGTACGACTCCGGCTGGGGGTGCACCTGCGGGTCGCCGTACACCTCCGAGGTCGAGGCGAGCACGAAGCGAGCACCCTTCTCCTTGGCCAGGCCGAGTGCGTGCCACGTGCCCACCGAGCCCACCTTGAGCGTCTCGACCGGCATCCGCAGGTAGTCGAGCGGTGACGCCGGAGAGGCGAAGTGCAGCACCAGGTCGACGCGGCCGGGGACGTGGACGAAGTCGGTGACGTCGCAGCGGACGAGTCGGAACCCGGGCTCGTGCAGGAGGTGTGCGACGTTGCCCGGTGACCCGGTGAGGAAGTTGTCCAGGGCCAGCACCTCGGTCCCCTGCTCCACCAGTGCGGTGCACAGGTGGCTGCCGAGGAAGCCGGCACCTCCGGTGACGACGACGCGCTGGGCGGCGCGTTCGGGGCGGTCGTGACGGGGTCGGGTGGGCACGCGGTCCATGGGTCCTCCTGGTCGGGGCGTGCCCTCCACGTACCCGGCCCGCCGGGCGGCGAACCGCTTCGTGGAGCAGGTGTGGTTCCGGCCGCGCCCGGGTACGAGGGAAGAGCACGCACCTGAACACAACCGGAGGTCCTCGTGCCCATCCATCCGACCGCGTACCCCCCGTCCACGACCGGGACCACCCGCACGGACGTGCAGCAGGCGGCCCTGGCCGAGGGCAAGGTGGCCCTGGGCCTGCTCACGACCCGTCGCACCACCACCGGCCACTGGTGACCGCTCCCGTTGCCACCCAGCCCGGGGTATCCCCACCCCGGGCCGGTGCGGCCGTCGTCATGGGCGCCTCCCGGGGCCTCGGACTGCTCGTCTGCCGAGAGCTCCTCGAGCGCGGCCACACCGTCCACGGATGCGCCCGCGACGAAGGTGAGCTGGAAGGCGCAGCCCGCCTCCTCGCGGCTGCCGTCCCCGGCGGGCGGTTCGTCACCCGGGTCTGCGACGTGCGTGACCACGAGGCCGTCTCGGCCGTCGTCGCGCGAGGTCGCCGCCTCACCCGAGCCCCTCGAGGTGGCGATCCACGTGGCGGGGGTGATCCAGGTCGGGCACGCCGACACCGTCACGCTGGGCCACTTCCACGACGCGGTCGACACCATGCTCTGGGGGCCGGTGCACCTCGCACTCGCCGTGCTGCCGATCATGCGGGATGCCGGTCACGGCCGGATCGGAGTCGTCTCGTCCGTGGGCGGTCTCGTCGCCGTGCCCCGGCTGGTGCCGTACTCCGTCGCGAAGTTCGGTGCCGTCGGGCTGGCCGAAGGGCTGTACGCCGAGCTGGCAGGAACCGGCGTGACCGTCACGGCCGTGACCCCCGGGCTGATGCGCACGGGCGGCCACACCCGCGCGCGCTTCGTGGACGACGCCGTCACCGACTACGCCTGGTTCGCCCCGCTGGCGTCGCTACCCGGACTGAGCATCTCGGCCGAGCGTGCGGCCCGGCGGATCGTCTCGGGTGTCATCGCCGGCGCCCCGACGGTCGAGCTGACGCCGCTCACGATCGTGGGCCGTCGCGTGCACGGGCTGGCCCCCGCGACGACCATCCGCGCGATGGGACTGGTGAGCCGGTTGCTGCCCGGGCCGGGCGGCCGAGCGCCGGAACCGATGTCTGTCGCGGCACCCTTCGTCGAGGGGCGGGCGGCCCGGTCGCGCCTGTCCTCAAGGGTCGTCGACGCGCTGAGCGTGCTCGGTGACCGGGCCGCACGCCGGAACAACGAGGTGGGCGCAGGGCCGGCCCGGCCCAGCCCTCGAGGGTCCCTCGCCCCCTGAGAATCCCCGTTGAACGCGGTGTTGCGGCCGTGCCGTCCGGTGTGTAACAGTGCCCTTCGTCCTGGCGGTCGAACCAGCGGCCGACCAGGGGCACTGACTGTCTCGGGAGTCGACTCGTGGCCGTCCACGAACCCCAGATCGGGCCTCCGCCACCGAACTGGCGCGGTGATCAGAGCGTGCTGGCGCCCCCCCGTGCGCCCACGGGGCTGCTCGGCGTGCCCGAGAGCGAGATGTCGTCGCTGGTCGAGGCCACGCCGTGGTCCGACGGCCCGCTGGGCGACCCGCGGGGTTGGCCCCAGAGCCTGCGCACCGCGGTCGACATCTGCCTGTCGTCGCGCTTCCCGATCCTGCTGTGGTGGGGGCCAGAGCTGGTGATGATCTACAACGACGCGTATCGGCCGATGCTGGGCCAGAGCAAGCATCCCCGCGCGCTGGGCGCTCCGGGCCGCGAGGTCTGGGGCGAGATCTGGGACGTCATCGGCCCGATGCTCGACCAGGTGATGGCGGGTGGGGGTGCCACCTGGTCCGACGACCAGCTGCTCGTGCTCGACCGCAACGGCTACCCGGAGGAGTGCTACTTCACCTTCTCCTACAGCCCGATCGCCGACGAGGCCGGCGGGGTCGGGGGAGTGTTCTGCGCCGTCACCGAGACCACCGAACGGGTCGTCGGCGAGCGGCGCCTCGCGACGCTGGCCGAGATGGCCGCCCTGATGGGGGCACCGAGCCGCGCCGACGTCGTGCGCACCGCCGCCGCCATCATGGGCACGAACACGGCGGACCACCCCGTCGTCGTGGTCCTCGACGCACCGCCCGAGGGCCAGCCCGGCGCGCTCGCCGCCCTCGTCGAGCACCAGCTCCCCGACCAGACCCCCGGAACGTGTGCCCGCGTCGCCGACCTCGTGCGGCAGGTCTCCGGCACCGGACGACCGGTGACCGTGCGGGCGGACGGCGAGGCTCTTTCGGGCGGCGTCGCCGCGTGGCACGCCTACCCCGTGGCGGCGTCCGCCGGCCCCGCGCGTGGCCGGGGGGCGGCCGTCATCGTGCTCGGCGAGTCGGTGCACCGACGCTGGGACCGCTCCCTCCAGGCCTACGCGACCCTGTGCGCCACCCACGTCGCAGCCGCCCTCAGCGACGTCCGGCAGCTGACCGAGGAGCGTCGGCGGCGCGAGGCC
Organism: uncultured Actinomycetota bacterium; assembly: GCA_963751385.1. Classification (GTDB taxonomy): domain Bacteria; phylum Actinomycetota; class Actinomycetes; order Actinomycetales; family Dermatophilaceae; genus Fodinibacter. The sequence continues at coordinate 536,060 of CAVVUD010000014.1, read as the reverse complement.
CTCGTCGAGCTCGACGCCGCGAAGAGCGCCTTCTTCACCAACCTCAGCCATGAGCTGCGCACGCCACTCACCCTCATCGCCGGCCCGGTCAGCGAGGCGCTCGCCGCCGAGCACGACCCCTGCCAGCGCGAGCGCCTGGAGCTCGTCGAGCGGAGCACGCTCCGGCTGGCCCGGCTGGTCGACGCCATGCTCGACTTCGGCCGCATCGAGTCCGGCGGTCTGGCGCCGCGGTTCGCGCAGGTCGACGTCTCACAGCTGGCCAGCGGCCTGGCAGAGAGCTTCCGGCCCGCTGTCGAGCGAGCCGGTCTCACCTTCGACCACGACTGCGGCTGCGGCCTCCAGGCCCACCTCGACCGCGACATGGTCGAGCGCATCGTGCTCAACCTGCTGACCAACGCGGTGAAGTACACGCCGCGGGGGTCGGTCGGGCTGCGCGTGCGGCAGGTCGACGACGACGTCGAGATCGCGGTGAGCGACACGGGGGTCGGCATCCACCCGGAGGACGTCGACCGCGCCTTCGCGAGGTTCGAGCGGCTCCCGGCGCCGGACGGCGCCCGCTCGCACGAGGGAGCCGGCATCGGTCTGGCGATGGTGCAGCAGCTCACCGAGATGATGGGTGGCACGGTCGTCCTCACGAGCGAGGTGGGGCGCGGCAGCACCTTCACGGTGCGGCTGCCGGTGCGGCCTGCCGCGTCGCCGGACCCCGGGGCTCCGGCCCGGTCCTCGGCGATGACCCCCCGCCGGATCGACGACTTCCTCAGGGAGGTCCAGGCCTGGCAGCGGCAGCCGGGCTCCTCCTCGTCCGCGCCGGGTGCGTCGCTCGTCGTCGGGTCGTCCTCCCCGAACCGGCGCCGGCTCGTCGTGGCCGAGGACAACGACGACCTGCGCACCTACCTGGCCCAGGTGCTCGGCGAGCAGTACGAGATCGAGCTCGTCCCCGACGGAGTCGCGGCGCTCGACGCGGTACGCCGTGAGCCGCCCGACCTGGTGCTGGCCGACGTCATGATGCCCGGGCTCGACGGCTACGGGCTCGTCGACGCCATCCGGCGCGACCCGGCGCTCAGCGGGGTGCCGGTCGTGCTCCTCTCGGCGCGGGCCGGTGACCACGAGACGAGCACGGCCCTGGGAGCCGGTGCCGACGACTACCTCGTCAAGCCCTTCTCGGTGCTGGAGCTGCGGGCCCGGGTCGCGAGCAACCTCGAGCGTGCCGGCGCGCGCACCCAGGACGCCTCCTGGCGCCGGGCCGTCACTGACGGCCTGCACGACGCCCTGCTCATCCTCGACCTCGACGGCACCGTCCTCGAGGCCAACGACCGGTTCACCTGCATGCTGGGCTGGCGCGACGAGGACGGACCGTTCAGCGCCCCGTACCCCTGGGACGTCGACGAGGTCGGGTCGAGGGCCGGCTTCGCGGATGCCGTCGACCGCGCCGTGGCTCTGCACGACCGGCCCCAGTCGGTCGAGACGGTGCTGCGCCACCGTGAGGGCCGTCGGGTCGTCGCCTCGGTGCGGGTGAGCATCGTCGAGGGGGGGCGGCGCCAACCCTCGCTCGTGCTCGCGACGGTGCGCGACGTGACGCTCGAGCACGAGGCGCGCGAGCGCCGCGCCACCGCAGCCCGGCTCGCCGCGGAGCTGGGTGCCGCCGACGAGCTCACCGACGTCGTGGCCGCCGCCGTCGCCGGTCTGTCCGTGCTCTTCACCGGCGAGGCGACGGTCATCGTCGTCGTGGGCCAGCACGAGCACGTCTTCACTGCCTCCGGACCGCTCGTCCCGGGTGACCTCGACGCCACAGTGGCCCGGGCGCTCGGCGCGGAGGACACCGAACCCGTGGGTGACGGCGACGTCCACGGCATCCTGCTCACCGCAGGCGACCGCGACCCGAGGTGCCGGGTGTGGGTCTCCTTCCCCGTCCCGCGCCCGGTGACCCCCGACGAGCGCATCGCCGGTGACCTGCTCGTGCAGGCCCTGGCCCTCGCCTGCGACCGCGTGGTCGCGGCGACGACGTTCGCCGAGCGCGAGCAGCACCTGCGGCGGGCCATCGAGAGCCACGAGGAGATCGGTCAGGCGGTCGGCATCCTCGTCGAACGCCACCGGTGGACCCCCACCACGGCCTTCGAGCGGCTCAAGCGGTCCTCACAGGACCACAACACCAAGCTGCGCGAGGTGGCGCTGCGGGTCATCGAGAGCGGCGCGGACCCCGGCGAACCGACGTCATGAGGTGGGCCGTGCGTCGAGGGCCGCGGCCACCTGCGCGGGCAGGGCAGCGGTGACGCCCGCGACGGGCCGGGCCGGGGCACCCGTGACGTCGAGGTCGGCGCGACCCTCGCCGCGTCGGCCCTCTCCAGGACGTCCGAGACGCTGGTGAGCCTCAGGTGGACTCGATCTCCTGGTCTGGATTGGCCGAGAAGGTGAGGCGGCCGGTGATGACGTCGTGGGCGGTGCGCCGAACGCTCTGGTCGTGCGAGTAGGCGTGGGCCCTCAGCAGCGCGAGGGCGTCCTCTTCCGGCACGCCGAGCTGCGCGACGACCATGCCGGTGGCCTGGTGCACCTCGGCGCGCTCGGACCACGCTGCCTGACCGGCCTCCTGCATGCTCGGTCCGTCAGCGAGCAGGGCGGCCGCGACGACCCGGCTGACGACGAGGGCGGCAGCCAGGTCGATGTCGCGGTCCACGCCCCGCTGGTAGAGCGTGAGCACGCCGACCACGCGGTCCTCACCCTCGCCCATCGGCACGGCGTGCACCACGAGCGGCGCGAGGCGGGTGAGGGAGTCGGACTCCAGCAGCGGCCACCGCGGGTCGGGTCCGTCGACGTCGAGGAGGTCGAAGCGTGCGTAGGTGCCGGTGGTGAACGCGTCGGGACCGGGCCCCTGACCGAGGACGTCCTGCGTCTCCTCCAGCAGCAGGGCCGTGTCGTCGCTGGCGCACAAGGTCACCCGCTCGACGTGGGTGTAGGCCAGCGTGACCGCGCCGCCGTCGCACCCGAGCAGGTCGACGGCGGCCCGGCACAACCGGTCAGGCAGGGGCAGGCCCGAGGCGGCACGCTTGGGCCAGCCCCTTGGCGAGCCGCGCGAGGAGGTCGTCGACGTCGGCCACGGTCGGTCCCTTCCGCCTCGTACCAGCGATCCTGCCCTGACCTCGCACCGCACTCTTCGCGGGTCGGGCAGGCGTCGCTCACTCGGCCTGCGCGGCCGCCATCCCGGGCTTGAGCACGACCTTGACCATGCCGTCCTTCTTGGCCTGGAAGTCGGCGTAGGCGCCGGGCGCCGCGTCCAGGGGCAGGTGGTGGGTGGCGAAGTCGTCGACACCGAGCGGGTCGTCGTCGGTCAGCAGGGGCAGGATCTCGGGCACCCACCGCTTGACGTTGGCCTGCCCCATGCGCAGCTGCACCTGCTTGTCGAACAGCGTCATCATCGGCATCGGGTCGGCCATCCCGCCGTAGACGCCGCTGAGCGAGATCGTGCCACCTCGCCGCACGGCGTCGATCGCGGTCCGCACCGCCGCGAGGCGGTCGATGCCCACGGTGGTCATCAGCTTCCTGGCCACCACGTCGGGCAGGGCAGCCACCACCTTGTGGCTCACCTCGACCACGGGGGAGCCGTGGGCCTCCATCCCCACCGCGTCGACCACGGCATCCGCGCCACGGCCGCCGGTCAGGTCGCGCACCGCCGTCGCGATGTCGTCGACCTCGCGCAGGTCGAGCGTCGTCACCCCGCGAGCGCGGGCCCGGTCCAGGCGGGCGTCGACGAGGTCGACGCCGATCACCTGGCGCACCCCGCGGTGCTGTGCGATCCGGCACGCCATGTCTCCGATCGGCCCCAGGCCGAGAACGAGCAGCGTGCCCTCCGGCTCGGGGTCGGCGTACGCGACCGCCTGCCAGGCGGTGGGCAGCACGTCGGACAGGTAGACGAAGCGGTCATCGGAGGGGCCGTCGGGAACCTTGATGTGGGTGTACTGCGCCTGGGGGACCCGGAGAAACTCGGCCTGACCACCCGGCACCGATCCGTAGAGCTCGGAGTAGCCGAACAGGGCTGCGCCACTGTCCTGTTCCCGCACCTGGGTCGTCTCGCACTGGCTCTGCAGGCCGTGCTCACACATCCAACAGGTACCGCAGCAGATCTGGAACGGGATGACCACGCGGTCGCCCGGTGCGATCGCCGTGACGTCGGCGCCGACCTCCTCCACGATGCCCATCGGCTCGTGGCCCAGGACGTCGCCCTGGTGCATGAACGCCCCGAGCACCTCGTAGAGGTGCAGGTCCGAGCCGCAGATGTTGGTGCTCGTCACCCGGATGATCGCGTCCCCCGGGTCCTGGATCACCGGGTCGGGGACCTCCTCCACCCGGACGTCCCGCTTGCCCTGCCACACCACTGCTCGCATCTCTGCCTCCCGGTCTCGTGTGCGTGGTCCCTACCCACACCGAGGACGCGTACTCGCCGAACGTGGTCGGGCCGAAGGCGATTGCGAGGTGCGGTCACCCGCTCTCGGCGCGCTCCGGTGCGGGAGCCGGCTCATCGGCATCCGGCTCGGACGTCGACCCGTCCAAGGCGTTGTCCAGCTCGGCGAGGGGGTCGACGTAGCCCGGGGGAGGCGGCGGGTCCGGGGTGACGGGCGGCCAGGTCGTGCCGTCGGGGCGCAGTTGCGATGTCCAGTGGTTCATGATCAGCTCCTCACCCTCACCCTGCCCCGAGGTGACGACGGCAAACGGTGCGAGCCCACCCAAGTGCCCCGCACCGAACCCCCACCGCCGTCAGGAGCGGGTGTTTCATGAAGGGATGAGTGATCACGTGGCACGGGCGCAGGTCGACATCGATGCAGGTCAGGCCGCTGTCTGGCGGGCGCTGACCGACCCCGCGCAGATCTCCGACTGGATGATGGGGGCCGAGGTCTCGACCGACTGGCAGGTCGGCAGCCCGATCACCTGGCGCGGTGAGATGGACGGTCGCACGTACGAGGACAAGGGGGAGGTGCTCGAGGTCGATGAGCCGAACCTGCTGTCGGTGTCGCACTACAGCCCGCTCATGGGGCAGGCCGACGAGCCCGAGAACTACCACACCGTCGCCTACCGGCTCTCGGGTGGCGATGGTCCGACCACCGTGGCGCTGACCCAGGACGGCAACGACTCCGCCGAGCAGGCCGAGCAGTTCAGCGCGAACTGGCAGGGCATGCTGGAGGCGCTGAAGTCCACGGTGGAGGGCTGACCCCGGCTACCTCGCGGTCCGGGTCGGGACGCTCGGCGGAGCCACGGCATCCACGAGCTCGGCCAGCGAGGTCTCGATCGCCCGGCACAGCACGTCGATGTCGGGTACCGCGTCGTAGTCGCCGGTGACGCCGATGGTGAGGTGCCCGTCGTACGAGAAGATCCCGATGCTGATCCGCACTGCCTGAGCCACGGGGATGTAGGGGAACAGCTCGAGCATCGTCCGGCCCATCAGGTACAGCGGGTGCTGCGGCCCGGGGATGTTGGTCGTCACCGTGTTGACCACCCGCTGCCCGGTGTACGCATACAGCCGCGCCCCGAGCGTCATCAGGGTCGCGGGCACGAAGTCCGCTGCGGCGAGCATCGACTCGACGCCGACCGCCTGGCCGCTGCCCTTGAGGTCGGTCATCTGGTGGGTCACCACGGCCAGCCGCTCACGGGGACCCTCGACACCGACCGGCAGGTCGGCGAACATCGCGGTGACGTGGTTGCCGAGCTGCCCGCGGTGCTCCTCGGTGCGCACCGAGACCGGTACCAGCGAGCGGATGGTGGTCGCCTCCACATCCTCACCACGCGCCAGCAGGTACTGCCGGAACCCGCCGGCCACCGCCGCCAGCACCACGTCGTTCACCGAGCAGCCAGCGGCCGACTTCACCCGCTTGACGTCGCCGAGGTCGGCCCTGGCCCACCCCCAGCGCCGGTTCGGCCCCAGCGGACCGTTGAGCACGCTGGTCCGCTCCACCGCGGTGCGGCCCACGCGGGCGAGCCCGTACGCGCGTACGGCTCCGGCTCGGGTGAGGGCACCGGGTGAGCTGAGTCCGCGACGGGCCGCGCCACCGAGCGCGCGCGCGGCGTCGACCGGCAGCCGGGCGAGCCCGGCCACCCCGGATGCCGTGAGCCCGAGTCGCGACGGAGGCCGGCTCGGGCGCCACGCGGCCGGCGCGGGGCGGGACGAGACCGGCTCGCTGTCGAGGAGCACCTCCATGAGCTCGTTGCCCGCGAGGCCGTCGATCATCGCGTGGTGGGTCTTGGTGAACAGCGCCCAGCGGCCGCCCGCGAGACCTTCGACGAGCCAGAGCTCCCACAGCGGCCGGTCGAGGTCGAGGCGCTGGGAGAGCACGCGCCCGAAGAGCGTGCGCAGCTCGTCCCCACCCCCGGGGGCGGGGATCGCGGTGTGCCGCAGGTGGTAGGCCAACAGGAAGTGCGGGTCGTCGACCCACACCGGGCGGGCGAGGTCGAGCGGCATGCGTTGCACCCGCTGCCGGTGCCGCGGCAACCCGTCGAGGCACGACGCGACATGGGCGGCGAGCTCGTCGTAGGTCGGCGGGGGACCCTCGAAGATCAGCAGTGAGCCGACGTGCATCTGCTGGCGGTCGTTCTCGAGCTGGAGGAACCCGGCGTCGAGCGAGCTGAGTCGCTGCACGGTCACCGGCGCTGCCTGACGGAGGTCTTGGCCCGCGAGGCGATGTCGGCGACGTCGGGGTGCTGCGCGAGCCACCCCAGCACGGCGTCGATGGTCCACTGGGGCGCCTCGAGCTGGGGGACATGGCCCACGCCGTGCGCGGTCTCGAACTGCCACTGCGGGTTCGCAGCGGCAGCGACTCGGGCCGAGGCGATGTTGACGAGGCGGTCCTGGTCCCCGTGCAGGAGCAGCACCGGCACGTCGATGTTCTGGAGCATCGTCGCGTACCGCTTGCGGTCGGCGAGCACCCAGAGCAGCGACTGCGCCGCGGTGAGCAGCTCGGAGTCGACGTCGGGGTACTCGAGCCGCTGGCCGGCGAGCTCGGCGTGGAGGTCGACGACGTCGGGTGGGATCCGGTCGGGGTCGGCGCAGCACAGCGCCATCAGCTCGCGGGCCGCCTTGACGGCGGACTCCTGGTCGCGCGGACGGCGCACCATCCGACGTCCCACCACCGGCACCATGAAGGCCGCGAACGCCGCGAAGACCTTGGGGTCGGGCCGGGCGCGCAGCGCGGGTGGGAGAGCCGGGTCGACGAGCACCAGCCCCGCGACGGTGTCGGCACGGCGCGCCGCCTGGCGGATCGAGATCAGCCCGCCCATCGAGTTGCCGATGAGGATCGCGGGCGTGCCCGCCACCTCGACGAGGAAGCGGTGCAGCAACCGGTTGTTCGCCTGCACCGACGTCGAGCGGGAGCCGCCCAGGGTGTGCCCGAACCCGGCGAGGTCGATGGCCAGTACCCGGCAGGTCTGCGCCAGCGTGGGGGCGACCGCGGCCCAGTTGACCGCCGAGCCGCCGAGGCCGTGCACGCAGACGACCAGGGGGCCGTCGGAGGGCCCGCCGAAGTCGAGGTAGTGCACGGGTCCGTCGAGGTCGGCCCACCGGGACTCCGGGCGCGGGGCACGCCCGTGCGCTGCTGCTGACACATCTCGGACTGTAGTGCCGACCGATGCCACGGCTCGGCTGGGCGTGGCGGCGGCCACAGCCGAAGACCTTCCTGAGTCGGGTGCCCGGATGGCTGCCCTGGCAGCCGTCTCAGCACCCGACTCGCTCAGGTGGTGACGAGGCGCCAGACCGTGGTGGCGCGGTACTCCTCACCCGGCCGCACCACGGTCGAGGGGAAGCTCGGGTGGTTGGGAGCGTCCGGGTAGGCCTGGCACTCCAGGGCGATGCCGCCCCGGGCCTCCAGCGACCGCCCTGCCCGGTCGGTCAGGGTGCCGTCGAGCTTGTTGCCCGTGTACACCTGCACCGACGGCTGCGTCGTCGAGACCTCGAGCACGCGCCCGGTCGGCGGGTGCTCGAGGCGGGCGGCGAGACGCAGCCCGTCCCCGTCGACCACGTAGGCGTGGTCGATGCCGGAGGCCAGGCGCACCTGGGGGTGTGGCGACCGCACCCGGTCGTGGATGCCGGCCGCCTCCCGGAAGTCGAACGGGCCACCCCGCACCGGTTCGAGGTTCCCCAGGGGGATCGAGTCGGCGTCGACCGGGAGGAACGCGTCGGCGGCCACGGTGAGCCGGTGGTCCTCGATGGTGCCTTCCCCCGCCAGGTTGAAGTAGGTGTGGTTGGTCAGGCTGAGCACCGTGGGCGCATCGGTCCGGGCCCGGTGCTCGATCGTGACCGTGTCGAGGGCGACCGTGTAGCGCACCCGGGCGGTCACCTCGCCGGGAAAGCCCTGGTCGCCGTCCGGGCTGACCAGCTCCAGCTCGACCGAGTGGTCGTCGGAGCCCACCACCGACCATCGCCGGGAGCTGAAGCCGGCGGGACCACCGTGCAGGCAGGTGGGCCCCTCGTTCGCCGCCAGCTCACGGCGCACCCCGTCGAGGGTGAAGCTCGCACCGCCGATCCGGTTGGCGTAGCGCCCGACCGTCGCACCGAGGTACGGGTTGGCCGGCGACGCGTACTCCTGCGCGCTGCCGAGGGCCAGGGCGACGTCGATGAAACCGTTGCGGGGCAACGGCATCCGCAGTCGCGTGACGGTGGCACCCAGGTCGAGCACGGTCAGCTGCAGGCCGCCGGCGCCTGCGTCGATCGTGTGGGCGGTGGCCTGCGATCCGTCGGCGAGCCTGCCGAAGGGTGAGGTGACCAGCACGGCGGTACTCCTCGGGTTCGGGAGGATGGACCCGCCGACGGTATCGCTCGCGTGGTCGCGGGGCCCGGGGGAGTGACGCGGGCGTCGCAGCGGCACGTGCACGACCCGCGTCGCCGCCAGCCGCACGGAAGGGGACACGCGGCCGACCGGGGCCGCGAGGCGATGGGACGTCGGACGGGCCGGGAACAGCGCGGTCCGCTTCGCGGTTGCGGACCGCATGACCCCCACCGCTGACGCGACGATCTCCGCCCTGCGCTCCACCCATGACGAGCTCGCCGCGGTGGTGCGCGACCTCACCGACGAGCAGCTGCTCGCGCCCTCGGGTGCCTCGGAGTGGCCGGTCGCCCAGGTGCTCTCCCACCTCGGCAGCGGCGCCGAGATCAGCCGGGCGACCCTGCAGGCCGCCACCGGTGCGGGCGAGGCACTGGGCGACGGCTTCAACCAGTCGGTCTGGGACCGCTGGAACGCGCTGTCCCCGCGCGAGCAGGCCGACGGCTTCCTGACGGCGGACGACGACCTCGTGGCGACCCTCGAGGCGCTCACCCCCGAGCAGCGCTCCGCCCTTCAGGTCGACCTCGGCTTCCTCCCCGCCCCCTTGTCGCTGGCGTCGTACGCCGGCATGCGCCTCAACGAGGCCGCCCAGCACTCGTGGGACGTGCGCGTCGCGTACGACGACCACGCGGCCATCGACGACACCACGTCGCGGATGCTGGTCGGTCACCTCGGCAACGGCCTCGCGTTCCTCGTCGGCTTCAGCGGCAGGGCCGACGTGGTCGCCGAGCCGGCCCTGGTCGGCCTCGGTGACCTCGACCTGGCGCTCTCGGTCACCGACGCGGTCGCGCTGGTGCCCGCGGGCGGCGACGTCACGGCATCCTTCGTCGGGCCGGCGGATGCCGTCGCGCGTCTCCTCTCCGGTCGGCTCACCCCCCGCTGGACCCCGGACGGCGTCTCGGTCTCGGGCAACATCGGTCTGGATGACCTGCGCGCGGTGTTCCCGGGATACTGAGGCCCATCGTCGAAAGAGGGCCCATGCGCACCAGCTCCACCGTCGCGGGCTGGCACCTGCGTGCGACCTCCGGCCCGGTGCCGGCCGACCTCGAGGGCGTCGAGGTGGCGGCCACGGTCCCGGGCACCGTGCACACCGACCTGTTGGACGCGGGGCTCATCCCGGACCCGTACGTCGACGACGCAGAGCAACGGCTGGCGTGGATGCGCCGGACGAGCTGGCGCTACACCACCAAGGTGCGCCTCGAGCCACCCGCGGCCGACGAGCGGGTCGACCTGGTCCTCGCCGGCATCGACACGGTCGCGACCGTCACCCTCGACGGCGCGGTCGTGGCCCGCACGGCGAACATGCACCGCTCCCACCGCCTCGACGTCCGGGGCGCAGCGGCCGCCGCGGGTGGCGTGCCGCTCCCGCTGACCGTCGACCTCCGCTCCGCCCTCGAGCACGCCGAGGCGGAGCAGGACCGGATCGGGTTCCGCCCCGGCGCCTATCCGCAGCCGCTCAACATGGTGCGCAAGATGGCGTGCAGCTTCGGCTGGGACTGGGGCCCCGACCTGCAGACCGCCGGCCTCTGGCAGCCCGTGTCCGTCGAGCGGTGGCGGGTGGCCCGGATCGCGGCGGTGCGGCCGCTGGTGTCGGTGTCGGACGACCACGGGACCGCCACCGTCAGCGTGCACCTCGACGTCGAGCGGGCCGGGCTCGGCCCTGCGCCGGGGGAGCTCGCGGTGGCGGTGCGCCTCGGTGCTCACGAGGTCATCGGGCGGGTGGCCGCCGAGGCCGTGAGCGCCGTCGTCGACGTCGTGGTGGCGGACCCCGCCCTGTGGTGGCCGCGCGGGCACGGCGAGGCGGTGCTGCACGACCTCGAGGTCACGCTGTTCGACCCCGACGGCAGCGCCCTCGACTCCTGGCAGCGGCGGGTGGGGCTGCGCAGCGTCACCCTGGACACCACGCCCGACGAGCACGGCACGCCGTTCACGCTCGCCGTCAACGGCCGGCCGCTGTTCGTCAAGGGCGCCAACTGGATCCCCGACGACCACCTCCTGACCCGCGTCACCCGGGCCCGGCTGGCCCGCCGCGTCGACCAGGCCGTCGGGGCGGGCCTGAACCTGCTGCGGGTCTGGGGTGGCGGCATCTACGAGAGCGAGGACTTCTACGAGCTCTGCGACGCCGCGGGCCTGATGGTCTGGCAGGACTTCCTGCTCGCCTGTGCGGCCTACCCCGAGGAGGAGCCGCACCTCACCGAGCTCGAGGCCGAGGCGCGCGAGCAGGTGACCCGGCTGAGCTGCCACCCCTCGCTGGTGCTCTGGAACGGCGGGAACGAGAACCTCTGGGGGTTCGTCGACTGGGGCTGGCAGGAGCAGCTCCGGGGCCGCACCTGGGGGTGGCGCTACTACTCCGAGGTGTTCCCCCGGGTGCTCGCCGAGCTCGACCCCACCCGGCCCTACGCGCAGGGCTCGCCGTACTCGCCCGGCCACGCCCTCGGCGAGGTGCACCCCAACGACCCCGACCACGGCACCCACCACGAGTGGGAGGTGTGGAACCGCGTCGACCACACGGCCTACCGCGATGCCGTGCCGCGCTTCTGCTCGGAGTTCGGCTTCCAGGGGCCGCCGACCTGGGCGACCCTGCAGCGCGCGGTCCGCGACGCCGGCGGTGCCGTCGCGACCAAGGCGCACCCGACCTTCCTGCTCCACCAGAAGGCCGACGACGGCAACGCCAAGCTCGACCGCGGGCTGGAGCCGCACCTCGGCGTGCCCGACGACTTCACCGACTGGCACTGGGCGACCCAGCTCAACCAGGCGCGGGCGGTGGCGTACGCACTCACCCACTACCGCTCGTGGTGGCCACGCACCGCGGGGGCCATCGTGTGGCAGCTCAACGACTGCTGGCCGGTGACCTCGTGGGCCGCAGTCGACGGCGACGAGCGGGTCAAGCCGCTGTGGTGGGCGATGCGGGCGGCGTTCGCCGACCGGCTTCTCACCGTGCAGCAACGGCCCGGCCCGACCGGCGCACCCGAGGAGGTCGTGGCCCTGGTCAACGACAGCGACGACGTCTGGGCCGGGACGCTGTTCGTGCGGCGGGAGCGGTTGGACGGCACGGTGCTGGCCACGGATGCCGTGGACGTCGCCGTGGCGCCCCGCACGGTGCACCTGGCCTCGCTCGCGGCCGGCGTGCGGGTACCGGGCGACACGGCATCCGAGCTGCTCGTCGTCGAGCTCGACGACCGTCGCACGGTACACACCTGGGCCGAGGACGTCGACCTCGACCTCGACCCGGAGCCGCTGGACGTGGTCGTCGCCGCCGAGCCGGGTGGCTACCGCGTCGAGGTCACGGCGCGCAGCCTGGCGAAGGACGTCACCCTGCTCGTCGACCGGCTCGACCCGGATGCCGTGGTCGACGACGCGCTCGTCACCCTGCCGGCCGGAGCCTCGGTCACCTTCCACGTGCGGTCGACCGTCGCGCGGCTCGAGGCCGCCCTCGTGGGCCCGCCGGTGCTGCGCTGTGCCAACGACGTGGTGGTGCGCCGTGGTATGGGTCTACCGTCGCAAGCGTGACCAGTTCCAACCCAAGCGCACCGAAGACCTACCGGCGACACCGGTTCCACCGGTTCGAGAACGTGATGACGACGGCGCTCACCCGAGCCGGCGTGATCCCCAACTCGTACGTGCTGACCACGGTGGGCCGCAGGACCGGGGCCGAGCGACACAACCCCGTGACGGTCGTCGAGCTCGACGGCCGGCGGTGGCTGGTCGCGCCCTACGGCACGGTGGGCTGGGTGCTCAACGCGCGAGCCGCGGGCGAGGTGCGGCTGACCCGACGGTTCTCCACGACCCGCTACACGGTGCGCGAGGTCGGCCCGGAGGAGGCCGGCCCGGTGCTCAAGCAGTACGTCACGGTCGCCACCGTCCCGCGGCCCTACTTCGCCGCCACGGTCGATGACCCGCCCGAGGCCTTCGCCCGGGAGGCCGCCGGTCACCCGGTCATGGAGCTCGTCCCGGTCGCCGGGTAGCCGCGTCGGGGGGTGGGCCACCGGCTCATCCGGGCACCACCACGACCTTGCCCAGGGCGCGCCCCTCGCCGACGTGGGCGAGTGCTTCGGGCACCTCCTCGAGCGCGAAGGTGCGGTCGACGTGGATGGTGACCTCGCCGGTCACGCACCGCTCGGCAAGCGGGCCGAAGTGCGCCGGGCCGGGTCTCACCGCGAGGACGCCGATGCGGCGGCCGCTGAGCCGACCCACGACCGCACCGGCGACCAGGACGCTCAGCACCGTGCGAGCCGGTCCGCCCACGCACCGGTACCGGCCCCCCGGTGCCAGGGCCCGGCGGTAGTCACGCACCGAGCGGTGGGCGACGAGGTCGAGCACGAGGTCGTAGGGCCCGTGGCGGGTGAAGTCGTCGCGCCGGTAGTCGAGCACCGCGTCGGCGCCCAGCGCGCGCATGTGGTCGAGCTTGCCGGCGTTGTCGACCGCGGTCACGTGCGCGCCGGCACCCTTGGCGACCTGGATGGCGAACATGCCCGTGCCGCCACCGCCGCCGTTGACGAGCACCCGCGTGCCGGGCCCCGCCCCCGCCGTCCCCTGCAGCGCGATGGCGCCCGCCTGGGGGATCGTCGACGCCTCGACGAAGGTGAGCGCCGACGGCTTCGGCGCGAGCACGTTCGCGGGAGCCACGGCGAACTCGGCGAACCCGCCCTTGAGCCCCAGGTTGTCGCCGTACACCTCGTCGCCGGGCCGGAACGTCGTGACCTCGGAGCCGACGGCCACGACGCGGCCCGCGATGTCGGAGCCCAGCACGTGCCGGGCGGGACGGCGCAGGCCGCCGAAGCGTGCGTAGGCGGGGGAGCCCACGAGGCTCTCCCAGTCGGAGAGGTTCACCGAGGTCGCGAGCACCTCGACGAGCACCTGGTCGCGCTTCGGGGTCGGCTGCTCCACCTGCTCGAGGTGGAGCACCTCCGGAGGGCCGTACCGGTCGTACACGACGGCCCTCATGCGGCACGGCCGGGCTGGCTGGGATGGCGGACGCTGTCCATCCCGGCCACGGTACTCACCCCGCGACCACGGCACCCACCGTCATCCGGTATGGGTGACGCGAGACGGGTGCAGCGGGTAGAACAGTGGTGCCCGACACCCGGACACCCCCGGGCGCCGGCGTGCCACGGAAGGACGGGCCCATGTCCAAGAAGGTCGACTCGCGGGGTATGCCCACGCGCACGTACGACACCCACCGGCGCGTCGCGTCGACCTCGTTCGCCGCGGTGCTCCTCATCGTCGTCGGCTTCTTCCACCTCGTGCAGGGGTTCGGGGCGCTGTTCAGCGACGACGACTTCACCACCGCCAAGGGGTACTTCCTCGGTTCGGAGGGCTCGAGGTGGGGGTGGGCCCACCTGGCCCTCGGTGTCGCCGCCATCGCCGCCGGCATCGCGCTGCGCCGACGGGCCGACTGGGCGCGGGGCGTGGCGGTCGTCGTCGCGACGCTGAGCATGTTCGGCAACTTCCTGTGGATCCCGTACAGCCCGGTCGCCGCCTGCGTCATGCTGGCCCTCGACTTCTTCATCATGTGGGCCGCCTTCGCCGACCTCGACCGCAACGCGCCGTAGCCGCGACCGACCCCACCTGATCCGCCACCATTGACCGATGGCGCCCTGGGTCCTGCACGTCGACATGGACCAGTTCATCGCTGCCGTCGAGGTGCTGCGCCGACCCGAGCTCGCGGGCCTGCCGGTCATCGTCGGCGGTCGCGGCGATCCCACCGAGCGCGGTGTCGTGTCGACGGCGTCGTACGAGGCCCGTGCCTTCGGCGTGCGCTCGGGGATGCCGTTGCGCACCGCCGTGCGCCGCTGCCCCGACGCCGTGGTGCTGCCGGTCGACAAGCCGGCCTACGACGCGGCATCCGCCGTCGTCATGGACACCCTGCGCGCAGTTCCCGGCGCGGTCGTCGAGGTGCTCGGCTGGGACGAGGCGTTCGTCGGCGTGGAGGCCGACGACCCCGAGGCGATGGCGCAGCGGATCCGCGCCGACGTGCTCGCGGCGACCGGCCTGCACTGCTCCGTGGGCATCGGGGACACCAAGGTGCGGGCCAAGATCGCGACCGAGTTCGGCAAGCCGCGCGGCAGCTTCCGGCTCACCCGCGACACCTGGTTCGAGGTGATGGGGGAGCGGCCGACCCAGGACCTGTGGGGCGTCGGCCCGCGCATCTCGCAGCGGCTGGCCGGGCTCGGCGTCATGACGGTCCGGGACCTTGCCGAGGCGCAGGACGCCCTGCTGGCAACCGAGTTCGGCCCACAGACCGGCCCGTGGCTCGGGGCGCTGGGTCGTGGTGAGAGCAGCTCCACGGTCGACGACACCCCGTGGGTGGCCCGGGCCCACGGGCGGGAGACGACCTACCAGCGCGACCTCGCCGACGCCGACGAGGTCGAGGAGGCCGTGCGGGTGCTGGCAGCCCAGGTGGTCGACGACATCCGGGCCGAGGGCCGCGCGTGCGTCCGGGTGCACCTCAAGGTGCGGTTCGTGCCGTTCTTCACCGTGAACCGGTCACGCAAGCTGGCCGAGCCGACCTGGGACGCCGCGGTGATCGCCGACACCGCGCTCGGCCTCTACCGGGCGCTGGCCGACGACCGGCCGGTGCGGCTGCTCGGGGTGCGGGCGGAGATGGTGCCACCCGAGGGAGGGTACGAACCCCCACGCACCCATGGCCGGCGCGGCATGCCCTGAGCTACCGACTGACGGCCAGGAGGCCGCGGGCG
The DNA here is from genome assembly GCA_963751385.1 of uncultured Actinomycetota bacterium. Taxonomy (GTDB): domain Bacteria; phylum Actinomycetota; class Actinomycetes; order Actinomycetales; family Dermatophilaceae; genus Fodinibacter. The sequence goes on along the minus strand of CAVVUD010000014.1, from coordinate 520,567 downwards.
CCGCGCTCGGCATCCGCCATGACGTGGGTGACGAAGGCGTAGTGTCCGGGTTCGCGCGCCGTCAGCTCGACGAACCCGCCCTGGGCGGCCGCAAGGTCGAGCACCTGGCTGCCGCCGCCGGTGTCGCCCATGGGGCCCGCGCCGTGCCGCAGCAGGTAGGCGCCCTCGGACCACACCGTGTCGAACTGGCTGCCCACGACGTGGAAGCTCGACCCCCGGTTCGGCCCGGCGGCCAGCACCCAGAAGCGCACCCGGTCGCCCACCTGTGCCGTCAGCGGCCGGGAGACGTACTGGTTGGCGCCACCGTTGAACACCACGGCATCCGGCGTGTCCGCGGCCGCGGAGGCGGCGTCCACCTCGCGCACCGGGGTGCGACCGTCGCCGTCGAGGTGCACCTCCGACTGCACGAGCAGGTAGCTGCGGTCGACCTCGGGCAGTCCGTCGGGCTCGATGACGACGGCCCCGTGCATGCCGGCCGCGATGTGCGCGCTCATCGGCATCGTCGAGCAGTGGTACATCCACACCCCGGCGCGGTCCGCGGTGAACCGGTAGGTCAGCGAGCGGCCCGGCGGGATGGTGCGCATCACGTCGTCCGGGGCGCGCTCGCCGGCGTGGAAGTCGACCGAGTGGCCCATCGAGCCGTGGTTGACCAGCGTGACGACGAAGGTGTCGCCGACCCGCCCGTGCAGGGTCGGGCCGGGCACGGCGCCGTCGAACGTCCAGCGCTTCTGCCGCACGCCCGGCGCCACCTCCAGCTCGACCTCCTCGATCGTCAGCGTGACCGCGTGGGTGCGCGAGGCGCCGAGCGGGGGGAGCGCCGCGGGCACCGCGGTGAAGCCCGGCGTCCGGGGTGCCGGACAGGTCGACCAGGGGCTCGGTGCCGGATGCCGCGGTCGTGCCGGATGCCGTCAGGTCGCCACCCGCGGGCCCCGCAGGTGCGCCCGCCACGACGACGTCGAGGACCATGCCCATCTGCCGGTGCCCGATGATGCGGCACCACCCCTGGGTGCTCGCGCCGAGCACGCCGACGTCGAGGGTGGCCGAGCGACCGGGCATGACCCGCCCGGTCTGGATGCCGCCGTCGAAGGTCAGGTCGTGCGGCGAGCCGTCGTCGAGGTTGACCAGGTCGATGACCAGCCGGTCGCCGTGGGGCACCGTGATGGCGCTGGGGGAGTACGACATGTCGTGCGCCTCGACGCGCACGCGGGTCGTGTGGCCGGTGGGTTCCACGGCGGCCCGGGCGCCGCCGACGGAGGCGCCGCTGCCCGGCGAGGCCACGACCAGCCCTGCCGCAGCGGGGTCCGCGGCCACGCCGAGGGTGACGACGAGGGCGAGGCTCGCCACGGCCGTGAGCAGCTGGGCCCCTGACGTGGCGCGGGGGGCCGGTACCGGCGCGGGCGCGGGCCTCACCCCCGCCTCGTCGGCCTCGGCGACCGAGACCAGCAGCGCCCGTCGCGCGGCCACGGCCGCGCGGATCGCGCGCAGCAGCAGGGGCAGGAACGCCACGAGGGCGCCGAGCACGAGCACCGACACCGCCACGCGCACGGTGCTCGGCGAGGGCAGCAGGCAGACGAGCAGGCCGAGGTTGACCACGGTGACCCGCCACAGCGACCCGCGGTCGAGCCACGCCTGGGCCGCCCGCACCACCGACGGGCCGCCGCCGAGCACCGACGGGATGAGGTAGGAGAGCGCCCCGAAGAGCAGCTGGGCGGCGAAACCGACGACCACGACCGCGGCCACCACGCCGTAGCCGTCGGCGAGGGTCGCCCACGACGCGCTGGTCGCCAGGCGCCAGCCGACCAGTGCGATCGCGACGACCCACCAGCCCAGGGCCGCCGTGACCGACCACGTGGCGAACGCCCGGGGCGGTGCCGTGCGAGCCGGCCTGACCAGGGCTCGGCCCCACCAGGCCAGCCCCGCGCCGTAGCCGACCAGGCCGGCGAGGGCGACCGGTCGCGAGCCGAGGGCGGCCCCCGTGGCGAGCACCGCGAGCCCGGCCACCAGGACCGGCAGCGCCTGGCGCGCGAGGCGCTCGGCGCGGTCGTCCATCCGGGTGCGCAGCATGGTGGGCCACAGGGTGACGAGCGTGCCGGTGACGGTGAGGCCGATCCAGCCGAGCACCATGACCATCGAGTGGGCCACGAGCACCGCTCCGTGCCGCTCGTCGTCGAGGCCCCGAGCCAGCCACGCGCCGAGTGCCGCTCCGACCGGCACACAGGCCGCGGCGGCGAGGTAGTAGCGGACCGAGATGCGGAACCGGCCGGGCAGCGCGCGGCGCAGCCGCCGCCAGAGCTGGATGCCGTGCCACAGCACCGCGCCCGAGACGGCCGTCGCGCCGACGACCGTCAGCGGCCACCAGCCGGTCGGGACCCCGACCAGGACGGCCGCGGACCCGGTGAGCAGCAACCCGATCCGCCGGTTCTGCTGCGTGCGGTCGTCGATCTCGGCGGGGGTCTTCAGCAGCGCCTGGGTGAAGTGGGTGCTCCACACCATCGCCGAGTGGGTGAGCGCCCCGAGCAGGACCAGGTGCACCATCAGCCACCCGGAGGCAGGGACGAAGGGGTGCGCCAGGGCCACGACGGCGGCCAGGGCCAGCCACACCAGGCCGGGGCGGTCACGCAACGGCCAGGAGCGCCGGGGTGTCGACGGGGCAGGGCGGTTCACGGGTGCTCCATGCGAGGGTCAGGACCGCACCAGCGGTCGGGGGGTGCCGGCGCGGGGGAGGATCGGCGCCGGAGCGGGCAGGACGGCGGTGAGCACCGCGGCCAGAGGCAGGAGCAGCAGGGCAGCCGCCGTGCCGTAACCGCCGACGGCGACCAGCAGCGGCCGACCGGCGAGGTCGCCGACCACCCGCAGGAGGAGGGCCGCGTGCAGCACGACGAGCGGCGCCCAGAGGAGGGGGCGGTAGGGCACCGGCCGGCGCAGCACGGCGGGCAGGATGACCGGCGCGTGCGCCAGCACCATGCTCATGACGAAGCCGAGGAAGATCGTGTGGACCACGACGTCGTGTGTCGCGGGCGTGGTGGTGACTCCGGCGAGGGTCCAGGCGACCCCGGCCACGGCGAGCCACCCGTAGCCCGCCAGCATCGCCGCGGCGCTGAACCGGGCCTGGCCACGGGATCGGATGGTGTGCCGGGCGACGTCGCGCGGCGCGAGCCAGCCGACGAGCACCAGCAGGGAGAGGCCGAACGCGCGCGAGCCCGGGTCGGGGAAGAGCACCGCGCCGGTGGCCGCGGTCGCGACGAGGGCGCCGATCGCCACGAGGGTGCGCTCGGCCGACGCGGGGAGGTGGATCCGGGCCAGCTCGACCCGCTCGGCCGCGATCGTGAGCACGACGAAGCCCGCGAGCAGCGGGACGACGACGGCGGCATCCACGCGCACCCAGAGCAGGGCGGCGAGCGTGGCCAGCGTGGCCCCGAGCGCCTCGACGACGACGGGGTCGTCCCGGCGGCGACGCCACAGCGCCACGAGCACGGCGACGAGCGCGAGACAGCCGTCGAGGAGCAGGACCTGGCCGACGGTGCGCGGCAGGCCGAGGGCCAGGGCCAGTCCGCCGAGCCCGAGCAGGGCGGGGGCGGCGTACCCGAGGGGGACCCGCAGGGCGACCGCCCGTTCGAGGGCGATGAGCGTGCCGAGGAAGCCGAGCACCATCAGTGGGCCGTGCACGTCGGGGAGGTGAGGGGCACCCACGGGCGAGGGCACCTCGAGCAGGAGCAGGCCGGCATCCAGACCGGCGACCAGGCTGAGCCCCGCCGGCAGCAGCAGCCAGGCGCGCGACGGGGTGCGGCTCATCCGGCGGCCACGACGGGCGGCGCGGGCGTGAGCGCGGCGACCCGCCCCCACTCCGGGCCGGCGAACGCGATGGCGGCGGCCGGGAACAGGCCGTTCTCCTCGCGGTCGATGTGGGCGCGCAGGAACCGCTCGAGGGCCGGCACGAGTCCGTGCGAGCCGCCCTCGACCCGGTCCAGGAGGCCGGCGAGGGTGACGTGCTCGGTGCAGAGTGCCCGCACGTGGTCGGTGAACTCGGCGTCCTCGGCGAGCACGGCGAACAGCCCGCCCTCCTCGGCCTCGGTGTGCGGGTCGAGCAGGCCGCGCAGCAGGGCGACCGCCTCGCGGACCAGGGCGTCGTCGCCGGCCTCGGCTGCGCGTCGGAGCACCCCGGTGGCGTTGATGATGTCGACGTGCTCGCGCATGAAGCGCCCGACGACGTCGATGCTCTCGCACCCGCAGTAGCTGCACATGGTGGGTCCCGTCCGCTCGCGACTCAGGCCCGGGTGAGCTTCAGCCGCCAGGCGTCGGGGCCCTCGTCGAGGTAGGTGACCGTCAGCGGGCCGCGGTCGGCCAGCTGCGCGAGGAGCGGCTTGGGGTCGTGCGGCGCCACGATCACGAGCGAGCCGCCCTGGGGGATCGCCGACCACGCGCCGAAGACGGTCGCGTGGCGGATGGCGTGCGGGATGGCGCGCACGTCGAGCTCGGGTGCGTCGCCGCTCGTCTCGCCGCACCCGCAGGCGCCGGTGTGCCCGGCCGCCGCGGCGGGGGTCTCGGTGAGGGGAAAGGTGGTGCGTGCGTCCATGGTGGCCTCCGGGTTCGGTATTTACTACAATGGGGTTGTGAAAAAGATACCACCGCTCGGGCCGGCGCCGACGCCGTCGTCGGCCGATCCGCCGGTCGAGGTGACCGATCCCTCACGCCGACGCCTGCTGCAGGTCATCGCCGGGCGCCAGGCGTCGGTGCCGCCGACCGTCGCCGACCTCGTCGCCGTCGTCGGCGGGCACCCGAACACCACGCGGCACCACCTGCGCGTGCTCGTGGAGGCCGGCCTGGTCACCGAGCAGCACCGGCCGCCGGCCGGTGGTCGGGGTCGCCCGGCGGCCCGGTACGGCGTGACTCCGTCGGGGCGGGAGGCCGCGGGCGCGGGTGGGGGGTTCGGCGTTGGGGGGTTCGGCGGCCCGGGAGTACGTCGCGCTCGCGGCCGCCTTCGCGGACCGGCTCGCCGCGCGTGACGGTGACCCCGGCGCGGACTCGAGGGCCATCGGGAAGTCGTGGGGCACCGGGCTTGCCGTGCGCCACGCGGCTGACGAGGGCGGTGTCGACGAGCGGCCGGTGGCCCGGGTCGTCGGACTGCTCGACCGGCTCGGCTTCTCGCCGGAGGTCGAGCCGACGCAGGAGAGCGGGGCGGGTCCCCTGGTGTTGCTGCGCACCTGTCCCCTGCTCGACGCGGCCAGACGCCACCCCGAGGTGGTCTGCCAGGTGCACCTCGGCCTGGTGGCCGGTGCCCTGGAGGCCGACGACCGCTCCGCCGAAGGGCTGGGGCTGCGCCCCTTCGCGCGGCCCGGAGCCTGCGAGCTCACCCTGCCCCCCACACTGGTGCCGTGAGCGCCGACCAGACCGACGGATCGACCGGCCCCTTGGGGCAGACGACGGATCGACCGGCCCCATGGGGCAGGAGGCGGCCTCGCGCCACCGGGCCCGCGTGCTGCCGGAGGTCGCCGACGTCACGGTCGTCGTGCTCGCCGGGGGGACCTCGAGGCGGTTCGGTGCCGACAAGCTGGGCGCCCGGCTGCACGGGTCGACCGTGCTCGAGACCGTGGTGCACTCGCTTCCGGCGAGCTGGCCCGTGGTCGTCGTCGGACCCGAGCGCGAGTGCGGTCGTGCGGTCACCTGGACCCGCGAGGACCCCCCGGGCGGGGGTCCCCTCGCCGGGGTCGCCGCGGGGTTGCTGAGGGTGCGCACGGCCGTCGTGGCCGTCGTGGCCGGCGACATGCCGTATGCCGGCCCGGCCCTCGAGCGGCTCGTGGCGGCGCTGCGCACCGCACCCCCGGAGGTCGGCGCCGCGGTCGCCACCGACGACCACGGCGTGGCCAACCCGCTGCTCGCGGCCTACCGCACGGCGTCGGTGCGGGGGGCGCTGCCGATCCCGGCAGCGAACCGCCCGGCCAAGATGCTGCTCGACGTGCCGCACCTGAGGGTCGCCGTCACCGGTCCGGCGAGCCGTGACGTCGACACCCCGAGCGACCTCGAGGACCTCGCGGGCCTCGCGGATCACGCGGGCCTCGCGGATCATCGAGGATCATGCGGGCCTCGAGGATCACGCGGGCCCCGCCTGACGCACCACCCACGCGTCGGCATCCGGGTTGGGTGCCGAGGCGGTCGCCGGGGCAGCCGTCTGGGCACCCGACTCGCGGTCGTGGGTGCCGAGGCGACGGCATCCGAGCTTGGGTGCCGAGGCGGTTGCCCGGGCAGCCATCTGAGCACCCGACTCGCGGTGACCGCCGAAACGGCCCGGCCGGAGTGGGCAGGGCCGTTCGGGTGGAGCACCACGGCCCTGCCCTGCAGGGGAGGCAGGACCGCAGGTTCGGGGTCAGCCGGGCTTGGGGGCACCCGGACGGGCGTAGCGCCACCAGGTGATGCCGACGCACATCACGGCCCACGCGATACCGATGGCGTAGAAGGTGGTGGGCCCCAGGGTCGTCACGCCCATGCCGAAGAAGAACGGTCCGAAGGCCGCGATGGCGGCGGTCCAGCCGATGACGCCGCCGGCCTGCCGACGCTCGAAGATCATCGGCATCTGCTTGAAGGTCGAGGCGTTGCCGATGCCGGCGAACAGGAAGATCGCGAGCATCCCGTAGAGGAACTGGTCGAAGCCCGCATCGAGAGCGGCTGCCGAGCTCGTGTCGGGGGTGAGTGCGGGCATCGTGTAGGCGATCGACCCGATGAGGCCGATGCCGGAGATGAGGGTCCAGATCGCCCCGCCCATGCGGTCGGTGAGGGGCGAGAACCCCACCCGGGCGGCAGCACCGATCAGCGGGCCGAGGAAGACGAACTTCACGACGTCGGGGACCGCGTACCCGGCGACCAGCACCGTGGCAGTGGCGCCCGACCCCTCGACGATCTCGGTGTTGCCGCTGCCGTAGAGGTTGGCCATGAGGAGGCCGAACTGGGCGGCGAGGCCCGAGAACGTGCCGAAGGTCATGATGTAGAGGAGGGTCATCCACCAGGTGTCCTGGTTGCGGAAGATGTCGAACTGCTGGCGGATGTTGGCCTTCACCGGTACCGACCGCAACATGGTCCACGCCAGGACCGAACCGACGACCATGAGCGGGATCCACACGAACGCGGCGTTCTGGTACCAGACCGTCGCCGGCGGCTGGCCCGACACCGCCATCTGCTGGCTGCCACCGAAGACCGCGAGGGCCGAGATGGCGATCAGGTAGGGGGTGAGGAGCTGGACGAGCGAGACGCCGAAGTTGCCCAACCCTGCCTGCAGCCCCAGGGCCGTGCCCTGCATCCGCTTCGGGAAGAAGTAGGACGTGCTGGGCATGAAGCCGGAGAACGCCCCACCACCGATGCCGGCGAGGAAGGCGAGGACCATGAGCTCCCAGTACGGGGCGGTCGGCGACTGCACGCGCACACCCCAGCCGAGGGTCGAGGCGATGAGCAGCAGGCTGGTCATCGACACCATCTTGCGGGTGCCCATGATGGGCGGCAGCGTCATCCACACCAGGCGCAGGAGGCCGGCCGCGAGGCCGGGCATGGCCGCCATCCAGTAGAGCTGGTTCTTCGTGAAGTCGTAGCCGAGGGCGTTGAGCTTGGGGATGATCGCGCTCGGCAGGAACCACGCCACGAAGGCGAGGGTCAGGCAGAACGTCGTGACCCACAGGGTGCGCCAGGCGAGCGACCTGTCCCAGGTCTCCTCGTTCTCGGGGTCCCAGGACTCAAGCCACTCTCCCTTGCGGGCGGGGCGGGGGCGGTGCTCATGGCTGTCTCTCCTTCGTGGGCCGGTGGCCGCAGGCTGGGGGTCAGTGGTCGGCCGGGGCGCCGGCCGGGGACTCGAGGTGGCGGGCGAGGTCGGGCGACTCGTGGTGGAGCATGTGGACCACGGTCCAGTGCATCCAGGCGAAGCACGCGGCGGTCAGGAGGAACAGCACGAAGAAGGTCGAGCTCGGGAAGCCGGACCACTGCTTGGTGTAGGCGAACAGCGGCGGCAGGAAGAAGCCGCCCAGGCCCCCGAACATCCCGACCAGCCCGCCGACCGAGCCGACGTTGTCGGGGAAGTACTCGGGGATGTGCTTGTAGACGGCAGCCTTGCCGACCCCCATCGCGCAGCCGAGGGCGAAGACCAGCAGGGCGAAGGCGGCGATCCCGATGCTGTAGCCCAGGTGCTCGCTCTCGGTGCCGTCCGGATGGGCGATGACGAGGTGCCCGTTGGGCATCATCAGGATGCCGGTCGTCACGGCCATGACGCCGAAGGTCCAGTACATGACCCGCCGGGCGCCGTACCGGTCGGAGAACCAGCCGCCGACGGGCCGCAGCAGTGACGCGGGGAAGATGAAGGTGGCCGTGAGCAGGGCTGCGGTCTGCAGCTCGACGTCGTAGTTGTCGACGTAGTACTTGGGAAGCCACGCGGCGAGTGCGACGTAGGCCCCGAAGACCGCCGCGTAGTAGAGGCTGAAGCGCCAGACGCGCACGTGCCTGAGCGGCGCGAGCATCTCGCGGATCGGCTTGCCCTCGCCCCCCTTGCGGTCGTGGCGCGGGACGATGACGAAGGTCAGGATCGCGACGACCACGAGGGCCAGCGTGTAGAACGCCGGGAAGATCCGCCAGCCTCCGGGGAAGATGCCGAAGTACATGGCACCCGTCGTGCTGACGATGATCGTCGGCAGGAGTACGACGAGGAGCTTGGTGACCGAGGCGCCGACGTTGCCGGCGCCGAAGACGCCGAGCGCGAAGCCCTGGCGGTCCTTGGGGAACCACGCGGCATTCCAGGCGATCCCGACGCTGAACAGGTTGCCGGCGAAGCCGACGAGGAACGCGAGCAGGAGCAGGGGGAGGTACTCGGTCACCTGGGTGATGAAGAAGCAGGGGATGGCCGTCAGCAACAGCATCGCGATCGTCACGACGCGGCCGCCGATGCGGTCGGTGAGCATGCCTGCGGGGAGGCGCCACAGCGACCCGTTGAGCACCGCGACGGCGGAGATCCAGGCGAGCTCCGGGTCGCTGAGACCGAGCTCCTTCTGGATCGGCACGCCGAGGATGCCGAACATCAGCCACACCGCGAACATCAGGGTGAACGCGATCGTCGACATCGTGAGGACCCGCTTGGCCCCGCCGGAGACATGGCCCCGGGCGCCGGCCCCGCGTGCCGGGTCCGCGCGTGTTCACCGGTTCGGGCAGCCGCTCGGTCACCTGCTGGGTCATCGGTCCTCCATTTGCATGAACTACTTCCTCTAAATTAGCCGCCTCCGGGACCGTACACCCGGGGGCGCCTACCCGCCAGGAAGGTGTGCCTTACGTCATACGACGAGGCGTAGTATCGCGTGAATCTGCCTGTGTCGGTCAAGCGCATATGGGTCGCCTGTGTCGGCGCCATCGGCGAAGCCTGCTACGGTGTGGACTGATGGAGAGGAAGGATTCCTCCAATCTCAAGGAGTCAGCGATGGCCACCGCTGCCGAGCCCAACGCCGCGGCGCTTCTCGCGTCCCCGGTGCGTCGACAGCTCATCGACACGCTCGCCCACGCACGGTCGACCGGGTGGCCGGCTGCCGGCGCTGACCGCCACCGAGCTGGCCGACGAGGTCGGGCTGCACGTCACGACCGTGCGTTTCCACCTCGACCAGCTCGTGGCCGCAGGCCTGGCGGACGCCGAGGTGCGCCGCTCGGGCAACGCCGGCCGGCCGCGCAAGTTCTACGTCGCGGCGCCGGGTCCCTTGGCGACGTCGACCCCGCGCCGCGCTCGGGTCCCTCCGGCTGCTGAGCAGCCTGCTCGCGCAGACCCTCGGCTGAGGGCGCGTCCGGCGAGGCGATCACCCCGGCGGAAGCCGGCCGGCGCTGGGCCGAGGAGAACGTGCCCGCCCAACCGGACTCGGTGCCCGCCGACACTCCCGGCCGCTGGCTCGGCAAGCTCGCTCAGATGATCGACGTGCTCCAGGAGTGGGGCTACACCCCCGAGCTCAGGACCACCGAGGGCGGCCGGTCCGCCGAGGTCACCCTGGCCCACTGCCCCTTCCTCGAGCTGGCCCGTGCCAATCCCGCCGTGGTGTGCGGCATCCACCGTGGCCTCATCGCCGGTTCGCTGGCACAGTTGGGCGAGACCGCCACACGAGTGAGCCTCGAGCCGTTCGTCGACTCCACGACCTGTCTCGCGCACGTCAGCACGACGACGCCCTTCCGAAACATCACATCGAAGGAGCCCGGATGACCCCCGCAGGCCTTGACGGACCGTTGACCGACGCACTGGTCGGCACGCGCCGCTTCTTCACCCGATCGGAGGTGTCCGACGACAAGCGCTCGATCCACGCCACCGGTGGGCGATCTGGCGACGCGTTCTACCGCGACCGGTGGTCGCACGACAAGGTCGTCCGCAGCACCCACGGGGTCAACTGCACCGGCTCGTGCTCGTGGAAGGTCTACGTCAAGGACGGCATCATCACCTGGGAGGCGCAGCAGACCGACTACCCCTCGACCGGCGCCGACCGGCCCGAGTACGAGCCGCGGGGTTGCCCGCGCGGTGCAGCCTTCAGCTGGTACACCTACTCCCCCACCCGGGTTCGCTACCCGTACGTGCGCGGCGTGCTTCTCGAGATGTACCGCGAGGCCAAGCGGGCCGTCGGCGGCGACCCGGTCGTGGCGTGGGCCTCGGTCGTCCAGGACCCCGAGAAGTCGAAGCGCTACAAGTCGGCACGCGGCAAGGGCGGCCTGGTCCGCTCCACGTGGGAGGAGGTCGTCGAGATCATCGCGGCCGCCCACGTCTACACGATCAAGCGGTGGGGCCCCGACCGGATCGCGGGCTTCTCGCCGATCCCCGCGATGTCGCCGGTCTCCTACGCCTCGGGCGCCCGCTTCCTCGAGCTCATCGGTGCGCCGATGCTGTCGTTCTACGACTGGTACGCCGACCTGCCCAACGCCTCGCCGCAGATGTTCGGCGACCAGACCGACGTCCCCGAGTCGGGCGACTGGTGGGATGCCGGGTACCTCATCATGTGGGGCTCGAACGTCCCGATGACGCGCACGCCCGACGCGCACTGGATGACCGAGGCCCGCTACCGCGGCCAGAAGGTGGTCGCCGTCTCGCCCGACTACGCCGAGAACGTCAAGTTCGCCGACGAGTGGGTCGCCTCGGCACCCGGAACCGACGGGGCCCTCGCGATGGCGATGGGCCACGTCATCCTCAAGGAGTTCTTCGTCGACCAGCAGGTCGACTTCTTCACCGACTACAACCAGAAGTACACCGACCTGCCCTTCCTCGTCGCGCTCGAGCCCGACCCGTCGGATGCCGGGTCGGCCGCCGACGCCGACGGCCCCGCGTACCGGCCGGGCAAGTACCTCGTGGCGGGTGACCTCGACATCCCCGAGGCGAGCTCCGAGAACGCCATGTGGAAGCCCGCCGTGCTCGACGGCCGCACCGGTGAGGTGGCCATCCCCCAGGGGTCCCTCGGCTTCCGCTACGGCGAGGAGGGCGTGGGCAGGTGGAACCTCGAGCTCGGTGACATCGAGCCGGTGCTCACCCTGCACGGCACGACGACCGAGACCGCGCGGGTCGTGCTGCCGCGCTTCGACTCCTACGACGGCAAGGTCGCGCACGTCTCTCGTGGGGTCCCCGTGCGTCGCATCGGCGGCCGCCTGGTCACCACGGTGCTCGACCTGATGCTCGCCCAGTACGGCGTCGGCCGACCCGGGATGCCGGGCACGTGGCCCGCCGACTACGACGACCCCTCGACGCCGGCGACCCCCGCCTGGCAGGAGGAGATCACCTCCGTGCCGGCCGAGCAGGTCGTGCGGCTGGCCCGGGAGTGGGCCCAGAACGCGATCGACACCACCGGCCGCGGCATGATCCTGATGGGTGCCGGCACCAACCACTGGTTCCACTCCGACCAGATCTACCGGGCGATGCTCGTGCTCACGACGATCACGGGGTGCCAGGGCCGCAACGGCGGCGGCTGGGCGCACTACGTCGGCCAGGAGAAGGTGCGCCCGATCATGGGCTTCCAGCACATGGCCTTCGCCCTGGACTGGCAGCGCCCCCCGCGGCACATGAACCAGACCGCGTACTGGTACGTCAACACCAGCCAGTACCGGTACGACACCTTCACCGCCGACGACGTCGACGCGGGCACCGGCGTCTTCGCGGGCAAGGGTGTCATGGACCTGCTCGCGCAGTCGGTGCGGCTCGGCTGGACCCCCAGCTACCCGACGTTCGACCGCAGCAGCCTCGACCTCGCTGACGAGGCGGAGGCCGCGGGCCTGGCGCCGGCGGCCTACGTCGTCGACCAGCTCAAGTCGGGGGCACTGAAGTTCGCCGTCGAGGACCCCGAGGCCGAGGAGAACCACCCGCGCATCCTCAGCCTGTGGCGCGCCAACCTGCTCGGCTCGAGCGCCAAGGGCAACGAGTACTTCCTCAAGCACCTGCTGGGCACCGACAACGCCGTCACCGCCGAGCAGGCCCCGCCGGACAAGCGTCCCGAGGGCATCGCCTGGCCCGACGACGTGCCGGAGGGCAAGCTCGACCTGCTCATGACCATCGACTTCCGGATGACCAGCTCCACGCTGTTCTCCGACGTCGTGCTCCCGGCCGCCACCTGGTACGAGAAGCACGACATCAACACCACCGACATGCACCCGTTCGTGCACTCGTTCAACCCCGCCATCTCGCCGCCCTGGCAGTCGAAGACCGACTGGGAGGCCTGGAAGGCGGTGGCCAAGCGGTTCTCCGAGCTCGCGGTCGACCACCTCGGAACGCGCCGCGACGTCGTGGCGAAGCCGCTGTGGCACGACACGCCCGAGGCGATGGCCACGGTGCACGGCGTGGTCAAGGACTGGAGCAAGGGTGAGTGCGAGCCGGTGCCCGGCACGACCATGCCGGTGCTCGCCGTCGTCGAGCGCGAGTACGCCAAGACCTACGAGAAGATGACGTCGATCGGGCCGCTGATGGAGTCGGTGGGCATGCTCACCAAGGGCGTGCCCTACGACGTCAACCGCGAGATCGACATCCTGCGCCGGCGCAACGGCACGGCGCAGCACGGCGCCGGGGCCGGCCAGCCGCGGCTCGAGACCGACATCCACGTCGCCGACGCGATCCTGCACCTGTCAGGCACGACCAACGGGCACCTGGCCACCCACGGCTTCACGAACGTCGAGAAGCGCACCGGCATGAAGCTGGCCGACCTCGCCGCCGAGCACGAGGGCAAGCAGATCACCTTCGCCGACACCCAGGTCGCGCCGGTTCCGGTCATCACCTCGCCGGAGTGGTCGGGGTCGGAGTCGGGCGGGCGCCGCTACGCGCCGTTCACGATCAACATCGAGCGGCTCAAGCCCTTCCACACCCTCACCGGGCGACAGCAGTTCTACCTCGACCACGACTGGATCCTCGGCATGGGCGAGGCGCTGCCGGTCTACCGGCCGCCACTGAACATGAGCGAGCTGTTCGGCGAGACGGCCCTGGGGGAGCAGAACGCGCTGGGGGTGTCGGTGCGCTACCTCACCCCGCACAACAAGTGGTCGATCCACAGCGAGTACCAGGACAACCTCTTCATGCTCAGCCTGTCGCGGGGCGGTCAGACGATCTGGATGTCCGACCTCGACGCCGAGAAGATCGGGGTCAGGGACAACGACTGGATCGAGGCGGTCAACCGCAACGGTGTGGTCGCCGCCCGCGCGATCGTGTCGCACCGGATGCCGGAGGGCACCGTGTTCATGCACCACGCCCAGGACCGGCTGATCGACGTCCCCCTCACCGAGACCAACGGGAGGCGGGGCGGCATCCACAACTCGCTCACCCGGATCATGATGAAGCCGAGCCACCTGATCGGCGGCTACGCGCAGTTCGCCTACTTCTTCAACTACATCGGACCGACCGGCAACAACCGCGACGAGGTCACGATGATCCGAAAGCGCAGCAACCAGATCGTGGAGTACTGACATGTCACCCCACGAAGTTCGCCCACGCAGACCGTGGGACCCGCGCTCGTTCCGCCCACGCAGAGCGTGGGACCCGTCTCCGATACTTCGCGGGGACCCCGACCTTCTCCCGGAGGGGGACAGCTGATGCGCGTCATGGCACAGATGGCGATGGTCATGAACCTCGACAAGTGCATCGGCTGCCACACCTGCTCGGTCACCTGCAAGCAGGCGTGGACCAACCGGGCCGGCACCGAGTACGTCTGGTTCAACAACGTCGAGACCCGGCCGGGTCTGGGCTACCCCCGCGGCTACGAGGACCAGGACGAGTGGCACGGCGGCTGGGTGATGAAGAACGGCCGGCTGCAGCTGCGCGCCGGCGGCCGGCTCAAGAAGCTGCTCACCATCTTCAGCAACCCGAAGATGCCCTCGATCCAGGACTACTACGAGCCGTGGACCTACGACTACGAGACGCTGCTCAACGCGCCGGCGCAGAAGAACTTCCCCGTGGCGAGGCCGTACTCGCTCATCTCGGGCAAGCCGGTCAACATCTCGTGGAGTGCCAACTGGGACGACGACCTCGGCGGCTCGCGCGAGCACGCCGCCAAGGACGTCATGCTCCGCGGCATCGAGGACAAGGTGAAGCTCGAGTTCGAGCAGACCTTCATGTTCTACCTGCCGCGGATCTGCGAGCACTGCCTCAACCCGTCGTGCGCCGCATCCTGCCCCAGCGGTGCGATCTACAAGCGCGAGGAGGACGGCATCGTCCTGGTCGACCAGGACCGCTGTCGCGGCTGGCGGATGTGCATCACCGGCTGCCCGTACAAGAAGGTCTACTTCAACCACAAGACCGGCAAGGCCGAGAAGTGCACGTTCTGCTACCCGCGCATCGAGGTCGGCATCCCGACGGTCTGCTCGGAGACCTGCGTGGGGCGGCTGCGCTACATCGGGCTGGTGCTCTACGACGCCGACAAGGTGCTCGAGGCCGCCACCGCGCCGGACGACACCGACCTCTACGAGTCGCAGCTCGGCGTCTTCCTCGACCCCGAGGACCCGCAGGTGCGCCGCGACGCGGAGGCGGCCGGCATCCCCGGTGACTGGATCGACGCGGCCCGGCGCAGCCCGGTGAAGAAGCTGATCATGGACTACAAGGTGGCGCTGCCGCTGCACCCGGAGTACCGCACCATGCCGATGGTCTGGTACATCCCGCCGCTGTCGCCGGTGGTCGACGTCATCAAGGACACCGGCTACGACGCGGAGGACGTCGACAACCTCTTCGGGGCGATCGACACCCTGCGGATCCCGGTCGAGTACCTCGCCAACCTGTTCACGGCCGGCGACGTCGCCCCCGTCAACGGGGTGCTCAAGAAGCTCGCGGCGATGCGCTCCTACATGCGCGACATCAACCTCGGCCGCGACCCCCGCGACGAGATCCCGGCGGCCGTCGGGATGGAGGGCGAGGCGATGTACGAGATGTTCCGCCTCCTCGCCCTGGCGAAGTACGAGGACCGGTACGTCATCCCGACCGCGCACGCCGAGCAGGCACACGCCCTCGAGGAGCTCGCAACCGACTGTGCGGTGTCCGAGTACGGCGGTGGCCAGGAGATCTTCGGCGAGGGCTCCGGTGCCGCACCGACGCCGGTGGCCGTCGAGAACTTCCGGGTGCTGCAACAGACCCAGTCGGCCGACACGATGGAGGCGCTCCCGCCGGACAACCCGCTGCGCGGGCGGGTCAACCTGCTCAACTGGGACGGCCGCGGGATGCCGGAGGGCATCTTCCCCGGCTCGGACGACAAGGCCGACCGATGAAGTGGCGGCGGCACCGGGACGCGCACCCCACCGTCAGCGAGCAGGCCCTGGCCGACACCTGGCAGGTCGTCTCCCTGCTGCTCGACTACCCCGACGCCGTGCTCGTGGCACGGGTGCCGATGCTGCGCGAGGTCGTGGCCGAGCTGCCCGAGGCGCAGCGACTGCCGCTGACCGAGATGCTCGACACCCTCGAGCACGCGAACCTCGGGGACCTGCAGGCCGAGTACGTCGACACCTTCGACGTCACCCGCAAGTGCTCGCTCCACCTGACCTACTTCACCCAGGGCGACACCCGACGACGTGGCGTGGCCCTGGTGGAGTTCAAGCAGGCCTACCGCAAGGCCGGCGTCGAGTTCGACACCGACGCCGAGCTGCCCGACCACCTGTGCGTGGTGCTCGAGTTCGGCGCCGTCCAGGACCAGGCCACGGCCTGGAACCTGATGATCCGCCACCGGGTCGGCATCGAGGTGCTCAAGGCCGGTCTCGCGCAGCGCGGCTCACCCTGGCTGCCGGCCGTGCAGGCTCTCCGCTCGACCCTTCCCGAGCTCGACGGTGACGACCAGACCGCCCTGATGCGCCTCGTCGCCGAGGGCCCGCCGCAGGAGGAGGTCGGTCTCGAGCCGTACTCCATCGACCCCCGGATGAACCCCCGGCCCGACCCCGCCGACACCACCGCGCTGCTCGGCACGACGATCCCCGTAGGAGCCCCCCGATGACCACGTTCCTGTGGGTGATCGTGCCGTACGTCTGCCTCGCCGTGTTCGTCGTGGGGCACGTCTGGCGCTACCGCTACGACAAGTTCGGCTGGACCACGCGCTCCAGCCAGCTCTACGAGGACAAGCTGCTGCGCATCGGCAGCCCGCTGTTCCACTTCGGCATGCTCGGGGTCGTGATGGGCCACGTCATCGGGCTGATCATCCCGCAGGTCTGGACCAACGCCCTGGGCCTGAGCCCCCACGCGTACCACGTCATCGCCCTCGGGGGCGGCATCCCGGCGGGCATCGCCGCGGTGGCCGGCCTCGCGATCCTGGTCTACCGACGGCGCACCACCGGGCCGGTGTTCAGTGCGACGACGGTCAACGACAAGGTCATGTACGCCGTGCTCGGCACCGTCATCGTGCTCGGCATGTGGAACACCGTGGCGGGCAGCCTCCTGCAGTTCGGCGGCGAGTACAACTACCGCGAGGGCGTCAGCGTGTGGTTCCGCAGCATCTTCATGCTGCAGCCGCAGCCCGAGCTGATGGCCGAGGCGCCGCTGGGGTTCCAGCTGCACGCGCTGCTGGCGTTCATCCTCTTCGCGATGTGGCCGTTCACCCGGCTGGTCCATGTCTTCTCCGCGCCGATCGGCTACCTCACCCGCCCCTACCTCGTCTACCGCTCGAAGGACGAGCGCCCCGGCCGCGGCTCGGGAAACCGTGCGCCGCAACGTGGTTGGGACAAGCCCGAGCTCACCAAGAAGTGACCCCACGCGGACACGTTCCGGCCCGTCGACCTCCCGCGTCACGCTGATGACGCCGCCGCCCGGACGTCAGCGTGTCGTGGGACCTCGACGGCTCCACACCCATCCCCGGAGGGACCGATGACCGACCTCGCAGCAGCAGAGCAGCAGTGGCAGGACTGGGTCTCCGATGCCTGCGCGGCGGTGGGGGCCGACGCGGGCGCGGTCGACGTCACCGGCATCCACGGGTTGACCAAGGAGATCGCACACGGCTTCGCCCGGCCGATGGCGCCGGTCGGCTCCTACATCCTGGGCCTGGCCGTCGGGGCGAGGGCCGCGCGCGGCGAGCCCGTGGACCAGGCAGCCCTCGCCGAGGCGATCCGCTCGACCTTCCCGATCGCGGACTGACCGGTCAGTCCCGGCCGACGAACGCCAGGACCTGCTTCGGGACCCGACTGCTCGAGGCGACCGCGACATGGCCCTTCCCCTCGTGCCACACCAGCGCGCTCCCGGGGACGAGGGACGCGGTCTCGGCGACCACGTCGGGCTCGAAGAACTGGTCCCGGTCCCCGCACACGAACAGGACCGGCACCGCGATCCTCGAGAGGTCGGACCGCGAGTCGAACTCCAGCTCGGCCTCGATCTCGACCAACAGGTCCGCCGGCGGGTAGTGCTTCCCGGAGAGCAGGCTGGCTCCGATCCAGGGGCCGACCAGGCGACGCAGCGGGCGGGCGCGCCGGCTCGGCGCCACGTACTCGGCGAAGGTCATCCCGGCCCGCACGCGGTCGCCCGAGGCGACGGCCTGCGCGAGGCGCCTGTCGACGTCCTTTCCCCAGTCGCACACCTCGGCGGCGGCGACGATGACCGCCACGTGCCCCAGCAGCGCGCCGTGGCGTGCGGCGAGGTGCTGCGCGATCATCCCCCCGAAGGACACGCCGACGACGAGGTCGGCACGGCCGCCGAGCACCTGCGAGATGAATCCCGCGACGTCGTCGGCCATGTCCGTCACGCCGTGTCCGCGCGGCATCCGCCGGCGACGCGTCACGACGTGGACCGTGTACCCCGCGGCGACGAACGGTGTGAACCACCGTCGTGACAGCCAGCCGCCCACTCCCTTCGGGATCGAGCTGCCGGGCCCACCCGGGAGGTACAGGAGCGCCTTCGGCCCGGCACCCCACGTCTCGTACTCGGACCCGTCGGTGAAGGTCCCCCTGCGGCGCCCCTGCCGATCTCCCACGTGACCCACCAGCCTTCCGGTTCCGACCTCACGTCCACGATGGCGCACGGCTGCCGGCGAGGGAAGGGTGGCGCTGTGACGGTCAGCCGGGCGGAGCCCCCAGCTCGTGGACGCGCGACTCCCACGGCAGCAGGTGGAGGCCGGTGCGGCCCGGGTGCGTGGCCAGCAGCACGGTGGAGCCGGCGAGCTCGGGGAGGTCACCGGCATCCGCCGTGACGGGTTGCGACGAGCAGTTGGCGAGCACCACGAGCTGGTGGGCGTCGTCGGTCTCGTCGCGTCGCACGATGACCCAGAGCTGCGGGTGGTCGGGCAGCAGCAGCTCGAAGCGGCCGTCGACGACGAGGGGGTTGTCGTGGCGCAGCGCGACGAGCGCCCGGTAGTGGTGGAAGACCGATGACGGGTCAGCCTGGGCCGCAGCGGCGTTGACCTCTACGTGGTTCGGGTTGGCCGGGAGCCACGGGGTGCCGGTGGTGAAGCCGGCGTGCGGCCCGGCATCCCACTGCATCGGCGTGCGGGCGTTGTCGCGACCCTTGAGTGCGAGGGCCGCCATGGCCGTGGTCGGCGGCACCCCGGCCAGGAGGGCCTGCTCGTGGTAGCGGAGCGACTCGATGTCGCGGTAGTCGGCGATCGACGCGAAGGGGGCGTTCGTCATCCCCAGCTCCTCGCCCTGGTAGACGTACGGCGTACCGCGGTGCAGGTGCAGCACCGTGCCCAGGGTCTTGGCCGAGGCCACTCGGTGCTCGGGGGAGTCGTCGCCGAACCGCGTGACGGCGCGCGGCTGGTCGTGGTTGTTCCAGTACAGCGAGTTCCAGCCGACGTCGGCCAGACCGGCCTGCCAGGCCGCGAGGTTGCGCTTCAGCGCCGGCAGGGGCACGCCGACGACGTCCCACTTCGGCCCGCCGGGGCGCAGCGTCGAGGTCGACGTGCTCGAACGTGAAGACCATGTCGAGCTCGCGGCGCGCGGGGTCGGTGACCCGCCGGGCCAGGTCGATCGTCGAGCTCGGCATCTCACCGACGGTCAGCAGGTGCCCCGCGGACAGGCCGACCTCACGGTTCATCTCGGCGAGGAACTCCTCGAGGCGGGGGCCGTTCGACACCGCTGCGTGCGCCGACCCGAAGGTGGCGCCGGGCGGCACCGGGCCGTCGGGCAGGGCGGGGTCGCGCGAGAGGAGGTCGATGACGTCCATCCGGAAGCCGTCGACACCACGGTCGACCCACCAGCGCATCATGGCGTGGACGGCCCGCCGCACGTCGGGGTTCTCCCAGTTGAGGTCGGGCTGCTTGCGCGAGAACAGGTGCAGGTAGTACTCGCCGCTCGCCTCGTCGAGCTCCCAGGCCGACCCGGAGAAGACCGACTCCCAGTTCGTCGGCTCCGCGCCGGGGGTCCCGGGCTCGTGCCCGGGCCGCGGCGGTCGCCACCAGTACCAGTCGCGCTTGGGCGAGCTCGGGTCACGGGACTCGACGAACCACGGGTGCTCGTCGGAGGTGTGGTTGACGACCAGGTCCATCACCAGCCGGATGCCGTGCGCGTGGCACCCCGCGATGAGCGCGTCGAGGTCGGCCAGCGTGCCGAAGAGCGGGTCGACGTCCTGGTAGTCGCTGATGTCGTAGCCGTTGTCGTCCATCGGGGAGCGGTAGACCGGCGACAGCCAGAGCACGTCGATGCCGAGCCGGGCGAGGTGGTCGAGGTGCGCGGTGATGCCGGGGAGGTCGCCGACGCCGTCGCCGTCGCTGTCGGCGAACGAGCGCGGGTACACCTGGTAGACCACGGCGGTTCGCCACCAGCCCGCGGGCCGGGTGTCGGTGCCGAACGGCGCCTCGGGGCTGCTCATCGCGGACGTCACGGTTCCTCTCGAGGGGGACGGGTCGGCATCCACCCTGTCGCATCCGCCGCTGGGATCCCGAGCTGGGTGCTCAGGTGGCTGCCAGCGGCAACCACCTCGGCACCCAGCTCGGGGATGGGCGCGGGGAGTCGCGGCGGTCAGGGATCACCCTGACATCGCCCTGACCTCCGGTGTCGTGTCGCGACGCCTGAGGCGGCCGCCGCTACTGTGACCGACGTGGACCCCGTCGTGCGCGTGGACGGCCTCACCAAGGACTACGGTCCCGTGCTGGCCCTGGATGCGCTGACCCTCGACATCGGAGGGGGCACCACCGGACTGGTCGGTGCCAACGGCGCGGGCAAGTCGACGCTGCTGAAGATCCTGCTCGGCCTGGTGCCGCCGACGGGCGGCCGGGCCGAGGTGCTCGGGCACGACATCGCCACCGAGGGCGAGGCCATCCGCGCCGCGGTGGGCTACCTGCCCGAGCACGACTGCCTGCCCCCCGACGTCAGCGCCAGCGACTTCGTCGTGCACATGGCGATGATGTCCGGCCTGCCCCGGGTCGCCGCCCGCGAGCGGGCCGCCGAGGTGCTGCGCCACGTCGGGCTCGCCGAGGAGCGCTACCGGCCGATGGGTGGCTACTCCACCGGCATGAAGCAGAAGGCCAAGCTCGCCCAGGCCCTGGCCCACGACCCCCGGCTCGTCCTGCTCGACGAGCCGACCAACGGACTCGACCCGGCCGCCCGCGACGAGATGCTCGGCCTGGTGCGCCGGATCGGGCACGACTTCGGCATCGCGGTGGTCGTCACCTCGCACCTGCTCGGTGAGCTCGAGCGGGTCAGCGACAACGTCGTCGTGCTCGACGGTGGCCGGCTGCTGCGGGCCTCGCGCACCGACGAGTTCCTCGACGCCACAGGGGTGCTGCTCGTCGAGGTGCTCGGTGACGACGGGCAGGCCCGGATGACGGCCGCCCTGCGCAGTGCCGGGGTCACCACCGCCGCGCGAGGGAGCCTGCTCACCGTCGACGCCGCCGACCGCCCGGTCGACGTGCGCGACCTGATCCGCGACACGGCCGCGGACCTGGGCCTGGGGCTGGTCCGCCTCCAGGTCGACCACCGCCGCATCGAGGACGTCTTCGCCGACGCCGACGCCGACGCCGACGCCGACGCCGACGCCGCACGACTCCGAGAAGGAGGTGGCCCCGTGACCGACCCCTCGGCAGCGACGCCCGCGGGTGGCAGCGTCATCCACGACCTGGGCTACCGCCCGTACACCGGGCTGCGGCTCGGCCCGGCATCGATCGCCCGGGCCCTGACCCTCACCGGCTTCCGCAACGCCTTCGGGCTGGGCCGCTCGGGCAAGTCGAAGGTGCTGCCCTTCGTGCTGCTCGCCCTCAACCTGATGCCGGCCGTCATCGTCGGCGGGGTGCTGGCCTTCGCCGGGCTCGACGAGCTGCCGATCGGCTACGCGGAGTACGCGTCGACCACCCAGGTGCTCGTCGGCATCTTCGTGGCGGCGCAGGCACCGGTGCTGTTCTCGCGCGACCTGCGGCACGGCACCATCTCGCTCTACCTGGCGCGGCCGCTGCGGTCCAGCGCGTACGCGCTGTCCCGGTGGACCTCGCTGCTCGGCGCGACGCTGGTCTTCCTCCTGCTGCCGATCCTCATCCTCTACGTCGTCGCCCTGCTCGGTGAGCTCGACGTCAGCGAGCAGACCCGCCAGGCCGGCATCGCCGTGGGGCTCGCCGTGCTGCTGGCCCTCTCGCTCGCGGGCCTCGCAGGGCTCATCGCCTCGTGGTCCACCCGCCGCGGCTTCGCCGTGGTCGCCACGATCGCCCTGCTCGTGATCGCGAACGGCATCGTCACGGCCATCCAGGGGATCTCGAGCGAGGAGGGTCGCTCGGAGGTCGGGGAGGTCGCCGGGCTGTTCTCCCCCTACTCGCTCTATCGCGGCCTGATGGGTGCCTGGACCGACGCCGACGTGCCCACCCCGCCGACGTCGACGGGGATGGAGCTGGCCTACGTCGGGGTGTTCGTGGGCCTGTCCGTGGCCTGCCTCACCGCGCTCGTGTGGCGCTACCGGCGGGTGGCGACCGCATGAGCGTGCTCACCATGGACCAGTCGTCGCGCTGGTACGGCAACGTCGTCGCGGTCAACGGCATCTCGATGACGGTGCGCCCCGGTGTGACCGGCCTGCTCGGCCCGAACGGCGCCGGCAAGACGACGATCATCGCCCTGATGGCCGGGTTCCTCGCCCCGTCGGCGGGCACCGTGACCCTCGACGGCGAGCCGGTCTGGCGCCGCACCGACGCCTACCGCACCATCGGGCTGGTTCCCGAGCGCGAGCTGAGCTTCGGCTACCTCACCGGGCGGCAGTTCGTGCTCGCCAACGCCGAGCTGCACGGCCTCGACGACCCCGGCGCGGCCACCGAGCGGGCCCTGGACATCGTCGAGATGGCCGAGCCGGCCGGCCGCCGGATCGGCACCTACTCCAAGGGCATGCGCCAGCGGGTCAAGCTCGCCTCGGCGCTGGTGCACGACCCCTCCGTGCTGCTGCTCGACGAGCCGTTCAACGGTGTCGACCCGCGGCAGCGGCTGCACCTCATGGCCCTCCTGCGCCGGATGGGTGGCGAGGGACGCACCGTGCTGTTCAGCTCGCACATCCTCGAGGAGGTCGAGCAGGTCGCCCGGCAGATCGAGGTGGTCGTCTCGGGGCGGCACGCGGCCTCCGGCGACTTCGGGCAGATCCGCCGGCTGATGACCGACCGGCCGGTGCAGTACGTGGTGGTGGCCGACGACGACCGCCGGCTCGCGGCCTCGCTCATCGCGGAGCCGTCCGTCGTCGCCGTCTCGCTGCGCGGCGGGGGCGGGGTCGACGTCTCGGTCGCCGACTTCGGCGCGTTCGCCGTGCGGCTGCCGCGCGTGGCGCGCGAGCACGGCATCCGGATCAACGAGCTCACGCCCACGGACGAGTCGCTCGAGAGCGTGTTCGCCTACCTGGTGGGCGGCTGAACGATGAACCGCACCCTGCTGCGCCTGTCGACCCAGGCCCTCTTCGGACGCCGACGGGGGGTCGTGCTGCTGCTCATCGCCGGCGCCCTGCTCGTGCTCGCCCTGTTCGTGCGGCTGCTCACCGACGACGACGTGGGGCTGGAGGCCGTGGTCGGGCTCGGCTTCACCCTGGCCCTTCCCCTCGTCGCGCTACTCGCGGCGACCGCCGTGCTCGGTCCCGAGATCGACGACGGCTCGGTCGTCTACCTGCTCGCCAAGCCCGTGAACCGGCACGTCATCGCGGGAAGCAAGTTCGCTGCGGCCTGGGGGGCCACGATGCTGCTCGGTGCGTTGCCGGTGGCCCTCGCGGCCCTGGTGCTCGACACGTCGCAGCCCGGCCGGGCCGGGGCCCTGGCCGTCGGCGCGGCGGTGTCGGGCACGGTCTACACCGCGCTCTTCCTCGGCCTCGCGGCGCTCACCCGGCACGCCGTGGTCGTCGGGCTGCTCTTCGTGCTCGTCTGGGAGGGGGTGCTCGGCTCGATCTTCGCCGGCGTGCGCTGGCTGTCGGTCGGGGCGTGGGGGCGCGCCGTCGCCGGCGAGATCAGCCCCCAGGTCGACGGTGCCGCGTCGATCGCCCTCGGGTACGCGGTGGTCGCAGCGACCCTGGTCACCGTCGGCTCGATCTGGTTCACCGGCGACCGGTTGCGGTCGTTCACCCTGCGGGGCGACGAGTAGCCGACTGAACCCCGCGGCAGACCCGCGCGTAGTGCACGGTAGGAGGTCGGATGCCGGAGAGCGCGGTGGCGCTGATGCAGCAGCTGCACGACGAGCACGCAGCGGCGCTGTGGGGGTACTGCCTGCGCCTGACCGGCCAGGACCGGGCCCGGGCCGAGGACGTCGTACAGGAGACGCTGCTGCGCGCCTGGCGCAACCACGACCGGCTCGACGAGTCACGCGGCTCGGTGCGCTCGTGGCTGTTCACGGTGGCGCGCAACATCGTCATCGACGAGTGGCGCACCTCGCGTTCGCAGCACGAGGTGGCCGTCGCCGACGTGCCGGAGGGTCGCGGCGAGGTCGACCACACCGACCAGCTGCTGATGTCGTGGATGGTCGCCGAGGCCGTGACGTCGCTGTCGGCCGACCACCGGGCCGTGCTGCTCGAGTGCTACTACCGCGGGGCCTCGGTCGCGCAGGCGGCGCACCGACTCGGCATCCCCGAGGGAACCGTGAAGTCACGTACCCACTACGCTCTGCGTGCGCTCCGCCTGGCGTTGCAGGAGATGGGGGTCGGCGCATGAGCTGCGGCTTCACCCACCTCGACGGTGCCTACGTGCTGGGGTCGCTGTCGCCGACCGAGCGGCTGGCCTTCGAGGCGCACCTGCCGGGCTGTGCGGAGTGCAGCCGGGGAGTGCGCGAGCTCGCCGGGCTGCCCGGGCTGCTCGCCCAGGTCGAGGTCGCCGACCTCGAGATGCCGATGCCCGACGCCCCGTTGCCGCCGACGCTCCTGCCCACCCTGGTGCACGAGGTGCGCGGTGAGCAGCGGCGCCGGTCGGTGCTCACCGCCGCGGTGGCCGCGGCCGTGGCGGCAGTGGTCGTGAGTGCGCTGGCCATCGGGGGCGCCTTCGACCGCAGTGCGGCCCCCGAGGCCGCCGCGACCCCGACGGCCACGCGCAGCGTCGCTCCGGTGGGGCAGGCCATGCAGCCGGTCGGTGCGGGCCCGGTGCGCGCCGCGGTGGCCCTGACCGGCGTGGCATGGGGCACCAGGCTCGACCTGACCTGCAGCTACGCCGAGTCCGATGACGGGGGCTACCAGGGGGAGCCCACCTCGACCTACGCCCTGGTCGTGCGCACCCGCGAGGGTGGGGTGGAGCAGGTCGCCACCTGGAAGGCGCTGCCGGGGCGGACGATGCGGCTCACCGGCGCCACCGCCACCGGCCGCACCGACATCACCATGGTGGAGGTGCGCACCGCCGAGGGCCGGGTCGTGCTCACGCTCCCGGTCTGAGCGGAGCCTCAGAGGGCTCCGGCGCCGCCGTTGCTGACCGAGCCTCCTCCACCGCCCGAGCCGTCCCAGGCCCGTGCCCAGTCGGTGTGGTCCCCACCCCGGGGGACGGGGTTGCGGGCGTCGGGTTCGGCGGTCGGATCCGGGTGGCGGAGCAGCTCTCGCACGGCGAGCACGACGACGATCACGCCGAAGCCGATGAGGAACCACAGCATGGGCGTGCTCCTTGCGCTCGGCCGGCCCCGGGTGTCGTCAGCGTAGGGGCCGTGCACGCCGGTGTCACGCGGAGTCGAGCTCTCTGGACGAGCGCACCCACGGACGGCCAGGGACTCCCTGGCGCTGGCGGCCACGCCCGGTCAGCGGCCGCCGGAGGTCCGTTGTCGGTCCGTGGAGGCACCCGCGGACCGGGCGGGCTGCCGGCGCGGCCAGGCCGCCCTCATCACCATCAGCCCACCGACGATGCACACCACCTCGGACACCGCGGCCGCCCACACGTAGCCGCCCGTCCACTGCTCGTTCACCCCGAACAGGCCGACCGTGGTCGACAGGATGAACGCACCGAGGGTGCTCGCGCCGAATCCGGCGGCGAGGAACCCCGGTACCCAGTGCCGCCAGACCAGCAGCAACGCGGCGATCACGAGCCCGGCGACCGCGTTCAACAGGAAGGCCGGGCCGACCACCTCCACGTCGCGCATGAAGTCGAGCCAGAGCACGAGGTGCACGTACGCCGACACCAGCGCCGCGACCGCCGTCACGATCCGCGTGACCATGAGTGTCTCCCTCCACCGCTTCGATGCCGCACCACGCCACCGCGCAGCGGGCCTTACCGTCATCACGGGTCACGCGCCGCGACGGTTCACCCGCACCGGTCGCCTGAACCCTGGCCGTACTGGCACCGTGTGTACGGGTACGACCGTCACCCGACGGCGACGACCGGCGCAGCGCAGTCGTGGAAGGGAGCCCGCGATGGCGGTCCAGGCCCGGGCGTTCTGGGTGCGCGAGCCGGGGGTCGGCGAGCTCCGGCCGGTGCACGTTCCCGACCCCGGGCCGGGCGAGGTGCGGGTGCGCACCCTGCACTCGGGCATCAGCAGCGGCACCGAGACCCTGGTCTTCCGTGGCGGCGTGCCCGCCGGCCAGCGCGCGGTGATGCGGGCCCCGTTCCAGGAGGGCGAGCTGCCCGGGCCGGTCAAGTACGGCTACCTCAACGTCGGTGTCGTCGAGGCCGGGCCCGACCGAACCTGCTCGGTCGCACCGTCTTCTGCCTCCACCCCCATCAGAGCGTCTACGTCGTGCCGGCCGAGGCCGTCGAGGTCGTGCCCGCCCGAGGTGCCACCTGACCGCGCCGTGCTCGCGGGCACCGTCGAGACCGCCGTCAACGCACTGTGGGATGCCGCGCCGCTCGTCGGCGACCGCGTCACCGTGGTGGGGGCGGGCATGGTGGGGCTGTGCACCGCCCGGCTGCTGGCCGGCATCCCAGGGGTGGAGGTGACCGTGATCGACGTCGAGCCCGAGCGCGCCGCCGTCGCCAGGGCGTTGGGGGCGGCGTTCGCGCTGCCCGCGGACGCGCCCACGGGCCGCGACCTCACGGTGCACGCGAGCGCGACCTCCGCTGGGCTGCAGCTGGCCCTCGACGTGCTCGCGCCGGAGGGCACGGTGCTCGACCTCAGCTGGTACGGCGACCCGAGGTGACCCTGCGGCTCGGCGGGTCGTTCCACTCGAGCCGGCTGGGGGTGCGGGCCAGCCAGGTCGGCACGGTATCGCCGGCGCAGCGCGGACGACGCACCGCCTCCGACCGGCTGCGCCTGGCGCTGCGGCTGCTGCGCGACCCGGCGTTCGACGTGCTGCTCACCGGCAGCTCGCCGTTCGACGAGCTGCCCGACGTGATGGCCCGCCTCGCCGACGGCACGCTGCCGGCCCTGTGCCACACCATCACCTACCCGCAGGAGCCGCCGTGTTCAGCGTGACCGTCCGCGACCACATGATGGTGGCCCACAGCCTGAGCGGTGAGGTGTTCGGGCCGGCGCAGGGCCTGCACGGCGCGACCTACGTCGTCGACGCCACGGTGCGGGCCCTGACGCCTCGACGCCGACGGCCTCGTCGTCGACATCGGTCGCGCGACCGACGCGCTCGCGGCCGTGGTCGGCGAGCTCGAGCTACCGCAACCTCGACGACGACCCGTCGCTCGGCGGGCTCAACACGACGACCGAGCGGCTCGCCCAGGTCGTGGCCGACCGGCTCGCCGACCGCATCCACGCGGGCGAGCTCGGCCGCGATGCCGGTGGGCTGGCCTCGCTGCTCGTCACCCTGCGCGAGTCGCACGTCGCCTGGGCCACCTACGAGCGGGACCTGTGAGCACCGTCCACGTGGTCGTGCCCGACGGCGTCGACGACCCGGCCCGGCCGAGCGGCGGCAACACCTACGACCGGCACGCTGTGTGACGGGTCTGGCCGCGGCTCGGCTGGCAGGTGCGAGCAGGAGGGCATCGCGGGCAGATGGCGTCGTGGGGAAGCTCGGTTCGGCGACGCTCCGCGCTCGCGGACGCCCTGGCCCGGGTGCCCACGGGTGCTGTCGTCGTCGTCGACGGCCTCGTCGCGTCGGCCCACCCACGGGTGCGTGCGAGCCGGAGGCCGGTCGGCTGCGACTGGTCGTGCTCGTGCACCTGCCGCTCGGCCTCGGCGGCCCGCTCGGCCTCGGCGGCCCGGACGGCGCGGGCGCGGGACCGTGGGAGAGCGAGCGGGCGGCGCTGCGGTGCGTCGCCGCCGTCGTGACGACCAGCCGGTGGACCAGGCGGTGGCTGCTCGACACCTACGGGCTCGACCCGGCCCGGGTCGTCGTCGCCGTGCCGGGGGTCGAGGCGGCGGAGGTGGTGGCCGGCGGCCCCGCGCGGCCGCCGCCTGCTGTGCGTCGGGGCGGTGATCCCGGCCAAGGGGCACGACGTGCTGGTCGAGGCGCTCGCCCGGGTGACGGTGCGTGACTGGAGCTGCGCGTGCGTCGGCTCGCTCGAGCGCGACCCGGTCTTCGTCGACCGGCTGCGGGCTCGGGCCGCCGATCTCGGTGTCGCCGACCGGGTGCGGCTCCCCGGACCCCTCGTCGGGGCCGCGCTGGAGGGCGCCTACGCCGGCTGCCGACCTCCTCGTCACCGCCTCGCGCGGCGAGACCTAGGGCATGGTCGTCACCGAGGCGCTGGCCCGCGGCATCCCCGTGCTGGCGACCCGGGTGGGCGGCCTCCCGGAGGCCGCTGGGCCGGGCGCCCGGCGGGCGGCGGCCCGGCATCCTCGTGCCGCCCGACGACCCGTGGGCGCCGTCCGGGGCGCTGGAGCAGTGGCTCGGGGACCCCGGCCCTGCGGGTGCACCTGCGTGAGGCGGCCCGGGCGCCGGCGGCCCCTGCTGCCCGGCTGGGCCAGCACGAGCGCCGTCGTGGCCGGCGTGCTCACCGACGTGGCGGCCTGAGCAGGTCGCCGGTGAACCCGGTGGCCGCGGCGCCCGTATGTCCGGGCAGGACGTGGCGACCGCTCCCGACACGGGAGGGCTGCGCGTCGGGAGGCCGGTGATCGACGCGATCGTGGTGGCGCTGGGCGCGTCCGCTGGGCGGCGCGCTGGTCCTCGGCGCGCTCGTCGTCGGTCTGGGTACGGGGCCGTTCCTCGACGCGGTGCGGGCGACCGATGTCCGCTCCCTCGGCGGCCGGGGCGCTCATCGCCCTGGTGACGACGGTGTGCGCCGCGTGGCGCTGGCGACTCGTCGCCCGACGGCTGGGGGCCGACCTCACGCATCGGCGGCGCCGTCGCCTCGTGCTACCGAGCGCAGTTCCTCAACTCCACGCTGCCCGGCGGGGTCCTCGGCGACGTCGGCCGCGGTGTGCAGCACGGTCGCGGTGGCGGGGACGTCGGGCGAGGCCTGCGCGGGGTCGCCTGGGAGCGCACGGCCGGACAGGTGGTGCTGGTCGGGCTGACCGCCGTGACCCTCCTCGTCACCCGCCCGTTCCACCTGCCCCGTCCGGGTGGGCGGCGCGGCGGCGCTCCTCGTAGGCCTGATCGTCCTCGTGGCCGTGGCCGTGGCCGTGGCCGTCGCGGTCTCGGTCCGGGGCCGTGGCCACCGGACGCGGGCGGTGGTGCGCGTGGCGGGTGACGACCTGCGAGCGCTCGCGAGCGGCCCGGCATCCGTGGGAATCGTGCTCGCGTCCGTCGTCGTGGTGTCCGGCCACCTCGCCACCTTCGTGCTCGCCGCGCGCACGGTCGGCGTGCGCGCCCCGGTGGCCGCGCTGCTCCCGCTCGCCCTGGTCGTGCTCGTCGTGTCCGCGGTGCCGCTCAACCTCGCCGGCTGGGGTCCGCGCGAGGGTGCCGCCGCGTGGGTCTTCGCCGCGGCCGGGCTGGGGGCGGCACCGGGGCTGGCGACGGCGGTGGCGTTCGGGGCCATCGCGTTCGTGTCCACCCTGCCCGGCGCGGTCCTGCTGCTCGTCGACCGGGTGAGGCGTGCGTCGCGGATCGAGGCAACCGACGCCGACCCACCCGCCCCTGCTGGTTGCCCCCGGCGGTGAGTCCGTGGCTGAGCGTCCGTACACCCTGCTCAGCTGCGCGGTCTCGCTCGACGGGTGCCTCGACGACACGTCGGCCCAGCGGCTGGTGCTCTCGAACGAGGCCGACCTCGACCGGGTCGACGCCGTGCGGGCGACCTGTGACGCCATCCTGGTCGGCGCCGGGACGGTGCGGGCGGACGACCCGCGCCTCGAGGTCCGTTCCGCCGACCGCCGGGCCTGCCGGGTCGCCGCGGGCCGTGCCCCGACGCCGCGGAAGGTGACGCTCACCCGGCATCCGGGGTTGGACCCGGGCGCCAGGCTCTTCGCAGGGGGCGACCCGCTCGTCTACTGCGCGACCGCCGCTTTCGCCGACACCCGCGACCCGGCTCGGGGACGCCGCGACGGTCGTCGACGCCGGGGCCGACCCCGGCGTCGGCCGGGTCGCCGAGGACCTCGCCACCCGCGGGGTGCGGCGGCTGATGGTCGAGGGTGGCCAGCGGGTGCTGGGCCAGTTCCTCGAGGCCGGCGTCGCCGACGAGCTGCAGCTCGTCGTGGCGCCCGTGCTGGTCGGCGACCCGGGTGCCCCGCGCCTGGTCGCCGGCGCGTGGCGGCCGGGGGGCCGCCGGTCCCGCGCCGAGCTCGCCGAGGTGCGCCGCATCGAGGACGTCGTGCTGCTGCGCTACGCGCTGTCCGCACGGTTCGAGCTGGACGACCCGGGAGGGACCACCCCATGACGCACCCGCTGCAGCCCCCACCGGCGACGATCCGCACCGAGGTGATGGTGCCGCTGCGGTGGACCGACGGGTTCGAGGCGTCGGCGCGGGTGCTCACCTTCGACGGGCTGGTCGACGGTCGCGAGCACCTCGCCGTGGGGCTCGGCGAGCGCACCAGCCGCCTGGCCCCCGCCGACCGGCTCGACCAGCCGCCGCTCGTGCGCCTGCACAGCGAGTGCCTCACTGGTGACGTGTTCGGCAGCCGGCGCTGCGACTGCGGGCCGCAGCTGCGCGAGGCGGTCGAGCGGATCAGCCAGGTGGGCGGGTACCTGCTCTACCTGCGCCAGGAGGGACGCGGCATCGGGCTCTACGGCAAGCTCGACGCCTACGGGCTGCAGGACGGGGGCCTGGACACCTACGAGGCGAACGTCGCGCTCGGGTTCAGCGCCGACGCGCGCGACTACACGGTTGCGGCCCAGATGGTGGCGGCACTGGGGGTCGGGTCGATGGCCCTGCTCAGCAACAACCCGGACAAGGCCGCCCAGCTGTCCCGGCTGGGGGTCGACGTCACCGAGGTGGTGCCGACCGGGGTGCACGTCAACGAGGCCAACGCGCGTTACCTGGCGACCAAGGCCGCCCGCGGCGCGCACACCCTGCGCCTGCGCGCCTGAGGGCCCTGCTCGACGAGGTCCCGCGACTCGCTGATGCCGCGTGGGCGGTCAGCGTGTCGCGGGACCTCGTCGGTCCAGCGGGTGCCTCAGCGGTGGAGGTCGAAGCGGTCGAGCTCCATCACCTTGACCCAGGCGGCGACGAAGTCGCGCACGAGCTTGTCCTGCGCGTCGTCGGCGGCGTAGACCTCCGAGAGGGCGCGCAGCTGGGCGTGCGAGCCGAAGACGAGGTCGACCGCGGTTGCGGTCCACCGCACCTGCCCGGTGGCCTGGTCGGTGCCCTCGTAGACGTTCTCCTGCGACGGCGACGACTTCCACTCGGTGCCCGGTGCGAGCAGGGTGCGGAAGAAGTCGTTGGTCAGCTGCCCGCGCCGCTCGGTGAGCACACCGAGGTCGGAGTCGCCGACGTTGGCGCCGATCACCCGCATCCCGCCGACCAGCACGGTCATCTCGGGGGCCGTGAGGTTGAGCAGGTTGGCGCGGTCGAGCAGCAGCGTCTCGGGGGAGAGCTTCTCGCCCGAGGGCAGGTAGCTGCGGAACCCGTCGGCGCGCGGTTGCAGCACGCGGAAGGAGTCGACGTCGGTCTGCTCCTGGGTGGCATCGGTGCGGCCGGGGTGGAAGGGCACCGTGACGTCGTGGCCGGCATCGCGCGCCGCCTTCTCGAC
This sequence comes from uncultured Actinomycetota bacterium, assembly GCA_963751385.1. Lineage (GTDB taxonomy): Bacteria > Actinomycetota > Actinomycetes > Actinomycetales > Dermatophilaceae > Fodinibacter. The sequence continues at coordinate 488,815 of CAVVUD010000014.1, read as the reverse complement.
CGCGGCCGACCCGGCGAGCACGATGAGGTCGGCGAGCGAGACGGTGGCGCCGCCCCGGCCGTCGAAGTCGGCCTTGACCTGCTCCAGGGCGCCCAGCACGGCATCCAGCTCGGCGGCGTCGTTGGACTGCCAGCCGCGCTGCGGCTCGAGCCGGATGCGGGCGCCGTTGGCCCCGCCACGCTTGTCGGTGCCACGGAAGCTGGCGGCCGACGCCCACGCGGTGCGGACCAGCTGCGGCACGGTGAGGCCGGTGGCGAGGACCGCCTCCTTCAGCGCGGCGACGTCGGCGTCGGAGACGAGCTCACCCTCGGCCGGCGGCACCGGGTCCTGCCACGGCTGCGGCTCGGGGACCCACGGGCCGAGGTAGCGCTCGACCGGCCCCATGTCGCGGTGCAGCAGCTTGTACCAGGCCTTGGCGAAGGCCAGCGCGAACTCGTCGGGGTGCTCGAGGAAGCGGCGCGAGATCTTCTCGTACTCGGGGTCGAGGCGCAGGGCGAGGTCGGTCGTCAGCATGGTCGGCGGACGGGTCAGCGAGCCGTCCTCCGGGTCGGGGAAGGAGTTCGCCCCGGCACCGTCCTTCGCCTGCCACTGGTGTGCGCCGGCCGGGCTCTTGGTCAGCTCCCACTCGAAGGCGAAGAGGTTCTCGAAGAACTTGTTGCTCCACCGCGTCGGCGTCTGCGACCAGGTCACCTCCAGGCCGCTGGTGATGGTGTCGCGGCCCTTGCCCGAGCCGTACTGGCTCTTCCATCCGATGCCCTGGTGCTCGACCGGGCAGCCCTCGGGCTCCGGGCCGACGAGGTCGGGGTCGCCGGCGCCGTGGGTCTTGCCGAAGGTGTGGCCGCCGGCGATGAGCGCCACGGTCTCCTCGTCGTTCATCGCCATCCGGGCGAAGGTGTCTCGGATGTCCCGGGCGGACTTCACCGGGTCGGGCTCGCCGTTGGGACCCTCGGGGTTGACGTAGATCAGACCCATCTGCACGGCACCGAGCGGGTTGGCGAGCTCACGGTCGCCGCTGTAGCGCTCGTCGCCGAGCCAGGCGTCCTCCAGCCCCCAGAAGACCTCCTCCGGCTCCCAGACGTCCTCGCGGCCGAAGCCGAACCCGAAGGTCTCGAAGCCCATGTCCTCGAGGGCCACGTTCCCGGCGAGCACGAGCAGGTCGGCCCAGGAGACCTGCTGGCCGTACTTCTGCTTGACCGGCCACAGGAGGCGTCGGGCCTTGTCGAGGTTGGCGTTGTCGGGCCAGCTGTTGAGCGGGGCGAACCGCTGCTGGCCGTCACCCGCACCGCCGCGACCGTCCCAGATGCGGTAGGTGCCGGCGGCGTGCCAGCTCATCCGGATGAAGAGGCCGCCGTAGTGGCCGAAGTCGGCCGGCCACCAGTCCTGCGACGTCGTCATCACCTCGACGATGTCGCGCTTGAGGGCCTCGACGTCGAGGCCGGCCACCGCTGCGGCGTAGTCGAACTCGGGGTCCAGGGGGTTGGCCGCGGGGGAGTGCTTGTGCAGCACCGAGAGGTCGAGCTGCTCGGGCCACCAGTCCTGGTTGGTGCGGGGCCGCCCGGCCTTGGGGGTGGGGGCGTCGATGGCCGGGTTCTCGCTCTCGCTGCCCTGCTCGGTCACGCCGTCGGCTGCCTGGTCGGTCACGTCCGTCTCCTTCGGTGTCGGTACTCGGTCGGTGGTGGTCTGGTCTCAGGTGCCCACGCGGGCGGCGCACTGCGGGCAGGTGCCCCAGTACACGACCTCCGCCTCGTCGATGACGAAGCCGTGGTCGTCGGATGCGGTGAGGCAGGGGGTCTCGTCGACCGCGCAGTCGACGTCGGCGATGCTGCCGCACGAGCGGCACACCACGTGGTGGTGGTTGTCACCGACGCGCGACTCGTACCGGGCCACCGAGCCGGACGGCTGGATGCGGCGCAGCAGGCCGGCAGCGGTCAGCGCGCGCAGCACGTCGTAGACCGCCTGGTGCGAGACCTCCCCGAGGTCGCCCCGCACGACCTCGATGATCGTGTCGGTGCTCGCGTGCGGACGCTCCTGCACCGCGGCCAGCACGGCCACCCGGGGGCGGGTCACGCGCAGCGACGCGGCGCGCAGCAGCTGCTCGACGTCGGTGGGGGGCACCCCCGCAGTGTTGCCCGGTTTCTTGAACGAGTCAAGAGTCGTGCCGCTCCGAGGAACCGCTCGCCGCGTCGGGTCCCGCGGAGTCAGGAGCACTTCGCGGGCTCAGCAGGTTCTCGCCGGGTCAGGCCCGAATACGGTCCTGACTCGACGAAGTGCTCCTGACTTCGCGAGGTTGAGGCCCGGTCAGGCGTCGGCGGCGGTGAGGGCGGGGAAGTGCCCAGCCCAGCTTGCAGGTCAGTCGGGAAGTCGGCGCATCTCGACGACGGACAGGCCCAGGTCGGAGAACCGGGCGAGCAGGCTCGAGACGTCGGACTCGTCCTGGACCGGCCCGAAGAGCACGGTGCCCCCGGTGGGGTAGGGCGTCGAGGACAGCTCGGGCAGCGCGGCCATGACGTCGTCGGAGACCGAGCCTCGGATGATGAACTCGTATCGCATGGACTCCCTCTCGACACCGAACGGGCCCGGTCTCCCTGCCTCTGTCAGAAACCTTGGCACCCCCGGTGGCGGCGTCGCCTCACGCGTGACGGGTGAGCGCTGCCGGATGCCGGTCGCCGAGGCGCCGGCCTCAGAGCAGACCGAGGCTCGCGCGCGATGCCGATGGCCTCGCGCCGGGTGCCCGCGCCGAGCTTGGCGTAGATGGAGCGCACGTGCGTCTTGACGGTGTTCAGGCTGATGCCCTGGGCGGTCGCGATCTCGCCGAGGGTCATCATCGACGGGAGGTCGCGCAGCACCACGAGCTCGCGCTCGGTGAGCCACCCGCCGGTGGGTGCCGTCGTCGCGCCGAGCGGAAGCCCGGTGCCGGCCGTCGGCGGCGACGCCCTGCCACTCCAGCACGTGGGCGATGCCGGCGAGCGCGGAGTCGAGTACCGGCTCCAGGTGCCCGGCCCGCCCGCGCAGTGCCGACAGCATGGTGTGCACCTCGGCGCCGGCGTCGAAGAAGGGCCGGGAGGCACCGGTGGGTGCGGCGACCTGCAGGGCGGTCAGCAGCGCCTCGGTCGCGGCGGGGCGGCGGTCGGAGCGCTCGGCGAGCAGCGCCTCGAGCAGCCAGGCCGTGACCAGCGCAGTGGCCCGGATCGGGGGGAGGTCACCGCTCAGCACCGGCCGCAGCAGCCGGCGCGCATCGGCCGGTCGCCCTCGCGCGGAGGCGAGCTGGGCCTGCAGCACCACGACGTCGCCGCTCGCGCCGAGCCGGGCCTGCGCCCGTTCGACGGCCTGCTCGGCCCGGTGCCACTCGCCCAGGCTCAGGCACATCCGCAGCTCGTGCGGGGCGGCGAGCGCGATGAGCGCCGGGGAGGCCCCCCGGTCGGTGAGCCAGGCGGTCGTGCGGTCGAGCCGTTCCAGGGCAGCGCGCCGCTGCGGCGGCTCGTCGAAGGCGACGATGGCCTCACCGGTGCGGGCCGCCCCCTCCACCTCGACGTCGACCGTGGTGTCGATGACGTCCAGGGAGATGGCGGCGCACGTCGCGGCCTCCTCCGGACGGAGCACCTGGAAGGCGGTCCACCCCGCCAGCATGTAGGAGTAGGCCAGGCTGGGGGTTCGGTCCCACCCGCGCGCGGCCGCGAAGGCGATGGCCTCCTCCGCGGCGGTGCGCGCGTTCGTGAAGTCGTTGCCCGCCACGTAGGTGCCCGCCACGAGGTTCGCGCAGTAGAGCAGGACCGAGTGCAGGCCGGCGGCCCGGGCCAGCTCGATGGCCTGGTGCAGGTCGCGCCGGGCCCGGCTGTGGTCACCCTCGAACAGGCGCAGGGCACCCCGGTCCGCGAGCACGAGCAGCCGCACGTCGGGGTCGAGGTCGGCAGGCAGGTGCGAGGGGCCGACGTCCTCGACGAGGTCGCTGGCGTGCGCGACCGCGAGGTCCGCGGCCAGACGGGCGCGGTGCAGGGCCGCCGCCTTGCGCAGCGCCGTCATGCGCGGATCGGTGCCGTCGTCGGGGACGGTGGCGAGCACGGCCAGCGCCTCGTCGGCGACGGTGACGTCGCCCTCGTCGACGGCCAGCAGCGCTCGGTGCACCAGCACGGCGGCAGCTGCGGTCCGCGGACGGCGGCAGCAGGGCGATCGAGCGGCGCACCGTCGGGCCGGCGCCGCCCAGCACGAGGCCCAGCCCGTGGGTGAGCAGCACCTGCTCGACGAGCTCGGTGTCGCCCGCGGTCGAGGCCAGCTCGAGGGCCTGGGCCGGGTCGCGCTGTTCGAGGAACCACGTCGCGGCGATGCGCTGGAGCGTGGTCAGCTCGGCCGGGTAGCGACGCTGCAGGGCCGCGGCGAGGTACGTGCGCAGCAGGGCGTGGTACCGGAACCAGGTGCCGTTGCGGTCGAGCGGCACGACCAGGGCGTTGCGCTGGGCCAGGTCGTCGAGCATCGCCGCGGAGTCGTCGCGGCCGGAGAGCCGGGCGGCCAGGTCGACGGCGAGGTCCTCGACCACGCTGGTGCGCAGGAGGAAGTCGACGACGTCGTCGGGCAGCCGCACGAGCACCTCGCCGGCCAGGTAGTCGGCGACCGGCCGGTCGGCGCCGCTGAACTCCGAGACGAACGTCGCCGGGTCGCCATGCTCGAGCGAGAGGGCCGCCAGACGCATGCCGGCCGGCCAGCCCTCGATGAGACGGTGCAGCGCGGCACGTTCGGCTGGCTCGAGCACGATGTCGTGGCGGTCCCAGAACTCGCTCGACTCGTCCTCGGTGAACGACAGCTGGGCGGCCCGCACCTCGTGCAACCGACCGGTCAGCCGTAGCCGGTGCAGCCCGATCGGCGGCTCGAACCGGCAGCCGAGGGCCACGCGAACCCGGCCGTCGGCCCACTCGACGAGGTGCTGGATGCCGTCGAGCACCTCGCGGGTGCGCACCTCGTGCACGTCGTCGAGGATGAGGAGCAGACCGGGCACCTCGTCGCCGAGCACCCCGACCAGGTTCGCGACGAACGTCGAGTCGGCGGGCCCGGCCGGGCCGGCCGGGGCGACCAGCCCGGCGAGCACCGTGGCCGAGTCGGGTGCGGCCTCAGCGGCGGCCACGATGACCGCGCTCCAGAAGGCGGTGCTGTCGTCGTCGCGGTCGCAGGTGACCCAGGCGACCGGCGCCCCGGCGGCCCTCCGGTCGTCGGCGAAGTCGGCCAGCATCGTCGTCTTGCCGTACCCGGCCGGTGCGCACGCGAGCAGCACCACGGGTCCCTGCGCGACGTCACGGCCGGAGGACGTGGACGAGGGGTCGTCGAAGCGGGCCCCGGTGAGGTCGCGGAAGAGACGCGGGCGCTCCATGGCTCGGTCGATGCGACGAGGGACCGACACCTTGGGGCGCGGCACGGCGAGCGCGGTGCGCAGGTCTGCCACGAAGGTGAGCCTAACCACCCCGGCGTGGAACTCGCGCACCCGACCAGATTGGCGAAGTCAGGAGCACTTCGCCGATTCAGGGTCCGGTGCGGTCCTGAGCCCGCGAAGTGCTCCTGACTTCGCGGAGAGATGGGTGCGGGTCAGATACCGGTGACGGCCTCGATCCGACCGTCGGTGACGGCCTGCGCCAACGCGGCGTGGTCCTGCTCGGTGCGGTCGGCATAGGCCTCGGCGAAGGTGGCGAGGGCGCGGTCGAACTTGTCGGACTTGCCCAGGTAGCCCGCGATGGCGAACCGGTCGCCCGAGCGGGCATGCGCCCGCGCGAGGGTCCAGCCGCACATCTCGGCGTACGCGGTCAGGCCCGGCATCACCATCTGCTCGATGGGGGCCGAGTACTTCATGTCGCGCAGCTGGCGTACGTAGAAGTCGCGCGACTCGCCGTCGAGACCCCCCTCGACGTGCTGCCAGCCCGAGGAAGATGTCGCTCGCGGCCTGCATCAGGTGCTGTCCGGCGACCACGCGCTGGCCCTCGTTGCGGTACTTGCTCGCGCCGCAGTAGTCGGTGAGCACCGAGCGCTGGGCCTCCTTGGCCTGGAGGAAGAGCGGCTCCTGACCGCCGTCGGCTTCGAGCAGGAGGATCCAGGCGCGGGTGCCCACGCTGCCGACACCGACCACCTTGCGCGCGACCCCGGTGAGGGTGAACTGCCCGATGAGGTGACGCCGGTCGGCGTTGAGGGTGCGGCGGTACTGGGTGAGCAGGGTCTGCATGCCCGAGATGATCTGGTCGGCGCTCAGGTGGTCGGCGAGCTCCTCGATCGGCACCACCAGCGGCGGGTCGCTGATGATCCTGCGCCGTCCGTCGACCAGCGTCGTCAGCTTCTTGAGCACCTGCACGCTGTCGCGCTTGCGTGCCTTGGCCATGGCCTTGCGGGTGCGGTTCAACCCCTCGGCACTGACCCGAGGCGCGACCTTCTCGAGCATGTCCTCGACGTCGAGGCGGGCGTACCAGACGTCGAGCAGCTTCTTCTCGGTGAAGTCCGACATGCTCTGCCGGTAGGCGCCCACGCCGTGCAGGACCAGGGTCTGACGGTCCTTGGCGTCCAGCCCGATGTCGCGGCCCGCGACCGCGAGGCTGGCGGCGAACCGCTTGACGTCCCACTCGAACGGCCCGGGCAGCGTCTCGTCGAAGTCGTTGAGGTCGAACACGAGCCGGCGGTCGGGGGCGGCGAACACACCGAAGTTCGACAGGTGCGCGTCGCCGCAGAGCTGCACCCGCAGCCCCGACGACGGCACCGCAGACAGGTCGGCCGCCATGGGGAGCGCGGCGCCGCGGTAGAAGGTGAACGGCGACACCAGCATCCGGCCGTGCCGGATCGGCACCAGCTCCGGAACCCGGGTGGCCGCCTGGCGAACGACGAGGCCGACCGGGTCGCGCCCGGCATCCGGGCCGATGTCCGCGTGCGACTCCAGCGGTGCCTTGGCGCGCGCCGCCTTGCCCTGGGCCCTGCGTTCCGCCGTGGTCAGCTCGGTCATGGCCATGTCTGCCTCTCGTCGTGGCCACCCCGGCTCCCGCGGTGACCCTCGGTTCGGTCCGTGCGGCTCAGGCCGGCACAGGGGTGTCGGGCACCTCGCTCGGGCCCGGTGGATCCGGGGCCTCCTTCCCAAGGCGACCGGACAGGATGGGGAGGACCCAGTGCGCGCTGGGGTCGGCCTCGACGAGGATCGCCCGCATGAACAGGCTGAACGGCACCGCGAGCAGCGCGCCGATCGCGCCGAGGGCCCACGCCCAGAAGATCAGGGAGAGCAGGGTGATCGTGGGGGACAGGCCCACGGCGTCGCCGACGTAGCGCGGCTGGATGACCGACTGGATGACGACGTTGATCACCGAGTAGACGACGATGACGCCGAGCATCATCGTCGGACCGCCCTCGAGCAGGCCGATGATCGCGGGCGGGATCACGCCGATGACGAACCCGATGTTCGGGATGAAGTTCGTGACGAAGGCGAGCACGGCCCAGATGAAGGCACCGGGCACGCCCATGACGTACAGAGCCACCCCGTCGATCACGGCCACGATGAAGCCGAAGCCGGCCGCCACCGCCATGTACACCCGGGTGCCGTGCGCGAAGCTGGTCATCGCGTCGACGAGGTGCGGACGGGTGGTTCGCACCACGTTCATGACCCGCTCGACACCACCGGTGTCGAAGGCCATCATCAGCGCCACGGTGACGATGAAGAAGAAGTTGGACAGCACGGCGAGCACGGCCGTGAAGGCGTCACCGATGACCGACACCACGCTGCTCGGGTCGATCGACCTGCCCACCTCGGTCGCCTGGTCCTTGGTGATGCCCAGCGAGGCCAGCCAGCTGGTCAGGTCGGCCGTGTACTTGCTGAACTCGCCCTGGTACTGCGGCAGCAGCGCCGCGAGCCGCCCGGCCGAGATGACGAGGGCGATCGAGACCGAGAAGAGCAGGAAGTACACCGACAGCACGACGGCGATGGCCACGACCCACTCCGGGACGTTGCGCCGGACGAGAGCTCGGCGCACGGGGTGCACGGTGATGGTCAGCACCAGGGCGAGGAAGGCGGGCCCGATGATGCCGGCCGTCTCGCGTGCCCCGGCGAGGACGAGGACGAGCGAGCCGGCGACGATCACGACCAGCGCCAGCCGCGGCAGGCCGGGCTGCCGGGGCACGTCCGGCGCGTCCGGCGCCGTCGGGGGCGGTGGGGGGTGGGCTCGCCGGGGACGGCGTGCACGGCAACGGCCCCCGGCCCCACGGTCTCCGTGGGGCTCGGGGGCGCGTCGTCGGTGGCCGCGGCGGATCCGCTGGGCGCGGGGCCCGGGTCCGCCGCGTGCCGTCCGGGATCAGCCAAGGAGCTTGGCCTTCTGGGCCGCGAACTCGTCCTCGGTGAGGACTCCGGCGTCGCGCAGCTCGCCGAGCTGCTTGAGCTGGTTGAGCACGTCGGCCTGGGAGGCCGCGGCAGGCGGCGGCGCGTACTGCGGCTCCGGCGGTGCGGCATAGACCTGCTGCGGGGCCGCCCCGTACTGCGTCGGCGGCGGCGCGTACGCCGGTGGTGCACCGGTCTCCTGCGCGTACGCCTCGGATCGCTGGGCGGCGGCGTGAGCGTCACGCTCCGCGAACTTGTCAGCCTGGCGGCGCTGGACGCGGCCGCTGACCGCGCTCGCAGTGCCGGCCACGACGGCGGTACGGGCCACACCTCGGAGTAGTCCGGGCATCGGGTTACCTCGCTTCTTCGGTCTCGAGCGCGTCGAGGGCGTCGATGACGTCCTGCGCAGGGATACGCATGCTGGCGACGAGCTCGCCGCCGTTCTTCCGGGCCGCGGCGACGAACGGTGCCGCCCAGGCATTCTCGAAGACGATCAGCGCCGCGGTGGTGCCGGGGGACAGGGCGTTGCCCGCCTCCTGGACGTCGTCGTCGCCGAGGAGGCCCGAGCGGGCCCCCGAGAACTGCACGAAGGCCGTGACGTCGCCGGCCGCGTCGACGTCGATCACCTCGACCGTGCCGTCGAGCTCCTTGCGGGCCACGACGAGGTCGAGCAGGCGGATGGTGCCCGCCTCGACCAGGTGGAGCAGTGCCTCGGCGGCGCTGCCGTCAGTGCGGTCGTTCGGGAACTCCAGCAGGACGAAGTCGATCGGCCCGTGTGCGTCGGGTGTGGTGGTCATTCGGATGACCCCCCTCTCGGTGGTTCGGGTGCTCCCATTGGTATGCCGCTGCGCCCCTCGCCGCCTCACCCCGCCGGGGTGACTGCGTTCGGCGACCGGCGGTGACGCATCCGCTGCCGGGGCTCACCCGCGCCAGATGAGGCGCGCGACGGAGCGCACTCGCAGACTGGGTCGGATCGCCGGGCCACCCGCCAACCCGATCGACCCTTCGCGTGTGGGGCACGGAGAGTGCACCGGCACGCGGCGACCCAGGGAGGGAAGGAGAGCCGATGCGGCTGCCGAACGTGCTCGACGAGGAGTGGTTCCCGCGTCGCTGCCTGCGTTGCTTCTTCGCCATCCAGGGCATCGACCGCGCGACCGTCATCGCTTCCCAGGCGTTCACGGCTCTGATCCCGCTCGTCATCCTCACCTCGGCGATGCTCCCCACCGAGAACCACAGCTCGATGGCCGACGCCATCGTGCGCAAGTTCGCCCTCAGCGGTGACTCCGCGACGGCGGTCCAGACGGTGTTCGCCCCCTCGGGCAAGGCGAGCATCGGTGTGCTCAGCGTGGTGCTGCTGCTCGTGTCCGGCGTCAGTCTCTCCCGCCGCCTCCAGCGGATGTACCTCGAGGCCTGGCAGCTGCCGCGAGCCCCCGGGGTGCGGGGGTCGCTCTACGCGGCCGTCGCCCTCGGCGCGCTGATCATCGAGATCGGACTGCTGTCCTTCATCCGCTCGCTGCTGAGGGAGATCCCGTTCGACTGGGCGGCCGGCCTCACCGGGTCGCTGCTGTCGAGCATCGCGGTGTGGACCTCCATCCCGTGGTTGCTGCTCAACCGACGCGTCGCGTGGCAGCGGCTGCTGCCGGCCGGCATCCTGGCCGGGGTCCTGAGCACCCTGTGGGGGTACGCCACGACGGTCTACATGCCCGCCCTGATGACGTCGTACAGCGACCGGTACGGGTTGTTCGGCGTGACGATCGCCCTCGTCGGCTGGCTGCTCTGCATCAGCTTCATCATCGTGGCGTCCACCGTCGTGGCCGCCGAGCTCGACCGGGCCCCGGAGTCCTGGGCCACCCGCCTGCGCTACCCCTGGACCGAGTCGCAGCTGCGGCCCGACCGTGCGCCCGAGCGCGGCGGCGCCGGCGTCGGGTCCACCGCCGCCGGCTCGCCGTCGGTGGACGACCCGTGACTGAGAGCCTCCTCAGCGTCGCGACCACCGGGCGAACCTAGACTCCCCCCATGTCCCCCCGGCTCGGTCTGCGCAGCCGCATCCTCGCGCTGACCATGCCGATCGTCATCCTCGTCAGTGCGGCGACGGCCGGGATCATCTACCTCTCGCTCGGGCAGGTGCTCGAGGCGTCGGCGCGCGACATCGCCGCCTCCGAGGCGATCGAGCTGCGCACCGACCTCACCCTGCACACGATCGACGACCTGGTGGCGACGCACGAGATCAGCATCGGCAACCGGGTCTCGCAGATCGTCGACGACACCGGCACGGTGGTCGCCACCACCGAGAGCTCGGTGGACACGCCGATGGCCGACCCCGTGGTCGCGCCCGGCGAGCTGCGTGTCTCGGTCGTCGACGACGTGGAGGGGACAAGCGGCCGCTTCGCGGTCGCCGCGGCCGACGGGCCCGGTCTCGATGGGCGCCGCTACACGGTGCTCGTCGCGGTGCCCACCCGGGTCGAGACGACGGCCCTGGGCCGGTCGACCGAGTTCGCCCTCATCGGCGCGGTCGGCCTGGTCGCGCTGCTCGGGGCGGTGACCACCTTCGCGATCGGCCAGGCGCTGCGCCCGGTGGAGCGGATGCGTGACCAGGTCGAGAGCATCGCCGGCTCCCGGCCCGCGCCGGTGCTCGAGGTCCCACCCGGTCGCGACGAGCTCGCCAAGCTGGCGGAGACGCTCAACCGCGTGCTCGAGCGCCTGCGGGAGGCCGACGCCTCCCGGCGTGCCTTCGTCGCGGATGCCGGGCACGAGCTGCGCAGCCCGCTCGCCACGATCCGCGTGCTGCTCGACCGGCTCGCCGAGGACCGCCCGCTCGAGGACCGGCGCCTGGTGGCCGCGGGCGCCTCCGCCGAGGTCGACCGCCTCGCGATGCTCGTCGACGACCTGCTCATCCTCGCGGCCGCCGACGAGCACGCGGTGCCGACCACGTCCGACGAGGTCGACCTCGACGACGTGGTGCTCGGTGAGGCCGGGCTGCTGCGGGCCCGGGGCATGCCGGTCACGGTCCGGGTGGAGCCGGCCCGGGTGCGGGGGGATGCCGCCCGGCTGGGCCGCGTCGTGCGCAACCTGCTGGAGAACGCCGAACGTCACCGCGAGAAGGTCGTCCGGCTGCGACTCACCCGCGACGGTGGCACGGCGGTGCTCGACGTCGACAACGACGGCCCCCCCGTCGCGGTGGAGGACCGGGACCGCATCTTCGGCCGGTTCGTGCGCCTGGACGACTCGCGCACCCGGGACACCGGGGGCACCGGCCTCGGGCTGGCCATCGTGGCGGAGATCGTCAAGGCCCACGGCGGCGCCGTGACGGCGGGCTCCACCCCGGAGGGGTGGTGTCGCTTCTCGGTCAGGATCCCTCTGGACTCGGGACCGGGTTGAGCCGGTAGCCCATCCCGCGCACCGTCTCGAGCGTCTTGCTGTCGAAGGGCGCGTCGATCTTGCGCCGCAGGTAGCCGATGTAGACCTCGACGACGTTGTCGGCCCCGGGGTAGTCGGAGTCCCAGACGTTCTCGAGGATCTCGCTCTTGCTCTGCACCTGGCCGGCCTTGCGCATGAGGTGGTGCAGCAGGGCGTACTCGCGCGCGGTCAGCTGGATCTCGCGACCTTCGCGGGTGACCCGCCGGGTCGTCGGGTCGAGGCTGAGGCCGCCGACGGCCAGGGCGACGGGTCGCTCGGGCGCGACGCGGCGGGCCAGCGCCTGGAGGCGGGCCAGGAGCACGGGGGTGCTGAACGGCTTGGTCACGTAGTCGTCGGCACCGAGCTCGAAGGCGTCGGTCTGGTCGTACTCGCCGTCCTTGGCCGTCAGCATCAGCACCGGCGACCACACCTTCTGGGCGCGCATGTACTTCAGCACGTCGTAGCCGTTCATCAACGGCAGCATGATGTCGAGGACGACGACGTCGTACTGGCCGATCAGGGCCATCCGCAGCCCCTCGCGGCCGTCGCCGGCCAGGTCGACGACCCAGCCCGCCTCCCGCAGGGCGTCACCGAGCGCCTCAGCCAGCGCGCGCTCGTCCTCGACCAGCAGAAGCCTCACGGATGTCCCCGATTCTCAGTGGCCTCCCAACGTCCAGTGGGTAGGTTACCCATCGTCCCACCGGTCACCCTGAGCGCCGAGCACCCCTGAGCCGGTGTCCGGGAGGTGCGAACCCCCTGTCCGCGTCTCCCGGGCGCCTTCCTCCTGCGTCGGCGCAGGTCAGCGGCCGCGCGGCTCGACGAGGGACGTCGAGTGCGGTCCTGGTTCCGGGGCAACGGGTGAACGTGCTCCCGGGCGTTTCCCGGAAGCCTCGTCGGCGGTGGGAGCCTTCAGTGGTTCCGAAGGGCCCGGACCAGCTGCGACTTGTTCATCGACGACCGGCCCTGGATGCCGATCTCGCGGGCGCGCCTCATCAGGTCGTCCTTGGTCCAGTCGTCGTAGTCGCCGGACCGGCCGCCCTTGCGGCCGACGGCCGATCTCGAGGTGTTGGCCGCGGCGTTGGAGATCCGGGCGGCCTTCTCCTTGCTGGCGCCGTCGGCGCGCAGCACCTCGTACAGCTCCGGGTCCTTCACCGATGGTCCAGGGGACTTGCGTGCCGGCATCGTGGTCACCTTTCGTGAGGCTGTGGCCGTGTCCTACCCCGCCGCGGACCGGTCACGCGCTCGCCGTCATCCGGGGCGCCGGCGTGGTCGGCGCGGCCATCGGCTCCCGGTGGTCCGCCCTTCCCGACGCCACGGATTCCGCAGTATCTCAGGCCCTGGCCGACGGATATGATCGGCGCCATGATCGAGCAGAAGCGGATCCTCGCGACCTCCATCCCCGGCCCGGCCTCGCAGGCGCTCCAGGCGCGCAAGACCGCCGCGGTCGCCGCCGGAGTGAGCACCGGACTCCCGGTGTACGTCACCGAGGGTGCTGGCGGCATCGTCCGCGACGCCGACGGCAACCAGCTCATCGACTTCGGCTCCGGCATCGCCGTGACGACGGTCGGCAACGGCAACCAACGGGTCGTCGACGCGGTCACCGAGCAGATCGCCGCCTTCACGCACACCTGTTTCATGGTCACGCCGTACGACAAGTACGTGCAGGTCTGCGAGAAGCTCAACGAGCTCACCCCCGGTGACCACGAGAAGCGCTCGGCCCTGTTCAACTCCGGCGCCGAGGCCGTCGAGAACGCCGTGAAGATCGCGCGGCACGCCACCGGTCGCCCGGCGATCGTCGCCTTCGACCACGCCTACCACGGCCGCACCAACCTCACGATGGGCCTGACCGCCAAGAACATGCCCTACAAGCACCGCTTCGGGCCGTTCGCGGGCGAGCTCTACCGCGTGCCGATGGCCTACCCCTACCGCTGGCCGGGCGGTGCCGAGCACTGCGCCGAGGAGGCATTGGCGACGGTGACGAGCCAGGTCCACGCCCAGGTCGGCGAGGACAACACCGCGGCCGTCATCATCGAGCCGATCCAGGGTGAGGGCGGGTTCATCGTGCCGCCGGAGGGCTTCCTGCCCGGCCTCGCGCAGTGGTGCCGCGAGCACGGCATCCTGCTCATCGCCGACGAGGTCCAGTCCGGCTTCTGCCGCACCGGCGACTGGTTCGCCTGTGACCACGAGGGTGTCGTCCCCGACCTGATGACCGTCGCCAAGGGCATCGCGGGCGGCATGCCGCTCGCCGCCGTCACCGGGCGCGCCGACCTGATGGATGCCGTGCACCCCGGTGGTCTCGGCGGCACCTACGGTGGCAACCCGGTCGCCTGCGCCGCGGCCCTGGCCTCGATCGAGACCATGGAGGAGGAGAACCTCGCGGGGCGGGCCCGCGAGATCGGCGACATCCTCACCGACCGGCTCGGCCGGCTCTCGGAGAAGTACGACGAGGTCGGCGAGGTACGCGGCCGCGGCGCGATGGTCGCCATGGAGCTCGTCACCGACCCCGACACCAAGGAGCCGGCGGCGGCCCTGACCTCGGCGGTCAACAAGGGCTGCCACGAGCGCGGTCTGGTCACGCTCACCTGTGGCACCTACGGCAACGTCTTCCGGTTCCTGCCGCCGCTGTCGATCTCCGACGACCTGCTCCACGAGGGCATGGACGTGCTCGAGGAGTCCTTCACCGCCGCCGTCGGCTGACGGTGGCCCTCCTCCTCCCGCCGGCGCTCGACCTGTCGGGGCGTACGGCGCTGGTCACCGGCGCCGGCTCGCCCACCGGCATCGGGATGGCGTGCGCCCGCCTCCTCGCCCAGTGTGGCGCCCGCGTCGTGGTCGCCGCGACGACCGACCGGGTGCGTGAGCGGGCGGCCGAGCTGACCGATGCCGGGCACGCGGCGGCGGGCGTGGCCGCCGACCTCACCACCTCCGAGGGTGCGCAGGCCGTGGTGGCCGCGGCCGTCGCGCTCGGCGGCGGCCTCGACGTGCTCGTCAACAACGCCGGCATGGTGTCGACGGCGGCGGGCGGCGACTACCTCGAGGGCGACCTGCTGGGCACCCCACCGCAGCGCTGGGCGGCATCCCTGGCCCGCAACCTCGACACGGCGTACCTCACGACCCGGGCCGCCCTGCCGCACCTGCGGGCGAGCGGCCGTGGGCGGGTCGTCATGGTGTCGTCGGTGTCCGGCCCGGTCATGGCGATGCGTGGCGAGGTCGCGTACGCCGCGGCCAAGGCCGCACTGGTCGGCCTGGCCCGGGCGCTCGCGGTCGACGAGGCGCCGCACGGGCTCACGGTGAACGCGGTGGCACCGGGCTGGATCGCGACCGGGTCGCAGACGCCGGGCGAGGCGCTCGAGGGCCGCACCACCCCGGTCGGCCGCTCCGGCACCGCCGAGGAGGTGGCCGCCGCGGTGGTGTTCCTCGCGAGCCCGGGTGCCGGGTACGTCAACGGCCAGGTTCTGGTGGTCGACGGCGGCAACGCGGTCGCCGAGGAGCGTGTCGTCCCCTGACGCGGGGTCACCGGGCGGTGGTCCAGGCCGCTCCCCGACGCGGGGCGTTGCTGCCAACAGGCAGAGGCCCCGCTCCCGGAAGCCGCTGTGCTCACGACGTCACGCGAGGTGTCCGACTGCCTGGTGGTCGGCGCATGGACGCGAAGGAACGCGGGGCCCGCGCCGCCCGTCGCACCACCCATGGGTGAGCAACGCGTGGAGCCGGGCCAGGCGCAGCCGGTCGAGGACGGCACGAGCAGGCCCGGGACTGCGCCGGCTCTGGCCCTCGGGGTGGGGGCCCTCGGCGCCCTGGTCACGCTGCTGGCGCTCAACCTGTTCCTGGTCAACCTCGAAGGCCCTTTCGGTGAGCACGCCGTGCGGGGGTTGCTCACCTCGTTGGTCGTCGCGCTCGCGGTGGGGGCGGGCCTGGCCGTCGTGACCCACAGGGTGGCGACGCGCTCGACGGCCGGCTCCGTCGCGCTGGTCGCGGGGCTCGTGGCACTGGCCGTCGTGGCCTTCCCGACCCGGGTCGACCGGCACGAGAGCTTCGTCGAGCAACCGAACGAGCGCTCCTCGTGCGTCGGGGTCACCTTCCGGCACTACCCGCCCGGCACCTTCGACGCCGACTCCGAGGTCTACTGCGTCGGCCTCGAGCGGCCCCTGCCCGCGGGCTGAGCCGGCGCGCGGAGGGCGGGCGGCCGGCATCCGAGGGCTCCTAGACTCGGGCGGTGACCCGCCCCGTGCTGCGCCAGGTGCACAACATCGGTCGCCGCCGCGCCTGGGTCATCTGGCTGGTCGGCCTGTCGGTCTACGTGCTCGCGGTCTTCCACCGCACGTCGCTGGGCGTCGCGGGCCTGCTCGCCGCCGAGCGCTTCGACATCAGCGCCGCCCAGCTGGCCACCTTCACGGTCGTACAGCTGACGGTGTACGCGGCGATGCAGATCCCGGTCGGGGTGCTCATCGACCGGTTCGGCTCCAAGCGGCTGATGCTCACCGGGCTGACCCTGATGACGGTGGGGCAGTTCTGGTTCGCGTTCGCGGGGTCGTTCCCCGTCGGGATCGCCGCGCGCGTCCTGCTCGGCGCGGGCGACGCCATGATCTTCACGTCCCTGCTGCGGCTCGTCGCCGTGTGGTTCCGGGTCAAGCAGGCACCGTTCGTGACCCAGCTGACCGGCATGGTCGGACAGGTCGGCGCGATCGCGGCCGCCACCCCGCTGGCCGCGGCCCTCGCGACGTGGGGGTGGACCAGGTCCTTCGCCACGGCCGCCGGGGTGGGCGTGGTGCTCGGGGTGCTCCTGCTCCTGCTCGTCAAGGACTCGCCCTACCGGGGCGAGGCCGTCGAGCGGATCAAGGTGCGGGCGCTGGCCCGCACCCTCGGCGAGGTGTGGGGCAACCCGGGCACCCAGCTCGGGCTCTGGGTGCACTTCACGGCCCAGTTCGGGGCGACGGTGTTCACGATGCTCTGGGGGTACCCGTTCCTCGTCAGTGGCGAGGGCCTCTCGCCGCAGCTGGCGTCATGGCTGCTGGTCGTCATGACCCTGACCGCGATGGCCGCCGGGCCACTCGTCGCGGCGTTCACCGCCCGGGTGCCCTACCGGCGCTCCCAGCTCGTGCTCGGCATCGTGCTGGCGATCGTCACGGTCTGGGCGGTGACGCTGCTCTGGCCCGGGCCGGCGCCGCTGTGGCTGCTCGTGCTGCTCGTCGTCGTCACGGCGATGGGTGGCCCCGGCTCGATGGTCGGCTTCGACCTGGCCCGCACCTTCCACCCGTCGGACCGGCTGGGTCGCGCGACGGGAGTGGTCAACATCGGCGGCTTCACGGCATCCCTGGTCACCATCGCGCTGATCGGTGTGGTGCTCGACCAGCTGGCGCCCGGGGGCCAGCAGGACTACACGTTGGACGACTTCCGGATCGCGATGTCGGTGCAGTTCCTCTTCTGGGGGATCGGCATCGTGCAGCTGGTGCGTTACCGCCGCAAGAGCCTTCGGCACATCGAGCAGGTGAACCCGGACGCCCTCGAGGCGCTGCGCGGCGGCGACACCCTCCTGCCGGGCATCTCGCGCGACCTCGACTCCTGACGCCGCCAGAGCCCGCAGTCCCCCGGGGTGCCCGGGGTTCACGGGACGTTCTCGGAGCGTGCCGCGTGTCGGTCACCGGGCCGGACGCCCGCTCGCCGACAATTCTGGTGACCGGGCCAGGTATGAGTTGGCCCGGTCCTCATTCCTCCGGGTCAGCTGCGCACGCTGTAGTCCGCGCTCGGGTTCGCGCAGTAGGCGAAGGGGCCGCCCTCGGTGGCGTGGTACTGGAAGAGCCCGGTGCCCACCCGCAGCAGGAGCAGCTCGCCCTCGACCAGTGCCTGGGTGTACGCCTGCCCCTCCTGGGGGCAGCCGATCGAACCGTCGTTCCAGGTCACCGGGCTCCAGGCCGCGATGACGACCTCCCCGGGTGCCACGTCCTCACGGGTCGCGGTGTCGGAGATCGCCGCGGCCACGGCGGCGCGGGTGCGCAGGTCGTCGGGCAGGGTGGCGCCGGCGCCCGACGACGGCACCGGGGATGCCGTGCCGCTCGCCCCCGTGCCGGCGGCGGGTGGGCGTCGCTCGCGGTGCGCGGTGGACGCCGGGGCTGTCGCGGGGCGTCGCTCGACGACGCGCACCCGCTCGCGGTGAGCAGCACGACCGCCAGCACGACGGCCGGGCGGGTGGTGGCGCGCATCAGGGCTCGCCGTTCACCGCAGCACGTGGCGGCTGATCACGAGCCGCTGGATCTGGTTGGTGCCCTCGAAGATCTGGGTCACCTTGGCCTCACGCATGTAGCGCTCGGCCGGGAAGTCCTGGGTGTAGCCGGCCCCGCCGAGCACCTGCACGGCATCGGTGGTGACCCGCATTGCGGCGTCGGTGGCGACCAGCTTCGCGACCGCGGCCTCCTTCGAGAAGGCGCGGCCGGCATCCTTCAGGCGCGCGGCGTGCAGGTAGGTGGCGCGGGCGCTGGTGACCGCGGCCTCCATGTCGGCGATGAGGAAGGCGAGGCCCTGGTTGGCGGAGATCGGCCGGCCGAACTGCTGGCGCTCCTTGGAGTACGCCGCCGCCAGGTCGAGCGCGGACTGCGCGAGACCCGTTGCGGCAGCGGCGATCCCGAGACGGCCGGCGTCCAGGGCCGAGAGCGCGATGGCCATGCCCTGCCCCTCGGTGCCGATGCGACGGGCGGCGTCGACGGGCACGTCGTCGAACAGCACCTCGCGCACCGTGTCGCAGTGCAGCCCCATCTTCCGCTCGGGGGTGCCGAACGACAGGCCGGGCGCGTCGGCGGGGACGACGAAGCAGGAGAGCCCCCGCCCACCGTCGTCGCTCGTACGGGCGAAGGTCGTGTAGTAGTCGGCGTGGCCGGCGTGGCTGATCCAGGCCTTGCGGCCCCGCAGGCGGTAAGACGCCGGTTCGTCGTCGCTGCCGCCCTCACCCGTCGCGCGGGTCGTCATCGAGCCGACGTCGGAGCCGGCGAGCTGCTCGGACAGGCAGTAGGCGCCGAGCCGGGTACCCGACAGCATGTCGGGCAGCAGCGCGGCCTGCTGCTCGGGCGTGCCGAAGGTCGTGACCGGGTAGGCGGTGAGCGAGTGCACGGAGACGCCGACCGCGACACTCATCCACGCGGAGGCGATCTCCTCGACGACCTGCAGGTAGACCTCGTAGGGCTGGCCGTAGCCGCCGAACTCCTCGGGGTGGGGCAGCGAGAGCAGCCCGGCGGCCCCCAGGGTGCGGAAGACGTCGGTGGGGAAGGACTCGTCGGTCGCGGCGGCGCGCTCGGCGGCGTCGACGTTCGGGCGCAGCTCCTTGTCGCAGATCTCGCGGGTCAGCTCGATGAGGTCCTGGCCCTCTTCGGTCGGCATCAGCCTCGTCGCTGGCATGGGTCGAGGGTAGTCGAGGTGCCCGGACGTCCCACCGGTCCTCGTCGAGCCGGCCCGACGGGCGAGGACCTGGCCGAACGCCACCGACCCGTCCGTCGCGCCGAGTGAGCTGACCCACCGCCGCTCAGCCGTCGGGCAGGGCCTGGTGGCTGGGCTCGCCCTCGGGGTCGCGGAAGTGCTCGAGCCGGGGCCGCTTCGCGGCGAGGGCGTCGCCGGAGGACCGGCCCTGCACGCGACGCTGCACCCACGGGCCGGCGTAGGTGCGGGCCCACTGCGCGTGGCCGCGCAGCTCCTCCCGGCGGGTCTCGCGGTCGGCCGGGGGCAGCGGGGTGGTCCAGTCGGCCAGGTCGGTGCGGTGGCCCAGCGCGGTGAGCGCGGCCAGCGCCACCCGGCGGTGCCCCTCGCTGGTGAGGTGGATCCGGTCCTCGGACCACATCCGCCAGTCGCGCAGCGCGGCCATGCCCCAGAGGTTGAGCACGTGGCAGCCGTGTCGCTGGGCGATGGTGAACAGGTTGGCGGCGTGCACGGCGTGCCGCCCGCGCAGGGCCTTGAAGAGCCCGGCGTCACGGGTGTCGGTGGGCGTCGCGAGCAGGACGTCCGCGCCGGAGTGCCGCAGCCGCACGACGGCCTCCTCGAGCCGGGAGGCCAGGGCGTCCAGGTCGACCTGCGGGCGGAGCAGGTCGTTGCCACCGCCCACCATCGACACCAGGTCGGGCTGCATGGTCAGGGCGGCGTCGAGCTGCGGCCCGACGACGTCGCCGAGCTTGCGACCACGCACGGCGAGGTTGGCGTAGCCGAAGGGCAGGTGCTCCTGCTCGGCGATGGCGTCGAGGTGGTGCGCGAGCCGGTCGGCCCACCCGACGTAGGCCTCGGGGCGGGTGGGATCCGGGTCGGACATGCCCTCGGTGAAGGAGTCGCCGATGGCGACGTAGCGGGTCCACACCCGGCGGGACGCGGCGGTGGGCGTCACGGAAGCCTCCAGTCGACGGGGTCCGCCCCTTGGCGGACGAGCAGCTCGTTGGCACGGCTGAACGGCCGCGACCCGAAGAAGCCGGCGTGCGCCGAGAGCGGGCTGGGGTGTGGCGACTCGACGCAGGCGATGCCGGGCAGGTGCGGCACGAGGCCGCGGGCGTCGCGGCCCCAGAGGATGGCGACCAGCGGCCCGCCGCGCTCGACGAGGGCCTCGATGGCGCGGGCGGTGACGTGCTCCCACCCGCGTCCGCGGTGGCTGGCGGGCTTGCCGGGGGTCACGGTGAGCACCCGGTTGAGCAGCAGCACGCCCTGGTCGGCCCACGGCGTCAGGTCACCGCTGCCGGGGGTGGGTACGCCGAGGTCGGTCTCGAGCTCGCGGAAGATGTTGACCAGGCTCTTCGGCACGGGGCGCACGTCGGGTGCGACGGAGAACGACAGGCCCACGGCGTGCCCGGGCGTCGGGTAGGGATCCTGGCCGACGACGAGCACGCGCACGGCATCCAGCGGTCGTTCGAAGGCACGCAGCACGTGGGCGCCGCCGGGCAGGTAGCCGCGCCCCGCGGCGACCTCAGCGCGCAGGAACTCGCCGAGCTGCGTGACGATGGGTTCGACGGGTGCCAGCGCCTGCGCCCACGACGGGTGCACGAGCTCGCCGAGGGGCCGCGCTGGTGTCGTGGTGCTCATCGCCACCACCGTATCCGCCCGACGTCGGGAAGCGGACGGGGGTCAGCGGAAGATCGCGGCGACGTCGTCGAGGCGGCTCGGGACCAGCCGGAACCACGCCCAGGTGCCCCGCTTCTCGCGCTCGAGCAGGCCGGCCTCCACGAGCACCTTGAGGTGGTGCGACACCGTCGGCTGCGAGAGGCCCACCACAGGGGTCAGGTCGCAGACACAGGCCTCACCGCCGTCGGTGGCCCGGATCGCGCTGAGCAGCTGCAGCCGCACCGGGTCGGCCACCGCCTTGAGGAGGGCCGCGCTGGTCACGGCGTCCTCGCGGGACAGCCCGCCGTCGACGCCGATGCCGCAGCAGGCGGGAGCGGCGACGACCGGAAGCGTGGTGGTGGACGTCATGCCGTGAGTCCTCTCGGAAATATTGACGAACGTCTATGTCTTGTGATGTGCTGTCAGCAACACATCGATGATAGTCGATATTTCAGGAGGTATCCCGTGTCCACCACGACCACCCCGTCCGTCTCTGCCGCGACGGCCACCACGCCGACCACCGGTCGGGTCCAGCTCGCCCTCAACGTGAGCGACCTCGAGGCCTCGGTCGCGTTCTACTCGGCGATGTTCGGCGTCGAGCCGCACAAACGCCGCCCGGGGTACGCGAACTTCGCGATCGCCGAGCCCCCGCTCAAGCTCGTGCTCATCGAGACCAGCGAGGCCACCCGGGGCACCGGTACGGCCGGCGCGCTGAACCACCTCGGGGTCGAGGTCTCCTCGACCGACGACGTCGCAGCAGCCCGGGCCCGCTTCGCCGAGGCCGGCCTGGCGGCGTTCGACGAGAACGACACGACGTGTTGCTACGCCCTGCAGGACAAGGTGTGGGTGCACGACCCCGCCGGCGCCGCGTGGGAGGTCTACACGGTCAAGGACGAGAACCCGGCCGACGCCCGCCCGGCCACCGCGAGCCTGGAGATCCTCGGTGACGGCGCGTGCTGCTCGTCGACCGCCGGGGTCGACGCCACCCCCACCGGCGAGCAGAAGGCACAGGCCTGCTGCTCGTGACCGCACCCGCACCCGCCCCCGCCCCGGCGCCGCCGGCCGACCACGTCGCCGCTCGGCTGTCGACGCTCGACCGGTTCCTGCCGGTCTGGATCGGGCTGGCCATGCTGGCCGGTCTGGTCCTGGGCCGGCTGGTGCCGGGGCTGGGCGGTGCGCTCTCGGCCGTCGAGGTTCAGGGCGTCTCACTGCCGATCGCCCTCGGCCTGCTCGTGATGATGTACCCGGTGCTCGCCAAGGTGCGCTACGACCGGCTCGACACCGTCACCGGCGACAAGCCCATGCTGACCTCGAGCCTGGTGCTCAACTGGCTGGTCGGCCCGGCGCTGATGTTCACGCTCGCCTGGGTGTTCCTCTACGACCTGCCGGAGTACCGCACGGGTTTGATCATCGTGGGTCTGGCCCGGTGCATCGCCATGGTGATCATCTGGAACGACCTCGCCTGCGGTGACCGCGAGGCCGCGGCCGTGCTCGTGGCGCTCAACTCGGTGTTCCAGGTGGTGGCCTTCGGTGCGCTCGGCTGGTTCTACCTCTCGGTGCTGCCGGGGTGGCTGGGCCTGCCCCAGGAGACCCTCGATGTCTCCGCGTGGCAGATCGCGGCCTCCGTGGTCGTGTTCCTCGGCATCCCGCTCCTGCTCGGCTACCTCTCGCGTCGGGTTGGCGAGAAGCGGTGGGGGCGAGAGGCGTACGAGAGGTCCTACCTCCCGCGCATCGGCCCGTGGGCGCTCTACGGGCTGCTCTTCACCATCGTCGTCCTCTTCGCGCTGCAGGGCGACCGCATCACGAGCAACCCGGTCGACGTGGCCCGAATCGCCCTGCCCCTGCTGGTCTACTTCGCCCTGATGTGGAGCGGCGGGTTCCTGCTCGGCCGCGGCCTGCGGATGACCTACGAGCGCACCACGACGCTCGCCTTCACCGCCGCGGGCAACAACTTCGAGCTCGCGATCGCGGTGGCCATCGCGACCTTCGGCGTCACGTCCGGCCAGGCGCTCGCGGGGGTCGTCGGGCCGCTCATCGAGGTACCGGTGCTCGTCGCCCTCGTCTACGTCTCGCTCGCCCTGCGGAAGCGCTTCCCGCACGCCTGAGGCCCCGACCTCGAGTCGGGTGCCCAGACGGTGGCCGGGGCAACCACCTGAGCACCCGACTCGCAGAGATCACGACCGGGGGTTGCGTCACGACATATCGCGATATATCGTGAAGTGAGAACACGACATATCGCGAAAGGACCGTGTCATGGCAGAAGAGTCCTGGGTCGTCTCCGGCCCGCAGGTCATCGACCTCGACGAGGTGCGCTCCCTGCGCGTGCAGCTCGTCGCCGGTCGGGTCGACGTCGTCACCCACGACGAGCCCGGTGCCCGGGTCGAGGTGCACTCCGTCGACGGCCGCCCGCTCGAGGTCTCGCTCATCGACGGCGAGCTGCGGGTCGGCTACCAGTTCACGCTCGACGGGTGGGAGGGGTTCCTCGAGAAGTTCCGCAACTTCCGCGACAAGGACCGCGCCGACGTCAGCATCGCCGTCCCCCGCGACCTGCCGACCAAGGTCGGAACGGTGAGCGCGGAGGGGCTCGTGGCCGGCATCCAGGCCCCGGCCTCGGTCTCCACGGTCTCCGGCTCGGTCGTCGTCGACGGCACCCGGGGCACGCTGAAGGCGAACAGCGTCTCCGGTGAGGTCGTCGTGCGCGACCACACCGGCGACCTGTCGCTGAACACCGTCTCCGGCGAGCTCGCGGCCTCCGGCGCGCTCACCCGGGTGCACGCCAACGCGGTCTCGGGCGAGCTGGCCCTCGACGTGACGTCGGGCAGTACCTCGATCGACGCGACCACGGTGTCCGGCGACGTGACCGTGCGCCTGCCCGAGGGCGAGCCCGTCAACGTCACCGCCAACGCCGTCTCCGGACGCCTGGTCGTCGACGGCGAGGACCACAGCGGGACCATGCCCGGGCGCAGGGTCGTGCTGCGCACGACGGATGCGAGGAGCAACGTCACCGCGAGCACCGTCTCGGGCAACGTCACCCTGCTGCGGGGCGCGCCGAGCGGGAGTGAGGCCCCAGCGGCCCCGGGACGCGTGGGACGGTCTGAGATGCCCCCCGTCTTCGCCCACGGCCAGCTGCGCCTGTACCTGCTCGCCCTGCTCGAGCAACGCCCGATGCACGGGTACGAGGTGATCACCGCGCTGTCCGACCGCTTCGGCGGCACCTACCGGCCCAGCGCGGGCACGGTCTACCCCCGGCTCGCCCAGCTCGAGGAGGACGGCCTGGTCCGGCGCAACGACGTCGACCGCCGCAGCACCTACGAGCTGACCGATGCCGGTCACCGCGAGCTCGAGGAGCGCCGCGGCGAGCTCGCGGCCCTCGAGCAGGGCATCGCCGAGACGGTGCGCGACCGGGCAGCCCGGGTGCGTGCCGACGTGCGCGGCACGATGAGCGGCCTGCGCGCCGAGCTCGCCGCCGCGGCCCAGGAGGCCAGGGCCGCGGCGCCGCCGTACACCGGGGCCAACCGCGACCCCCGGTCGACCTCGCACGTGCGGTTCACCGAGGCCGAGGCCCTGGTGCGCCAGTTCCGCGACGAGGTGCGCGCCGAGCTGCGCCGCGCCGACGCCGCCGGTCGGCTCGAGGACCTCACCGTCGAGACGCTGCGCACGGTGCTCGACTCCGCCCTGTCGGCCGTGCGCCAGACCGTGCGCTGAGGCACGGGTGCGTACGGGTCCGCACGAGCCCGGCCCCACGAGGCCGCTGAGTGCGGAGACGGTCGTACCGGTGGCCGTTTCCGCACTCACGACGCGAGGTGGGCACACTGTCCCGGTGACTCCACCGGCATCCGACCAGACCGCCCGGGCCGCGCGGCCGCGCTTCGCGACCGTGCTGTTCGACCTCGACGGAACCCTGGCCGACACCATCCCGCTCATCGTCGCCTCCTACCAGCACGCGTTCCGCACGGTGCTGGCCGAGGAGGTCGAGGAGACCCGCGCCCGCGCCTGGATCGGCCGGCCGCTGCTACCGGCGCTGCTCGAGGAGAGCCCCGAGCACGGCCACGACCTCGACCGCGTCTACCGCGAGTGGAACCTGGCCAACACGGCCCGGCTGATCCGCCGGTACCCCGGGGTGGTCGAGCTGCTCGGCGACCTCGCCTCCGCGGGCGTCACCTGCGCGGTGGCCACGTCGAAGCGCCGGGAGACCGCCCGGCTCGCGCTGCGACTCCGTCGGCATCGACCATCTCGTCGACGTCGTCGCCGCCCTGGAGGACACCCCGGCCCACAAGCCCGCTCCCGACCCGCTGCTCCACGCGGCGGCGGCCCTCGGCGTCGACCCGGCCGACTGCGTCTACGTCGGCGACGCCACGGTCGACGTCCTGGCCGCCCAGGCCGCCGGGATGGCCGCCGTGGCCGTCACGTGGGGAGCGGGGAGCGCGCGGCGCTGGTCGCCACCCGCCCCGACGCCCTCGTCGACTCCGTCCCCGAGCTCGCGGCGTACCTGCTGGGCTCGACGCGACGGCTAGAGTCGCCGCCGTGCACGGGAAGCGCTACGAGGAGAACAAGCACACCGAGCTCGCGGTGCTGGCGGATGCCGTCATGGCCTATGCCGAGGAGCGCGTGCGGATCTCGCCCCCCCTCGACCAGCCGATGAGCCAGGTCGACCTCGACCGCCGCGTCGGGCAGACGATCACCGCCGAGGGCTTCGGCGGCATCGCGACGATGCGGATGTTCGCCGAGGACCTCGCCCCCACCTGCCTGTCGACCGACCACCCGCGCTACCTGTCGTTCATCCCGTGCGCCCCCAGCGACGCCGCCGTGATGTTCGACCTGGTCGTCGGGGCCTCGTCGATCTACGCCGGGCTCGTGGCTCGAGGGCTCGGGCGCCGTCTACGCCGAGAACCAGGCCCTGCGCTGGATCGCCGACCTGGTCGGGATGCCGGCCGGGGCCGGTGGCGTCTTCACCCCCGGCGGGACGATCGGCAACCTGTCGGCCCTGGTCGCAGCGCGGCACACGGCGCGCCGCACGGCCGCGGCCGGGGTGCGCCCGAACCGGGTCGCCGCCACGGCCGGGGCGCACTCCTCGATCTCGTCGGCCTGTGACGTCATGGACGCCGAGCTCGTCGGCGTGCCGGTGGACGACCGCTGGCGGCTCACCGGGCCGAGCCTGCGGGCGGTGCTCGACGAGCACGGTCCCGAGACGTTCTTCGCCGTCGTCGCCACCTGCGGAACCACCAACTTCGGCATCATCGACGACCTGGCCTCGGTGGCCGAGGTGTGCCGCGAGTTCGGCATCTGGTTCCACGTCGACGGCGCCTACGGCGGCGCCGGGCTCGCCGCCCCCTCGGTGCGCGAGCTCTACGCGGGCGTCGAGCACTGCGACTCGTTCATCGTCGACCCGCACAAGTGGCTGTTCGCGCCGTTCGACTGCTGCGCCCTGATCTACCGCGAGCCCGCCGAGGCGCGCGCCGCGCACACCCAGAAGGCCGGCTACCTCGACGTGCTCACCGAGGCGTCGGAGTGGAACCCCACCGACTACTCGGTCGGCCTCACCCGGCGGGCCCGCGGCCTGCCGTTCTGGTTCTCCCTCGCCGTCAACGGCACCGACGCCTACGAGGCGGCGATCGAGCACACCCTCGACGTCGCGCGGTTCGCGGAGGAGGAGATCGCGCCGGCGCCCGTACCTCGAGCTCGTGCGCGACCGCGACCTGTCGGTCGTCGTCTTCCGCCGGCTCGGCTGGGCCCCGGCCGACTACCAGGGCTGGTCGGACCGGATGCTCGCCGAGGAGTTCGCCTTCGTCGTGCCGACGACCGCATGACGGCGAGACCCTGGCCCGGTTCGCGATCGTGAACCCGGAGACCGGCGAGGACGACATCACGGCGATCCTCGACACGATGGCCTGAGCCGAAGCCCGTCGCCCGGTCGCGAAACGGGCCTGCGGTGGGGCGCCGTGTGACCTCTGTGACGCGTGAGCCACGTCGTCGACGTGCTGTCCACCCGACACGCGGGGCGACCCGGCAGGCGAATGACACGCGATGTCATTTCCCGGTTAGAGTGGGCGCTCAGCAGGTCACGGACGAAGGGTCGAAAACACGTGAGCGCCGCCTCCGAACAGCTCAGCACGGTCGCCCCCACCACGGGGCTCTCCGAGCGCGATCGCGAGATCATCGCCTTCGAGCGCCAGTGGTGGAAGTACGCCGGCTCGAAGGAGACCGCGATCAAGGAGCTCTTCGACATGAGCTCGACGCGCTACTACCAGGTGCTCAACGCGCTCATCGACCACCCGGCCGCCCTCGAGCACGACCCGATGCTCATCAAGCGCCTGCGCCGGCTGCGGCAGAGCCGCCAGCGGGCCCGCTCGGCCCGCCGCCTGGGCCTGGAGCCCTGAGCGGCAGCCCCCGAAGCCAGCGACGCCCGTCCGTGAGGGAAGCCGGACGGGCGTCGCTGTGGGCGCGCCAGGCCGCAGCCCCCGGATGCCGGGTGCGCGAGGTGCGCACCCGGCATCCGGGACGGGCGTGGAGCGGGCTGGCTCAGTCCAGGTCGGGGTCGGGGAACTCGACCGGCCAGCCCTTCCTGGCGAGCTGGTCGCGCACCCGGCGCAGGTCGTTGTCGCTGGGCTCGGTGTGGGTGACCTCGGTGATGGCGGCGGCGATGTCGCGCGGCCCGGCCGGGCTGACGTCGGCCCGGCGCAGCGCCTTGGCGACCTTCTTGACCTCCGAGCGGGTGAGTCGGCGCTCGAGGAGGGCGAGCAGCGGGAGGTAGTCGTGGTCGGGCACGCCGCCGGGGTAGCCCTCGCGCAGCCAGTTGACGATCCGGGCCAGCGGGCTGCCCTCGCGCGGCGGTGCCTCGTCCTCGTCGTCGGTCGTGCCCCCCAGGGGCCACCCGCCCAGCACGAGCTTGGCCGACACCTGCCGGATCTGCTCGTCCTCGGGGATGAGGGCCGCGGCCGCGGCGGCGGAGAGCCGGCCCTCATCGGCGAGGCGGCGCAGGACGTCGAGCGTCGCGTCGACCCCGAGGCGTTCCTGGAGCACGGCGTTCAGCGCGGCGGCCTCACCGTCGGGGATGCCCTCGGGGTAGCCGGAACGGATCCAGGACAGGACGGAGGCGGAGAGCTGGGCCATCTGGGCGGTCATCCCTTCTCGACGAGTGTGGGCCACGGGGTGAACTCGAGCTGCATGCCCAGGCCGCTGCCGACGATGACTGCGAGGCCCAGCAGCACACCGGCGATGACGAGGCCGAACGCGACGTACGCGAGCACCGTGCCGATCGGGTGCGGGCGCGCGTGGCTGAGCTCGGCCTCACCGCCCTGCCCGTAGGCCCGGGCGCGGATGCCCAGCGCGTAGATCGCGGGGAGGCCGGCGCCGAAGATGAGGCCGACGACGAGGACCCGGATCGCGCCCTCGAGCGCTAGTGACAGGTTGTTCATCGCCGTCTCCTTCAGAGAACCGAGTCGTGCGTGGGGGGTGTGGTGGGCGTGCTCGTCGCCACCGGCGCGCTCTTCGTCGTGCCCGGGATGCCCTCCCACTCGTCGTTGACGTTGTGGGCGCCGATCGGCGCGCGGCGGGCCCGGACCCACATCAAGCTGGCGAACCCGACGAGGACCGCGGTGATGACGATGGCGCCGAGCGCCCCGCCGATGCTGTCGGCGACGAACCACATCAGCGCCCCGACCAGACCGGCCGACGGGCAGCGTGATGGCCCAGGCGGCGACCATCCGCCCGGCGATGTTCCAGCGCACCGGAGCCCTCGCGTCCCACACCCGAGCCGAGGATCGAACCGGTGGCCACGTGGGTCGTGGACAGCGCGAAGCCGAGGCTGCTCGAGGACAGGATGACAGCGGCCGAGCTGCTCTCCGCTGCCATGCCCTGCGCCGGGGAGATGTCGACCAGGCCCTTTCCCAGCGTGCGGATGATCCGCCAGCCGCCGAGCCAGGTGCCCAACGCGATGGAGCAGGCGGCGCTGACCTTGACCCAGTTCGGGATGCTGGTGGTGCTCGTCCAGGCACCGGCCGCGATCAGCGCCAGCGTCATGACGCCCATCGTCTTCTGGGCGTCGTTGGTGCCGTGGGCCAAGGACACCAGTGAGGCGGACCCGACCTGACCGACCCGGAAGCCGGACTGTCGGTGCCGCTCGGCGACACCACGCGTGATGCGGAAGACCAGCCACGTGCCGACCGACGCGACGGTCATCGCGATGACCGGGGAGATCAGGGCGGGGAGCAGGATCTTTCCGACGACGCCGTCGAGCTTGGTGCCGTCGCCCGTCCACTTCACACCGCTGACCCCGAGTCCGGCCATCGCCGAACCGACCAGGCCACCGAGCAGCGCGTGCGACGAGCTCGACGGCAGGCCGTAGAGCCAGGTGAAGAGGTTCCAGACGATGCCGCCGACCAGACCGGCCAGGATGATGACGAGAACCGCCTCGCCCCCATCGGCGAGCAGCTCGGCCTTGGGTGCGCCGGACTCCTCCTGCAGGTTGATCACCGAGTTGGTGACCGTGAGGGCCACCTCGACGGACAGGAAGGCCCCGAACAGGTTGAGGATGGCCGAGAGACCGACGGCGACCTTGGGCTTCAGCGCACCGGTCGCGATGGACGTGGCCATCGCGTTCGCGGTGTCGTGGAAGCCGTTGGTGAAGTCGAAGGCCAGTGCCGTCACGATGACGAGCACGAGGATGATTGTCGCTGCGTCCACGATGCCCAAGTGTGGGGCCGCAACCGCCACTTCACCAAGGCGAGTGCCGCTGTTCACCCGCTGTTCACCTGCGGTGGGCGAGGGCCCGCTCGCACCACCCTGTCAGGATACGGCGATGAGCGACCTCGACTGGAGCACGCCGGAGGGTCTCGCGGCCATCCGTGAGCACCTCGCCGCCCGGATCGACGGCTGGCGCCAGCCGGTCGCCTACGCCGTGGCGCTCAGCTCCGCGTCGTCGTCACCGGAGTGGGTGTTCGCGCACGTCAACGCCCCGGGCGGTCGGCACGGGCTGCCGGCCGTGGTGCTCGCGAGCGTGCTGGGACACGACGGCACGACGGCCAGCCTGCCGCTGTCGCGGGCCGAGCTGGCCGCCGCGGTGGAGTCGCTGGCCCCGGCCGAGGCCTGCACCGCCGTGGACCACCCGAACCTCGCGGCCTGGCGCGAGGTGCTCGCCGAGCTCGACGGGAACCCGGCGCGCGAGGCACAGGCCGTGTTCGTGGCCGACCTCGACGACCCGGTCACCTCGGAGGCCGACGGGTCGATGCGGGCGACGTTCGAGGGGCACGCGCCCCGGATCTGAGCCGTCGGGCGCGGACCGGCACCTTCGGCGCGTCCCGCGCGTTGCTGCTGCGGACGGGTCGTGCGCCGCCGCCACGGTCGCCGGCCCGTCCACCACAGACCCCGACCCGCCCCGTCCGCGAAAGGCCCCGCCGTGCTCGACGCGCTGACGACCCTGCTTCAGGCCGGGGCGACCGCGCCGTGGGTGCTGGGCGTGGTGCTCCTCATCGCCGTCGGTGACGCGTTGCTCCCCCCGATCCCGAGCGAGGGCGTCGTCGTCGCCCTCGCCGCCGTGGCCGTCGCGGGGGACGGCCCGCACCTCGCCCTGCTCGCGCTCGTCGCCGGGGTCGGGGCCTTCCTCGGCGACACCCTGACCTTCCTGGTCGGCCGCCGGTACGGCCCGCAGCGGCTCGCGCGGGTCACCCACCCCCGGGCCAGGCGGGTGCTGGAGCGGGCGGCCGGCACCCTCGAGCGGCGCGGCGCCCTCGTCGTGCTCACCGCGCGCTACGTGCCGCTCGGCCGGGTCGCCGTCAACCTCACCGCGGGGGCCACCGGCTTCCCGCCGCGCCGGTTCGCCGGGCTGGCCGCCCTCGCCGCCGCCACCTGGGCGGTGTGGTCGGTGGGGGTCGGCGCGCTGGCCGGGCACTGGCTCGACGGCAACCCGCTGCTCGGCTCCGCCGCCGGCATCGCGCTGGCCCTGGGCCTCGGGCTCGCCGTCGACCGGGTCGCCCGCCGCCTCACCGGCTGGGAGCGGATGCCGGCGCTCACGGCATCCGTCATGGGCGACCGCCCCGCCCCGGCGGCCGAGCCGACCGGCTGAGCGAGCACGCCGCCGTTTGCACTCTCCACCAGGAGAGTGCCAATAATGGCGTTAGCACTCTCCCCGTGAGAGTGACAATCCTGACCGGTCCGGTGAGGGTCTGGTGCCCCGGCGACATGAGCCGACGGCATCCGTCTCGTCCGTCGCGGGCGCCGCCCGGTCTCACCTTCGATTCGCGTGGGAGGAACCACCCGAATGGCCAAGATCATCGCTTTCGATGAAGAGGCTCGCCGCGGTCTCGAGCGGGGCATGAACGTGCTCGCCGATGCCGTGCGGGTCACCCTCGGTCCCAAGGGCCGCAACGTCGTGCTGGAGAAGAAGTGGGGTGCCCCCACCATCACCAACGACGGCGTCTCGATCGCCAAGGAGATCGAGCTCGACGACCCGTACGAGAAGATCGGCGCCGAGCTCGTCAAGGAGGTCGCCAAGAAGACCGACGACGTCGCCGGTGACGGCACCACCACGGCGACCGTGCTGGCCCAGGCGCTCGTGCGCGAGGGCCTGCGCAACGTCGCCGCCGGTGCCAACCCGATGGCGCTCAAGCGCGGCATCGAGAAGGCCGTCGAGGCCGTCTCCGACGAGCTGCTCGCCGCCGCCAAGGACGTCGAGACCAAGGAGCAGATCGCCGCGACCGCGTCGATCAGCGCCGCTGACCCCCAGATCGGCGAGATGATCGCCGAGGCCATGGACAAGGTCGGCAAGGAAGGCGTCATCACCGTCGAGGAGAGCAACACCTTCGGCCTCGAGCTCGAGCTCACCGAGGGCATGCGCTTCGACAAGGGCTACATCAGCCACTACTTCGTCACCGACGCCGAGCGCATGGAGGCCGTGCTCGAGGACCCCTACGTCCTCATCGCGAACTCCAAGATCGGCTCGATCAAGGACCTGCTGCCGCTGCTCGAGAAGGTCATGCAGTCCGGCAAGCCGCTGCTGATCATCTCCGAGGACGTCGAGGGCGAGGCCCTGTCGACCCTGGTGGTCAACAAGATCCGCGGCACCTTCAAGTCGGTCGCCGTCAAGGCCCCCGGCTTCGGTGACCGTCGCAAGGCCATGCTCGGCGACATCGCCATCCTCACCGGTGGCCAGGTCATCTCCGAGGAGGTCGGGCTCAAGCTCGACACCGCCGACCTCGACCTGCTCGGCCGCGCCCGCAAGGTCGTCGTCACCAAGGACGAGACGACCATCGTCGAGGGCTGCCGGCGACCAGGACCAGATCACCGGTCGGGTCAACCAGATCCGCGCCGAGATCGAGAAGTCGGACTCCGACTACGACCGCGAGAAGCTCCAGGAGCGCCTCGCCAAGCTCGCCGGCGGCGTCGCCGTCATCAAGGCGGGCGCGGCCACCGAGGTCGAGCTCAAGGAGCGCAAGCACCGCATCGAGGACGCCGTGCGCAACGCCAAGGCGGCCGTCGAGGAGGGCATCGTCGCCGGTGGTGGCGTCGCCCTCATCCAGGCCGGCAAGGTCGCGTTCGCCAAGCTCGAGCTCACGGGTGAGGAGGCGACCGGTGCCAACATCGTGCGCGTCGCGATCGAGGCCCCGCTCAAGCAGATCGCCATCAACGCCGGCCTCGAGGGTGGCGTCGTCGCGGAGAAGGTCGCGCACCTCGAGCCGCGGTTGGGGCCTCGAACGCCGCGACCGGCGAGTACGTCGACCTCATCGCCGCCGGCATCATCGACCCGGCCAAGGTGACCCGCTCGGCGCTGCAGAACGCCGCGTCGATCGCCGCGCTGTTCCTCACCACCGAGGCCGTCATCGCCGACAAGCCGGAGAAGGCCGCTCCGGCCATGCCCGGTGGCGACGACATGGGCGGCATGGGCTTCTGAGCCACCGAGCTCCTGGCCCAGCCACCCGGCTGACGCACGACGAGGGCGGCTCCCCACCCGGGGGCCGCCCTCGTGGCGTCCGGTGCCGGGCGCGCTCAGCGCATCCGCAGGCCGCGGCCCGCTCGCGCGGTGAGTGGGCGCGCACCAGCAGCCGGGCCGCGGCGGCGACCCAGAGGGCGACGAGCAGCACCGACACCACCAGGCTCACCGCCGTGGGCAGCTCGTCGCGGCCCAGCAGGATGCAGCGGCACCCCGAGCACGCCGAACGCCACCACGGCCAGCGCCTTGTCGCCCGCGCCCCACCGGCGCGAGAGCAGCACGAGCAGGGTGCCGACGAACCACGGCAGCGGTGCGAAGGCCTCGGTCGCCGGTACCAGCGCCAGCACCACGGATGCCGCCAGCAGGCCCACGGTCGCCACCTCCAGCCACGGTGCCCGCCGTCGCGGCCTCCACGGCGTCGCGGCCGCGGCCGAGCGCGTCGACGGGTGAGCACGGCGTACCCGCCCGCCTCGGCGACCAGCGCGGCCGGCGACCCGAGCTCGGCGACGGCGCGCTCGGCGGCCCGGTCGCCGTCCGGGCCGGCATCGCGGGTCGGCCGTCGGCGAGGTACTCCTCGACGCTCGCGCGCAGCTCGGTGCGCCGGCTCTCGGGCAGCACCGCCGCCTCGGTCTCGAGGCGCGCCAGCCAGGCCCGCACCTCCGGCTGGTCGAGCCCGCTCGTGCCGTCGTCCCGTCGCCCGCCATGGCGCGCCACGGTAGCGGGGCAGCGCGGTCGCGTCGAACCCAGCGGCTCGCCGGGCCGCTCGCAGCCACGGCGCCGGCTCGCGGGGGCAGGATGGCCCCATGACCAACGCCGCGGTGGACGAGCCGCTCGTCCTGGGCCCGTGCTCCGCTACGTCGACGAGACGTCCGCGACCGTGTGGGTCCGCACCGCGGACACCGCCCGGGTCACCGTCGAGCGTGCCGGCCGCACCTGGAGCGCCCCGACGGTCGCGGTGCACGGCTCGCACTACGCCCTCGTCGTGCTCGACGGGCTGCTGCCCGGCACCGACGACACCTACGCGGTGCGCGTCGACGACGTGCCGGTCTGGCCCCGCCCCGGGATGCCGCCGAGCCGCATCCGCACGCTCGACCCGACCCGCTTGCCGCACTTCGCCTTCGGCACCTGCCGCACCACCGGGTCGCACGACGCCGAGGGCAACAAGGCGCACGGCGTCGACGCGCTGCGCACCCTCGCGCTGGCCCTGCGCGACGACCCCGAGGTGACCTGGCCCGACGTGCTGCTGCTGCTCGGCGACCAGGTCTACGCCGACACCACCCCGCACGACGGAGCTCGAGGAGTTCATGGCGCGCGCCGGCGCAGCCTCGACGAGCCGCCGGGCCTGGAGATCAAGGACTTCGTCGAGTACGCCGAGCTGTACCGGCTGGCCTGGAGCGAGGAGGTCATCCGGTGGGTGCTGTCGACCGTGCCGTCGGCGATGATCTTCGACGACCACGACATCCGTGACGACTGGAACACCTCGTGGTCGTGGCGCCGCGAGATCCGCGCGACCACGTGGTGGCAGGAGCGGATCGTCTCCGGCCTCGGCTCGTACTGGGTGCACCAGCACCTGGGCAACCTCTCGCCGGCCGAGCTGGCGCAGGAGGAGGTCTGGCGTCGACGTCGTCGAGCACGCGGCCTCCGGCGCCGACCGACGAGCTCGACCTCACCGCGCCCGTCGACGCCCTCGCCGCGCGGGCCGACGCCGAGCCCGCGACCTACCGGTGGAGCTACACCCGCGCGCTCGGCGACTGCACGCTGCGTCGTCATCGACTCGCGCGCGGCCCGCGAGCTGCGCCCCGACGGCGCGCTCGATGCTCGACGCCGACGAGATGCGCTGGGTCGACGAGCGTGCTGCAGCGGCGGCGTGCGGCACCTGTTCATCGGCACCTCGCTGCCCTTCCTGCTGCCCCCCGGGCCTGCACGACTTCGAGGCGATGGACGAGGCGCTGGCCCAGGGCGCCTACGGCCGCGCCGGTGGCCCGGGCCGCCGAGAAGCTGCGCCGCAGCATCGACCTCGAGCACTGGGCGGCCTTCAACGAGGGTTTCGACGAGCTGTTCGAGCTGGTCATGCAGGTGGCCCGCGGCGAGCGCGGCCCGGCGCCGCAGACGATCACCTTCCTCTCCGGCGACGTGCACAACTCCTACCTCGCCGAGGTCACCGACCCGCTGCGCGCTGGGCGCGCAGTCGCGCATGGTGCAGGCGGTGTGCTCGCCGATCCGCAACCCGATGCCGCGCGGCGTGCGGGTGGTCATGTCGCTGTTCGCGCAGGTCCCTGGTGCGCCCGATGCGGTTCGTCGCGTCCCGCTCGCCGCGGGTGCCCGACCCGGCCTACCCGTGGACGGTCACCGACGGGCCGTGGTTCGACAACAACATCGCGCTGGTCACCGTGCGCCCGGACGCGCTCGCGCTCACCTGGGTCACCGGCGTCGTCGAGGCCGACCCGAGCCACCCGCGGCCTGCAGCAGGTGTATGCCGCGCGGCTCGACCCGCTGCCCGCGACGGTCAGGGTCGGCTCGGGGTCCGTTCAGGGTTGACCACCGCGGCGGAACACCGGCAGGCCTCGCCTAGCGTTGGGCGGGCAGGAGACGGTGCGCGCACCGCTCGCACCCCGGCTCACCCGCCCGGCCGCACTCGCCGGCCCGCACCGAAGGACCGCCATGACGCTCACCAACGCGCCCGCCCGCGAGACCGGCGAGCGCCTGGCCGCCGCCCGCGTCGAGGGGCTGACCAAGGTCTACGGGTCGGGCGAGACCCGGGTCGTCGCGCTCGACGACGTCACCCTCGACCTGTACGCCGGTGAGTTCACCGCGATCATGGGCAAGTCCGGCTCGGGCAAGTCGACCCTGATGCACTGCGCCGCCGGTCTCGACGACGCCACCTCGGGCCACGTCTTCCTCGGCGACGTCGACCTGACCACGCTCAAGGAGAAGCACCTCACCGAGCTGCGCCGCGACCGGATCGGCTTCGTCTTCCAGGCCTTCAACCTCGTGCCGACCCTGACCGCCGCAGGAGAACATCGTGCTGCCGGCGGCCATCGCCGGCCGGCGCCCGGACCCGGCGTGGTTCGACGAGGTCATCGACACCGTCGGGCTGCGCGACCGGCTGGGCCACCGGCCCAGCGAGCTCTCCGGCGGCCAGCAGCAGCGGGTGGCCTGTGCCCGGGCGCTCGTCGGCCGCCCCGACGTCGTCTTCGCCGACGAGCCCACCGGCAACCTCGACTCCACGTCGGGCGCCGAGGTGCTCGGCTTCCTGCGCCGCGTCGTCGACACGCCACGGCCAGACCGT
This sequence comes from uncultured Actinomycetota bacterium, assembly GCA_963751385.1. Classification (GTDB taxonomy): domain Bacteria; phylum Actinomycetota; class Actinomycetes; order Actinomycetales; family Dermatophilaceae; genus Fodinibacter. Next base: position 452,836 of record CAVVUD010000014.1, on the reverse strand, counting down.
CGTCATGGTCACCCACGACCCGGGGGCCGCGAGCTGGACCGACCGCGTCGTCTTCCTCGCCGACGGCCGGGTCGTCGAGGAGCTGCGCGCCCCCACCCCCGAGCGGGTGCTCGCGGCGATGGCGCGGCTCGACCAGCCCGCCGGGGCCTGACCCCGTGCTGCGCGCCACCTGGCGCAGCGTGTTCGCGCGCAAGCTCCGCCTCTTCCTCAGCGCCTTCGCCGTCATCCTCGGCGTGGCGTTCGTCTCCGGGTCCTACATCTTCACCGACACCCTGGGCCGGGCCTTCACCGGGCTGACCAGCGGTGCCGTCGGGGACGTCATCGTGCGGCCGGGCACCGGCGACGGGGGCGGCGGCGGCGGGGGCCCGGTGTCGCAGGGCACCCGCACCGTGCCGGCCTCGCTGGTCGACGAGCTCGCGACGGTGCCCGGCGCGGCCCGCGCCGACGGCCGCATCACCAGCTTCGGCACGTTCGTCGTCGGCAAGGACGGCAAGCTGATCGGTGGGCAGGGGCCGCCCGGCATCGCCGTCAACTACAGCGACGGGCCCGCGGCGAACGGCATCGCCGTCGGCGACCCTGCGAGCGCGGGCGCTGGCCGGCGGCCGACGGCGAGATCGTGCTCGACGACTCGACGGCCCGCAAAGCCGGCTACCTCGTCGGCGAGCAGGTCCCGCTCGTCACGGCCATCGGAGCAGCCGCGGCTCGACGGGCGACCTCGTCGGCACCGCGAGCTTCGGCGGCTCGGCGCTGGTCGGCGCCAGCGTCGTCATGTTCGACACCGCGCAGGCACAGGAGCTGTTCCTCGGCGGCGAGGACGCCTTCTCGCAGCGTGGGTGACCGCGGCCCACGGCACCAGCCAGGAGCAGCTGCGCGCCGCCGTGGCGGGCGTGCTGCCCGACGGACACCCAGGCCGCCACGGGTGACGCCACCGCGGCGCGCGCGGCCAGCCGGATCGACGAGGCGCTGTCGTTCGTCAACACCTTCCTGCTCGTCTTCGCGGGGATCGCGCTGACCGTCGGCGCGTTCCTCATCGTCAACACCTTCTCGATCCTCGTCGCCCAGCGCAGCCGCGAGCTCGCCCTGCTGCGGGCCATCGGGGCCAGCCGGCGGCAGGTGGCGCGCTCGGTGCTGCTCGAGGCCGGCGTCGTCGGGCTCGTCGGGTCCGCCGTCGGCGTCGGCCTGGGCGTTCTGCTCGCCATCGGCATCAAGGCGGCTCTTCGGGCGGTTCGGGCTCGACCTCAGCAAGAACGCGCTGGTGCTCGAGCCGCGCACCGTGGTCGTGAGCCTCGGCGTCGGGGTGCTCGTCACGCTCGCCGCCGCCTACCTTCCGGCGCGGCGCGCGGGGCGGCGTGCCGCCGGTCGCCGCGATGCGCGACGACGTGGCCCTCGCCGAGAGCGGCCTGCGCTGGCGGCTCGTGGTCGGCGCGTGCTGCTCGTCGCCGGCATCGGCGGCATGGCCGCCGGCCTGCTCGGCGTGGGGTCGCGAGCCCACCTACGTGCTCGGCGCCGGGGCCTTCGGCGTGCTCGTCGGCACCGCCCTGCTCAGCCCGGTGCTCGGCCGGCCGGTGCTCGCCGGGCTGGGCTGGCTCTACCGGCGGGGGTTCGGGGCGGTCGGGCTGATGGCCGAGCAGAACGCCCTGCGCAACCCTCGCCGCACCGCGGCCACCGCCTCGGCGCTGATGATCGGCGTCTCGCTCGTGACGATGATGTCGGTGCTCGGGGCCTCGGCGAAGGCCAGCCTCGACCAGACCCTGGCCGAGGACATCGTCGCCGACTACGTCGTGACCAACCCTGTCGGACAGCCGTTCTCGGCCACGGTCGCGAACCACATCGAGGGCGTGCCGGGCGTCGGCCAGGTGGCCCGGGTGCGCGGTGCCCTGCTCCAGGTCGACGGCGACCGCGACTTCGCCACCGCCGTCGACCCCGACCGGCATCGCCGCCGTCGCCCGCCCCGAGGTGACCACCGGCTCGCTCGCCGACCTCGACGCCACGTCGGCGGCGCTCTCGACCGAGTTCGCCGCGGAGAGGGCCTCGCCGTCGGGTCGACCGTCACGATCGGCTACGCCGGCGAGGAGACCGAGGCCACCGTCGTCGCCACCTACGTCGCCGACAGCGTGCTCGGGTCGGACCTCACGATGTCGCTCGAGGGCTTCGACGCCATCGGGGTGCCGCCGACCGACCGCACCGTCTACGTCGTGGCCCGAGCCCGGCACCGACCGCGCCGCGCTCTCGGCCGGGCTCGACCGCGTGGTCGCCGACCTGCCGACGGTGAGCGTCAACGACCAGGCCGAGTTCGCCGCCGAGCAGCGCAAGCCGATCGACCGGCTGCTCTTCATCGTCTACGCCCTGCTCGGCCTCGCCGTCGTCATCGCCGTGCTCGGCATCGTCAACACGCTGGCCCTGTCGGTCATCGAGCGGATCCGCGAGATCGGGCTGCTGCGCGCCGTCGGGCTCAGCCGGCGCCAGCTGCGCACCATGCTGCGGCTGGAGTCGGTGGCGATCGCCCTGCTCGGCGCGGTGCTCGGCGTCGTGGTCGGCCTGGCCTTCGCGCTGGCCCTGCAGCGCTCGCTGGCCGACGACGGGCTCGACGTGCTCGCGATCCCGGGCGGCCAGCTCGCCGGGTTCGTGCTCGTGGCCGGGCTGGTCGGGGTGCTCGCGGCGCTGTGGCCCGGCCGTCGCGCGGCGCGCCTCGACGTGCTGCGCGCCATCGGGACGGACTGACGCCCCAGGCCGCTACGAGAACATCCGGGTCGCGGCCGCCTCGGCCTCGGCGTACTGCGACCCGGCCGCGCCGAGCACCTGGCCGATCGAGTCGAGCGAGGCCCGCACCTGCTGCTGGGTGCCGCGCCACTGCGCCACGACTCCCTGGAACTGCGCGGATGCCGTGCCGGTCCAGGCGTCCTGCAGGCCGGTCAGGCGCGCCAGCATGACGCCCACCTGGCCCTCGATCTCGGCCGAGATGCGGGCGACGTCACCCGCGGCCGCGGCGATGCGGTCGGTGTCGACCTGGAACTGTGCGCTCATGTCGGCGCCCCCCTTCGTGGTGGGCGGCACCACGGCGGTGCGCCCGTTCTCGTGAGCGTAGGTCGAGCGGGGAGGGCGGCCGACGGGTTTTCCACAGGCCACGAGGCAGGCACCTACGATCTGGGGGTGGCCATCCTCATCGACCCGCCTCGGCCCGAGGCGCACGGCCGCCGGTGGTCGCACCTGGTCAGCGACACCAGCCTCGACGAGCTGCACCACTTCGCCCGCGCGGTCGGCATCCCGGAGCGCGGCTTCGAGGGCGACCACTACGACATCCCCGAGGAGCGCTACGCGACCGTCGTCGCGGCCGGGGCGCAGCCGACCCCGGCCCGCGAGCTGCTCCGGGCCCTGCAGGCCAGCGGGCTGCGGATGCAGAAGCGGCGCGGGGACAAGGGCGTGGCGCGGGTGCACGGCATCCGTTCGTCGACGGCACGACGGCCGACGTCGACCTGATCAGGTCCGACCGCGAGGCCGACGAGGCGCGCGTCTTCGCCGCGATGGCCTTCGTGCGTGACGACGCCGGTGACTTCGCCCTGGTCCACTCCATCCGGCGCGGCGAGTGGGGGGCCCCGGGTGGCTGGCGAGAACCGGGAGAGTCGGTGCGCGAGAACGCTGTTCGGGAGGTTCGCGAGGAGACCGGCCTCGTCGTCGCAGCCGGCCGACCTCGTGCCGCGCGGCTACGAGCGCTTCCACAACCGCTCGTCCGGGGGCCTGTGGCGTGCGGGTCGCGACCTGCTCCAGGTCTTCGAGGTGTGGGTGCCGGGCCGCCGCCCCGAGCTCGCCGCCCAGCTCGACGACACCTCCGACCGGCGGTGGGCCACCTGGGACGACCTGCGCCGCGAGTGCTCCGGGCAGTTCTGGTGGCCGCTGGCGCGGGCCGTGCTCAGCCCGCCAGGCGAGTGAGCTCGCGCGCGAGGTTCTCGCGCGCCGCGGGCTCCCACTCCGCTCGCGCGTGCGCCGTGCGGTAGACGTGCTCGCGCACGAGGAAGGGCCGGAGCACCTCGGCGCGGGCCGCTGCGTACATCGCGGCGGGCACCGAGGCGTACTCCTCGCGCACCTGGGCGCAGTACTCGTCGAACCGCGCCACGGGGAGCGGCCAGCACCCACAGGTCGGCGTCGTGCACCACCACGCGCGCGGGGTCGTCGTCGGCCTCGGCGGCCAGCTCGTGGGATGCCGTGTCGAGCACCACGGCGACCACCCGAGAGGTCAGCTCGGGGTCGACCGTAAGCCGGGCGAGCTGTCGGGCGGCGAGCGACGCGCTCTCGGCCTCGTTCGCCGCTGCCGGGTCCACCGCGTAGACCGCGTCGTGGAACCAGGTGGCCAGCGCGGCGACCGCGTGGTCCGCCCCGTCGACGCCGCCGACGGAGCACAGCGTGTCGACGGCCGACAGCACCTCGCCGAGGTGGGTCGCGTCGTGGTAGTGGCGGTGCGGCTCGTGCCAGCGCCGCAGCAGGTCGCCACCGATGTCGTCGACGGTCGCGGCCGCTGCCCCCGTCGCCACGGTGGCGCAGTCCGCCCGCCACCGCCACCTCAGCGCGTCCATCGGGCCACTGTGCCACCCCGCGGACGTGACGTCACGCGGTCAGCCGGCTGCGCTCGTAGGCCTTGGCGTAGCGGCTGCCGGTGGCCAGCAGGAGCAGCCCCATGACGATGAACGCCACGGAGCGCACCAGGCCGTTCAGCGCCGCGAGGTCGAAGAGGAAGAGCTTGGCGACGCTGATGCCGGCCAGCAGCAGCCCGGTGCGCAAGGTCAGGTCGGCGTCCCGGGACCGCTCCAGGCCGCGCAGCAGCAGCCAGGCCGCGGCGAGCATCCAGGTGACCGTGGCCACCGCGTGCCCGACGGTGAAGCCGAGGGCCGTCTCGCCGGCCCGCGCCCCGACAAGGGTTCCGAGTCGCGACGAGCACCGTCGTCGACGCGCCCAGGCCGAGCACCCACGCGACCACCGTGGCGGCCAGCCGCAGGTCGCGGTGCGAGCCCGCGCTGGTTGCCGACGGCCCACAGCCCGGTGGCGACGACCGCCGCCGACGAGGACGCTGTCGACCAGGGCCAGCGACCATGTCGTGCGCCCCGGCGCCGTGGATGCCGTGAGCGCGGCCAAGGGGTGCTGCAGCCCATCCGAGCACGGCCACGAGCGCAACCCCGGCGGCCAGCGACAGGGTGATGGTCGAGCGGGTGACCCCGGCAGCAGCCAGCCCGCACAGCGCGAGGAGCAGCAGGCCCGTGGTGACGAACCGGTCGGGAGCCCCCGAGAGGACGGCCAGCACGGCCAGCACCGCGCCGCCCGCCCCGACCGTGGCGACGAAGTGGTCGGCGACGGGGCCGAGGGGTCGTCTGGCCAGGCTGGTGGCGGTCGAGCAGGAGCACGGCGGCCGTCGAGCCGAGGGCGAGCGTCCGTAGCGGTTCGGCCAGCGGCGCGGTCGTCGCCAGCAGGCCCGTGACGAGGAGGGCGACCGCGAGCGACGCGGACACGTCGTGCGCGTCGCGACGTACCGAGAGGGCCGAGGTCACGAGCGTCGCCGCGAGCAGCACGACGGCGACGGTGAGGTGCCCTGCGGCCTGCCCGCCCGGAGACGCGACCACGGCGCCGGCGAGCAGGGAGAGCGTCACGGGCAGCGACCCGAACCACGGTGAGCAGCGGTCGGGTCCGCACCCCGCCAGCCCACCAGCCGGCCAGGCAGAGCACTCCGAGGAAGGCCGACACGACCCAGCCGTCGCCTCCGGCCACGACCGGGGCCAGCCCGGCCGCGCCGAGGATCATCAACACCGCGAGCATCTCGCTGCCCCACCGGCGTGCCAGGTGCAGGCCGCCGAGCGCGACCAGCCCGGCCAGGACCAGGCCCACTGCGGGCACGACCCAGCCGTAGCCGCTGGTCATCGCCACCACGTCGAGGTAGGCGGCGGCCGCACCGGTCGCGACCAGTGCCACGGGTGCGCTGCCGACCGGCGGCCCCTGCACGCCGGTCGGCCTCCGCACCGCGCACCCCGACCCAGGCCAGTACCGCGGCGAGCGACGGCACCCGCCGCGACGCGTGCCGGCGGTCCGAACCACCCGTGCTGGGCGGCCAGGACGAGGAGCATCGCGACACCCGCCATGGTGACCACGGCTCCGGCCACGGCCAGCAGCGCTGGTCACGGCGCCCTCCCGGCGGTACCACGGGGTCGGACCGGCCTGTGGGACGGCGCCACCCCCGGGCGGCGGCGGCAGCGACGGACCCGTGCCCGCCGACGCGGCATGCTCGGCCGTCGTCGCCGCGTCACCGTCGTCGCTGTCGCCCTCGGCGTGGGTGGCTCGGGCGGCGCGTTGGCTGGGACGGGCCGCACCACCGGCGCCACCGCGGCGGCCTCCCGGTCGAGCTCGGACCGCAGCCGGGCCAGGCCGTTGCCCACGGCGTACAGGCGGTTCATGGCGTCGGCGAAGTCGGACTCGAGCTGGGTGACGGCGGGACGGTGGCTCATGGCCCCACGATCTGGTCCGGGACGTGCAGAGGCGCCTGAGCACGCCGACTCATCTGCGTGCTCAGGCGCCTCGGGTGGCGCGTACGGATCAGCCGTTGGTGGTCGGCTTGGCCGCCAGGGTGGCCTTGATCTCCAGGCTCTTGCCGTCGCGCAGGACGGTGAGGGTGACCTCGTCGCCGGTGCTCTTCTCGCGGACGTGGCCGACGAGGGAGTCGGCGGACTCCACGCGCTCACCGTTGACGGCGACGATGACGTCACCGACCTTCAGCCCCGCCTGGGCGGCGGGGGTGCCGTCGCCCACCGAGGTGACCTCGGCGCCGGCGCGGGTGGCGGAGCCGTCACTTGCGGTGCCGTCCTGCGGGGTGACCCCGAGGTAGGCGTGCGTCGCGGTGCCGGAGTCGATGAGCTGCTTGGCGATCGAGGTGGCCTCGTTGACCGGGATGGCGAAACCGATGCCGATGCTGCCCGACTGGCCGCCGGAGGAGGAGCCGAGCGAGGCGATGGACGAGTTGATGCCGATGAGCTGGCCGCTGGCGTTGACGAGCGCCCCACCGCTGTTGCCGGGGTTGATCGCGGCGGAGGTCTGGATCGCGTTGGTCACGACGGTCTCGCCGCCACCCTGGGCCAGGCCGTTCGGCCCGCCCTGGCCGCCGTCGCTCTCGGCCTCGGTGGTCACCGGGCGGTTGAGCGCGCTGACGATGCCGGTGGTCACGGTGCCGGCCAGGCCGAGCGGGTTGCCCACGGCCATGACCGGGTCCCCGACGGCGATCTCGTCGGAGTCGCCGATCGCGACCGGCGGTGAGGTCGCTCCGGGGCGTCGTGATGGTGATGACGGCCAGGTCGGTCGAGGGGTCGGTGCCGCGGATCTCGGCGTCGTAGGTGCGGCCGTCCGCCAGGGTCACGGTGAGCTCCTCGGCACCCGCGACGACGTGGTTGTTCGTGAGCACGTGGCCGGACTTGTCGATGATGACGCCGGAACCCTGGCCACCGCCCTGGGCGGTCGTCGCGGTGATGCTGACGACGCTCGGTGAGACGACCGAGGCGGTGGCCGTCCAGTCGGGGGCCGAGGCGCTGCCCTGCTTGACCGGGGCCGCAGCGGTGGACCCCAGGGTGGTGGCTCGACGACGCGGCGGTCGCCGACCGGCGTCTCCGCCGGCCAGTAGTGGGCCGCGGCGGCGGTGCCACCGGAGGCCAGCAGCGCAGCCAGCACCGCGACGGCGGTGAGCTGGCCGGCGCCGCGCCTGGCGGGCTTCGGGCCGGGCGCCTGCGGCGCGGGCTGGCCCAGCGGGCCGAACGGGCCCATGGGCGGGGGAGTGGTGCCCGAGGAGACGGGCAGCGGGCTCGTCGGCGCGCCGACACCCTCGTGCCGCGGCGCCGTCGTGGTGCCGCCGGCGGGGGTGTACCACTGGGGGGTGGGGTGCTGCTCGCTCATCGGGGCTGCCTTCCTTCGGATCGATCGGTCTGACTGGCTGGCTTGAAGTCAGTCAACCCGGCCGAGGTGGGCAGGCCCTGATCAGCGGCTGGGAGTCTCCTGTGGAAGGCGCACCACGAAGGTCGCGCCGCCACCCGGGGTCGGCGCCACGCCCACCCGACCGTGGTGCTGCGCCACGATGGCGGCGACGATCGCCAGGCCCGAGGCCGCTGCCCCCGCCGCCGGTGCGGCCCCGCGAGGGGTCGGCGCGGTAGAAGCGCTCGAACACCTTGGTCGCGACCTCGTCGGGCACCCCGGGGCCGTGGTCGCGCACCTCGAGGGCGACGCCGTCGGCGTCGTGGCCGACGGCGACCTCGACGGGGGTGCCGTCGGGGGTGTGCCGCAGGGCGTTGGCGACGAGGTTGGTGACGACCTGGCGCAGCCGGGACTCGGTGCCGCGCACCGTCGGTCGGCGCGACCGGGCCGTCGAGGCCGAGCAGCGAGATGCGGCGCTCCGGCGCGCGCACGCGGGCGTCGGCGACGGCATCCGCCGCGAGGACGGTGAGGTCGACCTGGGTCTTCTCGACGGCTGGTGCGTCGTCGATGCGGGCCAGGGTGAGCAGGTCCTCGACGAGGCCGCTCATCCGGGTCGACTCGGCCTCGATGCGCTCCATCGCCTGTCCGACGGCGGCGCTGTCCGGGCACGGCGCCCTGCCGGTAGAGCTCGGCGTAGCCGCGCACGGTGGCGAGCGGGGTGCGCAGCTCGTGCGAGGCGTCGGCGACGAACTGGCGCATCCGCTCCTCGCTGGCCTCGCGCACGGCGAACGAGGACTCGATGCGGGTCAGCATCACGTTGAGGCTGCGGGAGAGGGAGGTGACCTCGTCGTCGGCCTGGCGCACCGGGATGCGCTGGGTGAGGTCGCCGGTGGCGATGGCGGCGGCGGTGTCCTCGATCCGCGACAAGGGGCGGAAGGCGCGGCGCACGGCGAACCACGCCAGCACGATCGACCCGAGCAGTGCGAGGGAGCCGATCAGCCGCGGTGGTGACGAGCAGCCGGGTCACCGTGTGGTTGACCGTGCTCAGCGGGATGCCGACCGCGAACGTCGCGTTGGTCCCGGTCACCCGCCCGGCGACGAAGCGCCACTTGAGCGGGCCCGACTCCGAGCCGACCGTGAACGGCTCCCCGCTGATGACCAGCGGCGTAGGTCGTCGACAGCTCGGGCAGGTCGGGCGTCGGCGGTGACCCCGGTCGGCAGACGGGTGACCACACCGAACTGGCTCTGCAGCTCGAACGCGTAGTTGGACGGGAAGGCGGAGTCACGGCTGCTCAGGTCGGCCAGGGCCTGGCTGGCGACCGGGCGGACGACCGACTGCAGCTCGGCGTCGACGCCGTCCATGAGGTCGGAGCGCATCAGGAAGGCCGTCGCGAGGCTGGTGAGGACCAGGGCCGCGCCGACCAGGGTGCCCACGATCGCCACGAGGCGGATCCGCAACGGAACCGCCTCGAGCTGGCGCACGACGCGGGCAACCGGCCCGCGATCCGCGCGCAGCGTGGGTTCGGAGCTCATCAGGCCTGGGGCGGCATCCGCAGCACGTAGCCGACGCCGCGCTTGGTGTGGATGAGCGGGGGCAGGCCCTCGGTGTCGATCTTGCGGCGCAGGTAGGAGATGTAGGACTCGACGATGCCGGACTCGCCGCGGAAGTCGTAGTCCCAGACGTGGTCGAGGATCTGCGCCTTGGACAGCACCCGGTTGGGGTTGAGCATGAGGTAGCGCAGCAGCTTGAACTCGGTCGGGCTGGTCTCGATGACCCGGCCGGCGCGGCGCACCTCGTGCGAGTCCTCGTCGAGCTCGAGGTCCTCGAACGAGATCACCTGAGCCGGTCCTCGTCGGCCTCGCCCCGGGTGCGGCGCAGCACGGCGCGGATGCGGGCCACGACCTCCTCGAGGCTGAACGGCTTGGTGACGTAGTCGTCACCGCCCACGGTGAGGCCCTTGATCTTGTCGTCGACCGAGTCGCGAGCGGTGACGAAGACGATCGGCAGCTGGCGGCCCTGCTCACGCAGCCGCCGGGTGACGGTGAAGCCGTCCATGTCGGGGAGCATCACGTCGAGGACGCACAGGTCGGGGTGGTGGTCACCGGCGACGCGCAGGGCCTCGGTACCCGCTGGCGGCGGTGGCCACGTCGAAGCCGGCGTAGCGCAGGGAGGTCGCGAGGAGCTCGCGGATGTTGGGTTCGTCCTCGACGACGAGGAGGCGTGCCTCGGGGGTCTGGGTGCTCACGCCTGCCAGTGTGACGTGCGAACCTGTGAGTTGTCTGGATGTCTGCTGGGACGCCGCAGCTCGCTCGGGCGTGGTGCGGACGCCCGCTGCCGCCCTCAGAGCCCCTCGTACTCGTAGGTCGTGGAGCCGTCGAAGCTGCCGGAGGCGGCCAGGGCGAAGAAGGTCACCCAGCCGATCACGACCAGCGCCAGTGGTCACCGCGAAGGTGATCCAGCCGGCCTTCGTCATCCGGGCCGCGCCCTGCGGGTCGGTGCCGGACTTGTTGATGCCGATGATGCCCAGGATGAGCGACGGGATCGCCAGCAGGTTGCAGCAGGCGACGAGCGTCACGGCCGACACGACGGTCAGCACGATGGCGCTGGTGTTCTTGGCCGGCGGGGCACCGTACGGGGCGGGCGGCATCGAGTACGGGGGTTGGCCGTAGGCGGTGGAGCCGTAGGGCGGCTGGCCGTAGGCCTGGCCGTACGGGGCCTGGCCGTAGGGGGCCGTGGCCGTACGCGTTCGGGTCGTACGCGTTCGGGTCGTACGGCTGCTGCGGGTAGGGGGCCTGCCTCCGTACGGGTTCTGACCGTAGGGGTCCTGGCCGGGGGCGACGGGGGCGTACGGGTCCGCTGCCGCGGGCAGCTGCGGTGCGGCGTACGGCGACGGCGGGGCCACCGGTGGCTGGGGCGATCGGGGACCGGCTGGGTCGGCGCGGGCGCGGGTCCACCTTGGCGCGGTGGGGTCCTCGGGCCCGCCACCGGTGTCGCCCTGCTCGGTGCTGGTCGGTCGTCCATCGTCGGCCGTCCGTGGGTCGTCCGCGACGCGCGCCGAGGCTGGCGGGCGCGTCGGGCACGAGGCTATCGCGGAGTCGTGTCAGGATCGGGGCGTGAGACTCCCACTGCCGCAGGTCGAGCCCGACCCGACCCTTCCGCGGTCGGTGACCGTCTACGAGGTGGGGCCGCGCGACGGCCTGCAGAACGAGTCGACCGTCGTGCCGGCCACGGTCAAGGCCGAGTTCGTCCGCCGGCTGTCCGCGGCTGGGCTCGCGACCGTCGAGACGACCTCGTTCGTCGACCCGCGCTGGGTGCCCCAGCTCGCCGACGCCGAGGAGCTGCTCGGGCTGCTCGGCGACGAGGGGCTCGGGCCGCGTCGCCCGGTGCTGGTGCCGAACGAGCGCGGCCTCGACCGGGCGCTCGCCGCCGGGGTCGGGGCGGTGGCGATCTTCGGCAGCGCCACCGAGACCTTCGCCCGCAGGAACCTCAACCGCACGGTCGCGGAGTCGGTCGAGATGTTCCGACCCGGTGGTCGAGCGGTCCCGGGCGGAGGGGCTGTGGGTGCGGGCGTACGTGTCGATGTGCTTCGGGGACCCCTGGGAGGGCCCGGTGCCCGTGGGGCAGGTCGTCGACGTCTGCCGGCGGCTGATGGACCTCGGCTGCGACCAGCTCTCGCTGGGCGACACCATCGGGGTGGGCACGGTCGGCCACGTGCACCGGCTGCTCGCCGCCCTCGACGACGCCGGTATCGGGCCGGAGCGGGTCGGGGTGCACTTCCACGACACCTACGGGCAGGCGCTGGCGAACACGATGGCCGCGCTGCGCGACGGGGTGCGCGTCGTCGACGCGTCCACAGGCGGGCTCGGCGGCTGCCCGTACGCCAAGTCCGCGACCGGGAACCTCGCGACCGAGGACCTGCGTCTGGGCGCTGCAGGGCGCCGGCGTGGAGACCGGCGTCGACCTCGACGCGCTGGTCGAGACGAGCGTCTGGATGGCCGCCCGGCTGGGCCGCCCGTCGCCCTCGAGCGTCGTGCGCGCCCTCTCCGGGGGCTGACCCGGCGGCCCGCCGTGTGCCGGCACCGGGGCACGGGCACCTGTGACTTCATGTGAGTTCGATGTGAGTTCGCGCGGCGTGGCGCCTTTTGGCGCCGACCGGCGGATCATGACCTCATGAGTGACCAGAACCCCCCTGTCCCCGACCCCGCCCAGCCCGACCAGCCGCGCCCGCCCGCGCCCGACCGCAGCTGCCGCAGCCGACGGCCCCGGGGCGACGGCTCCGACGGAGGCTGGCTCCGACGCAGAGGCGACCGTCGAGCCGGCCCGGTGCGCCGGGCGGCGCTCGTCGGCGTGGCCGGCACGCCGCGCTCCGGCGCTGGTGCACGGGCGACCTCGACCGGCGGCGGCCGCGCGGCCTGGTCGCGGTGGCGTGCTCACCGCGCTGTTCGTCGTGGTCGGCATCGGACTGACGACCGCGCTGGTCATGGTCAACTCCCGTGGCGGCGACAGGAGATTCGGGGCCGGGCCTGGGGACAGAGGGCCAGGAACGGCAAGGGCAAGCAACGGCAACGGGCAGGGCAACCGCGGCAGGAACCGACGACGTTGCCCTGCCCGGCATGCCGATGAACCCCGCGAACCCGGCCAACCCCGCGAACCCGGGCTGGGCAAGGGACGTGGCGCCGCGGGCCTCGGCGCGGTGCTGCACGGTGAGTTCACGACGAACGTCACCGGAACTCCGACCGTCATGGTCGTGCAGACCGGCCAGGTGACCGCCTACACGGCGGGCAAGTCGCTCACCGTCAAGAGCACCGACGGCTTCGAGGCCACCTACACGCTCGACGCCAGCGACGGCCACGGCCGGCCGCGGTGCGGCGCAGCTCGCCAACGGCGTGCAGGTGCGCGTGCTCGCGGCCAAGGACGGCATGAAGGTCACCGCCCTGGTGGTCGGCTGACCGCGCGTGATCGCCCAGCCCTCGAGCCGGCGCCGGGGGCCGGTCGTGGACCGGGTCGCCGGGTCGACGATGCCGTTGACCTCGGGGGTGATCTGGCGCTCGAGCGCCAGCGCGAGCACCGCGACGCCGGCCAGCCCGGCGATGATGACGCCGATGAACACCCCGCCCAGGTGCCGGCTCGAGCAGGACACCCGGCGACGATCGGCGCGGTGATGGCGCCGACCTGGAAGGCGCCCGGCCGACACGGCGTTGAACCGGCCGCGGTCGACGGTCGCTGGCCAGGTCGTTGACGATGGCCGGCACGGTGGGCTGCAGCATCGTCTCGCCGAGGCCGAACAGCACGTGGAAGACGATGACCCCGGCCGCGGCCAGCCAGCGTGCCGGCCACCATGCCGGTGGCCCCGAGGAGCAGCCAGGCCGCGGCCCACAGCCCGACCAGCGCGAGGAAGACCCGGGTGCGCCGGTGGCCGTCGATGAGCCGCAGCACCAGGAACTGCATGCCCACGATGACGATGGTGTTGGCGGCGAAGGCCAGGCCGATGGTGCGCGTCGACACCTCGCTGACCTGGCGGGCGAACGCCGGGAAGCCGGCCTCCATCTGCCCGTAGCCGACGAAGCTGGACAGGAAGGTGAGCGCGGTGATCCAGAGCGACGGCGGGCTTGCGCAGGATGGTGAGGTAGCCGGTGCCCGCCACGGCGGGCACCCCGGGCGGCGCCGGGTCGGGCCGCCCGGCGACGTGCCGCAGGGGCCCGAGCAGCAGGCCGATGGGCACCAGCATGCAGGCGGCGTCGACGAGGAAGATCGCGGTGAAGGTGCCCGGCCGGTCGACGTCGGTGAGGAAGCCGCTGACGATGCCGCCGATCCCGATGCCGAGGTTGACCAGGGCGAAGTTGATGCCGAAGAACTGGGTGCGCAGGGGGCCCGAGACGATGCTCGAGGTCAGCGCGTTGAACCCCGGCCAGCCCACCCCGAAGCTGATGCCGAGCAGGGTGAACGCCAGCGACGAACGCCGGCACGGTGGTGGCGAAGGCCAGCACGACCGCGCCGCCGAGCTGGGCGATGGTGCCCCAGATGACGACCACGCGGGCCCCGAGTCGGTCGATCAGGGCCCCGACCGGCCCCGTGACGACCAGGGCCACGACGGCGATCAGGCCCATGAGCAGCCCGGCGACGTCGAGCGGGACGCCGCGCACCTCGTGACGTAGATGATCGTGAAGGGCAGGGTCATGCCCCGGCCGAGCGTGGAGATCGCCGTCGTCGACAGCAGCCACCGCCCGGTGGTGGGCAGCTCGTTCCAGAAGCCGCGCAGGGTCAGCCGGTAGTGGGCGCGGCTCGGGGGTCTCCCGGCCGCGCCCCTCCCGGTTCGTCGGTGGTCTCGGACACCGGACCAACCGTGCCATGAGGGACCGACACCGGTCGACCGGTTTGCGGACGGTCCGGCGGATGCCGTCACAGCGGGTCGTCGAGCGGCCCGGCATCCACAACCCGGCAGCGCGGCACACCCGCGAGCGGTTAGCCTTGTCGCTGGTGCCCGCCCGGGTGCCGAACCCGCACACGCGACAAAGAGGTGGACCGTGCCGACTGGCAAGGTGAAGTTCTTCGACTCCGAGAAGGGCTTCGGTTTCGTGTCCGGCGACGCCGGCGAGGGTGACGTCTTCGTCCCCGCCAGCGCCCTGCCGGAGGGTGTCGCCGGGCCTCAAGGGCGGCCAGCGGATCGAGTTCAGCATCGCCGAGGGCCGCCGCGGCGCCCAGGCGCTGTCGGTGCGCGCTCCTCGACCCCGCCCCGTCGGTGACCACGAACCGCCGGGTGGCGAGCCGCAAGTCCGCCCGAGGAGATGGTCGTCATCGTCGAGGACGTCATCAAGCTGCTCGACTCCGTCTCCGAGTCGCTGCGCCGCGGTCACTACCCCGACAAGGCGCACGGCAACAAGGTCGCCCAGGTGCTGCACGCGGTGGCGGGCGACCTCGAGCTGTGACTGCCGCCCTGAAGACCGACCCGACCCTGCGGGGGCCGTCGACACGGCCCGCGAGGCCGCCGTGTCGATCGCCGAGAGCGGCGCGGTCGGCGAGCACCTCGGCATGGAGATGGTCGAGGAGCGCCTCGCCACGCACTACTTCACCTGCACGGCACGCGCCTACCTCGGCTGGCGCTGGGCCGTCTCGGTCGCCCGGGTGCCCCGCTCGAAGACCGTGACCGTCTGCGAGGCCAACCTCGTCCCCGGCGAGGGCGCGCTGCTCTCGCCCGACTGGGTCCCCTACGCCGAGCGGCTCGCCCCCGGTGACGTCGGTCCCGGTGACGTCACCCCGCTCGTCGCCGACGACCCGAACCTCGAGCCCGGCTTCGAGGCCACCGGCGACGAGGACGTCGACCAGGTGGCCCTGTGGGAGCTCGGCCTCGGCCGCCCCCGCGTGCTGTCGGCCGAGGGCCGCGAGGCCGCCGCCCAGCGCTGGTACGAGGGCGAGTCCGGCCCGAGCGCGCCCGGTCGCGGCCAAGGCTCCGGCGCCGTGCTCCACCTGCGGGTTCTTCGTGCCGATGGCCGGCGCGCTGCGCGCGGTGTTCGGGGTGTGCGCCAACGAGTGGTCGCCCTCCGACGCCCGGGTCGTCAGCCTCGACCACGGCTGCGGGGCGCACTCCGAGGTCGACGTCGACTCTGCCTACGGCCGAGCGCATCGCGCCGCCGATCCTCGACGACTTCGAGCTCGACCCGGTCTGAGCGGGCGCGGCTCGCCGTTCGGCTGCCGAGGTCAGGTCGCCTGGCGGCGCTGCTCCGTCCGCGGCCGACGAACCACAGCGCGAAGACACCCAGCGCGATGCCGGCGACGCACGTCCAGGGCCACCATGACCGGTCGCCGGTGTGCAGCGACGGGACGAGCAGCGTGACCACCAGGGCCAGCGCCCAGATGCCGATGCCGACGCGGATGATCGTGCGGGTCGGCACGGCGCTCGGCTCGACCGGGGCCGACGGTCCGAGCACCGTGGAATGCGGCTCGGGGCGGGGTTCCTGGGTCGTCACGGGGCCAGCGTACGGGGCCCGCTGACCGCTGCGCGCGCACGTCATGCGGGCGTCACGTCGCGCCGCTAGGGTCCACGCCATGCCCGACGCCACTCCTGACGCCACGCCCGACGCCACTCCCGACACGGCGGCCACCGACACCGCCTCGACCACCCCAGCGCACGCCGCCTTCCTCGAACGCCTCTTCCGCATCCACCAGCGCGGCTCCATCGTGGGCCAGGAGGTGCGCGGTGGGCTTCGCGACGTTCTTCACGATGGCCTACATCGTCGTCCTGAACCCGCTGATCCTCGGCTTCGTCAAGGACGCCGACGGCCAGTACCTGGGCGGCGGCGCCACCCCCAACCTCGCGGCGATCGCGGCCGGCACGGCCCTCGTGGCCGGCATCATGACGATCCTGATGGGCGTCTTCGCCAACTACCCGCTCGCCCTGGCGACCGGCCTGGGGCTCAACGCCTTCGTCGCGTTCGCGATCGCCAGCCAGATGACCTGGGCCGACGCCATGGGTGTCATCGTGCTCGAGGGCCTCGTCATCCTCGTGCTCGTGCTCACCGGGTTCCGCACGGCGGTCTTCCACGCCGTCCCGAGCCAGCTCAAGGTCGCGATCTCGGTCGGCATCGGCCTGTTCATCGCGCTGATCGGTCTGGTCGACGCGGGCTTCGTGCGCCGCACCGGTGCCGGCCCGGTGCCGGTGGAGCTCGGCATCGGTGGCCAGCTCACCGGCTGGCCGACCGTCGTCTTCGCCCTCGGCCTGGGCCTGCTCATCACCCTGTGGGTGCGCAAGGTGAAGGGCGCCATCATCATCTCGATCCTGGTCATGACGGTGGTGGCGTTCGTCGTGGAGGCGATCGCGAAGGTCGGCCCCACGGTCACCGGCGTCGACGCCGACGGCAACAACATCGTCAACCCCACCGGCTGGAACCTCAACGTGCCGGCCTGGCCGTCGACGATCGACCCGATCAACTTCGGCACGCTGGGCGAGTTCAACCTGCTCGGCTCCTTCGAGCGGGTCGGCATCGTCGCGACCATCCTGCTCGTCTTCACCCTGATGCTCGCCGACTTCTTCGACACCATGGGCACGATGACGGCGATCGGCGCCGAGGCGGGCCTGCTCGACGAGGACGGCACCCCGCCGCAACGCCGCAGCGCATCCTGGTCGTCGACTCGCTCGCCGCCGCCGCCGGTGGCGCGGCCGGTGTCTCGTCGAACACCTCGTACATCGAGTCGGCGTCCGGCGTCGGCGAGGGCGCGCGCACCGGCCTGGCCTCGGTCGTGACGGGCGCTGCTGTTCCTCGTGTCGATCCTGGTGTCGCCGCTGGTGCGGGTCATCCCCAACGAGGCGGCGGTGCCGGCGCTCATCCTCGTCGGCTTCCTGATGATGCAGCAGGTGCAGAACATCGACTGGGACGACGTCGAGATCGCCATCCCGGCGTTCCTCACGATCATCCTGATGCCGTTCACCTACTCGATCACCGTCGGCATCGGCGCCGGGTTCGTCTCCTACGTGCTCATCAAGGTCGTGCTGGGCAAGTCCCGCGAGGTGCACCCGATGATGTGGGTCGTCGCCGGCCTGTTCGCCGTGTACTTCCTCATCGCCCCGCTCACCGACCTGGTCACCTGACCCGACCACGCCCCGCGCGTGCGGGGTCGGACCACCGGATGCCGTGCCGCCCTCCCCGGGAGGCACGGCATCCAGTGCGTGATCGGGGGCCGGGGTGTGGTGGAATAGTTAGCACAGGTAATGAGTTGTGCTAACCATCTGCGAGCTCGAGGAGACGACCATGGCCCCACCACCGGGACGCGCGCCCGCGCTGCGCGACCCGTGCCGACCGATGACCCGCGCCGAGCGCGACCGCCTCACCAGCGACCTGCGCATGGCGTGCATGCGCATCTCGCGCCGGGTGCGCTTCGAGAGCACCGCCTCGGTGGCCCCGCACCAGTTCTCGGTGCTGGCGCGCCTGAGCAGCAGCCGCGCACGCCCAAGGAGCTCGCCGCCTTCGAGAAGGTCAGCGCCCCGAGCATGACCCGCACCGTCGCCGGCCTCGTCGAGGGCGGCCTCGTGGCCCGCGCCGACGACCCCACCGACGGTCGCCAGGTGATCCTGTCGCTGACGTCCGAGGGGCGCCGCACCATCCGTGACATCCGCCGTCGCCGCGACCAGTGGTTCGCCGCCCGGCTCGAGAAGCTCACCGACGACGAGCGCGCGGTGCTGGCGCAGGCCACGGCGCTGCTGGAACGGGTGGCCGCCGAGTGAGCCCCACCTTCTCCTCGCTCGAGGTCCGCAACTACCGGCTCTGGGCGGCCGGCGCCCTGGTGTCCAACATCGGCACCTGGATGGGCCGGGTCGGCCAGGACTGGCTGGTGCTCACCGTGCTCACCGACGGGCTCGGCCACCGCGCTCGGCATCGTCACCGGGCTGCAGTTCCTGCCCTTCCTCCTGCTCGCCCCCTGGGCCGGTCTGATCGCCGACCGCTTCCCCAAGCGCCGCATCCTGCTGGCCACCCAGACCCTGCTCGCCGCTCTCCAGCCTGCTGCTCGGCGTCCTCGCCGTCACCGGCGCCGCGCAGCTGTGGCAGGTCTACGCGATCGCGCTCTTCCAGGGCGTCGTCACCGCCATCGACAACCCGGCGCGGCAGGCGTTCGTCTCCGAGATGGTGCCCGACGACCAGCTCGCCAACGCCGTCTCGCTGAACTCCGCGTCGTTCAACCTCGGCCGCCTCATCGGCCCCGGCCTGGCCGGGGTGGTCATCGCCCTGTGGGGCGTCGGCCCGGCGCTGCTGCTCAACACGGTCACCTTCGTCTTCGTGCTCGTCGCCCTGCTCCGGCTGCGCACGGGCGAGCTGCGCCCGGCGCCCCGGGCCAAGGGCCGCGGCGGCATCCGCGAGGGGTTCCACTACGTGCGGGTGCGCCGCGACCTCCAGCTCGTGATGCTGCTGGTCTTCGTGCTCGGCACGTTCGGGATGAACTTCCAGATCACCATGGCGCTGATGGCGACCAAGGTGTTCGACAAGGGCGCGGGGGAGTTCGGCCTGCTCGGCTCGATCATGGCCGTCGGCTCGCTGACCGCGGCGCTGCTCTCGGCCCGACGGCAGGTGCCCCGCCTGCGGGTGCTGCTCCTCTCGCTCGTCGGGTTCACCGTCGCCGCGGCGGTCGCGGCGATCGCGCCGACCTACTGGATGTTCGCGCTGGCGCTGGTGCCGGTCGGGCTCACCGCGCTCACCGCGCTGACGACGGCCAACGCGATGGTGCAGACCCGCGTCGCGCCGGAGATGCGCGGCCGGGTGATGGCGCTGTACATGGCGATCTTCATGGGCGGCACGCCCGCCGGGGCGCCGCTCATCGGCTGGATCTCCGAGCAGTTCGGCCCCCGCTGGACGATCGGCATCGGCGCGGTCGCCGTCGGGCTCACCCTGGTCGGGGTGTCGCTCTGGCTCGCCAGGTCGGAGAATGTGCGGGTGAGCTACGAGTCGCAGCGTCGTCCGCGGGTGCGCGTCAGCACGGCGACGGTGGTGCCCGAGCGGCCCACCGTGTCGGTGCTGGAGCCGGCCCGATGACCCCGCTCTTCCGGCGTCGGATGACGCTCGGCGTGCTCGGGGTGCTCGTCGGCGTCGCGATCGTCTACGCCCTGACCCGCTAGCGCCACCCGCGCGCGAGGCACCGGCATCGGAGCCGCCGGCGCACCGGCCTACCGTGGGGGGCGTGGGCCCACCACGCAGCTGCGGGATCGACCGGGCCGGCGCCGACGACGTGCTCCAGCTCGCCGTCGACCGCGGGCGCGTGCCGATGACCATCGGCGCCCTGCTGGTGCTCGACCCGGCGCACCGCCCCGCAGCGCAGGCGCTGCGTTCCGCCCTCCTGCGTCGCGCCGCTGCGGTGCCCCGGCTCGGTCAACGGCTGGTGCGCGCCCCGGTCGGTGCCGGGCGCCCGGTGTGGGTCGACGTCGGCTCCGCGCTCTGCGCCGACCTCGTCGACGCGGTGTCCGTCCCGGGTGCGGTCGACGCGGCGGATGCCGTGCCGCGCGCCCTGCTCGACGCCACCGCCGCGCTGGCGACGGCCCGCCTGGGCCTCGACCGGCCCCTCTGGCGGGCTCGCCTCCTGCTCGACGAGCGCTCGCTCGTCGCCGGCATCGCGGTCGTCGCCCACCACGTGCTCGCCGACGGCATGGGTGGGCTCGCGGTGCTCGGGGCGCTCGCCGACGACGAGCGGCGCCCGGAGCCGCCGGAGATGCCGTCAGTGGGCTCGCCGCGCCCGCCCTACCGCGCGCTCGCTCGCGACGCGTGGCGCGCCCGGACGCAGTCGCTCCGCACGGCGCCCTGCTCGGCGCGGCGGCTGGCCAGCGGAGCCGGCGAGCTCGGCCTGGGCCGTCCCCGGCTCGCCGACCGGTGCAGCCTGCTCGGTCGCACCGGCGACCGCCGACGCCTCGAGGTGGCCGTGGCGGACCTCGGCGAGGTCGAGGGACGTCGCCCACGAGCACGGCGCGAGCATCAACGACGTCGTGGTCACCGCGGTCACCGGGGCCCTCGTCGAGCTGCTCGCCCGGCGGGGCGAGGCGATCGGGGAGGTCGTCGTCTCGGTGCCGGTCAGCCGCCGGGGCCAGGGCGACGCCGCGGCCCTGGGCAACTCCACCGGCGTGGTCCCGGTGCGGGTGCCGGCCGTGTCCGACCCAGCGACCCGGCTCGCCGCCCTGGTCGCGGAGCGCGGTCGGGTTCGGGCGCCGGGACGTGGCGGGTCGGCGGCCCTGCTGACCCCCGTGTTCCGCGGCCTCGCGGCGGCGGGCGCGTTCCAGGCGTTCGTCGACCACCAGCGGCTGGTGCACACGTTCGTCACCAACGTGCGCGGCCCCGAGCAGCGGCTGCGGATCGCGGGCGCCGAGGTGGTCGCGGTGGTGCCGGTCGCCGTGAACCCGGGGAACGTCGCGGTGTCGTTCGACGTGCTCTCCTACGCCGGCACCCTCGTGGTGACCCTGGTCTGCGACCCGGGGCTGGTGCCCGAGTCGGCCTGGCTGGCCGGGCGCGTGGCCGTGGGGCTCACGGCATCCGCCTGACGTCCGGCCCGGGCCGGGGCGGGGTCAGGCCAGGCGCTCGACGACGTGCTCGACGCAGCCGATCAGCTTGCTGACGTCGTCGGGGTCGACCGCCGGGAAGCAGGCGACCCGCAGCTGGTTGCGGCCGAGCTTGCGGTAGGGCTCGACGTCGACGACTCCGTTGGCGCGCAACGTCTTCGCGATCGCTGAGGCGTCGATCGAGTCGTCGAAGTCGATGGTGGCGACCACCTGCGAGCGGTTCCGCGGGTCGGTGACGTAGGGCGTGGCGTAGTCGCTGGCCTCGGCCCAGTCGTAGAGCCGGCCCGAGGAGTCCTTGGTGCGGGCGGTCGCCCAGTCCAGGCCGCCGTTGCCGTTGAGCCACTCGACCTGGTTGGCGAGCATCGCCAGGGTCGCGACGGCCGGGGTGTTGTACGTCTGGTCGAGGCGGCTGTTGGTGATCGCCGTCGGCAGGCTGAAGAAGTCGGGCACCCAGCGGCCGGATGCCGTGATCTCCTCGACCCGTGCGAGCGCGGCGGGCGAGAAGAGCGCCAGCCAGAGGCCACCGTCGGAGGCGAACGACTTCTGGGGGGCGAAGTAGTAGACGTCGGTCTGGCTCACGTCGACCGGCAGCCCGCCGGCGCCCGAGGTGGCGTCGATGAGGACCAGGGCGTCGGCATCAGCACCCGCGACCCGCTGCACGGGGGCCATCACGCCGGTGCTCGTCTCGTTGTGCGCCCACGCGTAGACGTCGACACCGGCCTCGGCGCGCGGCTCGGGGCGGCTGCCGGGCTCACTCGAGATGACCGTGGGCTCACCCAGGAAGGGGGCGTTCTTGGTGACCGTGGCGAACTTGCTCGAGAACTCGCCGAAGGTCAGGTGCTGCGCGCGGTCGCGGACCAGGCCGAAGGCCGCGATGTCCCAGAAGGCCGTCGCGCCACCGTTGCCGAGCACCACCTCGTAGCCCTCGGGGAGGCCGAAGTAGGTGGACAGACCCGAGCGCACCGCCTTGACGAGGTTCTTCACCGGGGCCTGGCGGTGCGAGGTGCCGAGCACCGTGCGGCCGATGGCGGACAGGGCCTCGACCTGCTCGGGGCGGACCTTCGACGGACCGGACCCGAACCGACCGTCGGCGGGGAGCAGCTCGGCGGGGATGGTGATCGGGGCGGTGTCGCTCACGGGGGTCTCCGGTGTCGTGGTCGGTCGGGGGTCGGTGTGTCGCGAAGGGCCGGGTGGCCCGGCGGCGGGCTGCCGCCGACACCGTCCGGTGGCCGCGGGTCGACGTCGTCGGCGACTCCACGGCCGACATCCATCCTCACCGATGCCGACCGGGTGCCGGACGTGAGGTCCACCACGTGGATCGAGCCGCACGGGCCGGTGCGCAGAGCACCCACACCGCCGAGCCCGACGTTGCTGTTGCTGCTCGGCCCGCCGCGGGCGACCCACCTCTTCCGTCGCTGCCGCCGCCGGCCAGGGGGAAGCTGCCGTCCGGGCGCGACACGAGGTCACCAGCGGATGTCGAGCGCAGCGGTCGGGGTGAGCTCGCACCACGCCTGAGCGCGACGCGACGGGCCCGGCATCCGAGGTGGAGGCCGGGCCCGCGCGTCTGCGGTGGCGGGGTGCGTTCAGTGGGCGCGGAAGCCCTTGACGTCCTCGATCGGGCGCGGGCCGTGCCCGGTGTAGCGGGCGCTGGGCCGGATGAGCCGGCCGGTGCGCTTCTGCTCGAGCACGTGGGCCGACCAGCCCGCGGTCCGTGCCGAGGCGAACAGCGGCGTCATCATGTCGCCGGGCACCTCGGCGAAGTCGAGCAGCACCGCGGCCCAGAAGTCGACGTTGGTCTCCATCACCCGGTCGGGGTAGCGCTCGGCGAGCTCGGCGATGGCGGCCTTCTCGAGCTCCAGGGCGACCTCGTAGCGCGGAGCGCCGAGCCGCTTGCAGGTGTCGCGCAGCACCGCCGCGCGCGGGTCGTAGGCGCGGTAGACCCGGTGCCCGAAGCCCATGAGGCGCTCCTTGCGGTCGAGCACCTCCTTGACGTAGCGCCGGGCGTCGCCCATCTGCTCGACGCCCTCGATCATGTGCTGGGCGCGGCTGGGGGCGCCGCCGTGCAGCGGGCCGGAGAGCGCACCGATCGCGCCGGACAGGCACGCGGCGACGTCTGCGCCGGTGGACGCGATGACCCGCGCGGTGAACGTCGACGCGTTCATGCCGTGCTCGGCGGCGGAGATGAAGTAGGAGTCGATCGCCTCGACGTGCTTGGGGTCGGGGTCGCCCCGCCAGCGGATCATGAACCGCTCGGCGATGGTGCGGCCCTTGTCGACCTCGCTCTGCGGCACCATCGGCGTCGACTGTCCGTGGGCGGCCTGGCCGATGAACGAGATCGCCATGACCGAGGCGCGGGCGAGGTTGTCGCGGGCCTCTTCGTCGTCGATGTCGAGCAGGGGCTTGAACCCCCACACCGGTGCGAGCTGGGCCAGCGCCGACTGCACGTCGACCCTGATGTCGCCGGTGTGCACGGGCAGCGGGAACGGCTCCGCCGGCGGCAGGCCGGGGTCGAACTCGTCGTCGACGAGCAGCCCCCAGACCTGGCCGAAGGACACCCGCCCGACGAGGTCGTTGATGTCGACCCCTCGGTAGCGCAGCGCGCCACCCTGCTTGTCGGGTTCTGCGATCTCGGACTCGAAGGCGACCACGCCCTCCAGACCGGGCTGGAACTTCGGATCGCTCTCCGGGTGGGCGGTCCCGGTGTTCGCGGTGGTGGTCATGGGGTCCCCAATCGTCGCTCGGCGCCTTTGTCGGGCGGCCCCATTGTGCACTCCGACGTCACGCGTTCCCACCGCCCGTCCCGTTGGTGGACGTCCCGGCGGCGCCGCGACGGTCGCGGACGGCCATCGCGGGGCCGCCGCTGCCCCGGATGTCGAACAGGTCGGTGGCCTCGAGCAGCTTGCTCAGCTTGGCGTAACCGTAGTTGCGCGGGTCGAAGGAGGACTGGTTCGAGATGTGGTTGCCGACCGTGCCGACCCGGGCCCAGCCCGAGTCGTCGGCGGCGCCCTCGACGGCCCGGCGCAGCAGGGCGACGAGCTTGCGGTCGCCGCGCAGCTGGGCGCGGGTGGCGCGGGCCGGGGTCGACCCCGGCGCGTGGGTCTCTCCGGCCGCGGTGGCCTTCGCGGCCGCCTTGGTCGTCGCTGACTTCTTCGCGGATGCCGTGGCCTTGGCCGCCGTCGTCGTCGCGCCCGCGCTGGTGGCCACCTCGGTGGCCTTGCTCGTCGCCTTGGCGGTGGCGCGTCGCCGGCCGGTCGCCGTCGGAGCCGGCTCCCCGGCATCCGGTGCGGCGGCATCGGCGGCGGTCGCCGGCATCGGCCTGGCCGCTGGGGGAGGAGAGCCGGTTCAGCACGAGGAAGCGGGTGCACGCGCTCTGGAACGGCTGCGGCGTCTTGGCGTCGCCGAAGCCGTAGACGTGGGCGCCGTGCTCGCGCAGGTGCATGACGAGGGGGGTGAAGTCGGCGTCGGAGGAGACCAGGGCGAACGCGTCGGGGCGCTGGGTGTGCAGGATCTCGACGGCGTCGACGGCCAGGGCGATGTCGCTGGCGTTCTTGCCCTTGCTCGGGTCGAACTGCTGCACCGGGCGGATCGCGTTCTCGTGGAGCACCTCCTGCCACGACTTCAGACCGGTCTTGGTCCAGTTGCCGTAGGCGCGGCGCACGTTGGTCTCCCCCAGCCGCGACAGCTCGCCGAGGATGACGTCGATCCGCGACGCTGTCGCGTTGTCGGCGTCGATGAGGAGGGCGATCTGCGCCGGTTTGTCCATGGTCGGACCCTATGCCCGCGGGCTGCCACCCCGGCCCGCCGCCGCCCTCGTGCATGATCGCCGGGTGCTGCGCTCCCACCTTCCGGACCTCACCCCGCTGAGGGAGAACCCGGCGTACCGGCGGCTGTACGCCGGGTTCACCCTCTCGAACATCGGCTCGCAGATGGCGGTGGTCGCCATCGGGCTGCAGGTCTACGACATCACCGGGTCCACGGCGTCGGTCGGGCTCGTCGGGTTCTTCGCGCTGGTGCCGCTGGTGGCGTTCGGGCTCTACGGCGGCTCGCTGTCGGACCACCACGACCGTCGGCTGGTGGCGCTCGTCGCCAACCTGGTGGCGTGGGCGACGTCGATGGCCTGCGCGCTGCAGGCCTGGCTCGGCAACGAGAACGTCTGGGTGCTCTACGTGCTGGTGGCGGTGTGGAACGGCGCGTTCGGCGTGAGCTCGCCGGCGCGGCAGAGCATCTACCCGCGGATCCTGCCGCGCGAGCAGCTGCCCGCGGCCAACGCCCTCGGGGTCTTCGCGATGTCGACCGCGATGATGGTCGGGCCGCTGATGGCGGGGCTGCTCGTCGACTGGGGCGGGTTCGCGACCGCCTACACCGTCGACGCCCTCGTGACGATGGCCGCACTGTGGGGGCTGTGGCGGCTGCAGTCCCTGCCCCCCGAGCCGCACGAGGAGGGCGAGGCCACCCGCGCGGGCCTGGCCTCGGTGCTCGACGGTTTCCGCTTCCTGCGCGGCGCCCCGAACGTGCGGATGACCTTCGTCGCCGACATCGCCGCGATGCTGCTGGCCCAGCCCCGGGTGCTCTTCCCAGCGGCCGGGGCGGTCATCCTCGGTGGGGGCGCGAGCACGGTGGGCTACCTCTACGCCGCGGCGGCGGTGGGCGCGGTGCTCGCGACGCTGACGTCCGGGCGGCTCGGCGGGGTGCGTCGCCAGGGTCTGGCGATCATGGTGAGCATCGTCGGCTGGGGCGTCGGCATCATCGGGCTCGGCGTCGCCCTGCTCGGCGCCGGCGGCTGGCTCACGCCGACCCAGGCGCTGTGGGGCGCGCTGGTCGCGATGGCGTTCGCCGGGGCGGCGGATGCCGTGAGCGCCGTCTTCCGCACGACGATCCTGCAGTCGGCCGCGCCCGACCGGATGCGCGGGCGGCTGCAGGGTGTGTTCATCGTGGTGGTGGCCGGCGGCCCCCGGGTCGGCGAGCTGCTCGGCGGCACGGTGGCCGAGCGGATCGGTGAGGGCTGGACGGCCGTGTGGGGCGGCATCGCGTGCATCGTGGCCATCGGCCTGCTGTCGCTGCGCCAGCCCGGGTTCCTCCGGTACGACGCCCGGCACCCGACCCCCTAGCCGCGCAGGGCCACGACCTACGATCCGACCATGACCCCGGGACGGACCGACTACGACGGCGACGGCCTCAGCGAGGACCCGCTCCTCGACACCCCGTACGCGCAGGCGCGGGCCTGGGTCGACGACGCCGTGGCGCGCGCCGAGGGCAGCGCCGACGTGTTCGAGCCGCTGGCGATCTCGGTGGCCACGGTCGACGACGAGGGGCACCCGAACGTGCGCACCGTGCTCATGCGGTTCCTCGACGAGCGCGGGCCGGGGTTCGTCACGGCGCTGACCTCCACCAAGGGTCGCGAGCTGCTCGTCAACTCCGCCGTCGCGGCATCCCTGACCTGGCCGGCGATGTACCGCGCGATCCGGTTCCGCGGCAACGCCGTCGAGGTGACCCGCGACGAGGTCGAGCAGTACTTCGACTCGCGGCCCTGGGCCTCGCGGATCTCCGCCTGGGCGTCGCAGCAGTCCGAGCCGATCGGCTCACGGGCCGAGCTCGAGGCGGCAGTATGCCGCTCGCGCCGCTGCCTTCCCCGACCATGGCGGCGACGACGACGTGCCGGTGCCCGACTTCTGGGGCGGCTTCCGGATCGTGCCCGACGAGGTCGAGTTCTGGGCGGGCCGACGCAACCGGCTGCACGACCGGCTGGTGTTCACCCGGGTCGGCCCGGGAGACCTCGGCGACCCGGCGTCGTGGGAGGTCCACCGCCGCCAGCCCTGACCACGACGTGGTGCGACCAGGCCACCATCGGATCAAGACCGTCGCGTCCGGCCGCCGGGGTGCGCAGTCAGGAGCATTTCGCGGGCTCAGGAGGTTGTCGCCGAGTCAGGGGCGTATCCGGCCCTGACTGGGCGAAGTGCTCCTGACTTCGCGGGGGATGCCGGTCGGATGCCGGGCGTGGGCTACCGCTCCCGGTGGACCTTGTGCGGGGCGGCCTGCACGCGTGGCTTGACGACGAGCAGGTCGATGTTGACGTGGGCCGGGCGGGTCGCCATCCAGACGATGGCGTCGGCGACGTCCTCGGCGACCAGCGGGTCGGGCACCCCGGCGTAGACGGCATCGGCCCGCTCTCGGTCGCCGCCGAAGCGGGTCAGCGAGAACTCCTCGGTGCGCACCATCCCGGGGGCCACGAGGGTGATCCGCACCGGCTGGTCGACCAGCTCCAGGCGCAGCGTCTCGGTCATCACGTGCACGCCGTGCTTGGCCACCGTGTAGCCGCCACCGCCCTCGTAGGCGAGGAAGCCCGCGATCGAGCCGACGTTGACCACGACCCCCTCGCCGTCGGCCGCGACGAGCGCCGGCAGCAGGGCCTTGGTCACCCGCAGCGTGCCCAGCACGTTGGTGTCGTACATCTGCTGCCACAGCCCGACGTCGGCCTGCGCGACCGGCTCCAGGCCGAGTGCACCGCCGGCGTTGTTGACGAGCACGTGCACCCGCCCGCCGGCGGCCTGCACCAGTCGGGCGACGTCGTCGTCGCGGGTCACGTCGCACGCCACGGCCACCCCGCCGATCTCAGCGGCCAGCGCCTCGATGCGCTCGAGCCCGCGCGCCGCACACACGACCTCGAAGCCCTGCTCGGCGAGCAGCCGGGCCGTCGCCGCGCCGATGCCGCTGCTCGCGCCGGTGACGACGGCGATGCGGGGCCCGGTCTCGCCGGCGGACGGTGGCTGGGGGGACGCGGTCATGGGCGGTCCTTGGGTCGGATGGTGGTGGGGTCGACGGCGATCCAGGTGGCCTCCGCGCGGGCGAGCAGGTCGCCTCCGGGGGTGAACAGGGCCGATCCGGAGTGGTGCTTGCGTCCCTCGCTGCCCCGTTGCCAGGCGAGAACGACGTGCGTCTCGCCCACCGCGGGAAGTGCCAGCACCCGCGCCGTCATCGTGCCCAGCACCATCGGGCGCCCGGCGATCCCCGCCGACCAGCCGCCGGGGCAGTCCAGGGCGGCCCACACGAGCGGCACCGACACCTCGCGCGGCACCCACGTGGTGGCGTACCGACCGGTGCCGTCCTCCAGCGGACCGGGACGCAGGCACAGGGCGTCGTCGGGGTCGCGGCCGGTGCCGCACGCGAAGCAGGTGGGGAACGGGTGGTCGACCAGGCCCTCGAAGCGCGCCTCGGCGGCGCGCGCCGCCTCGAGCGGGACCGGCGGCGGCACGGCATCCGCAAGGTCGGAGGATGCCGTGGCGCTCGCGACCAGGTGGCCGCGGTCGAGAAGCCGCAGCAGGACGCCACCGTCCGCGGGCCCGGCCTCCAGCGACATCGCCCGGTCGAGTGGAGGTGGGCTCGTCAGCCGCACGGTGACGGCCGGGCGCGGAGAGGTGGTGGGCACCTGGGCGGCGACGGTGCCGCAGACCCAACCGCCGTTGCCGGACTCCGGGGGGCCGCAGTAGCGGTGCGGGATGGTGATCTCCACGGCGCCAACCTACCCACGGGCGGATCCGGCCGGTTATCTTGACGTCAAGATAAGCGTCCGGCGCCCGCCTGCGTCGCACCGAGAGCTTCACCTGAGCACCGGAACCGTTCCGGTGCCCAGGTGAAGGTTCCGGCATCGGGCGAAAGAGCTGAGGAGGTGGGGTGGGGGAGCAGGAGGAGTTCTCGCTGCGGCGGATCGCGGTGCCCGCCTTCGGCCCGTCGGCGATCTGGTCGATCGGCGCCGGAGCGGTGCTGCCGGTGGTCGCGCTCAGTGCCCGCAGCCTGGGGGCGTCGGTCGGCGTCGCGGCGCTCTTCGTCGGCATCGCGACGCTGTCCGAGTTCGCGGCCGCCGTTCCCGCCGGGGTGCTCGTCGAGCGGATCGGTGAGCGTCGCGCGCTCGTGGCTCGCCGGTCTGGCGGATGCCGTCGGCTGCGCGCTCGCGCTCGTCGCACCGTCGCTGTGGGTGCTCGGTGTCGCGGTGTTCCTCCTGGGGCCGTCGGGCGCGGTCTTCCTGCTGGCCCGGCAGAGCTACCTCACGGCCGCGGCACCGGTGGCGCTGCGCGCCCGGGCGATGTCGACGCTGGGTGGGGTGACCCGGATCGGCCTGTTCCTCGGCCCGCTCGATCGGGGCGCCGGTCGTCGCCCGCTGGGGGCCGCAGGCGGCCTTCGCCGTCGCGGTGGTCGCCGGCCTGCTCGCCGCGGCCCTGGCGTGGCGCACGCCCGACCTCGGTGCGCACCACCAGGGTGTCAGCGCCGAGCACGAGCGGGTGCCGGTCGCCCGGGTGGTGGCCCAGAACCGCCGGGTGCTGCTCACCGTCGGGCTGGGCGTGCTCGCCATCGGCCTGGCCCGGTCCTCACGGGTCGTCGTCGTGCCGCTGTGGGCCGAGCACGTCGGGCTCGACGCCGCGCAGACCTCGCTCGTCTTCGCCGCCGCCGCGTTCGTCGAGGTCGTGCTCTTCTGGCCCGGCCGGCACGGTCATGGACCGCTACGGCCGGGTCTGGGTCGCCGTGCCCGTGACCCTGCTGTTCGGCCTGGGCCTGCTCGCCCTGCCGCTCACCACGACGCTCGCCGGCGTGGCCGCGCTCGCCCTGCTCATGGGCGTCGGCAACGGCCTCGGCTCCGGCATCGTCATGACCCTGGGTGCCGATGCCGCCCCCACCGTGGGCCGCGCGCCCTTCCTCGGCGTGTGGCGGCTGCTCTCCCTCGTGGGGCACAACGGTGCGGCCCTGGTCGTCGGCGCCGTCGCGGCGGTCGCGACGATCGGGGTCGCGAGCGTGACGGTGGGCCTGCTGACGCTGGCGGGCGGCGCCTGGCTCGCCCGCTGGCTGCCGGAGTACGACCCCCGCGCCCGCGCCGCGTCCCCTGCGACCGCGTCTGATCGACGGTCGGGACGAGCTCGGACGCGCCGCGTCCGGCGGTCGGCGTCCCGCGTGTCGCGGGTAAACGTAGGCTGGCCTGCGTGACGGACCTCATCGACACCACGGAGATGTACCTCCGCACCATCTTCGAGCTCGAGGAGGAGGGCATCACGCCCCTGCGCGCTCGCATCGCCGAGCGGCTCGGCCACTCCGGGCCCACGGTCTCGCAGACGGTCGCACGGATGGAGCGCGACGGGCTGGTGCACGTCGCCGGAGACCGCCACCTCGAGCTCAGCGACCACGGTCGGTTGCTCGCCACCCGGGTCATGCGCAAGCACCGCATCGCCGAGCGCCTGCTGCGCGACGTCATCGGGCTCGAGTGGGAGTTCGTCCACGACGAGGCCTGTCGCTGGGAGCACGTGATGTCCGAGCGGGTCGAGCGCAAGATCCTCGCGATGCTGCCCGACCACGCCGAGTCGCCCTACGGCAACCCGATTCCCGGGGCTCGACGAGCTCGGCGACCTCACCGTGCTGGCCGACTTCCGCTACGGCCTCACCACCCTCGACGTGATCGCCGCCGCCGAGCCGACGACCGTCGTCGTCCGCCGCATCGGCGAGCCCGTGCAGGTCGACTCCGAGGCGCTGGCCCTGCTCACCGCCGCCGGCCTGCTGCCGGGCCAGCCGGCCCGGGTGCGGCGTGAGGGCGCCCGGGTCATCGCGTTGCCGCGACGGGGCCGAGGAGTCCTCCGGGGTGTCTCGCTGCCCGACGACATCGCCTCGCACGTCTTCGTCCAGGCCACCTGAGCCCCGCCGCGCCACCGAGGCAGCTGCGCGGGGCGCGGCCGGTGGTGACCCCGTCCTCACCTGAGCGCGCACTCAGGAAACCCGGGCGTCAGGGCATCCGCGCTGGTCAGGGGCGACTACGCAGGTGACCAGCGGGACGACACGGGTGAATCCCTCGTTACCGGAATGCGACTTCTGCCAGTCGAGGGCCCGCTACGGTGGCTGGGATTCGTACCCGCCTCGGAAGGCTCCACCTCCTCGTGTCACGTCACCGCACCCCCGGTCGACGCCGCGCACCCGGCGCTGTACGTCGTCTCCCCGACGGCTTGCCGCGCCTCAGCGCGACGTGGGCCATCAAGTCAGTCGCCGCCGTCGGTGTCCTGGGCGGAGCAGCCATCGCGCTCGCCCTGCCCGTCGACGCCAGCCCCGCCTCCCTGACCCTCGCCAGTCCGGCCGCACCGCCGCCGCCGCGCGCACCGACGGCCTGAGCGCCTCCCGCTCCACCGCCCGCGCGGTCAAGGCTCGCCGCGCCCGCCGTCTCCGCCCCTGAGGATGCCGCCCCGATCGCCCCCGAGCAGGTCGGTGTCGTCCGGCGTCAAGGCCGTCGCCAAGCCCAAGCCCAAGCCCAAGCCCAAGCCCAAGCCGGTCGCCGCCGCTGCCAGGGCCGGCGAGTCCGGTGGCGAGCTCCGCGAGCAGCTCGGCCGCCTACAGCACGAGGATCTCGGGCAAGTGCGGCAGCATCGGCCTGAACAACGACGCCGCGCGGCTCTGCTCGGCCGTCGACTCGGTCTTCCACCTGGGCATCATCGGCGGCTACCGCCCCAGCGCGGGCGAGCACAGCACCGGCCAGGCCGTCGACTTCATGATCTCGAGCAGGTCGCAGGGCGACGCCGTCGCCGCGTGGGTGCAGTGCCACGTCGGCGAGTTCAACGTGCGAGTACGTCATCTGGCGCCAGCGCTACTGGGACCCCGGGCAGCTCCTGGGACCCCATGGAGGACCGCGGTTCGCCGACCGCGAACCACTACGACCACGTGCACGTGACCGTCGACTACCCTCGCGGCATCCGCCACGACGCCACGAAGGCCACTCACCGCAGCGGTGGGTGGCCTTCGTCACTTCACCGTGACCCAATTGTGACTGTCGCCAGCGAGGCCGTGTTACGTTCGTCGGGCTCGCCTCCCCCTGGGGTGGGTCCTCCTGGTGGACGCCGAGTCCTGCCACCACCGCAGAGGTCGAAGCGCACCACCGCCTGGCAGGAGCGGGGGAACCACTCGCGGGGCCCAGCAGCACACGGGTCCCTTGGGGTGAAGTCGGCGCGGGTCTCACGACCACGCCGGCCGGGCAACCTCAGCCCGAACCCGACAGCTCACCCCGTAGGCACTGAGAGGTTCACCCGTGGTCGATCACACCCGATCCGGGCGGCACCGCAACGCTGCCCGGTACAACCCCGTTGCCGAGATCTCGACGATCGTCAAGAGCGTCGGCGAGACCAGCGTCAAGGCCTCCGCCGTCCTGGCCGCCTCCGGCGGCCTGGTCGCAGCCTTCGCCCTCCCGGCGCAGGCCGCCCCCGTGCGCCAGCCTCCGCCTCCACCACGCGCCTCGGCCCCGGCGCCGAGGGCAGCACGACCAGCGGCGGCCCCGGCCGCGCTCGCGCTCGCGCCTGCCGTGGTCGCCCCCGAGACGGCCGCCCCGGTCGCCGTCGAGGCGGTCGGTGTCGTGGGCGTCAAGGCCGTCGCCAAGCCGAAGCCGAAGCCGAAGCCCGAAGCCGGTGGCCCGACCCCGTGGCGAGCCGCTCGAGTGCAGCACCCCGGCCAGTCGACACCAGTGACCGCACCCCGGCCAGCCGCACGCACCACCCGCTACACCAACCCGAAGCAGTCCTCGAGCGAGGTCGTCAACATCGCCCGCACGCTGCTCGGCATCCCGTACGTCTACGGCGGCGAGAGCCCGTCCGGCTTCGACTGCTCGGGCTTCACCCAGTACGTCTTCGGCAAGGCCGGCATCTCCATCCCGCGCACGGCCTCGGCCCAGCAGAACGCCGCCACCCCGGTCAGCGACCCGAAGCCGGGCGACCTCGTGTTCTTCGGCTCCCCGGCCTGGCACGTCGGCATCTACACCGGCAACGGGATGATGATCGACTCGCCGCGTCAGGGAAAGTCCACCTCCGAGCGGGCCGATCTTCTCCGGCGTCAGCGGTTACGGCCGGTTCTGAGCCACCCCGCACCGCACCGTCGGCGTCCCGTGACCCTCGTGGTCCGGGGCGCCGAGGCGTCTCAGCCGTGCTCGTGCTCCAGCGCAGCGTCGAAGGCCGACAGCAACCGGTCGCCGAAGAGCACGAAGCGCACGAGGTCGATGCCCTCGTGCGCGCGCACTCCGCCCGCACGGTGCGCACGGCGATGTCGGCGACCTCCGTCGGCGTCCCAGCCGTAGACCCCGGCGCTGACCGCGGGGAACGCGATGCTGCGTGCCCCCAGGCCTCGCGCCACGGCGAGGCTGCGCGCGAAGCACGAGGCGAGCAG
This sequence comes from uncultured Actinomycetota bacterium, assembly GCA_963751385.1. Lineage (GTDB taxonomy): Bacteria > Actinomycetota > Actinomycetes > Actinomycetales > Dermatophilaceae > Fodinibacter. The sequence goes on along the minus strand of CAVVUD010000014.1, from coordinate 419,714 downwards.
GGTGGGGTCGGTCTGGCCCCGGTGCCGGTTCGGGCCGACCGTGTGCACCACCCAGCGGCAGGGCAGGTCCCCGGCCCCGGTGGCCACGGCGTCACCGACGTCGAGACCCGAGCCGGTGGGTGGTGCGGCGCAGAGCGCGGCACTCCTCGAGCAGCACCGGCCCGGCGGCGGCGTGGATGGCCCCGTCGACGCCGCCACCGCCGAGCAGCGCGGAGTTGGCGGCGTTGACGATCGCGTCGACCTGCTGGGTCGTGATGTCGCCGCGCACCGCCTCGATGGTCGTCATGGCGTCACCGTAGGCGGTCGACGGGCGGCGCAGGAGCCTCAGGAACCCGTGAGGCGCTCGACGACCGTGGCCACTCGCCGCTCGCGGGTCTCGGGCTTCTTGGCCGCGAGCACCGCCTCGGCGTGCTGGCGCTGCTGGCTGTAGGACAACCCGGCCCAGGCGGCCGTCGCCGCCGGCGAGGCCGCCAGGGCGGCCGCCAGGTCGTCGGGCACGTCGACCGTGCGAGGCGCGGTGTCGACCTCGACGCCCACCGGGTACGTCTGCCCGGCCGTGATGCCGGCGGCCTCGCGCACGGCCGCACTCGCCCCGAGCAGGTAGCGCCCGCCCATCGACGCGATGCTCGTGCGCCAGGTGTGGCCGTTGACGGTGACGACCACCTTGGGCCGGCGACCCGCCCCGAGTGCCTGCACCACTGCGTCGGGTACGACGAAGCCGGTGGTGGTGCCGCCGGTCGCCTCCAGCTCGGTCGTGAACTCCATCGCAGCAGTATGTCGCCCCTCAGGGGTGGGCGGACGGCATCCGTGCTGGTGGTGCGACGAAGCGGGTCGTCACCGCGCCGGCGGCGGGTGCCCCTCGGACGCCTGGACGACGACGATGCCCTGGCCCGACAGTGCGAGCTGGTAGGCCTCGCCCGACCCCCGGCCGATCGCCGCGCCGAGCTTGGCCGTCCTCCTGATCGACGACTGCAGGCCGGCCGACCACAGCACCGCCGACTGCATGTCGACGAACGTCGGCACGTCGACCTGCAGCACCACCGGGGTGCCGTGGGCGACGACCGCGATCAGCCCGCTGCCGGTGAACGTGGTGTTGAACAGACCCCCGCTGACCATCGAGGCCCCCTCGACCCGCTTGATGTCCCACGACAACCCGCTCTCGAAGGCGAGCACGGCGTTGCCGTTGACGGTGACCGCTTCGTCCTCGAGCTCGAGGATGAAGATCTCGTCGGCTTCCTGGGCCAGGAAGACATCGCCGCTTCCGGAGACCTTCATCAGGGCCATGCCCTCGCCGGTCATGGCCTTCTTGAACATCTTGCCGAGGCCGCCGCTGCCCTGGTAGGCGAAGTCGACCTCCCCCTGGTAGGCGACCATCGCGCCCTGTCGGGCGTAGAAGAAGCCGCCGGTGCCACTGAGGTCGACCTTGAGCATCCGCTCGTTCTGGAGCATGAAGCGGCCGGGGGCGCCGGACCGCTCTGACCTGGTGAGGAGTTCTCCGCGCATGCACCCACGGTACGACGGGGTCCGGCCCGCCGCCGCCCGGATCGTGAGCCGTCCGTCACGCCGAGTCGACCCACGTCGGCCCGCTGCCGCGACCCCTGGTGCGCGCAGGCCGCTCGACGACCCGAGAGGCGGAGCGTGGGGGACCGGCGGCCATTGTGGTGCCGCAGATGCGGCAGCTGATCATGACTTCAAGCCGCATCTGCGGCTAGAGTCCCGAGTGTGCCCATCTTTCGGATCAAGGAAGCAGCCGACCTGCTGGGGGTCAGCGCCGACACGCTGCGCCGCTGGGCCGACGGCGGGCGGATCGAGACCACGACCGACGGTTCCGGGCGGCTGGGGGTCGACGGCGCCGTGCTGGCCCGGTTCGCCGAGGAGCTCGCCCACGACGCGGCGCACCTCGAGACGGGTGACGTCGCCGCCGCCTCGGTGCGCAACCGGTTCAGCGGCCTGGTCACCCGGGTCGTGAAGGACACCGTGATGGCGCAGGTCGAGATCCAGGCCGGCCCGCACCGGTTCGTCTCGCTGCTCAGCCGCGAGGCCGTCGACGAGCTGGGTCTGGAGCCCGGCGTGCTCGCCGTCGCCGCCGTCAAGGCCACCAACGTCTCCGTCGAGATCCCGCGGATGCGCTGACGCGCGCACGCCCGCCCACCGTCCACGAGCGCCTGGCCGAGGAGTCCGCATGCACCGCACCTCCATCGCCCTGTTCGCCGGGGTCGTCGCCCTGGGGCCGGCCGCCTGCGGGTTCGGCAGCAGCGGCACCGGCTCCGGCGGCACCGGGACTGGCGGCGCACCCGCCTCGGGGTCGCCGTCCGGCGACATCACGGTGCTGGCGGCCGCGTCCCTCACCGAGTCGTTCACGACGATCGGAGAGCAGTTCGAGGCCGTGAACCCCGGCGTGGAGGTGACCTTCGGCTTCGCGGGCAGCTCGGCGCTGGTCAGCCAGATCACCGCCGGCGCGCCCGCCGACGTCTTCGCGTCGGCCGGCACGACGTCCATGGATGCCGTCGTGGCCGCGGGTACGGCCGCCGAACCCAGGGTGTTCGCCACCAACGTCATGCAGATCGCGGTGCCGCCGTCGAACCCGGGACGGGTCACCGGTGTCGACTCGCTGGCGGGCGCCGACGTCAAGACCGCGCTGTGCCAGCCCCAGGTGCCGTGCGGCTCGACCGCCACGAAGGTGCTCGCCAACGCCGCGGTGACGGTCGAGCCGGTGACCCTCGAGCCCGATGTGAAGTCCGTGCTGAGCAAGGTGCAGCTCGGCGAGGTGGACGCCGGCGTGGTCTACGTGACCGACGTTCTCGCCGCGGGTGACAAGGTCAGGGGCGTCGAGATCCCCGCCGACGTCAACGCGTCCACGAGCTACCCGATCGCCACGCTGACCGAGAGCACCAACGCCACGGCGGCCGCGGCCTTCGTCGACTACGTGCTCTCGCCCGAGGGTGCCGCCGTGCTGGCCGCGGCCGGGTTCGAGCAGCCGTGACTCCAGCGGTCGGGAGCGAGGCAGCCGCGCGGCCCACGGCATCCACGAGGCTGAGCCGTCGGGAGCGCGCGCGGCGCGCGGCGGGCGGCGAGGGGTCGCGGTCGGCACCGCTGCCGCTGCTGCTGCCCGCCGTCGTGGCGATCGGGTTCCTCGTCATCCCTCTCGCGGGTCTGCTGGTCCGCGCGCCCTGGGGGAGCGCGTGGGAGATCCTGCACGGGTCGCAGGCCGCCGAGGCGCTCAAGCTCTCGCTGTGGACCTCCACCGTCGCCACCGCCATCTCGCTCGTGGTCGGGGTCCCGCTCGCCTGGGTGCTGGCCCGCACCGACTTCCCGGGGCTGCGCGTGCTGCGCGCGCTCGTCACGCTGCCCCTGGTGCTGCCGCCGGTGGTCGGCGGCGTGGCGCTGCTGCTCGCGTTCGGGCGCAACGGGGTTCTCGGCCAGTACCTCGACCAGTGGTTCGGCATCACCATCCCGTTCAGCCCCGCTGCGGTGGTGATGGCCGAGACCTTCGTCGCCATGCCGTTCCTCGTGGTGACGGTCGAGGGGGCGCTGCGGTCGGCCGACCGGGGTTACGAGCAGGCCGCTGCGACGCTGGGTGCGACCCGGATGGTGGTGTTCCGGCGGGTCACGCTGCCGTTGGTCGCGCCGTCGCTGGTGGCGGGGGCGGTGCTGTGCTGGGCGCGCGCGCTGGGGGAGTTCGGCGCCACCATCACCTTCGCGGGCAGCTTTCCCGGCCGGACCCAGACCATGCCGATCGCGGTCTACTACGCGCTGGAGACCGACCCGGAGGCGGCCATCCTGCTCAGCCTGCTGCTGCTGCTCGTCTCCGTCGTCGTGCTGGTGACGTTGCGCGACCGATGGCTGAGGGGTGGCGGCGCGGCATGAACCCGGAAGGCGTGACCGGTGGCCTCGTCGCGCAGGCCGAGGTGGACCGTGGTGCGTTCAGCCTGCGGGCCGCCGTCTCGGCCGCGCCCGGCGAGGTGCTGGCCGTGCTCGGGCCCAACGGCTCGGGCAAGTCGACGCTGCTCGGTGCCCTCGCGGGGCTCACGCCGCTCTCGGGGGGCCGGATCAGCCTGGCCGGGGCCGTGCTCGACGACGCCGACGACGGCACCTTCGTCGAGGCCGCCCAGCGCCCCGTGGGCTTCGTCTTCCAGGACTACCGGCTGTTCCCGCACCTCAGCGTGCTCGACAACGTGGCCTTCTCACCCCGCGCACGAGGGCTGGGCCGGGCGGTGGCTCGGACGGTCGCGCAGACGTGGCTGGCCCGGTTGGGTCTGGCCGAGCTCGCCCGGCGGCGACCGGCAGACCTGTCCGGTGGGCAGGCCCAGCGAGTCGCCCTGGCCCGTGCCCTTGCCGGTGAACCGTCGCTGTTGCTGCTCGACGAGCCGCTCTCCGCCCTCGACGCCCGCACCCGGCTCGAGGTGCAGACCGAGCTCAGGCGCCACCTGGCGGAGTTCGCCGGGCCGTGCCTGCTCGTCACCCACGACCCGCTGGAAGCGCTCGTGCTCGCCGACCGGCTCCTCGTGCTCGAGCACGGCCGCGTGGTGCAGGAAGGGACCCCGGCCGAGGTCGCGCGCCGCCCGGCCACCGAGTACGTCGCCAGGCTGGTGGGCCTCAACCTGTACGCGGGGACGGCGGACGGCGCGCACGTGGCGCTGCACGGGGGAGGCGGCTTCGTCGTGCCCGACCACCACGAACGGGGCGAGGTGCTGGTCGCGCTGCGCCCCTCCGCGGTGGTCGTCAGCACGACCCCGCCCGTGGTCTCCAGCGTGCGGAACACCTGGCCGGCGACGATCGCGGGTCTCACCCTGCTCACCGACCGGGTGCGGCTCGACCTGGTGGGTGAGCCGTCGGCCCTGGTGGACGTCACCCCCGCAGCCGTCGCCGAGCTGGATCTCGTTGCGGGACAACAGGTGTGGCTGTCCGCCAAGGCGACCGAGCTCGAGGTCTACGGCGCGGCACACCCGGGCTGAGGCTCGCTGTCGGCCGACGGGTGCTCGTCGGCCGACAGCGAGACTCGTCCAGCCGTCAGCGTGGGCTCGGGTAGCCGGCGCCGCTCGTCACGCGATGCGTTCCATGGACCGCATGGAGTACGTGCCGACGACCCCACCCACGGCCGGGACACCGTCGAAGCTGCCCGCGACCGTGGCCTCGTTGTAGATGCGGGTCTCGCGGGACCGGTAGCTGATGCCGGACTCCGGGTCCCGGTAGGAGTCGGTGAAGGTCGACTTGTACGTGCCTCCGGACGGGGTCAGGGTGACGCTGAAGGGCACGTCCTCCGCGGCAAGGACCTCCTCCTCGCTGGTGGCGTCGAACAGGTCGAGGGTGCCCGAGTAGGTGCTCGAGGCCCCCTTGCCCTTGCCGGTGGTGACGGTCAGGCTCTCCCCCCACCCGTAGTACGCGCCCGCGAATTCGCAGGCGTTCTCGCCGTTCTCGTCTCCCCAGGGAGTCTCGCCCTCGTCGCAGTCGAAGGTCTCGATGAAGCCGTCGGCCAGGTCGCTGCCGTGGAACGTGATCCACCCGAAGGAGTAGTTCCCGGGCAGGCCGCCCGGAGTGCCCGCACCCTCGAAGGAGGCGTCGGCGAAGGCACCCTTCTCCCGGAAGAGGGACGTGCTGGACGCGGAGGCCGGCAGGGTCGAGGCGATGAGCGGCACGGCGAGCGCGAGTGCCGTGAGGGTCCGAACGGTTGTCCGCATGTGTGTTCCCCTTGCTTCGAGAGCGACCCCGCCCCGACTCGCTTGGTACCCGAGCGAATCGAGCGGACCCGCGGTGAGTGGGCCAGTCGGCCCGGGCTCAGGGTGGCAGCGCCGGGGCCTGACGGCAACCGATTCGCGGAAGTTCGCAACCCCCCGCGTCGCTCCGGGTCGCGTCCGCCACCTCCGGGGATGCCGCTCAGCCTCACCAGGCCGCTTGTGTGGTCCCGCACGATCTTCACTCGCCGCATCCCCGCGGACCTGGCGTTGGGGGTGCTGGGGTCGTGCACGTCGACCATCAGTCCGTGCCCCGGTAGGAAGGGACCGCCCGTCGGGTCGGAAGCGCCATGGCACAGCTGACATCCACGTCGACCATGTCCACCCCACCGTCCGGCAGGACCCCCGCTGTCGCTGCCTGGTCTCCACTGGCGCGCCGTGGCTGGGTGGTCGCCGTCGGCCTCGCGGTCGCCTTCGAGGTCGTACGGATGCGTTGGACGGACCCACCGTGAACCTGCCGCACTGAGCACCTACGGCATCCTCGCCCTCGTGGTCGGTCGGGGCTTCCCACGGCCTGCTGTCGCTGGTCCCGATGGCTCTCGGGGCGGCGTGCGCCCTTTTCGTCGTCGCTCGTCGTGGCGGGCGTCTCACCGCGCAACGCTGGCTGTCAAGGACAACACCATGACCATCCCAACGCGTCTGCACGCGTCGACACCTTCACTGCCCTGGCGCGCCACCTCCAGGACCTGGTGTGCCGGCCCTTGCGTCAACCGGCCCGTCTCGAGCCCGTTGGGTGACGGCGCTGAGTCCGCCGATGGTCTGTCCCGGACAGCGGCCTACATACCGTTGAAACCGTCATTCGTGTCGATGTGCCGGGGCCGTCCGTCCTTGGTACCCCGAAGGTCAAGGCTGCGGCTCGCGCCTTGCGAGCCGCGGCTGCGGTCCACCCACATCGCCAGGAGAACGACCGTGGCTACGACGACGACGATGACGATGACTACCCATATCCACATGCTGAGTCCCTTCCAGTTCCGCGGAGCCTCCCGCCAGAACCTCGCTGAGTTTGACCATCCAGTTGTCCCTCACCAAGCGATCGCCGTATGTACCCGGCGGCACACCCGCCGTGCATCACTGCGCACACACCCCGCCCGCACGGGCAGCCGGCCAGGGCGGAGCCGCCGCCGACGGGGCCATCAACGCCGGTGCGTCCGTGATCGTGGCCCACAATGATCTGCTCGCCATCGGGGTGATGCAGCGGCTTGCCCACCGAGGGCTTCGCGTTCCGGGCGATGTCAGCGTGGTCGGCTTCGACGACATCTGTGCTGCCGACATCTCGGCGCCCCGACTGACCACGCTCGGCGGTGCGCACGTGGATGTGGGGAGCGCGGCCGTCGAGCTGCTGCTGACCGCCGACTCTCGCCACCCCGACGACCAGCCGCGGGTCGTGCTGCCGACCGAGCTGGTGTTGCGCGACTCGACCGGTCCAGCCCTGTGAGCCGGACCGGTTCCGGGGACCAGCGTCGTGGGAGCACCCGGAATCGTCTGCGGCCGGGTGGAGCAGTCAGAACTCAGCCAGCACCTTTCCGGGATTCATGGCTCCGGCGGGGTCGACCGCGCCCTTCACGGCCTTCCAGAGGTCGAGCTCGACCTGACTCTTGAAGCGCGCAACCGCGTCCCGCTTCGTCGTGCCTACACCGTGCTCGGCGCTGATGCTGCCGTCGAGCGCCGCCACCACCTCGTAGACCACACCGGCGAGCTCGTGGCGCAGCGCGAGGAAGGCTCGAGGATCCTCCCCGGGTGGGCCGCTCAGGTTGTAGTGCAGGTTGCCGTCGCCGACGTGGCCGTAGGTGACGAGACGGATGCCGGGCAGTCGTGTCCGCAGCAGTGCACCCACCTGCGCGACGAAGGCGGAGAGGTCGCCGATCGGCAGGGTCACGTCGTGCTTCAGGCTCGGGCCCTCATCACGCTGGGCCTCGGAGACGCCTTCGCGGAGCAGCCAGAGGGCCTCCCGCTGGGCCGGACTCCCGGCGACGACGGCGTCGAGGAGGAGGTCGCGCTCGAACCCCTCGCCGAGCGCAGCCTCGAGCGTCTCGTCGAGCTCGACGGCGGCTGCGGGCGCGGCGAGCTCGACCAGTCCGTACCAGGGGTGCGTCCCGGTGATGGGGTCCCGTGTGCCCGGAAGGTGGGTGAGCACCATGTCGAGCGCCTCGCGGGACACCAGCTCGTAGGTCGTGAGCCGCTCCGCCGCCCGTTCACGCAGGACGCCGAGGAGCCCGACGGCGGCGTCGACGTCGGGCAGCGCCACCCAGGCTGTGGCCCGCCGTGGGGTTGCCGGGAACAGGCGGAGCACGGCCGCGGTGACGATGCCCAGGGTGCCCTCGGCGCCGATGAAGAGCTGCTTGAGGTCGTACCCGGTGTTGTCCTTGCGGACCACCCGTAGGCCGTCCCACACCCGACCGTCGGGGAGCACCACCTCCAGCCCGAGGACGAGCTCGCGCATCATCCCGTAGCGCAGCACCGCCGTGCCGCCGGCGTTGGTCGCGATGGTGCCGCCCACCGTGCAGCTGCCCTCGGACCCCAGGGACAGGGGAAAGAGGCGACCGGCGCCCGCCGCCACCTCCTGGGCGGTCGCGAGGACGACGCCGGCCTCGAGGGTCATGGTGTCGGCCACGGGGTCGACCTCGCGGACCCGGCGCATCCGGCCCAGCGACAGCACCACCTGCATTCCCGACTCGTCCGGGACCGCGCCGCCGCACAGGCCGGTGTTGCCGCCCTGGGGCACGACCGCGACCCCGGCCTCGCAGCAGAGCCGTACGGCGGCCGCGACCTCGGCGGTGCTCGACGGTCGCAGCACTGCGGGGGTGCGACCGTGCAGGGTGCCCGTCCAGTCGCTGGCGTACGGTGCCACGTCAGCGGGGGCGGTGAGGACGCCTGCTGGGCCGAGCGCCTCGAGGAGCGCGCCCAGCAGCCCGTTCGGCAGGGCGGGGGGTCCGGTGGGGTGGTCGACGGTGGGGGGCATCGGGTCTCCTCGGTTGCTCAGGCAAGCAGCAGGGCGATGACCACTGCGACGGGAAGGGAGCACAGGGTCGTCACGAGGATCGTCTCGCGGGCGACACCCTGGCCGACGCGGTAGCGCGTGGCGTGCAGGAAGATGTTCTGTGCCGTGGGCAGCGCCGCCGTGATGACGACCCCCAGCAGCACCACACCCTCGAGGCGGAACAGGAGTGCCACCCCGGCGGCGATGGCCGGCATCACGGCGAGCTTGAGGAAGGTGGCCAGGGCCACCTCGCGGTTGTGGCCGGAGCGTCCGACCGGCGGGCTGAGACGGAGCGCCGCCCCGTAGGCCAGCAGCATCGCCGGGATCGCCAGCCCGGCGAGCATCCGCACGGGTGACTCGACGAGCTCCGGGAGCCGCCATCCGGTGACCGCGAGGACGACGCCGAGGCCGGATGCGATGGTCAGCGGGTTGGTGACGACGCGGCGGACGACGCGCCCGGCCCCGCCCCCGCGCCCGGTGTGGCGGTCGAGCCAGACCAGGGCTACCGGCTGGACGAGCAGCAGCTGCACCAGCAGCGTCGGCACGACGACTCCCGTGTCGCCGACGACGTAGGCCGCGACCGCGACGCCGAGGTTGCCGGCGTTGACGTACGAGGACGAGAGCGCACCGATGACGACGGCTCCGGCGTCGCGCCGCCAGACCAGGCCGGCCACCAGGGCGTACACCGCGGCGGTCACGAGGAGCGAGGTGGCCGACGCCGCCAGGTTGGCGACCATCGCGGAGCCGACCTCGACCCGGCTGATCGTCAGGACCATGAGCGCGGGGACGGCGACGTAGAACGACACCTCGGACAGGGTCCGCTGGGCCCGGGAGTCGAGGACGCCGGCATGGGCGAGGGCGACGCCGCAGAGGATGACGACGACGACGGTGACGAAGCCGGTCAGCAGGGCCATGACGGCTCCCGGCGATGCCCGATCGGCACTGGACGATGCCTTCGGGTTGTGCGTACGGTCGCCGGGCCACAGCCGGTGGCCGGGAGGACGAGGGAGTGGTGCGCGTGACGGCAGTCGTCATGGTGGGGAGCCTGAAGGGCGAGATCGCCGGCGCCCTCGCGCAGCGGTACGCGGCGGTGGCCCTGCCCGACCTCGACCCCCGCGCCGCGGCGGCGGTGCGCGTCGCCGTGACCAGCGGGGTGTGGGGCGTGCGCTCCGAGCACCTCGACGTGCTGCCCGGTCTCGGGGCAATCGTCAACTTCGGTGTCGGGTACGACACGACGGACGTCGCTGAGGCCACCCGCCGTGGCGTTCTCGTCGCGAACACCCCGGACGTCCTGACCGACTGCGTGGCGGACACCGCGGTGGGGCTCGTCATCGACGTCATGCGTGGCCTGTCGGCAGCGGACCGGTTCGTGCGGCGGGGCGAGTGGGAGGCGGGCCGGACCAGGCCCCTGGCTCGGCGGGTCACCGGGGCGCGGGTCGGCATCCTCGGGATGGGGCGGATCGGCCGCGCCGTGGCGCACCGGCTCGAGGCCTTCGGTGCGCAGATCAGCTACCACAGCCGCACGCCGAAACCCGAAGTCCCGCACCGCTTCGCGGCCTCCCCGCGAGGCCTCGCCGCCGGCTGCGAGGTGCTCGTCGTCACGGCCGCGGGCGGCCCCGGGTCCGCGGGCCTCGTCGACGCCGGAGTGCTCGACGCCCTCGGGCCGCGGGGCTTCCTCGTCAACGTCGCCCGCGGCTCGGTCCTTGACGAGGTCGCCCTCGTCGAGGCGCTCGAGTCGGGCCGGCTCGCCGGCGCCGGGCTCGACGTCTTCGCCGACGAGCCACACGTTCCGCAGGCCCTGCTCCGGCGTGACGACGTCGTGCTGCTGCCGCACCTCGCGAGCGGCACCGTCGAGACCCGCGCCGCCATGGTCGAGCTCGTGCTGGACAACGTCGAGGAGTTCCTGACGCGTGGCCGCCTGGTGACGCCGGTCTGACGCGGGCGTACGCCGGATGGAGCGGCTCGGGCACGAGACCACTGGACGTCCTCCCCACTCATACGATAAGTTATGAACTCATCATACAAGTTGAGAGGCCGCGGTGCACGCGGGTCCCCGAGCGAGGAGCACCACCATGTCCGACCAGATCCGCCACCTCCGTCTGTCGCACGTGGTGCTGCCGCTGGAGAACCCCGTCAGTGACGCCAAGGTGCTCACCGGGCGCCAGAAGCCGCTCACCGAGACCGTGCTGCTCTTCGTCGAGGTGAAGACCGAGCAGGGCCACGAGGGCATGGGCTTCAGCTACTCCAAGCGCGCCGGCGGCCCGTCGCAGTACACGCACCTGAAGGAGATCGCCGAGGTCGCCATCGGGCAGGACCCCTCGGACATCGACCGCATCTACCAGTCCCTGCTCTGGGCCGGTGCCTCGGTCGGGCGCTCCGGGGTCGCCACCCAGGCGATTGCCGCCCTGGACGTCGCGCTGTGGGACCTCAAGGCCCGCCGGGCCGGTCTGCCCCTGGCCAAGCTCATCGGCGCGCACCGCGACTCGTGCCGGGTCTACAACACCTCCGGCGGCTTCCTGCAGGCCTCGGTCGAGGAGATCAAGGAGAAGGCGACGGCGTCGCTCGAGTCCGGGATCGGCGGCATCAAGATCAAGGTCGGCCAGCCCGACTGGAAGACCGACCTGGAGCGCGTGGCGGCCGTGCGCGACCACCTCGGGGACGCCCCGTTCATGGTCGACGCCAACCAGCAGTGGGACCGGGCCCGGGCCCGCCGGATGTGCCGCGAGCTCGAGGCCTACGACCTCGTGTGGGTCGAGGAGCCCCTCGACGCCTGGGATGCCGTGGGGCACGCCGACCTCAGCCGCACCTTCGACACCCCGATCGCCACCGGGGAGATGCTCACGTCGGTTCCCGAGCACATGGCCCTCATCGACGCCGGCTACCGCGGCATCGTCCAGCCCGACGCCCCGCGGATCGGCGGCATCACCCCGTTCCTGCGGTTCGCCACCCTGGCGGCCCACGCCGGCCTGGCGCTCGCGCCGCACTACGCGATGGAGATCCACCTCCACCTGGCGGCCACCTACCCGACCGAGCCGTGGGTCGAGCACTTCGAGTGGCTCAACCCCCTCTTCGACGAGCGGATCGAGATCCGCGACGGACGCATGTGGGTGCCGGACCGCCCCGGCCTCGGCTTCACGCTGAGCGAGCGGATGCGGGCCCTGACGGTCGCGACGGCGGACGTCGGTCGGCCATGATGCGTCGGTGACCACCACTCTCGCCCAACGCGTCGTCACTGGGCTCAAGGAGCGCATCCTCTCCGGTGACCTCGCGCCGGGGTCGAAGCTCCCTTCCGAGTCCGAGCTCATCGCCGCGTACGCCGTCTCGCGGACCGTGGTCCGCGAGGCGGTGACCCGGCTGCGCGCCGAGGGCCTCGTCGAGACCTTCCAGGGCCGGGGGTCCTTCGTCCTGACGGTGCCCGAGCCGACGACCTTCCGGGTGGAGGCGTCGGCGCTGCGCACCCACCACGACGTCCTCGCCATGGTCGACTTCCGCATCGGGGTCGAGAGCGAGGCGGCCGCGCTCGCGGCCGCCCGCGCGGATGCCGGGGCATCCTCCGCCGTGGGGGCGGCGATGGACGCCTTCGTGGCCGCCGCGCCCGAGGAGGCGGTGGAGGCCGACTTCGCGTTCCACCGTGCCGTGGCCGCCGCCACCGGCAACCGCTTCTACCTCGACCTCATCGAGTCGCTCGGGCCGATGATGATCCTGCTGCCGCGGACCAGGCTCGGGGACGCCTACTCGCTCACCGATGCCGGGCACGTCGAGCGGGTGCGCCGCGAGCACGAGAACGTCGCTGCGGCGGTGCGCGCAGGTGACCCCGAGACCGCGCGGGCCGCGATGCGCGTCCACCTCGGCAACACCCGTCGCCGGCTCACCCCTGTCGGCACCGGCTGACGCGGGTGGGCGGCGACGCCTCACGACGCGCTGATGGTGCGCGCGGGTTCGATCAGCGTGTGGCGGGGCCTGGACGGAGGGGCGGCAGCGGCGAGGGCGGTCCATGCGGCGAGGGCGGTCCATGCGGCCCGGCCGTCACCAGCGGCTGGTGTTCGGCTCGAAGTCCGGCTCGATGCTGCGCATGTAGACCGTGTCCTCGCGGCGGCGCACCCCGCAGGTGAGGTACTGCTCGTGGAGCACCGCCAGCGCGTCGCGGTCCAGCTCGACGCCCAGACCCGCGGCCGTCGGCACGCGCACGGAGCCGTCGACGAAGTCGAGCACCCCCGGCAGGACGACGTCCTGGGTCTTCCACGGGTAGTGCGTGTCGCACGCGTAGGTCAGGTTCGGCGTCGCCGCCGCGAGGTGCGTCATCGCCGCGAGGCTGATGCCGAGGTGGGAGTTGCTGTGCATCGACAGGCCCAGGCCGAAGGTCTCGGCGATGCCGGCCAGCAGCGCCGACCGACGCAGCCCACCCCAGAGGTGGTGGTCGGACAGCACGATCTGCACGGCATCCTGCGCCACGGCCGGCGGGAGGTGCTCGAAGGCGATGACGCACATGTTCGTCGCAAGAGGCACGTCGGTGCCGGGCCGCGACCTCGGCCATGCCGGGGATGCCGGGAGTGGGGTCCTCGAGGTACTCGACGACCCCGGCCAGCCGGTCGGCCACGCGCACGGACGTCTCCGGCGTCCAGGCACCGTTGGGGTCCAGGCGCAGAGGATGGCCGGGGAAGGCGTCGTGCAGGGCCTCGATCGCGGCGCACTCCTCCTCCGGGGGAAGCACCCCGCCCTTGAGCTTGAGCGAGCCGAAGCCCCATCCGTCGACCATCGTGCGTGCCTGGCCGACGACGGCGTCCGGGGTCAGCGCCTCGCCCCACGAGTCGCCGGCGGCGCCGGGATGACCGGCCCACTTGTAGAAGAGGTAGCCGCTGAACGGCACCCGGTCGCGCACCGCCCCGCCGAGCAGGTCGGACACCGGCCGGTCGGTCTCGCGGCCCTGCACGTCGAGGCAGGCGACCTCGAACGGCGAGTACACGGTGTCGACCGCAGACCGCACGTCGAGCATGCCGCCGAAGCTCGCCCCGGCGCCGCCGCTCTCGCGGCCCAGGGTCTCGTCGACGAGCAGCGCGCAGGCCGTGCAGGTCGTAGGGGTCGAGGCCCGGCAGCGCGGCGGCCACCGCCTCGAGCCGGGCGAGGTGGGCCTCGTCGGCGTACGTCTCGCCCAGCCCCAGGCTCCCCTCGTCGGTGTGCACCTCGACGATGGCCCGCAGGGCCCAGGGCTGGTGGACCCCGACGACGTTGAGCAGGGGCGGGTCGCTGAACGCGACCGGTGTGACCTCGACCCGGGAGATGCGGGACCGCGTCACGAGGTCGGCTTCACGGCGAGGACAGGCACGGACGCGTGGAGCAGGATCCGCTGCGCGTCGCTGCCCATGACGAGCTTCCCGACCGGGCTGCGACGGCGCAGGCCGATGACGATGAGCCGGGCGCCGGTGCGCTCGATGAGCGCCTCGAACGTGTCGACGACGTCGGCACCGTGCTCGGCGTGGTCGATTGCGGCCGTGACGCCGTGCTCGGCGGCGCGGGTCAGAAGGGTCGCCTCGACGTCGTCGCCGACGAGGTGGGCGTCGACGGTGGACCCCCGGCGAGGGCTGTTGAGGATGACGACGTCCTCACCGGTGCGGGCGGCCTCGGCCAGGCCGTGCTCGACCGCGGCGTCGCCGGACGGGGTCGGCACGTAGCCGATCAGGATGGTCATCGGGTCTTCTCTTCCTCTTTGGTGGGTGTCGCCTCGGTGTCGACCGAGGTCCTCAGGCGGCGCAGCTTCTTGATGAGGGGCAGGAGCGCCACGACGACGAGGATCGCGATGAGGGCCCCTGAGATCGGCCGGGTGACGAAGCCGGTGGGGTCGCCGTCGAAGATGAGCATCGAACGGCGGGCGCTGGCCTCGACGAGCGAGCCGAGGACGAACGCGAGCACCAAGGGGCCGGGCTCGAAGCCGGACTTCTTCATGAGGTAGCCGACGAGGCCGAAGACGATCATGACGAAGATGTCGAAGACGGAGTTGTTGATCGTGTAGACGCCGAGGATGGTGATGAGGGCGGTGATCGGCGCGAGGATCGCGGGGCGGATGCGCAGGATCCGCACGAACAGCCCGACCAGCGGGATGCTGAGGATGAGCAGCATGATGTTGCCGATGTACATCGAGTTGATGACGCCCCAGAACACGTCGGGTCGCTCCTCGACGAGCTGGGGCCCCGGCGTGATCCCCAGGATGAGGAGCGCGCCGAAGAGCATGCCCATCGTGGCGTTGGCGGGGATGCCGAGCGTGAGCAGTGGGATGAACGACGACGTCGCGGCGGCGTTGTTCGCGGACTCCGGGGCGGCGACACCCTCGATCGCGCCCCGGCCGAAGCGCTCGGGGTTCTTTGCGCGGCGCTTCTCGGCGGCGTAGGCCGCGAGCGAGGCGAGGACCGCTCCACCGCCGGGGAGGACGCCGAGGAAGAAGCCGATGACCGAGCCGCGGCCGATGGCGCCGGACGACTGGCGCAGGTCCTTGCGGGAGGGCCAGATGTTGGCGACGGCGGCGGGGACGTGCACCTTGCCGTGCCGGGCCTCGAGGTTGTAGAGGATCTCGCCGACGCCGAACAGGCCCATGGCGATGATGACGAAGTCGATGCCGTCGGCGAGCTCGAGGCTGCTGAAGGTGAAGCGGCCGGCCCCGCTGAAGGTGTCCCGTCCGACCGTCGCCAGGAGCAGGCCGAGGGTCGCGGCGACCAGGGCTTTGAGCATGTTGCCGCTGCCGATGGTGGCGACGAGGAGGACGCCGAGGAGGGCGAGCGCGGCGTACTCCGGCGGGCCGAAGTCGAGCGCGACCTCGGCCACGAGGGGGGCGAGCAGGGTGAGCCCGACGATCGAGATCGTCGCGCCGACGAACGAGCCGATGGCCGCGATGCCGAGGGCGGTCCCGGCCTTCCCCTGCTTGGCCAGCGCGAACCCGTCGAACACGGTGACGACGGAGGAGGCCTCTCCCGGGAGGCGGAGGAGCACCGAGGTGATCGTGCCGCCGTACTGGGCGCCGTAGTAGATGCCGGCCAACATGATGATGGCCGAGACGGGGTCGATGCCGTAGGTGATCGGCAGCAGGATCGCGATCGTCGCCGCCGGTCCGAGGCCGGGGAGCACCCCGATGAGCATGCCGATGAGCACGCCGATGAGGCAGTAGAGCAGGTTCTGCGGTTCGGTGACGAGGGCGAACCCGTCGAGGAATGCGTTGACGTCCATGGTGTCGCCTCAGAACAGGTGGGGCAGCGGGGTCCGCAGCAGGATGATGAAGAGGAGGTAGAACGCGGCGGTGGTGCCGACCGAGATCACCGCGGTGCTCCGCCAGCTCTCACCGCCGAGGAACCGCAGCCAGATCGCGCACAGCAGCACGGACGGGATCTCGAAGCCGATGACGGGCATGAGCACCGCCAGGCCCACGAAGGTGAGCAGACCGACGGCGGGCTGCAGGCTCGAGCGGGTGAAGGCCTCGCTGTCGGTGAGGTGTCGTCCGACGACGAGCAGTGCCACCGACAGGCCCACGAGGACCAGGCTGACGAGGAAGGGCCACAGGCCCGGGCCGGGCTCCCGCAGGGAGCCCAGCCCGTACCCGTACGCGAGGATCGCGCCGCCCAGGCCGAGGGCGAGGGCCACGAGGGCACCGACGACCTGGTAGGCGGGTCCTCCTGCCGGTGGCCGCTCCTCGGCGAGCTCCCGGGCGATCTCCGCCTCGAGCTCGGCCAGGATGTCCGGCTCACCGGTGCCGGTGGGCGCACCCGCTCCGGGTTCGCGTTGGTCACTCATCGTCGCTCCTCGTGTCGGACCCGGACCGGCGCCAGCGGCCTGTCGGACCGGTCAGCCCTCGCCGAGGGTGAGGTTGTACTTCTTCACCAGGTCGGCGTAGCGCTGCTTGTCGCTCTCGAGCTGGGTGACCACGGCGGCTCCGTCGATCTCCATCGGCGTCAGGCTGTTCTGGGTGTTGAAGTCCTTGTACTCCTGAGTGGCGAACGTCGCCTTCATGCCCTTGACGAGCGCGTCCTTGACGTTCTGGGGAGTGCCCTTCGGCACGGTCATGAAGCGGTACTGCGTCACCTCGACGTCGAGCCCCTGCTCCTTGGCGGTGGGCGTGTCGGGGAGGAAGTCGATGCGCTCGGGCCCGAACACCGTGAGGGGCGTCAGCTTGCCGGACTTGATGTTCTCGATGGCCTCACCGACCTGCAGGCAGGCAGTGTCGACCTGGTTGCCGAGCAGCGCGGTGAGCGCGGGGGCTCCGCCGTCGAACGGCACGGCCTCGGACTCGACACCGCCGGTCTCGAAGAGGAGCAGGCACGAGAGCTGCGCGCCGGTGCCGACACCGGTCGTGCCGAAGGTGACCTTCTCGGTCGCGTTCTTGATGTCGTCGAGGTTCTTGTAGCCGCTCGCGGGGTTGGTGACCATGACGTAGTCGTCGCGGGACACACCCTGCACCACCTCGAAGTCGTCGATCGAGGTCACCTCGCTCTCCGGGACGGCCAGTGGCGTGATCGCGAACAGCGACGCGTTCTGGATGGCGATCTTCGAGCCGTCGGGCTTGGCCTTGGCGACCTCCGCGGCGGCGAGCGCGCCGTTGGCCCCCGGCTTGTTGATCACCGGGAAGGAGGCGTCCAGGTCCTCGGACAGGCCCTTGGACACGGCGCGGCTGATCAGGTCGCTCGAGCCACCCGCGGAGGCGCCGACGAGCATCTCGACCGTCCCGGACGGGTACTCGGCGCCGGACTCTCCGTCGCCGCCTCCGCTGGAGGTCTCGACCCCGCCGCAGGCGGTGAGGAACAGGCCCGTGACAACCGCTGCGGCCAGGCCGTTGCGGACACGGGCGGTGCGGATGACACCGGGTGCAGACATGGGGGACTCTCCTGTGGTCGGTCGCGGCCGTCGTTGGTCGCGCTCTCGCAAACGGTAGGAACAATCTATGATGCATGTCCAACCCCGATCTGGCATTACTTGATACCTTGGGAGCATGGCTATGAGCCTGACGCTGGACCAGGTGCGGTGCTTCATCGCCGTCGCCGAGGAGCTGCACTTCGGCCGGGCCGCTGAGCGGCTGTCGATGACCCAGCCCCCGCTCAGCCGGCAGATCCAGAAGCTCGAACGCGTCCGTGGGCGCGGCACTGCTCGACCGCGACAACCGCCGGGTGCTGCTCACCCCCGCCGGCACGGCGTTCCTCGAGGACTGCTACCGCATGGTCAACGGCCTCGACCAGGCCGTCGCCCACGCCCGTCGCGTGGAGGGGGGGTCGGCGGGCACGCTGCACCTGGGGTTCACGGCGGTGTCGGCGATCGGCATCCTCGGACCCCTCCTCGGCCTGCTGGGGCGCGAGCTGTCGGACGTCGAGGTCGTGCTCCACGAGGGAGTCACCGGCGCCCAGGTCGACGGCCTCCGGCGTGGTGAGCTCGACCTCGGGCTGGCCCGACCACCGTTCGACACCTCGGCCCTCTCCTCACAGGTGGTCGCCCGTGAGCCGCTGCGCGCTGCGGTCCCGGTCGACCACCCGCTGGCCGCCGTCAAGGGACCGCTCGGGCCGGAGGACTTCGACGGGGTGCCCGTCATCAGCTATCACCCGGTGCAGGCCCGCTACTTCCACGAGCTGACCGTGCGCTTCCTCGCCAACGGCCACCCGAGGGTCGAGCAGCACGTGCAGCAGATCCTCACCGCGGTGCTCCTCGTCTCGGCCCGCGAGGGGGTGGCCCTGGTCCCCGCCAGCGCCGCCGCCCTCGGCGTGGCCGGCGTGCGCTACAAGGCGCTGACCGACCTCGGGGGCGGGCACCCGAGAGCGACCCGTCGCGCCCCGTCGAGCTGCACGCGATGTGGGTCAGGGGCGGGATGACGCCGATGCTGCGGCAGGTGCTTCGCCTCGTTCGTCGGTCCGCGGAGCACGTCGACGAGATCGTCGACGCGCAGCCCGGGTGATGCAGCCACGGCATTGATGGATGCCCATTAAGTGTTGGACGGGCATCATGGTCCTTCCTACGGTGGAGGTCGCGCCGGCGACTCCGCCGGATGCCTTCTCCCTCTGCACGACCAATGAAGGAAGACCGCCGTGGCATCGTTGTCCCCCACCGAAATGGCAGCCGCGTTGGGCAGTGGGCTCCTGTCGTTCCCGGTCACCCACTTCACCGACGACCTCGAGGTCGACGAGCCCGCCTACCGCGAGCACCTCGCCTGGCTGAGCAGCTACCCGGTCGCCGGGCTGTTCGCCGCCGGCGGCACCGGTGAGGGCTTCTCGCTCACCCTCGACGAGACCGACCGCGTGGTCCGCACCGCCGTCGACGCCGCGGGTGGTCAGGTCCCGGTGCTCGCGCCGGCGACCGGGTCCACGCGCAACGCCGTCACCCAGGCCCGGCTCGCCGAGGAGGCGGGAGCCGACGGTCTGCTCCTCATGCCGCCCTACCTGACGGAGGCCGGGCAGAAGGGTCTCGTCGAGCACATCTCGGCCGTGTGCGCCGCGACGTCGCTCGGCGTCATCGTCTACAGCCGGGCCAACGCCGTGCTCGGTGAGGACGCACTGGAGCAGGCGTGCGACCGAAACCCGACGCTCGTCGGGTTCAAGGACGGCGTGGGACGGATCGAGCAGATGACCCGCACCTATGCCCGGATGGGTGACCGGCTCGTCTACATCGGCGGCCTGCCGACCGCCGAGGTCTTCGCCCTGCCGCTCCTCCAGCTCGGGGTCACGACCTACTCCTCGGCGCTGTTCAACTTCGTCCCCCAGTTCGCCCTCGACTTCTACGCCGCGGTCCGCAAGCAGGACCAGGAGGCCGTGTACGCGATGCTGCGCGACTTCGTCATCCCCTACACCTACCTGCGCGACCGCGAGCCGGGCTACGCCGTCGCCATCGTCAAGGCGGGGCTGAAGGTCGTCGGGCGCCCGGCGGGACCGGTGCGTCCGCCGCTCAGCGACCTGACCGAGCCCGAGGTCGCCGAGCTGCGCGCCCTGCTGGCGACGGTGGGAGGCTCGGGAGCATGAGCACCCAGACCACCCACGTGAGCGGCGTGTCCGTCGTCGCCGGCCGCGACGTCCGTGGCGACGGTGGCAGCTTCCGTGCCGTCGCCGCCGCGACGGGCGAGCCGCTCGAGCCCGAGTTCGGGCAGCTGACCCTCGAGGAGCTGCGGGTCGCGACGGATGCCGCCGCCGAGGCGTTCGCGGTGTACCGCGCGACCACCCCCACCCAGCGCGCGGCCTTCCTCGAGGCGGTCGCCGAGGAGATCGAGGCCGAGGCTGACGTCATCGTCCCCCGCGCCGTCCTCGAGAGCGGCCTGCCCGAGGTGCGCCTGCGGGGCGAGCTCGGCGCGCACGACCGGCCAGCTCCGGCTGTTCGCCTTCGTCGCTCGCCAGGGCGACCACCTCGGGGCCAGGCTCGACCCCGCCCTGCCGGAGCGCCAGCCCCTGCCGCGCCCGGACCTGCGCCAGCGGATGGTGCCCCTCGGGCCTGTCGCCGTCTTCGGCTCCAGCAACTTCCCGCTCGCGTTCTCCACGGCCGGCGGCGACACGGCATCCGCCCTCGCGGCCGGCTGCCCGGTCGTCGTCAAGGGTCATGCCGCCCACCCGGGCACCGGTGAGCTCGTGGCCCGGGCGGTGACGCGCGCCGTGGAGCGCTGCGGCCTGCCCGCGGGCGTGTTCTCGTTCGTCCTGGGCAAGGGGACCGAGGTCGGCCAGGCCCTGGTCGCCGACCCGCGGATCAAGGCGGTGGGCTTCACCGGGTCCCGGTCCGGTGGGATGGCCCTGGTGCACACCGCCGCCCAGCGCCCCGAGCCGATCCCGGTCTACGCCGAGATGTCGTCGATCAACCCGGTCGTGCTGCTCCCCGGTGCGCTGGAGACGCGGGACGTCGAGGCGCTCGCCGAGGCCTTCGTCGGGTCGCTGACCCTCGGGGCCGGCCAGTTCTGCACGAACCCCGGGCTGGTCTTCGTGCCGGTCGGAGCGCGCGGGGACGAGTTCGTCGCCGCCGCCGGACGCCGCGTCGCCGCCGTCCACCGGCCAGCTCATGCTCACCCCCGGGATCGCCGACGCCTTCGACGCCGGCGTCCGCGCCCTGGAGGAGGCCGGCATCGAGCGGGTCGCCGCCGGCGCCGCCGGCGAGGGCCCTGGTCGCCCGGCCCCCGTGCTCAGCGCGGCCCCCGCTCCCGAGGGCGCCGCCGTCGACGAGGTGTTCGGTGCGTCGTCGGTCGTGGTCCGCTACTCCGACGTCGCCGAGCTCGCGACCCGGATCGCCGGGCTCGAGGGCCAGCTCACGGCGACGGTCCACTACGACCCGTCCGACCGGGACGCGGCACGGGCGCTCCTGCCGGTGCTCGAGGACCGGGTCGGCCGGATCCTGTTCAACGGCTGGCCCACCGGTGTCGAGGTCGGGCACGCCATGGTCCACGGTGGACCGTTCCCCGCGACCTCGGCCCCGGCGACCACGTCGGTCGGGTCGCTCGCCATCGAGCGCTTCCAGCGGCCGGTCTGCTACCAGGACGTCCCCGCCGACCTCCTCCCGGAGCCGGTGCGCGACGAGAACCCGTGGGGCCTGACCCGTCGGGTCGACGGGACCGCTCGTGGCGCCGCGGACGGACGCGCCATGACGGCCACGATCGCCCGCGTCGAGGTCGTGCCCGTAGCGGGCCACGACTCGATGCTGCTCAACCTGAGCGGGGCGCACGCCCCGTACTTCACGCGCAACATCGCCATCGTCACCGACTCCGAGGGCCGTACCGGCCTCGGCGAGGTGCCGGGGGGCCAGGCGATCCAAGGCACGATCGAGGATGCCGCCGAGCTCCTCGTCGGCCAGCCCGTCCCCCGGTACCGGTCGCTCCTTCGTGCCGTCGCCGCCCGCTTCGCCGACCGCGACTCGAGCGGTCGAGGGCTGCAGACCTTCGACCTGCGCACGACCGTCCACGCGGTCACCGCACTGGAGTCCGCGCTCCTCGACCTCGCCGGACAGGCTGACGGCGTGCCCGTGGCCGAGCTGCTCGGCGACGGCGTGCAGCGCGACCGGGTGCCCATGCTCGGCTACCTCTTCTACGTCGGCGACACCGAGCAGACCGACCTGCCCTACCTGCACGAACCCGCGGCCGACGGCTGGGAACGGCGCCGTCGCGAGCGCGCGATGACCCCGGAGGAGGTCGTCGAGCTGGCCGAGGCGGCCCAGGCGCGGTACGGCTTCACCGACTTCAAGCTCAAGGGTGGCGTCCTCGCCGGCGAGGAGGAGGTGGCGGCGGTCACCGCGCTCGCGCAGCGGTTCCCCGACGCACGGGTCACCGTGGACCCCAACGGCGGCTGGCTGCTCGCGGACGCCATCAGGCTGTGCCGCGACCTCGGCGGGGTCCTCGCCTACGCGGAGGACCCCTGCGGCGCCGAGGGTGGCTACTCCGGCCGTGAGGTGATGGCCGAGTTCCGTCGCGCCACCGGGCTTGCGCACCGCGACGAACATGATCGCCACGGACTGGCGGCAGATGGCGCACGCCGTGCGCGAGCACGCGGTCGACATCCCCCTGGCCGACCCGCACTTCTGGACGATGGCGGGATCGGTGCGGGTGGCCCAGCTGTGCCACGACTTCGGCCTCACGTGGGGATCGCACTCCAACAACCACTTCGACATCTCGCTCGCGATGTTCACCCACGTCGGAGCCGCCGCGCCCGGTGAGATCACCGCGCTCGACACGCACTGGATCTGGCAGGACGGCCAGGCCCTCACGACGCAGCCGCCGCTCATCCGCGACGGTCACGTCGACCTGCCGAGCGCGCCCGGGCTCGGCGTCGAGCTGGACCCCGAGCGCCTGGCCGATGCCCACGAGCTCTACCTCGAGCACGGCCTCGGAGCACGTGACGACAGCACCGCGATGCAGTACCTCGTCCCGGGCTGGACCTTCGACCCGAAGCGCCCCTGCCTGGTGCGGTGACACACGCGGCAGGCGGCGCAACACACCGGTGACGCCTGACGGCGACCCTCGACGTACCTCTCACGCGAAGGAAGAACCACAGTGCGGATCGGATTCATCGGGCTCGGAATCATGGGCAAGCCCATGTGCCGCAACCTCCTCGCGGCCGGACACGACCTGACCGTCAGCGGCTACAACCCGACCGCGGCGGACGAGCTCGCGGAGCAGGGCGCGCAGGTGGTGACGACGCCGCGTGACGTCGCTGCCGCGGTGGACCTCGTCATCACGATGCTGCCGAACGGCCCGCAGGTGCGTGACGTCGTCCTCGGGGCGGACGGCATCCTCGACGGGGCGCACGACGGCCTCGTGTACGTCGACATGAGCTCGATCGCACCGGGCGTCGCCCGCGAGGTCCACGACCGGCTCGGCGCGGCCGGGGTCCCCATGCTCGACGCCCCGGTGAGCGGCGGGGAGCCCAAGGCGATCGACGGCACCCTGTCGATCATGGCCGGCGGGGACGAAGCGGTCTTCGAGCGCGTGCGCGAGGTGCTGGGTGTCCTGGGGTCCTCCGTGATCCACGTCGGGCCCATCGGTGCGGGAAACACGACCAAGCTCGCCAACCAGGTCGTCGTCGCCCTGAACATCGCGGCGGCGGCCGAGGCCCTCGTCCTGGCCCGGCTGGCCGGAGTCGAGCCCGAGTCGGTGTTCGCCGCCATCCGTGGGGGTCTCGCCGGGAGCACCGTCCTCGACGCGAAGGTGCCGATGATGCTCGACCGCGACTTCCGCCCGGGCTTCCGCATCGAGCTGCACGCCAAGGACCTCGCCAACGCACTGGACACCGCGGAGGAGATCGACGCGCCACTTCCCCTGACCCGCTCGGTGCTCGAGATGCTGCGAACACTGCAGGAGTCAGGGCACGGCGCGGAGGACCACAGCGGACTCGTCCAGTTCTACGAGGACCTGGCGCACACCCGGGTCGAACGGAGCGCCTGATGACCGCGACGCACGAATCTGCGACCGCCCTGCTGCCCCGTCTCACGGCCCGGCCGGTCGTCGCGATCCTGCGGGCGCCGGATGCCAGTCGCTTCGCGGCCGCGTCCCAGGTGCTCTACGAGGCGGGCTTTCGCTGCCTGGAGTTCACCCTCACCACCGAAGGTGCGCTGGATGCCGTCGAAGAGGTCCGAGGGTCCCTTCCCGATGACCTGGTCCTCGGGGTGGGCACGGTGCGGGCGACCTCGCAGGTGCACGACGCGGTGTCGGCCGGAGCCGACTTCCTCGTCAGCCAGGTCTTCCGCCGGCCCCTCGTCGAGGCCGCCCACGAGCTGGCCGTGCCGTTCTTTCCCGGAGCGCTGACTCCTTCGGAGATCCTCGAGGCCTGGGAGTCCGGCGTGCCGGCGGTGAAGGTCTCGCCGATCGGCCCGGTCGGAGGCCTGGAGTACTTCAGCCAGATCAGGGCCCCTCTGCCCGACGTGCCCCTGATGCCCACGGGCGGTGTCCGGCTCGACGAGGTCACCACCTACCTCCAGCGGGGAGCGATCGCCGTCGGCCTCAGCGGGCCACTGCTGGGTGACTCGCTCGACGGCGCGGGGGACCTGGCCGCGCTCGACCGGCGAGCTCGAGCCGTCATCCAGTCCCTCGCGAGACCGGTGACCTCGAACACGCGCCGGGTCGTGCTCGTCGCCCCCGACAAGTTCAAGGGGTCGCTCACGGCTCGCGAGGTGGCCCTCGCCCTGGCCGCGGGCATCACCGACGCGCAACCGGACCTGCGAGTGGTGACCTGCCCCGTGGCCGATGGAGGCGAGGGGACCGTCGAGGCCGCCGTCGCGAGCGGGTTCCGTTCCCGCAGCGTCACGGTCCGGGGGCCGCTCGGTCAGCCGGTGGAGGCAGTCTTCGCCACCAAGGGGTCGACGGCCGTCGTCGAGCTGGCCCAGGCCTCCGGCCTGCACCTGCTCCCGGACCCGGGTCCCTCGCCGCAGACAGCGGCCGTTGCCACGACGTACGGAACGGGCGAGCTCCTGGTGGCCGCGCTCGACGCGGGCGCCACGAGGATCGTGCTGGGACTGGGCGGCAGCGCGACCACCGACGGCGGAGCGGGGATGCTGCAGGCGCTCGGGGCGACGTTCCGCGACGACACAGGCATGCATCCTTGCGCGCCGGGATGGCGCACCCGAGAGTCATCGCCTCGGCCGACCTTTCCGGCCTGGACCCCAGGGTCACCGCGGCCGAGATCGTCGTCGCCACCGACGTCGACAACCCCTTGTGCGGGCCACGCGGTGCGGCAGCCGTCTTCGGCCCCCAGAAGGGGGCGACGGCCGACCTGGTCCGCGCGCTCGACCAGGACCTGCGGCGATGGTCGCGCGTCCTCTCGGAGGCCGGCGTCACGACCAGCCCGGAGCAGGCGGGCGCCGGAGCCGCAGGCGGCGTGGGCTTCGCCGCTCTCGGTGCGCTGCGGGCGCGGGCCCGGCCCGGGGTCGACGTCGTCCTCGACCTCGTCGGCTTCGAGAACCTCCTCGCCGAGGCCTGCCTGGTCGTCACGGGGGAGGGTTCGCTCGACGAGCAGTCCCTGGGCGGCAAGGCACCGATCGGCGTCCTCCGGGCAGCGCAGGCGCAGGGCGTCCCGACGATCGTCGTCGCCGGCCGCTGCACCCTCGCCCCGGACGTGGTCGTCCGCACGGGGTTCCTGGCGGCCTACACGCTGCAGGAACGCGAGCCAGACCTCAGGAGATGCATTCTCGAAGCGCCACGACTGCTGCGCGAGGTCGGGCGCGAGGTCGGGCCCGAGGCTGCGGTCCTGGCCCGCAGGAGACAAGCCACGTCGTGAGACGCAGGCCCCGCCACGAGCGCGTCTGGGAACTGCCGGTCCTCCTGCCGCAGTACCGGTCGACCGGCCCGCGGGCGATGGTCCTCGGCATGACCCTGGTACGCCGTTACCGGACCGACGACGCGGCCGTCAGCGGGTGGGCTCGGTCATGATCGCTACCCCCGCCACCGTTTCAGTGAGGACGGGGCTGTGGATCGCGTGCACACCTGCGGCGTGCACTGGTTCAATCGTGCTGGCTGCTGAACCGCGATGGTTCAAGCGGAGCGCCCCGGGCGTCCACGACCGTACGCAGCCCGCGCCGGTCGGCACTGACTTGGAAGAGGGAGCCATGGCTGCAGAAGCCACACCCCAAACGCCACCACCACCCATCACGATGGAGCCTCTTGTGGCTCCAGCCATGAGGGCCATGCTCGAGGGTGACCTGTCCGAAGCGAGCCGGATCAGCGGCCGTCAGCTGCCCTCGTTCTTCCTCGAGGAGAAGTGGCTGTGGGAAATCCGCAGGGATCAACTTCACACGTCCCCGGAGGACGCCCCCTGGTTGGTGCGTGTGGTGGTGCTGGAGCCTGCGGGCGTGGTGATCGGACACGCAGGCTTCCACGGCCGACCCGACGCTGCCGGCATGGTTGAGATCGCCTATACGGTCGCCCCCGAGCACCGCGGGAACGGCTACGCACACGCGGTACTAGCGGCCTTGGTCGAAGAGGCGAAGTCGTGCCCGAACGTGAATCTCGTGCGAGCCACCATCAGCCCAGACAACGCCCCTTCGCTGGCGGTCATCCGTCGCGGCAACTTCGTCCATGTGGGTGAGCAATGGGACGACGTCGACGGGCTTGAGCTCATCTTCGAGAAGCAACTGAGGTCACAATGACGTAAGGCCGACCACACCCACGAATATCCCGTCCCGCTGCTCGTACCCAGGCAAAGTCGTCACATCTGGAGTACATGAACTTGGGCGTCGGTCGAGAGCCCGGATGGGGCAGGACTGGGCGACCCTGCGACGAACCACCGCCAGCGGCACCACTGCGCCTCACCTCGCTGTGCAGTTCAGAGGTCGGAGCCTCGCACGTCACCCCATCGGCGCTTCGCGCTTGCAGACGGCTGGGCCTACGCCCGGCAGTTCGACTCAGAAGTCGCCCGCCGAGCCGCCCTGCCCATGGGTTCACTCCTACGAATCCTGGCGTGTTCGCAGTTCGGGCTCCTGGTTTCAGCTGACCACGTACTCACCGTTTCGCGTCCTCGTACCCAACAGGATGATCACGTCACGCACGGTCCAGATCCTCGCGTAGCCAAGTCCCGCACTGCTACAGAAGAGTCCGACACAGCATCCCTGATGGCGTCGACTCGCGGCCCTGAGACGCAAGCCTGCCGTGCCCTGGAGTCGACGTGACGCAACTGGCGCCCCTCCGAAACAGCAGACCGCTGGGTCGTGGGCTTCGGCATGCGCTCGTGGTCGGTTGAGCGGGTGGTTGGGCGCCGGCGGCTAGTCAGCCGGCGGTCACGCCGTGCTCGTGAGCGATGAGCACGGCCTGCACCCGGTCCCGTGCGTCGAGCTTGGCGAGGATGCTTCGTACGTGCGTCTTCACCGTCGCGAGCGATACGACGAGGCGGTCGGCGATCTCGGGGTTGGTCAGGCCGACCGCCATCAGCGAGAGGACCTCGCGCTCGCGTGAGCTCAGCGACGCCAGCTGCCCGGCGCGGAGTTGGTCTGCGGGCCGTCGCTCGAGGAAGCGACTGATGAGTCGACCCAGCACCTGCGGCGCCATCGGCGTCTCCCCGGCTGCGGTCCGTTCGACGGCACCAACCAGCTGGGCGGCCGAGGCGTCCTTGAGCAGGAACCCGGCGGCGCCGGCGGCCAGGGCGTCGTACACGTGCTGGTCGAGGTCGAACGTCGTCAAGATCAGCACCCTGCAAGGCAGCTCGGCGGACACGATTCGCCGGGTCGCCTCGACGCCGTCGGTTCCGGGCATCCGCACGTCCATGAGCACCACGTCGGGCCGGAGCCTCTCCGCAAGGGAAACGGCCTCGGTTCCGTCGACGGCTTCACCGACGACTTCGATGTCGGCGAGCTCCAGGATCATCCGCAGGCCGCTACGGACCATCGCCTGGTCGTCGGCCAACAGGACGCGGGTCACGCCCACACCTCGCTGGGCGCGGGCAGGTACGCCGCCACGGTGTACCTGCCGTCGCAAGCCGAGGTCGCAAAGGTTCCGCCCAGCAACCGGGCCCGCTCCGCCATTCCGGGCAGGCCCATGCCGTCGCCGGGTTCGGGCGTGCCAGCCAAGGCGTTCACCACCTCCAGCCGAACGGCGTCCACGGTCCAGTCCACCTGCACGCTGACTTTCTCGCCAGGCGCGTGCTTCCCGGCGTTGGTCAGGCACTCCTGGACGATCCGGTTCACGGCCAGCCAGTGCTTTGGTGCGTCCGCCCACGGCTGGCCCGACACGGTCAGGGCGGCGGGGATCCCTTGCCGGTCTGCACGGTCGACGAGTTCCGCGAGGCCACGGCCATCGGGCGTGGCTGGATGCTCGCCGTCGCCGAGCAGGTGGAGTATCGACCGCAGCTCGCGGTTGGCCCGGTGAGCCGTCTCCCGGACGGCGGCCATCGGCTCGCTGGCGAGTTCCGGGGACCGCGCGAGCGCCTGTGCGGCGGCCTCGGACTGGATCGACAGCAGGGTTACCTCGTGACCGACCACGTCGTGCAGCTCGCGAACGATCCGGGCGCGCTCCTCCTCGACGGCACGCTGCCGCGCGGCTTCGCGCTCCGCGCGCAACCGCGCGTCGGTCTCCCGCTCCTGTAGGCGCATCAGCAGCCCGAAGCCATAGGGAGCAAGGACCACCAGCCACCAGCTGAGCAGGCCCGAGACTGGGTCCTCCGGCCCGAGCAGCGTTCCCACGGTGCCTGTGGCGATCGCGAAACCGCACGCGAGCCCGCCGGAGAGCAGGCTGCGTGCCCAGCGTCCGAGGGAGTAAAAGAGCAGGATCGCGATCACGTAGCCGAGAAACAGGAAGGCATCGACCGGGACCCAAATGGCGGCACTCCACGCCGCCGCGGCTGCAACGGGGTGGGTCCGTCGCCACATCAGCGGGAGCACCATGCAGGTCGTCAGCACAAGGTCCACGACAGTGCTGTCGGTCAGCGGCTGGACCACGAGCACCTGCACCACGCTGACAGCCAGGAACGCGCCGGTGAGCACCACGTCGGCGCGTCGGATGCCGTCCGTCACCACCGCCACGCGCGTCCCCATATCGGCAGCGTAGAGCCGCGTCCGGCCGCGTGTCCTCAACCCGTGGGCTGACCAGAGGTTCAACCCCAGACCCGATGTGCCCGCCATCGGCGGGCACCTAGCGTCCAACCCACCGACCAAGAGAGGAACGCCATGACCACCACCACCACCACCACCATTCCTTCCGAACCCCGCACCCGCCGCAACGTCGCACTGACCGCCGCGCGGGTCGTCGCCGGGATCCTCGGCCTCATGCAACTGGCCGGCGCAATGTTCTTCCTGTTCCTGGCGCCCGAGGAGGCAGTCTGGGTCGGCCCCTGGGTCGATGTGCCCGTCGTCGCCGCCCTGCTCGGAGGGGCGCTCCTGAAACTGGCGATCTCAGTGGGACCAGGACTCCACGCGCACCGACGGGTACGCCTCGGGCTGCTCGCCGTCACCATCGGTGTCGCAGTCACGCTCATCAAGATCCCGGTCTACGACGAACCCGAGGGGGTGATCTTCCTCGCCCTCGACACCGTGCTGCTGGCGCTGCTCCTGCTCGCCCGCCGCGGCGCCAAGTCAGGTTGAGCCCACCTGCCTGCGCAATGCAGGAGAACTCCCAGAGACCACCACCCACCGCGTGCGACGTCGCGGCTCGCCGCTTGGCGATTCGCGGCGGTGAGGCGCACCTGAGATCGGTTCTGTGGTGTCGATTCAGCGGTCGCTCGTCGCAAGGGCAGGTGATCCCGTGCAGCCCCACTTGTCGGCGACGCCTGAAAACTGATCACTGGACGACGGGTGAAATCTGACCACCTGGTCGTGAACCTTGAGTGGGTGATCAGTGTGAAGGACTGGGCGGAGATCCGTCGGCTACGTGCTGAGGGGGTGTCGATCTCGGAGATCGCGCGCCTGAACGGGGTGGCTCGTAACACGGTGAAGAGCGCGTTGGCCTCGACGGGGCCGCCACGCTACGAGCGGCCACCGAAGGGGTCGGCGGTTGATGCGTTCGAGCCGCGGATCCGTGAGCTGCTGCGTCAGTATCCGCGGATGCCGGCGACGGTGATCGCCGAGCGGGTCGGGTGGGAGCGTGGCTTGACCGTGTTCAAGGAGCGGGTGGCGCTACTGCGTCCGGTGTATCTGCCACCGGACCCGGCCTCGCGCACGACGTACCTGCCGGGCGAGATCGCACAGTTCGACTTCTGGTTTCCCGACATCGTGCTGCCGGTGGGGTCCGGGCAGGTCCGCACCGCCAAGCAGCTGCCGGTGCTGACGATGGCCTGCGGCTACTCCCGGTGGCGCGAGGCGGTGCTGGTCCCCTCGCGCAGCGAACAGGACCTGTTCGCCGGCTGGTGGCTGTTGCTGCAGCGCTTCGGGCGGGTGCCGCGGGTGCTGGTGTGGGACGGCGAGGGTGCGGTCGGGCGGTGGCGGCCGAGGGAGAGCGAGCTGACCGCGGCCTGTCACGCTTTCCGTGGTGTGCTCGGCGCGAAGGTGCTCATCTGTGCCCCGGCCGACCCCGAGGCCAAGGGGCTGCTCGAGCGCACCCACGACCACTACGAGACCTCGTTCCTGCCCGGTCGGTCCTTCACCGGCCCGGCCGACTTCAACGCCCAGTTCTCCTCCTGGGTCACCAGGTCCAACCAGCGCAGGATGCGGGTGTTGGGCTGCCGCCCCGCTGACCGGGTCGAGGCGGACAAGGCCGCGATGCTGGCGCTGCCACCGGTGCCGCCGGTCACTGGCTGGCACCTGGGCACCCGCCTGGCGCGGGACCACTACGTGCGCGTGGACGGCAACGACTACTCGATCCACCCGGGCGTGATCGGCCGCCGCATCGAGATCAGCGTCGACCTCGCACGGGTGCGCGCGAGGTGTGACGGCCAGTCGTGACAGCGGTGATCCTGCGTGTGCGGGCGCGCTCCAACCCCGCTGCTCTGATCGGGGCTACCCGATGACCACCGGTGGCGACGATCGGTCGGCCCGGGTCTTCGGAGCCACTGGGTTCGTCGGGAGCCGGCTGGTCAAGCAGCTGCTGAGCCAAGGGGTGAAGACAACGGCGGCAGTCCGATCGCGTGAACCGCCGCGGCATAGGAAGACGCTCAACGTCTTCCTATGCCGCGATCCGCTGGTGACGTTCTGCGGACGCTTCCGATCGGCCCTCCTCCGGGTCGTCGGCCATGATGGACGTCATGGCCTCGAAGGTGGACAAGAGCGCAATGCTGATCCTGCTCATCCCGTCGGCGCTCGTTGTGGCGGGACTGGTGTGGGCCCTCGCGACCCGAGACCTACGATTCATTGCCTTGATGCTCCTCACCGCGGGGGCACTCGCCTTGGGCTTTGTCCAAGCCCGCCGGGCTCGACTGCCGCGCGAGTAGGAAGACCGAGCCGGTTGTCCCCCATGAGCCCGATGGTGCTGCCTCGGCGGCTGCGGCGATGGATGGCTTGCCGCGCGGCAACGTCCGCAATGCCGCAGAAAGGACGAGTCGCTCGTGCCGAAGAGCGGAGGGTTCGTCGAGCTGCGGATGAGGGCGCGTCCTGTGCCACCCTTGGCCATGGAGGCGAACATGGGCGCATCTCAGAAGTCTGATCGGCAGGATCTCGAACGTCGGATCCACGTCGACCTGCCTCGGGTCCTACCAGAGGAAATGGGGACGACTCAGTACGTCGAGCCGCCACCCGACCCGCAGGAAGGCCGGGATGCAAACTCCGAGTTCATGCTGCGGAATGCTGGGGTCTTCTGGCCCTGATCGGACGGCCGCACGGTCCACTCGGGAACCCGCGGTCCCCCTTGGTGCGCGATGCGGTGCAGGCGCACGTACTTTCGCCATGTGTTCCAGGGCGAACGCCCGCATAAGGAGGCGGCACTGTGGCGCGTGACAGCGCGGCCTGTGACGGGGGCCTCTAACCAGCCGCAGCCACCGTAGCGGTTCCTCGCTGGCACGGATGCGGTCGCCCTGGCGGAGGGCAAGGCTGATGACCTGCGACGCCACGCGAGTGTGTTGCGTGACTTGTCGACCTCGCTGGCCTTCGATGACGACGGTTCCTGACCTGCTTGCGGGCCGCCACAGCGGTGCGGTGCGCGGCGCGATGCGATCACCGAGTGGCTGCATCGTGATCGCGTGGACGCGCCGCGTGGTGCGCCAGGAGCGCTGCCGGCAGCATCATCACGACCACGACGTACAACGAGTTCAGGGTGCCGATCTGGTTGCCGACGAAGCCGAGCAAGGGCGGTCCGGCGAGGTAGGCCCCCATCCCGATCGAGGACACCACGGAGACTCGCAGCGCGGCGCGAGTTGGGTCGTCCGCTGCGGCACTGACTCCGACGGGGAAGCCGAGCGCCGCGCCGAGCCCCCACAGCACGATCCCGAACGCCGCTGTGACGGGTTGCTGGCTGAGGATCAGCAGCAGCACGCCGGTGGCCGTGGCGGCCGCTGAGGCCAGCAGGACCGGCACCCGCCCGACCCGGTCGAGCAGCTGGGGGCCGAACACGCGCGCGATGGTCATGACGCTGACGAACAAGGCGAACCCTGCAACGCCCACGAAGTGGCGTGCGTCGTAGCCGTCGACCAGCGACAGGGCCAGCCAGTCGTTGGCGGAACCCTCAGCGAAGGTGAACGCGAGCACCATCGCGCCGATGGCCAGCGTTCGCGATTCCACCCATGCTGACCTGCCCCGCTTCTGCGAGCTGCGCCCACCGGTTCGCAATGCGGGCAGGAAGGCCCTGGTCGCAGCCAGTTCGGCCGCCAGGGCAAGGATGGCGATCCCTATGAGGTGGATCCCGAGCGGCACACCGAAGAGGGTGGCGAGTACACCGAGCCCGGCACCGGTGATTGAACCGACGCTCCACGCTGCGTGGAACCGGGGAAGCACGGTGCGGCCCAGCCGGGTCTCGACCTGTGCCCCTTCGACGTTCATGGCGATGTCCCAGGAAGCCGTGCCGAAGCCGAAGAGGCACAGCCCGGTCGCGGTCACGGCCGTGTCGCGTAGACCTCCAACACCGAGGGCAACGAGGCCGATGCCCAGGGCCACCAGCACGGCGCCGGAGCGGACGATGTTCGCGGCTCCGAACCGTTCGATCATCCGGCCGCTGAGTGGTGTGCCGAGCACCGACCCGACGGACACGGCCAGCAGGAGCAGCCCGAGCTGGACGTTGGACAGCTCCAGGCGGTCACGAAGGTCGGGAATCCGCGACCACAGGGTGGCGAAGTTGAGCCCGTTGAGGACGAAGATCGCGGCAACGGCGTTGCGAGCCTGCGTGACCGGCTCACGGGGTGTCGAGGAGAGCAATGACCTGGTCTGCACGTCTGGTTCCTTGGGGTGCGGTTGCGCTGGTCAGTTCAGCGGGACGTCGGTCAGGGTCTGCAGCGCGTCGACGAGCGCAGCCTGGAACCGGCAGTCCTGGGAGGCCGGGTGCGGCTGCTCGAGCTGCTGGTGGTGCCAGTAGCCACCGGTGGGCGGTTTGACGTCGTCGCCGGTGGCCAACCAGACCTGCGTCCGGTGCCCGGCCACAAGGTCGTCCGGAGCTCCGGCTCCGCCCATCCGGGTGGGAACCCAACCTGGGTCGACCGCGTGGCTGGCCGTGCCTGGCCATCGTTCGGCGACAGCCATGGCCAACGTGGTGACCCAGAGCTTGGAGTCGGAGTACGACCCGGTGGCCGCGGTCAGCCGCTGCAGGTCGGTGCTGCCGCCGCGGTGCATGGAGCTGCTCAGATAGACCAGCCGGCCGGGCCGGTGGATCAGCGCGGTCAGCACGTACGGCGCGACGGTATTGACCGTGACCGCCCCGGGGAGGTGCATCGTCCCGGCGTTGTGGATGACCGCGTCGAACCGGCCGTACGAAGCTGCTTGTGCAGCCACGGACCGGACCTGGTCGAGCTGGCTCAGATCCCCACTGATTACACCGGCCCACCTGCGGTCGCGGACGCCGGCCTGGCGGGTCGGTGTGCGCAGGTGGATCACCACGTCGTGGCCGGAGTCGGCCAGTGCCTTGGCCGCGCCATAGCCCAGTCCGCTGGATGCTCCGGTGACCAGGACCAGTGTCATGTCGTTCCCCTCGTCGATCGGCTCTCGAGCGATGTGGACGTGGACCCGTGCCCCTCAGGAGCGGCGCGGGCAGGGTCGCCCGGTCGGCAACGGGCGGCCGAGCGCGCTCGGCAGGCGCACGGCCTCTGGACAAACAGACGTGTCGTCTGCGGGGCCGGCCGGTCAGGCGGGCGGTGTGGTTCGGGCGGGTGCGGCAGCGGTGGAGCCGCGCACGACCAGCTCGGTGCGCAGCACCGTGCGCGCCTTGGGCTTCGTGCCGTCGAGGAGGGCGAGCAGCGCAGTGACCGCGGCGCGGCCCTTCTCGCCGACCTGTTGGCGCACCGTGGTCAGCGCTGGGCGAAAGGTTGAGGCGAAGTCGGCGTCGTCGTAGCCGATCACCGACAGGTCCTCCGGGACGTTGACGCCGAGGTCCTCGGCGGCTCGGATGGCTTGTGCGGCGAAGACGTCGGAGAAGCAGAGCAGCGCGGTCGGGCGGTCGGGCCGGTCGAGCAGCGTCAGGGCTGCCTCGTAGGCGGCGGTGACCGGGCGAGGGGTGGCGTAGCCGAAGACCGGTACCACCCCGGCGGGGTCCAGCGCCTGGTGCCAGCCGAATAGCCGCTGGGCTGCCGGCCGGATGCGGCCGTCGAGGTCGGGGCTCACGGTCAGGATGCCGATGTTGCGGTGTCCCAGGTCCAGCAGGTGCTGTGCCGCAGCGCGGGAGCCGCCGGCATCGTCGACGTTGACCGCCGGGACGCCCTTGGTCGGTGCCTGGTCGACGGTGACCACCGGGGTGCCGCGGTGCCGGAGCCAGTCCAGGTCGACTCGGGGGTCGCAGACGAAGACGATGGCGCCGTCCATCGGCAGGTCCTGACCCAGCGGCGGGTTGTCACCGGCGGTGGCGACCAGGGTCAACGCCAGCGAGCGCTCAGCGAGCGCGTCACCGACGGCGACGAGGAACTCGCTGGACACCGGGTCCCGGAAGGCCTCACCCAAGGTGTCGGTCAGCAGCAGCCCGACGGTGCCGGACCGGCCGCGTGCTAGCGCTCGGGCGCTTGGGTCCGGGCCGCCGTACCCCAGCTGGTTGGCAGTCTGCAGGATCGTCGCGCGCAGCGACTCCGACAGCTTGTTCGGACGGTTGAAGGCATTGGAGACGGTCATCCGGCTCACGCCAACCGCGTCGGCAATGTCCTGGAGGGTCACCTTGCCCACGACGCCTCCTGGACTGGCCGCGCCCTGAGGGTGGATGCCCGCAGGGTCGGAGACGATCATGCCCTGCCGTAGTGAGCCGTCTCCACATGAAGGCTTTGACGCGGCTCCACGACGCGGGCCAGTGCGCGGAGCGCGGCTCCGGCGTGCCGGCGGACGGTGACGCTGCGGCCCGGGACGTGCGCCACGACCGGAGCGTGAGGCAGGGCGCTTGCACCAGTGCCGTGAGCGGCCACGTCGCGGACGATGATGTCGAGCAGGGGGTTCATTGTTTCTCCTTGAGTCGTTGGTATATCGGTATACTACCTAATCTTGGTATACCGGTCAACCCAGTGATGACTGTCGACACCCACCGCCCCGGGCCAGCCCGCTCAAGCCCCCATGGACCGCGGAGCTCCGCGATGCGGTAACTGGGTCGCCCCCCTGCTCATCGATGGCAGGGGCCGGAGTCCGGCCGATCCTCAAACTTCCGCACATCGGCATTATGTGAGTGAATCGCGGATCGCAGGGGCGAGCGGTCGAGTCACGGATCTGGACCGATGCCTGGCCGGCTTGGCTTCCTCATTCGGCACGGAGGTGGCGAGCTAGGTGTACTGACCCGAGAGGTTGGTCAAGGAACTGCGACTCGTCGTTGTGACGGGTGACATGGGAGGGCCTCCCGAGGTGGAGTGGAGCTGCTCAAGGTTCACTTCGCCAAACAGGAGGCCCTCGTGTCCCACGCTAACGCTGCCCTGACCCCTCGTGCCCGGCTTCGGGTCGCCCAGCTCGTCGTCGACCACGGCGAATCGATCCCGGAGGTCGGGGCCCGGTTCCAGTGCTCGTACACCACGGTCAAGCGGTGGGCGTCCCGCTACGCCGCCGGTGAGTCGATGCAGGACCGCTCGAGCCGGCCGCACACGATGCCAGCCAAGACGTGCCCAGCGGTCACGAAGCGGATCGTGTCGCTGCGGTTGCGCAAACGCCTCGGCCCGGTCCAGCTCGCCGCGCACGTCGGGGTCGCACCCTCGACCGTGCACCGGGTGCTGACCAGGTGCCGGCTCAACCGGCTGGCGCACGTGGACCGGGCCACCGGTGAACCGGTGCGCCGCTACGAGCACCCCCACCCCGGGTCAATGCTGCACGTGGACGTCAAGAAGCTCGGCAACATCCCCGACGGCGGCGGCTGGCGCTACGTCGGGCGCGTCCAAGGCAAGCGGAACCGGGCCGCGACCGCAGGCAAACCCAAGAACGTGCACCGCGACCCGAAGATGGGCACCGCGTTCGTGCACCGGCTCCCTCCATCACGTTCAGGGGCGCTCGGCGTGCCCAATACGTGCCCAATCCGTGCCCATTCCGTGCCGCATAAGGGGCACATCGTGTCCACTCAAGGCAACTCGACCGCGGCCCAACACGGCGAAAACCCGCTGGTCAGAGCGGGTTTCCGTTCGTGCCCCCGGCAGGATTCGAACCTGCGACACCTTCTTTAGGAGAGAAGTGCTCTTCCCCTGAGCTACGAGGGCCCGCCCGCGGTCTCCCACGAGCCCCCACAGGTTAGCGGCCCGGCGCGCCAGCCCCGCGGTGACCTGCGGATCGCCTCCGCGCAGGAACAGCGCGGGTGGTGCTCAACCTGGCCAACCACGAGCTGCTCGACCGAGTCCGCCACGACCACCCGACGTCCAGAGCACGATCCGCTACTCGTGCACCCACGACATCGAGGGCACCAGATGCTAGGGCACCTCTCCGACGGCGGGCCGCTGACGTCCCGCACGAAACCATCGCCGGATGCCGTGCCCGCCCGGGCATACTGCTCCGGTGACGACGACCGCGACTCCCCGAGACCGGGTCCAGCGACACGTCATGCGCACCCTGGTCGGCACCCAGGTGCTCGGCGGCGTCGGCCTGTCGGCAGGGGTCGCCGTCGGGGCGCTGCTCGCCGAGGACGTCTCCGGGTCGGCGAAGTTCGCGGGGCTGGGAGGCACCTTCCAGGTACTCGGCGCCGCCCTCATCGCGATCCCCATGTCGCGGGTCATGGCCGCCCGTGGTCGCCGCCCGGGCCTGGTCCTCGGCTACGCCCTGGCCGCCGTCGGCGCCGTCGGGCTCATCGTCGCCGGGGTCGTACGCAGCTTCCCCCTGCTCCTCGTCGCCAGCCTTCTCTTCGGCGGCGCCAGCACGGCCACCAGCCAGAGCCGGTTCGCCGCAGCCGACCTCGCCCTCCCGGCACACCGCGGGCGGGACCTGAGCATCGTCGTCTGGGCAACGACCATCGGCACCGTCATCGGCCCCAACCTCGCCGGCCCCAGCGCCCCGCTGTCCCGGGCGCTCGGGCTGCCGGTGCTCACCGGGCCGTTCCTCTTCTCGCTCCTCGGCCTGCTGCTCGCCGCCACTGTCATCGCCCTGCGACTGCGCCCGGACCCCCTCGTGGAGGCCAGGCGGCGCAGCGTCGCCGACGGCGACCCCTCGGGCCCGGCCCACGGCTCGGTGACCCGCGGGTTGCGGGTGTCGGCCGGCATCCCCGCGGCGCGGCTCGGCATGCTCACCCTGGCGCTCGGCCACGTGACCATGGTCAGCGTCATGGTGATGACGCCGCTGCACATGTCGCACGGCGACGCGGGGCTCGAGGTCATCGGGTTCGTCATCAGCATCCACATCCTCGGGATGTTCGCCTTCTCGCCGCTGACCGGTCTGGCGGTCGACCGCTTCGGCGGGCGGGCCGTCGCGGTGCTCGGCTCGATCGTGCTGTCAACGGCCACGCTGCTCGCGTCGGCCTCGCCCGAGGGGGAGTCGCTGACGCTCGTCGCCGGCCTGTTCCTGCTGGGGCTGGGCTGGTCGTGCACTCTGGTCGCGGGGTCGACCCTGTTGACGGCGGCCGTGCCGGTGCAGGAGCGACCCGGCGCGCAGGGGGCCTCCGACCTACTCATGGGCCTGATGGCCGGGGCCGGCGGGGCGCTCGCCGGCGTGGTCGTCGACCGCGGGAGCTTCGAGACGTTGGCACTGGGGGCGCTCGGGGTGGCCGTGACGATCGGCCTGGCCGCCGCCCTGTCGAGCGCCCGCCCCGGGCCCGCCGTCACCTGAGCGCCGCCAACCAACCCTGTTCCGCAGGCCCCATCTGGCGAAGTCAGGAGCACTTCGCGCAGTCAGGATCGGGTGCGGCCATGACCCGGCGATGTGCTCCTGACTTCGCAGGAACCCCACGACGGCGGATGCCGGCTCGGCCCCGCTGGGCGCGGCAGCGGGAGCCGACCCCACCGCCGTCACCTGAGCGCGGCGACCCGACCCACCACGGCGCCTGGCCGGTGCTGACCGTCCGCGTTGTTAGCCTGCTGAGGTGAGTGACACGTCCCCGACGAGCGGCGAGGCGACGCCCGTCGAGGGCGCGGCCGACACCGGCCACCCCCCTGCCGGGGAGCCCGGGGGGCCTGCCGTCACGGGGCGCGACGACGACCCACGCCTCACCCGGGTGGCCGCCGCACGAGCTGCCTGGACCCGCCACCTGGTCGACCTCGGCGGGCGCAACACCCTGCTGTGGTACCGCGACCTGCCCACGGGCACCCTCGACCTCACGACCGCCCACGTCGGCGCGATGGCGATGCTGCTGGCCGGCCGGCCCACCAAGCTGTCCGACCTCGTTCGCGAGCCGGGATCCCTGGAGGAGGCCCGCCGGCGCACGCGGGCCATCGCGGCCAAGGCACGCGAGCTCGCCGAGGAGCGCGGCATCCTCACCGGGTTCCTCGCGATCGGCATGGCGTCGTGGGCCGTGCGCCTGCCCGACGGACGCACCGCCCCCCGGGCACCGGCCGCGCCGGTGCTGCTGCGCGCGTGCACGCTGCGCGCGACGGGCGCCGCACAGGGCGACTACGTGCTCGACCTCGGCACCGACCTCGAGCTCAACCCTGTACTGGTGCACTACCTGTCCTCCGAGCAGGGCATCACCCTCGACGAGGAGGCCCTGGAGTCGCTCGCCACGAGCGGCCCCACCTTCGACCCCTACCCGGTGTACGCGGCCCTGGCCGAGGCCTGCGCCGCCGTGCCCGACTTCGCCGTGACACCACGGCTGGTCGTGGGCACCTTCTCCTACGCCAAGCTGCCCATGGTGGCCGACCTCGCGTCCCAGGGCGACGCCCTCGCCGACCACGACGTGGTGGCGGCCCTGGCCGGCGACCCCGACGCCCTGCGGGCGGTTCGCTCCGAGCTCGACCAGAGCCGGGTCGACCTCGACGACCCCGACCGCGACGTGCTCGTGCTCGACGCCGACAGCAGCCAGCAGGAGGCCATCGAGGCGGTGCGCTCCGGGTCGCACCTGGTCGTCCACGGCCCTCCCGGCACCGGCAAGTCGCAGACCATCGCCAACCTGATCGCCACCCTCGCCGCCGACGGGAAACGGGTGCTCTTCGTCGCCGAGAAGCGCGCTGCCATCGACGCCGTGGTGGGCCGGCTCGACCGGGTCGGCCTGGGCGACCTCGTGCTCGACCTGCACGCCGGCGCCCACGGGCGACGACGGGTGGCGCGCGAGCTGGTCGACGCCCTCGACCGGCTCGGCCGGCCCGAGACCACCCGCCGGCGGTCGGGCATCGCGACGCCCGACCCGGCCGCCCCTCGGGTCACTGCTCCCGCGACGTCCCGGCGGGCCGCGGCCGACCGGCTCGGCGGGCACGTGCGGTCGCTGCACGAGCGGCGTGAGCCGTGGGGTGTCTCCCTGCACCAGGTGCAGGAGGCCGTCTCGGCCTTCGCGAACCTGCCCACTCCTCCTCGCTCGCGGGTCCGGCTGCGCGGCGAGGTGCTCGCCGCGCTCGACCGCGACGAGCTGACCGCGATGGCCGCCGCGATCACGACGGTCGCGTCGCTGGCCGACTGGGACGCCGACGGCGCGGGCGACCCCTGGTTCGGCGCCGGCATCCGCACCCCCGAGGAGGCGGCCGGGGCGCGCGAGCGGGTCGACCGGCTCGCCGGGGGAGAGGTCGACGCCACCGCCCGTACCCTCGCCGACGTGTTCCGCGGCATCCCGCTGCCGGAGGCACCGACGACGAAGGACTGGGGTCGCGTCCTGTCCACGGTCGGCGACGTCCGCGACACCCTCGAGGTCTTCCGCCCCGAGGTGTTCGACATCCCGCTCGACGACCTGGTGACCGCCACCGGCAGCTCGGCCTACCGCCGCTCGGTCGGCTCCGACCTCGGCTGGCTCGACCGCTGGCGGCTGCGGCGCCAGGCCCGCGCCCTGCTCCGACCCGGGCGCCCGCCCGCCGACCTGCACGTGGCGCTCGCCAGCGCGAGCGACCAGCGGGTGGCCTGGCGCCAGCTCGCCGGCTCCGGCGGCCGACCCGAGATCCCGGTCGAGCTCGACCGGGCCCGGGTGTCCCACGCCGGCCTCGTCGCCGACCTCGACTGGCTCGACCAGCACCTCCCCGGAGCCGAGCCGGCCGCCGAGGGCACGTCGGTGGATGCCGTGACGTCCCTCGTCGACCTCGACCTCGCCTCGCTGCGCGGCCGGGTCGACGCCCTCGCGGCCGCGGCGGGGCGGCTCGCGGTGGTGCCCGCGGTCACCACCGCACTGGACGAGATCACGGCATCCGGGCTGCGACCGCTGGTCGACGACCTGCGCACGCGCGCCGTGCCGGCCGAGCAGGCGACCGCGGAGGTGGAGTGGGTCTGGTGGTCCTCCCTCTCGGAGGAGATCGCGCTGCGCGACCCCCGGGTCGCGGCGCACGACGGCCGGGCGCTGACCAGGAGCCTGGGTGAGTTCGCCGAGGCCGACCGGGCCGTTGTCGAGGCCAATGCCGAGCGGGTCATCGCTGCGGTGGGCGACCACGTCGCCGAGGTGGTCGGGGACCACCCCGAGCAGGAGACGTTCCTGCGGGCCGAGGGTGCGCGTGCCCGGCGGCTGGCCCCGCTGCGCGACCTCGTGAAGCGCTGCCCCGACCTGGTCACGGCGGTGCGGCCGTGCTGGGTGATGAGCCCGCTGGTCGTCGCCTCGGTGCTGCCGCCGGGGCAGTGGTTCGATGTCGTCGTCTTCGACGAGGCCTCGCAGGTGCCGCCCGCCGAGGCGGTCTCCGCGATCTCCCGGGCCCGGCAGGTCGTCGTCGCGGGTGACTCGCGCCAGCTGCCGCCGACCTCGTTCTTCACCACCGTCACCGACGGCGACCCCGCCGCGGTCGGCGCCGACGAGGCGATCACCGAGGGGGTCGAGTCGATCCTCGACGTGCTCGCGGCCGCGCTGCCGAGCCGCCGGCTCTCCTGGCACTACCGCTCGCTCGACGAGCGGCTCATCGCGTTCGCCAACGCCGAGGTCTACGAGGGGTCGCTCGTCACCTTCCCGGGCACCGGCACCGAGCCGGTCGTGCACCACGTGCTCGTCGAGGGGCACGGCATGGTCGCCGAGGGTGAGGGCGCCGTCGAGACGACGACCACCGAGGTCGACCGGGTCGTCGAGCTGGTGATCGAGCACGCCCGCACCAGCCCCACTCGCTCGCTCGGGGTCATCGCGCTCGGCATCGCCCACGCCACCCGGGTCGACGAGGCCCTGCGCCGCGCCCTGGCCGACCTCGACGACGGGGTGCTCGCGTTCTTCGACGAGGACCGGCCCGAGCCCTTCTTCGTCAAGAACCTCGAGCGGGTGCAGGGCGACGAGCGCGACGACATCGTGCTCACCGTCGGCTACGGCAAGACGCCGCACGGGCGCGTGCTGCACCGGTTCGGCCCGCTCAACATCGAGGGTGGCGAGCGTCGGCTCAACGTCGCCATCACCCGGGCCCGGCGCTCGATGACCGTGGTGTCGTCGATCGCCGCCGCCGACCTCGACCCGGCCCGGCTGCGC
This sequence comes from uncultured Actinomycetota bacterium, assembly GCA_963751385.1. Lineage (GTDB taxonomy): Bacteria > Actinomycetota > Actinomycetes > Actinomycetales > Dermatophilaceae > Fodinibacter. The sequence goes on along the minus strand of CAVVUD010000014.1, from coordinate 378,106 downwards.
GCCCGTGGCGCGATGATGCTGCGCGACTTCCTCGCCTACGCGGCCGGTGGGCCGCTGCCCGGTGTGCGGGCGGGCGGCGCGGCTGCCCAGCCGGATGCCGTGCCCGCGCCGGTCGCCGGGACCCGTTCGGTGGTGCTGGCCGACCTCGCGCGCCGGCTGCGCACCCACGGGCTGGTCGTGCACGAGGACGTCGGATCCTCGCTCGACCCGGTCGACCTGGCCGTCGAGGACCCGGCTCGACCGGGGGCCATGGTGCTCGCCGTCGAGTCCGACGGGCCGCAGTACGCCGCGATGCGCACGACCCGCGACCGTGACCGGCTGCGGGCCGAGCAGCTCGAGCGCCTGGGGTGGCGCCACCTGCGGGTCTGGTCGACCGACGTGTTCCGCGACCCCGCCCGCGACGTGTCCCGGATCCTCGAGGCAGCCGGGGTGCGTGAGGCCCCGGGTGATGACTGACCAGCCGGGCCCCGCCGAGCCTGACCAGCCGGCAGTCCTCCGCGAACCGACCGAGCAGGCCGGCCCCGGCGCGCAGGCTGCGCAGCCGAAACCGCCGCGCCGCCGGGTGCGGCGCAGGGCCGAGCGACCGGGCACCAACCCGTCGGCCGATGACGTGCCGGATGTCGTGCCGCCGCGTGCCGAACCGAAGAAGGGCGAAACCCAGCACGACCGCTGGCTGCGCGAGCAGCGTCCGCCCCACTGGGAGTGATGGCCGAGGGGTGGCCTGTGGCTGCGCCGAGACCATCGATGCGACCACAACCCACCCAGGCGGCCGCGGCGGGGAGCGAGGGGTGGGTACTGGCTGCGCCGAGACCGACGGTTCGACCACTGGCCGCCCCAGGCCCGAGGACAGGGCGTCGGTCAGACGCGGGGGGCGCGCAGCTCGTCGCGGATCTCGCGGAGCAGCTCGGTGTTCGGGTCGATCGTGTCGGCCTCGGGCTCGGCCGGGAAGTACCGGTCCTTGGCCTTCTCGTAGGGCTTGACGATGAAGAAGTAGACGACGAACGCCATGATGAGGAAGGCGATCAGGGCCGTCAGGAAGGGCCCGATCGTCGACCAGCCGCCCGGCTGCCAGTCGTCGAAGTTGAAGTCGGCCCCGCCGGTGACCTTGCCGATCGCCTCGAGGATGAACTTGGTGAACGCGCCGATCAATGTCGCGAAGGCGGCGCCGATGATGAACGCGACGGCCAGCTCGATGAGGTTGCCGCGCAGGACGAAGTCCCTGAAACCCTTCATGGTGGCTCCTGTTCGTGGGGCGATGGCGGGTGTGGTGCGAGGATGGTCCCGCCAGAGCCTAGGTCCGGTGGTGGACCAGTGGCCGCGCCGGGGCCCACGTTCGCTCATTCGAAGTGACGCCGACGCCGTCGAACCCGTCGGACCAGGCGGCCTCACCCCGCAGACGCCACGACGGTGACCGTCACCGGGCCGTCGAGCGAGCCGTGCCCGGCAAGCACGGCATCGGCCTCCGCCGCGCTCAGCGACAGCACGACGCCGCGCGGTGCTGGGTCGGTCAGCCCTGCGGGGCCGCTGTCACCGGGTGGGTCGGTCGCCAGCACCATGGCCGCGACCGCGAGTGCCGGACCCCCGGCCACCGGGTAGACCCGCGCGGGCAGGCCGGGTGACAGGAGGTCGACGGCGTCGGGGTCGGCCGACACGACGTGCAGCGCGACCCTTCCCGGGGGCAGTCCGTCGAGCGCGCCCCGCGGCACCAGCCGGGATGCCGTGAGGTGCTCACCGCGGGCCAGCCCCCCCGCGACTCGGCGGCCCACGGCATCCGCTGACGCGACCAGCGCCCCGGGCTGGGCGGTGCTCTGCACCACGTGCTCGAGACGGAGGTCGGCGGCGGCCAGCACCGCGCCGGCGGGCACGTCACGGGCGGCGAGGAGCACCGGCGTGACCGGCTCGGGTGGCGGCCGCAGCTGTAGGACGACCAGCACGACGGCGGCCGCGGCCAGGACGGCGGAGGCCACCCGGCGCAGGACCCCCCGTCGCCAGCGGGCCCGTCGCCCCGGGCCGGTGAGCCCGGGCAGGGGGCGGGACGGACGCGGCATGCCGACGACGCTAGACGCCGCCGACCGGCATCCGAGAGGTCAGCTCGAGCTTGTGGACGCCGCCGCGGGCTTCGAGGTGCCTGTGGACGACCCGCTCGAGGAGGAGCCGGAGCGGGAGGAGCCGGAGGAGCCGGAGGAGCCCGGGGCCTTCTCGGAGGACCCCGACGACCCGTCCGACCCGGACGACTTGTCCGACGACGAGCCGGAGCCGTTCGTGGCGGACCCGGCAGTCACCGACGACCCGGAGCGCGAGTCGGTGCGGTAGAAGCCGCCACCCTTGAAGACGATGCCGACCGCGTTGAAGACCTTGCGCAGGCGCCCCTCGCACTCGGGGCACACGGTGAGGGAGTCGTCGCTGAACGACTGCACGGCCTCGAAACGGTGGTCGCACTCGGTGCACGCGTAGGCGTACGTCGGCACGGGGTCCTCCTGCGAAACGATGTGGTGCGCCGGCCCGGGTCACGCCGGGAACGGCGCGACGACGCTGCGGGCTGACGACGGCGTCACCCAAGGATAAGCGAGTGGGCGACCGCCCTGTTCCCCCGTCCGCCGTGCCGGCTGATCAGTCGATCGGGGTTGCGCTTGGCCACACGGTCGCTGTGCCCGGAATGACCCAGTGGTCGATCGGGGTACGCCTGGTCAGCACGGTCGCCGTACCCGGAGTGACCTATTGGTCGATGCGGGCACGGCTGAGGGGCGCGGTCGGACGCCGCTCCTAGGGCCAGCCGGCCAGCCGGCCGCCCCGGCTCACCTCGCGCAGCCGCTTCTCGGTGCTCTCACGTACCGCGCTCGGGGCGACGACGAGCAGCTGGTCGCCGTGGCGGAGCACGTCGTTCTCACGCGGCACGAACGACCGTCCCTCGCGCACGACCAGCGAGATGTTCGCGCCCACCGGCAGGCGCAGCTCGAACACCCGCACCCCGGCGATCCGGGACCCGGGGCCGATGTCGATCTCGAGCAGCTCGGCGCCGAGCTCGCTCAGTGGCGTGGTCTCCACAGCCAGGTCGACCCGGTGGTGGGCCGTCGCCAGCCCGAGCCGGCGCGCCACCCACGGCAGCGTCGGGGCCTGCACCACGGTGAAGACGACGACGAGCACGAAGACCAGGTCGAACAGCCAGGTCACGCCGGGGGCGCCGACGGTGCCGGGCACCGTCGCGAGCACGACCGGCACGGCGCCGCGCAGCCCCGCCCACGACAGGAACGCCCGGGTGCGCCACGACATCCCGAACGGCAGGCACGACACCAGCACCGACAGCGGGCGGCCGAGCAGGAGCAGGGCCGCGCCGACGACGAGGGCGGGCCAGAGGACGTCGAGGAAGTTCCCCGGGTGCGCCAGCAGACCGAGCAGCACGAACAGGCCGATCTGGGCGAGCCAGCCGATCGCCGTGGCGAAGCCGAGCACGGCCGGCCGGTGCGGCATCCGCTGGTTGCCGAGCACGAGCGCCGCGAGGTAGCACGCGAGGAAGCCGGAGGTGTGCACCACGTCGGCAGCGGCGTAGGCGAGCACGGCGACCGAGGTGACGCCGATGGCGAACAGGGCGGACGACGTCGAGGCGACCACTCGCAGCAGCCGCGCACCGAGCCAGCCGATGGCCAGCCCGATGAGGGCGCCGCCGATCAGCTCGAGCGTCGCGACGATCCCGACCTGCCACAGCGGTTCCGGCGTGGCGCCGGGCGCCATCCCGACGGCGATGGCGGTGACGAGCAGCACGACGGGCGCGTCGTTGAAGCCGGACTCGGCCTCGAGCACCCCGGAGATCTGCCGGGGGAGCGGCACCCGGCGCAGCACCGAGAACACGGCTGCGGCATCGGTGGAGGCGAGCACGGCGGCGACGAGGAAGGCGACCTGCCAGTCCCAGCTGAGGAAGAAGTGCGCTGCGATCGCCACGACCAGCACCGACACCGCGACCCCGACGGTGGCCAGCACCGCGGCGGGCGCGACCGACCGGCGGATGCCGGACCACTGGGTCGTCAGCCCGCCCTCGACGAGGATGAGCACGAGCGCGGCGTAGCCGAGCACCTGGGTCAGCCGCTGGTCCTCGTACTGGATGCCGAAACCCGCCTCGCCGAGCAGCAACCCGATGCCGAGGTAGATGAGCAGGGAGGGAAGCCCCGAGCGCAGCGACAGGCGCACCGCGGCGACCGAGACGACGAGCACCAGGCTGCCGACGAGGAGGGCCAGCGTCAGGTCGTCGAGCGAGAACCCGGACGCATCACCTCCTGCGAACGGCAACGCCCAGGTCTCTCGCACGGCCCGTCCTCGTTTGTCGTCGTACTCCGGTGACCTAGTCTCGCAGGGTGAGTCGAGTCGTCATTGCCCGCCGCGTCCTCTACGGGCTTCTCGCCGTCGTGGTGGTGGTGGCGCTGGTGGCCGGCGTCGTCGTCGTGTCGGCGGTGCGCGACTCCCTCCCACGCACCTCCGGCAGTGCCGAGCTCCCCGGCCTCACCGGTGACGTCACCGTCATGCGCGACGGTAGCGGCGTCCCGCACATCTTCGGCGACAGCCTCACCGACCTGGCTCGGGCGCAGGGCTACGTGCACGCCCAGGAGCGGTTCTTCGAGATGGACCTGCGCCGTCACATCACCGCCGGCCGGCTGTCCGAGCTCGTCGGCACGGACGGACTCGACTCCGACAAGGTGATCCGCACGATGGGCTGGCGACGCATCGCCGCGGAGGAGCTGCCCACCCTCAAGCCGCAGACCCGCCAGGTGCTCCAGGCCTACGCCGACGGCGTGAACACCTACCTGCGCGGGCGCACCCCCCGCGACGTCGCCATCGAGTACACGATCCTGGGCCTGCAGCTGCCGACCGCCGAGATCGAGGAGTGGACCCCGGTCGACAGCCTGGCCTGGCTCAAGGCGTGGGCCTGGGACCTCAAGGGAAACTTCGCCGACGAGCTGGCCCGCGCCCGCCTCTTCGGCCGGCTCACCCCCGCGCAGATCAGCCAGATCTACCCCGCCTACGACGACGAGGCCCACCGGCCGATCCTCGGCAGCGACGAGTGGTCGCCCCAGGTGCCCGGGCGCGCCACCCAGTCGGCGGTGCCGTCGGCCCTCACCACGTCCCCGACGCGCGCCCCCACCCCGGCGGATGCCGTCGCGTCGCCCGACGACGGCCGGCTCACCAGTGCGTCGGCGCAGGCCGCGTACGCGAAGGTGCACGACGCGCTGGACGCGATCCCGCAGCTGGTCGGGCGCGGTGCCGGCATCGGCTCGAACTCGTGGGCGGTCACCGGGGCACGCACCACCACCGGGAAGCCGCTGCTCGCCAACGACCCGCACCTCGGGGTCAGCCAGCCCGGCATCTGGATCCAGAACAGCCTGAGCTGCCGCACCGTGTCGCAGGCCTGCCCGCTCGCGGTCAGCGGCTTCTCCTTCGCCGGGGTGCCGGGCGTCGTCATCGGCCACAACGCCGACGTCGCCTGGGGCCTCACCAACCTCGGGCCCGACGTCACCGACTTCTACCTCGAGCGGGTCATCGGCGACACCTACCTGCGCGACGGCGACTGGGAGGAGGTCACCACGCGCCAGGAGGTCATCAAGGTCGCCGGCGGCGCCGACCAGCGGATCACGGTCCGCAGCACCGTGCACGGGCCGATGATGTCCGACGTCATGGACGGGCTCTCCGATGCCGGGGGCAGGGCTCCGACCGACCAGGAGGGCGACGAGAACGAGTCCTACCTCGTCTCGCTCGCCTGGACCGGGCTGCAGCCGGGCCGCACCGCCGACGCCATCCTCGACCTCAACCTGGCCACCGACTTCGAGGCCTTCCGCGAGGCCGCGCGCTCCTTCGCCGTGCCCGCCCAGAACCTGCTCTACGCCGACCGGCAGGGCCACATCGGCTACCAGGCGCCGGGCCAGGTGCCGTTGCGGCGCCCGGCCCTGCCCCGCGCGCCGGCCGGTTACTGGCCGGCGCCAGGCTGGGACTCGACCTATGACTGGCAGGGCTTCGTCGAGTTCTCCGAGATGCCGTGGGCGCTCGACCCGAAGGACGGCGTGATCGTGGCGGCGAACCAGGCCGTGGCGAGCGGCTCGACGCCGTTCCTCACGAGCGAGTGGGACCACGGGTGGCGCTCGACCCGCATCGGCGAACGCCTCGCGGCGTTGGGCAAGGTGTCCCCGGCCGACATGGCCGACATCCAGCTCGACACCGAGGACTCCTTCGCCAAGGTCCTCGTGCCCACCCTGCTCGCGGTTCCCCTGTCGGCGTCCGAGGCCGACCCCGACTCGGCCGAGCTGCTCGAGTTCACTCGCGAGGCCCGCGAGCTGCTGCGCGCCTGGGACTTCACCACCCCCGCCGGCGACGCCGAGTCCGGCGCGGCGGCCGCCTACTACAACGCGGTCTGGCGCAACCTGCTCGAGCTGCTCTTCGACGACGAGCTGCCGACCGGGCTCAAGGCCGACGGCGACGCCCGCTGGCGATCAGCCGTGCAGGGGCTGCTCACCGACCCCAAGAGCGCGTGGTGGGACAACAAGCTCACCCCGAACGTCACCGAGGGCAAGGACGAGGTGCTGCGCCAGGCGCTGGTCGAGGCCCGCCTCGAGCTGACCCGCGAGCTGGGCAAGGACCCCGACAAGTGGCAGTGGGGCAAGCTGCACCGGCTCACCCTGGAGCACCCGGTGCTCGGCGGCGAGACGGTGCCGGCGCCGGTGCGCTGGCTCGTCAACGATGGCACGCACGACATGCCGGGCGGCTCGTCGATCGTCAACGCCAACGGCTGGACCGCGAGCGAGGGCTACGAGGTCGACTGGGCGCCGTCCATGCGGATGGTCGTCGACCTGTCCGACCTCGACGCGTCGACGTGGATCAACCAGACCGGGGTGAGCGGTCACCCGACCGACGCCCACTACACCGACCAGGTCGAGGACTGGGTGGCCGGCCGTCAGCGACCGTGGCCCTTCACCGAGGCCGCCGTGAGCGAGACCGACCCCGACGTGCTCACCCTGAGGCCGGAGGGCGCCGGCTCCACGGGCTGAGCCCGAGGTCGGTCACGCCGTCGGCGGTCACCACGGCGTCGACCGGCTGGTCGTGGGGCTGCCGCGGCAGCACTGGCTCGTCCGCGTCGAGCAGCTCGCCGGGGTGCAGCACCACGACCACCGGCGTGCCCGGGCGGCGGCGCGGGAGGGCCCTGTCGTAGCAGCCGCCACCCTGGCCCATCCTGGTACCGGTGCGGTCGACGGCGAGCCCGGGGGCGAGCACGAGGTCGGCGAGGGCCACGCCGTCGGGGCCGAGGGCGGCCGACGCGGCGTCGGTGGCGTCGAAGGCGTCGCTCCAGTCGAGGTCGAGGTCGGCCAGCGTGATCGGCACCAGCACCCGGATGCCGTGCGCCGCCAGCGCCGCGTTGAGCGTGGCCGTCGGCGGCTCACCGGGCACGGCGACGTACGAGGTGACGACGGACCCCGGCCCGAGCCCCAGGCGCGCGAGAAGGGCCACGACGTGGTCGGTCAGGGCGGCGCCGTCGGCGGCGGTGTCACGGGTGGCGGCGATCGCGCGGCGCTGAGCCCGCAACGTGCTGCGACGTGCGGACTTCTCGGGATCACGGGCCATGCCCGCATCGTAGGGTTGCCGCATGACCACCGACGGCCTGCGCGCGGCGACGGACAAGATGCGCGCAGCCGGGGTGCCCGAGCTCGCGGTGTCCGTGTTCAGCCGCTTCCACGCGCAGCTGCGGTCGGCCGCGACCGGCACCATCCCCGAGGACACCATCGACCCGCTCACCGACGTGGTGCACCTCGACGACGTCCGACCCGACGAGGCCGCCGTGGTCGAGGGGCTCGGCCAGACCGTCGTCATCAAGCTCAACGGCGGGCTCGGCACGAGCATGGGGATCAGCGGCCCGAAGTCGGCCCTACCGGTGCGCGACGGGCTGAGCTTCCTCGACATCATCGCTCGGCAGGTCCTGGCGCTGCGGCGGCGGCACGGGGTGCGGACCCCGCTGCTCCTCATGGACTCCTTCCGCACCCGCGAGCAGTCGCTGGCGATCCTCGGCCGGCATCCGGGGATCGCGGTCGACGACCTGCCGCTCGACTTCCTGCAGAGCATGGAACCCAAGCTGCGCACCGACGACCTCGCCCCGGTCGAGTGGCCGGACGACCCCTCGCTCGAGTGGTGCCCGCCGGGGCACGGCGACGTCTACGTCGCGCTGCAGACCACCGGCCTGCTCGACGCGCTGCGCGAGCGCGGCTACCGCTACGCCTTCCTCTCCAACGCCGACAACCTCGGGGCCACGTGCGAGGGGGCGGTGCCGGCCTGGATGGCGCGCGAGGGAATCCCCTACGTCACCGAGGTCTGTGCCCGAACGCGCAACGACCGCAAGGGCGGCCACCTCGGGGTGCGCAAGAGCGACGGACGACTCGTGCTGCGCGACAGCGCGATGGTCGCCGAGGGTGAGGACCACTTCTTCCAGGACACCGACCGGCACCCGTGGTTCCACGCGAACAACCTCTGGGTCGACCTCGACGTGCTGGCCGCGCGCCTGGCGGAACGGGACGGCATCCTCGGGCTGCCGATCATCGTCAACCGCAAGACGGTCGACCCGCTCCGCCCCGACAGCACCCCGGTCATCCAGGTGGAGTCCGCCATGGGTGCGGCCGTCGAGGTGTTCGACGGGTCGCGCGCGCTGGCCGTCGACCGCAGCCGGTTCCGCCCGGTGAAGACGACCAACGAGCTGCTCCTGATCCGCTCCGACCTCTACCGGCTCACCGAGGACTCACTCGTCGAGTCGCTCATCGACCACGACGAGCCGTTCATCGACCTCGCGAAGCCCTACGCCCACATCACCGGCTTCGAGCAGCGCTTCCCACGCGGGGTGCCCTCGATCCGGGACTGCACGAGCCTGCGCGTCGAGGGCGACGTGACGTTCGGTGCCGGCGTCGTGTGCACCGGTGACGTGCGGGTGACCGGTGCGGTGCCCACCATCGCCGACGGTGCGCACCTGCAGGGTGTGGTGTGATGCGCACGCTCGCCGAGCACCGGGCCGCGGTGCTGTCCCTCGTCGCCCCGCTGCCCGCCACGAGCGTGCCGGTCGGGTCGGCCCTCGGCCTGGTGCTCGCGCACGACGTCGTGGCCGCGGTCGACCTGCCCGGCTTCGACAACTCGGCCATGGACGGGTACGCCGTGCGGGCGGCCGAGCTCGCCGGGGCCACCACCGAGGCGCCGGTCGTGCTGCCGGTCGCCGGTGACGTCGCCGCCGGCGACACCAGGCACCACGTCCTCCCGGTCGGGCACGCCCTGCGGATCATGACCGGGGCACCGATGCCCGAGGGGGCCGATGCCGTGGTCCCGGTCGAGCTCACCGACGGCGGCGCGACCGAGGTGGCGCTGCACGACGCCCCGGCCGTGGGCCGCTCGCTGCGCCGCCGCGGCGAGGACGTGCGCTCCGGCGACCTGGTGCTGCCGGCCGGCACCCGGCTCGGCCCGGGCCACCTGGCGCTCGCCGCCGCGGCCAACGTGCCGGTCCTGTCGGTGCACCCGCCCCCGCGGGTGGCCGTGGTGTCGACCGGTGACGAGCTCGTGCCGGCAGGGTCCACCCTCGAGCACGGCCAGATCGTCGACTCCAACTCCGTCATGCTCCGCGCCCTCGTCGAGGCAGCCGGCGCCGAGGTCTCCGGGTGGGCGCACCTGCGCGACGACGCCGCGGCCATGCGCGCCCTGCTCGACGACCTCCCCGGCACGCCCGACCTCGTGCTGACGACCGGAGGGGTCTCGATGGGGGTGTACGACACGGTCAAGGAGGTGCTCACCGACGACGGCGGCGTGGAGTTCGTCAAGGTCGCGATGCGCCCCGGGATGCCGCAGGGCTGCGGTGTCGTGGGTCGCTCGCGCACCCCCGCGGTGACGCTACCGGGCAACCCCGTCAGCTCCTTGGTGTCGTTCCACGTGTTCGTGCTGCCTGCCCTGCGCCGGCTCGCCGGGCTCGACCCCGACGTCGACGGCGCGTTCGAGGCTGTCGCCGACACGGGCTGGGCGGCCGCCCCCGGCAAGGTCGAGCTGACCCGCGTCGTGGAGACCGATGGTCGCGTGCGGCCCTCGGGTGGCCAGGGCTCGCACGTGCTCGGTGCGCTCACCGCCGCCACGGCGCTGGCCGTCGTGCCCGCTGACGTCGACCGGGTCGAGCCCGGCGACCGGCTGCGCTGCCTCCCCCTCCTCGGGCAGGATCGCGACCGTGGCCTCTGACCCCGTGACCCCGCCGCAAACCGGCCTCACCCACGTGCGCGCCGACGGCACCGCCCACATGGTCGACGTCTCCGGCAAGGCCGTCACGGCCCGCCGGGCCGCCGCCGCCGGGCGGGTGCTGCTGTCGCCGGTCGCCGTGGCCGCACTGCGCGACGGGGTCGTGCCCAAGGGTGACGCGCTCGGCGTGGCCCGGGTGGCCGGCATCCAGGCCGTCAAGCGCACGCCTGAGCTGATCCCGCTGGCCCACCCGGTGGCCGTGCACGCCGTCGAGGTCGACCTCGACGTCGTCGACGACGGGGTCGACATCCGGGCCGTGGTGCGCACCGCCGACCGCACCGGCATCGAGATGGAGGCGCTGACGGCCGTGGCCGTCGCTGCACTCGCGCTCATCGACATGGTCAAGGCCGTCGACAAGCACGCCCGGATCACCGACGTGCGGGTCACGGCGAAGTCCGGTGGCCGCTCGGGTGACTGGGAGGAGGGCGCGTGACCGGTTCGGATGCCGTATCGGCCGCACCCCTCGCCGGCCGCACCGCGGTCGTCGTGACCTGCTCGACCCGAGCGGCCGCGGGGGTCTACCCCGACCGCGGAGGCGCCCTGCTCGTCGAGACGCTGCGGTCCTGGGGTGCGCTCGTGCCCGACGCCACCGTCGTGCCCGACGGCCCCGCCGTGGTCGAGGCGCTCGAGGCGGCCCTGGCGACCGACCCCGACCTGCTGCTGACCACCGGCGGCACCGGCCTGACCCCGACCGACGGCACCCCCGAGGCCACCCGACCCCTCCTGACCCGCGAGGTGCCCGGCCTCGCCGAAGCCGTGCGGGCGCGCGGGGTGGCGCACGGCATCCCGACGGCGGTGCTGTCGCGCGGGCTGGCCGGCCTCGCCGGCCGCACCCTCGTGGTCAACCTGCCCGGCTCCAGTGGCGGGGTCCGCGACGCGCTCGAGGTGCTGGCCGAGGTGTTGCCGCACGCCCTGAGCCAGGCCGAGGGTGGCGACCACTGATGTGGGAGCGGGTTCGCCGCAGGGCCGCCGGTGTCGTCGGGCCCGATGGCGGTGGTGTCGACCCGGTGGGGGAGTGGCCGTGGCCGGTGCGCCTGACGGGCGTGACCCCGACCGGCATCGAGGTGACCCTGCGGGCGCTCACCACCGACGACGGCCCGGCCTTCCAGTCGGTGCGTCGTGCCAACGCCGCCTGGCTGGAGGAGTGGGACGCCACCTCCCCGGACCCCGACGCGCCGGCCCGCACGTTCGAGGAGCTCGTCGAGCAGTACGACCGCGACGCCCGGGCCGGCCGGGCGCTGCCCTTCGCCGTCGAGGTCGAGGGCCGGTTCGTGGGGCAGCTGTCGGTCGGCTCGATCGTGCTCGGGTCGTTCCGGTCGTGCTACGTCGGGTACTGGGTCAGCCGGACGGTGGCCGGTCAGATGGTCATCCCCACGGCCCTGGCGCTCGCCGGCGACCACGCCCTGGGCACGCTGGGGCTGCACCGGCTCGAGGTCAACATCCGGCCGGAGAACACCGCCAGCCTGGCCGTGGTGCGCAAGCTGGGCTTCCGCCCGGAGGGGCTGCGCCCGCACTACCTGCACATCGCCGGCGCATGGCGCGACCACCTGTCCTTCGCGCTGACCACCGAGGACCTCGCCGGCGAGACGCTCGGCGACCGGCTCGTGCGGATCGCCGCGCAGGGGTCAGGAGTCGGCGCGAGTACCGGTGGAGCACAGTCGTCACAGCAGTCACTTGCGCGACACACCGATGGGGGTCCGGCGCACGACGGGGGCGCGCACCTACCGTCGTAGCGTGCAGTCGCCGTCGAGCCTGATCTTCCTGGTCCTCCTCGGTGTCTGGGCTGCCTATTTCGTGCAGTACTGGGTCCGCCGCCGCGACCACGTCGCCACCGCGCGCTCGGTCGAGCAGTTCAGTGAGGCCATGCGCGTGCTCGAGCGCCGCGACCCGCTGCCCCGCACCGACCTCTCCGAGCCGGCCCCGCGCTCGTACGCCGTGCACCCGGCCCGCGCCTCGCGGCCGCAGGTGCTCGTCAAGCGCGCCGTGCCCACCGAGCCGGGACCGATCGGGGTCACCGAACGCATCGACGACGGCTCGGATGCCGTTGCCCCCGTGGCCGCTTCGGCCCGCCCCGCCGGGCCCGGCTCGCGCTCGAGCGGGTCGGCGACGTCGCCGCGCCAGGTACGACGACCCACCCGTGCTCCTGCCGTCGCCCGCCGGGTCCGGCCCAGCCGGCGGGTGCGCGGGCTGCTGCTGCTCGGCGCGCTGACGGAACTGCTCGTCATCGCGCCTCTCGTCGCCCTGTCCCTGCTGCCGCCGTGGGCGCTCGCCCCGGCCGCGCTCGCCGTCGTCTGGGCCTTCCTGTTCCTCCGCTCCGGAGTGCGCGCCGAGCGTCGCGTCGCGGTGCGGGCGCGGGCCCGTCGGCAGTCCGACCTCGCCCGGCGACGCGCGTCCGCCCCGCCGGCGGCGACCGCGCAGCCCGCCCCGGCCGCCCTCGCGGCTTCCGCCGGCGTGGCAGCGGCACCGGTCGAGGGTGACGAGCTCGATGCCCACGCTCGCGGAGCCGGTCGTCGCGGCCGAGCCCGAGCCGAGCGCCGTCGACCCGGTGGCCGCCGAGGCCGCTGAGGTGGTCGAGGTCGCCGACGACGTGATGGTGCCGATCGTCGACGAGGACGACATCCCGCTCACCTGGGACCCCGTGCCGGTGCCCCGCCCGACCTACACGATGAAGGCCAAGGCCCAGCGGGCCGAGGTCGCCCCCGCCGCGGTCACCCCCGACCCCGCGCCCGTCGTGCGCGAGAGCGACGATTCGCAGTACGACGGGCGGCGCGTCGCCGGAGCCTGAGCCCCGGCCGGTGCGCCGGCGGTCGTTGCCGGAGCCTGACCGACGCAGAGGTGCGCCTGTGAACATGCAGTCGCGACCCCGGCCCTCGGGTCGCACGCGATCACGCACGAGAAGTGGCGCGCGACGGCATCCGGGTGTGGCACTGCATGTCGGCAGGCGCAGCCCGGCGCTGCGGCACGCCCGCCGCTGCGGGACTCCCGCCGCCGCGGGACCGTCAGTCGGTGCGCTCGGTGTCCGCGTGGGCGGCGGCCTCGGTGCGGGCCTCGACGTCCTGCGCCTCGGCCTCGGCCCGGGCCTCCTCACCCGGCTCGAGCACGTCGTCGGGGGTCTTGGCCTTGCCCGGCGGCACGTCGTCCTCGCTCGCGGGCCCGTCGAGCAGGTGGTGGCTGACGGCGTTGATGACGGCGATCGTCGGAACCGCGATGAGGCCGCCGATGATGCCGGCGAGGATCACGCCGGCCGCGATCGCGAGGATGACGGCCAGCGGGTGGATGCGCATCACCCGTCCGACGAGCAACGGCTGAAGCAGGTGGGCCTCGACCTGCTGCACGCCGATCACGATGCCGAGCATGATGAGCGCCTGGACCGGGCCGAGCGCCACGAGGGCGAGCAGCACCGCGACCGTGCCGGACACGGCGGCGCCGACCACGGGGATGAACGCGCCGAAGAAGACCAGCAGTGCGATGCCCGAGGCGAAGGGCACGCCGAGGATGGCCGCCCCGATGCCGATGCCGGCGGCATCCACCGCGGCGACCACGAGCGTCGCGCGGGTGAACGCCGACAGCTGGGCCCAGGCGATCAGGCCGGAGGAGTGCACCTTCTCACGCGCCCCACGCGGGAAGAGCCGCACCGTCCAGCCCCAGATGACCATGCCGTCGTAGAGGAAGAAGTAGAGGGCGAACATCGCGATGAAGAAGCCCGCCACGATGTGCGTGGCCGTCAGGCCGGCCGAGGCTGCGGTGTCGGTGAGGGTGCCCGAGCTCAGCCACTCCCGCGCCTTGTCGATGTACTCCTCGAGCTGGGTGTCGGTGACCCCGAACGTCGTGTTGAGCCAGCGGCGGATCTGGTCGATGCCGTCGGTGACCCTGGAGCCGATGTCGTCGATCTGGCTGGTCAGCTGGCTGCCGACGAACGAGAGCAGGCCGAACACCATCGCCAGGGTGCCGATGACCGTGATGCCGGCCGCGAGCCCCCGCGGGACCAGCCGGGTGAGGAGGGAGTAGACCGGCTGGAGCAGGGCGGCCAGCAGGAGGGCGACGAGGATCGGGATGACGACCTCGGACAGCCGTGCCGTCACGTAGAGCGCTGCGACGAGGGCGGCGCCGATGACCAGCGCGCGCCAGGCCCACTCGCTCGCCGTGCGGACCCCTCGCGGCACCGCCCAGTGGGCGGGTCGGTGCGGGTCGTCGGAGGCCATCGGGGCGCTGGCCGCGGCCACGGTCACGGTGCGCGGGAGGTCGGCGGGGTCGGCCGCGGACCGGTCCGGGCGGGGGAGGCGCAGTCGCATGTCGAGATCGTATGTCCTGGCCGGTCAGCACCCCTCCCGACGACCCGTCGCATCGTCGCGCGGTCCCTCCCCGCCGGGCGCGATCCGGTTTCGGGCGGCCTGCGCGCTGGTGTTATCGTTTCTCCCGCATCGCGGGGCTGTGGCGCAGTTGGTAGCGCGTCTCGTTCGCAATGAGAAGGTCAGGGGTTCGAATCCCCTCAGCTCCACCCGACGGGAACCCCGTCCGACCAGCATGAACGTCGCTGACCGGGCGGGGTTTCGTCGTTGGGGGAGCCGACTCCCCTGAGCGTTGCTCGTGCATGGGTTGCGCTGTGTCCGCTCCCACCAAGGTGACAGCGGCTCACCCGTTCATTCCACTAGAAGCCTGATCTGGAACCCCCGAGGCGCTGACTCGACAGAGACGGCTTGGGTGGCTCGTCAAGGAGCCCTTGACATTGCGTTGATGTCAATGCACTCTTGACGATTGGAGGTGACGACCTCGGCGCGAAAGCACGGCATCAATGATGCCGACATCCATCACGCCTGAAACCAACGCGATCCGGCTCGTCGAGTACGACTACGAGGGTGAAGACCGACTGCTGGCCATCGGACCTGACCGGCACGGCCGGATGCTCGAGCTGGTCGCGGTCCCGGGCGACGAGCCGACCAGGATCATCCACGCCGACCGACTCCGGCCAACGTTCTACAACTACCTGAGATGAGGTGACAACAGATGACGAAGATCAAGGCGGACCACGACCACACCGGCCTCGACCAGCTGGACGTGGCCACGCATCCGGCGCGTGACGCCGCGCACTTCCGACGCATCCTCGCCGCTCGGCAGAACCTGGCCTCGGCGGAGCAGGAACTGCACGACGCGGTGCGGGCTGCCCGTGAGGCCGGAGACTCCTGGACGATCATCGGCGCCGCGCTGGACACCACCAGGCAAGCCGCGCAGCAGCGCTTCGGAAGTTGACTATCCGCGGCATATCCGTGCGTCAACTTGGAAGGGGTGACAGGTCACATCTGCGTTGTGCCGAGCGCGCTCTTCAGATGGGCGGCTCGATGGCATGCAAGCGGAGCACGGTGATCTCGGCATGGTCCATCGTCGGGAATCCGGCGTGCGCAAGCGCATCGCGCATCTGTTGGCTGGCGAAGCGCGTACGCATCGCATCCTCGGACTCCCAGACCCCGACGATGTCCAGCGAGTCGTCACCGACGGCGCAATGGTGGCGTAGCTCACCTGGCGGCCCGCCGGCGTCCATGATCGCTCGATGGGCGCGGTCATAGGCGCGGGTCAACTGCTCCACATCCCCGCGGAAGCGTGCGATCAACAGTGCCGGCATGGGCGCACCTGCCAGTTTCAGGAGGGAGGCCAGTCCAGCGTAGGCCCCAGGCACCCTCCGCCGGAGGGCGCACCTACGCCTATCGGGCAGTCGCGCGCCACGCGGCAGATGCGTGAAGGTCCGGTGGAGTCAGGCCCTGTCGTCCAGCGCCCACGCGATGACTCCGAGGCACGTCGCGCACACGAGTGCTCCGAGCGCCGCCTTCAGGTGCGACCCCTGCTCGAGGTACGCCGCCGCCGACCCCCCTCCGGCGACTGCACCAAGTACGACCAACACCCACATCCGCCAGTGGAGGGACGAACGCCCCGCCTCTTCAGGCATGTGGCCCTCCCTTCTAGCAGAGCAACGGGCCGCACTCATTGTCACTGGACCCTTGGTCATTGCGACTGACCGCCCGCGCAGGCAGCAGTCGCGATGGCGAGGTGCCCACGGCGGCAGATCCGGTTGCTTGGCCTCGGGCGCCATCGTGGCCGAACACTGAATGGGTGCGGACCTCGGATGCTGGACGCGGGCCGTCGTGCGGCGGACACTTGCTGAATCCGCTGTCATCCGGCAAGTGGTCGGAGAGGAGACTCGCATGCCGACGTGGATGTGGTTCTGGATCGCAGTAGCAGCAGTGTTGGCCCTACTTCTGGTCGTGGCGGTGGTGCTTGACAGACGCTGGGGGTCACCCAATATCGGTAAGGCGGACGACCTGCCTGTCGGGAGAATGACGAAATACGAGACGGGGGGAAGTAACGGCGCCGGCGGTGGCGGTATCGGTCCCGGCCTGTAGGAAACGCCTAGACGCACCCAGAGCGGCTGGGGTAGCTTCGGACGTGCCCGACTGCACGTGCAGGGATGTCGAGGGGCACTATCGGCGCATGTCCGGAAAGTGCGTCAGGAGTGGCGAGGCCGCCTCAGCCCATGCCCTGGTCGTAGATCCTCCATGCACCGTTCGGACCCGTTCGGTCCAACAGGTAGCTCCACATCAGCTCCCCATTCGGTAGAGAAGCGTCCCCACCTTGCGGGGTCAGATTCACCCAGACTCGTTCGATCACAGGTCCATCACCCGACTCAGTCGACCTGCGCTCATGCGTCGTGCCGGTCACCGTTAATGCAGTGATGTCGGTGTCCCCGCACCAACTCTGGCTTCGGTCGGCGACCAGCGCCCGGGCGGTAGCGCAGTCTCCTGCGTGAACGGCATCCGCGTAGGCCCGCACGACCTGCTCGGGTGTTGCATTGTCAGGGGGCGCCGGGACATTCGCCCGGGCACAGGACGCGACCGTAAAGACGAGCACGCCGGCCACGGCCGCCATTGCCAGCCGGGACCGTTTGCCCGCCGTCCCCGTCATGACGTCACCTTCCCATGCGTCCGGCGGCGACTCCCATGGGATATCCGTGCCGGATGACGACAACCACATGGATGGGTTCGATTCAGCATGGACCAGTTCAATATTCGCGGTATGTCCGGATGGTTCGCCTTGGCGGTTGGACGAACGCTGCAGCGCTTGCCGTGGTCACTCGCAGGTGACGCTGAAGTCCTCCCGGACCATTGTCGGGGTCTCCTGGTAGCCGTCGACCCGTCGCAGCCGGAAGTTCTCGACGACCGTGAGCCTGGGCGCCTCTTTGACGCTGGGGGCGAACATACGAATCTGGTACGTGAACCCGGTCCCGTGAGAGCCGTCGGCGGCCTCGGACTTGTTAGTCCTGCGCGGGCACGCGCCGAGGCCTGCGGGCGGGCGGTGCATCTCCTCGGGGCGTGGTCGTCGGCGGGCTCTTCGTTGCGCCCGCCGATGTGCTCGACCTCGGCCGGGAGGGCCTTCTTTGGTTGATGGTCGCCTGTCAGTTTGATGCGAGTTGGGCGGCCGGCTCGATGCGGTGGCGTCGGACGATGAGGAGCGTGCCGACCACGATGTAGGCGACGATCGCGGCGGCCGAACCGATGTACGCGCCTTGGTCGATGACGATGGCCGTGCCGGTCAGAATCGAGAAGTCGAAGAGCCCGTGGATGACGGAGTTGAGGACGTTGCCGCCGCTGACTCGTCTGATGAGGTAGAAGAAGTAGCCGGCGAAGCTGACGGCGATGGCTTGTGGGAGGGCTTTGCTGACGTCCCCGGTGAGTGCGTTGCTGATGTGCACCGCGCCGAAGATGATGCTCGACCACAGTGCGACTCGGCCTTCGGTCAGGCCGTGTGCCCGCAGGGTCGTGACGCCGATCCCCCGGAACATGCCCTCCTCTCCCCAGCCGACGAACTGGGTCGCGACCAGCAGGGCCAAGATGTATCCGATGCTCTTGTCGAACAGGTCGGCGTAGTCAATGGCCGCGGCGATGCAAAGTGCGAAGACGATCGGCACCGCCCAGACCCACCGCTGCACGGGGTGCCGGTCTCTTAGGACCGGGTCCCACCAGCGCAGGATGGCGACGACGGCGTAGGTGAACAGCAGGGCTGCACCCAGGGGCACCCACATCTGAACGACGACGTCCCGGGTGGTGTACAAGCCCTCATCGGTGTTCCAGATCTGGCCGGCGACGTACCCGACGCCCTTGATGATCGCCAGGTAGGCGATGACGATGGCGGCGAACCACCCGTAGGAGAGGGAGCGGGTTGGATGGCCGGCATCGGGCGAGGTCATGACGAAAATCTAGGGTCCTCGGGGCCGGTAACGGATCAGGCGTCCGCGGATGCACAAGGTTTGACGCGTCGCTAGGGGAGCGCAGTCAAATGCGGCCCCCAGTTTCGCGCTTGACTCGCTCGAGCCGACCGCACATCGGCATGACGTGAAGCTCACTGTCCGCGGCAGTTGCGGACGTTTCCCTGGGAAGGACCCACGCTCAGTCCAGTCCGTCGGGACATAGCGTTCTCGCTGGCTTGGCCCTAGCTGACCCTCGCAGTCCGGAGCATTGACAACCGGTCGCCCAGGCTACGATGCTTAGCCTGTGGCTAATGCTATTAACCAACGGCAGTCCGCCCGGGTCGCCGCCCGCCGACAGGCCGTGATCGAGGAAGCGCTCGACCACGCCGAACGGATCGTGGCCGAACGCGGTGCGGGGGCGGTGACCATCGCCGAGCTCGCGCGCGGCTTGGGGATGCAGCCACCGTCGGTGTACAAGTACTTCACGTCGCTACACGGGGTCTACGACGCGCTGTTCCTTCGCGGCTACGCCCGCCTGTCGGCCTTCGTCGATGAGGCTGCTCGCGACGTGGACCCTGGGCTGGCGCGACTGCAGGAGAGCAACCGGGCGATCGTGCGCTGGTCTGTACTCAACCGCGGCCTGGCGCCGTTGCTCTTCTGGCGACCCATCCCCGGCTTCGAGCCCGACCCCAGGTCCTACAGGCTTGCTGAGGACCTCGTCGAGCGATGCCGGGTGGATCTGCGCACCGCCGTCCGGCGCGGGCAGCTGGCGCCGGACGCCGACAGCGACCAGGCCCTGCGGCTGTTCACCACGATCAGCGCCGGCCTGTGCTCTCAGCAGATGGCCAACGAACCCGACGCGACCTACGAGTCCGGACTCTTCACCTCGCTCACCGACCAGGCACTCGAGATGTTCGTCCATCACTACGCACCATCACCTTAGAAAGGCACGAAGATGATCCAAGAACTCACCCAAGACACCGTGCAGCGGCGCATCGAGGCATCGCCCGAAGCACTGTACGACCTCATCGCCGACGTCACTCGCACACCCCAGCTGTCCCCAGAAGTCGTCGCCGCCGAGTGGATCGACGGCGCAACCGGGCCAGCGGTCGGCGTGCGGTTTCGCGCGACCAACCATGCCGGACGGGGCCCGGACTGGCACAACACACCAATCATCACCGTCGCCGAACGTGGCCAGGAATTCGCCTTCACCCGGACGGAGAAGCACGCGGGCACGATCGAGTGGAGGTACCGGTTCACCCCCGATGGCATGGGCACCGTCGTCACCGAGTCCTATGAGGTCATCCGTCCAGTGACCCGGTTCGGATGGTTCATCATCGGCGTCCTCTACGGGAACAAGGACCGCAAAGGAGACCTGCACCGAGGCATGACGCAAACGCTTGAGCGGCTGGCGGCCCTGGCCGAGAACCCACCGACGGGCTCCGGGGCGTCAAGCGCTGACACCCGAGCCGACGAATCGGCCACGGGTGCTGGACAGCCTCGCCTATGAGGAACCCGTGGCACATCGCGCTTGAGGTCGAGCCCGAAAGAGCAACAGCAGAGGCCGATGCCGACTCCCACGCGTACGGCTCCTGAGACCGAGATGCGGTGGCGCGCCTATTGCTCACGCCGCCTCGGCGTTTCGGACGCCTCAGCACTTCATTGACGCAGTCTCACGCCATGGCACAGGAGGAAGAATTTCGCTCACGCGCAGCGGCATGAGCGTGCACTGCTAGGACTCGTACCGAAGGCCGCCGTCTGCGCAGAACGCGGTGCTCGCCACGTCGTCGTTGGTAAGGCATTGACCGCCGGCCAGCGCGCGGTTGCCCAGCGGCTCCGGGAGTGTCAGCGAGAACGGTACATCTGGGTGGCCCGGGCAGGGTGCAGATCCAGGTTCTCCAGGGGTGACACGAAAGTGACGATCACGCGGTCACTCTTGGCCCCGGTCTCTGGCTCTTCGACCTCGCCCGTAACCCCGCTGTTGCACCCCACTCGGGTCACGAGCACGTCAAGCCGTGTCGATGTCGGACCGACCTCCTGCCCCGGCGCGAGCTTCCATGAAGCGTCGGCGGTGTCGCCGGGCAACGCCCCACAGCCGCCCAGGAACGTTCCGCCAACCGCAACAGACAATAGGGGGTGCGAATTCTCGTACGACCCCAGGAATCGCTCATCGGCTCCCCATTGTCTCAGTGTGGGGTCTCAGGCGTCCTGCTTTGCAGTAAGGGCGGGAGCCGGGTCGGGTGAGCTGCTCCCCAGATCTTCAGCGTCGCGGCCCTGTGAGCTGGCACCTGCAGCAGGCCCAACCTTCCTGTGGACGCGGAGGCCGGGCGGTGCGAGGCTGGGCCGACCGCCACAGGCGAACCGCACGGGAGGTCGACATGTCTCTGCTGAGGACTGCTGCCAGCACTGTCTCAGCTCCGGGGACTCGGCTGCGGCGCTGCCGCTCGCGGGGCCCGCGGCCCTGGCCCCGGCACGACACGGTCGACGAGTGTGAAATCCCGGCAAGCCCATCCAGTCTGATCCCAAGGAAGTGATCCATATGGACGGAAGTCGTCGTCCGGCGAACCGGCAGGCGCTACGCGTCATTGTGGTTGGCGCCACAGCAGCCCTGCTGACGATGTCGCCACAGGCCGTGTCCGCCGCACCCGTCGCTGCATGCGACACCCAGAGCAACAACACCTACCAGAAGCTGCTCGAGTGCATGACGGGCGAGGGCGTCACGGAGCACCTCGAGGCGTTCCAGAAGATCGCGGAGAACCACCCCGACCCCGAGTACGGGACCACCCGAGCCGCAGGTACGCCCGGGTACCAGGCCAGCGTCGACTACGTCGCCGGGCTGCTCGAGGACGCCGGCTACACCGTGACGCTGGACCCGGTCGAGATCACGTACGCCTTCCCGCCCGAGCTGCGCCAGCTCACGCCGGTCGCCGCCGACTACGAGACCGGGGTCTTCTCCGGCAGTGGCGAGGGCGCCGTCACCGGCAACGTCGTTCCGGTCGACATCAACCTCACGCCGCCGCGGGCGTCCACGAGTGGCTGCGACGGCGCCTACACCGAGGCCGCCGTTGGCGCACCGATCGTGGCCGACCCGACCGGGCCGGACGACTTCGCCGGCTTCCCGGACGGCGCCATCGCGCTCATCCAGCGCGGCGGGTGCAGCTTCGCGCTCAAGGCGCTCAACGCCGAGGCCGCGGGCGCCTCGGCCGTCATCATCTTCAACCAGGGCAACACGCCGGACCGCGAGGCGACGTTCATCGGCAGCGCGACCCCGCCGGAGGGGAGCGCCGACACCGAGATCGGCATCCCCGTCGTCGGCGCCAGCTTCGCGGACGGCTCCGCCCTCGCGCAGCCAGGTTCGACGGCGTACGTCGAGGTGATCACCGAGACCCGCATCGACTACAACGTGATCGCGGAGCTCGAGGGCAAGAACACGGACAACGTCGTGATGGCCGGGGCGCACCTCGACAGCGTGACCGAGGGACCGGGGATCAACGACAACGGTTCCGGGTCCGCGGCGCTGCTGGAGACAGCGCTGCTCATGGCCAACCTCAATCCGGAGAACACGCTGCGGTTCGCCTGGTGGGCGGGCGAGGAGCAGGGCCTCCTCGGCTCTGCCGACTACGTCGCCGGCCTCTCGCAGGCGGAGCGTGACCGGATCGCGCTGTACATGAACTACGACATGGTCGGCTCGCCAAACTACATCTTCATGGTCTACGACGCCGACGAGTCGACGTTCCCGGCGCCTGTGGTGTGCCGATCCCGCCGGGGTCCGAGGCGATCGAGGACGTCTACGAGTCCTACTACACGGCACTCGGCATCCCGTACGACGACACCCTGTTCTCGGGACGGAGCGACTACGAGGCGTTCATCCTCGCCGGGATCCCGTCGAGCGGGCTCTTCACCGGTGCAGAGGTGATCAAGACCGAGGAGCAGGAGGACATCTGGGGTGGCATCGCTGGTGAGGCGTTCGACCAGTGCTACCACCAGGCCTGCGACACCATCGGCAACGTGAACGCTTACGCGCTCGACGTCAACAGCGACCTCATCGCGTTCGCCATGCTGACCTTCGCGTACTCGACCGAGTCAGTCAACGGCGTTCCCGGCAAGAAGGTGCCCGGTCCGAAGTTCGTGCTTCCTGAGCCCGCGGGCCCCGAGGGCACGTTCGCCGGTGAAGGTGCCGGCGCCGCCTTGGGGGCTCTCAAGTAGCCCCCGGAAGGGCTGGGGGTGGCCCGGCTGGGGTCGCCCCCAGCCGGGCCGAACCCCTCACCTTCTGATCGGCACAGTTCCAGCGGCCGCCGCACTCACCGGCTCGCGATCAACCGATGCCGATACACCAGGCCTCAGCCTCCTCGTGTCCTTTCCCCGCCCTGGCGGGGGCAAGCTCAGCGGGCCACCGAACGGCGCGGCTTGCCGTGATCATGGGGACTCCGAGAAGCGGCGTGTGCGTGAAACGGCCGAGGGCTGCGTCTGGGCCCTTGTGGAAGGACGTCGATGACAGTTGGCTGCAGATCTGACACGTCCGCCGAAGGGACCGCGAGGAGTCGAAGGGTTCGGACTCCCGCATGCCTTTCGGCTACAAGGCGAGCCTTGCGCGAGCCTGAGCGAGTTCGACCTCGAACATCGCGTAGCCGCCCACCAAGGCCCCCGGCGCCACGGAGAATAGGCCTGATGTGCGATCCCTGGCCGCCCGAGCCTGAAGTAGCCGGGGCGCCCGTACGTTGACCGCTGCAGACGGCGTCGCGACCAAGCGTGCCGTGGAGTACGGGCCCGGCTCAAGACGCTGGAAGCTGGACTAAGGGATTCGAACTGACTGCAGCGGATGATTGATCTCGATGCCGGCCGGTGTGAAGCGCGCTGAGATGCGCGAAGCTGCGAACAGCCCGAGGAGACTCGCCATCAAGGAGGCAGCACAGGGCGAAGAAGAACCAGTCGACGCTGGAAACACCGACTTGGTTCCCGAGCAGCAGGGCGAAGCCAGCGGTGAAGAGCGACCACACTCCGCACACGTACGCAGAGCGATGAATGTCGCAGGGCAACACCACGGAGCCGTCGTCCCAGTACATCGGCTCACGAGTGCGGCTCTCTCGCCCGAGCCACAAGAAGACCACACCCATGACTGCGACGGCAGTGGCGAACACGAGCCAACCGTTCACCTGGCGCCACCTCCGACAACTCGACACTCCAGCCTCACCAAGAATCTCGAACGCATGATGTCCGACCGGCGGAATGGTGACTGGACTTGCGCACCACGCTCCAACATCGCGATGTACCCCGACCTCCGGAAGATCGGCACGTCGGCGGCAGGCCCGGCCGACGCGTCCCCTGACGACTAGTGACCTCCCATCACTCCTCTGGCGTCTGCCTGCTTCTCTCACGCTCGAGGCGCACTTCCTTCTCCCAGTTCTGCTCCGGACGCCAGATCATCATCCAGAGCGCCAGGGGGACCAGCCCCATGGCCAGAGCAGCATGAGCGGAGGAATCATCACGTCGCGCGCCCGGGTCACAACGATTGCGTCCCTGTTGAGCCACACGAGCAGGGCACCAGACGCCGCGACGAGGAACCAAGCACCAACACCGAGACTCCGCAAGGGCCTTGGACCAATGCTCATGCTCGCCACAATGACCGTCACCGAGAGAATGAATATGGCGAAGCCGAGCCACAGCAGCGCCGTCTGTCGATCGTCTCTCTGCGTCCATGCGCTGGCCATGGCACCAACGGTGGCAGCCGTGCAGAACGCAACAAGGGCACGGTGCCGGACGACACCAGAGAAGATGGTGGAACGAGCATGACGAGCCACGGCTGGCATGCTGCCACCTCGCCCGGCACGGACTTGGCACCGAATCACGACACGCACTCGGTCGACGTGAAGGTTCGCCCATCCAGCCAGCAGCACCGGGCTTCGCACCATCAGCGGGATGTCGGGACGACTCATGAGCGAGCCTTTGAGGGGGACGCGCACAGCTAGCGCGGCTCTTCACAAAGTGGGGTGTAGTTCGGGCCCGAAATGCGCCGGGGCACCCGTCAGGGATCGGCGCCGGCTCGATGCTTGCGCCGGCGCGTGATGCCAGATGGGCCGTCGGCGATGATGTCAGCATGGAGTATGTGTCCAGGGTGCCCGGTCCGCCGCTCGACGGGCTGATCGACGATCTCTACTACCTGGAGGGTGCGCCGCCGTACTCCCGACTGATGCTGCCGGCCGCGCCGGCGCCGTTGCTCATCGTCAACCTCGGGGCGCCGTTTCTCATCCGGGCAGGCACCGATCTAGAAGCCGTGGAATACACCGACGGCTGCGTGGTCACCACGCCCACCCGCGCGTGGGAGTTCAGCTACCCAACCCCGACCCGGTCCGTCGGCGTCCACTTCAAGCCGTGGGGGCCAGCCCCGTTCCTGCCGATGCCCGCGGCCGAGTTGTGCGACCGGCCGGCGACGGTCGCGCAGATTTGGGGCCAGGTGGCGATTGCTGAGCTGCGAGACCGGCTGACCACGGCGGACGCACCGCACGAGATGCTGACGCTGCTCGAAGATGAGCTGACGAGACGGCTGCGCGAGATCGACGGCCTGGACCTCGTACGCCAAATGAGTAGCGCCATCGCGGCGACCGGCGGAGCGGTGCCGATCAGCGACCTCGGCGTCACAAGCCGCGCAAGCAGCACCTATGTGGCGAGGCGGTTCAAGGCGATTGTCGGTGTCACGCCGAAGCGGCTGGCTCGCAGCTACCGCTTCACCTTCACCGTGTTGGCGATCGACGTCGCTGCACCGATCGACTGGGCCGAGGTTGCCGCCTGCGCGGGCTACTTCGACCAGGCCCACTTCGTCCACGAGTTCCGGGAGTTCACCGGGCTCACGCCGACCCGGTATGTCGAAGTCCGGCGGCGATTCCTGCGCGAGCATCCCGGTCACGTATTGGACGGCTGGCCACTGCCAGCCGAATGATTTCTTACAAGAGCGACCACTCACGACACGCAAGACTTGGGACTCCAGAGGAGGAACCCATGGGAAAAGTGGTCATGAATGCGTCGGTCTCAGTGGATGGTTTCATTGCGGCTGAGAACGACGATCCCGGTCCGCTGTTCGAGTGGTTGGTCAGCGGTGATGTGCCGTTGGACGACGGCGGCGTACTGAAGGTGTCGCAGGCGTCCTACGACCATATCCGGCCCTACTGGGACCAGGTCGGGGTGACAATCGCCGGCCGCCACGTCTTCGACATCACGGACGGCTGGGACGGGACGCCGCCGGGCGGGATCGACCACGTCGTCGTCGTGACGCACCGGCCGGCGCCCGAGGGCTGGGACCCCGAGGCGCCGTTCCACTTCGTCGACAGCATCGAAGCAGCCGTGACCAAGGCACAGGAGCTCGCGGGCGACCGCATCGTCGAGTTCGCCGCCGGCGACGTCGGCGGGCAGGCGCTTGCGGCGGGCCTGGTCGACGAGGTGCGCATGGACGTCGCACCCGTGGTGTTTGGGTCCGGCAAGCGCTACTTCGGGTCGGTCGACGCGCAGCACCTGTTGGAGGACCCAGACGTAGTTGTTCAGGGCAACCGGGTGCTTCACCTGCGCTATCGGGTGCGCCATTGACCAATCTGAGTGGGTACGCGAAGTAGTCCACTGCGACGGTGATACGAGATGGGGCCTCCGGCTGCGTTTGTGCATCGCTGTCCCGGGATGGAAGTCGAGGTCTTCCAGATGCGGCATTTCCGGACGTTTGAGGCGGGGAGGCCAGTCCAGCGTAGGCCCCAGGCACCCTCCGCCGGAGGGCGCATCTACGCCTATCGGGCAGTCGCGCGCCACGCGGCATTCTGCGTGCGGTTCGGCGGAGAATGCCGGCATGCACGCACGCTCGAAGTCCGAACTTATCGATCGGCTTGTCGCCTGGCGAGACGAGGACGAGCCGCTGGTCGAAGCGATTGGAGACACCTTGGCCGAGGTGCACAGCTTGGACTCACAGGAGCAGGCACGAAGGATCGTCAGCACGGTGATAGAGGTTCTGGAGCGCGAGCTCTGAGGCGACGGGGCGAATCGCGGCAGTTCCGGTAACTGCCTCACGCTGATGTGTGGGCATTGACACCCCAACACTCATCGGTCTGCGGCTACGGCAGGGAGCAGCCGACCTCCGCAAGCACCGCTTCGTCCGGGTCGTCGTTCGGGATGGTCCACCCCTTGTCGTACAGGACCGTCAGCTTCAAGTCCTTAGGCCCGGCGATGCTCACGATGTACGCCTTCTGCGCACCGGTAGTCAGCACGACGTCCGTTCCCTTCGCCACGTTGCCGGCCACAGTGTCGACATCGACGTCGTACCCGGCCGCCGCCAAGCACCGGCCCAGCGACTGGCCCGACTGACGCGTCGCCGCCAAGGCCATGACCGCTGCCCGCGACTCCTCCTGGGTGGGCGCACTCGAGCACGCCCCCGTACCCAGACCCACCACGCTGAGAAGCACCAAGGTTATGAGTGTTCGCACCGGGTGACCGTAGCAAGGCGCCGACCCCCCCGAAGCTCCGACCACGCAGGGGGTAACGGTCGGCGATCGTTCCGTCCTTCGCAGCCCGCGCGGGCTCGTCATCGGGGGGTGAGGGCGGCCCCTGTGAAGATCGCCGATAGCGGCATGTCCGGACGGATCGGTCGCTGGAGTGGCATGCAGGTGGTTCGGGGTCGTCCTACGTGTCGAGGTACGCCGGCGCTGGCCTGTGGAGGACCCTTTCCGTGCTCGGACTCGCTAGCGGAGCTGACTGACGTCACCCGTGAGGACGACCTCTTCGGCCACAAGCCGCAGCTTGCGGTTGCCGTCGTTGCTCACCTTTCTCAGGAGCGCGAACGCCTCGACCTCGCTGACGCTGTGGAGGGCCATGACGATTCCAACGGCGGCACCGATGGTGCGGGCAGTCTTCAAGGCGATGTCGAGGTGCGCTGCGTGCTGGCTGGTGATGAGCCCTTCGGCCTGCAGTTCGGCGATGAGCTCGTCGTGGACGTCGAGTCGCCCCTCGGCGGCGGCGATCCTCGCGCGGTCATACTCGGACAGAGCCTGTTGCTCGTCGCTGCGGCCTTGCGCCGCATCGGCTCGGGTGGCGCTGTCGTCAGCGCGCAGCTCAGCCTTGTCAGCGCGCGCCTCACTCGCGTCAGCTCGCTCGTCGGCGGCGTCAACGCGAGAGCGCAGATCGTCCATCTGTCCCTGCATGTCGGTGTCGCCGACCACCTCACCTCTATCCATAGGGGGAACCTACGCCCCCGACGCAGCCCATCCACCGTTACGCGAGGCGTGGATCGAGGGGGTGAACCTTGCAACGCCCTGGCAAGGAACAGGCCGCACCCCAACAAGCCCGGTGCGACCCGCTCCCTCGACCCGCGCTGTTGGAGTCGAAGCCTTCGCGCAGAGACCGCGGCCATACGTTCGCCGAACCACCTGCCACGTACACCATGCCCGCGACGTGGCCGTCGAAACAACCACGCCCGGAACACCTGGGTCCGGACTGTGTGTGCTTGGAGCGCGACGCAGTTCCGGCATCGCCGGGCGAATGCCGCGCAGCGGTAGGCACTTGGCCCAGCCCGCGGCTCCACGACGGGGGCTCCCGAGTATGCTCCCGGCGCCCCCGCTGAGCACCTGATCTTCCAAGACAGCGGGCTACCTGACTGCCCGCCCGTACCCGTAAGAAGGTCGCGTCCAGGGCGCCCGTCCCGGCTCTTGCCGCCGCGGTTTTCCCGCCCATCTCGGCATGTGAGTGAAGGGCCAGTAGGTCTCCCGGTGTGGCGTGAGAACCTTCCTTACTGATTCAAGGCGCGCCTCCGGCGCGCGGGCCTGCCGGCCCGCCGCCGTGCCGGGCATGCGGCCTGGCGGCCGTTCCGGGCGCGGCGGCGAACGGCAGCCCCCGACCGAATCCGCTCAGGACGCAGGAGCGGTCAGCTCACCGGTCGCCGCCGGCCCGACGCGTCACTGTCCGCCCGACTCCGGGACGCGTCAAGGGCGCTTCGCGTCACTGCGTGATGGCCTCCGGCCACCCCTGACCCGCCCACTGCGTCGAGCGACCTGCTCCGCTATCGGGTCGCCGGCTCGGAGCGGTCAACGAGGGTCTGGTTCGTGTACCCCCGGTGTACCCCCGGCCCTGCAGTGAAGGCATCCGAACCAGACGAACCACGACCCCGCCGAGCACGCGACCAACGGCGGTGAAGACCCCGGAGGCCTTCGCAATGAGAAGGCCAGGGGTTCGAATCCCCTCAGCTCCACCCGACGGGAACCCCGTCCGACCAGCGTGAGACGTGTCTGGTCTGGCGGGGTTTCGTCGTCGTCCTGGGTGCCCGACTCCGGTTCGACCTGCCTCGTACCCCGGAGCGTTCAGACGGTCCGGAGGCCGGAACAGTGCGCCGGCGGACAGGCAGTGGACGCTCCGGCCTGGAGGGCACACGCACAAATTGACACCCCGAGAGGCCCCGCTGCCTGTTGGTGGAGGCACTTGCGAGGCCGCCGGCCACGGCGCGGGGCGGCAGGGGCGTGCGCCGGACACGGGCCACGTCCAGGCCCCGTTGCCCCGGGCGACGCCGCCGCCTACGGCGCAGTGGTGGTCGTGATCGCAGCGAGTACCGCGCGGTAGGCGGCGCTGGATCCGGCGACGAAGGAAGTAGCGCGCATCGGCTGCCCCGCGCAGCGGGGCAGGGGGTTGGGTGATGCACATCGTGCGACAGGGCGCGCCGTCGGCATCACCGGGGGCCCGCGGCAGCGCCCACCCCGCCGACAGGCAGATCACCCGCGACGGGCGGTGGCGGCACGGGGCGCGGACCCATAACGTCGGGGTGCCACCGCGCCGGAGGCGGGGGATGGTCACCCGCGCTTGGAGGAAGCCAGTGAGCGACAGCCACCACGACGTCCACATCGACCCCGCCACCCTTCGCGCGCACCGCGCAGGAGGTGCTCGACGCGGCGGGGTCGGATGCCGGGACCGGCCTGAGCGCGACCGAGGCCGCCGCGCGGATGGCGTCCCACGGCCCGAACGCGATCACCGCCGAGAAGCAACCCTCCCCCTGGGCGATCGCCGCCGTGCAGCTTCGCGACCCGATGAACCTGATGCTCGTGGCGGTCGTCGTGGTGAGCCTGCTGATCGGCGAGGTCGCCACCGGCGTCCTCGTCGGGTTGCTGGTGGTGCTGAACATCGGCCTCGGCACCCGGCAGGAGCTGACCGCGCGGGCCAGCGTCGACGCCCTGTCCAAGATGCAGGTCCCCCAGGCTCGCGTGGTGCGTGACGGTGCAGTCTCGCTCGTCCCGGCCACCGACGTCGTGCCGGGCGACATCGTGCAGCTCGAGGCCGGCGACATCGTGCCCGCCGACGGGCGCATCGTGCGGTCGGCGACCCTCGAGGCGCAGGAGGCCGCGCTCACCGGCGAGAGCGCGCCGATCGCCAAGGATGCCGGGCCGCTCGCCTCCGCGGACGTCGGGTTGGGCGACCGCACCAACATGCTCTTCCAGAACACCTCCGTCACCCGAGGCACCGCGACCCTGGTGGTCACGGCGACCGGCATGGAGACGCAGATGGGGCAGATCGCCACGATGCTCACCTCGGTGACGCGCACCCGGTCGCCGCTCCAGCGCGAGCTGGACTCGCTGACCAAGGTGCTCGGCACCATCGCCTGGGGGGCCGTGGCGGTGATCGTCGTCGTCGGGCTGTTCCGGGGGACGCCGGCCGACCAGCTGCTGCTGCTGGGCACCGCCATGGCCATCTCCGCCATTCCCACCGGCATGCCCGCCTTCGTCTCCGGCCTGCTCTCGATGGGGTCGACCCAGCTCGCCGACGCCAAGGCGGTGGTCAAGAACCTCACCGACGTCGAGACGCTGGGTGCGACGAGTGCGATCAACACCGACAAGACCGGCACCCTGACCCTGAACCAGATGATGGTGTCGACCCTGTACGCCGGCGGCTCGTGGTTCAGCGTCGACGGGGAGGGCTACAGCACCACGGGCGCGATCCGTTCGGTCGCCGGCGCCCCGGTGCCCGACTTCACCCGGCTCGCCCTCGGGTTGGTGCTCGACAGCGACGCGGTCGTCGAGTCCGACGGGTCGGTGATCGGGGACCCCACCGAGGCCGCCCTGGTGGTGCTCGCCGCCAAGCTGGGCATCGACGCCCCCGAGACCCGCCGCGCCTATCCCCGTTTGGCCGAGGTGCCGTTCGACTCGGAGTACAAGTTCATGGCCACCTTCCACCGGGCGCCCGTCGACGGCGTCGAGCACGTCATCGCGCTGGTCAAGGGTGCTCCCGACGTGGTCATCGCCCGGTGCTCGCAGGCCGGTGGCCCGCTCAGCGGCTCGCAGGTGCCGATGGCGCAGGCCCTCGACCGACGTCGAGGCGGCCAACGTGCGGATGGGCGAGAAGGGACTGCGTGTGCTCGCGTTCGCTGCCCGGCTGGTCGGCCCCGACGAGGTCGACCAGATCTCCGAGGACCCGATGGCCCTGACCCACGACCTGTCCTTCGTGGGCCTCACCGGCATCATCGACCCGCTGCGGGCCGAGGCCAGGAGCGCGGTCACCACGGCGCTGACGGCCGGCATCGACGTGCGGATGATCACCGGCGACCACGCTGTCACCGCCCAGGCGATCGGCGAGGAGCTCGGTCTCGGGCCCGGGGCGATCAGCGGCGCCGAGCTGCAGGCGCTCACCGACGACGAGCTCAAGGAGCGGCTGCCCCGGCTGCACGTCTTCGGCCGGGTGACTCCCGAGGACAAGCTGCGGCTCGCCCGCACGATGCAGGAACAGGGCCTGATCGTCGCGATGACCGGGGATGCCGTGAACGACGCCGCCGCCTTGAAGCAGGCCGACATCGGGGTCGCCATGGGCAGCGGCAGCGAGGTGACCAAGCAGGCAGCACGCATGGTGCTGACCGACGACAACTTCGGCACCCTCGTCCACGCGGTGGAGATCGGGCGCCGGGTCTACGACAAGATCGTGTCCTACGTGCGCTACCAGATGACCCAGCTGCTGTCCCTGGTGCTGCTCTTCCTCGCCGCCACGGTGTTCGACGTCAACGAGGGCGTGGCCATGACGCCCACGATGGTGCTCTACCTGCTCTTCTTCGCCACGGCGGGCGGCGTCGTCATCATCGCGGTCGACCCCGGCGACCCCGATGTCATGCACCGCCCGCCGCGCGACCCCGCCGTGCCGATCACGAACCGCGCCGCCGTGGTGATGTGGTTGGTCTACGCCGCCGTGCTCTTCGTCGCAGCCCTGCTCCCGTTGGTGGCCGGCCCCGACCAGCCGAGCCCGGACACCGCCAGCGTCTCGATGACGATGACCTTCGTCGTGATGGGCATGGGCACTGTGTTCAACGCGCTGGTCAACCGTCGTGACCCCACCAGCGGGCTCGGCCGGCCGGTCGTCAAGGCGCTCCTGATCGGTCTGGTCCCGGCAGGCATGGTCTTCCTCGCGACCGAGCTGCCCGGGCTGCAGCACGCCCTGCAGACCACGTCGCTCACCGGCACGCAGTGGCTCGTCTGCGTGGCGCTGGCGAGCCTGCTGCCCCTGACCGTGGAGGTCGGCAAGGTCCTGCGCCGCCGTCGCCGAACGGCTCCGCCGCCGGCCTCGCCCGAGTCCGTCGTCACGCCGCTTCGGGCACGAGTGGCGCCCACCCCTCGATAGTCTTCCCGGGTGCCGATCCGCCGGTGGTGAAGGGTGCCGCCCTGGCGGTGGGCTCCGTGCTGGATGCGGCTCCGCTGGTGACGATGGGGAACTGGTTCGAGTGGGTCGAGAACGAGCGCGAGGTCGACGCCACGGTCGACGGGTCCGTGACCGGTACACCGGCGATGGCCAAGGCGTCCGCCGCCGACCCGGCGGACTGGGTCGTCACCGCCGCTCGCGAGGCGGCCTGCGCCCGGTGGGACGCGACGGCGGGTGCGCAGTGCGGCAGCTCGCAGGCGACGTTCGGCATGCTCGCCGCGAGTGGCATCCCCGGCGCTCACCCCTGCGGGGTGAACCGCCCACACCCACGGTCCCGAACACTGGCCGGAGTGGCCCGTGCGGGCGCGAAGGGAGCAGGTCATGGCACGCCGTGGTGAAGATGGCGAGGTGCACGCGGTCTCGGCACTCCGGCCCGGTCGGCCGGGGGGCCGATCGCGATGACCGCGCCGCCCACGATGCGCCGTCCCCTCGCCGTCACCGTCGTGGTGGTGCTCACGGCGGTGGTGGCCGTCCTCGACCTGGTCGTGGGGGTACTGGTGCTGGGCGGCGCCGACGACCTCGGCGCCGTGTCGGGGATGACCGCCGACCAGTCCGTGGCCTCGGCCCGCGTCGTCGCCGTCGTCTTCCTCGTCTTCGGGCTGGTGCAGGCGCTCGTCGCCTACCAGCTGGCCAAGGGGTCCAACGGGGCGAGGCTGGTGCTCACCCTCGTGCTCGTCGCCCAGCAGCTGCACTCCCTCTACCTCGGCGCCCAGCTCGACCTCCAGCGGGTGCCGGGCTTCGCGGGTCTCGCGGTCGCCGTCGTCATCCTCTTCCTCGTCTGGAACCCGGAGTCCTCGGCATGGTTCGACCGGGGCCGCAACCACGCGCTCGCCGACTCCATCGACACCGGGGGTGCCGAGCGGCAGCCGTCGGGTACCCGCGTCATCGACTTCCTCGTGCGGCTCGTCGTCCTCGGCGGCACCATCGCGCTGATGCCGGGGGTCACCATCGACTCGCCCGGCTCGTTGATCCTGGCGGTCGTCATGGTGTCGATCGCGGGGTGGCTGCTCCAGCCGCTCTTCATGCGCGTGGCGCTGCACTTCGGCTGGATCGGCGCCGTGCTGCTGGCGCTGTTCGCCAACGCCGCGGTGCTCGGCCTGGGGCTGTACCTCACGCCGGGCGTCACCGTGTCGAGCCCCGTCGTGGCGTTCTTCGCCGCCTGGGTCTACGCGTTCGTGATGACCCTGATCAGCTGGGCGTTCAGCATCAACAGTCGCGACTACCTCACCGTGCACGCCATGCGGATGGGTGCGCGCGGCGTGCAGGAGGTGGCGTCCGACATCCCGGGCGTCGTGTTCGTGCAGCTCGACGGCGTGCCGGCACCGTTGCTGGAGAGCGAGATCCGCTCAGGCAACATCCCGACGATCAGCCGTTGGGTGCGTTCGGGCAGCCACACCTGGACCGAGTGGACCGCCCGGGTGCCGTCGACCACGCCGGTCAGCCAGGCCGGGCTGCTGCACGGCAACAACGCGGGCATCCCGGCGTTCCGCTGGTACGACCGTGAGCTGGGTCGGCTCCTGGTGGCGAACCGGCCCGAGGACGCCGCGATCATCGAGGCCCGGGTCGGCGACGGACGCGGGCTGCTCGCCGACGACGGGGTGAGCATCTCGAACCTCTTCTCCGGCGACGCCGCCACGTCCCTGCTCACCATGAGCGGCCTCAAGGAGGGCAAGAAGGGGCTCGGCCCGTCGCAGTCGTACGCGGCCTTCTTCACCCACCCCGCAGGCATCCTGCGCGCCGTCATCCTGACCGTCGGCGAGATGGCCAAGGAGGTCTTCCAGGCGCGTCGCCAGGTGCGCCGTGGGGTGGAGCCGCGGATCCACCGGGGTGGTGCCTACGTCGCGCTGCGGGCGGTCACCAACGTCTTCCTGCGCGACCTCAACGTCGCCCTCGTCGTCGAGGCGATGATGAAGGGCTCGAAGTCGATCTACGTCGACTTCGTCGACTACGACGAGATCGCCCACCACGCCGGGGTGACCCGCTCGGAGTCGCTCGCTGCCTTCTACGGGCTCGACGACGTGCTGCGCAGCATCGAGCAGGTCATCGAGGCCGGCATCACCCCGCGGCCGTACCACGTCGTGCTGGTCTCGGACCACGGGCAGAGCCAGGGTGCGACGTTCCTCCAGCGCTACGGGGTCTCGCTCGAAGGGCTCATCCTGGACTACTTCGACGGTGCGGCCACGGTCACCGCGGCCACCGGGGAGGTCGAGGCCTGGGGGCCGGTCAACATGCTCATCGGGCAGCTGTCCGGGCAGGACTCGGTCTCGGGGCGCCTCACCAGGAGGGCCATCTCCGACCGCGACCCGGAGGCACCCGTCGGCCCGTCGGGCGTCACCGAGGACACCTCGGGGCCGGGTGACGCACCGGCCGAGATCACCGTCGTCGGGTCGGGCAACCTGGGTGGGGTGTGGTTCAGCCAGCAGCCCGAGCGGCTCACGCTGACCGACATCGAGCTGCTGCACCCGGGGCTGCTCGCCATGCTCGCGGCGCACCCCGGCATCGGCTTCGTCGTGGTGGCGACCGACCACGGCCCGGTGGCGCTGGGCGCCGACGGTACCCACGACCTCACCACCGGCCAGGTCGTGGGCGAGGACCCGCTCGCCCTCTTCGGACCCGATGCCGTGAGCGACTTCCTCCACGTGTCGTCCTACCCGAACGCCCCTGACATCTACCTCAACTCGCTGTACGACCCCGTGCTCGACGAGGTCGCGGCGTTCGAGGAGCTGGTCGGCTGCCACGGTGGGCTGGGCGGTTGGCAGACCCGACCGCTGCTCGTGCACCCCGCCGAGTGGAGGATCGACGCGGACCTGCTCGACGACCGGGGGCGACTGCGCGGCGCCGACACGGTGCACCACCAGATGGTGCGCTGGCTCGAGCGGCTGGGCCACCGGACGAACCTGCCCGCGGACGGGTCGGACGGGTCGGACGGGTCGGACGGGTCGGACGCGGCGGATGCCGCGGGCGCATCACCCCCCACGGTCGCGACGGCCACCGAGGGCACGGCGCCCCTGGCTCAGGCGGGGACCGGCTCGGACTGAGCGACCTCGACGGTGGACACCGCGGCCTCGCACAGGCCGAGGAACGCGCCCAGGTCGATCAGCTCGGCCGGGGTGCGCGGCGCGAAGTCGGTGAGCACGGCCGAGCGCACGACGTGGGCGCTGTGCTGCCCCCGGGAGATCGCGACGTTGAGCCGGTGCCGGTCGAGCAGGAAGCCCATCCGCGACTCACGTCGGAGTGCGACGACGCCGCCAGGGACACGATGGCCACCGCGGCCTCTTGGCCCTGGAACTTGTCGACGGTGCCGACCGGCACGTCGGCCAGGCCTGCGTCGTCGAGGGTGCGGCGCAGCTGACCGACCTGTCCGTTGTAGGGCGTGATGACGATGACGTCGCTGGGGCGCAGCGGCCGCGGCCCGACCGGGACACCGTCGACACCGCGCTCTCTGGGGTCGTGCCAGGTGCGGCCGAGGAGGTCGTGGATCAGGTCGCGCACGACCGCGGCCTCCTCGGGCGACCACGTGGAGTTGTCGTGGTGGTCGACGAGGTGCACGTGCAGCCCGGGCTGGACACCCTCGAGGTGCCGGGCGGCGGTGACCGACTCCTCGGAGCGCAGCTGGCCGGCGTACGACAGGCGCGAGACGGGAGCGGTGAGGGCGGGGTGCATGCGCCACGTGGTCTCGAGGAAGTAGCCGAGCTCGGATGCGAGCACCGGGTCGTCGCCGATCAGCCAGCCCAGCGCGGAGGCGTCGACGGGGTCGGGGTGGGTGCCCTGCGAGACCTGCGGCAGCTGCTGGGGGTCCCCCAGCAGCAACAGCCGGTCGCCGGCCACCGAGCAGGCGAGGGTCTTCGCGAGCGAGAACTGCCCGGCCTCGTCGACGACGACGAGGTCGAGCTGACCCCGCCCTACGCGTCGGGTGTTGGTGAGGTCCCAGGCGGTGCCGCCGACGACGTAGCCCCGCCGGCCCCGCACGTGGTGGGCCGCGAACTCGGCGAGGTCGTCGGCCTTGGCCAGGGGGGTCCAGCTGGCCCCCTCCTGGTCGCGGGAGGACTTGCCGACCTGTTCGGGCGGTACCCCGGCGGCAACGACGGCCCGCAGGAGGTTCTCGATCGCCTTGTGCCCCTGCGACGTGACGCCGACCGCCCAGCCGTGCTCGAGGACCAGCCGGGCGATCACCCGCGCTGCGACGTACGTCTTGCCGGTGCCGGGTGGCCCCTGGACGGCCAGGTAGGAGTCGTCGGTGGCGAGCAGGGCGGCCTCGATCGCGTCGACGTGGCGGACCGGGCCGTCACCGACGGCGGGCAGCGGGACGTCGCCGCGCAGCCGGGGCAACCGCCGGGCGAGGAGGTCGATGCCGGCCGTGCGTGGCAGGTCGTCGCTGTCGAGCACCCGCCGGGCGACCTCGGCGAGGGCGTCGTCGATCGGCCGGGTGCCGATCCGGTCGTTGGGCACGAGCGCGACGGGGAGGTCGTGGTGCTCGCAGGCCGGCTTGGGCTGCAGCTCCTCGACGACGAGGGTCTGGTGGAGGCGGCCGTTGGGTGCGATGCGGTCGTGCACCTCGAGCACCGTGACCCCTGCCGAGGAGCAGGCGTTGGCGTGACCGGGAAGCGTGGTGATGCCGAGCGGGGGAGGGTCGGGGTAGACGGCACTCACCCTGTCGCCCGGGGTGACCGGGATGGCGCGCATCGGCTCGCCGTCGAGGCACAGCACACGCCGGGCGCTGCGGGCCCGCGGTGGCTTGTGCCAGGCCTGCGTCACCTCGCCGGACTCGACCAGGAACACCCCTTCCGCCGAGCGCCAGTCACCGACAGGGAGCCTGAGGCGCTCGAAGTGCGCCTGCCACACCGGCTTGTCCTCGCGGGCATGGAAGAGCACCGACGACGCGACGAGCGCCACGGCCTGCTGCTCGGCCGAGCGCTCGTGCGGCTTGACACCGGCGAGCCGGGCGCGCAAGAGGGTCTCGAGCTCGATCTGCGCGAGCCGCTGCTCGGACGGGGTCTGGGACGTGGCGGCCCCGACCTCGGCGGACGGGCCCGGTGGTGACCCCACCACGCCCGATGCCGCGCCCTGGGCGAGCAGCCAGTCGCGCAGCATCCACGTGGAGACGCAGTCGTCCTTGTTGTAGTCGGCGATCTCGGTGAGCAGGCGCGCGGCCTCGTCGTGGCGCTCGGCGTCGCGGGCCGCCCTGAACTGGTGGTAGACCACGATCGAGTCGGCCGCGTTGGTGACCGCCGCCGCACGGGCCTGCATGTACAGCGGTTCGAGCTTCTTGATGGAGTACGAGCGCTGCGACACCCGGATGGCCGAGCGGACGACCGCGTAGAGGTCGACGAAGACGCCGTCGCGCAGCAGCTGGTCGACCTCGTCCTCACACACCCCGTGCCGTGCCGCGAGCCGGAGCAGGGCCGCGGTCTCGTAGGCGGCGTAGTGGTAGACGTGGAGGTCGGGCCAGCGCGCGCGCCGCGCGTTGAGCCAGGTGACGAAGTCGACCAGGGCCTGCCGCTCGGCGTCGCGGTCGTGGGCCCAGAAGGTGCGGAACACGGCTGTGCCGGAGTCGACCTCGACGATGCCGAAGAGGTACTCCAGCCCCCACGTGCTCGAGCCCCGCTCGGACCACAGCGGGTCGCCCTCGAAGTCGAAGAACACGTCGCCGGCGCTGGGCGGCGGCATCCGGCGCAGGGTGTCGGTATCGGTGACCTCGGAGCGGACCCCGCCGTCGGGATCACGCTCCTGCTCGAGCTGGAGGCGGGCCTGCTCACGCAGTCGCTCGAGGGTCGCGGCCCGCACGTCGGCGACCGGGTCGGTGCGCAGCGCGAGCTCGTCGATCGTGGTGACGCCGGCGTCGATCAGCTTGCGTCGGGTCGGGGCCCGGACCCCCGCGACGAGCAGGAGGTCGCGGGCGGCCTCGACCTGGGGCTCGCACACCTCGCACCGGCCGCAGGCGAGCCAGCGGGCATCGCCCCACCGGGCATGCCCCGTCGAGGACCGGTGGTCGAGCAGGAGCGCGT
This sequence comes from uncultured Actinomycetota bacterium, assembly GCA_963751385.1. Taxonomy (GTDB): domain Bacteria; phylum Actinomycetota; class Actinomycetes; order Actinomycetales; family Dermatophilaceae; genus Fodinibacter. Next base: position 339,901 of record CAVVUD010000014.1, on the reverse strand, counting down.
CGAGGCGGGCCCGACGCGTGCGGTACACGGGCACGATGTCGTCGAGGGCGAAGTCGCGCACGTCGCCGCTGCCGACGACCAGGCGCGCGAAGGGAGCGGCCGGCACGCCGGCCTCTTGGAGCAGCGACGCGTACGCGGCGATCTGGAGCAGGGCGGGCACGCTCTCGGTGCGCGCCAGCTTGGTGTCGCTGACCAGCCACCCGTCGGCCGTGCGCTCGAGGAAGTCGGCGTGGCCGACGAACCCACCGTCGAAGAAGGTGGCCTGGTAGACCACCTCCTTGTCGTCGGAGCGCAGCGCCTCGAGCGTCTCGGCGTGGGCGCGGGCCAGGTCGGCGGGGGAGTAGCCGGGCCGATCGAACTGCACGACCCGCCCCTGGTGGGCGCGGGACAGCCGGCGCAGCTCGGCCTGCTCGTGCTCGTTACCCAGGGCGATGACGCGTGCGGCCATCGGGTCGTCGACGCGGGCCACCGGATCCGCGCGCCCGAGGACGACGTCGAGCTCGCGTACCAGCGCGAACTCACACGCCGCTGCCGTGCGCAGGTCGCTCGCGCTGATCACGAGGCGACGGTCGTCGCCGAGGAGGAACATGCCCCGAACCTACCGACGCCCACCGACAGCGCCCGGTACCGCCACGAGCGGCGGGGCGGGTCGTCCTCCGGTCCGCCGCCCGTCCCACCTGATGCGGGATGTCGCTCTGATCGGACGCCGTGCCGCCCGACCCGCGCGCCCCCCACGGCGTCCGAGCCCACTCCCTCGACCCCCCCGGCGGTCAGATCCAGCTGGTGAACCACATCCGCCAGCGCCACTGCTCGTACGGGATGGTGTCGGCGACGTAGACCGGGTGGAAGAACGCGAACAGCGCCAGGGTGAGCAGCAGGTAGCCGCCGACGACGAACCACCGGCGTTGCCACCGGTGGGGGTCGTCCTCGCGCCGCCCGACCCACAACCCGATGAGGAAGACGACCGCGAGGACGAGGAACGGCTCGAACGCCACCGTGTAGAAGGTGTAGATCGTGCGGTCCTGGTAGACGAACCACGGGAGGTAGCCGCCGACGAACCCAGCGGCGATCGCACCGGCCCGCCAGTCGCGCCGCACCAGCCACCACCACAGCACCACGAGCAGGGCGAGCACGCCGAGCCACCACAGCGTGATGGTGCCGATCGGGTTGATGGCCTGCGAGCACTGCGCGACCGTGCAGCCGTCGACCCCGCGGGTCGGGCTCTCGTAGAAGAACGAGGTGGGCCTGGTCTGCAGCAGCCACGACCACGGGTTCGACTGGTAGGGGTGCGGCGTGTGCAGCGTGGTGTTGAACTGGTAGGCGTCCTGGTGGTACTTCCACCAGTTGCGCAGCACCGGCGGCAGCCACTGGGGGCCCTCGCCCGGGTGGAAGGTGTCCCACTGGCGGTGGTAGCCGATCGAGGTCAGGAACCACCCCGACCACGACACGACGTAGACCACGACCGTGGTCCCCACCATCGCCAGCGCGGCGTACGGGCCGTCCTTGAACAGGGCGCCGCGCCCCCAGCGGCGCACCCCCGCCGCCCGGCGCGCCCCCATGTCCCACCAGACCGTCATGATGCCGAACGCCGCCACGAAGAACAGGCCCGACCACTTGGTGCTGGTGCACAACCCGAGTGACAGGCCCGCCAGCCACCGCCACGGCCGCCAGCCCAGCCACGGACCCCTGCCGGTCGGCCACGTGCCGCGGGGGAGCGCCCCCACCTTCTGCGCGAGGATCTCGCGGCTGCGGTCCCGGTCGACGAGCAGCGCCGCGAAGCCGCACAGCGCGAAGAACGACACGATGATGTCGAGGATGCCGGTGCGCGACATCACGAAGTGCGACCCCTCGAAGGCCAGCAGGAACGCCGCCACGCACCCCAGCGCCGTCGACCCGAACAGCCGCCGGGCCACCCGCCCGACGACGAGGATCGACAGCGTGCCGACCAGGGCCACGGAGAACCGCCAGCCCCAACCCGACCCCGACCCGAGCAGCCACTCGCCGAGAGCGATGAGCCACTTCCCGGTCGGCGGGTGCACGACCATGTCGCCGTCGACGGTGGAGAAGATGTCCTGGCTGCCGCCGACGAAGGCGTCGTCCGGCTTCTTCAGCGAGTCGAGCACGCGCATCTCGACACCGAAGTGCAGCAACGAGTAGGCCTGCTTGACGTAGTACGTCTCGTCGAAGACGAGGGCCTGCGGGCGGTCGAGGTTCCAGAACCGGAGCAGCCCACCCACGAGGGCGATCAGGCCGGGGCCGAGCCACCCCCACAACCGGTCCGTCGGGCGCGTCCCGAGCAGCCGGAGGCGCAGCTCGTCGGTCCGGGTCACCGGGTCATCCTAGGTCGGCGGCCCGTGCCCTCCGCGGGCGATCCGGGGCGTGCGAGGATCGACCCATGAGCGGCGGCGTGCTGGTGCTGGCAGCGACCCCGATCGGTGACCCCCGGGATGCCGCGCCGCGCCTCGCCGACGAGCTGCGCCTCGCCGACGTCGTGGCGGCCGAGGACACCCGCCGGCTGCGCCGGCTCTGCCAGGACCTCGACGTCAACCCCACCGGCCGGGTCGTCTCCTACCACGAGCACAACGAGGCCGAGCGCACCCCCGAGCTCGTCGAGCGGCTGCGCGAGGGCGACCGCGTCCTCGTCGTGACCGACGCCGGGATGCCGTCCGTGTCCGACCCCGGGTACCGACTCGTCAGCGCCGCGGTGGGCATCGACGTGCGGGTGACGGGTGTGCCCGGGCCGTCCGCGGTGCTCATGGCGCTCGCGGTCTCGGGCCTTCCGGTCGACCGGTTCTGCTTCGAGGGCTTCCTCTCCCGCCGGGCCGGTGAGCGGGCGAGCGCCCTCGCCGGCCTGGCCGGGGAACCGCGCACCATGGTCTTCTTCGAGGCACCGCACCGGCTGGCCCGCACCCTGTCAGCGATGGAGGAGGCGTTCGGCGCCGACCGACGGGCGGCCGTGTGCCGCGAGCTGACCAAGACCTACGAGGAGGTCCGACGCGGCTCCCTCGCCGAGCTGGTGGCGTGGGCGTCGGACGGCGTACGCGGCGAGGTGACGCTCGTCGTGGCCGGCTCGACCGGCCCGGTGGCCGATCTCGCCAGCCAGCTCGAGGGCATCCGCGAGCGGGTCGCCGAGGGTGAGCGGCTCAAGGACGTCTGCGCCGACGTCGCCGCGGCCACGGGCCTGTCGAAGAAGGCCCTCTACGACGCTTCCGTCGCGCTGCCCCGCCGATGACGTGAACGGCCTCCCGGGCCGGGCCGACGTCCCGCCGGTCGCGCCGGTCCCCTGACGGCGCGCAGGACCCGCCACCGACCTTCGACGACGACCCCGCTGACCGGTACCCGCAGGTAACCGGGCCAATGTCACACCCCGGTAAGGTTCGCCTGACCTCGCCTCACACCCGGCCCGTCGTTAGGCTGCGGGTCGTGGCCACAACGACAGCTCCTCCGCGTCCCGCGTCGGCCCGCCGCACCACCATCGCCCTCAAGGTCCTCATGGCAGGCACCGGGCTGGTGTTCGTCGGGTTCGTCCTGATCCACATGTACGGCAACCTGAAGACGTTGCAGGGTGAGGAGGCGTTCAACACCTACGCCGAGCACCTGCGCACCTTCGGCGAGCCGATCCTCCCGCGGGAGGGACTGCTGTGGATCATCCGCGTCGGGCTCATCGTGAGCATCGTCGGCCACCTCTATGCCGCGTTCGCGCTGTGGGCCCGTGCCGGCACCGCGCGCCGAACCCGTTACTCCGCCGCCAAGACCGTGTGGCGCACCGCTTGGATGCGCTGGGGCGGCGTCGCGATCCTGCTCTTCCTCATCTGGCACCTGCTGCAGTTCACGATCCTGAAGGTCTCGGTCAACCCCGACGCCCAGGGCCCGAGCGTCGAGAACAACCCCTACCAGCTCGTCGTTGCGAGCTTCCAGGTGCCATGGATGACGATCATCTACCTCATCGCGATGGCCGCCCTCGGGTTGCACCTCGCGCACGGCATCTTCAGCTCGCAGCAGACCCTCGGCTGGACCGGTACCCCCGCCGGCTACCGCCGCGCCAAGATCATCGGGCACGGGCTCGCCGCCGTCATCGCGGTGGGTTCATCATCCCGCCGCTCGCGATCCTCTTCGGCCTGATCAAGTGAGGCACTGACATGACCGACACCACCGTCAACCCCGGCGTCGCCCACGGGCTCTACACCGAGGGCGACCCCGTCGCCGACACCAAGGCGCCCGCTGGGCCGATCGCCGACAAGTGGACCACCCGCAAGTTCCAGGCCGCCCTGGTCAACCCCGCCAACCGCCGCAAGCTCGACGTCATCATCGTGGGCACCGGGCTCGCGGGCGGCGCCGCGGCGGCGACCCTCGGCGAGGCCGGCTACAACGTCAAGGTGTTCTGCTTCCAGGACACCCCGCGCCGCGCGCACTCCATCGCGGCGCAGGGCGGCATCAACGCCGCGAAGAACTACAAGGAGGACGGCGACTCCACCTACCGGCTCTTCTACGACACGGTCAAGGGCGGTGACTACCGGGCCCGCGAGAGCAACGTCTACCGCCTGGCCGAGGTGAGTGCGAACATCATCGACCAGTGCGTCGCCCAGGGCGTCCCGTTCGCCCGCGAGTACGGCGGCCTCCTCGACAACCGGTCGTTCGGTGGCGTGCAGGTCTCGCGCACCTTCTACGCCCGCGGCCAGACCGGCCAGCAGCTGCTCATCGGCGCCTACCAGGCGCTGGAGCGGCAGGTGGGCGCCGGCACGGTCGAGCAGTACACCCGCCACGAGATGCTCGAGCTGGTCGTCGCCGACGGGCGGGCGCGCGGCATCATCGCCCGCGACCTCGTCACCGGCGAGATCGAGACCCACCTCGCGGATGCCGTCGTGCTCGCCTCGGGCGGCTACGGCAACGTCTTCTTCCTCTCCACCAACGCGATGGGCTCCAACGTCACCGCGAGCTGGCGCGCGCACCGCAAGGGCGCCTACATGGCCAACCCCTGCTACACGCAGATCCACCCGACCTGCATCCCGGTGTCGGGCGACCACCAGAGCAAGCTGACCCTGATGTCGGAGTCGTTGCGCAACGACGGCCGGATCTGGGTGCCGAAGAACCGCGACGACTGCGACAAGGACCCGCGCCAGATCCCCGAGGCCGACCGCGACTACTACCTCGAGCGCATCTACCCGAGCTTCGGCAACCTGGTGCCGCGCGACATCGCCTCACGTCAGGCGAAGAACGTCTGCGACGAGGGCCGCGGTGTCGGCCCGGTGGTGGGCGACTTCCGCCGCGGGGTCTACCTCGACTTCACCGACGCCATCGACCGGCTGGGCAAGGCCGCCGTCGAGGCGAAGTACGGCAACCTGTTCGACATGTACGCCCGGATCACCGGGGAGAACCCGTACCAGGTGCCGATGCGGATCTACCCCGCCGTGCACTACGTCATGGGCGGTCTGTGGGTCGACTACGACCTGCAGTCGACGATCCCCGGCCTCTTCGTCACCGGCGAGGCCAACTTCTCCGACCACGGGGCCAACCGGCTCGGCGCCTCGGCGCTGATGCAGGGCCTGGCCGACGGCTACTTCGTGCTCCCCAACACGATCCGCGACTACCTCTCCAAGGGCCCGTTCACGCCGCTCGCGGCCGACGACCCCGCGGTCGTCGAGGCCGCCAGGTCGGTCGAGGAGCGCACGCAGCGGCTGCTCGCGGTCAACGGCGAGCGCAGCGTCGACTCCTTCCACAAGGAGCTCGGCACCATCATGTGGGAGTACTGCGGCATGGAGCGCTCCGAGGAGGGCCTGCTCAAGGCGATCGACCTGATCCGCGGCCTGCGCGAGGAGTTCTGGCGCAACGTGCGCGTGCTCGGCGCGGCCGACACCCTCAACCAGAGCCTCGAGAAGGCCGGCCGGGTGGCCGACTTCCTCGAGCTCGGCGAGCTGATGTGCATCGACGCCCTGCACCGTCGCGAGTCCTGTGGCGGGCACTTCCGGGCCGAGAGCCAGACCGAGGACGGCGAGGCGCTGCGACACGACGACGAGTACCTCTACGTCGCGGCGTGGGAGTTCGCCGGCGGGGACGGGGACGGCGAGATGGCCGCCCCGGTCCTGCACAAGGAGGACCTCGTCTACGAGGCCATTGAACTCAAGCAGCGGAGCTACAAGTGACCACCCCACGACGTTCTCCGTTCCTCCGGCCCACGAACAGCGTGGGACCCGACTCCGAAACCTTGCGGGGAGCCCGATGAACCTCACCCTGAAGATCTGGCGCCAGGCCGGGCCGCGCCACACCGGCGGCCTCGTGACCTACAAGGTCAAGGACATCAGCCCGGACATGAGCTTCCTCGAGATGCTCGACGTGCTCAACGAGCAGCTCAACGCGGCCGGCGAGGAGCCCATCGCGTTCGACTCCGACTGTCGCGAGGGCATCTGCGGCATGTGCGGCCTGATGATCTCCGGCCAGGCGCACGGGCCCGAGAAGGCCACGACCTGCCAGCTGCACATGCGCAGCTTCAGCGACGGCGAGGTCATCACCATCGAGCCGTGGCGGGCCAGTGCCTTCCCGGTCATCAAGGACCTCGTCGTCGACCGCGGCGCCTTCGACCGGATCATCCAGGCCGGCGGCTACATCTCGGTCAACACCGGGTCGGCCCCCGACGCCCACGCGGTGCCGGTGCCCAAGCCGAACGCCGACCGGGCCTTCCAGGCGGCCGAGTGCATCGGCTGCGGGGCGTGTGTCGCCGCCTGCCCCAACGCCAGCGCGATGCTGTTCATGGGCGCCAAGGTGACCCACCTCGCCGAGCTGCCCCAGGGCCAGCCCGAGCGGATGGCCCGCGTGGTCTCGATGGTCGACCAGCACGACGCCGAGGGCTTCGGTGGTTGCACGAACATCGGTGCGTGCTCCACCGCCTGCCCCAAGGGCATCCCGCAGGACGTCATCTCCACGCTCAACCACGACCTGCTCAAGGCGATGCGCACCGGCCGCTGAGCCCGCTGCACGTGAGGCCCGCCGCTCGGATGCGGCGGGCCTCACGGCGTTCGTGGGCCGTACCCCGATCGACCGACTGGTCGCTCCAGGTACGGCTGGGGTCGGTACGCCGGACGGTCGACCAGTCGGTCGAGTGCCGGTACGGGTCAGAGCCAGCCGAGGCGGTCCTTGAGCATGGCGTAGCCGACGAAGGCCACGACGTCGAGGACGGTGTGCGCGACCACGAGCGGCATGACGCGTCTGGTGCGCGTGTAGAGCCAGCCGAAGACCAGGCCCATCACGAGGTTCCCGACGAAGCCGCCGAAGCCCTGGTAGAGGTGGTAGCTGCCGCGGATGAGCGCGCTGATGATGATGATGCGCCACTTCCCCCAACCGACCGAGGTCCAGCGGCTGAAGAGGTAGCCGACCATCACGACCTCCTCGAGCACGGCGTTCTGGGCGGCGGCGAGCACGAGCACGGGTAGGGTCCACCAGGCGCCGGCGAGGTTGGCCGCGGCGATCGTCGTGTTGAGGTCGAGCGCCTTCGCGGCGGCGTACAGCGCCAGGCCGGGGATCCCGATCGCGGCCGCGAGCAGTGCCCCGCGCCAGAGCGTCCTGCCACGGGCGGCGCAGGTCGAAGCCCATGGTGTGCGGCTCGTTCGGGTCGTCGCGGCGCAGCAGGTGCAGGGCGAGGAGCACCGGCACCAGCGCGATGACGATGCCCGTCAGCTGGTAGGCCAGGTCGAGCCAGGGCCGGTCGGGGGTGACCGAGCTGTTCATCGCCGTGGTCTGCGACCCGAGCGACTGAGCGCGGGTCAGCTTGTCGACGATGCGAAGGAGCGACCAGACCGCCGAGGCGCCGAGCGAGACACCGAGGACGAGCCAGGTCTCGGTGAGGTTCCGGCGCCGCATGGGCGTCAGGTTATGCCGCCGGCCCGGACGCCCGCCGGACGTCTGCTGCACGTCCGCTGGGAGAGAACGATGATCGAGGTCACGCGTCAGGCTGTCCGACCGACCCGCAGCGTGCCGGGCACTCGAGGGGTGAACGCCACGCGTCTCGGCCGTGCGCTGCGGCGACGCACGCCGGTGGTCACGCCTAGCATGGCCGTCCCTGGACGTGAGGAGCTCTTCGTGCTGACCCCCCCGCCGACCGGTGCCTCGGTCTGGTGTCGTTCGCCGTGGCGGGCTCGCTGCTCGCCGGGTGCACCGGCGACCCCGAGCCGGCCACGACGTCGGGCCGTCCGTGGCTCCACCAGCCCCAGGCCTCTCCAGCGCCGAGCACGGGCGGGCCGACCCGACGGGTTCGAGTGCGTCGACCCACGGCCGGCCTGCCCACGGTGGCGGAGGTCTTCCGCGCCACCCGCACCGACTCGCTCGCGGCGCAGTCCGGTCACGCGGTCGGCCTTCATGACCGAGAAGGCAAGCGGCTGGAGATCGACGTCTCCGGCCGGGCCAACGGCTCGAACCAGAAATCCTCATCACCACCCCCGACGGCGGCACCGCCGAGGTGCTCACCATCGGTGACGACCACTGGATCGGCGGCGACGAGGCGCTCTGGCTCGAGGCGACCGGTGATGCGAAGGCCGCGCCGACCCTGGTCGGCAAGTACGCACCGATCACCGAGTCCGACGCGACCGAGCTCGGGTCGTTCACGTTGCGCACGCATCCTCACCCAGCTCTTCGCGCTGCCCGAGCTCGCCCTGCTCGAGTCCAACACCGGCCCCGCGACCCACGACCGAGGTGGACGGCCGCGCGGCCTACCTGCTCGGCAGCACGGGCGGCCCGCGCCTGTGGGTGGCCGCCGACGGCAGCGGGACGCTGCTTCGGGCCGTCGGGGCGAAGAGCGAGCCGTTGAGCTCAGGTTCTCCGAGTGGGACCGCGCCGGGACGTTCACCGGCCGCCGCCCGAAGGTCATCGAGAACTGACGCCGGTGAGCGGGCCGACGAGCCGGCCGATCGGCCGCCGCGGGCTGACCGGCATCCGGGCGGGCTGACCGCTCGCAGGTGACCGGCGTCAGGCGACGCCTAGGTGGGGTGTAGGCGGGATCGCGTCGCGTGCGCGCCATCGGCGCACCCGCAGCCACATCCAGATCAGCAGCCAGGCGAGCAGGGCCAGGGCGAGGATGACGAGCACCGGCGCGATGAGCGCGATGAGGGACAGGCCCGAGCGAGCCCACGTCCTCGACGGTGGAGACCACCGGGGCGCCGGTGCCCACCGTGCCGATGTTGATGGCGGGTCGAGCGGCCATCTTGCCGGTGTGCACCAGGCCCGAGATGACCACGCCCAGCACCACCGACACCCAGGGGTTCTCCTTCATCCAGGCCGAGTTGTCGAGCTCGGCGGCGGCGGTCGTGGCCGCGAAGATGAGCCCGCCCATGCTGGGCCGGATGAAGGTCTGGATGGTGTCGTTGATCGTGTCGACGGCGGGGATCTTGTCGAGGATGATCTCCGCGATGAGGAGGGCGGCACCGATGCCGATGGCCCAGTTGCTCTCGATCCACTCGTAGCCGACCGGGAGGGTGATGTAGTCGGTGAACCGCGCGACGAGCGCCACGACGAGGAACGGGATGTAGGCGTTGAGGCCCGCGGCGGCGGACAGCCCCATGCCCGTGAGGGCAGCCAGCACGGCGTCCTCCTTGTGACGGCGGCCGCACCGCGCGGCCGCACCGACGAGATCAACAGCGCTCCGGTGCCAGCGTAGTCCCCGGCCCGGTCCCCGTGACCGAACCGTTGTACGGGGTGGCCGCCGGGAAACCGGGTTGCCGGCGCCACCTAGGATCAGGACCCATGAAGGTCCTCTCCGCCGTCGCCTGGCCGTACGCCAACGGCCCGCGCCACCTCGGTCACGTCGCCGGGTTCGGCGTGCCCTCCGACGTCTTCAGCCGGTACATGCGGATGGCGGGCCACGACGTGCTCATGGTGAGCGGGTCCGACGAGCACGGCACGCCCATCCTGGTGCTGGCCGACCAGGCGCAGGTGACCCCGCGCGAGCTCGTCGACACCAACCACGCGGTCATCGCGAGCGAGCTCACCGACCTCGGCTGCTCCTACGACCTCTACACGCGCACCACGACGGCCAACCACTACGCCGTCGCCCAGGAGCTGTTCACCCAGGTGTGGCGAACGGCTACATGGTCGAGCAGACCACGCAGGGCGCGATCTCGCCGTCGACCGGCCGCACCCTGCCCGACCGCTACATCGAGGGCACCTGCCCGATCTGCGGCTACGGCGAGGCACGTGGCGACCAGTGCGACAACTGCGGCAACCAGCTCGACCCCACCGACCTGATCAACCCGCGCAGCCGGATCAACGGCGAGACACCGCAGTTCGTCGAGACCCAGCACTTCCTGCTCGACCTGCCGGCGCTCGCCGACGCCCTGCGGGCCTGGCTCGAGGAACGAGAGGCGTCGGGCACCTGGCGGCCCAACGTCATCAAGTTCAGCCTCAACATCCTCGACGACATCCGACCGCGCGCGATGACCCGCGACATCGACTGGGGCATCCCGGTGCCGCTCGACGGCTGGCGTGACAACCCCACGAAGCGGCTCTACGTGTGGTTCGACGCGGTCGTCGGCTACCTCTCGGCCTCGGTCGAGTGGGCCCGGCGTACCGGCGACCCCGAGCGCTGGCGCGAGTGGTGGAACGACCCGGAGGCGGTCTCCCACTACTTCATGGGCAAGGACAACATCACCTTCCACTCCCAGATCTGGCCGGCCGAGCTGCTCGGCTACGCGGGGAAGGGCAGCCGCGGCGGCGAGCCCGGGGTCTACGGCGAGCTGAACCTGCCGACCGAGGTGGTGTCGAGCGAGTACCTCACCATGGAGGGCAAGCAGTTCTCCACCTCGCGCGGCTACACGATCCTGGTGCGCGACGTGCTCGAGCGCTACGGGCCCGACGGCATCCGCTACTTCATCTGCGCCGCCGGCCCCGAGAACCAGGACGCCAACTTCACCTGGCGCGACTTCGTGCAGCGCAACAACTCCGAGCTCGTCGCCGGGTGGGGCAACCTCGTCATCGCGCACGGCGGCGATGGTGGCCAAGAACTTCGGCGAGATCCCGCAGCCGGGCCCGCTCGAGCCGGTCGACGACGCGGTGCGCGCCACGGTGCTCGCCGGGTTCGACGCGCGTCGGGGGCCAGCTCGAGCGGCACCGCCAGAAGGCCGCGATCGCCGAGGCGATGCGCGTCGTCGGCGAGGTCAACGCCTACGTCTCGCGCACCGAGCCGTTCAAGCTCAAGGGCGACGACCAGCGCGAGCGGCTCGCCACGGTGCTGCACACCCTCGTGCAGTGCGTGTCCGACCTCAACACGATGCTGGCGCCGTTCCTCCCGCACGCGGCCAACAGGGTCCACGCGGTTCTCGGCGGTGACGGCGCGTTCGTGCCGATGCCGCGCCTGGAGACGGTCGCCGGTCTCGACGCCGGCGACGAGGGCCGCACGTACCCCGTGATCACCGGCGACTACACGACCACCCCGCGGTGGGAGTCACGCCCGGTCGTGGTCGGCACCCCGATCAGCAAGCCGGCGCCGGTGTTCACCAAGCTCGACGAGTCGGTGGTCGACGAGGAGCTCGCCCGGGCGGCGGGGGCCTGACCCGGTGACGTCGCAGCCGAGCCGGCGCGGGGACCCCGTGCCGCCCGACCCGTTGCCGATCGCCGTGGTCGACAACCACACCCACCTCGACATCAGCCGTGACGGCGAGGAGGTCTCCGTCGACGACCTCGGGCCGGTGCTCGCGGCGGCCGCAGCGGTCGGCGTCGACCGGGTCGTGCAGGTCGGGTGCGACCTCCCGGGCGCCCGGTTCGCCGTGGAGGCTGCCGACCGGTACCCCGGGGTGCTCGCCGGCGTCGCGCTGCACCCGAACGAGGTGCCGGCGCTGGCGGCCAGTGGTGGTCTCGAGGCCGCCTACGCCGAGATCGAGCGGCTCGCCGCGCTGCCCCGCGTACGGGTCGTGGGGGAGACCGGCCTCGACTACTACCGCACGGGGCCGGAGGGCGTTCCGGCACAGCAGGGCTCGTTCCGATGGCACATCGACCTGGCCAAGCGGCTCGACCGCACCCTTCAGATCCACGACCGCGACAGCCACGACGACGTGCTGCGGGTGCTGGCCGAGGAGGGCGCCCCGGAGCGCACGGTGATGCACTGCTTCTCGGGCGGGCCGGAGATGGCACGCGAGTGCGTCGACCGCGGCTACCACCTGTCGTTCAGCGGCACGGTGACCTTCAAGAGCGCCAAGGCGCTGCGCGACGCCCTGGCCGTGACGCCGCTCGAGCTGCTCCTCGTCGAGACCGACGCCCCCTACCTGACCCCCCACCCGTGGCGCGGTGCCACCAACTCGCCGGCCCTGGTCCCGCTCACCGTGCGGGCCATGGCGGCGGTGCTCGGGGTGGCGGTGCCGACGCTGTGCCAGGCGCTCAGCGCGAACGCCGAACGGCTCTACGGCCCCTGGTGACCTGGCCGCGGGCCGCATCGTGGACGGCGTGACGCATCTCTCGTAACGGGTGGGGCTGGTGTGACGAACGCGCTCAGTGGGACGCGGAACCTGAGAACTCTCCGTTACCGAAATTTGACCTTCGCCCGGGAGTCCTGCACGGTGGAGGGAATGGCCGGGGCCGGATCGCCTCGGACGACACGTGTGAACCTGCCCCGCCCGCCGCAGCCGTCGGGGGGCCCGGGTCGCACGCAGGAGCCCCGTCCCGGGACTGCTGGCCGCCCGCGGCCGTCGTTCGACGCCGGTGCCCGGGGAGCACGACCACTGGAGCACTTGTGCTGTTCTCTCGACCCCTTCGTCATGCCGCTCAGGGCCTGGCCGCGCTCGTCGTGGCCGCCGGTTCGGTTGGTGTGGCCCACTACGACAAGGCCGTCCAGGTCTCCGTCGACGGCCAGGCCACCTCGGTCCACGTCCTGGGCTCGACCGTCGCCGACGTGCTCGACAAGCAGGACATCGCGGTCGGCCCGCACGACGTCGTGGTTCCCTCCCTCGCGTCCGCGGTCAGCGACGGTGACCACATCTCGGTGCGCTACGGCCGCAAGCTGACGGTCACGGTCGACGGCGAGACCAAGGAGTACTGGACGACGGCGACGACCGTCGACACCGCGCTGAAGGACCTCGGCATCCGCGCCGACGGCGCCGTGCTCTCCGCGTCGCGCTCGCAGCCGCTGGGCCGCGGTGGCCTCACCCTCGCGGTGACCACCCCCAAGAAGGTCACCGTCGTGGCCGACGGCAAGACCCGCACGGTCACCTCGACGAGCAGCACGGTGTTCGGCCTGCTGGCCGAGCTGGGCGTCGTCAAGAAGCTCGACGACCGCGTGTCCCCCGCGATGCCGACCGCCCTCGACGAGGGCATGAAGGTCGTCCTCCAGCGGGTCACCATCAAGCAGGTCAAGGCGACCGAGCCGGTCGCCTACCCGGTGACCAAGCAGAAGGACTCCTCGCTCTACAAGGGCGAGACCAAGGTCGTCCAGGCCGGCAAGAAGGGCACCAAGTCGGTCGTCCGCGAGAAGACCTAGGTCGACGGCAAGCTCACCGCGACCAAGCTCATCTCGCAGAAGGTCCTCACCAAGCCGGTCGGCGCCGTCGTCAAGGTCGGCACCAAGGCGCGCCCCGCTGCGACGCAGCCACGCTCCACGCGCAGCGCCGGCAACACCTCCGGCGCCGGCATCAACCTCGCCAACGCCGCGATGTGGGACCGCATCGCCCAGTGCGAGTCCGGTGGCAACTGGCACATCAACACCGGCAACGGCTACTACGGCGGTCTGCAGTTCGCGACCGCGTCGTGGCTCGCCAACGGTGGTGACGACTTCGCCTCGCGCGCCGACCTCGCGTCGCGCGCCGAGCAGATCACCGTCGCCAACCGCTACTACGCCAAGGCGGGCCTCGGCCCGTGGGGTTGCGCGCACGCCGCCTGACCTGAGAACCCTCGACGAGGCCCCGGACCCAGCGGTCCGGTGGCCTCGCCGCGTCGGGATCGGATGCCGTCGCGCTCGCTAGGGTGAGCGCATGACCGACGGCCCCGGCGTCACGCTCCTCGGGGCGGCCGAGATCCGCGAGCTCGCCGCCCGGCACGGCATCCGCCCGACCAAGCAGTGGGGGCAGAACTTCGTCGTCGACGGCAACACGGTGCGCCGCATCGTGCGGGTGGCCGGGGTCGGTGCCGGCGACACCGTCGTCGAGGTGGGCCCGGGCCTGGGGTCGCTCACCCTGGCCCTGCTGCCGGTCGTCGACCGGGTGGTGGCCGTCGAGGTCGACCCGGTGCTGGCCGAGGCGCTGCCCGGCACCGTGGCCCTGCACGCCCCGACGCTGGCCGACCGGCTCGAGGTCGTGGCCGCCGACGCCCTCGCCGTGCGCCGACCTGCCCGGCCCGCCGCCCACGGCCCTCGTCGCCAACCTGCCCTACAACGTCTCGGTCCCCGTCGTGCTGCGCTTCCTCGAGCTCTTCCCGAGCCTGCGCACGATCCTCGTCATGGTGCAGCTCGAGGTCGCCGAGCGGCTCGCCGCGCCGCCGGGGTCGCGCACCTACGGCGTGCCGAGCGTCAAGGCCGCCTGGTACGCCGACGTGCGTCTCGCGGGGTCGGTCTCGCGCAGCGTCTTCTGGCCGGTGCCCAACGTCGACTCCGGCCTGGTGACGCTTCACCCGGCGCGAGCCGCCGGCGACCACCGCCAGCCGCGAGGAGGTCTTCGCCTGTGTCGACGCGGCCTTCGCCCAGCGCCGCAAGACGCTGCGGGCGGCCCTGGCCGCCTGGGCCGGGTCGCCGGTGCTCGCCGAGGAGGCGCTCGTGGCGGCCGGCATCGACCCCCGCACCCGTGGTGAGCAGCTCGACGTCGACGGCGTTCGCGGCGATCGCGGTGGCTCGCGCGGCGGCCGGGCCGGCCGGTCCGAGCGCACCGAGCGGCCCGTCCGTCTGACTAGGGTGGGGCGCATGACCGCCGCCTCCGTCGTGCCCGGCCCGGTGACCGTGCGCGTGCCCGCGAAGGTCAACCTCGAGCTGCTCGTCGGCCCCCGTCGCGCCGACGGCTTCCACGGCCTGTCCACCGTCTTCCACGCCGTGAGCCTCTACGACGACGTCACGGTCGCCGTCGCCGACGAGTGGGGGTGAGCGTCAGCGGACCGCTCTCGGCGGGCGTCCCCGAGGACGACGACAACCTCGCGCTGCGAGCGGCCCGCCTCGTGCAGGGCCGCTTCGACGTCGAGCCGGTGCACATCGCGATCCGCAAGGGCATCCCGGTCGCCGGCGGCATGGCCGGCGGGTCGGCCGACGCCGCCGCCACGCTCGTCGCCCTGCGACCACCTGTGGGACCTCGACCTCGACCGCGAGGAGATCGAGGAGCTGGGCGCCGAGCTCGGCAGTGACGTGCCCTTCCTCATCGTCGGCGGCACTGCCATGGGCAGCGGCCGGGGCGAGCTGCTGGCGCCGGTGCTGGCGCGCGGCACCTACCACTGGGTGTTCGCGCTCGCCGAGGGCGGCCTGTCGACCCCTGCCGTCTACGCCGAGTGCGACCGGCTGCGCGGCAGCGACGACGTGCCCGAGCCGGTCGCCACGCCGGCCCTGATGAGCGCCCTGCGCAGCGGCGACCCGCGCGAGCTCGCCCCCCAGCTGGTCAACGACCTCCAGGAGGCCGCGATCTCGCTGCGGCCCGACCTCGGCGAGGTGCTCGTCGGCGGGCATGGAGTACGGCGCCCTCGGCGGCATCGTGTCCGGCTCCGGGCCCACCATCGCCTTCCTCGTCGAGGACAACGAGGCCGGCATCGACCTCGCCGTCGCGCTCACCGCGAGCGGCGTCGTGCGCGACGTGCCGGCGCGCCAGCGGCCCGGTGCACGGCGCCCACGTCATCCACCACCGGATCGACTAGTGGCCAACCTCGTCTCGGTCGAGCGCGCCTCCCTCGCGCTCGGCACCGCCCAGGTGCTCGACGCCGTCTCGCTCGGTGTCGGCGGCGGCGACCGCATCGGCGTCGTCGGCCGCAACGGCGGCGGCAAGACCACCCTGCTGCGGGTGCTCGAGGGGTCGCGCGAGGTCGACTCCGGCCGGGTCGCGCGCGTCGGTGGCCTCACCATCGGGGTGCTGACCCAGGACGACGGCATGGACCCCGCGGCGACCGTCTTCGAGACGGTCATCGGCGACCTCGCCGAGCACGTCTGGGCCGCCGACCCGCGCATCCGCGACGTGCTCACCGGCCTGCTCGGCGGCACCGACGCGCCCGCGGTCGGTGGCATGGCGGCCGCGGTCGGCCCGCTCTCCGGCGGGCGAGCGCCGCCGGGTGGCGCTGGCCGCGCTGCTCGTCGGCCTCGCCCGACCTGCTGCTGCTCGACGAGCCGACGAACCACCTCGACGTCGAGGGTGTCGCCTGGCTGGCCGACCACCTCGTGCGGCGCCACGCCCGCCCCGACAACGCCGTCGTCGCGATCACCCACGACCGGTGGTTCCTCGACGCCATCGCCACCCAGACGTGGGAGGTCGACTCGGGCGCGGTGCACTCCTACGAGGGCGGGTACGCCGCCTACGTGCTGGCCAAGGCCGAGCGCGAGCGGATGGCCGGGGTCACCGCCGAGCGCCGCGACAACCTGCTGCGCAAGGAGCTCGCCTGGCTGCGCCGCGGCCCGCCGGCCCGCACGAGCAAGCCCAAGTTCCGCATCGACGCCGCCAACGCCCTCATCGCCGACGAGCCGCCGCCCGCGACGACGTCGAGCTGATGCGGTTCGCGACGACCCGGCTGGGCAAGGACGTCGTCGACCTGGTCGACGCCCGCATCCAGCTCGGCGACCGGGTGCTGCTCGACCACGTCACCTGGCGCCTCGCGCCGGGCGAGCGCATCGGCATCGTCGGGGTCAACGGCGCCGGCAAGTCCACCCTGCTGCGCGCGCTCGCCGGCGAGGTGCCCCTCGACCGCCGGCAAGCGCAAGGTCGGCGTCACCGTGCGCCTCGCCGTGCTCTCGCAGGAGGTCCGCGAGCTCGAGGCGTGGTCCGACCGCCGGGTCATCGAGGCGGTCGAGGACGTGCGCTCGGTGGTGCGGCTGGGCCACAAGGAGCTCACGGCTTCCCAGCTCGCGCAGCGGCTCGGGTTCACCGGCCCGCGCCAGCAGACCCGGGTCGGCGACCTCTCCGGTGGGGAGCGGCGGCGCCTGCAGCTGACCCGGCTGCTCATGGACGAGCCCAACGTGCTGCTGCTCGACGAGCCGACCAACGACCTCGACATCGAGACGCTCACCTCGCTCGAGGACCTCCTCGACGGCTGGGCCGGCACCCTGCTCGTCGTCTCGCACGACCGCTACCTGCTCGAGCGGGTCTGCGACCGCCAGGTCGCGCTGCTCGGCGACGGCCGGCTGCGCGACCTGCCCGGCGGGGTCGAGGAGTACCTCCGGCTGCGGCACGCCGCGGCCGAGCGGTCGGCGGTGTCCGTGGCGGATGCCGGCCGCGCGGCAGCCGGGGTGAGCGCACCTCCCGCGGCGAGCGGGAGCGGTGGCGCGGCATCGGTCTCCCCGGCCGAGGCGCGCGAGGCGCGCAAGACGATGGCCCGGGTCGAGAAGCAGCTCGCCCGCCTCGCCCAGCGCGAGGAGAGGCTGCACGCGGCGATGCTGGCGTCGGCGACCGACCACGAGAAGGTGCTCGGCCTCAACCGCGAGCTGCGCGAGATCGTCGACGAGCGCGAGCTGCTCGAGCTCGAGTGGCTCGAGGCGGCCGAGGTCGTCGGCTAGCGGCTGCCGGCAGGGGCGGCCGCTGACGCGCGTGACGGCATCCGGGCTTCGGCGGCCCGGACCGAGCCGGGGCCCGGGCGCTCAGACCTCGCGCTCGAAGGGCCGCAGCAGGCGGCGCAGCAGACCGGCGAGGTCGTCGCGCTCGTCGTCGCCGAGCTCGGCGAGCAGCTCGTTCTCGTGGGCGAGCAGGTCGGACAGGGCGGCGTCGACGACGGCCATCGCCGCTCGGGGGTGAGCCGCACGATGACGCCGCGCCGGTCGGTCGGGGTCGGGCTCGCGCTCGACCCAGCCGCGGGCGACCAGCCGGTCGACCCGGTTGGTCATGGTGCCGCTCGTGACGAGCGTCTCGGCGACGAGCTGGCCGGGGCTGAGCTCGTAGGGGGTGCCGGCGCGCCGCAGGGCCGACAGCACGTCGAACTCCCAGCCGTCGAGCCCGTGCTCGGCGAAGGCGGTGCCGCGGGCCCGGTCGAGCCGCCGGGCCAGCCGCGACACGCGGGAGAGCACCTCCAGCGGGGTGACGTCGAGGTCGGGACGCTCGCGTCGCCACGCGGAGACGATACGGTCGACATCGTCAGCGGCCATGCGCCGATTCTACTGCCCATCAAGTTTCTTGACGTCGAGACAGCGACGGTCCGGAGGACGACATGCGGGAGCACGCCAGCTGGGACCCCACGGCATACGGAAGGTTCTCGGGTGAGCGCAGCCGACCCTTCGCCGACCTCGTGGCGCAGGTGCGCACCGACGACCCGCGCTGGTGGTCGACCTGGGCTGTGGCCACGGCCCGCCGACCCTGACCCTGGCCGAGCTGTGGCCGAACGCGCGGGTCGTCGGGGTCGACTCCTCCGAGGCGATGCTCGAGTCGGCCCGGCGGCTCGACCCCGGTGAGCGCGTCGAGTGGGTGCTGTCCGACCTGAGGGAGTGGGACCCGGCCTCGCTGGGCCAGGCTCCCGACGTCATGGTCACCAGCTCGACCCTGCAGTGGGTGCCCGGGCACCTCGACCTGCTCGACGCCTGGGTCGAGGCCCTCGCCGAGGGCGGCTGGTTCGCCCTACAGGTGCCCGGCAACTTCGACGCCCCCAGCCACCGGCTGATGCGCGAGACCGCCGAGCACCACGACCGCGCCGGCGAGCTCGCCGCGGCGCTCGACCTGCCGGCGGTGGGGGAGCCCGCGACCTACCTGCGCTACCTCAGCCGGCTCGGCTGCACCGTCGACGCCTGGGAGACCACCTACCTGCACGTGCTCGACGCCGACGGCGAGGACGAGAACCCGGTGCTGACCTGGGTGGCGGCCACGGGCCTGCGGCCGGTGATCGAGATCCTCACCGACGAAACGGAGCTGGCCGCCTTCATCGACCCGTACTCCGCGTCGCTCGCCGAGGCCTACCCGCGCTCGTCGGCGGGGGTGCTCTTCCCGTTCCGGCGGGTGTTCGCGGTGGCCCGCAAGGCGCCGGTCGCAGCCTGAGCCCGCCCCAACTTTCCCGCCCGATCCCGGAACCTTCACCTGGACGACGGAACCGTTCCGGTGCCCACGTGAAGGTTGTGGCGCGATGTCGCTGCTGTCAGTCCTTGTCGGTCGTCAGGGTCGGCTTGGACTCCAGGCCGGTCAGGCCGTTCCACGCCAGGTTGACCACGTGCGCGGCCACCTCGTGCTTCTTGAACTTGCGCGAGTTGAGCCACCACTGACCGGTGAGCGCGATCATGCCGACGAGCATCTGGGCGTACATCGGCGCGGCCTTGGGGTCGAGCTTGTGGCTCTTGAACTCGGCCGCGAGGATGTGCTCGACCTGGCTGGCGATGTCGCTCATCAGGCTGGCGAAGGACCCGGTGGCCTGGCCGGCCGGGCTGTCACGCACCAGGATCCGGAAGCCGTCGGTCGAGGTCTCGACGTAGCCGAGCAGCGCCAGCGCGGCGCGCTCGATGGTCTCCCGAGCCGTGCCGCCCGAGGTCAGGGCGCCCTGCACGGCCGCGAGCAGGCTCTCGATCTCGCGGTCGACGACCACGGCGTAGAGCCCCTCCTTGCCACCGAAGTGCTCGTAGACGACCGGCTTGCTCACACCTGCCGAGGCGGCGATCTCCTCGACGGTGGCTCCCTCGAAGCCCTTGTCGGCGAAGTGCTTGCGCCCGATGCCGATGAGCTGCTCGCGGCGCTCACGTCCGGTCATCCGGGATCGCGCGGCGCGGGAGGGCTTGTCGGTCGAAGGGTCGCTCACCAGGCCATTGTGCCCGCGTGGCGGAGCGGTGCGCCCGACGGCCCGCCGGGCGCGGGGTCGCGGGCTGGCGTCGTCGCGCCGTTCGCCGGTCCACTACCCTCGCCGGTATGCCGTGCGCCTCGTGCGCGCAGCGGTCCCCGGTTGGTCTGCTGGCAGGGCCCGCCTGACTTTGAATCAGGACAAGCGACGTAGGTTCGATTCCTACCCGGGGAGCTGGTGCGGCGAAGCAAGCCAGCGCACGGGGCGGCGAAGCAAGCCAGTGCGCTGGGTAGGAATCTGGGAGCGAGCGCCCCGGTTGGCGAAGCAAGCCAGCAACGCAGGCGCGCCACCTCGCGGCTGCGGGCGAACTCGTCGATGAACCACGGCCCGACCACCCCGTCGTAGACCACCGTGGAGCCGCCTCGGGCCAGGTACTCGTGGCCGCGGCAGCGGCGCCGACCACCACCTGGTTCTGGGCGTGCGCCTCCTCGAGCCACGGCGCGAGGACCCCCTGGCGCACGATGGAGAAGACGTCGTCTCCCTGACCAGGGCCTTGGGAAAAGGCCGTGGCCAGCTGCCCGCCACCATCGACTTGCCCGCTCCTGGTGGCCCTGCCACCACAAGCTCGCCCGCCCCCTACCGTCGACCGTCGAGCCCACCACCCTTCGCGGTCCCGGGGCAGCGAAGGCCACAGGAACGGAGCGAAACAAATGAAAACGGATGCCCGTTTCTCTTTACATCGACCCGAATCAGTGGTTTGATACTCGTCAGCGGCCCAAAGAGGGGCCCCGGTCAGGACGAAGGAGTCCCGATGTACGCAGCGGAGCGGCAGCAACGGATCATGGCGGAGGCCCGCCAGGCCGGCCGGGTCGAGGTCGCACTCCTCGCCGAGTCCCTCGGGGTCACCGCCGAGACCGTGCGCCGGGACCTGACCGCACTGGAGCACCGCGGCTCGCTGCGCCGGGTGCACGGGGGCGCCATCCCCGTCGAGCGGCTCGAGCTCGAGCCCACCCTGGCCGCCCGCTCCGGCCGTCTCGCCGACGTGAAGCGACGTATCGCGGCCCGCGTGCTCGACGAGCTCCCCACCGGCGGCACGGTGCTGATCGACTCCGGGTCCACCACCCAGGCGGTCGTCCAGCTGCTGCCGCCCGATCTCGACCTCACCGTGCTCACGAACTCGGTCTCAGCCGCCGCCGCCCTGTCGACCCACCCGGGCGTCACCCTGTACCTGCTCGGCGGGAGGGTCCGCGGCATCACCGGGGCGGCGGTCGGCGAGTGGGCCACCAGCGCCCTCGAGGGTGTCGTCGTCGACGTCGCCGTCATGGGCACCAACGGCTTCTCCGCCGCCCGCGGCCTGACCACCCCCGACCAGGCCGAGGCGCTCGTCAAGGCCGCCATGGTCCGCTCCGCCCGTCGGGTCGTGGTGGCCACCGACTCCAGCAAGGCCGGCGACGACCACCTCCACCGGTTCGCCACCCTCGCCGACGTCGACCTGGTCGTCACCGACACCGACCTCGCCGACGACGTCGTCGCCGAGCTGCGCGCCGGCGGCCCCGAGGTCGTGACCGCGTGATCGTCACCCTCACCCCGAACCCGAGCATCGACCGGGCCATCGTCATCGACGCGCTGCACCGCGGCGAGGTGCACCGGGCCACCTCGAGCCGGGTCGACCCCGGCGGCAAGGGCGTCAACGTCTCGCGTGCCCTCGCCGCCCAGGGTGCCGCCACCATCGCGGTCCTCCCCGCGGGCGGCCCGGAAGGCCACCTCATGGAAGAGCTGCTGGATGCCGCCGGGGTCGCCCGCCGCAGCGTCGCCGTCTCCGGCGCCCTCCGGATGAACATCAGCGTCCTCGAGCCCGACGGCACCACCACCAAGCTCAACGAGCGCGGCCCGCAGCTCGGCCCCGTCGAGGTCGACGCCCTCCTCACCGCCACGCTCGACGCCGCCGACGGCGCCGACTGGGTCGTCGGGTGCGGCAGCCTGCCGCCCGGCGCCCCCGCCGAGCTGTACGCCGCTCTGGTCACCCGGGTGCGCGAACGCGGCATCCGGGTCGCGGTCGACTCCTCCGGAGCACCGATGACCGCGGCCGTCGCCGCCCGCCCGCACCTGGTCAAGCCCAACCACGAGGAGCTCGCAGAGCTCGTGGGCCACCCGTTGCCCAGCCTCGGCGACGTGCACGCCGCCGCCCGCGAGCTCGTCTCGAACGGCATCGAGGTCGTCGCGGTGAGCCTCGGCGGCGACGGCGCCCTCCTCGTGACGGCCGACGAGCTGGTGCACGCCCGGGCCACCATCACCGCCCCCCTCTCCACCGTGGGCGCCGGTGACTGCATGCTCGCCGGCCTCCTCCACGGTTTGTCGACCGGCCTCACCGTCGCCGACGCACTCGCCGGCGCCGTCACCTGGGGCGCCGCCGCCGTCACCCTGCCCGGAAGCCGCGTACCGGCCCCGCACGACCTCGACGGCATCCCCGTCGAGGTCACCCGAACCCCCGACTCATCGCTCGTCCTGCGTTGACCCCGAAAGGAAGCACCATGCCCCTCATCACCGACGAGCAGGTCGTCCTCGACCTGACCGGTGCCGACCGCCACGAGGCCACCCGGGCTCTCGCCGAACGGCTGGTGGCCAGCGGCCGCTGCACCGACCTCGACACCTTCCTCACCGACGTCTCCGAGCGCGAGAGCAAGATGGCGACCGGCCTGCCCGGCGGCATCGGCATCCCGCACGCCCGCAGCGCGGCCATCACCGAGCCCTCGCTCGTCTTCGGTCGCTCGACCGACGGCATCGACTGGGGTGCCAAGGACGGCCCGGCCACGCTGGTCTTCCTCATCGCGGCCCCCGAGGGCGGCGGTGACGCGCACATGCAGATGCTGCCCAAGCTGGCCCGCGCGCTGATGAAGAAGGACTTCAAGGCAGCCCTCGCCGCGGCCACCACCGAGGCGGAGGTCGTCGCGATCGTCGAGGCGCAGGTCGCGCTCGACCCCCCGAAGGCCGCCGCGCCGCCGCACCTGCCGCGCTGCCGCCGCCGCGCCTGCCGCTGCCGCCGCGCTGCCGCCGCCGCACCGCCGCTGCCGCCGCCACGCGGGATGCCGGTGCCGCGCCCGCCGCTGCCCCGGCCGCCCCTGCTGCCGCGCCCACCGTGGTCGACGAAGGCCCCCGCTCGCTGACCTTCGTCGGTGTCACCTCGTGCCCGACCGGCATCGCGCACACCTACATGGCAGCCGAGTCCCTCGAGAACGCCGCCAAGGCCGCCGGCCACGTGATGAAGGTCGAGACCCAGGGCTCGGCCGGCACCACCCCGCTGAGCGCGGCCGAGATCGCCGCGGCCGACGCGGTGATCTTCGCCCATGACCTCCCTGTCAAGGACGCCGGTCGGTTCGCCGGCAAGCCGATCGTCGACGTCGGCGTCAAGAAGGGCATCTCCGACGGCCCGGCCCTCATCGAGGAAGCGGCCCTGATCGCCGCCCAGTGGAAGGCCCACCCCCAGCTGGCGGCCGAGGCGATGTCAGCCGGCCCGGCGGTCCAGGGCGGGCTCACCACCAAGGTCGACAACGACGCCAGCACCCTCACCAAGCTGCGCCAGTGGCTGATGACCGGTGTGTCCTACATGATCCCGTTCGTCGCCGCGGGCGGCATCCTCATCGCCATCTCGTTCATGCTCGCCCAGGTGGCGATGGGCGAGCAGGGGGCCATCGAGATCGTCAAGTACGGGCTCACTGCTGAGGGCGAGTTCAACATCACCCAGAGCTTCAACCCGCTCAGCCTCACCTCGTGGGCCGCGTTGTTCTTCGTCATGGGCGGAGCGGCCTTCGGGTTCCTCGTGCCGATCCTGTCCGGCTTCATCGCCTTCGCCATCGCCGACCGGCCGGGTCTGGTGCCCGGCATCGTCGGCGGCTCGATCGCCGCGACGATGGGCGCTGGCTTCCTCGGCGGCCTGGTCACCGGCCTGGTCGGCGGGTTCGCCGCCCGCTGGATCTCCGGTTGGAAGGTGCACAAGGGGGTCCGCGGCGTCATGCCGGTCGTCGTCATCCCGCTGCTGTCCACCCTGATCACGGCCGGCCTGTTCATCACGCTCCTGGGCCGACCGATCGTGGCCCTGAGTGATTCCCTGACCGACGCCCTGAACAGCATGAGCGGCACCAGCGCGATCCTGCTCGGCGCCATCCTCGGGGCGATGATGGGCTTCGACCTCGGCGGCCCGATCAACAAGGTCGCCTACGCCTTCGCCACCGCCGGTCTCGCGACGGCCGGCGCGGCCTCCGACAGCCCGCAGCTGAAGATCATGGCTGCCGTCATGGCCGCCGGCATGGTGGCCCCGCTGGCCATGGCCCTGTCGACCACCCTGCGCCCCCAGCTCTTCTCTGAGCCCGAGAGGGAGAACGGCAAGGCCGCCTGGCTGCTCGGCTTCTCGTTCATCTCCGAGGGCGCGATCCCGTTCGCCGCGGCCGACCCGGTGCGCATCATCGCCTCGTCGGTCGTCGGATCCTCGATCTGTGGGGCGCTCGCCATGGCCTTCGGCCTGGGCATCCGCGCTCCCCACGGCGGCATCTGGGTGCTCCCCATCATGGGCAGCATCACCCAGATCCTGCTGTTCCTCGTGGCCCTCGCCGTGGGGGTGGCCGTGATGGCCGCGACCGTCATCTTCCTCAAGTCGCGCGACCGCCGCCTGGCCGAGGTCGACGCCGTGGCGACCGTCTGATCGCACTGCGCGGACGGCATCCGCACCGCACGTGGATGCCGTCCGCGCCCCACCCCGCAGCACGTCCCGTTCCCCTAGCGTCACCAGCACGGCCCACCGAACCACTGACACCCAAGGAGCACCCCATGGCACAGCGCACCGTCACCATCGCCTCGTCCGTCGGACTGCACGCCCGCCCGGCCGCCCTGTTCGTCGAGGCGGCCGGCGAGACCGGCCTCGACGTCGAGATCGGCCGTCCCGGCGAGGACGCCGTCGACGCCACGAGCATCCTCGGGGTCATGGCCCTGGGCGCCACCCACGGCGAGGAGGTCGTGCTCACCGCCGAGGGCGACGGGGCAGACGAGGCGCTCGAGGGCCTGGTCGCTCTCCTGTCCCGCGACCTCGACGCGGAGTGAACGCGGTGGCCGCGACGGAGACGCGTCAGGGCATCGGCGTCAGCCCCGGGTCGGCCTACGGGCCGGTGGTTCAGGTCGCACCTCCGGTGCGCCCGCCGCCCGGCGAACCGGCCGTCGATGACCAGGAGGCCGCGCTGGCCGACGTGAAGGCAGCCTTCGAGGTCGTCGCCGTCGCGCTGGAGGGCAAAGCCCGGCACGCCGACGACACCGCCCAGCAGATCCTCAAGGCCACGGCCCTCATCGCGCGTGACAAGGGGCTCGTCAAGGCCGCCGACAAGCAGCTCGCCGCCGGCCGCGGGCGGGCCACCGCCATCGCCAACGCCGTGGAGGAGTACTGCGTGCAGTTCGAGGCGCTCGGTGGCTACTTCGCCGAGCGGGTGACCGACCTGCGCGACGTCGGCTCGCGGGCCGTCGCGGCCGTGCTCGGGGTCCCGGCGCCCGGCGTGCCCGAGTTCTCGGAGCCGAGCGTCGTCGTGGCCGAGGACCTCGCACCGGCCGAGACCGCCACCCTCGACCGCTCGCTCGTCGTGGGCATCATCACCCGGGCGGGCGGGCGCACCAGCCACACCGCGATTCTCGCGGCGCAGATGGGGATCCCGGCGGTGGTCCAGCTGCCGGGAGCGACCGGCATCCCCGTCGGTACGCCCGTGGCGCTCGACGGCGACACCGGCGAGGTCACGATCGCTCCGGACATCTCGCTCGTCGAGGCTCAACGGGCGCGGCGCGAGAAGCGGGCCGAGGCGCTCGCGGCGGGGAGCGGCCCCGGGGTGACCCGCGACGGCCACCACGTGG
Source organism: uncultured Actinomycetota bacterium (assembly GCA_963751385.1). Lineage (GTDB taxonomy): Bacteria > Actinomycetota > Actinomycetes > Actinomycetales > Dermatophilaceae > Fodinibacter. The sequence continues at coordinate 314,197 of CAVVUD010000014.1, read as the reverse complement.
CACTGCTCGCCAACATCGGCGGCGTCCAGGATGCCGAGGCGGCCGGAGTGCTCGACCTCGAGGGCGTCGGGCTGTTCCGCACGGAGTTCGTCTTCCTCTCCGCCGACAAGGCGCCGACCGTCGACGAGCAGGCAGAGATCTACCGAAAGGTGTTCCGGCCCTTCGGTTCCCGGCGTGTGGTCGTCCGCACGCTGGACGCCGGAGCGGACAAACCGCTGGCCTTCGCCGACCTGGGGCCGGAGGAGAACCCGGCCCTGGGTCGGCGTGGCCTGCGGCTGTCGGCCGAGCGCCCGGAGCTGCTTGACGCCCAGCTCGAGGCACTCGCCGTCGCGGCGAGGGACACCGGAGCCGACGTGCGGGTCATGGCCCCCATGGTCGCGACGGCCGAGGAGGCCGCCTGGTTCGCGCGGCGGGTCCGGGAGAACGGCCTGCCCAAGGCCGGGGTGATGATCGAGGTGCCCGGCGCGGCGCTGCGGGCCGGGCACGTGCTCGCGGAGGTCGACTTCGGCAGCCTGGGCACCAACGACCTCGCGCAGTACACGATGGCCGCCGACCGCATGCAGGGCGAGCTGGCCGACCTGCTCGACCCGTGGCAGCCGGCGGTGCTCGACGTCGTCGCCGCCGCGTGCGACGGTGCTCGTCGCGTGGGCCGCCCGATCGGGGTCTGCGGGGAGTCCGCCGGTGACCCCCTGCTCGCGCTGGTGCTGGCCGGGCTCGGGGTGTCGAGCCTGTCGATGGCGCCGAGCAAGGTGCCGGTCGTGCGGTTGGCCCTGTCGCTGCACAGCCTGCCGGAGTGCCAGGGCCTCGCCACCGACGCGCGCGAGGCGCGCACCGCCCGTGAGGCGCTCGAGGCGGTGCGGTCCCGCGCTCGCACCGAGCTCACCGACCTCCTCTGACGCGCCCACGGCATCCGAGTCGGGATGCTCCAGGTCGGGCTGCCCGGGCAACCACGCTGAGCACCCAACTCGAATGGGCTCGCAGTCGGGTGCTGGAACGGTTGCCCGGGCAACCATCTGAGCACCCGACTCGGGGGTCAGGGGCGGTCAGGCCTCCGCGAGCGGCACGGCGACGTCGCTGCCACCCTGCCGGGTGAGCCGCTCGCGCACCTGCACGAGCATCGGTACCGGGGCGAACCCGCCGGCGAGCAGGGCCTCGCCCTGGACGAACGCGGTGGACGCCCGCAGCATCGCCTTCGGCGCGAACCCGAAGGCCTGGCCCAGCTCGGCGACGTCATCCGGGCTGTTCATCCGCATCAGCATGAGGTTGTCGCACTGGCTGAGGATCTGCGGGTGGATCTTCGAGGGACGCTGCGACGAGAGCAGCAGCCACAGACCGTACTTGCGGCCCTCGGCGGCGACCTGGATGAGCCGGTCCACCAACCGCTGCGCCACCGGGCTCGCCGGCTCGGTGCCGCACAGGTTGTGGGCCTCGTCGATGACGAGCAGCGTCGGGACGCGCCGGTCGCGCTGCGACCACAGCTCGTCGACGACCTCGAGACAGATGGCGATGGGTTCGGCCGGGTCGCCGAACCCGCCGAGGTCCATCACCGTGACGCCGTTGCCACCGGTGACGATGTCCGCGGCGGACGGCAGGTCGCGCGCCCACACCTGCCAGTCGAGCATTCCGATGTTCTCCATCCGCTGGGCCAGGGACAGCTGACCGGGGGTGCCGGAGCGCAGCGCAGCGAGCATGGCGCCGATCTCCGTCTGCGGGCCGATCTGCGTCAGGAAGCTGATGAAGGCGTTGTACTCGTCCTGGTCGCGCACCGGGTCCAGCTGCAGGGTCGCGGCCTGGGCCTGGCGGGTCATCGTGCGGAACCGCATCCGCAGCGGTTCGTCGCCCTCCGTGCGCGTGGAGTTGCTGCGGAGCACCCGTACGCCGCGGTCGGCGATCCGCCGGGCGTCGGCCTCCGACACCCCCGGGACCGTCGAGCCGAGGTGGACGAAGTCGGCGTTCGGGTCGAAGACGGCCATCCGCAGGTCGGTCTGCAGCAGGAGCCGCTCGAGGAGCACGCCGAGCGCGTACGTCTTGCCGGATCCGCTCTGGCCGCAGAGGAACGTGTGCCGGTTGAACCCGCCGGCCCGCAGGCTCGCCTCGGCGCCGACGTCACCCGTGCGCCACGTGCCGATCGTCAGGGTGCCGGCGGCCGCGCCGTGCAGGCCGCCGAGCTCGGTGGGCCCGGCGAGCCCCATGGCGGCCCGGCGGAACGGCGGCCGGTCGCCGCGCTGCACCGCGCCCGCCTCGCCCAGGGTGCCGATGACGACACCGAACCCGGTCAGCGCGTCGTCACCGGTCGGCTCCACGACGTCGACGACCTGGCCCAGGACCCGGACCGACTCGGTCGCGGTGATGACGACCATGTCGCCCGGTGCCACCCCGTCGCTCGCACCGGCCCGGAACGTGAAGCCCCGACCATCACGGGACTCGGCCCTCGCCTGGCTCGCGGTCACCGTCATCGAGTGCTCCTCTCGCGGCCCACGGGCCGAGACGGCCGAGTCGACGTGGTGCCACCGACATCATGGCGGATGCCGTGCCCGCCCCCTTCCCGCCCCGCCCCGCCCTGCGGTCGTCAGGCTCCCGGCGAGTAGCATGACGGCGTCCCGTGGCACCCCGCAGCACACCTGGAGTTCTCGCGCGTGAGCACCCCCCGCCCGGCCGCCGTCATCGTCCTCGCCGCCGGCGAGGGCACCCGGATGAAGTCCTCGACTCCCAAGGTGCTGCACCCGATCGGCGGGGTGACGCTCGTCGGACACGCCATCCGGGCGGCGCGCGCGACGGGAGCGAACCACGTCGGCGTGGTCGTCCGCCACCAGCGCGAGCAGGTCGTCGCGGTGTGCAGCCACCTCGACGCCGACCTCGTCTTCGCCGACCAGGACGAGGTGAAGGGCACCGGGCGAGCGGTCGAGTGCGGTCTCCTGGCCCTGCCGGCTGACCTGCGCGGCACGGTGCTGGTCACCAGTGGCGACGTGCCGCTGCTCACCGGTGACACCCTCGTCGAGCTCACCCGCGCCCATGCCGAGAGCGGCTGCGCGGTGTCGGTCGTCACCGCCCACCTGGCCGACCCGACGGGCTACGGGCGCGTCGTGCGCGGGGAGGGCGGGCGGGTCGAGAAGATCGTCGAGCAGAAGGACGCCACCGAGACCGAGCGCGCGCTGACCGAGATCAACTCGGGCATCTACGCCTTCGAGGCCGAGGTGCTGCGCGACGCCCTGGCCCACGTCGGCACCGACAACGCGCAGGGCGAGAAGTACCTCACCGACGTCATCGCCATCGCGCGGGCCGGCGGCCACCCGGTGCGGGCCCACGTGCTCGACGACCTCTGGCAGACCGAGGGTGTCAACGACCGCGTGCAGCTGGCGGCCGTCGGGCGTGAGCTGAACCGCCGGGTCTGCGAGCAGCACATGCGGGCCGGCGTCACGATCGTCGACCCCGCGACGACGTGGATCGACGTCGACGTCACCCTCGGCCGCGACACCACGGTGCTGCCGGGCACCCAGCTGCTCGGGGCGACGAGCATCGGCACCGAGGCCGTCATCGGGCCCGAGGTGACCCTCACCGACACCGAGGTCGGCGACGGCGCCCAGGTCACCCGGGCCGTCGCGAACCTGGCCGTCATCGGCGCCGGCGCCACCGTCGGCCCCTACTCCTACCTGCGCCCCGGCACCCGCCTCGGGGCCCGCGGCAAGATCGGTGGTTTCGTCGAGACCAAGAACGCCGACATCGGCGAGGGCGCCAAGGTGCCGCACCTGTCGTACGCCGGTGACGTCACCATCGGCGAGGGCGCCAACATCGGTGCCGGCACGATCTTCGCCAACTACGACGGCGTCGCCAAGCACCACTCCACGGTGGGGCGGCACTCCTTCGTCGGCTCCAACTCGGTGGTCGTCAGCCCCGTCAACGTCGGCGACGGCGCCTACGTCGCCGCCGGCTCCGCCCTGACCGCAGACGTCGAGCCCGGCCAGATCGCCGTCGCCCGCGGCCGCCAGCGCAACGTCGACGGCTGGGTGGCGCGCGCGCGGGCCGGCACCACGACCGCCGCCGCCGCAGAGGCGGCGGTCACCCGGCATCCCGAGACCGAACAGCCGACCACCCCGGAAGGTCACGCCCAGTGAGCCACAACCGACCCCCGTCGGCGAACATCCGCAAGCGACCCAAGAAGCAGATGATGCTCTTCTCGGGTCGCGCGAACCCCGGTCTCGCACAGGAGGTCGCAGCCCAGCTCGGCACCGAGCTCGTGCCGACGAGCGCCTACGACTTCGCCAACGGCGAGATCTACGTGCGCTTCGAGGAGTCGGTGCGCGGCTCGGACGCCTTCGTCGTCCAGAGCCACACCAGCCCGATCAACGAGTGCATCATGGAGCACCTGCTCATGGTCGACGCGCTCAAGCGGGCCAGTGCCAAGCGGATCACCGTGGTCATGCCGTTCTACGGCTACGCCCGACAGGACAAGAAGCACCGCGGACGTGAGCCGATCAGTGCCCGCCTGATGGCCGACATGTTCAAGACCGCCGGGGCCGACCGGCTGATCTGCGTCGACCTGCACACCGACCAGATCCAGGGCTTCTTCGACGGGCCGGTCGACCACCTGATGGCGATCCCGATCCTCAGCGAGTACGTCGCCTCGAAGTACGGCGACCAGGACCTCGCGGTCGTCTCCCCGGACGCCGGTCGGATCAAGGTCGCAGAGCAGTGGTCGAAGCGCCTCGGCGGTGCCCCGCTGGCCTTCATCCACAAGACCAGAGACATCAACCGGCCCAACGAGATGGTGGCCAACCGGGTCGTCGGCCTGGTGCGCGACCGGGTGTGCGTGCTCGTCGACGACATGATCGACACCGGCGGCACCATCACCAAGGCGGCCGACGCCCTGATGGCCGACGGCGCGAAGGCGGTCGTCATCGCGGCGACCCACGCGATCCTCAGCGAGCCGGCGGTCGAGCGGCTGCGGGCGTGCGCCGCGGAGGAGGTCATCGTGACGAACACGCTGCCGATCCCGCCCGAGAAGGAGGTCGACGGCATCACGGTGCTCTCGATCGCCCCGCTCATCAGCGCCGCGATCAAGGAGGTCTTCGAGGACGGCTCGGTCACGAGCCTCTTCGGCGGCCGCGCCTGACGCACCCTCGCGGCGACGTACCCGAGTCGACCAATAGGTCACCGCGGGTACACCCGGGCCCGGGCAGGCGTACCTGGAGTGACCTATTGGTCGATGTCGGAACGCCGGAGCAGCGACCTGCGACCCGAGTGCGCAGTCAGGGAGCGCGCCCGACATCCGTCGTGGTCGTCCACGGAGGCGAAGTCAGGAGCACTTCGCCGGCTCAGGGCCGTAGTGGACCCTGACTCCGCGAAGTGCTCCTGACTTCGCGAGAACAGTGCCGGATGCCGGGTGCTCGTCTCCCGCGGACGCCGTCCGTTCGTCAGGCGGTGGCGGCCTTGCGGGCGCGGTAGGCCGCGACGTTGGCCCGGGTGCCGCAGGTGCCGTCGCAGAACTTGCGCGACCGGTTCCTGCTGAGGTCGATGAGCAGGTCCTCGCAGTCGTCACCGGCGCACACCTTGAGCCGGTCGGTCTCACCGGCTCGGACGACGTCGACCAGGGCCATCCCCACCTCGACCGCGATCCGCCGGGCGAGCGGGGCGTCGTCCGACGTGGCGTGCACGTGCCACCCGAACGCCCCGTGCCGCACCAGCCGGGGGAGCGCCCGGCCCTCCTCGAGCAGGGTGTTCGCCGCCTCGACCAGGCCGTCCTCGTCGCGACCCCAGATCTCGCGCAGCCGCGGGCGCAGCTCGCGCACGGCATCCACCTCGGCCTGGGTGGTGGGGCGCCGCCCGGTCCACTCCCAGCGGTCCATCCAGCCGAGCAGCGCGGCGAGGTCGGGCAGCTCCTCGCGGTCCTCGTCACCGAGCGCCGGGACCGGTGTTCGCCAGGGCGGCCGCGTGCATCAGGGTCAGGTCTGTGTCATGGGTGAAAACCATCTTGACTCCTGACATCGTGGCGGGCATACCGTCATGGGCAACAGCATACTTTGCTCCTGACATTCCGCCGGGAGCCCGCGCCCGGAGGAGGACACCATGGTCGAGGCGATGCGACGCCACCTGGGGCTGGGCCTGGTCGCGATGCTCGCGTCCAGCGCGGCCTTCGGCACCTCCGGCCCGTTCGCCAAGTCGCTGATGGTGGCCGGCTGGTCGCCGGGCGCGGTCGTGCTGGCCCGGATCACCGGCGCCGCCCTGCTCCTGCTGCCGTTCGCGCTGTGGAGCCTGCGCGGGCAGTGGGGGGCGATCCGCCACGAGCTGCCCCGGGTCGCGCTCTACGGCACCCTCGCCGTCGCGGCCGCCCAGCTCGGGTACTTCCAGGCGGTCTCGCGCATGGACGTCGGCATCGCCCTGCTCATCGAGTACCTCGGCATCGTGCTGGTGGTGCTGTGGGTGTGGGCGCTGAGCCGGCAGCGTCCGCACCGCCTCACCGGGGTCGGCATCGTGCTGGCGCTGGTCGGCCTCGCCCTGATCCTCGACGTCACCGGTCAGACGACCCCGCCGCTGCCGGGCGTGCTGTGGGGGCTGCTCGCGGCCGCCGGCCTGGCCGGGCACTACGTCCTCGCCGGCCGCCCCACCGCCATCCCGTCCACCGCCTTCGCCGGGCTGGGCCTGACCGTCGGTGCCGTCGCCCTCGCCGCGCTCGGACTCGTCGGGATCCTGCCCATGGACGTCGGCGACTCCACCGTGGAGGTCGCCGGTGCGGGCATCCCCGCGTGGCTGGCCCTGGCCGAGCTGGTCGTCGTGGCCGCCGCCTTCGCCTACGTGCTCGGCATCCTCGGGGCACGCCTGCTCGGGTCGACCCTGGCGTCGTTCGTCGGCCTCACCGAGGTGCTCTTCGCGGTGCTGTTCGCCTGGCTGCTGCTCGCCGAGCTGCCCGGGCTGCTGCAGCTCGTCGGCGGGGCCGTGCTGCTCTCGGGCGTCGTGGCCGTGCGCCTCGGCGAGCGCGACCTGACCCGCGCGACGAGCGGCCGGGACGCCGTCGAGGAGTCCGATTTCGACGTTCCCTCGACCGTCGCCTAGACTCGGGGGGTTGCCTCGGCGAGGGACGTCGCACCGGCCAGTGTTGTCCGGTCAGACCGCGTGATGCGGTCGACGCATCCGTGATCGACGCTGGCGGAACGCAGATCCGGTGGATCCGCGGGCCGTTCGCGCGCCGGTCGTTCGGTGCCACGTCCCGCGTCGAGGACCGACTGCCCGATCCGACTTCCACTCCCCAGGAGCACACGTGTCCGACAACAAGCTCGTCGCCGAGGCCCGCACCCAGTTCGGCAAGGGTGCTGCGCGCAAGATCCGCCGCGACAACAAGATCCCCGCCGTGATGTACGGCCACGGCAGCGAGCCGGTGCACATCACCCTGCCCGGCCACCAGTCGATGCTCGCCCTGAAGCAGAGCAACGCCCTGCTCACCATCGTCATCGACGGTGAGGAGCAGCTCGCCCTGGCCAAGGACGTCCAGCGTGACCCGATCAAGCCGGTCATCGAGCACGTCGACCTGGTCATCGTGAGGAAGGGCGAGAAGGTCGTCGTCGACGTCAACGTCCACCTCGAGGGCGAGGCCGCCCCCGAGACCGTCGTCACCACCGACCACACGAGCCTGCAGCTCGAGGTCCTGGCGACCGACATCCCCGAGAGCATCACCGTCTCCGTCGAGGGCCTCGACCGCCGGCACCCAGGTCCTCGCCGGCCAGGTCGAGCTGCCCGAGGGCGCCACGCTGGTCACCGACCCCGAGGCGCTCGTCGTCAACGTCACCGCGCAGGTCTCCGAGGAGGCCCTCGAGGCCGAGCTGGCCGAGGCCGAGGCCGAGGCCGGCATCGAGCGCGAGGAGCACGACGAGGAGCGCCGGCGAGGCCGCCGCCGCCGGCGAGGCCGCTGCCGCCGAGGGCGACAAGGCCTCCGACGAGGCCTGAGCCACTGCCGAGCCACCGGCTCGGCGCCCCACGACGTCAGGGCCCGGTCCACGCGGACCGGGCCCTGACGCGTGCCCGGTGCCCCCACGGCATACTTGACGGCGTGACCGACACCGGACCCTGGCTCGTCGTCGGGCTGGGCAACCCCGGCCCGACCTATGCCGGCAACCGCCACAACGTCGGCGCCATGGTCGTCGACGAGCTCGCCCGGCGCCACGGCTCGCAGCTGCGCACCCACAAGGCCCGCGCCCACGCCGCCCAGGTGCGGCTCGGCACCGGCGCCGGTGGCGTGCCGGGACCCGCGGCGGTCATCGCCGTGCCGGCGTCGCTACATGAACGAGTCCGGCGGGCCGGTCTGCGCGCTGCTGCGGTTCTTCTCCGTGCCGGTCGAGCGGCTCGTCGTCGTGCACGACGAGCTCGACATCGACGCCGGCTCGGTGCGGCTCAAGCGCGGCGGCGGCGAGGGCGGGCACAACGGCCTGCGCTCGATCAGCGCCTCGCTCGGGCACCAAGGACTACCACCGGGTGCGCGTCGGCATCGGCCGCCCGCCGGGCCGGCATGGATGCCGCCGACTTCGTGCTGCGTGACTTCTCGCCCACCGAGCGCAAGGAGCTGCCGTTCGTGCTCGACGAGGCGGCGGATGCCGTGGAGTCGCTCGTCGCGCTCGGCCTCCTCGACGCGCAGCAGCGGGTGCACGCCCCGAGATGACCACGTCCACCGACGGTGGGGTCGCACTGATCGGCAGCAGCGTGGCCGCCGGTCGAGGGATGACGGAGGTGTCGGTGCGCGCGACTAGGGTGTGAGCGATGCCCTCGCTGTCCTCCCTGCGCTCCCGGGTCGCCGCCCTCCCCGGCACCGCGCGCCTCGCCGAGGCCCTCGCCGTCCCCGTCGGCGGAGGTCACCGCCGCCGCACCCCCGGGCGCCCGGCACCTCGTGGTGTCCGCGCTCGCCCCCACCCGCACGGGTGCCCCGGTGCTCGCCGTCACCGCCACCGGCCGCGAGGCAGAGGACCTCCAGGCCTCGCTCGAGGCGAGCCTGGGTGCCGGTGTCGTCGGCCTCTTCCCCTCCTGGGAGACCCTGCCGCACGAGCGGCTCAGCCCGCGCAGCGACACCGTCGGCCAGCGCCTGTCGGTGCTGCGCCGGCTGGCCCACCCCGACGCCGGCGACGACACCCATGGTCCGCTGTCGGTCGTCGTCGCCCCGGTGCGCGCCGTGCTCCAGCCGATCGCCAAGGGCCTGGGCGACCTGCGCCCCGTCGCGCTGCAGGCCGGCGACGACGCTCCCCTCGACGAGGTCGTCGAGCGGCCTCGCGGCCGCCGCCTACGCCCGCACCGACCTGGTCGAGCGCCGTGGCGAGTTCGCGGTGCGCGGCGGCATCCTCGACGTCTTCCCACCCACCGAGGAGCACCCGCTGCGCCTGGAGTTCTGGGGCGACACCGTCGAGGAGATCCGCTGGTTCAAGGTCGCCGACCAGCGCTCCCTCGAGGTGGCCGAGCACGGCCTGTGGGCACCGCCCTGCCGCGAGCTGCTGCTCACCGATGCCGTGCGCGAGCGCGCCGCCGTCCTGGCCGACCAGCTCCCCGGTGCCGCCGACCTGCTCGAGAAGCTGGCCCAGGGCATCGCCGTCGAGGGCATGGAGTCGCTCGCCCCCGCCCTCGTCGACGGCATGGAGACCCTGCTCGACCTGCTCCCCGAGGGCGCCGTGCTCGTCGCGTGCGACCCCGAGCGGGTGCGCACCCGCGCCCACGACCTCACCGCGACCAGCCAGGAGTTCCTCGACGCCGGCTGGGCGAACGCCGCGAGCGGCAACGCCGTCCCGATCGACCTCGCCTCCGTGCTCGGCACCGCGTCGTTCCGCACCCTGGCCGAGCTGCGCGAGCAGGCCCGCGACCTCGGCGTCCGCTGGCTGGACCTGACCCCGTTCGCCGGTGACGACGAGGGCGACACCCTCGACCTCGGGTTCGAGGTGGCCCCCACCTTCCGCGGCAACACCGACGAGGCCGTCGCCGAGCTGCGCCGCCTCGTCGCCGACGACTGGTCGGTGCTGGTCGCCACCGAGGGCCCCGGCCTGGCCAAGCGCATCGCCGAGGTCCTCGCCGAGCACGACGCCCCCAGCCGGCTCGTCGTCGACGACGCAGACCCGGAGCCCGGGGTCGTCACCGTCACCACCGGTGCCGTCGGGCCCGGCTTCCTCGTCCCCGGCGCCCGCCTCGCCGTCATCACCGAGACCGACCTCACCGGGTCGGCCGGCGGGTCCGGCACGTCCACCAAGGACATGCGCCGGATGCCGTCGCGTCGCCGCAACCAGGTCGACCCCCTCCAGCTGCGGCCGGGCGACTTCGTCGTGCACGAGCAGCACGGCGTGGGCGCGCTTCGTCGAGATGATGCAGCGCACCGTCGCGGGCGCGACGCGCGAGTACCTCGTGCTCGAGTACGCCCCGAGCAAGCGGGGCCACCCCGGCGACCGGCTCTACGTGCCGACCGACCAGCTCGACCAGGTCACCCGCTACGTCGGCGGCGAGCAGCCCACGCCTGAACAAGATGGGTGGCTCCGACTGGCACCAGACCAAGAGCCGGGCCAAGCGCTACGTCAAGCAGATCGCGGCCGAGCTCATCCGCCTCTACTCCGCGCGGATGGCGACGACCGGGCACGCCTTCTCCCCGGACACCCCCTGGCAGCGCGAGCTCGAGGACGCCTTCGCGCACGTCGAGACCCCCGACCAGCTGAGCACCATCGACGAGGTCAAGGCCGACATGGAGCGCTCCGTGCCGATGGACCGGCTGGTCTGCGGCGACGTCGGCTACGGCAAGACCGAGATCGCGGTGCGGGCCGCGTTCAAGGCGATCCAGGACGGCAAGCAGGCCGCGATCCTGTGCCCGACCACCCTGCTCGTCCAGCAGCACGCCAACACCTTCGCCGAGCGGTACGCCGGGTTCCCGGTGGTCGTGAAGGCGCTGTCCCGCTTCCAGACCGACCGCGAGGCCAAGGCGGTGCTCGACGGGCTGGCCGCCGGCACGGTCGACCTCGTCATCGGCACCCACCGCATCCTGGGCAAGGAGGTCCGCTTCAAGGACCTCGGCCTGGTCGTCATCGACGAGGAGCAGCGCTTCGGTGTCGAGCACAAGGAGCAGCTCAAGGCGCTGCGCACCTCGGTCGACGTGCTCGCGATGTCGGCGACGCCGATCCCGCGCACGCTCGAGATGGCGGTCACCGGCATCCGCGAGATGTCGACCCTGCAGACCCCGCCCGAGGAGCGCCACCCGGTGCTCACCTACGTCGGCGCCTACGACGAGAAGACCCTGACGGCCGCGATCCGCCGCGAGCTGCTGCGCGAGGGTCAGGTCTTCTTCGTGCACAACAAGGTGTCGACGATCGAGAAGGCCGCGGCCCGCATCCGCGAGCTCGTGCCCGAGGCGCGCATCGCGGTGGCCCACGGCAAGATGGGCGAGCACCGCCTGGAGCAGGTCGTGCTCGACTTCTGGGAGAAGCGTTTCGACGTGCTCGTCTGCACCACGATCGTCGAGACCGGCCTCGACATCTCCAACGCCAACACGCTGATCGTCGAGCGGGCCGACCGGCTCGGGCTCTCCCAGCTGCACCAGCTGCGCGGCCGGGTCGGGCGTGGTCGCGAGCGGGCCTACTCCTACTTCCTGTACCCGCCCGAGGCGCCGCTCACCGAGACGGCCCTGGACCGGCTGCAGACCATCGCGAGCAACACCGACCTCGGCTCGGGCATGCAGGTCGCGATGAAGGACCTCGAGATCCGCGGAGCCGGGAACCTGCTCGGCGGCGAGCAGTCGGGGCACATCGCGGGCGTCGGCTTCGACCTGTACGTGCGCCTCGTGGGCGAGGCGGTGGCCACCTTCCGCGGCGACACCGACGAGGCCCCGGTCGAGATCAAGATCGAGCTCCCGGTCGACGCCCACCTGCCCCACGACTACGTGGCGCACGAGCGGCTGCGGCTCGAGATGTACAAGAAGCTCGCGGCCGTCGTCGACGAGGCGCAGCTGGCCGACATCGAGGCCGAGCTCGTCGACCGGTACGGCACACCCCCGGAGCCGGCGCGCAACCTGCTCGAGGTGGCTCGCCTGCGCACCGTCGCCCGCGCGGCCGGCATCGGGGACGTCAGCCTTCAGGGCAACCACGTACGGTTCGGCCCGCTCGAGCTGCCCGAGAGCCAGCAGCTGCGCCTGCAGCGCCTCTACCCGGGCTCGATCATCAAGCACACGCTGAGCACCATCCTGGTCCCCAAGCCGATGACGGCCCGGGTCGCGGGGCGCCCGCTGCGCGACCGTGAGGTGCTCGCCTGGGCTGGTGACGTCATCCGCTCGGTCGTCATGGACAATGTGGGGCAGGCCGCCCGGGTGGCCACCGCCCGCACCTAGCGGGACCGGACCTGTCGAAAGGACTGCTCGTGACTCTCTCGGTTCGCCGCTCCGTGGCGGCGCTCGCCGTCGGTGCCGCGCTGGTGCTGGCCGGCTGTGGTGGACCCGCGGGGCCCGACCGGGCCGCGGTCGTCGACGGTCAGGTCATCAGCGAGACCTCGTTGCAGGCGGCGATGTCCGAGGTCAACGCGATGAACCCGCAGCTGCTCCAGGAGAAGCTGACGCCCACCGGCACCCTCACCGCGCTGGTGCAGGCCCCGTTGGTGCTGACCTACCTCGACGGCCTGGGCGTGCGCGTGTCCGACTCCGTCGCGAAGCAGGACGCCCAGCAGCGCGGCATCGCCGACCCCGCCGACTCCACGCTCGAGGTCATCAAGCTCGCCAGCGCCATCTCCACCGCCCAGACCGAGGGCAGGCTCACCGAAGCCGACGCCGCGACCCTGACCGAGCAGCTCAAGGCCCTGGACATCGACGTCAACCCCCGCTACGGCACCTTCAACCCCGAGACCGCCTCGATCGAGCTCACGACGCCCGACTGGGTCACACCGCTCAACGCCGCCCAGTGACCGACGGCCGGCTCGGGCTGCTCCTCACCTCACCGCGGGTCGCCCCCGGCCTGCTCTCGCACGGTGCCTGGCAGGTGGTCGCCGACGCCGCGGTGCGCCTGGCTCGCAGTGCCGACGAGCCGCTCGCCGAGGCGGTCGAGGAGTCCGGCTTCACCGTCGAGGAGGTCGGTGACGCCGGCCCGCCCGAGCTCGCCCGGCGCCTGGTCGACCTCGCCGCAAGGGTGCCCGTGGTGTGGCTCGGCTCGTCGGACGGCGACCCCGGCCTGTCCGACGCGCTCGCCTCGGAGGTCTCCCGGCTCGAGCTCCCCCCGACGTCGAGGTCGTCGTCGGCTCCTGGGACGTGCAGGGCGGCCGGCTGCTCGACGTCGTCGCGACCATGGACCGCCTGCGCTCACCCGGTGGCTGCCCCTGGGACGCTGAGCAGACCCACGCCAGCCTGGCGCCGTACCTCGTCGAGGAGGCCCACGAGGTGCTGCACGCCATCGAGGGTGGCGACCGCGCGCACCTGGCGGAGGAGCTCGGTGACGTGCTGCTCCAGGTCGTCTTCCACGCCCGGGTCGCCGAGGAGGCACCGGACGAGGCCTTCGACATCGACACGGTGGCCGGGCTGCTCGTCGAGAAGCTGGTGCGGCGACACCCGCACGTCTTCGCCGACGGCGACGCGTCCACGCCCGCCGAGGTCGAGCAGGCCTGGGAGCGGATCAAGGCACAGGAGAAGGCCGCCGGCGGCGGGGAGGCTACGCCGCTGACCTGCTGCACGGCATCCCCGAGTCGCTGCCCGGCGACCTCGCGGCCGAGAAGGTGCTCGCCCGGGTGCGTCGTCGGGGCCTGACCCCGACACCGGATGCCGTCGCGCGCCTCGAGCGCGCTCGCGCCGCTCTCGCCGCGGCCGAGGCCGAGGTGCGCGATGCCCTGGCCGCCCTCGCGGCATCCACCGTTCACGACGGGGACGCGTAGCAGTCGAGAGGTCATGACCTGCCCGGGATCCCCGAGGTCCCCGGGCACGTCATGACCGCTCGACTTGGTGGGTGCGTGCGGGAGCCTGGCTTGCCTTGTAAGTGCAAAGGCCCTTAGTGTCTGCAATGTGAACCTGACCGCCCGCGAGCGCGAGATCGTCGACCTGCTGCGGGCCGAGCCGTTGCTCGACGCCGCGGCGATCGCCGAGCGGATCGGCTCGACCCGGGCCGCGGTCTCGGTGCACCTGAGCAACCTCACCCGCAAGGGCGTCGTCCTCGGCCGCGGCTACCTCGTGCGACCCGAGGCCGGCTCGGTGCTCGTCGTCGGTGGCGCGGTGCTCGACACCAAGGTGCGCACCGCCGCCGCCCCGGTGCTGGGCACGAGCAACCCGGGCACCGCCTCGGCGACCGTCGGTGGAGTGGGCCGCAACATCGCCGAGAACCTCGCCCGGCTCGGTCGTCCGACGGTGCTCGTCGCCGCGGTGGGCGACGACCCGGCGGGGGACACCGTCATCCAGCGCACCAGCGCCGCCGGCGTCGAGTGCCGCCACGTCGTGCACTCGCCGCACTCCACCGGCACCTACGCCGCCGTGCTCGACGACGGCGGTGACCTGCACATCGCGGTCGCCGACATGCGCGCCACCGACGAGCTGAGCGTGGCCGACCTCGCCGTCGTGCCGACCCTGCTAGCCGGTGCCGACGCCCTCGTCGTCGACGCCAACCTCGACGCCACCGTCATCCGCTGGCTGCTCTCCGCCGCCCACGACGCCGGCGTGCGTTCGGTTTCGAGCCGGTGAGCGTGGCCAAGGCGACCGCGGCCGCGCCGGTGTTCGACGGCTCGGTCAGCGTGCACACGGTCACCCCGAACGTCGACGAGCTGGCCGCACTCGTCGGCCACCCCGTCGCCGGCACGGTCCAGGCCATCCGGGCCGCGGCCGACCTCCTGCACGCCCGGGGCGTCGAGCACGTGTGGGTGCGCCGCGGGACTCGCGGCAGCCTCCTGTCCATGGCCGCGTCCGGTCGACGGCTCGGCGGATGCCGGGTCGCGCGCCGTGCTCGTCTCGGCCCCCGAGGTCGAGGTCGCCGACGTCACCGGCGCCGGCGACTCGATGACCGCCGGCTACGTCAACGCCCTGCTCGACGGCGCCGACGTCGTCGAGGCCGCCCGGTACGGCCAGGTGCTCGCCGCCCTGACCTGCGCCTCGGCCGACACCGTGCGCGCCGACCTCACCGCCGCGCTCGTCGCCGCTCACCTGACCCCCACCCAGCCCCCCACCGAGGAGCTTCCCCGATGACCGCCACCCGCACCGCACCGCACCCCATGCTCAAGGTCGCCCCCGAGGTCGCGCAGGCCCTGGCCGCCGGCGCGCCCGTCGTGGCGCTGGAGTCGACGATCATCAGCCACGGGATGCCGTACCCGCAGAACGTCGCGATGGCGCGAGAGGTCGAGCAGATCGTGCGTGACGGGGGAGCGGTGCCGGCGACGATCGCGGTGCTCCACGGCCGCCCCACGATCGGGCTGTCCGACAACGAGCTCGAGCTGCTCGGCTCCGACGGTGGCATCCGCAAGGTCAGCGTCCGCGACCTGCCGCACGTCGTCGCGACCGGCGCGCACGGGGCCACGACGGTGGCGAGCACGATGCACCTGGCCGGGCTGGCCGGCATCCGGGTGTTCGTCACCGGCGGTCTCGGGGGCGTGCACCGCGGTGCCGAGGACTCGATGGACGTCTCCGCCGACCTCACCGAGCTCTCGCGCACCGAGGTCGCCGTCATCTCGGCGGGCGTGAAGTCCATCCTCGACATCGCGCGGACCCTCGAGGTGCTCGAGACCCTCGGGGTGCCGGTGGTCGGCTACGGCACCGACGAGTTCCCGTCGTTCTTCTCGCGCTCGAGCGGTGTCGCCGTGCCGATGCGGGTCGACACCCCCGAGGAGGTCGCCGCGCTGATGGCGGCGACGTGGGGCCTGGGCCTGGGCAGCGGGGTCTCGATCGCGAACCCCGTTCCCGTGCAGGACGAGATGCCGCACGACGAGATCGACGCCGTCATCGAGCAGGCGCTGGCCGACTGCGACGCGCACGGCATCTCCGGCAAGGACATCACGCCGTACCTCCTGGGCCGGATCGTCGAGCTGTCCGGCGGGCGCTCCCTGGCGACCAACCTGGCCCTGGTGCGCAGCAACGCCGTGGTCGGCACCGCCATCGCGGTCGCGTACGCCGCCCTCACCTGACGGCGGGAGGACGGGGCGACCCAAGCGGCGGCCAAGGCGCGCCCAAGGAGGCGCCGGGAGCGTGGACCCACCATCCACTGCTGCCGAAAGAGGCCACCCATGCGCACCACCTACCGCGTCCTCGCGCTCCTCGTCTGTGCCCTCGTCGCCCTGCAGGCCGCCTTCCACGTGTGGGGCACTGCCGGCATGGGCATCTGGATCGACCAGGGCGGCGTGCTCGACAAGGCGACCGGCGAGGCCATCGGCGCCGGTGAACGCCCCTGGCCCGAGCTCACCGGCCTGCTGCTGCACGGCATGTCGGGCATGTTCGTCATCCCGACCGTCGCCCTGCTGCTCGTCGTCGTGGCCCTCGTCGCACGCTTCCCCGGCGCGGTGCCGCGTGCCCTGCTCGTGCTCGCGCTGGTCGTCGCGCAGGTCACCCTCGGCCTGCTCGGCCACACCTACCCGCAGCTCGCGTTCCTCCACGGCATCAACGCACTGCTGCTGTTCACCGCCGCGTTCACCGCGCAGCGCCACGCCCGCGTCGAGGCCGCCGCCCCGCAGCCGGTCACCGAGGTGGCCGGTGCCGTCCGCTAGGGGCCTGGCCGGCCCGGTCGCCGCCGTCCTGCTGCTCGCGACGGCGGCGACCTGGTGGGGGTCCAGCCTCGCCCCCGGCAGCTATGCGGTGACGTCGATGGGGCGCCCCGACACCGGCTCGGGCGAGAGCGACGCGGTGGTGCTCGCGCGCCTGCGCGCAGCGGAGCACGGCGGCCCCCGCGGCCACACCGCTCCCGGGCACGCCCCGACTCCGGCCGACCCGGTGGTGTCGGTCGACGCGCTGCGCTCCGACCGCACCGCGCGCCCCGACGTGCGGGTCGAGCTCGCCACCCGCAAGGGCACGGTGCGGATCGCGGACGGCCGGAGGGTCGACGGCTACACCGTCAACGGCACCTCGCCCGGACCGACGGTCGAGGCGCTCGCCGGCCAGCTCGTCGAGGTGGTCCTGCGCAACGTCGACGTGCCCGACGGGGTCACCCTGCACTGGCACGGCATGGACGTGCCCAACGCGGAGGACGGCGTCGCCGGCGTGACCCAGGATGCCGTGCCGCCGGGTGGCAGCCACGTCTACCGCTGGAGGCTGCCGCGGGCGGGCACCTACTGGTACCACTCGCACCAGGTGTCGCATGAGCAGGTCGTCGGTGGCCTGCTCGGAGCGGTCGTCGTCCGTGACCCCGCCCAGCGTGTCGACCTCGACACCGTGGCCCTGGTCCACACGTACGCCGGGCGCCGGACGATCGCGGGTCGCACCGGCACCACCCGGCTGGTGCTGGGCCCCGGCCGCACCGTCCGCGTCCGCCTGGTCAACACCGACAACGGCGCCATGACCGCGTGGGTCACCGGCGCCGGCTACCGGGTCGTCGCGGTCGACGGCACCGACGTCAACCGTCCGGATGCGGTGCTCGGCCGGGGCGTGGAGGTCGCGGCCGGCGGCCGGGTCGACCTCGAGGTCCTGACCCCGACCGACGGTTCGGCGGTGCGCGTCGACCTCCCCGGCGCCGGGCTCGTCATCGGGCCGGCGGATGCCGTCACGCCCACTGTCACACGCCCACCCCCCGACCGTCTCGACCTGCTCGGTTACGGGGCACCGCAGGCCCTCGGCCCCGTGGCCGGCGCGCCGGACCGCGTGTTCGACTACGCCATCGGGCGCCGTTTCGGCATCGTCGACGGGCGGCCAGGTCTGCACTGGACGGTCAACGGGGCGCTCTTCCCGGACGTGCCGATGTTCATGGTCCGTCGCGGCGACGTGGTGCGGATGCGGATCTCCAACGACAGCGGTGAGGTGCACCCGATGCACCTGCACGGCCACCACGCCGTCGTGCTCTCCCGGGACGGTGTGGCCGCCACGGGCAGCCCCTGGGTCGTCGACTCGCTCACCATCGCGAACGGGCACCGCTACGAGGTCGCCTTCGTCGCGGACAACCCGGGCATCTGGGCCGACCACTGCCACAACCTGCTCCACGCTGCCGACGGGCTGATGGCCCACCTGATGTACCAGGGGGTGAGCACGCCCTACCGTCTGGGACGGGACACCGAGAACCACCCCGAATGACTGTCTGACCTGCCCCCTTGCTGGCTATCGTTTGCCCTCGTGAGGGTCCGGGTCCTTGGGAGCACGGGCGTGGAGGGGCCGCAGGGCGCGGTTCCCCTCCCCGCCCGCAAGCCGCGCAGCATCCTCGCCGCGCTCGCGCTCACCCCCGGCAGGACGGTGAGCGCGGACCGCCTCGTCGACCTGGTCTGGGGTGACGACCCACCGGCCGGCGCCCACGGCACCCTGCACGCCTACCTGTCCGGTCTGCGTCGCGTGCTCGAACCCGACCTCGCCCCGCGGGCCCGGCCGACCGTGCTGGTGACGACCGACGACGGCTACCGCCTCGCCGTGGAGCCCGACGAGGTGGATGCCGTCACCTTCAGCCGTGAGGTCCGCGCCCGGCACCGGGTCCTCGCCCCGCTGTGGTCGCAGCTGACAACCGGCCCGGACGCGGCCTGGCCGAGCCGCGACGAGGTCGGCGCCCACGTCGAGGCGCTGGAAGAGGCGCTGCGCACCTGGACGGGCACGGCGTACGCCGACCTCGGCGACCACCCGGACGTGCTGGCCGACCGGGCCGCTCTCGACGAGCTGCGGGCCACCGCCCAGGAGGACACCGCGCTGGGCCTGCTCGCCCTCGGTGAGCACGCGGCGGTCCTCGCCGCGACCGAGCAGACAGGCGGCCGCCACCCACTGCGCGAGCGGACCCGGTCCCTGCAGGCCCTTGCCCTGGTGCGCACCGGGCGGCAGGTCGAGGCGCTGGAGGTGCTGCGCAGCTACCGCGAGCTGCTCGCCGACGAGCTCGGCCTTGACCCCGGGCCGGAGGTGCGTGCCCTCGAGGAGGCCGTGCTGCGTCAGTCGCCGGTGCTCGGCGCCTGGCTGCGGCCCGACTCGCAACCGGCGTCCGTTCCACCACTCGGGAACCCGGCGGCCACGACGGCCCGCGCACGTGGGCGCGGCCGGCACGCTCACGGCATCCTCAGCGACGACCCCGACGACGAGCGCTGCGCCCGCGAGCTGGGCGATGGTCGGGCGTGAGGCCGAGCGCTCCGTCGTGACCGAGGTGCTCGGCGCCGCCGTGTCGGGTTCGCCCGGCGCCGTGCTCGTCGTCGGCGACCCCGGCACCGGAAAGACCCGGCTGGTCGACCACGCGCTGGCCGCGGCCGCCGACCGGGACGTCGTCTCGGCCGTCGGGCGGTGCTCCCAGGACGACGGCGCGCCGCCGCTGTGGCCCTGGTACGCGCTCCTCGACGGGCTCGGCATCGAGCGCCCGGCCGAGCTGGCCAGGGCCGACCGCACGGACGAGGTCGGGCCCGAGCGGGCCTTCGCCGTCCAGGACGCCCTGGCCCGGGCGGTGCGCGAGCGGGCGCAGGACGCACCGGTGCTCCTCGTCGTCGAGGACCTGCACTGGGCCGACACGCGCACCCTGAGGGCCCTGACCCACCTCGTGACCACCCTCGCCGTAGGCGACCGGGTCGCCCTCCTCGCCACCCGGCGGGCCCGGCCGCAGCCGACCGGCGCGCTGGCCGAGCTCGGGGTGGCCCTGGCCCGCCACGGGGCCCGTACCATCGAGCTCGGCGGCCTCGACGCCGGCGACGCGCAGGCCCTGGTCTCCTCGGTGACCGGCACCGACGCCGACCCGGTGCGCGTCGACGACTGGCGCACCCGAACCGGGGGCAACCCCTTCTTCCTCGTCGAGCTGGCCCGCCTCGCCAGCACGACGGGAGCCTGGCGCGGTGAGGTCCCGGAGTCGGTGCAGACCGTCGTCGCCCAGCGCCTGGCGGACCTGCCCGACCCCACCCGCGAGGTCCTCCTGGTGTCTGCCGCCCTGGGCCGCGAGCACTCGCCGCTGCTGCTCGCCCACGTCGGCGGGTGGGGTCCGGACGAGGTCACCGACCGGCTCGAGCCGGCACACGACGTCGGCATCGTGCACCAGCGCGGTGACGGCCGGTTGGTCTTCGAGCACGCGCTGACCCGCGATGCCGTGATCGCCACCGCGTCGCCGGCTCGGGTCGCCCGCGTGCACGCCCGGATCGCCCACGCCCTCGACTCGGTGCCGCGCGGCTCCCTCGCCCCGGCCGAGCGCGCCTTCGACCTCGCCCACCACTGGCTCGCCGCCGGCCCGGTGCACGCCCCGCAGGCCTGGCGGGCTGCGGCCGCCGCAGCGGCGGAGGCGCGCCGCGACTTCGCGAACGTCGAGGCGGCCGATCTCTACCGGGCCGCGCTCGACGCGCACGCCCTCGATCCCTCGGGCACGAGGGAGGAGCGCTACGACCTCCTGCTGTCCTTCGCCGAGGCCGCGGCCTGGGCCGCCAAGTGGCGACCGGTCGTCGAGGCCGTCGTCGAGGCGGTGGCCCTGGCCAGCACCGAGAACGACCCGGAGCGGGTCGCCCACGCCGCGGCGGCGCTGACCCGCTACTCGGTGTGGACCCCCCAGGAGTACGACGAGGTCGACGAGGACCTCATCGACGACCTCCGTTCCGCGTTGCGCGGCCTCGACACGCCATGACTCGCCGGTCCGCTGCGTGCTGATGCTCGCGCTGGCCGTGCAGCTCTACTACCGGGCCGGCTCCGAGCCGGAGATCCTCGCCCTCGTCGACGAGGGCACCGCGGTCGCCCGCCGGATCGGCGACCCGGCCCTGCGCGGCTGGGCGGCGCGCACCGGGTGGATCGCCCTGTGGCGCAGCGCCCACCTCGACCGGCGGCGCGAGCTCGCGGTCGGGGAGCTCGCCGCCGCCCGCGAGTCGGGCAACGAGGCCGCCGAGGCTTTGGCGCACACCGCCCTCGCGGGGACCGGCATCGAGGAGGGGGACCTCGACACGTGGCTGTCGGCATCGGCCGCGGCCGTCGACATCGCCCGGCGGCGGCGCCTGACCTACGTCGAGTACGCCCTGCGCTTCGTGCTGTTCAACCTCGCGCTCCTGGCCGACGACGACGAAGCGGCCGACGAACACGCCGACGCCATGCGCACCATGCGCGAGGGCATGGCCACCCCCGCGATGGAGTGGAACGAGTTCGGCATGGTCTACGCGACGGCGAGCTGGCGAACAGGGGCGGCTGAGCCGCTCGCCCGCGGGATGCTCGACTTCTTCAACGCCACGCCGAACGACCTCGGCCGCACCCCGCTGCTCCACGTGCTCGCCCTCGCCGGGCTCGAGCAGGAGCTGCGCACCGAGCTCGACCGTGCCCCACAGCGACCCCTGACCGACAACTGGTACCTGACCTCCGAGGCGTCCGTGCGCGCCGTCATCGCCGGCTTCATCGGCGACGAGGCACTCGCCCGGCGCAGCGTCGAGCACCTGCGCCCACTGTCCGGGCGGATGGCGGTGTCGGGCATCTCCATCGTCTCCGGCCCGATCGACGGCTACCTGGCCATCGCCCTCGCCGTGCTCGACGAGCGCACGGAGGCGAGCACGTTCGCCGCGCGGGCCGAGGCCCAGGCGACGCGCTGGGGGATGACGGCCTACCTGCGCTGGTTCGCCGGCGAGCGCGCGCGGATGGCGTTCTAGCACCAGTCAGCGCGCGCCAGTACCGTCGCAGTACCGGAAGGCGCGCGCCTCGGCACGGGCGAACCGGCGCCGCACCAGCGCGTACAGGACGCGGTACGGGGCACCTGCCAACGCGAACATCTGGTCGCGGGCCTCCGCGGGCAGGCCGTGCAGCGCCCAGCCGACGATGAACGGGATGTCGCGCACCGGGTACGACTTCCCGATCTCCTTCTCGACCCCGAGGTACTCCTGCGTCGTCATCACCCGCTGGACCAGGGGCAGCACGACGGTCTCCTCGTGGCGCAGGTGCTCGTCGAGCACCTCGCGCAGGCCCGTGATGCGGATGTCGAGGGCGTTGCGGTGCTCCTCGCACGGGTGCTCGACGACCGCGGCGAACCCGTCCGCGCACGCCCGGACGAGCGGGTCGATGTCGGCGTGCTCGTCGCTCATCGCGCGCACCTCGGCGCGATCGGCCTCGGCGCCGCGGGTCTCGTACCGCCTCGAGCAACACGGGCCAGTAGAGGGTGTCCTCGGCGGTGTGGTGGTGGTGCAAGGTGTCGGCGAACCGCGCCCAGCGCGCGCGGAGGGCCTCCCACGTCTCCTGGTCGCCGAGCGGGGTCGCCCGCACCGACGACGCGAACGCCGCGAGGTCACGGCGGAAGGCGAAGTGCATGACGTACATGCCGGTCTGGTCGTTCGGGCCCTCGGCCACATGGGTCTGCCCGGGAAGGTCGAGCTGCGGGCGGTGGGCCGTAGGGGCGGGTCGGGTCGTCATCGGGTTCTCCTCGGGTGGGCGGGCGGGTCGGTCCCGGCCCTCGTGGCCGGTCGAGTACCACCGTGGGCGCCCACGCTTGGGCGCGGCTTGGGGCAGCGCACCGAAGCCGGGGCCAAGCGCGGTCGCGCACCGTCGACGTCGGCACACACCGACCCAACGAAGGAGAACCACCGTGTCCCACCTCCACCCGATCGCCGACGTCACCACCCCCACCCCTGGCCCTGCGGCCGGGGCAGCGCCGGCTGCCCCCGACGCCGGGGCTGCGCCGCAGATCCTCGTCCTCGGCGGCACCGGCCTGATGGGCCGCGAGGTGCTCGGCGCCCTGCGCCGCCGGGGCGTCACCGCCCGCGTGCTCGTCCGCGACCCCGCCCGGCTCGCCACCCTCGAGGGCGTCGAGGTCGCCGTCGGCGACCTGCGCGACCCCGCATCGGTGCGCGCCGCGATGGCGGGCGTGTCGACGGTCTTCCACATCTCCCCGCACGAGGCCGACGAGGTCGAGCTCACGCGCACGGTGATCGCCGCCTGTGAGGATGCCGGCGCGCGGCTCGTCTTCGCGGGGGTGCACGTCACGGCGTCCAACCCCGTGTTCGCCTGGCTGCTCCGTCGGTTCTACGGCGTGCTGCTGCCGCGCTACCGCGGCAAGTTCGCGATCGGCCGGATGGTCGAGGCGTCGGCGACGAACCCCGTGGTCATCTCGCCGAGCAACTTCATGCAGAACGACGAGGTGCTCATCGACGTCATCCGCGGCGGCGAGTTCGTCCACCCGTGCAGCCCCAAGGGCCTCAACCGCGTCGACCTGCGCGACGTCGGGGAGGCGGCCGCCACCATCCTGCTCGACCCGAGCACGCCGTCGGGCGTGTACGGCCTCGTCGGCCCGCGCTCGCTCACCGGCCCGGAGTGCGCGCAGGTGTGGGCCGAAGCCCTCGACCGCCCCGTGCGCTACGCCGGTGAGGATGACGCAGCGCTCGATGCCGCGCTGACCGCGCACCTCACCGGCTACCGCCTCGACGACTGGAGCTCTTCGCTGCGCAAGCTGCGGCGCTTCGCCGTGCACGCCACTCCCGAGGAGCTCGCGACGACCGAGCGCCTCCTCGGCCGGGCGCCCACCGACTACACCGAGTTCGTCCGTCGCGTCCTCGCCGAGCACATGGCTTCGACCCACGCCGAGCGGTAGCTCGCCTGACCCAGCGGAACCTCGTCCCCGAGTTGGGTGCTCAGGTGGCTGCCCCGGCCACCACCTCAGCACCCGACTCGGCCGGCCCACGCCTGACCCGGAGGGTCCCTGAGAAGGGGGTCAGCGGCACGGCATCCCGGGAGGCGGGTCGGTCGGAGGGATGCCGTGCCACGAGGACTAGGCTCGGACCCGAGCTCATCCCCCAACCCCCAGTAGCACCAGGAGTCCGGCGTGGCCAGCATCGAAGCCGTAGGCGCCCGCGAGATCCTCGACTCGCGCGGCAACCCCACCGTCGAGGTCGAGGTCGCCCTCGACGACGGGACGCTCGCGCGTGCCGCAGTCCCCAGCGGCGCGTCCACCGGCGCCTTCGAGGCGGTCGAGCGGCGTGACGGCGACAAGGGCCGCTACCTCGGCAAGGGCGTGCAGAAGGCCGTCGACGCCGTCATCGACGAGCTCGGTCCCAAGCTGCTCGGCTTCGAGGCCAGCGAGCAGCGCCTGGTCGACGCCGAGATGCTCGCCATCGACGGCAGCGCCAACAAGGAGAAGATCGGCGCCAACGCCATCCTCGGTGTCTCGCTCGCCGTGGCCCGCGCCGCCGCCGACTCCGCCGACCTGCCGCTGTTCCGCTACGTCGGTGGCCCGAACGCCCACGTGCTGCCGGTGCCGATGATGAACATCCTCAACGGCGGCAGCCACGCCGACTCCAACGTCGACATCCAGGAGTTCATGATCGCGCCGATCGGCGCCGACAGCTTCCGCGAGGCGCTGCGCTGGGGCGCCGAGGTCTACCACGCGCTCAAGGGCGTGCTCAAGGAGAAGGGCCTCGCGACCGGCCTCGGCGACGAGGGCGGCTTCGCGCCGAACCTGCCGAGCAACCGCGCCGCCCTCGACCTCATCCTCGAGGCGATCGAGAAGGCCGGCTACACCCCCGGTGAGCAGATCGCCCTGGCGCTCGACGTCGCCGCCTCCGAGTTCCACGACGAGAGCGGCTACGCCTTCGAGGGCGGCACCAAGACCGCCGCCGAGATGATCGACTACTACGCCGACCTCGTCGCCTCCTACCCGCTGGTGTCCATCGAGGACCCCCTCGACGAGAGCGACTGGGACGGCTGGAAGGCGATGACCGACCGGATGGGCGACGACGTGCAGCTCGTCGGCGACGACCTTTTCGTCACCAACCCCGAGCGGCTCGCGCGCGGCATCGAGACGGGCACGGCCAACGCCCTGCTCGTCAAGGTCAACCAGATCGGCTCGCTCACCGAGACCCTCGATGCCGTCGAGATGGCTCAGCGCAACGGCTACCGCTGCATGATGAGCCACCGCTCCGGCGAGACCGAGGACACCACGATCGCGGACCTCGCGGTCGCGACCAACTGCGGCCAGATCAAGACCGGCGCCCCGGCGCGGTCCGAACGGGTCGCCAAGTACAACCAGCTGCTGCGCATCGAGGAGGAGCTCGACGACGCCGCCGTGTACGCCGGCGCCGGCGCCTTCCCGCGCTTCACCCGCCGCCAGCAGGGCTGAGTCGGAGCATGGCCATCGGGCGCTCCCGCGGTCCGGCGTCGCGACCCCCGCGACGTCCGGACGGGGGGCGCCTTCGTGCGTACACCCGGGGCGCGGCCGCTGGGGCCGCGCCCGTCGCGGCCCCGGCCGGGTGGCGCGGCCGGCTCACCACCGCCGCCAAGGACCGCCGCGCCCGCCGCGGCGCGGTGCTGCTGTCGATCCTCGCGTTCCTCACCGTGCTGCTCGGTTCGACCGTCGCGGCCTACGTCAACCAGCAGGGCGACATCGCGGCACTGAAGGACAAGGTGGCCGCCCAGGAGCGGGACGTCGCCGCGCTTGAGGCCGCCCAGGAGCAGTGGCGCGACCCGGCCTACGTCGAGCAACAGGCCCGGCAGCGGCTGAAGTTCGTCAAGCCGGGGGAGCGGTCCTACACGGTGCTCGACGCGGAGCCCGGCACCGGCACCAAGGACCCCGTGCCCGGGCTGGCCGCGCCCGACACGCCGCTGCCCTGGTACGCGACCGTCTGGCAGTCCACCCGCACCGCTGATGCGCCAGGCGCGCGCCGATGACCGCACGTGCCGACCTGCCGCCCGTCGCGCAGGCCGACCTCGACGCGGTCAGCCGTCAGCTCGGGCGGGAGGCTCGAGGGGTGGCCGAGGTCGCCCACCGCTGCCCGTGCGGCGAGCCCGACATCGTGCGCACCGAGCCCCGCCTGCCCGACGGCACGCCGTTCCCGACCTCGTTCTACGCCACCTGTCCCCGCCTCACCGGAGCACTGTCGACGCTGGAGAGCCAGGGCGTCATGCGCGAGATGAGCGACCGCCTCGAGGTCGACCCCGAGCTGCGTGAGCGCTACACCGCCGCGCACCTCGACTACCTCGAGCGACGCGTCCAGCTCGGTGACGTGCCCGAGGTGGCCGGGGTGTCGGCGGGCGGGATGCCCACCCGCGTCAAGTGCCTCCACGTGCTCGTCGCGCACTCGCTCGGCGCTGGGCCGGGGGTCAACCCGCTCGGCGACGAGGCCCTCGCGATGCTCGACCCGTGGTGGGAGCGGCACCCCTGCTCGGCCGACTTGCCCGACGCGCCCGACACCTCGAGGGTCGCCCACCACGTGCCGGATGCCGGGGGCGCGCCGTGAGCGACGGCATCCGGCCCCGTGTCGCGGCGGTCGACTGCGGCACCAACTCGTTGCGCCTCCTCGTCGCCGACGTGGGGGAGGACGGCCTGCTGACCGACGTCGTGCGCCGGATGGAGATCGTGCGCCTGGGGCAGGGCATCGACCGCACCGGGGTGATCGCGCCGGAGGCCATGGCGCGCACCCTCGCCGTGACCCGCGAGTACGCCGACCAGTGCCGCGCCCTGGGGGTCGACCGGGTGCGCTTCGTCGCGACCTCTGCCTCGCGCGACGCCCGGAACGCGGGGGAGTTCGTCGCCGGGGTGCGCGAGGCCTTCGGTGACCTCGACGTCGCGCCCGAGGTCGTGGCGGGCGACACCGAGGCGCGCTTCTCGTTCACCGGGGCGACCGGCGACCTGCAGGCGGTCGGGGTGCCCGGCCCGTACCTCGTGGTCGACCTCGGTGGCGGCTCGACCGAGCTGGTCCGTGGCGCCACGGGGGTGGAGACGGCGCGGTCGGTCGACGTCGGCAGCGTGCGGATGACCGAGCGGCACCTGCACTCCGACCCCCCGACGGCCGAGCAGGTGGCGGCGGCGCGTCGTGACGTGCTCGCCGCGCTCGATGCCGTCGAGGAGACCGTCGACCTGACCGGCATCGGCGCCGTCGTCGGGCTCGCCGGCACCATCACGACGATCACCGCGCACGCGCTGCGGCTGCCGGCCTACGACCCGCAGGCCGTGCACCTGGCACAGGTCCCGGTCGACGTGATGCGCGCGGCGTGTGAGTCGCTGCTGACGATGGGGCATGGCGAGCGGGCCGCCCTGCCCTACCTGCACCCGGGGCGGGTGGACGTCATCGCCGGCGGGGCGCTGGTCTGGGAGCAGGTGCTCGAGCGCTGCCTCGAGCGGTCCCCGGATGCCGTGGTCGTGACCTCGGAGCACGACATCCTCGACGGCATCGCCCTCTCCCTCACCTGAGGCGACGCGCTCCCCGTACCGAGATCGACCAACAGGTCACTCGGGGCACGCGACACACGGCAGTGCTCCGGTTGCTGCGTAAGACGGAGTGCGCGGTAGCGGGCGAACCGCTGACGCCAGCCCGTCACCCAGCTCGTCGCCGAGCGCGACCAGCACGCCGTCACAGGCAGTCGGGACGCCCGGCTCAGGAGCAGCGCGGGGCGAGGTCACGGAATACAGTGGCCACGCCCCCGTGGCCCAACTGGCAGAGGCAGGCGACTTAAAATCGCCACAGGTACGGGTTCGAATCCCGTCGGGGGCGCGCCAGCGCCCACGAGGGGATTCGGGAGGAGCCCGAACGACGTGAGGCCGACGGTTCCCGTCGCGGGGCGCCAGCGCTCGGCATCCTCCACACGTGGGCAGGTGTGGGAACACCGCAGCCGCTCCGCACGTAGACTCTTCTGACACGTGCGGTGGGTGCCACCGCCATGACCATCACGGAGGAACGATGGCCAGCAACCCGGCCTTCAACCGCATCGAGAAGGACGCCCAGTCCGGCTATGCCGGCTTCGGCGGCCCCGGCGCCAGCGGCGCACAACAGGCCGCCGCCGGTCAGGCCGCGACCGCGGGGATGTCTGCCCAGCAGCTGCAGGACCTGTACAACCAGCCTTCCGCCGGGCCGGTCGACACCCGTCGCGTCACCATGGACGACGTCATCATGAAGACGCTCAGCCTCTTCGCGATCGTCCTCGTCTTCGCAACCGCCGGCTGGACGGTCGCGGCCAACAGCCCGACCGGCGGCTTCGCTCTGTGGATGGGCGGCATGATCGGCACGCTCGTGCTGGGCCTGGTCATCGCGTTCCGAAAGACGCTGAGCGTTCCGCTCATCCTGCTCTACGCGGTGGTCGAGGGCCTGTTCCTGGGCGCCGTCAGCTACTACTTCAACACCCGACCGGGTTGGGAGGGCATCGTCGGCCAGGCGGTGCTCGCGACCCTGGCGACCTTCGCCGGCATGTTCCTGGCGTACCGGTTCGGCCTGATCAAGGTCACCGCCAAGTTCCGCCGGATCATGACGATGATGATCTTCGGTTACGCGATCTTCGCCGTCGTCAACTTCATCTTCGCGATGGTCACCGGCTCGATGTTCGGCTTCGGCGAGGCGGGCTGGCTGGGGATCGGCATCTCGCTGTTCGCGGTAGGTCTGGCGTCCTTCACGCTCGCGCTCGACTTCGACTCGATCGAGCAGGCGATCGCCAGCGGGGCCCCGCAGAAGTACTCGTGGTTGCTCGCGCACGGCCTGATCGTCACCCTCGTGTGGCTCTACATCGAGTTCCTCCGTCTCTTCGCGCGTCTGCGTCAGTGACGGTAGACCGCACCACCGACACCGCCGGGGCAGGCTCACCTGCCCCGGCGGTGTCGTCTGTCGCATGCGGAGTCCGGCGCCGCCGCTCACGGGGAGGCGCCGGCGGGTGGCGCGCGGCCGGCATCCGTCGACCTCGTGGCCCCGCAGGCGCGCGTCGAGCTCGACCGGATCCGCCGCCGCTGGGCCGAGCTGCCGCTCGACCGCGCGGAGTCCCGGATGCCGTGGCTGCGCCGCCTCCTGGAAGACCTCGCGCCCCGCTCCGCCCCGCGCTCGGCCGCGGTGCCCGACCTTGGCCCGGCGGTCGTCGTCGACCAGCTGACCGTGCTCGTGTGGGACGCGTACGCCGCGGCGCGCGGAGACGGCATCCCCGAGCTGCTCACCGCGGCCAGGCGCGAGCTGGGCTGACGGCCACCCCGAACTCGCCTGCGCGCAAGCGACCACGGAGGTGGCTCACGGGTCTAGGTTTCCTGAATGGCCGACAGCGAAGTTCGACCTGGGGGGCCCGAACCTGACGTCGTGATCGTCATGGGTGTCTCCGGGTGCGGCAAGTCCACCGTGGCGAAAGGACTCTCGACCGTGCTCGGGTGGGAGTTCGCCGAGGGCGACGCCTTCCACCCCGAGGCCAACGTCGAGAAGATGCGCAGCGGCACCCCCCTCACCGACGAGGACCGCTGGCCCTGGCTGGAGTCGATCGGCGACTGGATCTCCACCAAGGAGGCCCGCGGCGAGACCGCCGTCGTCACCTGCTCGGCCCTGCGCCGCGTCTACCGCGACCTGCTGCGCGAGGGCCGGCCGCACGTGCGCTTCCTGCACGTCACCGCCGAGTCCGACGTCATCCGCGACCGGATGGACCACCGGCCGGGGCACTACATGCCCTCGTCGCTGCTGCAGAGCCAGCTGGCCACGCTCGAACCGCTCGGGGACGACGAGCCGGGCGTGACCATCACCAACGAGGGCAGCGCCGCCCAGGTCCTCGACCGGGCGCTCGCCGCACTCGGCCACCGAAAGGAGCACGCCTGATGTCACTCCTGCAGCTGCCCACCGCCGTGTCCGCGGCCCTGCCCGCCGCTCTCCCGTTCGCCGAGGAGCCACCCGTGTACGGCAGTAACGCACAGCTGATCGCGGCGTGCGTGCTCGGCATCCTCGCCGTCGTCCTGCTCATCACCTGGGGCAAGGTGCACCCGTTCCTCGCCCTCATGCTCGGCTCGGCCGTGCTGGGCGTGGTGGCCACCATGCCGCCGGGCGAGACCGTCACGAGCTTCGTGGCCGGGTTCGGCGCCACGGCCGGCGCCGTCGGCATCCTCATCGCCCTGGGCGCGATGATCGGCAAGCTGCTCGAGGACTCCGGCGGTGCCAACCGGATCGTCGCCACCATGGTCGGCCGGGTCGGGCCCGGCGGGCTGCCCTGGGTGATGGCGGCCATCGCCGCGATCCTGGGCCTGCCGCTGTTCTTCGAGGTCGGGGTCGTCCTCCTCGTGCCGGTGGTCGTGCTCGTCGCGCAGCGCACCGGGCTGTCCCTGATGAAGGTCGGCATCCCGGCGCTGGCCGGGCTTTCGGTGCTGCACGGGCTGGTGCCGCCGCACCCCGGCCCGCTCACCGCGATCGGGTTGCTCGAGGCCGACCTCGGGCGCACCCTGATCTTCGGCATCCTCATCGCGATCCCCACCGTCATCGTGGCCGGGCCGCTGCTCGCGCGGTTCGTCGACCAGTGGGTGCCCAAGTCGGCGGACGACCTCGCCCTGTTCGGCACGGCTTCGCGCGAGGGTGTCGCCGGGCAGACCAGCGCCCGCGCTGCCCGAGTCGACGACGAGGACCGCGGAGGTGCTGCCTCGGTGGCCGTGCAGACCCGGGCCGGGGACGAGAGCGACGCCGTTGACCGGGGGCGGAGCAGCCGCCGACTCCGGTCTCGGGTCGTTCGACGAACCGCTGGCCCCGGGCCGCAAGCGGGTCGGCTTCGCGCCGGCCATCATCGGTATCACCCTGCCGGTGGTGCTGATGCTCGTCGACGCCGTCACCAAGCTGCTGGTCACCGACGAGGAGGCCGGCATCCGCAAGAGCATGGACTTCATCGGCACGCCGATCGTCGCACTGCTGATCGCGGTCATCTACTGCTACTTCGCCCTGGGCTTCGGCTCGGGCCTGTCCAAGGGCCAGGTGAGCGACTCGGTCGGGTCCGCCCTCCCCGGCATCGCGAGCATCATCCTCATCGTCGCGGCCGGTGGCGGGTTCAAGCAGACCCTCATCGACGCCGGGGTCGGCAACGTCATCAAGGAGTGGGCCGAGGGTGTCAACATCTCGGTGCTGGTGCTCGGCTGGCTGGTGGCCGTGCTCATCCGCCTGGGCACCGGGTCGGCGACGGTCGCCACCATCACCGCGGCCGGCATCGTGGCGCCACTCGCCCCGACCCTGTCGGCCAACCACCTGGCCCTGCTCGTGCTGGCCATCGGCTGCGGGTCGCTGTTCTTCTCGCACGTCAACGACGCAGGCTTCTGGCTGGTCAAGGAGTACTTCGGGCTCACCGTCGGCGAGACGATCAAGTCGTGGTCGGTCATGGAGACCGTCATCTCGGTCTTCGGCTTCGCCGTCGTGATGCTGGTCAGCGTGCTGGTGACCTAGCCGCACCCACGTCGGGAACGCCTCGAGTCGGGTGCTCAGGTGGCTGCTCCGGCAACCGACCTGAGCACCCGACTGCGGGGGGTCAGCCTCAGCTGAGCCGCTCGACGATGATCGCCATGCCCTGGCCGCCGCCGACGCACATCGTCTCGAGGCCGAACTGGCCGTCACGCGACTGCAGCCCGTTGATCAGCGTGGTCATGATGCGGGTACCGGTCGACCCGAACGGGTGGCCGAGCGCGATCGCCCCGCCGTTGACGTTGAGCTTGTCGAGGTCCATGCCGAGGTCGTCGGCACTGGGCAGCACCTGGGCGGCGAAGGCTTCGTTGATCTCGTAGAGGTCGATGTCGCCGATCGACAGACCGGCCCGGGCCAGGGCCTGCTTCGAGGCCTCGACGGGCCCCAGTCCCATGATCTCGGGCGACAGGCCGGAGACCCCGGTGGACACGATCCGCGCGAGGGGGGTCAGCCCCAGCTCGCGGGCCCGCACGTCGCTCATCACGACGACCCCGGACGCCCCGTCGTTGAGCGGGCAGCAGTTCCCGGCGGTGACGGTGCCGTTCTCCCGGAACACCGGGTTGAGCCCCTGCACCGCCTCGAGGGTGACCCCCGCGCGCGGGCCGTCGTCACGCGAGACCACGGTGCCGTCGGTCAGCGTCACCGGCAGGATCTCGCGTTCGAAGAAGCCGTCGGCGATGGCCTTCTCGGCGCGGTTCTGGCTGGTGACGCCCCACTCGTCCTGGCGCTGCCGCGAGACGCCCCGCGAGGTGGCGATGTTCTCCGCCGTCTGGCCCATCGAGAGGTACACGTCGGGCAGCAGCCCCTGCTCGCGCGGGTCGGTCCAGGTCGCGTTGGTGCGGGCCGTCTCGGCGGTGCGGGCGGCGGCCTGCGCGAACCGGGGGTTCTGGGCCTCGGCGTCACTGCCACCGGCCCCCGCGAAGCTGGTGTACTGCGAGACGCACTCGACCCCGCCCACGAGGAAGGTGTCACCCTCGCCGGCCTTGATCGCGTGGAAGGCCATCCGCATGGTCTGGGTCGAGCTCGCGCAGAACCGGTTGACCGTCGCGGCCGGCAGGTGGTCCATGCCGGCGAGCACGGCGATCACCCTGGCCAGGTTCGACCCGTGGGCACCGCTGGGGTCGGCGCAGCCCCAGTAGAGGTCGTCGATCGTCTCGGGGTCGAGGGAGGGCACCTTCTCGAGCAGGCCGCTCACCACCTGCTCCGACAGGTCGTCGGGCCGCAGGTCCTTCAGCGAGCCCTTGAAGGCACGGCCGATGGGCGTACGGGCGGTGGCGACGATGACGGCCTCGGTCACGGGGGCTCCTGGGGGACGGGGGACGGCGGACGGCGTCCGGGGACGACACCAAGCGCTCGCTCAGTGGTCGTCCAAGGGTAAGCCGGGACCTCGCGCAGCGTGGTGTGGCCTCGGTCTCGGTGCTGGGGCTGCCGCCGAGGCCGGTGATCCGACAGGATGAGGACATGGACACCACCACGCGCAGCCTCGCATCGTCAGGGTCGCCGTACGAGGCCAGCGTGGGGTTCTCCCGCGCCGTCCGCGTCGGCGGCCAGATCGCCGTCTCGGGTACCGCCCCGATCAACGCCGACGGCCACGTCAGCGTCGATCCCGCGTCCCAGGCGCGGCGCTGCTGGGAGATCGCCCTCGGCGCCCTCGCCGAGCTCGGCGGCCGCCCGGAGGACGTCATCCGGACCCGCCACTTCATCACCGACGGTGACGCCGAGCTGGTCGACGCCGTGTCGACCGTGCACGGCGAGATCTTCGGTGAGATCCGCCCGGCGAGCACCATGGTCGTCGTCGCGGGCCTGATCGACCCGCGCTGGAAGGTCGAGGTCGAGCTCGACGCCGTCGTGGCCGAGTAGCCCCAGCCTTTCTCGCCCGGTGCAGCAACGTCCACCATCGGGCCGGAACACTTCCGGCGCGATGGTGAACGGTTCCCGGTGAAGGCTCGGCTCAGACCGGGGCCGTGGGTTCCGCGTCGTCCTTGCTGGCCGCCTCGCCCTCGGTCGAGACCGGCACGTCCTCCGCCGGTGGCACGTCGTCGCGCCGGCGCCGCAGGGTGACGGCCCACCGGCCACGCGGCCCGCGGGACTGGCCGGCGATCTCGGTCGGTGCCACCTCGGTGCCGGGCTCCTTGACCGCGTGACCCGCCGCGACGGCGACCGGCCCCACCCCCTCGCCACGGCGCGGCTCGGGTGACCGGTCGAAGGTGTCCGCGCCCCAGACCCCGAGCGCAGCGCACACGCTGGGCAGCAGCGCCGCGGCCGCGCGCGCGTAGCCGGCCGCCGACGGGTGGAACCGGTCCTTGCTGAACATCTCGTGCGGCGACTCGTCGAACTCCGGCCCGATGAGGTCGCCGAGCGACACGGTGCGACCGCCGGCCTCGACGACGGCCACCGTCTGCGCGGCGGCCAGGTCGCGCGACCAGCGCTTCATCAACGAGCGCAGCGGCTGGCGGATCGGCTGGATGGTGCCGAGGTCGGGACACGTGCCGACGACGACCTCCGACCCCAGGGCCCGGATGCGGCGCACGGTCTGCTCGAGGGCCCGCACCGCGGCGGTGCGCTCGATCCGGTGCGTCACGTCGTTCGCGCCGACCATGATCAGCACGACGTCGGGCTGCAGGACGTCCTCGAGGACGTTGGCGAGCTGGCGCTCCAGGTCGCTGGACTCGGCGCCGACGACGGCCCGGTTGGTGAGCCGCACCCGGCGCCCGGTCAGGGCGGCGACGCCGCTGGCGATGATCGCGCCGACCGTCTCGTGCGCGGCATCCGCGCCCATGCCGGCCGCCGAGCTGTCACCCAGCACGACGATGTCGTAGGGCTCGCCGCGACCGGCGCCGTAGACGCCGTTGTCGTCGGGCGAGTCGTCGAACGGGTTGCCGATGATGCGACGGGCCAGGGCCGCCTCGGCCTTGATGACGCCCCAGCCGGCCGCGCCGACGGCAGCACCGAGGGCCGCGACCCCACCGCCTCCGTAGGCTGCGGTGGCCGCGATCTTGCGGGCTCGACGTGCCCGTCCCATCAGCTCACGTCCTTCCGTCGGTCTCCCACGGTAACGCGACCGGTGGTGCGCCCGTTCCGGTTCGGGGTGGTCCGGCATACCGTGGTCGCCGTGGAGGTCATGGTGGGTGCCTGCGGCGAGGTCGTCGAGGTGGTGGCGGACGGCGACACCGCCGTCGCGCTCGGCTCCGGGGGGCTCCCGGTGCTGGCGACACCGCGCCTGCTGGCCTGGTGCGAGGCCGCCACCTGTCGCGCGGTCGACGGTGCCCTCGCGTCGGGCTCGTCGAGTGTCGGCACGTCGGTGCAGCTCGAGCACCTGGCGGCCAGCGCGGTCGGGGAGCGGGTCACCGTGCGAGCCGAGCTGGTCCTCGTCGAGGGGCGCCGGCTGCGCTTCCGGCTCGAGGCGACGGATGCCGGGGGCACGGTGCTCGGCCGCGGCACCGTCGAGCGCGTGGTCGTCGACGACGCCCGGTTCCTCGCCCGGCTGGCGGGTGACCGCGACCCCGACCGGACCTAGCGCACCCGCTTGCGCGCCTGCAGCGTGTAGGTGAGCGGCAGCCGCTCGGCCTCGTCGACCATCCGCCACTCGTCGACCTCACCGTCGCGCACCATCCGGCCGGGCAGCGCCTCCCACGGCACGCTGCGGTGCTCGACGAAGCCGGTGACCTCGAAGCCGCGCTCGAGCAGGGCGGTCAGCGTCTCGCCGATGCCGTGGTTCCAGGACAGCTGCCGGGTGTTGACGAACTGGTGGTCGCTCTCGACGTAGGTGCCCTCCTCCTCCATGTCGATCGGCTCGGGCGTCTCGAAGTAGGGGTAGCCGAGGGTGAGCCCGTCGGTGCGCGTCTCGTCGACGGCCCACATCATCGGGTGGCCCTCCCGCACGAACAGCCGTCCACCGGGCTCGAGCAGGTCGTCGACCACACCGGCCCACCGGTCGATGTCCGGCAGCCAGCAGAGCGCGCCGATGCCGGTGTAGACGAGGTCGAAGGTGCGCCCGCCCAGGGCCTGGGGCGCGGAGTACGTGTCCGCCTCGAGGTACTCGATGTCCGCACCGGCGTCAGCCGCCAGCGTGCGGGCCTGCTCGAGGGACACCGGCGACAGGTCGAGGCCGGTCATCCGTGCCCCCAGCCGGGCCAGCGACAGGGTGTCGGTGCCGATGTGGCACTGCAGGTGGATGCCGGTCGACCCGGCCACGTCCCCGAGCAGCGGCCGGTCGAAGCGCACCACGTCGCTGAGGTGGTCGGGGTCGCTGACGTAGCGGTCGAACCCGTACTCGGCGCTCGCGGCGTGCACGGTGGCGCGTTCGTCCCAGTTGGCACGGTTCACGCTGAGGTAGTCGTCCATGGGTGCCATGGTGTCCGATCGGCGGCCCCGGCGCCCGTGAGATTCCGCCGGCCGGGTGGGCGTCGGACCCGTGCGAGGATGGCCCGGTGAAGTTCGCGGAGCACATCGTCGACCTCGTCGGAGACACCCCCCTCGTCAGGCTGAGCTCGGTGACCGAGGGCATCGCGGCCACCGTGCTGGCCAAGGTCGAGTACCTCAACCCGGGCGGGTCGGTGAAGGACCGCATCGCGCTGAAGATGGTCGAGGCGGCCGAGGCCTCCGGTGAGCTCAAGCCCGGTGGCGTCATCGTGGAGCCGACGTCCGGCAACACCGGTGTCGGCCTGGCCCTGGTGGCGCAGCGCCGTGGCTACTCGTGCATCTTCGTGTGCCCCGACAAGGTGTCCGAGGACAAGCGCAACGTGCTCAAGGCCTACGGCGCCGAGGTCGTGGTCTGCCCGACCGCGGTGCCGCCGGAGCACCCCGACTCCTACTACTCCACGTCCGACCGGCTGGTGCGCGAGACGCCCGGCGCGTGGAAGCCCGACCAGTACTCCAACCCCAACGGCCCGCTGTCGCACTACGAGACCACCGGCCCGGAGATCTGGCGCGACACCGACGGCCGGATCACGCACTTCGTGACCGGCGCCGGCACCGGCGGCACCATCTCGGGCGCCGGGCGCTACCTGCACGAGGTCTCGGCCGACCGCGCGGAGGGCCGAGTGCGCGTCATCGCGGCCGACCCCGAGGGCTCGGTCTACTCCGGCGGCAGCGGCCGCCCGTACCTCGTCGAGGGCGTCGGTGAGGACTTCTGGCCCGCCGCCTACGACCCGGCGCAGGTCGACGAGGTCGTCGCGGTCTCCGACGCGGAGTCCTTCGAGATGACCCGCCGCCTCGCCCGCGAGGAGGGCCTGCTCGTCGGCGGCTCCTGCGGCATGGCCGTGGTCGCCGCCCTGCGCGTCGCCAAGGACCTGCCGGCGGATGCCGTGGTCGTGGTCCTGCTGCCCGACTCCGGCCGCGGCTACCTGTCCAAGATCTTCAACGACGAGTGGATGCAGTCGTACGGCTTCCTGCGCACCAACGGTGGGCGCACCGTCGGCGACGTGCTGCACGCCAAGGCCGGCGACCTCCCGGCCCTGGTGCACACCCACCCGACCGAGACCCTGCGCGACGCCATCGAGATCCTGCGCGAGTACCACGTGTCGCAGATGCCGGTGGTCAACGCCGAGCCGCCGGTGATGTCCGGCGAGGTGGCCGGCGCCGTGTCCGAGCGCGACCTGCTCGAGGCGCTGTTCACCGGCAAGGCCCACCTGGCCGACTCGGTGTCGGCGCACATGAGCCCGGGGCTGCCCCTCGTCGGCTCCGGCGAGCCGATCGCCACGGCCCGGCACGAGCTCGAGCACTCCGACGCGGTGCTCGTCGTCGAGGACGGCAAGCCGGTCGGCGTGCTGACCCGGGCCGACCTGCTGTCCTTCCTCGCCGACTGACGACCGAGCTGAGCCACCTCGAGCCCCGCTGTGGACGTCTCTCGTGTGGCCGCACCGGGCTGTCGTCG
This sequence comes from uncultured Actinomycetota bacterium, assembly GCA_963751385.1. Taxonomy (GTDB): domain Bacteria; phylum Actinomycetota; class Actinomycetes; order Actinomycetales; family Dermatophilaceae; genus Fodinibacter. Next base: position 277,182 of record CAVVUD010000014.1, on the reverse strand, counting down.
GGCGAGACTGGTGGGGTGCAGCCAGAACGACCCCGGTGGGAGAGCCCCGTCGAGAAGGCGATCCGTGAGGCGCAGGAGCGCGGCGAGTTCGACGACCTGCCCGGCGCCGGCAAGCCGCTGACCGACCTCGGCGACCCGGACGACCCGATGTGGTGGCTGCGCCGCTACGTCGAGCGCGAGCAGCTCGACATGACCGCAGCCCTGCCGCCCGCGCTCCAGCTGCGCAAGGAGGCCGCCTCGTACCCGGAGGCCCTGGCCGACCTGCGCACCGAGGCGGCGGTGCGCCGGGTGCTCGAGGACTTCAACCAGCGGGTGCGCCGCGAGCGCCTGCGGCCCCCCGACCCCGGGATGCCGCAGCTGCTCGCCCCCACCGTCGACGTCGACGCCATGGTCGAGGGCTGGCGGGCGCTGCGAGCATCCTCACAGCCGCTGGAGGTTGACCCACCGGTAACAACGGGAGAGGCTCGGGTCCGGCGTCGCTGGTGGCGCCGCCGGCGGTGAGCCGGGAGTGGATGCCGGCCCACGGCATCCGGCCCACGTCGCCGCGACCGAAGCCCGGCGCGACCTGCCGCTGGAGACGAAGAGGGCCGATGAGCGACTACCCCCACCTGTTGGCCCCCCTGGACCTGGGCCACGTGACCCTGCCCAACCGGGTCGTCATGGGCTCGATGCACACCGGGCTGGAGGACCACGCGCGCGACTTCCCGAAGCTCGCCGCCTACTTCGCGGAGCGGGCCCGTGGGGGAGCCGGGCTGATCGTCACCGGCGGGTACGCACCCAACGTCGAGGGCACCTTCTACCCGATGGCGTCGAAGCTGACGACCCACCGCGAGGCGCGCCAGCACCGGCAGGTCACCGACGCCGTGCACGAGGCGGGTGGGCGGATCGCGCTGCAGATCCTCCACGCGGGCCGCTACTCCTACACGCCGTGGTGCGTGGCCCCGTCGGCCGTGAAGAGCCCGATCAGCAGGTTCACCCCGCGCCGCCTGTCCGACCGCGGGGTGCGCCGCCAGATCCGCGCGTTCGCCCGCGCCGCGGGTCTCGCGCGCGAGGCCGGCTACGACGGCGTCGAGATCATGGGGTCCGAGGGCTACCTCATCAACCAGTTCCTGGCGCCACGCACCAACCAGCGCATCGACGCGTGGGGCGGCAGCCCGAGAAGCGGCGCCGGTTCGCCGTCGAGACGGTGCGTGCCGTGCGCGAGGCGGCGGGTCACGACTTCATCGTCATCTACCGCATCTCGGTGCTCGACCTCGTCGAGGAGGGGCAGACCTGGGACGAGGTCACCGCGCTCGCCACGGAGATCGAGGCGGCCGGCGCCAGCATGCTCAACCTGGGCATCGGCTGGCACGAGGCCCGGGTGCCGACCATCGTCACCTCGGTCCCGCGTGCGGCGTTCACCTCGTACGCGGCCCGGCTCAAGGAGCACGTGTCGCTGCCGGTGGTCGCCACCAACCGGATCAACATGCCCGAGGTCGCCGAGTCGGTGCTCGCCGGCGGGGCCGACCTGGTCTCGCTGGCCCGCCCGTTCCTCGCCGACCCCGAGTGGGTGCGCAAGGCGGCCGAGTCGCGCGCCGACGAGATCAACACCTGCATCGCGTGCAACCAGGCCTGCCTCGACCACACCTTCGTCAAGAAGCGCGCCACCTGCCTGGTCAACCCGCGCGCCGCCCACGAGACCGAGCTGGTGCTCGGGCCGACGCGCACCGTGAAGCGCGTGGCGGTCGTCGGGGCCGGCCCGGCCGGGCTCGCCGCGGCCACGACCCTGGCCGAGCGGGGCCACGAGGTCGAGCTCTTCGAGGCGCGCGACCACGTCGGCGGCCAGTTCGACATCGCGATGCGCATCCCCGGCAAGGAGGAGTTCGCCGAGACGATCCGCTACTTCACCCGCCGGCTCGACCTGTACCGGGGTCAAGGTGCACCTCGGCCGTCGGGTCGACGCGGACGAGCTCGCCGAGGCCGGCTTCACCGAGGTCGTCGTCGCCACCGGGGTCGTCGCCCCGGATGCCCGTCGATCCCGGGCATCGACCACCCGATGGTCATGACCTACGCCGAGCTGGTCCGCGGCGAGCGCACGGCCGGCGCCCGGGTCGCGGTGATCGGCGCGGGCGGCATCGGGGTCGACGTCAGCGAGTTCCTCACGACCGAGCACTCCGCGACCCTCGACGTCGACGCGTGGCAGGCCGAGTGGGGCGTGGGCGACCCGGCGGTCACCCGTGGCGGCCTGACGCCGGCCGCGGCCCGAGCCGAGCGCGCGCCAGGTCGTGCTGCTGCAGCGCAAGTCGAGCTCGATCGGCAGGGGCCTGGGCAAGACCACCGGCTGGGTGCACCGGGCCGCGCTGAAGGCGAAGGGTGTCGAGCAGGTGACCGGCGTGGTGTCGTACGACCGGATCGACGACGAAGGCCTGCACGTGACCCTCGCGGCCGGGCCCGATGGTGGCACGGAGCAGCGCAGCTACGCCGTCGACAGCATCGTCGTGCTGTGCGCGGCCAGGAGTCGGTGCGCACCGTGGCCGACGCCCTCGAGGAGCGCGGGCTGACCGTGCACGTCATCGGCGGTGCCGACGTCGCCGCCGAGCTCGACGCGAAGCGCGCCATCCGCCAGGGCACCGAGGTCGCCGCCCGCATCTGAGATCTGAGGCTCCCGGGCGTGCGGTGGTCCGACGACCGTGACCGATCGGTCGCCGGCGTCGACACGCCGAGACCTTCGACCCGTGGCTCCTCCCGCCGAGCCACAACCGATGTGGTGCGAGGTGAAGGTGGCGGCATCGGGCGACGAAAGTCTGAGGCTGGGCGGGCGCGGTTCAGGCCGGGGGGAGCACGTCCGTCTGGGCCGGGAGGGCGGCGATGCCGACCGGGCAGGTGAGGCCGTTCGGCCCGTGGTTGCAGTAGCCGTTGGGGTTCTTGTGCAGGTACTGCTGGTGGTAGTCCTCGGCGTACCAGAAGGGCCCGGCGGCGCTGGCGGGGGCGAGGGTCGTGGTGATCTCGCCGCGACCGGCGCGGGTGAGCACGTCCTGGAAGGCCGAGCGGGTGGTGCGGGCAGCGGCCTCCTGGCCGTCGGTGGTCCAGAAGATGGCCGAGCGGTAGGCCGTGCCGATGTCGTTGCCCTGCCGGTTGCCCTGGGTGGGGTCGTGGTTCTCCCAGAAGGCCTTGAGCAGCAGCTCGGGTGAGGTGACCGTGGGGTCGTAGGCGACGAGGACGGCCTCGGCGTGACCGGTGCGGCCGGTGCAGGTCTCCTCGTAGGTCGGGTTGGGCGTGTAGCCCCCCATGTAGCCGGCTGCGGTCGTCACGACGCCGGGCAGCTTCCAGAAGATCCGCTCAGCGCCCCAGAAGCAGCCCATCGCGACGTGGAGCACCTCGGTGCCGTCGGGCCACGGGCCCTCGAGCGGGGTGCCGAGCACCTCGTGGGTGGGCGGGACGACGAACAGCCGGCGCCCGCGACCGGGCAGGGCGTCGTCGGCGGTCGGCAGCGTGGTCTTGGCGCGGGATCCGAAGAGCATGTCAGGCCCAACGCGCGACAGGCCCCGCGTCATCCCGGACCGAACCGTTGGCCGCGCAGGGGCCGGTCAGGACGAGTGGCGAGGACCGGGATCCAGCGGTTCGGGTGCGCCCGGCGCCCGGCATACGCTGTCGCCCATGACTCTCGAGCACCTCGGCTTCTCCTCGCGCGCCATCCATGCCGGGCAGGAGCCGGACCCCACGACCGGCGCAGTGGTCCCCCCGATCCACCAGGTGAGCACGTACAAGCAGGACGGCATCGGCGGCCTGCGCGGCGGCTACGAGTACAGCCGCTCAGCGAACCCCACCCGCACCGCGCTCGAGGAGTGCATCGCGGCGCTGGAGGGCGGTGAGCGCGGCTTCGCGTTCGCCAGCGGCCTGGCCGGTGAGGACACCGTGCTGCGGGCCCTGCTCGCCCCCGGTGACCACGTCGTGGTCCCGTCCGACGCCTACGGTGGCACCTACCGCCTGTTCAACCAGGTCGCCCGGCCGTGGGGGGTCGAGCACTCGATCGCGACGGTCGCCGACGTCGGGTCGGTGCGTGCCGCCATCCGCCCGGAGACCCGGATGGTCTGGGTCGAGACCCCGACCAACCCGCTGCTCGGCATCGCCGACATCGAGGCCATCGCCGCGCTCACCCACGAGGCCGGCGCCCTGCTCGTGGTCGACAACACCTTCGCGTCGCCCTACCTGCAGCAGCCGATCGCGCTCGGCGCGGACGTCGTCGTGCACTCGACCACGAAGTACGCGGGTGGTCACAGTGACGTCATCGGCGGTGCAGTGGTGGTCGCCGCCGGTGCCACCACTCGCGACGGTGAGTCGGTGTCGGAACGAATTGCCTTCCACCAGAACGCGATGGGGGCCGTGGCAGGTCCGTTCGACGCATGGCTCGTCCTGCGCGGGCTGAAGACCCTCGCGGTGCGCATGGAGCGGCACTGCGACAACGCGGAGGCGGTTGTCGAGTTCCTGCGCCAGCACCCGGGCGTCACCGCCGTGCACTACCCGGGCCTGCCCGACCACCCGAACCACGACGTCGCCGCCCGACAGATGACGCGGTTCGGCGGCATGGTCGCCTTCCGCGTCAAGGGCGGTGAGGACGTCGCGACCAAGGTCTGTGCCGAGACCCAGCTCTGGATCCTCGGGGAGTCGCTCGGCGGAGTCGAGTCGCTCATCGAGCACCCGGGACGGATGACGCACGCGTCGGTGGCGGGCACCGAGCTCGAGGTGCCGGGCGACCTCATCCGCCTCTCGGTCGGCATCGAGGACGTCGAGGACCTCGTCGCCGACCTCGGCCAGGCGCTCGACCGGCTCACCTGACCTGCCGTGCCCGCGGTCCTCTGCGTCGACGTCGGGTCGACGTTCACCAAGGCGGTGCTCGTCGACGTCGAGACAGGTGGCGTCCTCGGCACGGCGAGCCACCCGACGACGGTCGCGACCGACGTCATGGACGGCGTGGATGCCGTCCGCGCGACGCTCGCCGCCCACGGCGAGCCCGGCGACGTGCTCGTGTGCTCCAGTGCCGGGGGAGGGCTGCGGCTGGCCGTCGTCGGCTACGAGCGCGAGGTGACCGCCGAGGCCGGGCACCGGGTCGGCCTGTCCGCGGGCGCCAAGGTCGTGCACGTGGCCAGCGGCCCGATGGCCGGCGCCGACGTCGCGGCCCTGCGCGCTGCCGACCCCGACCTCGTGCTCCTCGTCGGCGGCACCGACGGGGGCAACTCCGACGTGCTGCTGCACAACGCCCGGCGCATCGCGAAGGCGCGGCTGCACGCGCCGGTCGTCGTCGCCGGCAACGCGGAGGCGGCCGGCGAGGTCGAGCGCCTGCTGTCGTCCACCGGCCGGCGGCACGTCGTCACCGCCAACGTGCTGCCCCGCATCGGCGTCGTCGCGCCGGAGGCCGCCCGGTCGGCCATCCGCGAGGCCTTCCTCGAGCACGTCATCGGGGGCAAGGGGCTCTCGCGCGGCCGCGGCTTCGCCGAGCTGGTGCGCGCCCCCACCCCGGATGCCGTGCTCCGCGGGGTCGAGGTGCTCGCCGACGTCGTGGGTGGCGACGTGCTCGTCGTCGACGTCGGCGGCGCCACGACCGACGTCTACTCGGTGATCACCCCCCAGGGCGAGGACGCGACGATCCACCGCGAGGTCGTCGGCACCCTCTGGCACGCCCGCACCGTCGAGGCCGACCTCGGAATGCGGTGGACAGTCGAGGGTGTGGTCGACGCCGCCGAGCGGGAGCGGCTGGCGCTCGACCCCGCCACGGCCCGGTACGCAGCGGCCGTGGTCCGCGACACCGCGCACCTCGCCACCTCGGATGCCGAGTGGTCGGCCGAGGAGGAGATCGCCTCCACCGCCGCGGTGGTCGCGGTGCGACGCCACGGCCGGCCGCCGCACCCGTCGGAGCGTCCCCGCCCGCTCGCGGAGGTCGTCGTGGTCGTGGGCTCCGGCGGTGTGCTCCGGCACGCGCCCGGGGAGGTCGGCTCACGGGTGCTCGCGCGGGTCACCGGTGACCACGGTGGCGGGTGGCGAGTGCCCGAGGGGGCTCGGCTGCGCGTCGACGCCGCCTACGTGCTGTTCGCCGTGGGACTGCTCGCGGACCGGTACCCGGCTGCCGCGGCATCCCTCGCCGCTCCGCTCGCCACCCCTCGCGAGGGCGTCCGGACCGACCTCGGCGCACTCGCGCCGAGGCAGGTTGCACCTACGGTGGGCCAGTGAGCACCGACTGGCCGTGGGCCGACGAGTTCGAGCCAGAGGGCACCTACCTCGGCTCCGCGACGATGGGCCTGCCCCCGCGGGCCACCCTGGCCGCCCTCCGGGTCGCGCTCGACGAGTGGCGGCGCGGCACGGCCCACGCGCCGGGCTACGACTCCGACATCGCGGCCGCGCGCGAGGCCTACGCGCGGCTGGTCGGCGTGGGGGTGGACACGGTTGCCATCGGCAGCCAGGTCTCACCGCTGGTCGCCGTCGTGGCGGCCGCCGTGCCGGACGGCGCGACGGTGCTCGTGCCGCGGGGCGAGTTCACGAGCGTGACGTTCCCCTTCCTCGCGCAGGAGGCGCGCGGCATCCGAGTGGTGGAGGTGCCGCTCGCGCAGCTCGCGGAGCACGTCGACGGGTCGGTGGGGCTGGTCGCGCTCGCGGCCGTGCAGTCCTCCGACGGCGAGGTCGCCCCGCTCGACGCGGTCGAGGCCGCGGCCGCGCGGTTCGGCATCGACGTGCTCGTCGACGTCACCCAGGCCGCGGGCTGGCTGCCCGTGGACGCCGGCCGCTTCGCCTACACCGTCTGCGCGGCGTACAAGTGGCTGCTGTCGCCGCGGGGCACGGCGTTCCTCACGGTGCGCCGCGACCGCTGGGACGGTCTCGTCCCCGCGGCTGCCGGGTGGTACGCCGGGGAGCACCCGTGGTCGTCGATCTACGGCACGCCGCTGCGGCTGGCCGCGGACGCCCGGCGGTACGACGTCTCGCCCGGGTGGCACGCGTGGGTCGGCACGGCATCCTCGCTGGCGCTGCTCGAGCAGGTGGGGGTGCGCGACCTGCACGCCCACGCCCTCGCCGTCGAGGCGGCGTTCGCCACCGCCGCGGGGCTGGCACCGGCCGGGCGGGCCATTCGCGCCCTCACCGCCGACGAGACGGTGCCCCGGCTGCTGGCCGAGCACGGGGTCGTCGCCGCCGAGCGGGCGGGTCGGCTGAGGGTGTCGTTCCACGTGAACAACACCGAGGAGGAGGCGGCCCGGGCCGGGGCGCTGCTGCGCGGTCACGTGAGCGGGTGAGCAGGAGGGCAGAAATCGAGAAGACCTGTGTCGGTGGTCACATCTAGGGTCTTTCACATGAGTGAGAACACCGCTCCGCAGACCACCGTCACCCTCGAGGTCGTCGCCTTCGACTGCCCTGATGCCCGTGCCCTCGGGGGCTTCTACGCCGACCTCCTCGGCTGGGAGGTGAGAGACGGCTCCGACGACGACTGGGTCACCATCGGCCCGGCGGGTTCCGGTGATGGCTCCCAGGCGCTGGCGTTCCAGCGCATCGACGACTACGTCACGCCCACCTGGCCGGGTGGCGCCCACCCGCAGCAGGCCCATCTCGACCTGCAGGTCGACGACCTTGCCGCCGGTGAGCAGCTCGTCCTCGCCGCGGGGGCCACCAGGCATTCGCACCAGCCCTCGAACGAGGGTTCCTTCGTGGTCTACCTCGATCCGGCCGGGCACCCGTTCTGCCTGGTGTCATGAGCACCCCGGCGATCGAGGCGGTCGACCTCGTCAAGCGGTTCGACGACTTCACGGCCGTCGACGGCGTCAGCTTCTCGGTGCCGACCGGAACCGTGTTCTCGATGCTCGGTCCCAACGGCGCCGGCAAGACCACGACGGTGCGGATGATGACCACGCTCAGCATCCCGACCAGCGGCACCGCCCGGGTGGCCGGCTTCGACGTCGTCGCCGAGCCGGATGCCGTGCGCCACCGGATGGGCCTGACCGCCCAGTCCGCCACGGTCGACGAGCTGCTCACCGGCCGCGAGAACCTCCGGCTGATCGGTGACCTCTACGGCCTCGACCGCCGCCTGGTGAAGGCCTCGATCGAGGAGCTGCTCGAGCGGTTCTCCCTGTCCGAGGCCGGCAACAAGGTGGTCAAGGACTACTCCGGCGGCATGCGCCGGCGGCTCGACCTCGCCGCGAGCCTGATCGCCACGCCGCCGGTGCTCTTCCTCGACGAGCCGACGACCGGCCTCGACCCGCGCAGCCGTGTCGAGCTGTGGGGGGTGCTGCGCGACCTCGTGCGCGACGGCACCACCTTGTTCCTCACCACGCAGTACCTCGACGAGGCCGACCAGCTCGCCGACAACATCGTCGTCGTCGACCACGGCCGGATCATCGCTCAGGGCACCCCGCTCGAGCTCAAGGACCAGTCCGGGGCGGCCAGCCTGGTCGTCACGGTGAGCCGGCCCTCGGAGGTCGAGGCCGCGGCCGAGATCGTGCGCTCCGAGGTCGTCGAGGTCCACGTCGACCGTGACGCCCGCCACATCACGGCTCCCGCCGAGGGGGTGGGCGCCCTGACCCGCATCGCGGCGCGGCTCGACGAGGCCGGCATCGACCTCGACGACATCGGCCTGCAACGACCCAGCCTCGACGACGTCTTCCTCAACCTCACCGGCCACCGCGCCGAGGTCGAGGCCGAGGCCGACGCGTCCCGCGACGAGCAGAAGACGGAGGCGGTCCGATGACCTCCACCACGGTCACGCACTTCCAGGCCACCCACCCCGACGAGCGCGGGGCCACGAGCACCCGGCAGATCGGGGCGCTGATCCGCCGCAACCTCACCCACATCAAGCGCCAGCCCGAGATGCTCACCGACGTCACCATCCAGCCGGTGATGTTCGTGCTGCTGTTCGCATTCGTCTTCGGTGGGTCGATCAGCATCCCCGGCGTCGACTACAAGGAATGGCTGCTGCCGGGCATCATGGCCCAGACCATGGCCTTCAGCTCGTTCGTCGTGGCCATCGGGCTGAACAACGACCTCGGCAAGGGCATCGTCGACCGGTTCCGCTCGTTGCCGATCGGTCGCGGGGCGGTCGTCGTGGCGCGCAGCGTCTCGAGCCTGATCCACTCCAGCCTCGGCATCGTCGTCATGTCGGTGACCGGGCTCTTCATCGGGTGGGGAGTCAACGACGGGCTCACCAAGGGCCTGGTCGGCTATGGGCTGCTCGTCCTGTTCGGGTTCATGATGATCTGGATCGGCATCCTCGTCGGGTCGTCGCTGAGGTCGGTCGAGGCGGTGCAGGGCGTCATGTTCGTGACGATCTTCCCGATCACCTTCCTCAGCAACGCGTTCGCGCGGCCCGAGGGCATGCCCCCGGTGCTGCGCTGGCTGGCCGAGTGGAACCCGATCAGTGCCTTGGTGCAGGCGTTGCGTGAGCTGTGGGGCAACGAGGGCTTCCCGCTGCCCCCCGACGCCGCCCTGCCGCTGCAGTACCCCGTCACCGCGACGCTGATCTGGACGATCGGGCTGTCGGCGATCCTCGCGCCCCTGGCCATCCGCGCCTACGTCCGCCGTACCACCGACTGAGGTCGGGTCGGCCGGCGGTCGTAGGATCGGGATGTCGGCACCGACCCGTCATCCGCTGGTCGTCACACGCCATTCGCGTTCCGAGCCGGCGCGTGAGGAGCACCATGATCGTCGGGGTCACCACCACACCGCACGGCACCGTGGGCGGTGGCCTCGGCCGCGCCCAGACGGTGGCCGTCGCCGACGTCCGAGACGGCGAGGTCACCTCGTGGACCGAGGTGACCGTCGGCTGGGGCGACCTGCACGGCATCGGGCCGGAGGGCACCCACCACGCCCGCATCGTGCGGTTCGTGCGCGAGCACTCGCTCGAGCGGGTCGTGACCAGCGGCCTGGGCGAGAGCATGCGCACCACCATGGGCAAGCTCGGGGTCGTCGTGCGCACCGACCTCACCGGCGACGCTCGCACCGCCGCCGTCACCGCCGCCACGACGCCTGCGCCGACACCGTAGCCCGCCCAGGACGACCTCGCCCTGGGCGCTCACGAAGCCATGCGTCCTTCGCGAGCTCAGGAGGCTCTCGCGCAGTCAGGGTCGGATGCGGTCCTGGCTCGGCGACGTGCTCCTGACTTCGCGATGAGGCCCGGGGCCGGCGTGGTTGGAGGTGCGCATGCCTGGGGTGCTGCTGCGCTCACCCGAGGCCGTGCTCGCGGCGGTTCCGGACCCCCGTGCGTGCGCCGGGCTCAAGGTCGGCTTCGTCGCGACCTACCCGCCCGGCACCCGCGACGACGGCGTGGCCGCGGAGGTGCGGGCGATCTACTCCGACGGCCGCGACGTCGCCGAGGACCCGCCGTCACCCGGCAGCCTCAAGCGCCGGCCCTTAGCGCCGCCAGTGGCTCGTGCCCGCCGGCCACCTGCCCGAGCACTACGTCGCCGCGCAGGGCACCGTCATCGGCCGGCTCGGCCGGGTGCACGTCGACGTCGTCGACGGCACGACCTGGGTGGGCGGGGCGACCAGGACGGTCGTCACCGGCCAGCGCGAGAGCTGACCGCACCGCAGTTCCCTCCGGAGTCGGGTGCTCAGGTGGTCGCCAGGGCGGCCATTTCAGCACCCAACTCGAGATCCGCGGCCCTGGCCACCTGAGTCGGGTGCTCAGGTGGTCGCCAGGGCGGCCACTTCAGCACCCAACTCGGGTTCACGCTCAGCCGGACCGGCGAGGGGTGACACGACGAGGGGCCGGGTCCAGCCGGACCCGGCCCCTCGTCATCCGCCCGTCGTGGGCGCTGTGGCCGCTCAGCCGTCGTAGGGCTTGGTGGCGAGCACCTTGACCTCGACCTGCTTGCCGTTCGGGGCGGTGTAGCTGACCTTGTCGCCGACCTTGGCACCGTTGACGGCCGCCCCGATGGGGGACTTCTCGGAGAAGACGTGCATCGAGTCGTCGGTGATCTCGCGCGAGCCGAGCAGGAAGGTCTCCTCGTCGCCGAACATGTCGACGGTGACGACCATGCCGGGCTCGACGACACCGTCGTCGGCCGGCTTCTCGCCGATGGTGGCCGACTCGAGCAGCTGGGTGAGCTGGCGGATGCGGGCCTCCATCTTGCCCTGCTCCTCCTTGGCGGCGTGGTAGCCGCCGTTCTCCTTGAGGTCACCCTCCTCGCGGGCCGCCTCGATCTTCTTGGCGATCTCGGTGCGGCCGGGCCCGGAGAGCTCGTCGAGCTCGGCCTGGAGGCGGTCGTACGCCCCTTGGGTCAGGAAGCTCGCCTTGTTGGCGGTCTCGGTCACGTCAATCACTCCTGGATCATGGGTGGCACCCGCCCGGACGGGGGCGGTGGCGCCTCGGTGCTACGGCAACGGGCCCGGGTTCCGAGGAGTGCCGTTCGGCACGCGGTCGGACCCAGACCCGAGGTGTGAAGGAGCCAGTCTACCAAGCCCGGGCCCGATTCCCACCATGGATCATCGTGCCGACCCTTGTGCGCCCCGTCGGCGAGCGTGCCCGGCCGTCACCGCTCAGGGGGTGTCGGTGACCCGGGTGCAGGCGTCGACGACACCGGTCACGGCCCGCACGCTGGTGCGCAGGTTGACCACCCGGTGCACCGACGCCGGACCCTGCCCGGGGATGGTGTCCTCGACGGCGCCGACCCGGTTGCGCGCGCCGTCGAGCGCGCTGATCCGACAGACCACGGCGGTGCCGACGGGCCGGTGCAGGTCGTACTCCACCACGACCGAGGTGTCGGACACGACCTGGTACCCGGTCACCTCCGGTCGCACGCTGCCGGTGGTGGTGGTGATGCCCCACCAGACGATCACCCCGACGGCGAGGAGGCAGCCGAGGGTGCCGACGACCCACCAGCGGGAAGTGCCGGGAGCAGGGCGGGGGAACGGCATGCGGGTCCTGAAGTCTGGGGGCCGGTGGCGGATGAGAGGATGGACGGCGTCCATTCTCGGCTACGCCCGAAACCGCTGCAGCGAAGGGTCCCCACGTGTCCGACCGCCTCCGGCTCATGTGCGTCCACGCGCACCCGGATGACGAGTCCAGCAAGGGCGCCGCCACCATGGCGCGCTACGTCGCCGAGGGCCACGAGGTGCTGGTCGTGTCGTGCACCGGAGGCGAGCGCGGCGACGTGCTCAACCCGAAGCTCAAGGACGACGCCCACATCCTGCGCGACCTGGCGCAGGTGCGCCGCGACGAGATGGCCGCGGCCCAGGCGATCCTCGGTGTGCAGCACACCTGGCTCGGGTTCGTCGACTCCGGCCTGCCCGAGGGCGACCCGCTGCCTCCGCTGCCGGAGGGCTGCTTCGCCCTGGAGCCGCTCGTCGTCACCACCGAGGCGTTGGTCCGCGAGATCCGTCGGTTCCGCCCGCACGTCGTCACGACGTACGACGAGAACGGCGGCTACCCCCACCCCGACCACGTCATGTGCCACGACGTGTCGATGGCGGCCGTCCTGGCCGCGGGAGACCAGGAGGCGTTTCCGCACGCCGGCCCGGCCTGGCAGCCGCTGAAGACCTACTACAACCAGACGTTCAGCCGGGCCCGGATCGAGGCGTTCCACGAGGCGCTGACCGCGCTGGGCGAGGAGAGCCCCTACGCCGAGTGGCTCGAGAACTGGTCGCGCCCCGACCGCGCCGTCACCACCCGCGTGGAGTGCGCCGCCTGGTTCGAGGCCCGCGATGCCGCGCTGCTCGCGCACGCCACCCAGGTCGACCCCGACGGCACGTGGTTCCGGGTGTCGCGCGAGGTGCAGGCCCGGATCTGGCCGACCGAGGACTTCGAGGCGGCGCTGTCCTTCATCCCGATCGTCGAGGGGGAGGACGACCTGTTCGCCGGCATCCCCGCCGACGTCGCGGCGGCCGACGCCCTCGCGACCTCGGGCGACCTCGCCGTCGTCCACGACACCCGCACGGAGCGTGACGCATGAACGAGGCCCCCACCGCCGACGGTGGGCCGGGCTTCCTGGCCTTCATCGCCTTCTTCGTCCTGGCCCTCGCGCTGTGGTTCCTCATGCGCAACATGAACGCCCGGATGCGGCGGATGTCCTACCGCCAGCAGGCAGCCCACCGCGGCAAGGACGATCCCCAGGCGGCACCCGGCGAGGTCGAGCCCGGTCGAGCTGGAGCCGGTGGAGCCGGCAGCCGGCCCCGGCGGCCGACCCGGACCCGCGCCCGGAGTCGGACGGGACCGTGCCCGACGTGCCGCCCGACGGTGCGGCCGGCGACGGTCCTCGCAGGAGCTGAGCCCAGCGGAGCCGAGCCCGGGTCACCGGCGCGGAGTGCGCCGAGCCGAGCCGCGGGGTGGGACCGGACGCGGAGTGCGCCGAGCCCGGGTCGCCGGCGGGAGTGCGCCGAGTCCGGGTCACCGGCGGGAGTGCGCCGAGCCCGGGTGCCTGGGTCGGCGCAGGCCTGACTGCCGTGGCGGTCAGTCGACCGCGGGGCCGGTGAGGGCCAGCGACGCCGCGACGAAGTGCGCGGTGAACGCGAGGATGGTCAGCGCGTGGAAGACCTCGTGGAAACCGAACCAGCGCGGGGAGAGGTTCGGCCGCTTGGTGCCGTAGACGACCGCGCCGGCGCTGTAGAGAGCACCCCCGATGACGACCCAGGTCATCACCGCGGCGCCGGCGTGCTGCAGCAGCGGACCGAAGTAGAAGACCGCGACCCAGCCGAGCATGAGGTAGGCCGGCACGTAGAGCCAGCGCGGCGCCCCGGCCCAGAAGACCCGGAACAGCACGCCCAGCACCGCGCCGCTCCAGACGATGAGGAGCATCCGCTTGGCCTGCTCCGGGGGCAGGAGCAGCGCAAAGGGTGTGTAGGTGCCGGCGATGATCAAGAAGATGTTGGAGTGGTCGAAGCGGCGCATGAAGGCACCGGCCCGCGGCGACCAGGTGCCGCGGTGGTAGACCGCCGAGGTGCCGAAGAGCAGCACGGCCGTGCCGGCGAACACCGCGGCCGACACCTTCTCCTTGGTCGTGCCCGGCGAGCACGATGAGGATGATTCCCGCGACGAGCGCCACGGGGGTCATCCCGGCGTGCAGCCACCCGCGCAGCTTGGGCTTGACGTGGTCGATCGCCGTCTCGACGCGCTGCTCGAGCGCCTCGCGGCGGCTCGGCTCAGCGGGGGTCAGGTCGGTCTCCGTCATTCGTCGAGGGTAACCTACCCAACCGTAGGTTCGGGTTCTGGTGGACGGCGACGGTGGGTGATCCCGGCAACGTTCGACGGCGGCCCACCTCGAGGCGATGCCCCGGCCCGCACGGGCGACACCCCGTGCAGGCACTGCACCGGAGCGCGGGAGTACCGTGGGGCGCACCGTCCGCGGACACCGCGGAGCGGGTTCCGCAGCAGGTGGGAGGAGCACGGCGCATGTGGCTCAGCGACGTCCTGTATGCCGCCTACACCCGCCGCCTGACCCGCCAGCTCGACCCCTCGTCGGTTCCCCGCCACGTGGGCGTGATGCTCGACGGGAACCGCCGCTGGGCGAAGGCGCGCGGCGCCGGCGCCAGCGAGGGCCACCAGGCCGGGGCCGACAACATCGTCAACCTCCTCGTCGTGGTGTGACGAGGTGGGCGTCGAGGTGGTCACCCTCTGGCTGCTGTCGACCGACAACCTCAACCGCCCCGAGAAGGAGCTGCGCCCGCTCCTCGGCATCATCGAGAAGGCCGTCGACTCCCTCGCCGCGACCCACCGCTGGCGGCTGCACCCGGTCGGGGCCCTCGACCTGCTCCCCGCCCGCACGGCATCCCGGCTCAAGGGGGCCGAGGACCGCACCCGCGACGTCGACGGGATGCTGGTGAACGTCGCCGTCGGGTACGGCGGCCGACGCGAGATCGCCGATGCCGTGCGCTCGCTGCTTCAGGAGCAGGCGACCAAGGGCACCAGCATCGAGGAGCTCGCCGAGGTCATCGACGTCGAGCACATCGCCGAGCACCTCTACACCAAGGGTCAGCCCGACCCCGACCTGGTCATCCGCACCTCGGGGGAGCAGCGGCTCGGAGGGTTCCTGCTCTGGCAGAGCGCGCACAGTGAGTTCTACTTCTGTGAGGCCTACTGGCCCGACTTCCGCAAGGTCGACTTCCTGCGTGCGCTGCGCGCCTTCGGCGAGCGCAACCGCCGGTTCGGCTCCTGACTCCTGTCACACCAGTCCCACCAGCCCCATACGCCACGCTTCCGAGGTAGACACGCCGGGTCCTACCTGCGGGACACGCGCCCGGGAGCGTCGTAGCGTCGAGACCACCGCAGTCCTCACCCCAGGAGCGACCATGGCCTCGAGCACTCGACCGGCACCGCCCGCACGACCTGGGAAGGAGCCGCGTCGCACCTACGTGCTCGACACCTCGGTCCTGCTCGCGGACCCCCGGGCGATCACGCGCTTCAAGGAGCACGAGGTCGTCCTGCCGGTCGTCGTCGTCACCGAGCTCGAGGCCAAGCGCCACCACCCGGAGCTCGGCTACTTCGCCCGCACCGCGCTGCGGATGCTCGACGACCTGCGCATCTCGGCCGGCCGGCTCGACGCCCCGGTGCCCATCGGCGATGACGGCGGCACCCTGCGGGTCGAGCTCAACCACACCGACCCGACCTCGCTGCCCGCCGGTTTCCGGCTGGGGGACAACGACACCCGCATCCTCGCCGTGGCGCGCAACCTCGCCAACGAGGGGCGCATGGTCACGATCGTGAGCAAGGACCTGCCCATGCGGGTGAAGGCGTCCGCGTGCGGGATGGAGGCCGAGGAGTACCGCGCGGAGCTCGCCGTGGAGTCGGGCTGGACCGGCATGGCCGAGCTCGACGTCACCGTCGAGGAGATGGACCACCTCTACGAGTACGGCCGGCTCGAGAGCGTCGAGGCCGCCGAGTTCCCCTGTCACACCGGGCTGAAGCTGATCTCGCCGCGCGGCTCCGGGCTGGCCCGGGTCGGCCCTGACAAGCAGCTCCGGCTCGTGCGTGGCGACCGCGACGCCTTCGGGCTGCACGGCCGCAGCGCCGAGCAGCGCATCGCCCTCGACCTGCTCATGGACCCCGACATCGGGATCGTCAGCCTCGGCGGGCGGGCCGGCACGGGCAAGTCCGCGCTGGCCCTGTGCGCCGGCATCGAGGCGGTCATGGAACGTCGCCAGCAGCGCAAGGTCGTCGTGTTCCGGCCGCTGTACGCGGTCGGGGGCCAGGAGCTCGGCTACCTGCCCGGCGACGCCTCCGAGAAGATGAACCCGTGGGGGCAGGCGGTCTTCGACACCTTGTCGGCCCTGGTCTCGCGTGAGGTCGTCGAGGAGATCCTCGACCGCGGCATGCTCGAGGTGCTGCCGCTCACCCACATCCGCGGGCGCTCGCTGCACGACGCCTTCGTCATCGTCGACGAGGCCCAGAGCCTGGAGCGAAACGTGCTGCTCACCGTGCTCTCGCGGATCGGGCAGAACTCGCGGGTCGTGCTCACCCACGACGTCGCCCAGCGCGACAACCTGCGGGTGGGTCGGCACGACGGGGTCGTCGCGGTCGTCGAGGCGCTCAAGGGGCACCCGCTGTTCGCGCACGTCACGCTCACCCGCAGCGAGCGCAGCCCGATCGCCGCGCTCGTCACCGACCTGCTCGAGGGCATCGAGGTCTGAGCGTCCGCTGAGGCGTCGATTTCGTCGGCCCCCGGGCCATCACCTAAAGTAAGGTCTCGATTCGGTAACGCCGATGGGGCCCCTTGAGCCCCGACCCTGATCGCGAGACCACGAGAGGTCCCTGCCTGCCCATGGCCCGCTACTCCGCGCGTCACGCACCCCGTCATGCCCCTGCGCGGCGCACTGCTGCGGCTCATGCGACACGTTCGGCCCTCGGCCGGCCGGTGCTCGCCTCGGGCGTGGCGGCAGTGCTGCTCACCGGCGGGGCCCTTGCCGCGGCCCTGACCGGCGGCACCGCCAGCGCCGAGACGCTCACCTTCGCTGTCGACGGGGTCACCTCCAGCGCCTCGACCGAGCAGAGCAAGACCGAGCAGGAGGACGCCGCGCGGGTCGCCGCCGACCGTAGCGCGACCAACGCCCAGCGCTCGGTCGCTGCCGCACGCAGCGCCGAGCGGGCGAAGATCAAGGCCGCGTCGCTCGCGAAGGCGCGAAAGGCCGCCGCGGAGAAGGCTGCCCGGGCCGCCGAGCGGAAGCGGATCGTCGCCAACGCCCAGAAGGACCCCAAGGCCGCCGCCCGCATGCTGATGTCCGACTTCGGCTTCAGCCAGTCGCAGTGGCCCTGCCTCGACCGCCTCTGGATCGGCGAGAGCGGCTGGAACTACAAGGCCGAGAACGCGTCCTCCGGCGCCTACGGCATCCCGCAGTCGCTGCCGGGCCGCAAGATGGCAACCGTCGCCAGTGACTGGCGCACCAACCCGGTCACCCAGATCACGTGGGGCCTGGACTACATCAAGCGCTCGTACGGCACCCCGTGCAACGCCCTCGACTTCTGGAACAGCCGCTCCCCGCACTGGTACTGACCGGCCCGCGGGTCGCACCGACCCCGGTCGGTCGGCAGCTCAGATCTTCCGCAGCCGGATCCGCGTCACCGCGTGGTCGGCGCCCTTGGTCAGCACCAGCGTCGCCCGCTCCCGGGTGGGCAGCACGTTCTCGACGAGGTTCGGCTCGTTGGTGCGCTCCCAGATCGCGAGCGCGGTGCTGCGGGCCTCCTCGTCGCTGAGCCCGGCGTAGCGGTGGAAGTAGGACTGGGGCAGCGCGAACGCCGTCTGCCGCAGCCGCAGGAACCGCTCGACGTACCAGGTGCGGATCTCCTCGATGGGGGCGTCGACGTAGACCGAGAAGTCGAAGTAGTCCGAGATCGCCCCCGTGCTCGACCCGTCGGGACGCACCGCCGGTGGCTGGAGGACGTTGAGCCCCTCGACGATCAGCACGTCCGGGCGGCGCAGGCGCAGCGTGTCGGGGAGCACGTCGTAGGTGAGGTGGGAGTACTGCGGCGCCTCGACGAACGGCATCCCCGACTTGACCGCGGCGATGAACTCCATCAGGGCGCGACGGTCGTAGGACTCGGGAAAACCCTTGCGCTGCAGCAGGCCTCGCTGCTCGAGCTCGGCGTTGGAGTGCAGGAACCCGTCGGTCGTGACGAGCTCGACCCGCGGGGTGTGCGGCCAGCGGCTCATCAGCTCCTTCAGGATGCGCGCCGTCGTCGACTTGCCGACGGCGACGGAGCCCGCCACGCCGACGACGAACGGCACCCGGGTCGGGCGCTCACCGAGGAACTCGCTCGTCGCGAGCCGGAGCCCGTGCGTGGCCTCGACGTAGAAGTGCAGGAGCCGCGACAGGGGCAGGTAGACCTCCTCGACCTCGTCGAGGTCGAGCCGGTCGCCCAGGCCACGCAACCTGGCGAGGTCGCTCTGCTCCAGGCTCATCGGGTGGCTCTCGCGCAGCCGCGACCACGCGCGGCGGTCGAGGTCGACGTACGGCGTCGGCATCGTGCGTCGCTCCTGCGTGGCGCTCACCCGCGCCATTGTTGCCTATGCCGACGTGCAGCCACTCCGCGGCGAACCCGACCGGGTGATCCGCGCCGACCCGCAGGTGGGCTCGGCGCTTCGGCGTCTCGGGCACGTGCCAACTAGGCTTCGGACATGTGCGGAATCGTGGGCTACGTCGGCCGGACCATGGATGACACGGCCCTCCAGGTCGTGATGGAGGGCCTCGCGCGCCTGGAGTACCGGGGCTACGACTCGGCCGGCGTCGCGCTGGTCACCGACGACGGCGTCACCTCGGAGAAGCGCGCCGGCAAGCTCGAGAACCTGCGCTCGGCGCTGGAGGCGCACCCGCTCGCGGCGTCGCGCACCGGCATCGGGCACACCCGCTGGGCCACCCACGGCGGTCCCACCGACGGCAACGCCCACCCCCACCGCGGGGGCGACGACGACCGGCTGGCGCTGATCCACAACGGCATCATCGAGAACTTCCACGCCCTCAAGAAGGAGCTGGTGGCCGAGGGCGTCGAGTTCCGCTCCGAGACCGACACCGAGGTCGCCGCCAAGCTGGTCGGCCGTGAGTACGACCGGGTGGGTGACCTCACCCGGGCGATGCTCAACGTGGTGCAGCGGCTCGAGGGCGCGTTCACCCTGCTCGCCGTGCACGCCGACAGCCCGGGCGTCGTCGTCGGAGCACGGCGCAACAGCCCGCTGGTCGTGGGGCTGGGCGACGGCGAGAACTTCCTGGGCAGCGACGTCGCGGCGTTCATCGGACACACCCGGCACGCCCTCGAGCTCGGCCAGGACCAGATCGTCACCATCACGCCCGACGGGTACGCGGTCATCAACTTCGACGGCACGCCGTCCGACGGCAAGGCCTACGAGGTCACGTGGGACGCCGCCGCCGCCGAGAAGGGCGGCTACGACACCTTCATGGAGAAGGAGATCAACGACCAGCCGCACGCGGTCGCCGACACCCTGCTCGGCCGCACCGACGACACCGGCCGGCTCGTGCTCGACGAGGTGCGGATCAGCGAGGAGCAGCTGCGCGCGGTCGAGCGGATCACGATCGTCGCCTGCGGCACCGCCGCCTACGCCGGCATGGTCGCCAAGTACGCCATCGAGCACTGGACCCGCATCCCGGTCGAGGTCAGCCTCGCCCACGAGTTCCGCTACTGCGACCCGATCGTCGACGGCACGACGCTCGTGGTGTCGATCAGCCAGTCGGGCGAGACGATGGACACCCTGATGGCGGTCAAGCACGCCTCCGAGCTCGGCGCGATGACCCTGTCGATCTGCAACACGCACGGCTCGACGATCCCGCGCGAGTCCGATGCCGTGCTCTACACCCACGCCGGCCCGGAGATCGCGGTGGCCTCCACCAAGGCGTTCCTCGCCCAGATCACCGCCTGCTACATCCTCGGGCTCTACCTCGCGCAGCTGCGGGGGGAGACCTACGCCGACGACGCCAAGGCCGTGATGGCCGAGCTGCACGAGATCCCCGCCAAGATCGAGGACCTCCTCGGCCGGATGGACCGCGTGGTCGAGATGGCGCACTTCATGGCCGACACCCGCTCGGTGCTCTTCCTCGGCCGCAACGTCGGCTACCCGGTGGCGATGGAGGGTGCCCTCAAGCTCAAGGAGCTCGCCTACATCCACGCCGAGGGCTTCGCCGCCGGTGAGCTCAAGCACGGGCCGATCGCGCTCATCGACGCCGGCCAGCCGGTCTTCGTCATCGTCCCCAGCCCGGACACCCCGCACGAGCTGCACAAGAAGGTCGTCTCCAACATCCAGGAGATCCGGGCCCGTGGGGCCCGGACCATCGTCATCGCGCACGACGGCGACGAAGACGTCGTTCCGTTCGCGAGCGAGGTCGTCCGCATCCCGAAGTGCTCGCCGATGCTGGCCCCGCTGCTGGCCGTCGTGCCGCTGCAGGTGTTCGCGCTGCACCTGTCCACGGCCAAGGGGCTCGACGTCGACCAGCCCCGAAACCTCGCCAAGTCGGTGACCGTCGAGTGAGCGTCCGGCCCCCGAGACCTCCCCGTCACCACCACCGGGGTCGAGTGACCCGGGCGTCCCGGTGATCGTCGGCGTCGGCATCGACGTCGTCGACGTCGCGCGCTTCGGCGCGACCCTCGACCGCACCCCGGCGCTGCGCGAGCGGCTCTTCACGACGGGCGAGCGCGACCTCCCGCTCAACTCGCTGGCGGCCCGGTTCGCCGCGAAGGAGGCCGTCGCCAAGGCCCTCGGTGCGCCGACCGGCATGCACTGGCACGACGCCGAGGTGCACCGCGGCGCCGACGGTCGCCCGCACCTCGAGGTGCGCGGCACCGTGCGGGCCCAGCTCGACGCCCTCGGCATCACGACGTTGCACCTGTCCCTGTCCCATGACGCCGGCATCGCGTCGGCCGTCGTCGTCGCGGAAGGACCCGACCGATGATCCAGGCGTGGTCGACCGACGCCGTCTACGCCGCCGAGGCCGCGCTGATGGCCACCCTCGACGACGGCGAGCTGATGGCCCGCGCGGTCGAGGGCCTGGCCGGGGTCGCGGCCGCCCGGCTCGAGGAGTGTGACGGCGAGGCCGTCGCCGCGCTCGTCGGCCCCGGCAACAACGGCGCCGACGCGCTGTATGCCGTCGCCCGCCTCGCCGAGGCCGGGTGGAACGCCGTGGCGGTGCACCACGACCACGTCCACGAGGGGGCGCGCGCCGCCGCCGAGCGGGCCGGCGTGGTGCTCACGACCGACCCGACCGGGCTGGGGGAGGCCGACGTCGTGCTCGACGGCGTCCTCGGCATCGGCGCCCGGCCGGGGCTGCCCGACTGGGCGGTCGGCTGGCTCACCGCGCTGTCCGAGACCGCGCACGTCATCGCCGTCGACCTGCCCTCGGGCCAGGACCCGATGGGCGGCGAGCTCGACCCCGACGGCGTCTTCGCCGACGAGACGGTCACCTTCTCGGTCGCCAAGCCCGTGCACCTCCTGCCCCCCACCGAGCAGGCCTGCGGGCTGCTGACCGTCGTCGACATCGGCCTCGAGATGCGAGGACGACCCGGTCGTCCGCCGCCTCGACCACGACGACGTCGGAGCCCTGTGGCCGGTGCCGGTGGCGTCCGACGACAAGTACTCCCGCGGGGTGCTGGGCGTCATCGCCGGAGGCGAGTCCTACTCCGGCGCAGCGGTGCTCAGCGTCACCGCGGCGGTCGAGGCAGGCTGCGGCATGGTGCGCTACGTCGGCACCCCCACCCCTACCGAGCTGGTCCGCGCCGGGGTGCCCGAGGCCGTGCACGGGCCCGGGAGGGTGCAGGCCTGGGTCGTCGGTCCCGGTCTCGACGTCTCGTCACGGGCACCCGGCGCCGAAGGCCCAGCTCGGCGCGGCACGTGACGCGCTCGCCGGCGACGAACCCGTGGTCGTCGACGCCGGTGGCCTCGACCTCCTCGACGCCGCGGTGCTGCGGGCCAGGGCGGATGCCGTCACCCTCCTCACCCCGCACGCGGGCGAGTGCGCCCGCCTCCTCACCCGCCTCGGGAGCGAGGGCGAGGTGAGCCGGGAGCAGGTGCAGGCCCGGCCGCTCGCGCACGCCCGAGCCCTCGCCGGGCTGACCGGCGCGACCGTCCTGCTCAAGGGCGCCACCACCCTCGTGGTGCCACCCGGCGACGACGCCACCGCCTGGTCGCAGGCCGACGCCCCCGCCTGGCTGGCGACCGCGGGTGCGGGCGACGTGCTCGCCGGGCTGCTCGGCACGCTCCTGGCGGCCGGCCTGCCCGCCGACCTCGCCGGTGCGCTCGGGGCGCTGGTCCACGGCGTGGCCGCGGACCGGGCCAACCCCGGCGGTCCGGTGCGGGCGCTCGCGGTGGCGCACGGCATCCCGGCCGCAGTGGCCCACCTGCTGGGCCGTGGTGGGGCCCCGTCGTCCTAGACTCGTCTGGCCCATGACCCCCACGCCCGCCTCCGCCCCCACACCCGCGCCCGCGGGCGTCTCGGCGTGGGTCGACATCGACCTCGACGCGATCCGCGACAACGTCGCCGAGCTCGCCCGTCGCGCCGGGTCGGCGCAGGTCATGGCGGTCGTCAAGGGCGACGCCTACGGCCACGGGCTCGTGCCGGCTGCTCGCGCCGCGCTCGACGGCGGCGCCACCTGGCTCGGGGTGGCCCAGCTCGCCGAGGCGCTCGACCTGCGCAAGGCCGGGGTCACCGCCCCCCTGCTCACCTGGCTGTTCCCACCCGGCGGTGACGTCGCGGGCGCGATCGACGCCGACATCGAGGTCACCGTCGGCAGCGGCTGGACCCTGGATGCCGTGCTCGCCGCGGCCCGCGACCGCGGTCGCCCCGCCCGCGTGCAGGTGAAGGTCGACACCGGTCTGGGCCGTGGCGGCATCCTCGACGACTGGTCCGAGATGGTGCAGCGGGTCGCTGCGGCACAGGCCGAGGGCGCCGTCGAGGTCACCGGCGTGTGGTCGCACTTCGCGTGGGCCGACGCGCCGCAGCACCCCACGGTGCGCGCGCAGCAGGCCCGCTTCGTCGACGCGTGCGCCGAGCTCGAGCGGGCCGGCGTGCGCCCGGCGCTGCGCCACCTCGCGAACTCGGCGGCGACGCTGACCAACCCCTCCGCGCACTTCGACATGGTGCGGCCCGGCCTGGCGGTCTACGGGCTGTCGCCGGTGCCCGACCTCGGCGACCCCGCCCACTTCGGCCTGCGCGAGGCGATGCGCGTCACCGCGCGGCTGACCCTGGTCAAGCGGGCCCGGGCCGGTCAGGGCGTCAGCTACGGCCACGAGTACGTCACCGACCGCGACACCGTGCTCGGCCTGGTGCCGATGGGCTACGCCGACGGCATCCCGAGGTCGGCCGGCGGCCGCGGCCCGGTGCTCGTCGGCGGCCGGCGGCTGCCCGTCGCGGGCCGGGTCTGCATGGACCAGCTCGTCGTCGACCTGGGCCCGGAGTTCGCCGGCGCCGCGGGTGACGAGGTCGTCGTGCTCGGGCGCGCGGCCGACGGTGAGCCGTCGGCGCAGGACTGGGCCGAGGCCGCCGGCACCATCAACTACGAGATCGTCACCCGGATGGGCCCGCGGCTGCCGCGCATGCTGCTCGGGGGGCGGGGCTGATGGCGCTGGGACCCTTCGGCGTCGCCGCCAGCGTCGTCGGTGAGCGCCTCATGAAGGCACGGGCCGGCTACCGGTCGGTCGACGCCCCCGACGGGTGGGCGCACACGCCGACCGAGTCGTTGTGGGTCACCGCCGACGACGGCGTCGCCCTGCACGTCGAGATCGACGCGCCCGACACCTCGAGCCTGAGCCGGCGCCACCTCGCCGGACGCACGCCCACCGTGGTGCTCGTGCACGGCTTCAGCCTGTCGATGCAGTGCTGGGTGCTCCAGCGCCGGGCGCTGATCCACTCCGGCTTCCGGGTCGTCACGTACGACCAGCGCGGGCACGGGCGGTCGGGCCAGCCCGCCCTGGAGAACTGCACCGTGGCCCAGCTGGGGCGCGACCTCGCCGCTGTCATGGAGGCGACCTGTACCAGCGGGCCGGTCGTCCTCGTCGGGCACTCGATGGGCGGCATGACCGTCATGTCGTACGCCGGGCAGCACCCCGACGTCGTGCGCGACCGGGTGCTCGCCGTGGCGCTGATCGCCACCAGCCCCGGTGGCGCCGAGATGACCGAGTTCGGGCTGGGGGCGACGGTCGGCCGGGTGGTCGGCTCGCTCGGGCCCGGTGTGCTCACCCGGATGTCGCGGCACTCCGGCCCGATCGGCGCGCTGCGCAAGCTGGGCCGCGGCGTGCAGGACGCCGTCGTGCAGCGCTGGGCCTTCGACTCCCCGGTGAGCGCCGACCTCGTGCACCTCGTCGGCGACATGATCTTCTCGACCTCGTTCGACGTCATGGCCGCGTTCCTGCCCGACTTCGACGGGCTCGACATCAGCGCCGACCTCGCGCCGCTCACCGGCATCGAGACCCTCGTCATGAACGGTGCGGGTGACCTCATCACCCCGCCGTCGCACAGCGAGGAGATCGTCCGCCGCATCCCGGGTGCCGAGCACGTCGTCGTCGAGGACGCCGGCCACATCCTGATGCTGGAGCACCCCCAGCTCGTCACCCAGCAGCTGCTCATGCTCATCGCCCGCGCCCAGCGGGCCGTCGCCGAGGGCGTGCCGGTCAGCAGCAAGCCGCGGGTCCGCCGCACCGTGCAGGACATCTCGAAGAAGCGCCAGGTGGCCCGGGCCCGCCGGCCGGGCGGGCGGGAGGCCGTGTCGTGAGCGGCCGCCGCGTCGCCCTGCCCGGCGTCGACGACACGCGCGCGCTGGGCCGCGCGCTCGGCTCGCTGCTGCGCGCCGGGGACCTGGTCGTGCTCACCGGTGGCCTCGGCGCGGGCAAGACGACCCTGACCCAGGGCATCGGCGACGGCCTCGGCGTGCGCGGGCCGGTGACCTCGCCGACCTTCGTCATCGCGCGGGTGCACCCCTCCGTCGTCGGCGGCCCCGCGCTCGTGCACGTCGACGCCTACCGGCTCGGCGGTGTCCCTCGAGCTCGACGACCTCGACCTCGACGCCTCCGTCGACGAGAGCGTGACGGTCGTCGAGTGGGGCCACGGCCTCGCCGAGGACCTCAGCGAGGACCGCCTCGAGGTCGTGCTCGACGTCGACACCGCCACCGAGGAGCGCACCGCGACCGTCACCGGCATCGGTGGTCGCTGGAGCGGCGACGCCGCGGATGCCGGTCTGGTCGCCCTCGGTGGTGTGCGGTGCTGATCCTCGCGCTCGACACGTCGACCTCGGCGATCGGGGTGGCCGTGCTCGCCACCGGCGCGGACCCCGTGGTGGGCGTGGAGGTCGACGCGCGGGCGCACACCGAGAAGCTCGCTCCGTTGGTCCGGGACACGCTCGCGGCCGCGGGGGCCGCACCGGCCGACCTCACGGGCATCGCCGTCGGCACCGGCCCCGGGCCGTTCACGGGCCTGCGGGTCGGGCTCGTCACCGCGGTCACGATGGGGCACGCACTCGGCATCCCGGTGCACGGCGTGTGCAGCCTCGACGCCCTGGCCGAGCAGGCCCTGGCGCAGTCGTCGCCCGACGTGGCCGAGCTGCTCGTCGCCACCGACGCGCGGCGCAAGGAGGTCTACTGGGCGCGCTACGCCCGCGGTGACGACGGGCCCGTCGCCCTCGGCGAGCCGGCGGTCGACCGCCCGGCCGAGCTGCCCGACGACGTGCGGGCCCTGCCGACCGTCGGTCGCGGCCCGCTGCTCTACCCCGACCTGTTCTCGTACCCCCTCGGGCCGCTGCTCGACGTCGACCCCGGCTGGCTGGGGCGCGTCGCGGTGCGTCGCCTGGCAGCGGGGGCGGCGATGCCGGTCGAGCCGCTCTACCTGCGTCGCCCGGACGCCCTCACCACCGCTGAGCGGGGTGCGTCGTGAGCGTCCGCCCCCACGGCCCCACGCTGCGCGACGCGCACTGGACCGACGTGCCGGCCCTCGCCGCGCTCGAGCGTCGAGCTGTTCGCCCACGACGCGTGGTCGCAGCCGACCTGGTGGGCCGAGCTCGCCGGCCGGCCGCGCCGCGACTACGTGGTGCTCGCCGACGGCGAGGGAGTGCTGGGCTACGCCGGGCTCGACCACGGCGGCGACGTCGCCGACGTCATGACCGTCGCCGTCGCCCCTCGGGCCCGGGGCGGCGGGCTCGGGAAGCGGCTGCTCTGACGTGCTCGAGCAGCGGGCGCTCGACCGCGGCGCGCGCCACGTGATGCTCGAGGTGCGCGCCGACAACGCGGCCGCGCATCGGCCTCTACGAGCGCACCGGGTACGCCGTGGTGAGCACCCGGCGCCGCTACTACCAGCCGGGCGACGTCGATGCCCTCGTCATGCGGAAGTCACTGCAGGAGAACGGGTCCGACGATGCGTGACGAACCGCTGGTGCTCGGCATCGAGACGTCGTGCGACGAGACCGGTGTCGGCATCGTGCGCGGCGAGACCCTCCTCGTCGACGCCATCGCGAGCAGTGTCGACGAGCACGCCCGCTTCGGCGGCGTCGTGCCCGAGGTCGCCAGCCGGGCCCACCTCGAGGCGATGGTGCCGACCATCGAACGGGCCTGTGCCACAGCCGGAGTCGCCCTGAACGACCTGGATGCCGTTGCGGTCACGTCCGGGCCGGGCCTCGCCGGCGCCCTCATGGTGGGCGTTGCGTCGGCGAAGGCGCTGTCCCTGTCCCTCGGGGTGCCGCTCTACGGGGTCAACCACCTCGCCAGCCACGTCGCGGTCGACATCGTCGAGCACGGCCCGCTGCCCGAGCCGACCCTGGCGATGCTCGTCTCCGGTGGGCACTCCTCGCTGCTCCTCGTGCCCGACGTCACCCACGACGTGCGCAGCCTCGGCTCGACGATCGACGACGCCGCGGGGGAGGCCTTCGACAAGGTGGCCCGGGTGCTGGGGCTGCCGTTCCCGGGCGGGCCGCACATCGACCGGATGGCGCGCGAGGGCTCGGTCACGATCGACTTCCCGCGCGGCCTGACCACCGGTCGCGACATGGAGCGGCACCGGTTCGACTTCTCCTTCTCGCGGGCTCAAGACCGCCGTGTCGCGGTGGGTGCAGGCCCGGGAGGCAGCGGGGGAGCCGGTGCCCGTCGCCGACGTCGCCGCGAGCTTCCAGGAGGCCGTCACCGACGTGCTGACCCGCAAGGCCGTGCTGGCCTGCCGCGAGAACGGCGTCGGTCACCTGCAGATCGGCGGCGGCGTCGCCGCGAACTCGCGCCTGCGGGCGATGGCGCAGGAGCGGTGCGACGCGGCCGGCATCCAGCTGCGGGTGCCGCGGCCGGGGCTGTGCACCGACAACGGGGCGATGGTCGCGGCGCTCGGCGCCCAGATGGTGCTCAAGGGCCGGGCGCCCTCCGACCTCGCGCTGCCGGCCGACTCCTCGATGCCGGTCACCGAGGTCCAGGCCTGACCCTCGGCGCTACCTCCGGCCGGTTCCCGCGAAGTCAGGAGCACTCACGCCAGGGCCACGCACCTGACCGGCGAAGTGCTCCTGACTTCGCGGAAGACCCGGCGCGTGGGTCAGGGCGTGGTGGTGGAGCAGGGCAGCAGGCCCATCCGCTCCTTGAGGGTGACGACCCGCTGCACCGACGCCTCCACCTTGGCCGCGAACGCGGGGTCGTCGGCCGCCTTCGCCGCGAGCGCCGTGATCATCGACGGCGCCACCGACGCGTCGCCGGTGAGCACGATGTCGCCGCCGGCGTCGACCACCTTCACCGCGCGCTGGGCGGCCGGGGTGGCCTCGCACCGCCTTGGCGTTGACGTCGTCGGTGATGACGACGCCCTCGTAGCCCGAGGTCGCCGCGCAGCAGGTCGGTGACGATCGGTGCCGAGAACATCGCCGGCACCTTCGGGTCGAGCTTGCTGTAGCGCGCCGACCCGACCATGACCAGCCCGGCCCCGGCCTTCACGCCCGCCACGAACGGCTCGAGGAACGGGTCGTCGGCGTCGGTGACGTCGTCGGTGATGCCGGTGGAGCTGAAGTCGGTGTTGTTGCGGATCCGGCCCAGCCCCGGGAAGTGCTTGACCGTGCCCTCGACGCCGCCGGCCAGCATCCCCGTCGAGGAACGCGGTCGAGGCGCGCTCGACGGTCTTCGGGGTCGGAGCCGTACTGGCGCCCCTAGCGGCCGATCGGCTCGTTGGCGCGACCGATGTCGGCGGGCACGGTGTCGGTGACCGGGGCGAGGTTGACGTTGACCCCGGCGGCCTTCAGCTCGCGCGCCCAGCCGGTGGCGGCCCTGGTCAGCGCGGCCGACGACATCGTCGCCTGCTCCTTGGCCGACGGCGGTCGGGTGAAGCCCTCGCCCGCGCAGCTGGTGCACCTCGCCGCCCTCCTGGTCGGCGGCGATGAGCAGCCCGACGTCGCCGGTGCTCCGGCCGGACACCAGCCCCTGGAGGTGCTCGGAGGTGCGGGTCACCTTGTCGGCGCCGTCCCAGCCGCCGAGGTAGATGACGTTGCCGACGTGCGACGCCGCGCACGAGGTCGTCGAGCGACCCGAGCGGGGCGTTGGTGTCGAAGCCGACCATGAAGAGCTGGCCGAGCCGCTGCTCGGGCGTCAGCGCCGCCAGGGTCGACGACACACAGGCCGCCGCGGCGTCCTGGCTGGGTGCAGGCGGATGCCGTGCTGGGCGTCGCGCTCGACGTGGCACTCGTCCTGGCCGATGAGGAGGACGCGGGCGAGGTGCCGGTACCGGCCGGGTCGCCCGCGCACCCGGTGAGAGCCAGGGCGAGCAGGGCGGAGGTGGTGACGGCCAGGCGGCGGGTCGGCAGGGGTCGAGACGTCGCGGACAGCACCCGACGACGGTACGTGACGGTGCTGCGAACGGCCGAATGCACCAACCGGGTGCTGGCCGCGGGTCGAGCGGAGGGAACACGCCGTGCGTCCAGCCCCGCCGACGGCGTGTTCCCTACTCTCGACCGGCCGTGGGCGTCCACGGCATCCGCCATGATCGACCCCATGCCGAGCCTTCCCGTGGTCCTCGACGTCGACACCGGAGTCGACGACGCCTGCGCCCTCCTCCTCGCCGCGCTGCACCCGCGGCTCGACCTGCGGGCGGTCACCTGCGTCGGCGGCAACGCGCCGCTGGCCGACGTCGTGCGCAACACCCTGGTCGTGCTCGAGACCGCCGGCCGCGGCGACGTGCCCGTCGGCGTCGGCGCCGCGCCGCCCGTTCCTCGAGGAGCCGGTCGACGCGCGCCACGTGCACGGCTCCGACGGCATGGCCGACCTCGGGATGCCGCCCCCGAGCCTGCGACCCGACCCCCGCCCGGCGATCGACCTCCTGCGCGACACCATCGACGCCGCAGGCGGCCGCCGGCGCACCCGGTCACCGTCGTGCCGCTGGCCCCGATGACCAACCTCGCGCTGCTCGCCCGCGTGCACCCGCAGGCGTTCGCCCGGATCGGCCGGATCGTCTTCATGGGCGGCGGCGTCGAGATCAGCAACGCCACCGCCGCAGCGGAGTTCAACGTCTTCCACGACCCCGAGGCCGCGGCCATGGTGCTCGCCGCCTGCGCCGAGCACGACGTGCCGGTCACGATGTACGGCCTCGACGTCTTCTACGACCCGCTGGTCACCGACGTGCAGGTCGACGGGCCTGCGCGAGGTCGACACCCCGGTGGCGCACCTCGCCGCCGGCCTGATCTCGTTCCACCACCGCCGGTTCGCCAACGCGGGGGCGACGATCGGCGACGCCGGGCGCGGTCGGCATCCTCGTCGAGCCGGATGCCGTGCGCACTCGAGCGGCTGCCGGTGCGGGTCGAGCTCGCCGGCACCTGGACCCGGGGCCGCACCGTCGTCGACCGCCGCGACTGGAGCGGTGACCTCGCGCACGACCCGCACGGCCTGGCCGCCACGCTGGTCGACGTCGCGCTCGGCATCGACGGGCCGCGGATCGCCGACCTGTGGCTGCGCACCGTGCGGGGGGAGGCGTCATGAGCGGGCGGGTGCTGGTGCTCGGGTCGCTCAACGTCGACCTCGTGACCCGGGTCGAGCGGCACCCCCGGCCGGGGGAGACCGTGCTCGGTGAGGGCCTGAACCAGCTCGCGGGCGGCAAGGGGGCCAACCAGGCGGTCGCCGCGGCCGCCGCGGGCGCGGACGTCGCCATGGTCGGCTGCGTCGGCGACGACGCCGGCGGCACCGCCTACCGTGACCCGGCTCGAGCGGCTCGGCATCGACGTGACCGGCGGTGCGGGTCGTGCGAGGGCGTGTCCACCGGCCACGCCCTGATCACCGTGTCCGACGACGGCGAGAACTCGATCGTCGTCATCCCCGGCGCCAACGACCTGCTCGACGAGCGCGAGGTCGACGCCGTCGACGCCCTCGGCCCGGGTGACGTGCTCCTCGTGCAGCTCGAGGTGCCGCGTGCGGTCGTCTGCACCGCGGTGCGCCGGGCGGCCGGCCGCGGTGCCCGGGTCGTGCTCAACACCGCGCCGTATGCCGCCCTCCCGCCCGACGTCGTGGCGCTCGCCGACCCGGTGGTCGCCAACGAGCACGAGATGGCGGCGCTGGCCGAGGCCGGGGCCGAGCCCCGCTCGTTGCTCGTGACCTTCGGCGCGAACGGGGCGGCCTGGGACGGCGTCACCGCTCCGGCGCACGAGGTCGCGGCCGACGAGGTCGTCGACACCACCGGCGCCGGCGACGCGTTCTGCGGCGCGCTCGCGGCATCCCTGGCGAGCGGCGCCGACCGCGAGCAGGCGCTCGACGCGGCCCTGGCCGCCGGCGCGGCGGCGGTCCGCCACCCGGGGGCCCAGCCCGACCCGACGCTCTGACCCGGACGCCGGCGGGGTCAGGCCGGGTCGACGACGAGCACGACCTGCTGGCCGGCCACCCGGGTCAGGATGACGGTCGCCTGGGCGCCGTCGCCGGCCTTGCGGCCGATCCGCAGCTGGCGGCGCAGCTCGTCGTCGTCGAGCCGCACCCCGCGCTTCTTGATGGTCAGCCCGGTGATGCCGTGCTGCTTGAGCCAGGCCCGCAGCGACTTCACGCCGAACGGCATCACCTCGCGCACGGCGTAGCGGCGGGCGAACGGCACGTCGACGTGCGCCTCGCTGACGACGTACCCGAGGCCGGTGTCGACCTCGCTGCCGAGGGTCGCGGCGGTGACCGCGCCGAGCAGCCCGGCCTGGGTCACGGCCCGGTCGGGCTCGTAGAGCCACGGGCCGACGGCGCCGAGCGACTCGACGGTCGGGATCTCCGGCTCGGCCATCGTCTCGTCGACCTCGATCGGTGACCGGTCGGGCCCCAGGATGCGGGCGCTGCGGCCGGGCCGCTGCGCCAGCGGGCCCCACCAGACCGCGCACTCGAGGACCTCACCGGCGAAGGAGGTCCACTGCGCCTCGGTGCCGAGCGGGATGGCGTCGTGCGGCATCGAGGGTGACAGCTTGGCCCCGGTGGCGGGAACGGCGGTGGCGACCTGGAGCACGAACTCCCACGTCGGGCGGATCTCGTCGAGTCGGAAGACCCGTTTGATCCGCCCGTGCCGGCCGGTCCTGCCGGGCACCCGGCGGGCCGGGTCGAGCCAGACGCCGACCCGCGAGCGCAGCGGGTCGCGGGGTGCCTCGAACTCCTCGGCCAGCCCCACCCGGGCCCGCGAGTCCGGCCAGGGCCGCAGGTTGATGTCGGCGATCGCAGCGGTGACCGGGTCGACGTCGACGCCCTGCACGGTCACCCCGAGCGCCGACATCGCGACCGCATCGGACCCGATGCCGCAGCCGAGGTCGTGCACCGTCGCCAGCGAGGCGTTGTAGAACCGCCCCGCGTGGGTCGCCGCGACCTCGAGCCGGGACGCCTGCTCGAGCCCGTCGGCGGTGTAGAGCATGTCGTCGGCGAACTCGCCGAACTTGGTCGACCGCCCGGGCGCGCAGGCGCTGCTGGGTCAGCAGCGCGGCGACGAGGTCGGGGTGGTGGCCCTCCCTGCGGAGCCGGTCCTGCAGGCGCATCACCTCGCGCTCGTCGTACGCGGGCAGGCCTCGCAGGATCGCCCGACCGTCGGGTGACCCCAGCGTTCGTACGATGCCGACATCCACGGCGGGCATCCTGCCATTTCCTGGCGCGGGGCGCCTCGCGTGACGCGCAGCGGCGGCCGTCCGCCTGCCCATCCGTCCCGCGCACTGGCACTCGAGTTGACCGAGTGCTAACGCGCGACCTAGATTTGGCTCATTGGCACTCGCCCTCGGTGAGTGCCAGCGCACCCCGGGTCAGGATCGACCCCCGCGACGGCGAGAGCGGCCCGGGCGCGCAGTCACCCCGTCCACTTCGACTCACCCCACAGGGGAGGAGCACACCGTGTCGGTTTCCATCAAGCCGCTCGAGGACCGCATCGTCATCAAGAGCCTCGAGGCCGAGCAGACGACCGCGTCCGGTCTCGTCATCCCGGACACCGCGAAGGAGAAGCCCCAGGAGGGCGAGGTCCTCGCAGTCGGCCCCGGCCGCATCGACGACAAGGGCAACCGCGTCCCGCTCGACGTCCAGGTCGGCGACCGCGTCATCTACAGCAAGTACGGCGGCACCGAGATCAAGCACGGCGGCGAGGAGTACCTCATCCTGTCCGCCCGTGACGTCCTCGCCGTCGTCGGCTGACGCACGACCCACGCATGCCGTGACCGCGCCCCGGTGCGCACCCGCCACCGGGTGTGACCGGGGCGCGTCCGGTAGCGGTCGACCGACACGACATCCCGCCGCGGCGGCACGCCACCCAGCGCCCGGCATCCCGATCACGAAGGACAGCAATGGCCAAGGAACTGGAGTTCAACGACTCCGCCCGCAAGTCGCTCGAGCGCGGCGTCGACGCGCTCGCGAACGCCGTCAAGGTGACGCTCGGCCCGAAGGGCCGCAACGTCGTCATCGACAAGAAGTGGGGCGCCCCCACGATCACCAACGACGGTGTGACGATCGCCCGCGAGATCGAGCTCGAGGACTCCTACGAGAACCTCGGCGCCCAGCTCGCCAAGGAGGTCGCGACCAAGACCAACGACGTCGCCGGTGACGGCACGACGACCGCGACCGTGCTCGCCCAGGCGATGGTCCACGAGGGCCTGCGCAACGTCGCCGCCGGCGCCTCGCCGTCCGGCCTCAAGCGCGGCATGGACAAGGCCGTCGAGGCCGTCTCCGAGGAGCTGCTCAAGGCCGCCCGCGAGATCGAGTCGAAGGACGAGATCGCCCAGGTCGCCTCGCTCTCCGCCCAGGACCCGGAGATCGGCGCGACCATCGCCGAGGCGTTCGACAAGGTCGGCAAGGACGGCGTCATCACCGTCGAGGAGTCCTCGACCGCGTCGACCGAGCTCGAGTTCACCGAGGGCATGCAGTTCGACAAGGGCTACATCTCGCCGTACTTCGTCTCCGACCCCGAGCGCATGGAGGCCGTCGTCGAGGACGCCTACGTCCTCATCAACCAGGGCAAGATCTCGGCCATCGCCGACGTCCTGCCGATCCTGGAGAAGGTCGTCAAGGCCGGCAAGCCGCTCCTCATCATCGCCGAGGACATCGACGGCGAGGCCCTCTCGACGCTGGTCGTCAACAAGATGCGCGGCACCTTCAACGTCGTCGCCGTCAAGGCGCCCGGCTTCGGTGACCGCCGCAAGGCCATGCTCCAGGACATCGCCACCCTCACCGGCGGCCAGGTCGTCGCCGAGGAGGTCGGCCTCAAGCTCGACCAGGTCGACCTCGAGACCCTCGGCCAGGCCCGTCGCGTCGTCGTGACCAAGGACTCCACGACGATCATCGACGGCGCGGGCGACCACGAGGAGGTCACCGGCCGGGTCAACCAGATCAAGCAGGAGATCGAGCGCACCGACTCCGACTGGGACCGCGAGAAGCTCCAGGAGCGCCTCGCCAAGCTCGCCGGTGGCGTCTGCGTCATCAAGGTCGGCGCGCACACCGAGGTCGAGCTCAAGGAGAAGAAGCACCGCATCGAGGACGCCATCTCGGCGACCCGCGCGGCCATCGAGGAGGGCATCGTCGCCGGTGGCGGCTCGGCCCTCATCCAGGCCGTCAAGGTCATCGACGGCCTCGGCCTCGAGGGTGACGAGAAGGTCGGCGCGTCCATCGTGCGCAAGGCCGCGGCCGAGCCGCTGCGCTGGATCGCCGAGAACGCCGGCCTGCAGGGCTACGTCGCCGTCGCCAAGGTGCAGGACCTCGAGCCGGGCATGGGCCTGAACGCCGCGACCGGCGAGTACGAGGACCTGGTCAAGGCCGGCGTCATCGACCCGGTCAAGGTCACCCGCAGCGCGCTGCGCAACGCGGCGTCGATCGCGTCGATGGTGCTCACCACCGACACCCTCGTCGTCGAGAAGAAGGAGGAGGAGCCGGCCGGCGCCGGTGGCCAGGGCCACGGGCACGGTCACTGAGGCTCTTCCCCCCGCGCCGCTCGCCGGCGCACCACGCACGACACCGGATGCCGTCCGCTCACCCGAGCGGGCGGCATCCGTGCGTTGTTCGCGAAGTCAGGAGCACTTCGCGGGGTCAGGGCCGTAGACGCACCTGACTTCGCGAACTGCTCCTGACTTCGCATACAGCCCCGCCCTGGGTCAGGGCTCGGCGGTGACGTGGATCGTCTCGGCCTCGAGGGTGACGACGTCGCCGGGGCGGACCTGCCGGCCCCGCCGGGTGTCGATCTCGCCGTTGACGGCGACCAGGCCGCGCTCGATGACCTCACGGGCGGTGGCACCGTCGTCGACGACCCCGGCGAGCTTGAGCAGCTGGCCGAGCCGGATGGTCTCGTCGCGGATCGGGACCTCGAGGGGGGTGCTCACCGCGTCAGGCTACGCGGCGTCCGTCCGTCCGGTCGCGTCCGGGCCGCAGGCCGTCCCGACCCGTTGGTGACGACGATGTCACCGCTGGACGGGCCGTCCTGCGACCCGGACCGCCTCTCGCCCCCGGGTCTGTCGGTGGTGCACGCGCATGGAGCTCACCGGGTCAGGATGCGATGTGCCGCTCGCGCGAGTAGAACGACTCGCGCTCGTCCTCGGTGAGGCCGCCCCAGACCCCGTACGGCTCGCGCACCGCTGAGGGCATGGCTGCGGCACTGCTGCAGGACGGGGCAGCCCAGGCAGATCTCCTTGGCGGCGCTGGCTCGGGTGCGGCGTTTGGTGCCACGCTCGCCCTCGGGGTGGAAGAACACCTCGGGGCCGACGCGGCGGCAGGCGCCGTCGAGCTGCCAGTCCCACAGGTCGGCCACGGGACCCGGAAGTCGGGTGATCTCGGCCATGTGTACCTCCACGAGTCTGATGCCACTTCCCGAGCGGCCAGAACATCACGGTAAGAGGGGGTTGGTACATGGTGGGCATTCCTTTGGTAAAGGGTTGGTCAAGTCGGGCCCGACAGGAGCGAAACGGCCGCTGACCTCACACATCGCCCACCACGGATTCCGAAGGTGCTCGGTGCAGACTGGCCGGTGCGACGGCCCTGGCCGACCACCCGCGGCACGCGTCGGGCGGCGTGACGGCGCCCGCCTCGCGAGCACGTAGAATCGGGCAATGAGCCTCGGACTCGACGAGACCAGCACCACCCACGACGACCCGGCGCCGGTCGTCCCCGCCGCCACCGCCGAACCGGCGCCGCCCTCCCCGTTCGCCGAGCTCGGGCTCACCTACGACGACGTGCTGCTGCAGCCCGGCGAGACCGACGTCATCCCCAGCGAGGTCGACACCACGACCCGGCTGACCCGCGAGATCTCGATCAAGGTTCCGCTCATCTCCGCCGCCATGGACACCGTCACCGAGGCCCGGATGGCGATCGCCATGGCCCGCCACGGCGGCATCGGCATCCTGCACCGCAACCTGTCGATCGAGGACCAGGCCTACCAGGTCGACCTCGTCAAGCGCACCCAGACCGGCATGATCTCCAACCCGGTCACCATCGGCCCCGACGCCACCCTCGAGGAGCTCGACGAGATCTGCGGCCGCTACCGCGTCTCGGGCCTGCCCGTCGTCGACGACGGCAACCACCTGCTCGGCATCGTGACCAACCGCGACCTCCGCTTCACCCCGGTCGCCGAGTGGGGCCACACCCTGGTGCGCGAGGTCATGACCCCGATGCCGCTCATCACCGGCCACGTCGGCATCGGCCACGACGAGGCCACGGTGCTGCTGCGCCAGCACAAGCGCGAGCGCCTGCCGATCATCGACGACGAGGGCCGGCTCAGCGGGCTGATCACCGTCAAGGACTTCGTGAAGTCCGAGCAGTTCCCCGACGCCAGCAAGGACGCCGACGGCCGCCTGCTCGTCGGCGCGGCGGTCGGCTACTTCGGCGAGGCCTGGCAGCGTGCGACCACGCTCATCGAGGCCGGGGTCGACGTGCTCGTCGTCGACACCGCCCACGGCCACGCGCGCCTGCTGCTCGAGATGGTCGAGCGGGTCAAGAAGGACCCCGCCACCCGGCACGTGCAGGTCATCGGCGGCAACGTCGCGACCCGCGCCGGTGCCCAGGCCCTCGTCGACGCCGGGGTCGATGCCGTCAAGGTCGGCGTCGGCCCGGGCTCGATCTGCACCACCCGCGTCGTCGCCGGCGTCGGCGTCCCGCAGGTCACCGCCATCTACCAGGCCTCGCTCGCCTGCGGCCCCGCCGGTGTGCCGCTCATCGGCGACGGCGGCCTGCAGTACTCCGGTGACATCGCCAAGGCCCTCGTGGCCGGCGCCGACACCGTGATGGTCGGCTCGCTGCTCGCCGGCTGCGAGGAGTCGCCCGGAGAGCTGGTCTTCATCAACGGCAAGCAGTTCAAGGCCTACCGCGGCATGGGCTCGCTCGGTGCGATGTCGTCGCGGGGCAAGAAGTCGTACTCCAAGGACCGCTACTTCCAGGCCGACGTCACCTCCGACGACAAGATCGTGCCCGAGGGCATCGAGGGCCAGGTCGCCTACCGTGGGCCGGTCGGCGCCGTCGCCCACCAGCTCGTCGGCGGCCTGCACCAGTCGATGTTCTACGTCGGCGCGCGCACCATCCCCGAGCTCAAGTCGCGCGGGCGCTTCATCCGCATCACGACCGCCGGGCTGCGCGAGTCGCACCCGCACGACATCACCGGCATCGTCGAGGCGCCGAACTACTCCGGCTGAGCCGTCCCCTCGCCCACGAGGGCGTCGCGGTACGACGGCAGGGCCACCCCGCCGTCGGCCGTGCGGTCGACCGAGGTGGCTGCGAGCACCGCCCGCACGATGGCCAGCGACACGCAGTCGGCCGCCGCGGTCTGCAGCTCGACCTCGTCGATGCCGGTGACACCCGGTCGTGTGCCGGTCGCCAGCGCGAACACCGTGTCGCCGTCGTAGGCGGTGTGCACCGGTGACAGCGCCCGGGCGAACCCGTCGTGGGCGACGCCGGCGAGCTGCTGGCAGCCCGCCTTGGTCAGGGTCACGTCGGTCGCCACGACGGCGAGGGTGGTCGCGGTACCGGCCCGCAGCTGCTCGGCCTCCTCGGCGCGCGCCGCCCAGTACGCGGCGACGAGACCGGCATCCGGCGATGGCAGGTGGTCGTCGGCGGCCAGGTGCGCTGCGAGCAGCCGCCCGTCGGCCCCGAGCGCCGCCCCGACCGAGTTGAGCACGACCAGCGCCCCGACCGTCGCGCCCGAGGTGAGCACCGCGGATGCCGTGCCGGTCCCACCGCGCAGGCCACCGGTGCGGGCCCCGGTGGCAGCACCGACCGAGCCCTGGGCCACCCGCCCGCCGCTGGCCGCACGGTAGGCCTCGGCGCCGTCGTCCGGGCCGGGGTGGTTGGTCCACGAGCCGGCGCGCCCGAGGTCGAACAGGATCGCGGCGGGCACGATCGGCACCCGTTCGTGCGGTTCGGGTCCGACCGGCCAGCCGGCGCCGGCGTCGTAGGCGGCGGCCGCGACGCCGTCGGCGGCCGACAGCCCGAACGCGCTCCCCCCGGCGAGCACGACGGCGTCGACGGCGGAGACGAGGTTGCGGGGGTCGAGCAGGTCGGTCTCCCGGGTCCCCGGCCCGCCACCGCGCACGTCGACCCCGCCGACCGTGCCGCTCGGCGGGACCACGACCGTCACCCCGGTGAGCCACCCCGGCTCGTCGCGCGTGGTGTGGCCGACGCGCACGCCCGCGACGTCGGTGATCGCGTCATGGGGTCCGGGCTGCACGGGCCCAGCATGCCGGATGCCGGCCGGCCGGACCGTGGACGCGGTCCCGTGAACGCGGGATGCCGGCCCCGCCGGATCCAACCCTCTGCGTGGGCGGTGCGGGACCGGCATCCGGTCGAGGCGTTCGGACGCCTGCTGGTGCTACGTCAGTGCAGGACGATCGGCGGTGCGATCTCGTCGGCCGTGGCGTCGTCGAGCAGGTGCGACTCCTCGTGCTTGCGCGGCAGGAAGTACGCCGGCACCAGGGTCAGGGTGAGCAGGATCGCGGCCACCCAGAACGTGTTGGCGAACGCCATGGCCATCGCCTCCTGGATGGCGGCCATGAGGGCCTCCTGGCCCTGCGCGAGCAGCGCCGCGATGTCGGGGAACCGGGCCGCGATCTGGCCGATCTGGCCCGGGTCCGTGACGCCTGCGGTCGCCTCCTCGAAGCCCTTGGCAGCCTTGAGGAGCGGGTCGCTGTTGAGCCCGTTGGTGAGCACGACCGACATGATCGCGACACCGATCGACGACGCGATCTGCTGGCTGATGTTGAGTAGCGTCGAGCCGCGGGCCACCTCGTGGGAGGTCAGCGTCTTCAGCGCCGAGGTCATCAGCGGCATCATCGTGGCGCCCATGCCCAGACCCATGATGAAGAGCACGGGGAGGATGAACGCGTAGCTCGTCGTCGCGGTGAGCTGGGTCAGGGCATACATGCCACCGATGATCAGAACCAGTCCGAACGGCACGATTCGGCCGACCGGGAGCTTGTCCATCAGCGCACCGGCGATCGGCATGGTGATCATCGCTCCGAGGCCTTGGACCGCCATCAACCACCCGGCCTGGAGGGCGGTCTCGCCGCGCACCTGCTGGAAGTAGGTCGGCACGAGCAGCAGGCCGCCGAAGAAGGCCGCCGCGAAGAGGAACATCGTGATGATCGAGACGGTGAGGTTGCGGTTCCTGAACAGCCGCAGGTCGAGCAGCGGGTGGACGGGGCGGAAGCTCCAGAACACGAAGCCCACGACCATGAGCAGGCCGATCGTGCCCGGGATGATGACCTTGGGGGAGAAGAAGGTGCCCTCGCCCGGGATCGACGAGACGCCGTAGAGGAACAGCGCGAGGCCGGGCGACATCAGCGCCATGCCGACCCAGTCGAAGGACTCCGAGGGCTCGGGGCGGTCGGAGGCCAGGACGCGCCAGGCGTAGGCGATGGCGATGGCGCCGATCGGCAGGTTGATCAGGAAGATCCAGTGCCAGGAGTAGTTCTCGATCAGCCAGCCACCGAGGATGGGGCCGAAGATCGGGCCGAGCAGCATCGGCACGCCCAGGATGGCCATCAGGCGGCCCATCCGGGCCGGGCCGGCGGCGCGGGTCATGATCGTCATGCCGAGCGGCATGAGCATGCCGCCGCCCAGGCCCTGGAGCACGCGGAAGCCGATGAGCATCTCGATGGTCTGCGCCGACGCACAGAGCACGGAGCCGAGGGTGAACAGCAGCAGCGCCGTCATGTAGAGGCGCTTGGTGCCGAACCGGTCGGCCGCCCAGCCGGTGAGCGGGATGACCGTGGCCAGCGCCAGCGTGTAGGCCGTGACCGTCCACGCGACGGTGGAGTAGGGCAGCGGCTCACCGCGGGGTGCCGAACTCGACCTGGAAGGTCGGCAGGGCCACGTTGACGACGGTGATGTCGAGGATCGACATGATGGCGCCGAGGACGACGACACCGGCGACCTTCAGGACGGCCCCGTCGATCTTCTCGGGGTACACGGGGGGCGCCGTTGGCGCTGGTGCTGATGACACGTTGGCTCCATGTCCGGGGGTGCGAATGTGGTGGTCTACCGGCGGGCCACGTCGTCGACTTCCTCATGGTGTCGGCTGGCCGCACCGGCGGCGGCGACGATGCCGACGGTCAAGTGTGCCTCACCTAACCCCCCGATCGGAAACGGTTTCTGCTAGCAGCGGACACCCGCGGACCGGGAATATCCGGCCGTCGGAATCGCTTTGGCCGCGCGTTTCGCGAACTCAGGAGCACTTCGCGCAGTCAGGATGCCGTGCGGCCCTGAGTCCGCGGAGTGCTCCTGACTTCGCCTGGTTCGGCCGTCGATAGGGTGACCCGGTGACCGAGATCGAGATCGGCCGTGGCAAGCGCGGCCGCCGGGCCTATTCCTTCGACGACATCGCCATCGTGCCGTCGCGCCGCACGCGCGACCCCGAGGAGGTGTCCGTCGGCTGGCAGATCGACGCCTACCACTTCGACCTCCCGGTGATCGCCGCCCCGATGGACTCGGTGATGTCCCCGCAGACCGCGATCGCCCTCGGCAAGCTCGGCGGCCTGCCGGTGCTCGACCTCGAGGGGTTGTGGACCCGCTACGAGGACCCCACCCCGCTGCTCGCCGAGATCGCGACGCTCGACCCGGCCCTGGCGACCACCCGCATGCAGGAGATCTACCGCGAGGAGATCCAGCCCGAGCTGGTCACCGAGCGGCTGCGCGAGATCCGCGACTCCGGCGTCACCGTGGCCGGTGCCCTCACCCCGCAGCGCACCCAGCAGCTCTGGAAGACCGTCGTGGATGCCGGGGTCGACCTCTTCGTCATCCGTGGCACCACCGTGTCGGCCGAGCACGTGTCCGGGCGCGCCGAGCCACTGAACCTCAAGCGCTTCATCTACGAGCTCGACGTGCCGGTGATCGTCGGCGGCGCCGCCTCCTACTCCGCTGCCCTGCACCTGATGCGCACCGGTGCGGCCGGCGTGCTCGTCGGCTTCGGTGGCGGTGCCGCGCACACCACGCGGCGCACGCTCGGCATCCACGCCCCGATGGCGTCGGCGATCGCCGACGTCGCGGCCGCGCGCCGCGACTACCTCGACGAGTCCGGCGGCCGCTACGTGCACGTCATCGCCGACGGCGGCATGGGTACCAGCGGCGACATCGTCAAGGCGGTCGCCTGCGGCGCGGACGCCGTGATGCTCGGCGCCGCGCTCGCCCGCAGCACCGACGCCCCCGGTCGCGGCTTCCACTGGGGCCCCGAGGCGCACCATCCCGAGCTGCCCCGCGGCGAGCGGGTCGAGGTGGGGGCGGTGGCCGGGCTCGAGGAGATCCTCTTCGGCCCGAGCCGGATCGCCGACGGCACGACCAACCTGGTCGGCGCCCTGCGCCGGGCGATGGCGACCTCGGGCTACCTCGACCTCAAGGAGTTCCAGCGGGTCGAGGTCGTCCTCGCGCCGTACCAGCGCAGCTGACCACGAGGCGACACCCCGCGTGCCGCTCCTCACGAACGTGTGCCGGCCACGGGTGGGGTGGTTACCCTTCGGTAATGGCCGAAGTCGTCGCTGACCCCGAGACCGATCCGAACGCAACGTACGCCGTGGACCCGGCCCGGGTCCGGGCGCTCACCGCCCGGGTCGTGGCCGCAGGTGACGGCGGCGAGGAGCTCACCCGCACCCCGATGACCGGAGCGCCCCTCGCGGTGCTGCCGCTGTCGACCGCCAGGGACGTCGACGTCGCGGTCGATGCCGCTCGTCGTGCCCAGCGCCGGTGGGCCGCGACGTCGGTCGAGGAGCGCGCCGCGGTGCTGCTGCGGGTGCACGACCTCGTCCTCGACCGGCAGTCCGAGCTGCTCGACCTCGTGCAGCTGGAGGCGGGCAAGGCCCGGTCGCACGCCTACGAGGAGGTGGCCGACTGCGCCATCGTGGCGCGGCACTACGCCCGTCGCGGACCCGCCCTCCTGCGCGAGACCAAGCACGTCGGCGTGCTGCCCGTGCTCTCGCGCGCGGTGGAGTACCACCGGCCCAAGGGCGTCGTCGGGATCGTGTCGCCGTGGAACTACCCGCTCAGCCTGGCGGTCACCGACGCCATCCCGGCCCTGTTGGCCGGCAACGCCGTGGTGCTGCGCCCCGACCTGCAGGGCTCGCTGACCGCGCTGGCCGCCGTGGAGATCTTCGAGGACGCCGGGCTTCCCGAGCACCTCCTGCAGGTCGTGCTCGGCCACGGC
Organism: uncultured Actinomycetota bacterium; assembly: GCA_963751385.1. GTDB lineage: Bacteria > Actinomycetota > Actinomycetes > Actinomycetales > Dermatophilaceae > Fodinibacter. The sequence continues at coordinate 235,230 of CAVVUD010000014.1, read as the reverse complement.
GAGCCCACCGGCCAGGCCGTCGTCGACCGCGCCGACTACGTCAGCTTCACCGGCTCGACCGCCACCGGTCGCCGCGTCGCCCAGGCCGCAGGCAGGCGGCTCGTCGGCGTCAGCCTCGAGCTCGGGGGCAAGAACACCATGTACGTCGCGGCCGACGCCGACCTGCGCCGGGCCGCCGCGGGTGCGGTGCGCGCCTGCTTCGCGTCCGCCGGCCAGCTCTGCATCAGCGCCGAGCGGCTCGTCGTGCACACCGACGTCTACGACGAGCTCGTGCCCCGTTTCGTCGAGCAGGTCTCGCGGATGCGCCTGTCGACCGGGCTGCACTGGGGAGCCGACATGGGCAGCCTGGTCAGCGCCGAGCAGAAGGAGAAGGTGCTCGGGCACATCGACGACGCCGTCTCCAAGGGTGCGCGGGTGCTCACCGGTGGCCGGGCCCGCCCGGACATCGGCCCGCTCGTCGTCGAGCCGACGGTGCTCGAGGGGGTCACCTCGGCGATGACCTGCCGTGACGAGGAGACCTTCGGACCGCTCGTCTCGGTGTACCGGGTCGCCTCCGACGACGAGGCCGTGCGGATGGCCAACGACACCGAGTACGGCCTGAACGCCTCGGTGTGGACCCGCGACGTGCGTCGCGGCCGCCAGGTCGCCGGCCGGATCCACGCCGGCACGGTCAACATCAACGAGGGCTACGCCGCGACCTGGGGCAGCGTGGCCGCCCCGATGGGCGGGATGAAGTCGTCCGGGCTGGGCCGCCGGCACGGCCGCGAGGGCCTGATGAAGTACACCGAGACCCAGAACATCACCTCCCAGCACCTCGTCCCCATCGCGCCGTTCGGCGGGATGTCCGACGAGACCTACGCCCGGGCGCTCACCGGGGCGCTTCGCGTCATGAAGGCGGTCGGACTGAAATGACCACGAACGGCACGTCCACGACACCTGTCCCCGAGGTCGACGTGCGACGTCGACGTCGTGGTGGTCGGTTCGGGCTTCGGTGGGTCCGTCACCGCGCTGCGGCTCGCCGAGAAGGGCTACCGGGTGCTCGTGCTCGAGGCCGGTCGGCGCTTCGAGGACGACGACTTCGCCAAGACCTCGTGGGACACCAAGAACTACCTCTGGGCACCCCAGGTGGGGTGCTACGGCATCCAGCGCATCCACCGGCTGCCCGATGTCGTGGTGCTGGCCGGTGCCGGTGTCGGTGGCGGCTCGCTGAACTACGCCAACACGCTCTACGTGCCCCCGACACCGTTCTTCCAGGACGAGCAGTGGGCCGACGTCACCGACTGGGAGAGCGAGCTCGCACCGCACTACGACACCGCCAGCCGGATGCTGGGCGTCGTCACCAACCCGTGCCACGGCATCGTCGAGGAGCTCATGCAGCGCACCGCCGACGACCTGGGGGTCGGCGGCTCGTTCCGCAGGACACCGGTCGGGGTCTTCTTCGGTGAGCCGGGCGAGACCGTCGACGACCCGTACTTCGGCGGGGCCGGGCCGAAGCGCACCGGGTGCACCGAGTGCGGCAACTGCATGGTCGGGTGCCGCGTGGGCGCCAAGAACACCCTGCGCAAGAACTACCTCGCCCTCGCCGAGAACCTCGGCGTCGACGATCGAGCCGATGCGCACCGTGACCCGGCTGGGCGTCGTGCCCGGCACCGGCGGCGAGCGCACGGCCTACCGCGTGCTGCACGAGCGCACCGGGCCGGTCAGCGGGCGCGACCGGCAGGTCGTCACGACGCGCCGCGTGGTGCTGGCCGCCGGTGCCTGGGGCACCCAGACGCTGCTGCACGAGATGAAGACGGTCGGCGAGCTGCCGAAGCTGTCGGACTACCTGGGGCACCGCACCCGCACCAACTCCGAGGCCCTGCTCGGCGCGATGGCGCAGCACGTGCCCAGCGGTGACCTGGACCTGACCAAGGGTGTCGCCATCACGTCGTCGTTCCACGTCGACGAGACGACGCACGTCGAGAACTGCCGCTACGGCAAGGGCTCCAACGCCATGGGTCTGCTCGCGACGATCGCGGTGCCCGGCGGCACGGGCCGACCCCGCTGGGTCGAGCTGCTGCGCAAGGTCGGCCGCGACCCGATGGGCTTCCTGCGGCTGATGCCGATCCCGCGGCACTGGAGCGAGCGGATGGTCATCGGCCTGGTCATGCAGAGCCGTGACAACTCGCTGCACGTGTCGGGTCGGCGTGGCCTGTTCGGCCGCCCGGGGCTGACCTCCCGACAGGGCCACGGCCACCCCAACCCGACCTACATCCCCGAGGGCCACGAGGCGATGCAGGCCCTCGCGAAGCGGCTCGGCGAGGCCACCGGTGACTACACCGCGGCCGGCGGGTCGTGGTTCGAGGTGTTCGACGTGCCGATGACCGCGCACTTCCTCGGCGGGGCCACGATCGGGTCGTCGCCCGACCGCGGGGTCGTCGACGGCTACCACCGCGTGTGGGGCTACCCCGGCATCTCGATCGTCGACGGGTCGGCTGTCTCGGCCAACCTCGGCGTGAACCCGTCGCTGACGATCACGGCGCAGGCCGAACGCGCGATGTCGTTGTGGCCCAACCGTGGTGAGGCTGACCCGCGCCCGGCGCAGGACGAGCCCTATGCCGTGCTGTCGCCGGTGCCGGCCCGCAACCCCGCGGTACCGGCCGGCTTCCCGGTGCGGGTCGACCCGGTGCTGTCGGCCGAGGCGCTGGCCCGCACGGCGAGGTCCGTCCCGTCGCTTCCTGCGAGGTCCACCGACCCGGTGTCGGTGGGCGGCGCGACGATGGGCGGATGAGCGGGTCCACACCAGGTCGTTCGTCCGTGGCCGGGCCGTCGGGCGAGTGGGCGTTCAGCGCGCCCGTGTGGCGCTGGCGCGAGGGGTCGTGGCGGTTCGTCACGGTGCCCGAGGATGTCAGCGACGAGGTCGACGAGGCGGTCGGCGACGCCACCGGTGGGTTCGGGGCGGTGCGCGTCGAGGTGACCGTGGGGCGCTCGGTGTGGCGCACCTCGCTGTTCCCCTCGGCCGAGGCCGGGGCCTACGTGCTGCCGGTCAAGAAGGCCGTCCGGGTGGCCGAGGGCCTCGACGACGACGACCTCGCCGAGGTGACCATCCGCCTGGTGGCCCGCTGACCGGCGGACCCTCGCACTCTTCGCGAAGTCAGGAGCACTTCGTCCGGTCAGGGCCGTATGCGCACCTGACTCGACGAGATCCTCCTGAGCCCGCGAACTGCTCCTGACTGCGCGCCGTCAAGTGTCGGATGCCGCCCCGGCCGCCGGGCGGCTCAGTTCTCGTCGCGCCAGGAGCGCCAGAGCGCGGCGTAGGACCCGTCGCGGGCGATCAGCTCGTCGTGCGAGCCGAGCTCGCTGACGACGCCGTCCTCGACGACGGCCACCCGGTCGGCGTCGTGCGCGGTGTGCAACCGGTGGGCGATCGCGACGACGGTGCGCCCGTCGACGACGGCCGCCAGCGACCGCTCGAGGTGCCGCGCCGCGCGGGGGTCGAGCAGCGAGGTGGCTTCGTCGAGCACGAGGGTGTGCGGGTCGGCGAGCACCAGCCGGGCCAGGGCGAGCTGCTGGGCCTGGGCCTCGGTCAGGGCGCGGCCACCGGAGCCGACGACCGTGTCGAGCCCGTCGGGCAGCGCGTCGGCCCACTCGAGGGCGTCGACGGCGGACAGCGCCTCGCGCAGCTCGGCGTCGCTCGCCTCGGGCCGGGGCAGGCGGAGGTTGTCGGCGAGGGTGCCGACGAAGACGTGGTGCTCCTGGGTCACCAGGGCCACCTCACCGCGCAGCACGGGCAGGTCGAGGTCGACGAGCGGCACGCCGCCGCCGGTGACCCGTCCGGTGCGCGGCCCGTCGATGCCGGCCATGAGCCGGCCGAGGGTGGACTTGCCGGCGCCCGACGGACCCACGATGGCGAGGCGTTCACCCGGTACGAGGCCGAGCGAGACCCCGTGCAGCACGTCGCGGCCCGGCCGGTAGGAGTAGCGCACGTCGTCGACGTCGACCTGCTCGCCGTCGGGGCGGGCCCCGGTGGCGACACGGTCGGGCGGCACCTCGGAGACCCCGAGGATGCGAGCCAACGACGTTGCGGCGAACTGGATCTCGTCGAGCCAGGAGATGAGCTCGCCGAGCGGGTCGAGCAGCTGCTGCACGTAGAGCGTGACCGCGGTGGCGGCGGCGATGGAGATGTGGCCGTTCCACGCCAGCCAGCCACCCCAGAGCACCGAGGTCGCGATCGGCAGGAAGAAGCCGATCTCGAGCCACGGGAACCAGCGCAGCCGCAGACCGAGGGTGTACCTCTCCGCGTCGCCGCACTCGTCGAGGGCCTCCTGGAACCGACGGCCGCGCGCCGCCTGCAGCCCCAGGGCGTCCATGGTCTGGGCACCCTCGACCGTCTCGGAGGCCACCCCGTTGAGCCGCGCGTACGAGGCGTGCTCCCAGAGGTAGCCGTCGCCGGCCCGCTTGAGGTACCAGCGCGAGGTCGGCACGTGCACGAGTGCTGCGGTGAGCAACGACAAGGCGGCCAGCGGCGAGGTGAGGAAGGCCGCGATCGTCGTGGCGACCACCGTGGTCACCGCCACGACGATCGCGGGGATGCCGAACCGGATGATGTACGCCAGCGACTCCACGTCGTTGGTGGTGCGGGCGACGAGGTCGCCGGTGCCGGCGCGCTCGACGACCGAGAGCGGCAGGCGCACCGACGAGGTGATGAAGTCCTCGCGCAGCCTCGCGAAGATCCGCTCCGACAGCACGAACGACGCGCGTCGGGCGACCCAGGTGAGCACGGTCTGGAGGATGAGCGCCGCGACGAGCAGGCCGATCAGCTGGTCGATGCGCGTGAGGCTCCCACCACCGGTGGTGACCTCCTGCACGACCTGGCCGATGACCCACGGGCCGACCAGGGCGACCAGCGCCGCGACGACGTGCCACCCGAGCACGCCCGAGAGCGGCCCGCGGTGGTCGCGCATGAGCACCTTGGTGTGCGCGAGCACCGTCTGGCTCGACGCGATGGGCAGGGTACGGGGGGCGTGGTCGGTGCGGCCGAGGAGGGGCGACATCACGCCTCACCCCGCAGCACCACGTCGCCGTAGGCCGGGTGCGAGCGCAGCAGGTCGTGGTGCCGCCCCGTGGCGACGACCCGGCTGCCCTCGACGAGCACGACGGTGTCGGCCCGGTCGAGCAGCAGCGGGCTCGCGGTGACGAGCACCGTCGTGCGCCCGGCCCGGTGGGCGACCAGCCGCTCCGCGATCCGGGCCTCGGTGTGGGCGTCGACCGCGCTGGTCGGCTCGATGAGCACGAGCACCTCGGGGTCGCGCAGCAGGGCGCGAGCCAGCGAGACCCGCTGGCGCTGGCCGCCGGACAGCGCGCGTCCGCGCTCCTCGAGCTCGCCGTCCATCCCGTGCTCGAGCGCCTCGAGGGCGTCGGAGGCGCTGGTGACCCAGACGGCGGTGTGCCGCTCGTCGTCGCTGTCGCCACCGAGTGCCTCGCGGACCGGCCCGCTGAACAGGTGGGGGTCGGCCTCGGACACCACCACGCGCGAGCGCACGGCATCCACCGGGACGTCGTCGAGCGGGACCTCGCCCCAGCGCACGCCGTGGCGACCGGGCCGGGTGCGCCCCAGCCGGTGTGCGAGCTCAGCGGTCTCCTCCGGCCGGGCGCTCACCAGCGCGGTGACCAGGCCCGGCTCGATGACGACACCGGTCACCGGGTCGACCAGGGGTGCGGCGTGGTCGACGACGTGCCCGTTGAGGGTGGCCCCCGACTCGGTGGTCGCGTGGTCGGGCTCGACACCGAGGATCGTGACGATCCGCCGGGACGCGACCCGCGCGCGGATCATCTTGTCGACGAACTCGGTCGCCGTGCGCAACGGCATGGTGAGGAACGCCGTGTAGCCGTAGAACGCGACGAGCTGCCCGGGCGTGATGTCACCCGCGACGGCCAGGTGGGCGCCGATTCCTGTCACGACGACGACGAACACGCCGGGCAGCAGCACCTGGGCGGCGTCGAGCGTCGCCTGGATGCCGGACAGCCGCACCCCCGCGTCCCGCACCCGTGCGGACTGTGCGGCGTACCGGGTCAGGAAGGTGTCCTCGCCACCGATGCCGCGCAGCACCCGCAGGCCCGCCACGGTGTCGGCGCCGAGCGAGGTGAGCAGCCCGGCCTCCTGCCGCTGTGCCGCCTGGCGCTTCTGGAGCGGGCGCATGACGAGGGTCAGCGAGGCGAGCAGCAGCGGGCCCCCGACGAGCATGACCACGCCGAGCACCACCGACCCCTGCAGCAGGATGATCGACACGACGACGAAGCTCACGACCGCGCCGGCCATCCGGGCGGTGATGTCGTACGCGTTGCCCAGGCGCCAGAAGTCGCTCGCGAAGCTGGTGACGACCTCGCCGGCCGGCATCCGCCGGGTGAGCGCCGGGCCGGCCCTGCGGACCGCGCGCTCGGTGATGACGGCGGTGCGGAACGACGCGATGAGCCAGTTGCGCACCGCGAACCAGTGCCGGCCGTTGGTGGTGACCGCGCTGAGCAGGCCCAGGCCCATGATCGCGGCGGACCAGATGAACAGGGCCTGCTCGTCGTGCGACACCAGCCCGTCGATCGCCTTGCCGATGGCGGCGGGGACCAGGGCGATGGACAGCATCCACGGAACCCCGAAGAGGACGCCCCCGAGGATGGTTCGCCACTGGCGCCGAGCCAGCCACAGGATCAGGCGGTCGGCGTCGAGCGGAGGGGCCTCGTCCGCGTCGATCGCGTAGGGCCAGTAGGTCGGCGACATCAGTCCTCCACGCTAGGCGTCGGAGGGCCTGTGAGCGAACGAGTTTCCCGCCACCAACCCGAGCTGGGTGCTCAGGTGGCGGCCCTGGCAGCCACGTCAGCACCCGACTCCGGGGGAGGCGGTGGCCCTGGATCCGTCAGGCGGGTGCAGCGCCGCCGGAGGGCCGGGTGCGCAGCGCCGTGATGCCGGTCAGCGTGGCGGTGAGCCGGTGGCGGATCTCGACGATCACGACCTCCACCGCCCCGCACCCGGGGCAGCGCAGCACCATGCCGGGGCACCGGAGGTAGACCTGGGTACGGGCGATCTCGTGGATGTCGCCGCACCCGGCACACTCCAGTGAGCCCTCACCGACGTCGGTGCCGAGGGCGAGGGAGAGCGCACCGATGACGGCGTTCCCGTCGACGTGGTCACTCATGACGACCTGCCTCTCTGTGGTGGGGTGCGGGTCAGCCGAAGCGTTCGGCCCGCACGGTGCGGGGGTCGAGGCCGGCGGCCGCGAGCAGGTCGACCGCGGCCTCGACGAACGAGGTCGGTCCGCAGACGAACACACCCGGGTCCGTCTCGACGCCACCGCACGCGTCGAGCGCCGCCTCGACGGAGGCTCGCATCGACCCGTCCCGACCGCAGCGTGACGGACTCGAGCGGCGTCCCCGAGCGCACGGCATCCGCGGGAACCTCCGAACGGGACAGGTGCACGGTGGCCGAGGTCGTGCCGGAGCGGACGCGGTCGGCGAGCTCGGCGGCGTACAGCAGCCGGGCGGGGGTGGTCACCGACGCGAGGACGACCACCGGGGCGGTGGGGTCGGCCGCGCGCCACATCGCCCGCAGCGGGGCGAGCCCGGACCCTCCACCGACCAGGAGCAGCGGCCGGTGCTGGCCGGACCACACGAAGTACCCACCGATCGGCCCGCGCAGCTCGAAGGTGTCGCCGACCGTGGCGTCGCGCACCAGGTAGGTGGAGACCTCGCCGTCCTCGACCTGCTGCACGGTCATCGTGGGCGCCTCACCCGGCCCGGACGAGAGGGAGTAGCTGCGGGTGGCCTGGTAGCCGTCGGGCGCAGTGAGCCGAACGTCGACGTGCTGGCCTGCGACGTGCCCTGGCCAGCGGGCGACGTCGAGCACGAGGCTGCGGGCGTCGGCGGTCTCCTCGACCACCGATGCCACCGCGGCGCTGCTCCACGCCAGGTGCGCGAGCGGGGCCACCCGGCCGGACGGCAACCGGGGGAGGGGACGCCCAGGGGCAGGGTCACCGGTCAGTCACCGTGGTAGCGCTGCTCGAGGAAGGGGTCGCCGCGGTTGTGGTAGCCCGCGACCTCCCAGAAGCCGGGGGTGTCGTACTCCGACAGCTCGATCCGGGTGACCCACTTGGCGCTCTTCCACAGGTAGAGGTGGGGGACGAGCAGCCGGGCCGGGCCCCCGTGCTCGGCGCGCAGCGGCTCGCCCTCGAACTCGACGGCCACCATGGCGTCGCGGTGACGAGGTCCTCGACGTCGAGGTTGGTCGTGTACCCCCCGTAGCTGGTGACCAGGGCGTGGGGCAGGTCACCCACCCCCACGGCCTCGAAGAGGGTCGCGACCGGCACGCCGCGCCAGGACGTTGCGAGCTTCGACCAGTGCGTGACGCAGTGGATGTCGGTCGTCAGCGGTTGGAGCCCGAACGCGTGCAGGCCGTCCCAGTCGAAGGTGCCGGTGGCGGTGCCGTCGGTGACGGTCAGCTGCCAGCGGTCGGTGGGGACGACCTCGGTCGGGCCGGCGGTGAGCACCGGGAAGTCGTGCGTGACGTACTGGCCCGGTGGCACCCGGTCGTCGTGCTCCCGACGTCGCCCGAGGAATCCCGCCATGGCGACCGCTCCTTCCACCGCACGCCCGGCCCTGCACGGCCGGGGCCTGCGCCGACGATAGCGGCGCGACGCCCTCGTGGGGAGACCGGCGGAGGCAGCGGTCGCCGGGCGGTGACGTAGCCTCGGAGCGTGTTGCGGACCGCCCTGAGACCGAGGTTCCTCGGGCTGCTCGCGCTCGTGCTCGTGCTCTGCGCCGCGTTCGTGTGGCTCGGGCGGTGGCAGCTCGGGGTCGCCGAGAGCACCGCCCACCGCGAGGCCGTCGAGCTGGCCCGCTCCCAGGCGCCCGCGGAGCTGTCGACCCTGATCCAGCCGCATGCGCCCTTCCGGGGTGACCTGTCGTCGCGTCCGTTCACCGCCACCGGCCACTACGACGCCGACGGCCAGCTGCTCGTGCCCGGGCGCCGGCTCCAGGGGCAGCCCGGCTTCTGGGTGCTCGTCCCGTTCGTCGTCGACACCAGCGGCGCCACCCTGCCGGTCGTGCGCGGGTTCGTGTCGGATGCCGGGTCGGCGCCGCCACCGCCGGCGGGCACCGTGACGATCTCGGGTGGCCTGGCCCCGGGGGAGTCCCCGTCACCGGACCCGGTGCCGTCGGGCCAGATCGGCTCGGTCGACCTCTCCCAGCTGGTGAACACCTGGCCGGGCGAGCTCTACAACGCCTTCGGGTTCGTCGAGGGCGAGGACCCGGCGACGGCATCCGCCCTGACCACCGTGCCCACACCGATCGGTGAGACGGGGGTGCAGTGGCGCAACGCGGCCTACGCCGTGCAGTGGTGGATCTTCGCGCTGTTCGCGCTGTGGATGTGGGCGCGGATGGTGCGCGACGAGACCCGGCGCGAACGGGCCGCCGCGACCCCCGCCACCGCGGCGGAGCCCGGCGACAAGGAGCCCGTCGCGGCGGGTGACAATGGTGCGCGTGACGACGCCTGAGCCCAGCACCCCGGCCGCCCCCACCCCGACCGCCCCGTCGACGCCCACCCCGGGTGGGCTGCGGATCGAGGATGCCGACGGCGTGCGCCCCCGCCTCACCTTCTTCAAGGTGATGGCGTTCATCGTGGGTGTCGGCCTGCTCGTGCTGGTGGCCGAGATGGTGCTGTCGTACGGCTTCGACATGAAGGGCGACGAGAACCCGCTGCACTGGTGGCCGCAGCCGCACGGCTTCATCTACATGGTCTACCTCGTCGCCACCGCGCTGCTCGGGTTCAAGGTGGGCTGGTCGCTGACCAAGATGGTGCTCGTCATGCTGGCCGGCTGCGTGCCGTTCCTGTCGTTCTGGGTCGAGCGCCGGGTCGCCCGCGAGGTCGAGGCGGGCCTCGCCGCGGTGCGCCAGTAACCTTGGCCGCGTGAGCGACGCCCCCCGCACGGACCCCGCCATCCCCCACCACGACGACCCCGACCACGTAGTCGTCGAGGGTGGCGGGCCGGTGCACCTGGCCGACCGCCCGGTGCTCGTCGTCGACTTCGGTGCCCAGTACGCGCAGCTCATCGCGCGCCGGGTCCGCGAGGCCAGCTGCTTCAGCGAGGTCGTCCCGCACTCGATGCCGGTGGCCGAGATGCTCGCCAAGGATCCCGCGGCGATCATCCTGTCGGGCGGCCCCTCGTCGGTCTACGAGGACGGTGCGCCCTCGCTCGACCCGGCGCTGCTCGAGGCCGGGGTGCCGGTGTTCGGCATGTGCTACGGCTTCCAGGCGATGGCCCGGGCGCTCGGTGGCACCGTCGAGAAGACCGGCCTGTCCGAGTTCGGGGCGACGCCCGCGAACATCCTCGACACCTCGTCGACCCTGTTCAACGGGCAGCCCACCGACCAGTCGGTGTGGATGAGCCACGGCGACTCGGTGTCGCAGGCGCCGGCCGGGATGGCGGTCACGGCCACCACGTCCGGGGCGCCCGTGGCCGGGTTCGAGGACGACGAGCGCCGGCTCTACGGCGTGCAGTGGCACCCCGAGGTGCTGCACTCGACGTTCGGCCAGCGGGTGCTCGAGAACTTCCTCCTGCGCGGTGCCGGCCTGAAGGGGGAGTGGACCGCGGCGAACGTCGTGGAGGACCTCGTCGCCTCGGTGCGGGCCCAGGTCGGCGAGGCCCGGGTCATCTGCGGGCTGTCCGGGGGCGTCGACTCCTCCGTGGCGGCGGCGCTGGTGCAGCGGGCCGTCGGCGACCAGCTGACCTGCGTGTTCGTCGACCACGGGCTGCTGCGCTCGGGTGAGGCGGAGCAGGTCGAGAAGGACTTCGTGGCGGCGACCGGGGTGGACCTCGTCGTGGTCGACGCCAAGGAGCGCTTCCTCTTGGCGCTGGCCGGGGTGTCCGACCCCGAGGAGAAGCGCAAGATCATCGGCCGCGAGTTCATCCGGGTCTTCGAGCAGGCGGCGCGCGACGTCGTCGGCTCGCACTCGGGCGCTTCCGACCACCCGGTCGAGTTCCTCGTGCAGGGCACGCTCTACCCCGACGTCGTGGAGTCGGGCGGCGGCACCGGCACCGCGAACATCAAGTCGCACCACAACGTGGGCGGGCTTCCCGACGACCTGCAGTTCAAGCTCGTCGAGCCGCTGCGGCTGCTCTTCAAGGACGAGGTGCGCCAGGTCGGCCTCGAGCTGGGCGTGCCCGAGGGCATCGTCTGGCGCCAGCCGTTCCCGGGGCCCGGCCTCGGCATCCGCATCGTCGGTGAGGTGACTGCCGAGCGGCTCGACGTGCTCCGCGCCGCCGACGCGATCGCGCGTGAGGAGCTCACCGCGGCGGGCCTCGACCGCGAGATCTGGCAGTGCCCGGTGGTGCTGCTGGCGGGCGTGCGCTCGGTCGGTGTGCAGGGCGACGGTCGCACCTACGGCCACCCGGTCGTGCTGCGGCCGGTGTCGTCGGAGGACGCGATGACCGCCGACTGGACGCGGGTCCCCTACGACGTGCTCGCCAAGATCTCCACGCGGATCACCAACGAGGTGCGGGAGGTCAACCGGGTGGTGCTCGACGTCACGAGCAAGCCGCCGGGCACCATCGAGTGGGAGTGAGCGCGATCGTCGGATGAGTCCCAGGTCCGCGGAGTGGTTCCAGATCGTCGCTGCACCGGGGGACACGGCCGGTGAGCCCGTTGGTGTCCCACCGCTGACCGCGCCACTCCGTCAGAAGGGAGGCGGTCCGGCGTCCACGGTCGCGGGTGACGGTACCTGCGCCGCCGCTGGAGGAGAGCGGTAGGGGTTTTCGGGGTGATGGCACCGGTTTCTCCCACTCTTGTCCGCGGGCTCATCACGTCGCGCCGCCCGACAAGGAACCGACCCCTTGAGCGCGGACCAGACCCGGGCACTGCGGCAGGCAAGGAAACCCTGTGTCACAGGGGCTTTCGCCACACCGAGACGTGGCTCTCACTGTCACCGGTGAACTCGGTGCCCACCCAGTCGCTGGTGCGCCGTTCGAGCTCCATCCCGGCGAGCTGGGCCATCAGGTCGCACTCGGCCGGCCAGATGTAGCGGAAGTTGCTGGCCCCGTACCGGACGCTGCCGTCGGGCTGGCGCGTGTAGTGGTGCGACGTGCCCTGCTGGGTGGCCAGGTCGTAGGTGTCGAGGCCGACGTGGTGAGCCCCGACGTGGAACGGCACCGCCGCCTGGCCCGGCGGGAGCCGGCGGATGCCCGGCACCCACAGCTCGACGACGAACCGACCGCCGGGCGCCAGGTGGCGCGCCGCGTTGCGGAAGCACGCGACCTGCTCCGCCTGGGTGCGCAGGTTCCCGATGCTGTTCCAGACCACGTAGACCAGCGAGAACTCGCCGGGTGCGCGGGTCGTGGCCATGTCGCCGACCACCACCGGGATGTCGGGCCGCTTGCGGTGCAGCTGATCGGCCATCGGCTGGGACAGCTCGATCCCGCTGACGGCCACGCCACGTTCGGCGAGCGGCACGGCCACCCGGCCGGTGCCGATCGCGAGCTCTAGGGCGGCACCCTCGCCCGCCAGCCCGGCGAGGGAGGACACCGCCGGGTCCAGCACCTCCGGGGCGAACATGAAGGCCGAGGACTCGTCGTAGCGGGCCGCGGTCTCGGCATCCCACAGGTCACTGGACGTCATCGCAGCAGCCTCCTCGACCTCCGGCGCACGCGTCCACCGAGTTCCGGCGGTGCGCGCTGTCCTCGGCGCGAGCCGCGTGGCAGGCTGTGCCCCGGCATACCCATCGGTAACCAACGGTGACCAAGGACGGCGACCATGCAGAGCACGACCACGACGGTGACGGCGAGCGACGGCACCGGCCTCCACACCCACCGCTGGTGCCCCGACGGGCCGCCCAAGGCCGTGGTGCAGATCGCGCACGGGGTGGGCGGAGCACGCGGGCCCGCTACGCCCGGCTGGCCGAGGCGCTGACGTCCGCCGGGTACGCGGTCTACGCCAACGACCACCGCGGCCATGGCGCCACCGCCGGCGAAGCCGACCGCGGCTACTTCGCCGACCAGGACGGCTGGGAGACCGTCGTCGCCGACCTGCGCGCCGTGACCCGGTTCGCACAGGAGGAGAACCCCGGGCTCCCGGTCTTCCTCCTCGGGACACTCGATGGGGTCCTTCATGGCACGCTGCGTACGTCATCGAGGACAGCCGCGACCTCGCGGGCCTCGTGCTCACGGCAACGGCTGGTGACCCGGGGCTGCTCGGGAGAGGTGGGCCGGCCCGTCGCCAGAGCCCGGGCCGGCGCGCGGGCCGCGGCACGTGTCTTCGCATGCTCGACGCAGTTGCCGTTCAGCCGGTTACAACGCCGCGTTCAAGCCCAACCGCACCGACCTTCGACTGGCTCTCGCGCGACGAGGCCGAGGTCGACCTGTACGTCGCCGACCGACTGTGCGGCGACTTCCGACGTCGGCCTCTTCATCGACTGGCCCGGGGGCTGGTCGCCAGACAACGACCGGCGCCAGGTCGCCCGGGTGCGACGCGACCTGCCGATCCTCATCGTCTCAGGCGAGAGCGACCCTTCCGGTCCAATGGCACAGGGCCCCCTGGCACGTGCGCGAGCAGTACTCCTCGGTCGGCGTCGCCGACGTCACCTGCACGCTCTACCCGGGCGCGCGGCACGAGATCTTCAACGAGACCAACCGCGACGAGGTCACCGCCGACGTCATCGCCTGGCTCGACGCCCACCTGCCCGCCTGACATCCATAGGAGCATCCGGCCCGACCGACGCTCCACCCCGACGGCCACAGCCATCCCGGTCGGCCGAACGCGCTGGTCACGGGTTCCCCCAACAGCGCGAGTCGGTCTGGCCCGGCATCCGTGGCAGGCTTGGGCCTCGGCCTCCCCCTGCGGATGCCGTGTCCCCCGCCCCCGAGCACGAGGACCCATCCACGCATGTGCGGCATCGCCGGCTACCACGGACTCCACGCCGACCAGGCGCTGCTGGAGCGGATGAACGACTGCCAGCAGCACCGGGGGCCCGACGGCGAGGGCATCGTCACCAGCGGCCTGTGCGGCCTGGCCCACCGGCGGCTGTCGATCATCGACGTCGCGCACGGCCAGCAGCCGATGGACACCGCCGACGGGCGCTACTCGATCGCCTACAACGGCGAGGTCTACAACTACCTCGACCTGCGGGAGGAGCTCGTCGCCCTCGGCCGCACGTTCACCACGGACTCCGACACCGAGGTCGTGCTCCAGGCGTTCGCGCAGTGGGGGCCGGAGGCGTTCGACCGGTTCAACGGCATGTTCGGCCTGGCCATCTGGGACCGCGAGGAGAAGCGGCTCACCCTCGCGCGCGACCACTTCGGCATCAAGCCGGTCTACGTCGCCCGGGTGCCCGCCCCGGGCGGCGAGGGTGAGGTGCTGCTCTTCGCCAGCGAGATCAAGCCCATCCTCGCGAGCGGCCTGTACGACAAGGTGGTCAACGAGCGCTCGGTCTACCGGTACCTGCGCTTCCGGGCGCACGAGGACGGCACCGAGACGTTCTTCGACGGCATCGAGCGGCTCGCCCCCGGTGAGATGCTCACGGCCGACGCGAACGGCATCCAGCGGCAGCATGTTCACCCGCCTCAAGGAGGAGCTGCTCGAGCTCGCGCACGAGCAGCGGCCCTACGACGACGCCGCAGCCGCCGAGTACAAGCGCCGGCTCGTCGAGTCGGTACGGCTGCGCCTGCAGTCCGAGGTTCCGGTCGGTACCAGCCTCTCGGGCGGTCTCGACTCCAGTGCCGTCGCGGTGATCATCAACCAGCTGCTGGGCGAGGGCGACGAGCTGTCGACCCGCGCGGTCGGCACCCGGCAGAACACCTTCTCGGCGGTCTTCCCGGGGTCGATCAACGACGAGGAGCGCTACGTCGACGACGTGCTCGAGATCTGCACGGGCCACGTCGACTCGCACAAGATCCTGCCGACGGCCGACGAGTTCAAGGCCGACCTGCTCGACTTCATCCGCACCCAGGAGGAGCCGCTCATCTCCTCCGGCCCCTACGCGCAGTTCCAGGTGATGCGCGAGGCGACCAAGCACGTCACGGTGCTGCTCGACGGCCAGGGCGCCGACGAGATGATGGCCGGCTACATCCCCTACTACTTCGTCTACCTGCGCCAGCTGCGCGCGCAGGGCGCGACGGCCGCCGCGGGCGAGCTCGCCAAGAGCCTCGACGTGCTCTACCGGCTGGGCCGCTTCAAGCTCAAGGCCAAGGTCAAGCTGAAGAAGAGCATCCCGGTCACCCAGCTGATGGACCGCGAGTTCGTCGCCGCCCACACCGGGGAGCGCTACGTCTCCGAGGGCGCGAACCTCAAGAAGCGGCTCGTCGAGGACCTCTTCCACAACTCGCTGCCGAGCCTGCTGCGCTACGAGGACAAGAACACCATGCGGTTCTCGCTCGAGGGCCGCGTGCCGTTCCTCGACAAGGAGGTGCTGAAGTTCATCTTCAGCCTGTCCGACGAGGCGATCATCAAGGACGGCTGGAACAAGCGGGTGCTGCGCGACGCCACCCGCGGGCTGCTGCCCGAGTCGATCAACCGCCGCCGCAACAAGATCGGGTTCACCACCCCGCAGGTCGAGTGGTTCATGCGGCTGAAGAACCACTTCTACAACATCTTCCTCAGCGAGTCGTTCGCCAACCGGCCCTACGTGAACCAGAGCGAGGTCATCGCCGCGTTCGAGGGCTGGATCAAGGGCGCGAACGACGTCGACACCATGACGTTCTGGCGGCTGATCAACCTCGAGCTGTGGATGCGCGAGTTCATCGACGACCACGACGCGGAGGCCGAGGCGGCGCTCGCCGAGCAGGCCGCCCACGTCAAGACCGACTACGAGCCCAACGACGGCCGAGCGCTCGACCTCACCACCTCGCTCGGCGAGCCGGTGCGACGCTACCCGGTGCGCACCGAGCTGTTCAGCCGCGACGACGACCTCGACAGCCGGGTGCTCGAGTACGTCGACCGGTTCTTCGCCGGGCTCCCGGCCGCCGGCCCCGACCACGAGGCCGCCACCCGTGGCCCGTGGTGGTTCTTCCTGTCCGAGAAGGTCGTCGCGATCACCCAGGGTCGGTCCTACTTCGTGTGGGACATCAAGGTCGGCCGCCCGGCGCGGGTGCTGTCGCGCTACGTCACCCGCACCCCGGCCGGCATCGGCCTGGGCAGCCCGTTCACCATGCAGCTGGCGATCCAGGAGGCCGGCCTCCCACGCGTGCTCTACGCCTCGGCGGGGGGCGCCATCGGCAAGGTGCTGGGCCGCAAGGGCATGTTCTACGAGCTCGTCGGGAACAACATCAACGCCATCGACGGCCCGACCGAGTACTCGGCCTACCCGTCGAACGTCTCGGCCAAGCTCGCACCCAAGGACCCGGATGCCGTCGCGTCGCGACTGTCCGCCGCCATCCGCCAGCGGGTGCCCGAACCGTGGCGCTCGACCTTCGCCGGCACGGTGATCATGGACGCCAACGACATCGGTCGCAACGTGCTCGGGTCGGACGTGCCCGGCGACTGGGCCCGCTTCGAGGAGATGTTCGCCGACAACCCGCTCGGCCAGGGCAGCGAGCAGACCCCGATGGCGATGGTCTTCCTGCGCCAGGAGTGAACCCGTTCAGGTGGCGGTGGGGGCGAGGGCCGGCTCGTCGCCCTCGGCCGGCGGCTCGACCTTGGTGCTCGCCGTCCACAGCAGCCAGCCCGAGCGCGCCCAGCGGCACCTCCATGAGGTGCGTGAAGATCGAGAAGAGCACGACGCCGGCGGTGGCGCCCGGCCGCCTCGGCGCCCCAGCCGACGAGCACCGCCGAGGTCGCCGTCTCGGTGATGCCGATCCCGCCCGGGGTGATGCCGACGGCGGTGAGCAGCCGGCCGATGGCGAAGGCCGCGAAGAGCAGGTTGAGCGGCAGGGTCACGCCGGTCTCGCGCATGATGAGCACGAACAGCGCGTAGTAGGCGCCGAAGAACCCGATCATGCCCAGCGTCATCGACAGCCAGCCGCTGCCGACCACGTCGTTGATCCGGGCCCGCAGGTCGGTGACGAGCTCCTCGATGCTCATCGGCGGCGCCACGTCGGGCTGCTCGGCTCCATCGACCGCGGCGCGGCGCGGCGTCGGCCGGGCCGCCGGCCTTGGCCTTGGCGTCGGCCTTCGCCTTGCGGCGCCGGCGCAGCAGTGGCCCGAGCACCCGGTCGAGCGCCGCGGCCGATCGCCTGGGCGGCCCGCTCGCTCGCCATGATCGCGACGAAGGCCCCCAGGATCGCCGAGCCCGGTGAACATGCCCGCCACGGCGAGGTCGGTCAGGGCCGGGCGGCAGGGTCACCCCGCCGAACCACAGCGCGGCGATCGCGACCACCGGCAGCGCGATGCGGGCCATCACGTTCCAGACCCCGGTGACGATGACCGAGGTCGACGTCGCCCGCCGCGAGAAGCCCCACGAGCGGCAGATGGCGTAGGTCGCGGCGAGGCCGACCGCGCCACCGCCGGGCAGCAGGTTCGACACCGACGACCCGCACAGGTTCACGATGAGGGCCTTGCTGTGGCTCAGCCCGCGCAGCGACCCGGTGAAGGTGAAGGTGTAGCACCACAGCCCGATCAGCATCAGCGCCTGGAAGGCCAGGGCGTGGCTGAGCGGGATGGTGCGGATGACGCTCCAGATGTCGGCCCACGAGGTCTTGGCGAAGTAGGGCAGACCCCAGATGAGCATCGCGGCGGCCAGCCCCAGACCGATGACCGTCTGGAGGACCTGCTTGGTGCGAGAGCTCATCGCTCCCCCTCGAAGATGTCGGTGCGCACGGGTGACCCCGGTGGGATGGTCGGGTCGCGGAACCACTCCCTCCCGAACACGAGATCGTAGACGGGTCGGGGGATGCGCAGGAAGGCTGCCAGGGTGCGGTCCCCGGTCTGCCCGCCCGCGCCCGCGGATGCCGCGCCGCCGCCGGTGGCCTGCGACGCGTGCGCCCGCATCGACGCCCGCTTGGCCCGCGGCGAACCGGCGCACGTTCACCCGGTGGGTGATGTCGCGCCGGGCCGAGAAGGCACGCTCGAACGACGTCGGGTCGAACTCGTCGGGGAAGCGGTAGACCCGCCCGATGGCGCGGACCGCCCGCACGATGGTGTCGCGCGGCACGGTGGCCTCGAGCACGCGGGGGGTGCCGGCGATCTCGGCGGCCCGCGCCGCCACCTCGTGCACCCGCACGTGGTCGCGGTGGCCGTAGCCGCCGTTCGCGTCGTAGGAGAGCAGCAGGTCGGCCCGCTCGGTGCGCAGCACGGCGGCGAGCCGCTCGGCGGCCTCCTCGACGCGGGGCCCGGCAGAACCGGGTGACGCCCGGCAGGTCGGGCTCGGGCTCGCCACCGCTGCCGCTGTCGGCGTAGCCGAGCCACTCGACGCGGGCCACCCCGAGTGCCTGCGGAGGAGCGGCGGGCCTCCTCCAGCCGGCGCTCGCCGAGGCCGCCGTCGCGGCGCAGCTCGGCGGCCGCCAGCCCCGCGCCCCCGTCGGTCGCCAGCACGAGGACCACGCGATGACCCTCCGCCGCGGCACGCGCCATCGTGCCTGCGGTGAGCAGTGCCTCGTCGTCGGGGTGGGCGTGGAACGCCACGATCGTGGGGGACATCGTCGCCCATCCTCGCGCATGGCAGGCTGAGGCCTCGTGAAGGTCGCCATGCTCACCGACTGCTACCCGCCGCGGCTCGGTGGCATCGAGAGCCAGGTGCGCGACCTCTCCCGACAGCTGGTGCGCGCCGGGCACCAGGTCGAGGTGTTCACGGCGACCGCCGGGCCGCACGGCGAGCGCGGTGGCCACACCACCACCGGCGAGGACGGCGTCACCGTGCACCGGCTGGCGATCCCGCTGCCGGGCGGCCTCCCGGTCAACCCGTTCGCACCCCCGGAGGTGCGCCGCCGCCTCGAGGCCGGGGCGTTCGACGTCGCCCACGCCCACCTCGGCGTGGTGAGCCCGTTCGCCACCGACCTGGTCCGCGTGGCGCTCGCCACGGGACTGCCCGTGACGGCGACCTTCCACTGCGTCATCGACCGGTCGACCGGCGTGTTCCGGGCGCTGGGGTACCTCGCCCGCTGGGCGCGCCGCGGCGTCGCCCTCAACGCCGTGTCGAGCATGGCGGCGGACCGGGTGTCCGCCGCCGCAGGCGACGCGCCCGTGCGGGTGGTCCCCAACGGCGTGGATGCCGCGTGGTGGCGTGCGGTGACCGAGCCCGCCGGGGCGGGCACCCGGCATCCGGTGCAGGTCGTCTCCGCGATGCGGCTGGTGTCGCGCAAGCGGCCCCTGGCCACCCTGAGCGGTGCTGCGCGGCGCCCGCGCCATCCTCGACCCGTCGGTGGCGCTGCGCGCGACGATCGTCGGCGAGGGGCCGCAGCGCCCGATGATGGAGCGCTACCTGCGCACCCGCCAGATGGACTGGGTCTCGCTGCCCGGGCGGGTCGACAAGGAGGAGCTGCGCCGGCTGCACCAGGGGGCCGACGTCTACCTGACCACGGCACGGCTCGAGGCCTTCGGCATCGCCCCGCTCGAGGCTCGGGCCGCGGGGGTGCCGGTCGTCGCGCCGCGAGGCACCGGTGTCGACGACTTCGTGGCCGACGGGGTCGACGGGCTGCTCGCCGACAGCGACGTCGCCCTCGCCGGCGCGCTGGCCCACCTCGCCGGCGACGACGCCCTGCGGGCCCGGATGCGGGCTCACCTGCTCGACACCCCACCGGCGCAGGACTGGAGCGGGGTGCTCGCCGCGACGCTGGCCGAGTACCGCCGGGCGGGGGCGCCGGTCTCGTGATCACCGTCGTCGGCAGCCACGACGGGCGCGTCGTCGCCCGACTGCGTGCTCGGGCACGGGCAGGACCCGGCGGTGGAGCTGGCCGCCCGCGGGTGGCGCGGCACCGTCGACGCGCGTCGACGGCGTGCTCGGCGACCTCGTGCTGCGGTACGTCGTGGAGCCGGACGAGCCGGTCGACCCACCGCTGGGGCCCGAGGGTCCGGGGCTCACCGACGCCGAGCGGCTCGGGGTCGACCCACGCCAGCGGGTCGCGGCGTACGCCGTGGTCGTCGCGCGGGACCGGCTGCTGCTGACCCAGCTGGCGGGCCACACCGGGGCTCCCGGCCGGTGGAACCTGCCGGGCGGTGGGCTCGACCCGGGCGAGTCGCCGACCGCGGGGGTCGTCCGCGAGGTGGCCGAGGAGACCGGACAGGTGGTCGACGAGGTTCGCCTGGTCGACGTGATGACCCAGCACTGGGTCGGACGCTCGGCGCGCGGCCCGGAGGACTACCACGCCGTGCGGCTGCTGCACACGGCCCGCTGCGCACGACCGACCCGCCCCGTCGTGCACGACGTGGGCGGGTCGACGTCCGACGCGCGGTGGGTGCGCCTCGACGAGCTGTCGTCGGTGTCGGTCGTGGCGAGCGTCCGGGCCGCACTGCGCGCGGTGGGCCTCGCCTGACGACACCTGCCGGCCTCAGCCGCGGTTGCGGCTGCTGCGCAGGCCGATCGCGCCCACGAGGAGCACGACGAGGCCGGCGGCCACGACGCTCCACGGGCCGAGGTCGTCCCACGGCAGGGTCACGTCGGTGAGCTCGGCGAACAGCGTGCTGCCCGCGACGACCAGGCCGAGCAGGCCCAGGACGAGGGCGAACGGGGCCGGGCCCTGGAGCCACTGCGGCTCGGGCGAGGTGCTGGCGCCCCCAGCCGTGGTCGGTGCCGTGGTGGGCGCCGGCGCCGTGGTCGTGGTGGCGGTGGTGGTCGCCGTCGCCGTCCCGCCGGGCGTGGCCGGCGCCCAGGTGGGCAGGGCCGCGGTGCGCTGGTCGTCGACGACCACCTCGTCGGCCAGGGTGCCGTCCGTCGTGGTGTCGACCGGGTCTCGACGGTCGGGGCTGCTCGGGGTGCTCGGGCTGTCCGGGGTGTCCGGGGTGTCCGGGGTGGGGGGAGTGGTCGGGGTGTTCATCACTGCTCCTGGATGGTGATCTGGCCGAGGCCGAGCTGGGCGTCGACGACGACCTGCACGGGCTGTTCGCCGATGACGGTGGAGGTGCTGCGGTCGCTGCCGCTGGTGTCGCTTCCGGCGCCGATGCCGCCGCGGTGGGTGATGTCGCCGAAGCCGACGCTGGCGTCGACCCGGGTGTCGAGGCCGTCGGGCACGAGGATGGTGAGGTCGCCCGCACCCATCTCGACGGTGATCCGCTGAGGGGTCGGCGAGGTCGATGCCGAGTCGAGCTGACGCAGGTCGAGGGTCGCCTCGCCCGCCCCGAGCTCGTACCTGGTCACGCCGGTGGAGGGCACCGGGGTCCAGCTGCGGTCGCCGACGCCGTCCTGCACCTCGACGCGTGAGGCGGCCGACGCGGCCACGAGCAGCAGCCCGAGCAGCACGACGAGGAAGCCGCTGAAACCGGAGGCCCGGCCCTTGATCCCGAGGGTGAGCACGACGACCGAGACACCGGTGAGGGCGATGAGGAAGCCGAGGGTGGCCGAGCTGCCCGGGAAGCCGAGCGGGTCGTCCAGCGCCGCGCCCAGGCCGATGCCGACGAGGGCGATGCCGAGTGACATCAGGCCGACGAACGCACTGGGGCGGCGGCGCCGTGGCCCGGGTGGCGGGGGCGGCGCGATGGGGCGCGGGGGCGCCGGCGGGGTGGGCCGCCCGCCGTACGGGCCGGTCGCGCGGCGGGGCGCCGTACGGGCCGGTCGCGGGCGGGGCGCCGTACGGGCCGGGCTGGGGGCTGCGGTAGCCACCGGGCTGGGTCGGGGCACTGGCCATCGGCGGTGCTGAGAACATCGTGGTGGGGGCGGACATGGCCTCTCCTGGCATGGGCGGGGTGGCGCCCGGTGGCGCCGGGGGCGGGGTGGCGCCGTACGGCGCGGGCTGCGGTGTGCTGCCGTACGGAGCCGGCGGCGGTGCGCCGTAGGGCGCGGGGGTCGGGGGCTGCCGTAGCCGGTCTGCAGGGAACCGCCGTCGCGGCGGCTCAGCACGAACCAGGCGACCACGGCCACGGGGATCAGCCACAGCGGGGCGAACCAGCCGTTGCCGTTGCCGATCGAGAACAGACCGCCGAGCACGAGGAAGGCGGCGATCACGAGCAGGGCGATCGGCCCGGCGTCGCCCTGTCGCACGCCGCGCTCGGCGAGGATGTCGCCGCGCTGGTCCGGCAGGACCAGCCACAGCAGCACGTAGGCCGTCAGGCCGATGCCGCCCAGGAAGGCGAGGACGACCGCCGCGGCCCGGATCAGCACCGGGTCGACCCCGAAGCGCTGGGCCAGGCCGGAGCAGACACCGCCGAACCAGCGGGTGTCGGTGTCGCGCTGGTAGCCGCTGGTGCGAAGCCGCGCGAAGCTGTCGTCGAGGAATGAGGTGCTCGGTGGGGGCACGCTCTGGGTGGGATTCTCCGTCATGGCTCCAGCGTGCTCCCGGCGAGGGGGCCCCGCCATGAGGGTCGACCCTGAGCCCCCCTGACCGCACCCCGGGACCGGGGTCCCGCACCCTTGGCGTGCCCCATGATGGAGTCGTGTCCACGCCCTACGAGCCCGCAGCCGCGCACGCCGCGCCCGGAGACCGACGGTGGCCCCGATGCGGGCCCGTCGGCGGTCGGCTCCGGCTACCAGCTCCCCGGGTACGGCCCGCGGCCCGCGACCGGCCGCCGCGTCCGCCGCTGGTGCGCGACCGCAGCCGCGGCTGGACCCCCGGCGTCTGCGGCGGCGGTCGCGCGCGCACCTCGGGGTGTCGCGACGCAGCGTGCGCTGGACCTTCGTGCTCCTCACCCTCGCCGGTGGCGCCGGCCTCGCGGCCTACGTCTTCCTGTGGGCGCTGACGCCCGAGGGCGACGTCGACGGCCGACCCGCTGTCGACACCCGGCTCCGGCACCGCTCCCGAGCGCCGGCAGTGGGGGATCGTGCTCGTCGTCGGTGGACTGCTCGTCGTCGGCGGGCCGTGTTGCTCACTCCGGTGCTGGGCGGCGGGGTCATCGGCTCGGTGCTGGTGCCGCTCTTCACGATCGCGATCGGGGCCATCGTCGCGTGGTCCAACCTCGACGACGCCCAGCGCTCGCGCTGGCTCGGCTCCGGCGAGGGCCGGTACGGCTGGATGCGGGTGGCGCTGGGCGCGGGCCTGACCGTGGCCGGCATCCTCGTGCTCGTGACCCGCGGCGAGTCGGTCTCGGCCGTCTGGGATGCCCTGCTCGCCGCCATCGCCGTGCTCGTCGGGGTGCTGATCGTCGCGGCGCCGTGGGCGCTGCGGCTGTGGGGCGACCTGCGGCGCGAACAGGTGGCCGCGGCCCGCGCCACCGAGCGCGCCGACATCGCCGCCCACCTGCACGACTCGGTGCTGCAGACCCTCGCGCTGATCCAGCGCCAGTCGCACGACGCCGCGGCCGTCACCCGGCTCGCCCGCGCCCAGGAGCGCGAGCTGCGGTCGTGGCTGTACGCCACCGGGCCGCAGGGCTCGCAGTCGACGCTGGCCGCCGCGGTCACCGAGGTCGCGCACGACGTCGAGGACCTGCAGGGCGTGGCCATCGACCTGGTCGTGACCGGCGACCGTGACCTACGAGCCGCACGGCGCCGCCCTGGCGCAGGCGATGCGCGAGGCGCTGCTCAACGCGGTGCGGCACGGCGGCCCGCCCGTCACGGCCTACGTCGAGATCGGGCCGACCGGGGTCGAGGCGTTCGTGCGCGACCGCGGCGACGGCTTCGACCTCGAGAGCCGTGCCCGGCCGACCGGCTCGGGGTGCGCCAGTCGATCCTCGGGCGGATGGAACGGCACGGGGGTACGGCGCGCGTGCGGCGCCGCGACGACGGAACCGAGGTGGAGCTGCGGCTGCCACCGATCGAAGGAGGAACGTCATGAGCCAACCGACCACGACCGGTGGAGGCGAGACGCCGGGTCCCGTGCGGGTCGTGCTCGTCGACGACCACCGGATGTTCCGCACCGGCGTGCGCGCCGAGCTGACCGAGGCGATGGCCGCGAGCGGAGTTCCGGTGTGCGAGTTCGTCGGTGAGGCGCCCGACGTCGACACGGCGGTCAGCGTCATCCGCGCCGAGCAGCCCGACGTCGTGCTGCTCGACGTGCACCTGCCGGGTGGGTCCGGCAACGGTGGGGTCGACGTCATCCACGGCTGCTTCGGGGTCGAGGCGCGCACCGGCGCGCCGGTGCGCTTCCTCGCCCTGTCGGTGTCGGATGCCGCCGAGGACGTCATCGCGGTCATCCGGGCCGGGGCCCGTGGCTACGTCACCAAGACGATCGGCGCGCGCGACCTCATCACCGCGATCCGCCGGGTCGCCGACGGCGATGCCGTGTTCTCGCCGCGGCTGGCGGGGTTCGTGCTCGACGCGTTCGGCGCGGCGGCGGGCGAGATCGCCGAGGTCGACGAGGAGCTCGACCGGCTCTCGGCGCGCGAGCGCGAGGTGATGCGGCTGATCGCCCGCGGCTACCAGTACAAGGAGGTGGCCAAGGAGCTGTTCATCTCGGTGAAGACGGTCGAGACCCACGTGTCCTCGGTGCTGCGCAAGCTGCAGCTCTCCTCGCGTCACGAGCTCACCGCCTGGGCGATGGGTCGCCGCCTGCTCTGACGACGCCCCGCGTGACCCTAGGGTGTGCGCATGGATCTCCTGCAGCACCTGTTCGTCCTCGCCCACCTGCTCGGCATGGCCGCGGTCATCGGCAGCGCCGTGTTCGTCGCGCGCGGGACCGTGACGCCGGCCCTGGTGTGGGGCGCGCGCGCCCAGCTCATCACCGGTCTCGTCCTGGTCGGGCTCGCCCAGGCCGAGGACGACGAGGTGAACAACACCAAGATCGGCGTCAAGCTGCTCGTGGCGGTCGCCGTCGTGGCGTGCGCCGAGATCGCTGCCGCGAAGGAGCGCAAGGGACAGGCCCGCCCGCAGCTGGTCAACGCCGCAGGCGCACTCGCGCTCCTCAACGTCGCAGTCGCCGTCCTCTGGCGCTGACCGCACGCTCCGGAGCACCAGGTCGTTCGAGGGTCAGGGGATGAGGAGGAGCTTGCCCTGGGTGCGCCGGCCCTCGAGCTCGGCGAAGGCCGCGGCGGCCTCGGCCAGCGGGTAGCGCCCGCCCACCGCGACGCGCAGGCTGCCCTCGGCCACCGCGCCGAGCACCTCGCCGGCCCGCCACTGCAGCTCCTCGGGTGTGGCCAGGTGGTGCCCGAGCGTGGGCCGGGTGAGGAAGAGCGACCCACCGGCATTGAGCCGCTGGATGTCGAACGGCGGCACCTGGCCGCTCGCGGCCCCGAACAGCACCAGCATCCCCCGGGGGCGCAGAGCGGCCAGCGACGCGTCGAAGGTGTCCCTGCCGACGCCGTCGTAGGCCACGTCGACCCCGCGGCCGTCGGTCAGCCGGCGCACCTCACCGGCGAGGTCGTCGACCGCCCGGTAGTCGACGACGTGCTCGGCACCCAGGGCGCGCGCGGTCTCGCACTTCTCCGGCCCCCCGGCCGTGGCGACCACCGACCCTCCGCGCGAGCGCACCATCTGCACGAGGAGCTGCCCGACCCCACCGGCCGCGGCGTGCACCAGCGCCACGTCACCGGGCTGGACGGCGTGCGTGCTCGTCGTGAGGTAGTGGGCGGTCAGGCCCTGGAGCATGACCGCGGCCGCCGTCTCCAGTGCGACGCCGTCGGGCACCAGCACCAGCACGGATGCCGGGAGGGCGGCGAACCGCGCGGCGCTCCCCAGCGACTGCGGCCAGGCCACGCGGTCGCCCGCCCGGAAACCGTCGACCCCCTCGCCGGTCGCCACGACGGTGCCCGCGCCCTCGTTGCCTCCCACGAACGGCGTCGTGGTGGGGTAGACGCCCTCGCGCTGGTAGACGTCGATGAAGTTGACGCCGGCCGCGGCCACCTCGACGAGCACCTGGCCCGCGCCGGGTTCGGGTGCCGGGCGGTCCTCCACGGTGAGCACGTCGATGCCCCCGTGACGAGTGACGACGAGGGCGGGGCCGGTGGGGTCGCTCATCCCGCCACCTTAGGACGACCGGAGCAGTCGGTCGGTGGCTCAGCCGCCGGTCGGCACCCAGTAGCGCTTCTTGGCGCCTCGCACGTCCTCGAGCACACCGCCGTTGGCCTCGATGACCGCGGCCGACCCGACGTTGTCGACGTCGCAGGTGACCAGCGCGGGGTCGAGGCCCAGCGCCGCCGCATGGGGGAGCACGAGGCGCAGGGCCTCGGTGGCGACGCCCCTGCCGGCGGGCGCTCGGCCGCACCGAGTAGCCGATGTGGCCGCCGACCTCGAGGAGGAACGGCGTCAGCGCGTGCCGCACGGCGATCGACCCGAGGTAGGTCTGCGGGTCGGCGTCGTCGACGACCCAGTAGAACGTCGCGGGCACGTGCCCGGTCGGGCGCGGTGCGTCGTCGCGGGCCCGGTCGAGCCGCCACCGCACGAAGCGGGCGAAGCCGTCGGGGGTCTCGAGCTCCTCACGGGTCCAGGCCACACCGGCGTAGCCGCCGTCGTCGGGCGCCTCGACCCAGTCGCCGTCACCGTCGCGCTGGCCCCCGCCGAACTCGTCGTGCGCCTCGAGGTAGCTGCGGTGGACACGGACGTGGGGGCGGTCGAGCCGGATCATCCTGCGACGCTAGGCGACCCGCGCTGGCATGACCACCGGATATCCCGACGCCCTCATCCGGCACGCAGCGACGACAGCACGTCGTCGAGCATCGCCGGCGTGAGCCGTCCGGTGAACGTGTTGTGCGGGCTCACGTGGTAGCACCCGACCATCCGGATGCCGTGCCCCTCCGGTGTCGTCAGCCGCACCTCGGCCGCGTGGCCGAACCGTGGCTTGGGGCGAGGCACGTCCCAGCCGAGGCCGCGGGCGGCGGCCAGCGCGGCATCCCAGCCGATCGCGCCGAGGCAGAGGATGGCGCGCAGCGAAGGCGCGGACAGCTCGAGGTCGCGCTCGAGCCAGGACGAGCAGGTGGCGCGCTCCGCGGGCGTGGGCTTGTTCTCCGGCGGCGCGCAGCGCACGGCGGCGACGATCCGGATGCCGGTGAGCGCCTGGCCGTCACCGGCGGCCACCGAGGTCGGCAGCGCCGCGAACCCGGTGCGGTGGAGGGCGGCGTAGAGGACGTCGCCGGAGGAGTCGCCGGTGAACATCCGGCCGGTGCGGTTGGTGCCGTTCGCGGCCGGGGCCAGGCCGACGAGCAGCACCTCGGCATCGGGGTCACCGAACGAGGGGCCGGGTCGGCCCCAGTAGGGCTGGTCGGCGAACGAGGCCCGGCGGCCGGACCGGGCCACGTCCTCCCGCCAGCGGACCAGGCGAGGGCAGGCCCGGCACACCGAGATCCGTGCCTGGAGCTGGGCGATGCCGTCGGCCGTCGCCGCCAGCCGCCGCACCCGGGCGGGGGTGGTCGCCACGGGGGTGTCGGCATCGGCGGGGTCACCCGGCCACCCACGCCCCGCGGGCACCGGTGAGGGGAACAGCTCTCCGGTGACGGGGTGTGGGTCCAGCCGGTCCATGGCGCCCACGCTAGGGGAGGATGCCCTCATGGCACGGGTGACGGTCATCGGTGGTGGCGTCGTGGGGCTGACGTGCGCCCTCGGGCTCGCCCGGGCCGGGCACGCCGTGCGCTGCGTGCGCGACGCCCCGGTGGCCGACACCACCTCCGCCGTCGCGGGCGGCCTCTGGTTCCCCTACCGCGTCGAACCGCGCGAGCGGGTGCTCGAGTGGGGGCGGGTGGCCTTCGAGCGGTTCGCCGCGCTGGCCCGCGACCCGGATGCCGGGGTGGCGCTGCGCGAGGGCGTCCTCGTCGAGCGGGGGGTCGCCGACCGCTGGTGGACCGAGGCGTTGCCGACCTGGCGCGAGGCCCGCGACGACGAGCTGCCCCCCGGGGCGAACGGGGGTGTGGTGGCATCAGTGCCGCTCGTGACCATGCCGGTGTTCCTGCCCTGGCTCGAGACCCGGTGCGTCGAGGCCGGGGTGGAGCTCGCCGACGGACACGTGACCGGCCTCGCCGAGGTCAGGGGCGACCTCGTGGTCCTGGCGGCAGGGCTCGGTTCCGGACCGATCATGGGGGACGACACGGGGACGCCGTCGCGCGGCCAGGTCGCGCTGCTCGCCAACCCCGGGCTGACCCGGTGGGTCGTCGACGACGACCACCCCGACGGCATGACGTACGCGCTCCCGCACCCGGGGTGGGTGGTCTGTGGCGGCACCGACGTGGACGGGTCGTGGGACACCGAGCCCGACCCCGAGGTTCACGAGGCGATCCTGCGGCGCGTGCGCGAGGTGGTGCCCGCGCTCGCCGACGCCCAGGTGCTCGGGTCCAGGGTGGGGCTGCGGCCGGTCGCGCCGTCGGTGCGGCTCGCGGCATCCGTGGTCGGTGGGCGCCCGGTGGTGACCTGCTACGGGCACGGCGGTGCGGGGGTCACGCTCTCCTGGGGCTGCGCCGACGAGGTGGTCCGCCTCGTGGGCGACGCCCTCGGCCGCTGAGCGGAACCGCCCGACCTGCCCGACCGTCGGGAACGGGCTCAGTGGTGGGAGACGACCGTGGTGCCGATCGGCGCGAAGTCGTAGACCCACTTGGCCACGGACACCGGCAGGTTGACGCACCCGTGGGAGCCGCGGGCGCCGGCGTAGCCGAACGACGAGCGCCAGGGGGCGCCGTGCAGCGCGAAGCCGCGGTGGAAGTACGAGATCCAGGGCACGTCGGGGGTCTCGTACTTCGTGCCGTCGGCGTTGCTGCCGCGCATCGTCTGCAGCTCGCGCTTGTGGTAGACGTGGAAGGTGCCGGTGATGGTGGGCTTCAGGTCCGACCCGTTCACCATCTTGATCGGGCCGTAGACGGCCTTGGCCCCGACGTACGCGGTCATCGTGTGCCGGGACAGGTTGACGTCGATCCACTTCTCGCCGTCGGTGGCCGGGTACGCGAGGTTCTCCGCGCCGCTGGCCACCTTGCGCTCGGTCCACCTCGCGGGGGACCTGTCGTAGGTGAAGCTGCCCTTGTAGTCGCTGCCCCTGGTCACGGCCAGCGCGGCGGCCTGCGCGACCGCGGGGGCGTTGGCGACGGTGGCACCCTCGCGGGCCTCGGTGACGACGGCCAGCACCTTGCCGGACTGGCTGACGTTGCGCAACCCGTCGCGGGGAGTGACCTTCGCGTCCTTCGCGAGGTCCTCGACCCAGGCCTGCACCTTGTCGGCGTTCAGCGTCGGGCCGCCGAGCGCCCCGGCGGTGGTCGGGATGCTCGACCCAGGACGCCTTGAGCTTCTTCGAGGCCTTGTGCTCGTCCTCGCCGTCGGACACCCACACCTTGCGGGCCACCAAGGCGTTGGCCTGCTCGGCGACCTCCTCGGCCGCGGCCGTCGACACGGCCGGCACGGTCTCGACGAACCGCACGGTGGCCGTCGTGGACGCCAGGTCACGGGCCGCGTCGGCCACGACGTCCTGGAAGCTGTCGAGGACGACCGTCTGGCCGACCACCGCGGGGACGACGACGAAGGACTTCTTGTCGGCGGCGAGCTTCACGCTCGCGTCGCGACCGGCCTTGTCGGCCCGGCCGACGAGTCCGGTGACGACCTCGGCGGTCCTGGCCGGGTCGGTGTCGACCACGGCGTCGATGCCACGCGGGGCGACGAGCGACTTCGCGTACGACGACCAGGTCTCGTTGGCGACGAACACGGCGTCGACGGTGGCATCGACGTCGACCGCGTAGCCGAGGTCGGCCAGGCGCGCGGTGCGGGTGGTGTCTTCGGTGTCGATGGTGACGGTGACGTCGGCGGCGCGGTCGCGCACCACCGCGGCGACCTGGTCGCGGGTCATCCCGGCCACCGAGGTACCGCCGAGCGTGCTGCCGGGCAGGGCCCGGTCCTGGAAGTGGGCCGCGTAGGCCGTTCCGGCGCCTCCGAGGACGAGCGGGATCGCCACGGCGGCGGTGAGCAGCAGGGTGCTGCGCGTCTTCATGGTGGTCGGTGCCTCTCCACGCGAAAATCGGCGCCTCGGTCGTCGCCCCTGACAATTGTGCTGTATGGAGGGAGTGCAGCCACGCGTGACCGGTGTCTGAACGGGAGAAATGTCGCAGCACGTGGCGCAGATCACACCGGAGGACGCGTTTCGGCCTCTCCCGGTGCGCCCGATCAGGCGTCGGATGCCGGGCGCGAGCGACCCGTCTTCGTCTCGCCGCGCCGCTTCTTGGCCGCGAGCCGCCGCTCCTTCGAGCCCCGGGTGGGTCGGGTGGCGCGGCGGGGTGCCGGCGGGGGAGCCATCGCGTCGCGCAGCAGCCCGGCCATCCGCTCGCGGGCGGCCGCCCGGTTGCGCCGCTGCTGCCGGTGTTCCGACGCGGCGACGACGAGCAGCCGGCCCCCGACCAGCCGGGGGTCGAGGGCCCGCAGCACCCGACCGCGCTGGGTGTCGGTGAAGCCGTCGAACGCCACGACGTCGAGCTCGAGCTCGACCCGGCTGTCGGCGGTGTTCACGCCCTGCCCGCCCGGCCCGGACGACCGCGAGAACCGCTCGACCAGCACGTCACCCGGCACCGTCAACCCGTGCGGCACGCCGGGGCCCGGCGGCACGACGAGATCCATCAGGGGGTCCCCGTGTCGTCCTCGGGCTCGGGCGGCGGCTCGGCGCCGGCGGCCTCGTCGCGCTCTGCCCACTCCAGCAGCGGCGCGATGTCGAAGACCGCGTCGTCGATGCCGGCGTGCAGGTCGCCGAGCTCGGCGAAGCGCTGCGGCACCGTCGCGATGGTGAGGTCGTTCGGCTCGGCGTCGTCGAGCTCGTCCCACCGGAAGGGCGTGGACACCGTGCCGATGTCGTTCCCGCGCACCGAGTACGCGGCGGCGATCGTGTGGTCGCGGGCGTTCTGGTTGTAGTCGACGAACACCGCCTCGGGGTCACGGTCCTTGCGCCACCAGGTGGTGGTCACGTCGTCCGGGATGCGGCGCTCCACCTCCCGCGCGAACGCCAGCGCCGCACGCCGCACGTCGCCGAAGCCGTGGTCGGGCCGGATCCGCACGTAGACGTGCAGCCCGTGGCCGCCGCTGGTCTTCGGCCAGCCCACGGCGCCGAGCTCGTCGAGCACCTCGTGGGTGACCTGGGCGGCCCGGCGCACCCGCGAGAAGGGCGCGTCCGGCATCGGGTCGAGGTCGATGCGCCACTCGTCGGGCTTCTCGGTGTCGGCCCGGCGGCTGTTCCACGGGTGGAACTCCACGGTGCTCATCTGCACCGCCCACGCGACGTCGGCCAGCCGGGTGACGCACAGCTCGTCGGCGTGCAGGCCGTAGCGGGGGAAGTGCAGGCGCACCGTCTCGACCCAGGGTGGGGCGCCGCGGGGGAGGCGCTTCTGGTGCACCTTGGGGCCGGAGACGCCGTCCGGGAAGCGGTGCAGCATGCACGGCCGCTCGCGCAGTGCGTTGACGATGCCGTCGCCGACCGAGAGGTAGTAGTTGACCAGGTCGAGCTTGGTCTCGCCGCGGGCGGCGAAGTAGACGCGCTGCGGGCTCGAGACGCGCACGTCGAACCCGTCGACGTCGAGCACGACCGGCTCCCCGAACTCACCCTTGCGCGAGGCCATGCCAGACACCGTATGCCGCGAGGATGCCGGTGGTGGCGCACCCGACGCCGCGGCTCGTCCGAAAAGCGTGGGCCCGGGTGCATCTCCCGGGGCCTCCGGCGTGGAAGTAGGGGTGTCAAAGGTTCGACAGGACCTCGACACAAGGTTCAACAAACGTTTAACGTCAGCGTCAACGGAGCGACGACGAGGTCGCCCCCCATCCGCAGGAGGAAACCCATGAGCAGCACCCGCACCCGCATCGCCGCCAGCATCGCCGCCGCCGCCGGCATCGCCGCCCTGGCCGCCGCCCCCGCGTCAGCCGCCCCGGCCGACGGTCGCTGCCAGGCCGCTGGCATCGCCACCCTGAAGACCCTCGGCCCGCTCAGCTCCTTCGTCGAGAACGGTGTCCCGGTCGCTGCCGCGGTGGCCAACGGCGTCACGGTTCGTCCCGGCATGGAGGACGTCGCCGCGACGCTGCCCGCAGTCCTGCCCTTCCAGGTCGTGCTCGCCGACCACCGCGCCGGTGACGACAGCATCTTCATCTACCCCTGGTGCAGCTGACCCTTCGCTGCACCACCGCCACGGGCGGCCGGGACCTCGGTGGTGGTCCCGGCCGCCCGGTCGCGTGCCCGGGCGCGGCGGGCGAGCGGGGTCGGCAGTGCCACGTAGGGTTGACCCCGACATGAGCACCCTCTTCGACGGCCTGGACTTCGGCGAACCCGGCCACGAGCCGCACGTGGACGCGGCCACCCGCGCCAGCGCCCACGCGGCGCTGGTCAACGCGGCCGGTGTGCCCACCTGGGCGGAGGCGGCCGCCGCCGGCCTGGGCCCCGACGGCGGCCCCGGCGCGGCCCGTCCCGGTGCCGACCCGGAGCAGCTGCTCGTCGGGCTGAACCCGCAGCAGCGCGAGGCGGTGCTGCACGAGGGCGGGCCGCTGCTCATCGTCGCCGGCGCCGGCTCGGGCAAGACCCGGGTGCTCGCGCACCGCATCGCCTACCTGCTGGCCGCCCGTGGGGTGCAGCCCGGCCAGGTGCTCGCCATCACCTTCACCAACAAGGCCGCCGCCGAGATGCGCGAGCGGGTCTCCACGCTGGTCGGCCCGCGGGCCAAGGCGATGTGGGTGATGACCTTCCACAGCGCCTGCGTGCGCATCCTGCGCCGCGAGGCCGACAAGGTGGGGCTGCGCTCGACCTTCTCGATCTACGACGCCGCCGACTCGCAGCGGCTGATGTCGATGGTCATCCGCGACCTGGACCTCGACCCCAAGCGCTACAACCCGCGCTCGTTCAGCCACCAGGTGAGCAACCTCAAGAACGAGCTCATCGACGAAGAGAGCTACGCCAGCCGCGTCGGCGAGGCGAGCCCGCACCAGGAGCAGGTCCTGGCCGAGGCGTACACGGCCTACCAACGGCGGCTGCGGCAGGCCAACGCCATGGACTTCGACGACCTGATCATGACGACGGTCCACATCTTCCAGGCCTTCCCCGACGTCGCCGAGCACTACCGCCGCCGGTTCCGGCACGTCATGGTCGACGAGTACCAGGACACCAACCACGCGCAGTACCAGCTGGTCCGCGAGCTCGTCGGATCGCCCGTCGACACGCACCGCGCACGGGGTCGAGCCGAGCGAGCTGGTCGTCGTCGGTGACGCCGACCAGTCGATCTACGCGTTCCGCGGCGCCACCATCCGCAACATCGAGGAGTTCGAGCAGGACTACCCCGACGCCCGCACGATCCTGCTCGAGCAGAACTACCGCTCGACCCAGACCATCCTGCGCGCGGCCAACGCGGTCATCGCCCGCAACGAGGGCCGTCGCAAGAAGAACCTGTGGAGCGACACCGGAGACGGCGCCCGCATCATCGGCTACGTCGGTGACAACGAGCACGACGAGGCGTCCTTCGTGGCGCGGTCGATCGACCGGCTCGGCGACGACCACGGGGTCCGCCCCGGTGACGTCGCCGTGTTCTACCGCACCAACGCCCAGTCGCGGGCGCTGGAAGAGGTGTTCGTGCGAGTCGGGCTGCCCTACAAGGTGGTCGGCGGCACGCGGTTCTACGAGCGTCGCGAGGTCAAGGACGCCCTGGCCTACCTGCGGGTGCTCTCCAACCCGAGCGACACCGTCAACCTGCGCCGCATCGTCAACGTGCCCAAGCGCGGCATCGGCGACCGCGCGCGAGGCCTGCATCGGCGCCCTGGCCGAGCGCGAGCGCATCCCGTTCGTCGCCGCGCTCGGCCGCCCCGAGGACGCCCCCGGCATCGCCACCCGCTCGGTCGCCGCGATCAAGGGCTTCACCACCCTGCTCGAGGACCTCGGCCGGGTCCGCGACGACGACGACGCCGGGGTCGCCGACCTGCTCGAGGCCGTGCTCGACCGCTCCGGCTACCTCACCGAGCTGCGGGCCAGCCACGACCCCCAGGACGAGACCCGGGTCGAGAACCTCGCCGAGCTCGTCGCCGTCGCAGGCGAGTTCGACGAGGCCCGCCGCGAGACCGGCGAGGTGATCAGTCTCGAGGACTTCCTCGAGCAGGTCTCGCTCGTGGCCGACGCCGACGAGATCCCCGACACCGAGGAGGCCGAGCAGGCCGGGGTCGTCACCCTGATGACGCTGCACACCGCCAAGGGCCTCGAGTTCCCCGTGGTGTTCCTCACCGGCATGGAGGACGGCACCTTCCCGCACCTGCGCAGCCTCGGCGACGCCAAGGAGCTCGAGGAGGAGCGGCGGCTCGCCTACGTCGGCATCACCCGGGCCCGCGAACGGCTCCACCTGTCGCGCGCCGCGGTCCGATCCGCTTGGGGCGCACCGCAGTACAACCCGCCGTCGCGGTTCCTCGACGAGATCCCCGCCGAGCTGGTCGAGTGGGAGCGCGAGCTCTCCGGCGCGGCCGCGATCGGTCGTCGCGACCAGCGGCCGGCGGTGGCCACCCTCGCCGCCCGGCCCGGCGTGCGCTCGCCGGGCAACCGGCCGGTCATCCCGCTCTCACCGGGCGACCGGGTCACCCACGACAGCTACGGTCTCGGCACCGTGGTGCGCACCCTGGGCGAGGGTGACAAGACCCAGGCCGAGGTCGACTTCGGCGGCGAGCTGGGCGTCAAGCGGTTCGTGCTGAGGTTCGCACCACTCGAGAAGCTCTGAGCCGACCGGCCGTCCGCGACGGCCCGCGCGGGCTGGGTCAGGCCAGGCCGTGCTTGCGCAGCCACGGCATCGGGTTGATCGGGCTGTCGGAGGCCTCGCTCTTCTGGAACTCCAGGTGGAGGTGCGAGCCGAAGGAGTGCCCGGTGTTGCCGACCAGCCCGACGAGCTCGCCCGGCATGACCGTGTCGCCCTTCTGGGCGATCCGCTTGCTCAGGTGGCCGTACCAGGAGATCGAGCCGTCCCAGTACCTGATCTCGATCTTGTTGCCGAAGCTCGAGTCGTAGAACGAGCCGATGACCACGCCCTTGGACATCGCGTACAGCGGGGTGCCGGTGCTGGCCCCGAGGTCGATGCCGTCGTGGGTCTTGCCCCAGCGCCAGCCGAAGTCGGAGGTGATGCGCCAGGTCTTGATCGGCCGCACCCAGCGCTTGCCCTCGCGCTCGGCCTTGGCCTTGGCGGCGGCCTTGCGCTTGGCGGTGCGGGCGGCCCGCTGCTGCTCCTCGACGCGGCCCTGCAGCGCGGAGGTACCCATCGACGCGTCCTGGCGGCGCTGGGCGAGGTCGGTGACCATCGCCTCGTCCGCGACCTGCTCGGTGCGGGCCATGGCGGTCTGGCTGCCGTTGAGGTCGAGCGTCAGCGGCGCGGCGTCGGCCGTGACCGTGGCTCCGGTCGCGGTCACCACGAGCGCCGCCGGCTGCCAGGGTCGGCAGCACGAAGCTCGAGCTGAAGGCTCGGGGCAGGCGTGCACGACGTGTTCGGACGCGGTGGCGTCCGGCGTAGTGACGCCCTTGGTAGGACGAAGAACTCACGCGGGGATGACCTCAGGGGTGTCGACGGGGTTGGCCCACCGTATCGTGACCATTCCGTGACAACACAAACGTCACCTGAGAATCTGTGGACGGGTTCTCTCAGGATTGCCCTCCATCTGCTCGTTACCCGCACGTCACCCGCTCACACCGTGACGCACCTCACATCGCCGGCGTGGCGGTGTCGCGGCCGCAGGGTTGCCCGTGCCGGTCACTCGTCGCGGGCCAGCGGGGTGACGCCCGACGTGACGGTGCTGCCGTCGGCGTCGAGGTGGGCCAGTGCCGTCGAGATGCCGTGCACGACCTCGCCCAGCATCGGCAGGGTGAGGTGGCCGGCCCCGTGCAGCTTGATGTTGCGGGCGCCCAGGTCGCGGTGGCGCAGGGCCGCGTTGCGCTGCGGGAGGATCGCCAGGTCGTTGTCGGACCAGTACGAGATGAACCGGGTCCGGCAGCCCCGCACCGGCCGGTCGAGCTCGCGCATCAGGTGGCTGCCGGGCCGCATCTGCTGCATGAGCGTGGTCGGCACGGCGTACGCGGCGTAGCTGCCGCTGGTGCGGGGTCCCGAGCGTGATGAGGGTGTGCACGCGGGCGTCACCGCCCAGCCGGGTGACGTAGTAGCGGGCGATCAGCCCACCGAGGCTGTGCCCGATGATGTGGATCCGCTCGAAGCCGGTCTCCTCGACGATCCGCTCGACCTCCACCGACAGGCCCGCCGCCGCGGCGCGCACGTCGTTGGCGACGGTCAGGTAGTTCATCGCGAAGACGTTGGAGAAGCCGCGCCGGGTCAGGCCGCGGCGCAGCAGCGTGAAGATCGACCGGTTGCTGACGATGCCGTGCACCAGCAGGATCGGCGTGCCGGCCGCCTCGACGTTCGAGACGAGCAGGCCGCGCTGCACGGGGGCAGGTGCTCGAGCCGGTAGGCCGGCCCGGCCGCGCTCCCCGCGGCCGACCAGCAGGCCGAGCGGCCAGGTCGTGACGTGGGCCGCCAGCCA
The DNA here is from genome assembly GCA_963751385.1 of uncultured Actinomycetota bacterium. GTDB lineage: Bacteria > Actinomycetota > Actinomycetes > Actinomycetales > Dermatophilaceae > Fodinibacter. The sequence continues at coordinate 198,851 of CAVVUD010000014.1, read as the reverse complement.
CGCCGACTCGACCGCGTTGCCGGCGATCACGGCGGGGTCGAGGAAGTGCGCGGCGGCCGACGCCAGCCCGCGGGCGCGCCGCAGCACCGAGACCTGCGTCGGTGCAGGGTGCTCGCCGGACGGGTCGGCTGCCGGCCGCGGGAGGGTCGCCATGGCCGCACCACTGTACGGCCGCCCCGGCGTCCACACCCGGAAGTGGAGGCAGCTGGTCACCATGCGGTCCGGATTCGGCGCGGCACGGGGCTGCGCCTGCCCGTCGCGCCACCGGTCGTCGCGCGGGGCGACCGCTCGGGCGTGAGATCGGTCCCACCGGCCGCCCGGGCCGCGACCTCGGCGCGCGACCCACCCCGTCACCCCGTTAGGCTCCCCAACGGACCACCTGCCAGTCAGCCAGCGACAGTGAGGACGGATCGCCTCGTGGATCTCTTCGAGTACCAGGCCCGTGACGTGTTCGAGAAGCACGGTGTCCCCGTGCTCGCCGGGGCGGTCGCGACGACCCCCGAGGAGGCCCGCGCGGCCGCCGAGCGGATCGGCGCCGCGAGCGGCGGCGTGACCGTCGTCAAGGCGCAGGTCAAGACCGGCGGCCGCGGCAAGGCCGGTGGCGTCAAGGTCGCGAAGACCGCCGACGAGGCGGAGGAGCACGCCCGCGCCATCCTCGGCATGGACATCAAGGGCCACACCGTGCACCAGGTGATGATCGCCCAGGGTGCGCAGATCGACGAGGAGTACTACTTCTCGATCCTCCTGGACCGCGCGAACCGCACCTACCTCGCGATGTGCTCGAAGGAGGGCGGCATGGACATCGAGCAGCTCGCCGTCGAGCGCCCCGAGGCCCTGGCCCGGGTGGCCGTCGACCCCAACGTCGGCATCGACGACGCGAAGGCCCGCGAGATCGTCACGGAGGCCGGCTTCGACGCCACGACCGCCGCCGCGATCGAGCCGGTGCTGAAGACCCTGTGGACCGTCTACCGCGACGAGGACGCCACCCTGGTCGAGGTCAACCCGCTCGTGCGGACCAAGGACGGCGACATCGTCGCGCTCGACGGCAAGGTCTCGCTCGACGCGAACGCCGGCTTCCGGCACCCGGAGCACGAGGCCCTCGAGGACCACGCCGAGACCGACCCGCTCGAGATGGCCGCCAAGGAGAAGGACCTCAACTACGTCAAGCTCGACGGCTCGGTCGGCATCATCGGCAACGGCGCCGGGCTGGTCATGAGCACCCTCGACGTCGTCGCCTACGCCGGCGAGGAGTTCGGCGGCCAGAAGCCGGCCAACTTCCTCGACATCGGCGGCGGCGCGAGCGCCGAGGTGATGGCCAACGGGCTGCACATCATCCTGAGCGACCCGCAGGTCAAGAGCGTCTTCGTCAACGTCTTCGGCGGCATCACCGCCTGCGACGCGGTGGCCAACGGCATCGTCGGCGCGCTCGACGCCCTCGGCGACGAGGAGGACCGCCCGCTCGTGGTGCGCCTCGACGGCAACAACGTCGAGGAGGGGCGGCGCATCCTCGCCGAGCGCAACCACCCCCGCGTGATCATCGAGGACACCATGGACGGCGCCGCCCGCAGGGCCGCCGAGCTGGCCTCCGCCAACTGACCCCCCGAGCGCGAAGAGAGACACGACACCCATGGCCATCTTCCTCACCGCAGACTCCAAGGTCATCGTCCAGGGCATGACCGGCTCCGAGGGCATGAAGCACACCCAGCGGATGCTGCGCTCCGGCACCGCGATCGTCGGCGGCGTCAACCCGCGCAAGGCCGGCACCACCGTCGAGTTCGAGGGCGGCACCACCGTGCCCGTGTTCGGCACCGTCGCCGAGGCGATCGAGGCGACCGGCGCCGACGTCAGCGTCATCTTCGTGCCGGCCGCCTTCACCAAGGCCGCCGCGACCGAGGCGATCGACGCCGGCATCCCGCTCGCCGTCGTCATCACCGAGGGCGTCGCCGTCAAGGACACCGCGGAGTTCTACAACTACGCCAAGGAGAAGGGCACGACGCGCATCATCGGCCCGAACTGCCCCGGCCTGATCAGCCCCGGGGCCGTCGAACGCCGGCATCATCCCCGCCGACATCTCCGGCCCGGGCCGGATCGGCCTGGTCTCGAAGTCGGGCACGCTGACCTACCAGATGATGTACGAGCTGCGGGACTTCGGTTTCTCCACCGGCGTCGGCATCGGCGGCGACCCGATCATCGGCACCACGCACATCGACTGCCTCGAGGCGTTCCAGAACGACCCCGACACCGACGCGATCGTCATGATCGGCGAGATCGGCGGCGACGCCGAGGAGCGCGCCGCGGCCTACATCAAGGACCACGTCACCAAGCCGGTCGTCGGCTACGTCGCCGGGTTCACCGCCCCCGAGGGCAAGACGATGGGCCACGCCGGCGCCATCGTGTCCGGGCTCGTCGGGCACCGCGCAGGCCAAGAAGGAGGCCCTCGAGGCCGCCGGGGTCAAGGTCGGCAAGACGCCGCCCGAGACCGCCGAGCTGATGCGCGAGATCATGCAGGGCCTCTCCGCCTGACCTTTTGGAGCGGGTGACGGCGTTGCTCGGACACCCGTGGCCGTTCTCGCGCACACTGGGCGCGATGTCCGTCAGCGAACGCCTTCGTTCCGCCCTGCCCGGGTTCGACGAGCCCTCGGGGGATGCCGTGGAGCCGTCGGACGGGCCGCCCTGGTGGCGCGGTGCGATCGTCGGGGTGCTCACCGGGCTGGCGTCGCTCGTCGTCGTGGTCGCGCCGGTGGTGCTGGCCTGGCTGGTCGAGCCGCTCGCGACCGGTGACGGCTGGCAGGCCGCGGGCACGGGTGCGGCGCTGTGGCTGCTGGTGTCCGGGGCGCACCTGGCCATCGGCGAGGTGACCGTCTCGCTCGTCCCGCTGCTCGGCCTGGCCCTGCTCGTGGCCGTCGCCTGGCTGGGGGCGCGCGAGGCCATGGTCGACGTGTCCACCGATGGCGAGCACTGGCGCGGCACGCTGCCGCGTCCCGCTCGCCGCCGCGCTCGGTGCCTGGTGGGCCGGGTACGCCGTGGTCGTCGGTGCCGCCGTCGGCCTGACCGTGGCCGGCCCCTTCCGGGTCACCCCGCTCTCGCTCGTGGTGCCCGTGCTGCTGGTGCCGGTGCTCGCACTCGTGCTGGCCCTGCGCCCGGTCGCGCGCGACGACCCCGATGTGCTCGGCCCCCGGCTCGGGTTCGCCTGGGTGCCCGACACCGTGTGGCGCTCCCTGCGACCCGGCCTGGTGGGTGCCGGTCTCCTGCTGGCGGTCGGCCTGGTGGTCGTGCTCGCACTCGTCGCGCTCTCCTGGACCGAGGTGTCCACGATCTCCGCGGCGGTCGGCGCCGGCGGCCTCGGCGGTGTCGTGCTCGCGCTGGCCCAGGTCGCCTCCCTGCCCAACCTGGCCCTGTGGGCGGTGTCGTTCGTCGCCGGCCCGGGGTTCCGGGTCGTCGAGGGCGGGCCAGTCACGTGGTCCGGGGCCGAGGGGGGGCTGTTGCCGATGGTGCCGGTGCTCGCCGCGCTGCCGCAGCCGGGCGCCTTCCCGTGGTTCACCGCGGGGTCGGTGCTCGTCGTCGTCGCGGTCGGTGCCTACGTCGCGCGCCGGGCACTGAGCCAGGTCGCGCGGCTCTCCCGGCTGCGCACCAAGCTCGCCGTCGCCCTCGCTGCCTGCACGGTCACGGCCCTGACGCTCACCGCCCTCGACGTCGTCGCGGGCGGCTCGCTCGGCCAGTTCCGCCTCTCGGGCGTGGGTGCCCCCGCCGGCCGGCTGTTCCTCGCGCTGCTCGTCGAGCTCGGCAGCGGGGCGCTCGTCGTCGTGCTCCGTGACGCGTGGCGGCTGCGGCGATGAGCCCCACGACCACCTCGGATGCCGTGCCACCGCTCGGGCTCGTCGTGCTCGTCTCGGGCTCGGGCAGCAACCTCCAGGCCCTCATCGACGCCGCGGCGCGCGACGGCGCAGCGTTCCGGGTGCTGGCCGTCGGTGCCGACCGCGACGGCACCGGCGGTGTCGAGCGCGCCGAGCGGGCCGGCATCCCGACGTTCGTCGCGCGGGTGCCCGACTACGTGACCCGGGCCGACTGGGACCTCGACCTCGAACGGCTCATCGCGGAGCCCGGGCCCGACCTCGTGGTCTCGGCCGGGTTCATGAAGGTGCTCGGTCCGGCCGTGCTCGCGGCGCACCGGGTGGTCAACACCCACCCCGCGCTGCTGCCCAGCTTCCCGGGGGCGCACGGCGTGCGCGACGCGATGGCCCACGGGGTCAAGGTCACCGGGTGCAGCTGCCACTGGGTCGACGCCGGGGTCGACACCGGGCCGATCATCGACCAGCGCGCGGTCCGGGTCGAGCCCGACGACACCGTCGAGACGCTGCACGAGCGGATCAAGGTGGTCGAGCGCGAGATGCTCGTCGACGTGGTGCGTGGCCTCGCGACCGACCGCTCCTGGCAGTAGTCAGACCTCAGGCGATCTCGCGCAGGCGGGCCGCGATCGCCTCGGGGCGGGCGTCGTTGACCCAGCCACCGACCCCGCTCTCGGAGCCCGCGAGGTACTTCAGGGTGCCGGGGGCCCGCAGCACCGACACGACCTGCAGGTGCAGCCTGGAGGCCTCGCGCCCCGCGCGCACCGGGGCCTGCTGCCAGGCGGCGATGTACGGCAGCGGCACGGGGACACCGTCGGGCGCCTGGTGGTAGCGGTCGAGGCGTCTGAGCAGGTCGAGGTAGACCTCGGCGAGCTCGTCTCGCTCGAGGTCGTCGAGGGCGACGATGTCCGGCACGTCGCGGTGGGGGGCGAGGTGCACCTCGACCGGCCAGCGCGCGGCGTACGGCACGTAGGCCGTCCAGTACCGTCCGGACCGCACGATCCGGGCCCCGTCGGCCCGCTCGGCGTCGAGGATGTCGCGACCCAGGAGCCGCCCGGTGCGGGCGAGGTGCTCCTGCGCCTGGCGGAGGACCTCGCGGGTGCGGGCCGGGAGGTAGGGGTAGGCGTAGATCTGCCCGTGGGGATGGTGCAGGGTCACCCCGATCTCGGGCCCGCGGTTCTCGAAGCAGAACACGTGCTCCACCTCGGGGATCTCGCCCAGCAGCGCGGTGCGGTCGGCCCAGGCGTCGATCACGGTGCGCACGCGCTGCGGCGCAAGGTCGGCGAAGCTCGCGTCGTGGTCGCTGGTGAAGCAGACGACCTCGGTGCGCCCCAGCGCGGGCCGGTGCTCGAAGGGTGCCGAGCCCGACGCGTCGTCGAGGGCCACAGGGGCGTAGGACGGGAAGCGGTTCTCGATGACCACGACGTCGTAGTCGCGGTCGGGCACCTCGGTCGGCAGCGGTCCGCGACCCGACGGGCACAGCGGGCAGGCCTCGCGCGGCGGGAGCAGGGTGCGGTTCATCCGGTGGCCGGCGACCGCGACCCAGTCGCCCACCAGGGCGTCGTAGCGCACGTGCCCGGCCGCCGCCCGGTCGCCGAGCTCGCGCGTGTCGTCGACCGTGCGTGGCGGGGCGCCGGGGGTGTCATCGAAGTAGATGATCTCCCTGCCGTCCGCGAGTGAGCGCGACGTGCGACGCAGCAGGCCCGGGGTGGTCGTCACCCGGCGTCACCACCGCCCTGGCGGCGCACGCCGCGGACGGCCGGCAGCGCCGGAGGCACGTCGGCGAGCACGAGGTGCTCGACGGTCTCCTCGAGGACGGCGCGGGCCCGCCGCGGCATGCCGGCGTCGGTGATGAGGGTGTCGACCTCGCGCAACGGCATGAACGTCGAGAGCCCGACGATGCCGAACTTGGTGTGGTCGGCGAGCACGCAGACCGACCGGCTGGCCCGGACCAGGGCCCGGTTGGTCTCGCCCTCGACGAGGTTCGGGGTGGTCAGGCCGGCATTGCGGTCGATGCCGTGGGCCCCGAGGAACAGACGGTCGACGTGCAGTCCCTGCAGCGCGGAGACCGCGACCGGTCCGACGAGAGCGTCCGACGGGGTGCGCACGCCGCCGGTCAGGACGACCACGTGGCCGCCCCCGCCGGACTCGTGGAGCAGCTGCGCGACCGGAACGGAGTTCGTCACGACGGTCAGGTGCGGCACGTTGCGGATCGCGCGGGCGAACTCGTACGTGGTCGTACCCGCCGAGATGCCGATGGTGGCACCTGGCTCCACCAGGCGTGCCGCCGCGACGGCGATGGCGTGCTTCTCGGCCGTCATGAGCAGCGACTTCGCGCTGAAGCCCGGCTCGTCGGTGACCCGGGGGACCAGGGCCAGGGCGCCGCCGTGCACCCGCTCGAGCAGGCCCTCGCTGTCGAGGCGCTCGATGTCGCGGCGCACGGTCATGTCGGAGACGCCGAGGTGGTCCACCAGGTCGGAGACGCGCACCGCGCCGGACTCCTCGACGAGGGCGAGGATCGCGGCGCGGCGTTGGCTGGCGAGCACGCTCATCCCTCCCTCACGACGGCCGCCGTGTGCGGCGCGAGCCGGACGGTCGGGCCCACGTCGACGCCCGAGACCAGGTCGTGCCCGGTCGCGGCGATCTCGCGGTGCCCGTCGGTGTGGTTGAGCACGAACAGCCAGCTGCCGTCGGTCGACCGACGGCGGACGACCTCCACCCCGGCGGGCGGCACGGCGGCCGGCGCGACCCCCGCCTCGGCCATGACCCGGTCGAGCAGGGCCCCGAGGGAGCCGTCGTCCGGCAGGGTGCCGAGGTACCACGCGACCCCGTCACCGGCGGCTCGCCGGGTGATGGCGGGTCGACCGGCCAGCGGGCCGGCCGCGTAGCTCGTCACGACCTCGGCGTCGACGACCCGGGCGTGCTCGCTCCACTGCGACCCCGCACCACCGTCCGAGAGGGCGACCGACTCCTCCACGCGCAGCGGGAAGAACTCCTCCACCCGGATGCCGAGCAGCTCGCGGAACGCTCCGGGGTAGCCACCCAGCCGCACGTGGTCGTCGGGGTCGCTGATGCCGGAGAAGTAGGTGACCAGCACGTGGGCGCCGCCCTCGGCCGCCGCGCGCACGGCATCCGCCTGCGCGTCGGAGACGAGGTAGAGGGTCGGCACGACGACCACGCGGTAGGCGGCCAGGTCGGCATCCGGGTGCACGACGTTGCAGGTGACCCCGCGCTCGCGCAGCAGCCGGTGCACCGTGTGGGCGGCCGTCGCGTAGTCGATCGCGGACGACGGCATGCACGGGCCCGCCACGGCCCAGGCCGACTCGTAGTCCCAGAGCACGGCCACCTCGGCCTCGACCCGTGAGCCGACGAGCTCGCCGAGCCGGCCGGCGATCGCGCCCAGCTCGCAGACCTCGCGGAACCGGTCGCTGTCCTCGCCGGCGTGCGGCACGAGCGCCGAGTGGAACTTCTCCGATCCCGCCCGGGACTGGCGCCACTGGAAGAAGCCGAGGGTGTCCGCCCCGCGGGCGACGTGGGCCAGCGAGTCGGTGATGGTGCCGCCGGGAGCCTTGGCGGGGTTGACCGGCTGCCAGTTCACGGCGCTGGTCGAGTGCTCCATGAGCAGCCAGGGCTTCCCGCCGGCCAGGCCGCGGGTGAGGTCGCCGCTGAAGGACAGCTCGGCCTGCGGGTCCGGCAGGGCGTCGACGACGTAGTGGTCGGTGCTGACGACGTCCTGGAACGGGGCCCAGTCGTGGTAGTCGAGCAGGCGGAAGTGGCTCAACGTCATGAAGTTCGTCGTGACCGGCACGTCGGGGGAGTGCCGCCGGATGACCTCGTGCTCGGCACGGTAGAAGTCGAGCAGGGTGTCCGAGCCGAACCGGTGGTAGTCGAGAACGTGCGTGGGGTTGTTGAACGTCGTGGTGCGCCGCGGCGGGAGGATGTCGTCCCAGGCCGTGTAGCGCTGGCTCCAGAAGGCGGTGCCCCAGGCGTCGTTGAGGGCGTCGAGGGCGGTGTACCGGCTCTCGAGCCAGCGACGGAAGGCGACGGCGCAGGTGTCGCAGTAGCAGGGCAGGTTGTGGCACGCGTACTCGTTGGACACGTGCCACATCGCCAGGGCCGGGTGGTCGTGGTACCGCGCGGCCAGGTGGTCGGTGAGGCCGAGCGCCATCTCGCGGTAGAGCGGCGACGACGGGCACCAGGCCTGTCGGCTGCCGGGCCACAGCGTGTGGCCGTCGTGGTCGACCGGCAGGATCTCGGGGTAGGCCGAGGTCAGCCAGGGCGGCGGCGTGGCCGTCGCGGTGGCGAGGTCGACGGCGATCCCGTTGGCGTGCAGCAGGTCCATGATCTCGTCGAGCCACTCGAAGGTGTACTCGCCCTTGGAGGGCTCGAGCCAGGACCACGAGAAGACGCCGAGGGTGACGAAGCTGACGCCGGCCTCGCGCATCAGGCGCATGTCGTCGTCCCAGACGGCGCGCGGCCACTGCTCGGGGTTGTAGTCCCCTCCGAAGGCGATCCGGTCCACGGGCCACGGGCGCATGGTCGTCAGTCTGTAAAGGGTTCGAACAAATGTCAACAGTTTGCGACAGAACCGACCCGGACGTCCAGCCGCCGCCCAGCGGTGTCCAGGATTTCGCCAGGCACCTAACGGCCCTGTGGCGCACGGACAGTCACACCCAAAACGTGACCTTGACGATTCGTGTCGGCCCTTGACAGGCTCCGGAGGGCAGGGCAAGACTCGGTCCTGTCAGTGTTGGTTTCTGATCGAATGTGTCAGAAGCAAGGATGTCAAAGGAGACAACCCATGGCAGGCCCGGCCCCCCGCGCGCACCTCACGAACACCGTTCCCAACTCCGTTCGTGGTGTCGACCGCCGTTCCATCCTCCGAGGGTCGATGGGAGCTGCAGCCCTGCTCGGCGTGCCGACCCTCCTCGGCGCGTGTGGCGACGACGCCGAACCGTCGGCCTCGGGTGGCGCCAGCGCCAAGGCCGGCCCCGTGTCCTTCGGGATCAACGAGGCCAAGGGCTCCGGCCCCGCCAACGAGCGGCTCCAGGGCATGGCCGACGCCTACGCCAAGAAGACCGGTTCCGCGGTCACGGTCAACGCCGTCGACCACAACACGTTCCAGGAGAGCATCAACACCTACCTCCAGGGCACCCCCGACGACGTCTTCACCTGGTTCGCCGGCTACCGCATGGCCCAGTTCGCCGAGAACGGCCTGATCTCCGACGTCAGCAGCGTGTGGCCGATCGAGGGCATGAGCGACGCCTTCAAGAAGTCCGCCACGGCGCCCGACGGCAAGCAGTACTTCGTGCCGATCAGCTACTACCCGTGGGCGGTCTTCTACCGCAAGTCGGTCTTCGAGAAGAACGGCTGGGCCGTGCCGACGACCATGGACGAGATGACCGCGCTCATGAAGGACATGCAGGGCAAGAAGCTCACCCCCATCGCCTTCGCCGCCAAGGACGCCTGGGCGCCCATGGGCACCTTCGACATCCTCAACATGCGGCTCAACGGCTACGACTTCCACATGGCGCTGTGCCAGGGCAAGGAGAAGTGGGACAGCGCGGAGGTCAAGAACGTCTTCACGACGTGGAAGGACACCCTGCTCCCGTACCAGCAGGAGAACTCCCTCGGCCGCACCTGGCAGGAGGCTGCCACCTCGATGGCCACGGGTGAGACCGGCATGTACCTGCTCGGCACGTTCGTCGTGGACGGCATCCCGAAGGAGACCCAGGCCGACCTCGACTTCTTCACCTTCCCCGCCCTCGACGCCAGCATCGGCAACGACGCGCTCGACGCGCCGATCGACGGCTTCTGCGCCTCGGCGGCCGGCGACAACCAGGAGGCGGCCAAGGCGTACATGGCGTGGCTGGGCACGCCCGAGGCCGCGGATGCCGGCAACAACGCCGCGACCGCCCCGTTCATCTCCGCGAACTCCGGTGCGAGCACGTCGACGTACGGCGACCTGCAGAAGAAGTCGGTCGAGCTGGTCTCGAAGGCCAAGTCCATCGCCCAGTTCCTCGACCGCGACACCAACGCCGACCTCGCCAACACGGTGATCACGGCGTCGCTGCAGGACTTCCTGAAGAACCCGAACGACATCGACCGCATCACCGCGTCGATCCAGCAGCAGGCCGCGTCCATCCTCGGCTGACCCGAGCAGGAGACCGATCATGGCCAAAGCCGCTACCGTCGCTCCCTCCGTTCGCCCGCGACCAGTGGGCGGCGGAGGGAGAGGCGTAGAGGTACACGCGACCGCCTGGTCATCTGGGCGATGGTCCTGATCCCGACGGTGCTGGTCGTGTGGCTCGTCTGGCTGCCCGCGATGGCGTCGATCTACCTGTCCTTCACCAAGTGGAACGGGTTCAAGCTCAGCGGGATCCAGTGGATCGGCACGAAGAACTACGTCGACATCGCCACGATCTACCCGGCGTTCTGGCCGGCGATCAGGCACAACCTGATCTGGCTGGTCTTCCTCTTCGTGCTGCCCACGATGCTGGGGATGCTGCTCGCCGTGATCCTCGACCGTGAGATGTGGGGCAGCCGCTTCTACCAGACGGCGTTCTACCTCCCGGTCGTGCTGTCGCTGGCGCTCGTCGGCTTCATCTGGCAGCTCTTCTACTCGACCGACCAGGGCCTGATCAACCAGGTCTTCGGATCCAACGTCGACTGGTACGGCGACCCCGACGTCAACCTGTGGGCGGTGCTGGTCGCGACCGCGTGGCGACACACCGGCTACGTCATGCTGATCTACCTGGCCGGGCTGAAGGGCGTCGACTCGACGCTGCGCGAGGCGGCGGCCGTCGACGGCGCGAGCGAGGTCAAGACGTTCTTCCAGGTCATCTTCCCGGTGATGCGTCCGATCAACCTGATCGTGCTCGTCATCGTGGTCATCGAGTCGCTGCGGGCGTTCGACCTGGTCTGGGTCATCAACAAGGGACGCAACGGGCTCGAGCTGATCTCGGCCCTGGTCTCGCAGAACGTGATCGGTGAGGCGACGCGCTACGGCTTCGGCGCGGCCCTCTCGGTGATCATGATGGTGATCTCCTCGGTCTTCATCATCATCTACCTGCGGATCGTCTTCCGGGAGGAGCGGCGATGAGCGCCACCACGACGGTTCCGGCCCCCGTCCGCACCAAGAAGGCGGCGGCGCGCGGCCCGAGCGGTGGCGTCCTCAACCGGCGCCGCGGCAAGGTCGCCACGGTCATCATGCTGGTCCTGGCCCTGATCTGGCTCTTCCCGCTGCTGTGGGCCCTCTACAACTCGTTCCGCAACTACTCCTACACCCAGACCAACGGGTACCTGTCGTTCGGCGGGTGGACCCTGGACAACTACAAGAACGCCTGGAGCCGGGGCCAGTTCGGTCTGCACCTGAAGAACTCGCTGCTCATCACCATCCCGGCGGTGATCATCACGCTGTTCTTCTCCTCGCTCATCGCCTTCGTGCTCGCCCGGTTCTCCTACCGGTTCAACCTCACCCTCCTCGGCGTCTTCCTCGCCGCCAACCTCCTGCCGCCGCAGGCGCTGCTCATCCCGGTCTTCCGGATGTTCAAGGAGATCCCGCTCCCGACCTTCCTGAGCGAGGGCGGCACGATGCTCAACAGCTTCTGGGCGCTGATCCTCGTCAACACGGCGTTCCAGATGGGGTTCTGCGCGTTCGTGCTGAGCAACTACATGAAGACGCTGCCGTACGAGATCTACGAGTCGGCCGAGATGGACGGCGCGGGCGTCTGGCGCCAGTACTGGCAGCTGACCATGCCCCTGGTCAGGCCGGCCCTGGCGGCGCTGGCGACGCTGCAGGTGACCTGGATCTACAACGAGTTCTTCTGGGCCACCGTGCTGATGTCCAAGGGCGAGAAGTACCCGGTGACCAGTGCGCTGAACAACCTGCGCGGGCAGTTCTTCCAGGACACCAACCTGGTGGCCGCCGGGTCGATCATCGTGGCCCTGCCGGTGCTGATCGTGTTCTTCGTGCTGCAGAAGCAGTTCGTCTCCGGGCTGACCCTCGGCTCGACCAAGGGATGACGCCCACCATCGCCGTCATCCGGGTGGTGGGTCCGCGCTCGTCCTCGCCGAGGACGGGGGCGGCCTGCCCCAGGTGCTGCACTGGGGCGCCGACCTGCCGGATGCCGCGGCCGCCGACCTCGCGCGGCTCACCGGCGCGCCCGGTCCCGCACAACCAGCCCGACGCAGCCGTGGCCGCTCACCGTGCTCCCGACCTCCGGCGAGGGCTGGCTCGGCACGCCCGGCGTACGCCGCGCACCGGGCCGGAAGCCGCACCGCCCCTCGCTGGGTCGCCACGCTGCGCCACGGTGAGGGCGAGGCGGAGGTGCGTGCGACGGCATCCGACGTGGGTGTCGAGGTGGTGGTGCGCTACCGGCTCGACGAGCACGGCGTGCTCGTGGTCGAGTCCGTGCTCACCAACAGCTCCGACGACGAGACCCCGCTCGACGTGCGGCGCTGCGCGCCGTGCTGCCGCTGCCGTCCCGTGCCGACGAGGTGCTCGACCTCACCGGCCGCTGGTGCCGCGAGCGCTCGCCGCAGCGCCGGCCGCTGACCGACGGCACCTGGCTGCGCACCGGCCGCCGCGGCCGAACCGGCCACGACGCGACGCTGCTCATGGTGGCGGGCACGATGGGCTTCGGCTTCCGGTCGGGGGAGGTCTGGGCCACCCACGTCGCGTGGAGCGGCAACCACGAGCACCTCGTCGAGCGGCTGCCCGAGGGGGCCGGGCCGCACGCCGCGGTGCTCGGCGGTGGGGAGGCACTCGCGCCCGGCGAGCTGAGGCTGGCACCCGGCGAGACCTACACCGCGCCACCCGTCGTCTTCGTGCACTCCACGCAGGGGCTCGACGGCCTGACCCGCTCGCTCGTGCGGCACCAGCGCGCCCGACCCGGCTACCGGTCGGCCCCGCGGCCGCTCGTGCTCAACACGTGGGAGGCGGTCTACTTCGACACCGACCTCGACCACCTGCGCCGGCTCGCCGACACGGCCGCGTCGATCGGCGTCGAGCGGTTCGTGCTCGACGACGGCTGGTTCGGAGCCCGCCGCGACGACCACCGCGGCCTGGGCGACTGGCAGGTCTCCACCGACGTGTGGCCCGACGGCCTCGGCCCGCTCGTCGACCACGTCAAGGGCCTGGGCATGGAGTTCGGCCTGTGGTTCGAGCCCGAGATGGTCAACCTCGACTCCGACCTGGTGCGTGCCCACCCGCAGTGGGTGCTGGGCCCGGTGGCCGGCGCTGCCGCTGCCGTCGCGCCGCCAGCACGTGCTCGACCTCGCCAACCCCGAGGCGTTCGCCTACGTGCTGGCCGCGATGAGCGAGGTCATCGGCGAGTACGCCGTCGACTTCGTCAAGTGGGACCACAACCGCGACCTGCACGAGGCCGTGCGCACCGACGCGTCGGGCACCGACCGGCCCGCCGTGCACGCCCAGACCCTCGCGACCTACCGGCTGCTCGACGAGCTGCGGGCCCGGCACCCCGACCTCGAGATCGAGTCGTGCTCCAGCGGCGGAGCTCGGGTCGACCTCGGCGTGCTCGCCCGCACCGACCGGGTGTGGACCTCCGACTGCAACGACGCGCTCGAGCGGGTCGCGATCCAGCGCTGGACCGGGCTGCTCGTGCCCCCGGAGCGGATGGGATCGCACGTCGGCCCGCCGCGGGCGCACACGACGCACCGCGACCTCGACCTGTCGCTGCGGATGCTCGTCGCCCTCGGCGGCCACGCCGGGCTGGAGTGGGACATCACCACCTGCACTCCCGACGAGCTCGAGGTGCTCCGGGCCTGGTCGGGGCTCTACCGCGAGCTGCGACCGTTGTTGCACGGCGGCGACGTCGTGCGTTCGGACCACCCGGGCGACGCCCTGCTGGTCAGCGGTGTCGTGGCTCCCGACGGGGCGGATGCCGTGTTCACGGTGGTCTCGACCGTCACCGGCCGCGGGGTCACGCCCGGCACGGTGCCGCTGCCGGGGCTGGACCCGGACCGCCGCTACCGGGTGCGGGTGCGCTCGGAGGCCGGCCTGCCCGCCACCGTCCAGACCACGCCCCCCGCGTGGTGGGACGACGCCGTCGGTGACGGAATCGTCGCGAGCGGAGCCGCACTGGGTCGGGTCGGGCTCGCCCTACCCGTGCTCGCCCCCGCCCAGGGGTTCCTCCTGCACCTGGTGGCCGTCGCAGGGTGACGACCCGCGGGTGACGCGCCACCGGTGACGCCCCGCGGGTGACCTGGCGACGCCCCGCGGTTGACGCCCCGCGGGTGAGACCGCGGGTGACACACTCGCGGCGTGGCCACCGACCCCGCCGACCTGACCCCGGCATCCCTCGCGTTCATGACCGAGCGGCACCTGGCGACCTTCACGACCCTGCGCCGCGACGGCTCGCCGCACGCGGTCCCGGTCGGCTTCACCTGGGACGCCGAGGCGCTGGTCGCCCGGGTCATCGCCAGCCGGCGCACTGCCAAGGTCGTGCAGGCCCGAGCCGGTCGGCGCGCCGCCCTGACCCAGCTCGACGGCCGGCGCTGGATCAGCCTCGAGGGCACCACCCGGGTGCTCGAGGACGCGGCGTCCGTGCACGACGCCGAGCAGCGGTATGCCGTGCGCTACCGACGACCCCGCCCCAACCCCGAGCGGGTGGTCGTCGTGCTCGACGTCGACCGGGTGCTCGGCGGCAGCTGGCCCGACCCGCTGCCCCCGTCCCCGTACGCCACCTGAGCGTCCCAACTTTCCCGCCCGATGCGGGAAACCCTCACCTCGACACCAGAACCGTTCGGGTGCGGAGGTGAAGCTTCCGGTGCTGAGCAGGGCCGAGCCGCCTGGCGCCTCGGCCACTGCACGCCGCCAGCTGCCGCCCTCGCTAGACTTCTGCACGACGACTGGCGAGGGTGGGTCACCACCGGGAAGTCACACGTCGGGGCATCGCCCGCCTGGGTGCCCCGGAGGCTGACCGACCCGACCCCGCAAGGAGCACCCGAATGTCCGCCGCCGTCACCGCCCCCGGCCCCGCGCAGGACGTCCGCCCCGTCCGCCGGGCCCTGTCTCCGTCTACGACAAGACCGGTCTCGAGGGTCTCGTCCGCGGCCTGCACGAGGCCGGCGTCGCGCTGGTCTCCACCGGCGGGTCCGCCGCCCTGATCGAGTCGCTCGGCCTGCCGGTGACCAAGGTCGAGGACCTCACCGGCTTCCCCGAGTGCCTCGAGGGACGGGTCAAGACGCTGCACCCGAAGGTGCACGCCGGCATCCTCGCCGACACCCGCAAGCCCGACCACGTCGCCCAGCTCGCGGACCTCGGGGTCGAGGCGTTCGAGCTCGTCGTCGTCAACCTCTACCCGTTCGCGGCCACCGTGGCGTCGGGCGCCAGCCCCGACGAGTGCGTCGAGCAGATCGACATCGGCGGCCCCTCGATGGTGCGCGCCGCGGCCAAGAACCACCCGAGCGTCGCGGTCGTCACCGACCCGACCACCTACGACGACGTGCTGGATGCCGTGCGCGGCGGCGGGTTCACCCTCGAGCAGCGCAAGCGCCTGGCGGCGCAGGCGTTCGTGCACACCGCCACCTACGACGTGCACGTGGCGTCGTGGATGGGCAACGCCTACACCGACAGCTCCGACGGCACCGGCTTCCCGGCCTGGGTCGGCGCGACGTGGGAGCGGGCCACGGTGCTGCGCTACGGCGAGAACCCGCACCAGCACGCCGCGCTCTACACCAACGGCTTCCAGCCGCAGCCCGCCCTGGCCCAGGCCACCCAGCTGCACGGCAAGGAGATGTCGTACAACAACTACGTCGACGCCGACGCCGCCGTGCGCGCGGCGTACGACCACGGCGACCAGCCGACGGTGGCCGTCATCAAGCACGCCAACCCGTGCGGCATCGCCGTCGGCACCGACATCGCCGACGCCCACCGCAAGGCCCACGAGTGCGACCCGGTCTCGGCCTTCGGCGGCATCATCGCCACCAACCGCCCGGTCACCGTCGAGATGGCCCGCACCGTCGCCGACATCTTCACCGAGGTCGTCGTCGCGCCCGCGTTCGACGCCGACGCGCTCGAGGTGCTCACCGCGAAGAAGAACATCCGGCTGCTCGAGTGTGCGGCCCCCGTGCGCTCCGGCGCCGAGGTCCGCCCGATCGGCGGGGGCCTGCTCATGCAGCAGCGCGACGCCGTGGACGCCGTCGTCGCCGACGAGGCCGGCACCGTCGTCGGCGGCGACGACGCGGCCAGCTGGCGCCTGGTGTCGGGTGACCCCGCCGACGAGGCCACCCTCGCCGACCTCCAGTTCGCCTGGCGGGCGGTGCGCGCGGTGAAGTCGAACGCGATCCTGCTCGCCCGCGGCGGCGCCTCGGTCGGCATCGGCATGGGTCAGGTCAACCGGGTCGACTCGTGCCACCTCGCCGTGTCGCGCGCGGGCGAGGAGCGGGCGCGCGGTGCCGTCGCGGCCTCCGACGCGTTCTTCCCCTTCGCCGACGGGCTGCAGGTGCTGCTCGACGCCGGCGTGCGCGCGGTCGTGGCGCCCGGTGGGTCGATGCGCGACGCCGAGGTGGTCGAGGCCGCCCAGGCCGCCGGGGTCACGCATGTACTTCACCGGCACCCGCCACTTCGCCCACTGACGTCGCGGGGTCGCGCGCGCGAGGCGATGCCGCGTCGTCAGCTGGCCGCCTCGTGGCGCCGCAGGCGGTGGGACGGGGCCGGAGCCGGTGCAGCACCCACTCCAGGGGGCCGGTGCCCAAGCGCCGTTCGACAGCCAGCACCCGCCCACGACGACGACGAGCGTGGTCGCGCCGAGGATCCAGCCACGCGTTGTCGGAGGCGTTGTCGCGCAGCGCCGGCCAGCAGATCCAGCCAGAAGGATCTGCACGTGTAGGCCGTCAGGGCCAGCCGGCCGGTCGCCAGCAGCGGTCGGAGCACCCGCGCCCGCCCCGGCCCGGCGCAGCAGGTCGCACGGCGAGGAAGCTCGCGACGACCGTGGCGGTGGCCAGGAACGTCGCGCCGACCACCTCGGCGGTCGTGCCGGAGTACGCGCCGGCGCCGTCACGGGTGCCCCGGCCGAGGGCGTAGGCCGCGACGCTGAGCACGACCAGCGCACCGCGACGACGTAGCCCTCCGGGTGGTGCGGGCCGCGCGGCGGAGCACGCTCGCCGAGGGCCAGGCCGCCGAGCGCCATCGGCAGGAACGAGACCAGCCGGTAGAGCTCGCCGGTGGCCAGCCACGTGACGACGTCGAGCGACCCCCGCGCCCGGCCGTCGGCGACGAGGGGTAGGCCTCGCGCGCCCGCTCGACGACGATCGGCCCGACCACGGCCAGGGCGCCGGCGATGCCCAGGGTGAGCACCGGCATCCGGTGCAGGAGCAGCGCCAGCGGGGCGAGCACGATGACCAGCACCCCGAGGTAGGGCAGCACCACGTCGATCTGGGAGTAGAGCGCCTGGAGCAGCACACCGAGCACGATCAGGACCAGCCCGCGCTGGAGGTTGTCGAGCAGGAACGTGCCGGCCGGCGGAGCGCGCGCTCGTCGAGACGCACCCCCATCGAGATGCCCGATGATCACCGCGAACAGCGGGGCGGTGAGGTACTCCGAGACGTCGAAGATGCCCCCGGCGGGGCACAGGTGCGCCACGAGCATCGACACGACCGCCAGCCCGCGGGCCGCGTCGAGGCCGTCGAGGCGGTGGGTGGTCGGCATGCGCACAGTCTGGCGCGATGCACGGGTCGGGTGGCGAGCAGGGCGCAGTGTCCGACCGACGGCCGGTGCACCGGTCAGGCGGTCGGCGGGCGGTAGCCGGTGGGCTCGCCCGGCGCCGAGGTCGACGATGGCCGCGACCGGGCCGCCGCCGTCGGGGCCCTGGTGGGCCGCCGACACCGACACGAAGACCGCCGGGTCGCCGGTCACCGACGCCGTGACGCCGCCGACGCACGACTTGATCTGGCGGTGCCAGTGCACGTCGGAGTCGTCGAGCATCGCGTTGCGCCGACCCGGCCACCTGGCCGTCGAGCGAGGCCTCGCACTTGAGGAAGACGTTGACCAGCCGGCCGTCGATGTCGCTGCGGTGCGGGCGCTCGGGGAGGTCGAGGCCGGCATCCTTGATGGCGGCCCAGATGCCGTCCTGGTCGAGGGCGTCCTGCATCACCGAGTGGCCGATCCGGTAGCGGCCGCCGACGCCGCGGGCGTTGCCGACGACGACGACCTGCGCCTGGTCGAGCTCGACGCCCGAGGAGCACGACGCCACCGACGAGTAGAGGGAGCGGTCGTGCATGACGTCGGCGTCGGTCGGCATCTCGATCTCGCCGAGCGCGACCGCGATGCCGAGCGCGGTGCAGCCGTTGGAGAGGTCCATCGACTCGTGGGTGTGCTCGGTCCACACCGTCTTGCCGCGCGACTTCGCGTCGCGGATGGTGTGGATGGTGAGCAGCGGGGTCTTGGTCTGCACGTAGTGCACGTCGGCGGGGTCGGTGATGCCGGCCCGCTCCATCGCCACCCGCACGGCCGCGGCGACCTTCTCGACCATCGGCGTGTAGCCGATCTCCTCGGGCAGCAGGTGCTCGCTCATCGCGAACCCCACGGTCAGCCGCGGCTCGTCGGTCTGCTCGGCCCGCTCGGCCGGCACGGTGGCGAAGATCGTCGCGTGCGGGCTGATCACGCCGTCGGTGCCGCCGGACCACACGATCGGCACCTCCTTGACCTTGGCCGGGTCGGCGCCCTTCTCGACGAGGATCTCGCGGAAGGCGCGGTCGGCGATGATGCGGGTGTAGTCGTTGACCCCGCCGTTGCCCTCGGTCTTGCCGATGACGGCGATGACGCGGTCGGCCTCGAACACGCCGTCGTCGATGAGCGTCCCGAGCTCGGAGGCGTCGGACACGGTGTGGAGCGGGACCTTGCGGACCTCGATGGCGTCGGGCACGGTGCGTTCCTTCCTTGGTGCCGAGCGGTTCAGGGGCTCAGCCGGGTTCGATGACGGTGCCGAAGCCGCCCTCGACGGCATCGGTGATGTGGGTCAGTGACGTGATGACGCTGCGCGGGCCACCGCCGGCGACGAACCGCATGGCGGCGTCGACCTTGGGGCCCATCGACCCCGACGGCGAACTGGCCGTCCGCGGCGTACCGGCGCATCTCGGCGAGGGTCACCCGGCCGAGCTCACGCTGCTGCGGGGTGCCCCAGTCGACGCGCCGCGTGGTCGACGTCGGTGGCGATGACGAGCACGTCGGCGGCGAGGGTGCGGGCGAGCAGGGCGGCGGTGAGGTCCTTGTCGATGACGGCCTCGACGCCGCGCAGCCGACCGTCGGGCTCGCGGACCACGGGGATGCCGCCGCCGCCGGCCGCGACGACGACGTGGCCCGCCTCGAGCAGCACGCGCACCGGGCCGACGTCGAGCACCTCGAGCGGCTCGGGCGAGGCGACGACCCGGCGCCAGCCCTTCTCGCCGCGGTCCTCCCACACCTGGCCGTGGTCGATGAGCGTCTGCGCCTGCTCGCGGGGGAGGTAGCGGCCGATCGGCTTGCTCGGGTGGGTGAAGCCGCGGGTCGTCGCGGTCGACGAGGGTGCGGGTGACGAGCGGCGGCCACCGGGCGGGCGAGCACCGGCATCCGCGCAGGGCGACGTCGAGGGCGTTGAGGATGGTGAAGCCGAGGGTGCCCTGGGTCTGCGCGCCGCACCAGTCGAGCGGTACCGGCGGCACGACGTGCGCGGCGAGCTCGTTCTTGACCAGGATGTTGCCGACCTGCGGGCCGTTGCCGTGGGTGACGACGAGCTCGTGGCCGGCGGCGACGAGCCGGGCGGCGGCCCGCATCGCGACGCCGACCGCCTCGATCTGCGCGGCCGGGGTGGCGCTGCCGTCGGGGCCGGTCATCGCGTTGCCGCCCAGGGCGAGCAGGACCCGCACGTCAGGCCACCTCCTCGTCGCGGTCCGCTCGGGCGCTGGTGCCCGGTCTCGACCCTAGGAGCCGGGCTCCCGCACGGGCGTTGTCAGGACCTGCCCAACGCCGCGGTGCCGGTTGGCAACTCTCCCGCCCCGCGACCCCGCCGCCCCTTCTTGGGTCCCACCCCTTCCGCGAAGTCAGGAGCACTTCGCCGAGTCATGGCCGGATACGCCCTGAGCCGCGAAGTGCTCCTGACTCCGCGAGAGCGAGGACGCAGAGGGCTGGCCAGCGGGCGTGCCGGGCCCAAGCGGGCGTGCGGCTCCAGCACCGACAGCTCGCCGAGCCGTGCCGGTCGGCGCCACCCGGGTCGCGACCGCTCGCGCGTCGCCCTTCCGCTCGGTCACCGCGCGTCCAGCTCGTCGAGCCAGGCCCGCACGCTCTCGTTGTGCTCGCCGAGCAGCGGCGGGTGGAGGTGCTCGCTGCGCCCACCGGCAAAGGCGTTGTCGTCGAACCGGATCGGCGGCCCGGGGATCTCGATGCGTGCCGAGCAAGCGGGTGGTCGACGTCGATGACCAGGCCCTGCGAGCGGGTCTGGTCCCAGTCGTAGACCCGGTCGAGGGTGCGCACCTCACCCGCCGGGATGCCGATCTCGGCCAGCCGCGCCATCAGCTCGGCGTGCGGGATGTCGGCGAACGTCGCGTTGAGCGTCTCGATGACCGCGTCGCGGTTGCCGACCCGCTCGCGGTTGGTGGCGAAGCCGGCAGCGAAGGGTCGAGGCCGAACCCCGCGGCCAGCTTCTGCCACAGCCCCTCGCTGCCGCACGACAGCTGGATCATGCCGTCGGCACAGGTGAACAGGCCGTAGGGGCAGATCGACGGGTGGTGGTTGCCGCCGGCGTGCCCGACCTCGCCGGCCACGGTGTACCGGGTGCCCTGGAACGCGTGCACCCCGACGATCGACGCGAGCAGCGAGGTGCGCACGACCCGGCCCTTGCCGGTGCGGTTGCGCTCGTGCAGCGCCGCGACGACGCCGTAGGCGCCGTACATGCCGGCCAGCAGGTCGGCGATCGGCACCCCGACCCGCTGGGGGTGCTCGGGGTCGCTGCCGGTGAGCGACATCAGCCCGCCCTCGCCCTGGGCGATCTGGTCGTAGCCGGCGCGACCGCCCTCGGGCCCGTCGTGGCCGAACCCGCTGATCGAGAGCACGACCAGTCCGGGGTTGAGCTCGTGCAGCTGCTCGGCGCTGAACCCCAGCCGGTCGAGCACTCCGGGCCGGAAGTTCTCGAGCAGCACGTCGGCGTGGGCGACCAGGCGGGTCAGCACCTCGCGACCGTCGTCGGACTTCAGGTCGAGCGTCACCGACTCCTTGTTGCGGTTGCACGACAGGAAGTAGGTCGAGACCGGCTGGTCGTCGGGCCCGACGAACGGCGGCCCCCAGCCGCGGGACTCGTCACCGTGGCCGGGGCTCTCGACCTTGATGACCCGCGCCCCCATGTCGGCGAGCATCATGCCGCAGTGCGGGCCGGCGAGGGCACGGGTGAGGTCGATGACGACGACGTCGTCGAGTGGTCCGCTCACGGTGTGCTCCTGGGCCTGGAGGGCGGTGACGTATGCCGTCAACCTAGCCACGCGGTACCCGTCGCCGTTCGGCAGGGCGGGCCGTCATTGGCTCCCGGGGGCTGTCAGGTTGTGCCAGCGGATGCCGGGCGCCCGCCTACGCGTGCCCGCTCACGGCATCGAGGTGCTGGAGCAGCTCGTGGGCGGCCAGCTCGACCTTCTTGTGCCGCCACTCACTCGGCCCGGTACACGCAGGCGATGAGGGCGCTGCGGTGCACCCGGCGCAGGTCGCCCGCGACGAACGCGTAGCGCGCCTTGGTCCCGTCGGTGGCGCCGACGGTGAGGCCGAGGTGCCAGGCGGCGTAGTCGTCCCAGGAGTGCCGCTCGAGGTAGGCGTTCTCGGCGTCCGCGTCGGGTTGCACGTCGCCCCAGGTGCTCTCGAGCACGTACTGGTGCTTGTCGATGAGGTCGCGCACGTGGGCGACCCCGGCCTGGTTGACCTCGTACTCCGCCATCACCCCACGCTAGCCACGCGGTCCGCTCAGGTGGGGTCTGCGTGCCCGTCGTGCGTCATGAACTCCCAGACCAGGGCGTGGGCGAGCGCGACGAGCAGCACGAGCATGGTGGCCTCGGCCTGCAGCGGCGTGATGCCGATCGAGCGCGCGATCTCGGGCGCCACGCCCAGCACCGCCACGACCGCGTAGACGACGGCGGCGGCCCACCAGTAGCGGGCGAACGCGCCGGCACCCTCGGCGGCGCGGGCCCGGCGCAGCAGGGTCACGGTCGACGCGCAGCCGATGACGGCGATGACGACGAAGCTGACCCGCCAGAACACCGGGCTCTCGCTGCCACCGATCTGCGCGAACAGGCCCATCAGGGCGGGCAGCAGGAAGGCGAGGTAGACCGAGCCGACGCGGCGCCGCATGCCGGGGTCGCGCAGCCAGTGCCGGTGCTTCTCGACGACGCTCCACCACAGCCCGGTGAGCGTGAAGCAGGTGGCGGAGAACAGCGCGTAGAAGGTGCTGACGTCCATGCCGATCCCTCCTGGGGCCGGCCTGCGGTGTGCGCCCCGCGCCAGTATGGGACCTACGGATCGGTGCGGTCGAGCGTCTTTCGGCGCGGGGTCAGTAGGCGACGTGGTCGACCTTGGCCCGCCACGCGTCGAACGGTTCCTCCGAGCGCGCGGTCGGGTGGTGCTCGAGGCGCAGCGGCCACTGCTCGGTCGAGGTGACCGGCAGGACGAGCCGACGGAAGTTCTCGTCGTCGAAACCGGCCCGGGCGGCGGCCCCGCTGTCCGCGGCGTGGACGACGGCGTCGACGCGGGCCCAGAGCGACGCCGACAGGCACAGGGGACACGGCTCGCACGAGGCGTACAGCGTGGCACCGGCCAGGGAGAAGCTCTCGACCCGACGGCACGCCGCCCGGATGGCCACCACCTCGGCGTGGGCGGTGGGGTCGAGGTCGGCCGTGACCCGGTTGGCGCCCTCCCCGACCACCACCTCGTCGCGCACGACCACCGCACCGAAGGGGCCGCCGCCACGCGCCACGTTCGCGGTGGCGAGGTCCACCGCGCGGTCCAACCAGACCTGCTCGTCGCTCATGGCACCGATGGTGTCACCCGCAGCGGGGCGTCGAGGCCGTCCGTGACAGAGCGGTCATCCACGTCGTGGCGGGCCGGTCGAGGACGCCGGGCAGCACCGACGGGTCACCCGCCAGGCCGCTCTCGTCGTAGGCGGCGAACATGGCGGTGAGGTCGTCGCGCGCCTGCTCGCTGAGGGCCGCGCCCGGCCCGGCCCGCCACTCCTCCAGTGGAATCCGCATGTCGCTCACCACTCGGCCCAGCGCCGCTGCAGCCTGCTCGGCCAGCTGGCGAGTGGTGAGCACCTCGGGCCCGGCGAGGTCCAGCGACAGCCCGGCGTGGGCGCCGCCGAGGGCATCGGCGGCCACCTCCGCCACGTCCGTGAGGTCGACGTTCGTGAACGGTGCGTCGAGCGAGTAGGGCACGCGCAGCATCCCGGAGCGCGCCTGGCCGAGGAGGTTCTGGTGGTAGGCCGCGGGCCGCAGCACCGTGAGGCGCTCCCCGAGGGCCGCGCGCAGCAGGGCCTCGGCCTCGGCCTTGCGCAGGTGGTGCGGCATCCGGGCGTCGTCGGGGTGCAGCACCGAGTGGAACACCAGGCGAGGCAGGCCCGCCGCGACGGCGGCCGCTGCGACCCGGGCCGCCATGGCGACCTCGTCGGGGTGCACGTTCGGTGCCAGGTGGTAGGCCGCCGAGGCGCCGGAGAGGGCGGCCTCCAGACCCTGCCCGGTCACCAGGTCGACGGCGACGCCGTCGTGCCGGCGGGCGCCGCGGCCTCCCGCCCCGGTCGCACCGCGGCACGCACCGGCACCGCTCGAGCGAGCAGCGCGGCCGCGACCGCCCGGCCGGTCTTGCCGGACGCACCCATGACGAGGACCGGCCCGTCGACGGCATCCATGGCATCCATGGCGTCCATGACCACCACCCTGCCCAACCGGTCAGACGAAGTCGACCTCGGCGGCGGTCGCCCCTCCCGAGAGGGTGGCGTACCCGGGGCCACGGTCGAAGAACGGCTCCTCGCCGGTTCGGGCCGCCCGCAGCTCGGCCCGCAACGCGTCGGATGCCGCGGCGTCGACGACCGGCTCGTCCTTGCCACCGGTCGCGACGACCCCGTAGTCGGCGCGGGCGCCCGCGAACGAGACCTTTCCCCAACGCAGGTCGCGCTCGACCTCGTCGTAGGGGCGCTCGAGCGGGTCGCCCCAGCCGCCACCGCCGGTGGTGCGGATCCGGATCACCTGGCCGGCCAGCACCGGCTCGGCATCGGCGAGCGCGTCGACGGTGCGCTCGGTCGGGCCACCCGAGGTCGATGGTCACCTCGAACGAGCGCCCGGCCCGGCCGCCCTTGACGCCCCAGCAGGCGAGGATCGAGCGGTCGGCGATCGACATGAAGTGGGCGTCGCGCAGCATCCGGATCTGCTTCTCGTAGCCCAGGCCACCGCGGTGGCGACCCGCGCCGCCGGAGTCGACGGCCAGCCCGAGCCGCTCGACGACGAACGGGAAGCGGCTCTCGGTGAACTCGGTCGGCAGGTTGCGCGAGTCGGGCACGACGTGGATCGTGTCCTCCCCGTCGGCGTAGTACCGCCCGCCCGAGCCACCGCCGAGCACCTCGCGCATCAGGTAGTCGTTGCCGTCGCGGTCCTTGCCGTAGACGCCCGTGTAGCGGATCGTCTCCTGGTCGGCCGGCATCCGGCCGTCGACGGCCTTGGCCACCACGCCGGCGAGCACGCCGAGCAGCCGCAGGATGACGAAGGTGCGGGCGTTGGTCGGCGCCGGGTAGATCGGCGTGAGCAGGGTGCCCTTCTCCGGGAAGCGCATCTCGATGAGCGGCACGATGCCCTCGTTGACGTCGAGCTCGGCCATCCGCTCGGGGGTGTCGGCGAGGTTGCGCAGGATCGGCGCGAGCCACTTCTTGAGGAAGTTGCCGCCGACGTAGTCGCCGCAGTGGTTGATCGGGCCCTTGGCCTGGGGGCCGGTGCCGGTGAAGTCGATGATGAGCTTCGGGCCGCCGTCGCCGGGGCCGGGGCCGCCGGTCGACAGCTTGGTCAGCGTGATCCGCTGGGTGTGCAGCTGCGGCTCGTCGACGCCGTCGTGCTCGGCGTAGTCCTCCCAGACGTAGGTGCCGTCGGGGATCTTGCCGAGGATCTCGCGCCGGTAGGTCTCGGTCGTCGCGTCGAGGATCGCGTCGAAGGCCGTCTCGATGGTGTCGCGGCCGTAGCGGGCGAACAGCTCGGCGAGGCGACGGGCGCCCATCAGGCAGGCGGAGCACTCGGCGTCGAGGTCGGCGGCGAGGCTGTCCGGCATCCGGCTGTTGCGGGTCATGATCCGCAGCGCGGCCTGGTTGGGCACTCCGGCGTCCCACAGCTTGATCGGGGGCACCGACAGGCCCTCCTCGAACACGGTGCGCGCGTTGCTCGGCATCGAGCCGGGCACGGCGCCGCCGATGTCGTCGTGGTGGCCGAACGCCTGCACGAACGCGACGACCTCGCCCTCGTGGAAGACCGGCACGGTGACGCACAGGTCGGGCAGGTGGCCGATGCCGCCCTCCGACTCGTAGACGTCGTTGTGGAAGAAGACGTCGCCCTCGCGCATCTCGGCCAGCGGGAAGTCGCGCACGATCGGGTGCACGAGCGCGGAGTAGGAGCGCCCGGTGAGCTTGCGCAGCTGGCGGTCGTGGATGCCGGCGCGGAAGTCGTGCGCGTCGCGGATCATCGGGGAGCGGGAGGTGCGGGCGATGGCGGTCTCGACCTCCATCTCGACGCTCGCCAGGGTGCCCTGCACGATCTCGACGAGGATCGGGTCGACCGTGCTGCCCGCGGCGTCAGCCGGTTGCCGTGCTCGTACGCCGTGGGCAGGCCTGCGGTGTTCACTGCGACTCCTTGGTGACGACGAGGTTGCCGAACGCGTCGACGCGCACGGTGAAGCCGGGGTGGACGGGCACGGTCGAGCCGAACTCCTCGACGATCGCCGGGCCGGAGAAGGTGTCGCCGGCACGCAGGTCGGGGCGCCAGTAGACGTCGGTGGCGACGTACCCGGCATCCGCGTCGAAGCAGACGTCACGGCTGGAGCGGGGCCTGAGGGCCTCGTCCTGTACCTCCGGTGACCTATTGGTCGTTGTGGGTACGGTCTCCTGTACCCCCGCTGACCAATTGGTCGATTCAGGTACGCGGGCGGGGATCTCGCGCAGCTCCGGCCGGGTGATCGGGCCGACACCGGTGACCCGCAGGTTGACCCACTCGACCTGCTGGCGGGGGTCGTCGCGGAAGTCGTAGCCGTACAGCTGTCGGTGCTCGTCGTGGAACCGTTCGGCGACGGCCGCGGCCGATGCCTCGTCGAGCCGGCCCGACCCCATCGGCACGCGCACCTCGTACGCCTGGCCGAAGTAGCGCAGGTCGGCGGTGCGCACGTACTCGTGCTGCTCGGGCGCGAAGCCCTCGGTGTCGAGCGCCGCCGCGGCGCGGGCCGTGAGCTCGTCGAGGATCTTCTCGACGGCCTGCGCGGTCGAGCGTCGCGTGTCGCGCGACGTGGGTCTGCACGTAGTCGTTCTTGACGTCGACGGTGAGCAGCCCGAACGCCGACACGTTGCCCGGGTTCTGCGGCACGACGACACCGGCGAGGTCGAGGATGTCGACCAGCCGGCACGCGAGCAGCGACCCGGACCCCCCGAAGGTGGTGAGCATGAAGTCGCGCACGTCGAGGCCACGCTTGACCGACACCTGACGCAGGGCGTTGGCCTGGTTCCACGCGGAGATCTCGAGGATGCCCGTGGCGCACCGCTCCTCATCGAGCCCGAGCCGCGCAGCCAGCGAGCGGATGCCGTGCTCGGGCCGCCTCCACGTCGAGCGGGATCTCGCCGCCGAGCAGGTGCGGGGGGATCCGGCCGAGCACGAGGTGGGCGTCGGTGATCGTCGGCTCGGTGCCGCCCTTGCCGTAGCAGAGCGGGCCCGGGTCGGCGCCGGCCGACTGCGGCCCCACCTTGAGCGTTCCCTCCGGGGTGACCCAGGCGATCGAGCCGCCACCGGCCCCCACCGTGACGACGTCGATCATCGGGATCTTGCTCGGGTAGGCGCCGACGGTGCCTTCGGTGGTCAGCGTCGGCTCGCCGTCGAGCACCACGGACACGTCGGTCGAGGTGCCGCCGCCGTCGCAGGTGAGCACCCGGTCGAACCCGGCCCGCCGGGCGATCAGCGCCGCCCCCAGCGCCCCGGCGGCCGGCCCGGACAGCACCGTCGTGATCGGCTGGTGCACCACCTCGTCAGCGGAGAGCACGCCGCCGTTGGACTTCATCACGTAGAAGGGGATCGGCCGCCCGCCGGTGAAGCCGTCGAGCCGGGCGTGGATGTTGCCGACGTAGCGGCTGACGTTCGGCTTGACCGCGGCGTCGACCAGGGTGGTCATCGACCGCTCGTACTCGCGGTACTCGCGAAGCACCTCGGCGCTGATCGACACGACGGCCTCGGGGTGCTCGCGGCGCAGCACCTCGCGCATCGCGAGCTCGTGCGCGTCGTTGGCGTAGGAGTGCAGGAAGCACACGCCGATCGTGGTGATGTCGTGCGCACGGAACCAGCGGGCGGCGGCCACGGCATCCGCCTCGTCGAACGGGCGCAGCTCGTTGCCCTCGAAGTCCATCCGGCCGCCCACGGTGCGCACGTGGTCGGCGGCGACGATGCGCGGCGGCTTGACCCAGAAGTACGAGTTGCCGTAGCCGTCGGGCACGGCCTGGCGGGCGATCTCGAGCATGAACTCGTAGCCCTCGGTCGTGATGAACCCGAGCCGCTCGACCTTGCCCTCGAGCAGCTTGTTCGTGGCGACGGTGGTGCCGTGGCAGACGGCGGTGATGTCGTCGCCGGTGGCGCCCAGCACGCCGAGGATCTTCTCGATGCCGGCGATGAACCCGTCGGCCGGGTTGGCGGGCGTGCTCGGCGTCTTGGTGGTGACGAGCTCACCGGAGTCCTCGTCGAAGGCCACGACGTCGGTGAACGTGCCCCCGGTGTCGATGCCGACCCTGATCCGTCGCTGTCCGTGCGCCATGCCGTCGATTCAACCCGGCGTACGGGGCCGATGCGTTGTCAGTATCTGCCGACGGAACGGGGTCCTGCCGACCAACCTCGCCACGACGTCGACGTGGCCGAGCGTCGACCAGTCCGATGCCGTCGCGACGCTGAACCACGTGCTGACGGCCGCAGGGGCCGTTTGCGCCTGCGGCCCACGAGGTGACGGGTGCAGGCGCGGGTGGGCGGCGCCGGCAGACGGTTGTCGCCCACCCGTGGTCCACCACTGGCGCGCGGTGCCGGGGACTGCCACGGTGGTCGGGTGTTCGTCGACGCGGTGGCCTACGAGCGGTTCATGGGGCGGTGGAGCGCCCGGCTGGCGCCCGCCTTCCTCGACGAGCTGGGCATGCCGGAGCCGCAGCGGGTGCTCGACCTCGGCTGCGGCACGGGCAACCTCACCCGCGCGGTGGCCGAGCGCTGGCCAGGGTGCGAGGTGGTCGGGGTCGACCCGTCGGTCGCGTTCGTCGCGGCGGCGCGCAAGCGCGCCGTCAGCCGGGGCGGCCGGGTGCGCTTCGAGGTGGGCGGCGCCGACGCCCTCCCGCTCGACGACGCCTCGGTGGATGCCGCCCTCGCGCTCCTCGTGCTGACCTTCGTGCCCGACGCCGATCGGGCCGTCGCGCAGATGCAACGGGTCACCCGGCCCGGGGGCGTGCTGGCGGCGGCCGTGTGGGACTACGGCGCGCGGATGCAGATGCTCCGTACGCTCTG
Organism: uncultured Actinomycetota bacterium; assembly: GCA_963751385.1. GTDB lineage: Bacteria > Actinomycetota > Actinomycetes > Actinomycetales > Dermatophilaceae > Fodinibacter. Next base: position 170,274 of record CAVVUD010000014.1, on the reverse strand, counting down.
GGACGCCGCTGCCCGTCTCGACCCCACCGTGGTCGGCCAGGACGAGGCGACGATGCCGCTCGGCCGCCCGGGCGGGCTCATCGACCTGTGGCAGCGCTCGGGCCTGGACGACGTCGACGGTGGGCGGGTGACCGTGACGACCCGGTTCGAGGACTTCGACGACTACTGGGAGCCGTTCCTGCAGGGGCAGGGGCCGGCAGGGGTCTACGTGTCAGGTCTTCCGGATGCCGCCCGCGCGGCGCTGCGGGCCGAGCTCGCCTCGACCGTGGGCCCGGGGCCGTTCGACCTCAATGCGACCGCCTGGTGGGTGCGCGGCATCGTGCCTTCTCGAGACACCTGATCGACTGCTGCACCGGTCGGCTCGACAGTGGCGCCCGTGCCGGGCTCGGGAGCTGCCGGGACGACTGGCGCGGAGGCTGCGTCATGGTTTCAGACGGTCTGCGGCACGGTCTCAGAAGCGGCGGTGCGTGTGGGCGGTGCGACGGGGGTCGGGGCGTCGTGGCCGGCGGGGAGGTCGCCAGTGATCGCTCTAGAAGGGCGGTGCGTCGGGTGTCGCCGCCTTGGCGCGGCGTCGGGCGAGTCCGGCTCGTAGGTCGGCTGCGCGTGGTGCAGCGGCGGTGGGTCGGCGGTGGCCACGGGTGCTGGTCGCGGTGGGCGTGGGGGTGGTGTTCGAGGGTGAGCTGGAGGTGGGTCTCGAGGGCGCTCCACGCCGTGGCGGCGGCGACATTGGGGTCGGGTGCGGGTGCCGGCCGGTCTGGGACGGCGTCGGAGGTGCGCGACGTCGTCGGCCGGTCGGGGCGGCGTCGGCGGTCAGGACGAGTGTCTTGAGGGCGTCCAGGGGTGCGGTGGTGCGTTCTCGGCCGGTGGGGTCGGCCCAGGTGGTGGTGCCGTCGCCGGCCAGGTGCACGCGCCAGCCGGGTCGTTGCTTGATGCGGTGGTGGCGTCGGCACACGGTGAGCAGGTTGGTGGCGGTGGTGGGGCCGGTGGGCCAGGGTCTGACGTGGTCCAGGTCGCAGAACCGGGCGGCGACCGAGCACCCGGGGAAGCGGCAGCGGCCGTCGCGGGCGCGCACCAGTGCGGCGAGCTGCGGGCCGGGTCGGTAGGTGTCGGTGCTCAGGTGGTCGCCGGGGTCGAGGCGGGCACCGGTCAGCGGGTCGCACGGCACGAACGAGGGTGCGGGTCGCTGGGTGCCACGGCGGCGCTGGCCGTGGTTGTTGGTCAGGTGGTCGCGCAGCCAGCCGCGGCGCACCAGCAGCGGCTCGGAGGGTCGGACGCCCTGCACCTGCACCAGGTCCTCGTCCCGGTCCGGCGCCGGCGAGTCCGGCTGTCGCCATCCGGGGTCGCCGTCCATGACGGGAAGCGGCCGAGGGTGGGACATCAGCCGCCATCCGCGCGAGGCTGATCCGTGACGGTCGCGCTGGACGCGTCGTTGGCCCTTGGCGACCGGAGCTGGGCGCCCACTGAAGCCGGGGCCGAGCGGTGCATCGCCGGTGGTCCGTCGTCTGGGGCTCGCCCATGGCGGAGGGGGTGGCCGTGAGTGCGAGATCGGCCGCGATCGCGTGGCACTCGTCCATCACGGTGCTGGTCGAATGCTCCTTCACGGTCCGGGGCGGGTCGGCGACGGCGGTCGAGACCTGGTGCGCGGCACTGCTCGAGGTCGCACCTGTACGCTCCTCCGCGTGCTGCGCCGCGGCCGTCGCGTCAGCGGCGGTACCGGGTCCGGCGGCCGGGGTCGGCGGTGGTGGCGGGGACGGTGAGGACCACTTGGACGTCGATGGTGGCGTTGCCGGTGACCAGGTCGGTCAGGGCCTTGCCGCGGGCCTGCTCGATGTTGGTGCAGGTGCCGGCAGCGACCAGGTCGTGCGCGAGCTTGTCGATGGCGGCCCAGGCGGTGGCGGCGTCCTCGCTGGGGAAGGTGCCGTGCCATTCGTCGACGCCGGGTTCGGCGACCCACCGGCGTAGCCCGGTGTCGGCTCGGGCCTTCTTGGCGCGTTCGCGCACCAGGTCGGGGGAGATGCGTTCGAGCAGCACCCGGGTGCGCCGCCGCAGGGTGGTCGCGTCCTGACCCAGGTGAGCGCCCAGCGCCGCGACGATGGCGTGGGCGACGTCGGCGGGCGCGACCTCGAGCTCGAAGGCGACCACCCCGGCCCGGTACCCGTCCAGCTGCCCGGCGGCCATCGCCTGGTGCAGGGCGCCCAGACCACTGGGCTGCGGTAGGTCGCGGGTTTCGGCCGGTACCGGAACCCGACCCGAGGCCAGGCGCACCGCCTGCTCCACCCGGCGCTGCGCCTGCGCGTGCGAGGCCCCGATCACCGGCGCCACCAGGTCGGCCGCATCCAGGCACACCCGACCCGGCCCGTGCACGCCCTCACCCAGGGTGCCGTCCTCACCCCACACGCTCTCCCGCCGAGCAGCCTCGGCGATCGCGGCGTCCTGCACCGCGGTCAGGGTGTTGATCAGCGCCTGGCAGTCGCCGACCACGCCGAGCCACTCGTCACGAGTGCGCGCGCTGCTCGGTTCGGCAAGCGCCGCAGCGACCCGGCGCGCACCCATCGACACGCCCTCCTCCAGCTGAACCTCTGCGAGGCTCGCAGGGGAGCTGGCCGCGCTCGACGACCGCTTGCGGTTCTGCCGTGATGTGGCCATGTATCCCCCTTCCCCGTAGCTCGATTCTACCGGCTCGCAGCGTATCGCACAAGTGTTCGAACGGATGTGTTCGACTGCAGCAGAATCGTTTTGAGGCAGGTCGGAACTGTTGGCGCGCCCAGTCGTGCGCTGGGCGGAACCCCCCGCGGTAACCAACCGAGCTCCCGCCCGGCCGGCCGCCAGCGCACCCGGCGAGGCAGACCGCGAAGCACAGACGGAGCCCCAAACGGCCCCCGGCCGACCAAGGAGGGCAGGCCACATCCAAGGTGCGTGAACAGGAGGGAAGAGGCCTCGGCGAACGCCAGATCGAGGCCGCGTGGCGATCGACCAATCACCCGGCGGGGCGCGGAGCCGGACCCGACCGACCAAGGCGGGCAGGCGGCATCCAGGCCGCATGAACAGCCGACCACAGAGCGCGGCGCACGACAGCTCACGTCCTGCGTGGCGCTCGACGCGACCCGACCGACCAAGGCGGGCAGGCGGCATCCAGGCCGCATGAACAGCCGACCACAGAGCGCGGCGCACGACAGCTCACGTCCGGCGTGGACGCATCAGACCGCGACCCGACCGACCAAGGCGTGCAGGCGGCATCCAGGCCGCATGAACAGCCGACCACAGAGCGCGGCGCACGCCGGATCGCGGGGCGTGGCCCGAGGTGACTCAGGCGTGCGGGAACGACGACTTGGCCGGGCCCTCGAGCTCGGCGCGGTGGTTGCGGATCAGGTCGAGGTTGCGGTCGCGCAGGTGGTCGAAACCCTGGGTGATGTTCGAGCCGGGCGTCAGGGCCGACAGGGCCTCGTCGGGGTCGAGCCGGGCCGAGACCCAGCCCTCGTGGGTCGCGGCCTTGGCCACGATGTGGCCGATGGGCGTGACGACGTGCGAGTTGCCGAAGTAGAGCACCCCGGCCGGGTCGACTCCCACGGCGTTCGCCCCGACGATGAAGACGTGGTTGTCGTAGGCGCGGGCCCGCGAGGTGAGCTCCCAGATGTCGGCCGAGCGCAGCAGCGCCGACGGCCGGCAGATCACCTCGGCGCCCTGCACCGCCTGGATGCGCGACAGCTCGGGGTAGTCGCCGTCGAAGCAGATGATCATGCCGATCCGGCCGAGCTCGGTGTCGCACACGGTGACCGTGTCGCCGGGAGTCACCCAGCCGCCGCCGGAGACGGCCTCGGAGCAGAACGGGTGGGTCTTGCGGTAGACGCCGAGCAGCTCACCGCGCGGGTCGATGAGCACCGAGGAGTTGTAGACGATCTCCGGGCTCGGCCCGCGCTCGTAGGTGCCGGCCACCAGGTGCATGCCGAGCTCGGCAGCGACGTCACGCAGCGGCGCGATGACCGGCCCGGGCAGCTCGGACACCAGCTCCCAGAGCTCCTCCGTGGAGCAGCCCGGGGTGAACCCGGTGGTGGCCGACTCGGGCAGCACGACCAGCTCGGCGCCGGTGGCCTCGACGCACCGCCGGGTGAACTCGACGAGCTTGTCGAGGTTGGCGGCGACCGACTCGGCGGTCAGCGGGCCCGGCACGGGGGCGACCTGGACGGCGGCGGCGGTGAAGGCACGCATCAGCGCCGCCCACGCAGAGCGTGGGACCCGCTTCCGATCCGAGCGCCGAGCGCCACGCCGGCCAGGGCGAGCAGGCCGCCGACGAGCACGCCGAGCGCGAAGCCGGCACCGTTGTCCATGCTGAGGGTGGCGTTGGCGTTCGCCGTGGCGGCTCGGCCCGGGTAGACGGCGCCGGATGCCGGGCGCCGCGGACCTTCCGCTCCCGCCACGGCTCCGGCGAGCTCGCCACCGACCGGGGGCAGCCCCGCGATGTCGTGGTCGAGGGCGGTGAAGAACTGGCCGGCCATCTTCTTGGTGACCCCGGCGAGCATCCGCTGGCCGACCCCGCCGATGGCCCCGCCCACCGAGGCGTCGGCGTCGTAGGAGAGGTCGGTGCCCCCGTCGGCCGACGGTGCCAGCAGCACCTTGACGTCGGCGTCGATCGTGCCCGGAGCACCGGCACCCGACGCCCGCATGGTCAGGGAGCTCGGGGCGACCTTGTCGGACAGCGACACCTCACCGGCGTACGTGCCCTTGATGGCGGCGACGCCGGCGGTGACCGTCATGGCGTAGCGGTCCTCGCCGATGACGGCCAGCGACTCGCAGCCGGGCAGGCACCGGGCCAGCACCGCGGGGTCCTGGATCGCCTCCCACACCTTGTCGACGGGGGACTCCGAGGGTCGGAGCTGCCGGAGATCTTCATCGCGAACCTTCCTGCGCGGGAACGGGGTCGGTGGTCGTCTGCGTGCTGCTGGCGCAGCTCCCAGAGCTCGACCGGGCTGATCGGCATGGAGCGGATGGGGAAGCCCTCGGCATCCTCGATCGCGGAGGCGATGACGGCGGACACCGGGATGGTGCCGGCCTCGCCGGCGCCCTTGAGGCCGAGGGGGTTGAGCGGGCTGGGGGTCTCGAGGTGGTCGGTCTCGATGTGGGGGACCTCGGACGCGTAGGGGACGAGGAAGTCCATGAACGACGCGTTGAGCAGCTGCCCGGACTCGTCGTAGGCCATCCGCTCGTAGAGCGCCCCGCCGACCCCCTGGGCCACGCCGCCGTGCACCTGGCCCTCGACGATCATCGGGTTGACCATCACGCCGCAGTCGTGGACGACGCAGTAGCGCAGGATGCGGATCTCGGCGGTGACCGGGTCGGTCTCGACGATCGCCGCGTGCATGCCGTTGGCGAAGGTGGCCTGGGTGGGGGAGTAGAAGTCCTTGCCCTCGAGGCCCGGCTCCTCGTCGTCGGCCACCGGCGGCTTGTCCGGGTCGAAGGTCCCGGCGAACTGGGTTGCGGCAGCGGCAGACTGGTCGAACGCGTAGCGCAACGGGTTCGACAGCACCGCCACGGTCGACAGGGCGATCGACGTGCCGGGCGCGCCCTTGACCGAGATGACGCCGTCGTCGATCTCGAGGTCGTCGGGCGACACCTCGAGCGCGTCGGCCGCGATCTTCAGGGCCTTGGCGCGCACCACCCGGGCGGCCAGGGCCACGGCGTTGCCGGACATCACCGCGCCGCGTGACGCGAACGTGCCGACGGCGTACGGCATCCGGCGGGTGTCGCCGGTGGTGACGTGCACGTCCTCGATCCGCACCCCGAGCTCGTCGGCGACGATCTGGGCCAGGATCGTCTGGTGCCCCTGCCCCTGGGTGGTCAGCCCGGTGGCGACGTTGACCCGCCCGCTGGTCTCGCACGTGCACGTGCCCGCCCTCGTAGGGGCCGACGCCGGTGCCCTCGACGTAGCAGCCGATGCCGAGCCCGACCTTCCGGCCCTCGCGCTCGGCCTGCTCGCGGTAGGCCGCGAAGTCGTCCCAGCCGACCAGCGCCTTGAGCTTGGCCAGGGATGCCGGGAAGTCACCCGAGTCGTACTTCAGCGGCCGCCCGTCCTGGAACATCAGGCCGTGGTCGTAGGGCATCTCGTCGGGCTGGATGAAGTTGCGCGAGCGCACCTCGGCGCGGTCGAGGCCGAGGTGCGCCGCGATCGCATCCATCGCGCGCTCCATCGCGTAGCACCCCTGGGGGCGCCCGGCGCCCCGGTACGGCGTCACGAGAACGGTGTTGGTGTAGAGCGACCAGAACTCGACGCGGTAGGCGCCCGGCTTGTAGGGCCCGAGCAGCTGGGTGGCCGTGATGATCGGCACGATGATGCCGTAGGGCGTGTAGGCGCCGTTGTCGTGCCAGAACCTCACGTCGAGGGCGAGCAGGTGGCCCTCGTCGTCGAAGCCGACGGTGACCTCCTGCAGCTGTCCGCGCTCGTGCGAGCTCGAGATGAAGTGCTCGCGGCGGTCCTCGGTCCACTTGACGTCGCGCCCCAGGTTGCGGGCCGCCCACGGCACGAGCACCTCCTCGGGCCACGGGTGCATGATCTTGACGCCGAACCCGCCCCCCACGTCGGGGGCGATGCACTCGACCTTGGCGAGCGGCATCCCGAGCTTGGCGGCGACCGCGGCGCGCACGCCGGTGGTGGTCTGGGTGGAGGAGTACAGGCGCAGCGACCCCTCGTCGAGGTCCCACTTCGCGTAGACGCCCTTGCCCTCCATCGGCGTGCAGGCGCTGCGCTCGATGGACAGGTCGAGGGTGAGCCGGTTGGGGGCGGCGGCCAGGGCGGTCTCGAGGTCGCCGACCTCCTGCAGCAGGTGGGCGCTGACGTTGTCGGGCACGTCGTCGTGGACGAGTGCGGTGCCGGAGCGGGCGTTGTCGATGCCGACGACGACGGGCAGCTGCTCGTAGGTGACCCGGATGCGCTGGGACCGCGTCCTCGGCGACGTAGCGGTCGCGGGCGACGACCATGACGACGGCCTCGCCGACGTGGTTGACCTCGTCCTTGGCCAGGCAGTAGCCGGTGCGGGCGTGGGTCAGCGCGGGGTGGGGGATGAGCACCGGCAGCGGTTCGGCGACCCGGCCGGGCAGGTCCTCCCACGTGTAGATCGGCCTCGACGCCGTCGACCTCCCAGGCGTCGTCGATGTCGATGTCGATGACCCGTGCGTGGGCGTGCGGGCTGCGCACGAAGGCCGCGGCGAGGGCGTCGTGGCCGAGGTCGTCGAGGTAGCGGCCGTTGCCGGTGAGCAGGCGGGGGTCCTCGCGACGTTGCACCTTCTCGCCGAACTGTCGGGTGCTCACGGCGTCACCCCCTCCGCGTCGTTCTCCGGTGTACCGGAATCGACCAATTGGTCGATCTGGGTACGCCCGGCGTCCGGGGCAGCATCGACCAGCAGGTCGATCTTGTCCCAGCTAGGCCCGGGCTCGGCCAGCGGGATGAGCGCCTCGCGGCGGATCTCGGCGGCGCGACCGACGGCCTTGACGATGTTCTGGTAGCCGGTGCAGCGGCACAGGTTGCCCGAGATCGCCTCGCGGGCCTCCTCCGGGCGTGGGGTCGGGGTTGTCCTCGAGGTAGGCGGTGATCGTCGTGATGAACCCGGGGGTGCAGAAGCCGCACTGCAGCCCGTGGCACTCCGCGAACGCCTGCTGCACCGGGCTCATCGCCTCGGGGTCGTTGCCGATGCCCTCGACGGTGGTGATCTCGTGGGCCTGCGCCGACACCGCGAACATCAGGCAGGAGCGCATCGGCTGGCCGTCGACGAGCACGGTGCACGCACCGCACACGCCGTGCTCGCAGCCGACGTGCGTGCCGGTGAGCGCCAGGTCGTGGCGCAGGAAGTCGGACAGCAGCCGGCGGGCGGGTGCCTTCGCCGAGCGCACGACCCCGTTGACCCGGACCCGGATGTCGAGCAGCCGCTCCGGCGTCGGCTCGCCCAGGTCGCCTGGGCCAGCTCACGTCGCCCGGGCCGCCCACGTCGCCCGGGCCGCGTGCGCCACCCACGTCGCCCGGGCCCCGTGCCACCCACGTCGCCCGGGCCGCCCACGTCGCGCGCGCCACTCATGCCGCTCATGCCGCACCCTCGACGTCCTGGCCGACGGTGACGGAGGCGAGCGCCCGCCGGGTCAGCTCGGCCGCCAGCATCCGCCGGTAGTCGGCGCTCGCGTGGATGTCGCCCTCGGGGTCGACGTGGGCGCGCACCAGCTCGACGACGGCGTCGGGGACGGGCGCCCCGGCATCCGACCCGGCGAGCGCCGGCGAGAGGTCGAGCACGGTGGGCACCGGCGTCACCGACACGAACGAGGCACGGGCAGAACGCACCACGCCGTCGACGACCTCGACGGCCACGGCCACCCCGGCCAGCGCGTAGTCGCCGTGCCGGCGGGCCGACTCGAGGAAGGCCGTGCGGGTGCCCGGCGCGAAGCGGCCGAACCGCACCGCCTCGACGAGCTCGTCGTGCGCCAGCGTCGTCTCGAGCGGCCCCTCGAAGAAGTCGGCTGCGGCGATCTCGCGCCGGCCGCGGGGCCCGACGGCCTCGACCACGCCGCCGGTGAGCACCAGCACCGAGGGCATCTCACCGGCCGGGTCGGCGTGCGCGATCGAGCCGACCGTGGTGCCGCGGTTGCGGATCGCGGGGTGGGCGACGTTGTCGAGCGCCTGGCGCAGCAGGGGGAGGGCGGCATATGCGCCGTCGTGGTGCTGCAGCCCCGCGTGACGCACCAGGGCACCCACCCGCACCCAGGCGTCGGTCACGTCGACGGCATCCAGCCCGGCGACGCCGTTGATGTCGACGAGGTGGCCCGGGGTGGCCAGGCGCATGTTGAGCACCGGGATCAGGCTCTGCCCGCCGGCCAGCACCTTGCCGTCGTGGCCGACGTCGGCCAGCACGGCGACGGCCTCGTCGACGGTGCGCGGTGCGTGGTGCACGAACGGAGCGGGTTTCACCTGTTCGATCCTGCCTGTTCGGGGGGCCTGGGGAAAGGCACCGCCCCGCCCGGGAGGTCGCGGCCCTCGGGCGGGGCGGTGGTCGGTACGAGTCAGGCCGTGCGTCACGGGCGCTTGTCGCGGTCGGGGTCGCGGTGGCCCGGAGCGCCGGGGTAGCCCTCCTGGTAGAGGTCGTCGACGCCGTCGCTGTCACCGTAGACGTGGTCGCCCACGGCGATGGCGGTGCCCTCGGCTCCCTCGCGCAGCTCCTTCGGGGCGATCGCGCGGGCCAGGTGGTAGCCGGCGATGGCGACGATCGTGCCGAGGGCGATGCCCTCGAGCGAGAAGTCCTCGGTGATGTCGACCTTGACGTTGCCGATGCCGATGATGATGCCCGCGGCGATCGGGACGAGGTTGATCGGGTTGCCGAAGTCGACCCCGTTCTCCTTCCAGATCTTCGCGCCGAGCAGGCCGATCATGCCGTAGAGCACGACGGTGATGCCGCCGAGCACCCCGCCGGGGATCGAGGCCACGAGGGCGCCGAACTTGGGCGAGAGGCCGAAGAGGATCGCGACGGCGGCGGCCACGTAGTAGGCGGCCGTGGAGTAGACCCGGGTGGCGGCCATGACGCCGATGTTCTCGGCGTAGGTCGTCGTGGGGGAGCCACCGACCGACGAGGCGAGCATCGTGCCGAAGCCGTCGGCGGCGATCGCCCGGCCCATGACCGGGTCGAGGTCGTGGCCGGTCATCTCGGCGACCGCCTTGACGTGGCCGGTGTTCTCGGCGATGAGCGCGATGACCGCCGGCAGCACGAGCAGGATCGCGGTGACGGTGAAGCTCGGGGTGTGCCACCCGACGACCTCCTTGCCGTCGGCGGCGACCATCGTCTGCGACGGGAAGCCGAACCAGGAGGCGTCGCCGACCGGCGCGGTGTCCCACCGCAGGTGCGTGGTGGCCTCGGTGGCACCGCCGAGCACGGAGGTGATCTGGCCGACGGTGTTGTCGAGCAGCCACGACAGCGCGGTGCCGAAGATGAGGGCGAGGAAGACCGCGATGCGGCTGATGAACCCGCGGAACGCCACGGCGGCGACGATCGTGAAGGTCATCGTGGCCAGCGCCACCCACTGGTCCTGCGGCCAGTAGATGCCGGCCACGACCGGCGCGAGGTTGAAGCCGATCAGCATGACGACGGCACCGGTGACGACCGGTGGCAGCACCTTGTGCAGCACCGCCGACCCGAGGAAGTGGATCAGCACGCCGACGAGGAGGAGGACCAGGCCGGCGACGAGGATCGCGCCGGTGACCTCCTCCGAGTCGCCGCCGTTCGCGCGGATGGCGGCGACACCACCGACGAACGCGGCCGACGTGCCGAGGTAGCTCGGCACCTTGCCCTCGACGATGAGCAGGAACGCGATGGTCGCGATGCCGCTCATCATGATCGCCAGCTGGGGGTTGAGCCCCATCACCAGCGGGAAGACGAACGTCGCACCGAACATGGCGACGACGTGCTGGGCGCCCAGGCCGACGGTCTTGCCCCACGACAGGCGCTCGTCCGGCGCCACGACCTCGTTGGGCCCGAGCGTGCGCCCGTCACCCTTCAGCTTCCAACCCAAGCCCAGCGCCATGGCATTGCCTCTCTGAGGAGATACGGGTCGGCCGCGTCGACCATGACGCGGCTCACTTCACCGTGATACACGGACGGTAGTGACCGCGTCCGGCGACACCCTCAGCAATCCTTGACAGCCGGATGCCGGTTCCTTTGGCAGACCTTCGACGCGCCCAGTAGGTCACCCGTGCTGCGCCGTCGCCATACCGGATGCCGTCCTCTCCCGCACCCGGATGCCGTGCCCTCCCACCCCCGATCGGTGCCGCTCGGCCGTAGCGTCGAGGTGGTGACCACCCACCGCTTCCCCTTCGCGTTCGCCACCGCCCACCGCGTCGCGGCCCTGCCGTTCGGCGTGCTGCCCGCGACGACCTGGGTCGAGGTCGACGAGAGCCGCCTGCGAGCCCGGTTCGGCTTCTGGACCCTGGACACGCCGAGGGCGAACGTCAAGGACGTCACGACGACCGGCCACTACTCCTTCATCCGCACCGCGGGGCCGGCCCACCTCTCGCTCGTCGACCACGGCGTCACTGTGGACCCACATCGTGGCTGCGGCGTTGGAGCCTGCGCCGCGAGATGCCCGACAGGCGCGCCCGGCGTAGTTGCTGCGGAGCGCGTCCCGGGGGATGAGCAGGGGAGCCCCTCGACCCCGGGACGCTGAGCCCACGCACCTGGGGGGGCAGGTGCGTGGACCTGACGCCTACTCTCGCGGAACAGCCTGAGCGCTCCCCGTGAGCGGCCTGCACGTCCGCTGAGCGATACAGACACTGCACCGCCCCGGCCTCATCTGAGGTCGGGGGTGGTGCGGCTCACCACCTGTCGCACCGCGTGGAGTGGGAAACGTCGGGAACGCTTGAGGGGTGTACCGGCAGGTCAGCCCGCGTGTGTGTCATCTCTGCAGGTCAGAAGCACCCAGAGTCAAATGCCGCGCATCTGGTGGATCCGCAGCGCGAGGGCCAGGGTGAGCCGCAGCTGAGGGTCGGAGGTGAACGGGCCGAGCATCCGCTCGAGCTTGGCGATGCGGTAGCGCAGCGTGTTGTAGTGGAAGAACAGCTGCCGCGCCGTCTCGGCGACGTTGAGGTTGGTGTCGATGAGCACCGACAGGGTGCGGCGCAGGTCGGCGTTCTCGGGGGAGTCGTCGGTGGCCAGCTCGCCGAGTGACTCCTCGACGAACCGGTGCAGGTCCGCGCCGTCGGGGATGAGCGCCAGCAGCCGGTAGATGCCCAGCCCGTCGAAGTGGGTCAGCGCCGACTCTCCGTGCATCTGGCGACCGACGTGCACCGCCTTGAGGGCCTCGTCGTAGGCGCCGGGGAGGTCGGCGACCGAGGTGATCGGCCGGGACACCCCCGTCGAGAAGCTGCGCCGGCCCCCGCCGCCGTCACCGCGCACGACCTTGGCGATCTCGCCGACGGTGCGCATCACGGCATCCGTGTCGGTCTCGGAGCCGACCGGCACGAGGGCGACGACCTCCTGGCTGAAGCCGGCGACGGGCGCGCTGGTGTCCCGCGCCCGGACCGCCTGCACCCAGGCGCGCACGAACCGCTCCTGGAGAGAACGCACCTCGTCGGAGGAGCGGGTCGTCTCCTCGTCGTTCTCGTCGGTCTCGGCGACGACGACGACCATCGGCCGCGCGATGTCCCACCCCAGGGATGCGGCGTGCGAGACCGCGTCGGCCGGCTCACCTGCGCGCCCCGCGAGGACGTCGCGCAGGAACTCGGCGCGGTACTTGCCCTCGACGGCGGCGACGGCCTGTTCCTTGGTGATGGCCAGGGCGGCGACGGTGGCCGCCCGCTCGAGCAGGTGCACGTCGGCGGCGGTGAGCGGGCGGTCGGGGGAGAACGCCCCGAGCAGGCCGTGGTCGGACGAGCCGGCGACGATCTTGACGAAGGCCCGGGTGCTGCCGGGGCCGTCGGCCTCGCGCGGCCCGACCGGCTCGTTCTCGACGACGAGGCGACCGGTGCGGTCGAAGCAGTCCAGCGCCCTGGTGCGCTCGACCTCGTCCTCGTCCCCGGCGATGGTGAGCACCCGGCCGTCGGTCGTCGTGACGACCGCGGCTCCCCTGGAAGAACCCGGCCACGGCGTCGCCGAGCTCGGCCAGGGCGCCCCCGGCGAGCACGATCCGCACGAGCACCCGGTGCACCTCGTCCTCGCGTTCGAGGAGTGCGGCCTGCTGCTCGACGATGTGTTCCAAGGCCTCGACCCGCTGCGCCGGCTCGCTCGGGAGGGCGCCCAGGTCGACCGTGGGACGCGCCGCCGTCTCGCCGTTCGATGGCAAGGTCTGTGCGTCCGGGGCCGGATCGTTGGCAACAATGACCATCCGGTCACTGTAGACCCCTCGATAGCGTCACCCCATGCCCCGGTACCCGGCTTCGTCGCGACCCGCGTTCCCCGCGGCCGTCTCGACGCTGGTGGCCGAGGTGGTGCACGGCCCGCCGGTCGACGCGACGCTGGTCGGGGCGCACCGGTACGCCGTCTACCTCGCCGTGGCCGGGTCGGTGCTCCCCGTCGTCACCGCGGATGCCGTGCCGCTGCCGACCGCCGTGCGCCTCGCCGCGCCCTCGGGCTCGGTGGCCTGGGGCATCGAGGTCGGCCAGGTCGGCCAGGTGGTGCGCGTCGGTGGGGGCCACGTGGTGCTTCCGGGCCTCGACGTCGTGGCCTCCCGCACCTGGCGCCCGGCCCGCGTCCGTCGCCAGGTCCCGTCCCGGGTCGGGTGCTCGAACGGTCGCCAGGGCAGCCACCTGAGCACCCGACTCGAGCCGAGCGGCTCGGGGGCCGAGAGCGGGTGGCTCGCGGACGGCATCCGCGCCGTGTGTGCCGCAGTCGGGTGCTCAGACGGTTGCCGGGGCAGCCACCTGAGCACCCAGCTCGACGATGTTGCGGTGGCGGGGCTGGTCGGGCGCGGAGCCGGGCTCACGCCCAGCGGCGACGACGCGCTCGCCGGCGCGCTCCTGGTCGCCCACGCGCTCGGCACCGGCCACGACCTCGCCGAGGCCGTGCGCGCCCGTCTGCACGCCACCACGGCCGTCTCCGCCGCCCTCCTCGACGCCGCCGCCGACGGCTACGCCGCACGCGCGGTCGTCTCCCTCGTCGACGCCGCCGTGGCGGACCGGCCGGATGCCGTGCGTCGCGCCCTTCCCGCCGTGCTCGCCATCGGCCACACCTCGGGGGCCGACACCGTCACCGGCATCGGCGCGGCCCTGGAGGCCTTCACCGCCCATGTCGGGTGCTCAGATGGTGGCCAGGGCAGCCACCTGAGCACCCGACCGAGAAGCAGACCGGACGGAGTGCCGCATGACGACCCACGTGGAGCTGCGCCGCGGGGCGTACCACGACTCGGTGAGCCTGATGCAGGTGTCGCGGGCCGTCGCCGGCACCCCGGGCGTCGCCGCCGCCCAGGTCGCGATGGCCACCGAGCTCAACGTCGACGTGCTGCGCAGCATGGGCTTCGACGTGCCCGGCGAGGCCGGCCCCAACGACCTCGTCGTCGCGATCCGCACCGACGGCACCGACGGGCTGGATGCCGGGCTGGCGGCGGTCACCGAGGCCCTCGCCGCGCTGCGGGGCACCGGCGACTCGGGCAGCGGCGGGGACGACGAGGTGCCGCCGCGCACCCTCGGCTCGGCCGCAGCGCGCGCCGGGGCGAACCTCGCCGTCATCTCGGTGCCCGGCCAGCACGCCGTCACCGAGGCCTTCGACGCCATCGCGTCGGGCCTGAGCGTGATGCTGTTCTCCGACAACGTCTCCGTCGACGACGAGGTGCGGCTCAAGGACGCCGCGGCCGCCGCCGACGTGCTCGTCATGGGCCCCGACTGCGGCACGGCCCACGTCGGCGGGGTCGCGCTCGGCTTCGCCAACGTCGTGCGGGCCGGGTCGGTCGGCGTCGTCGCGGCCTCCGGCACCGGCGCGCAGCAGGTCATGTGCCTGCTCGACGCCGCCGGGGTCGGCCTCAGCCACTGCCTGGGCGTCGGCGGCCGCGACCTCAAGGCAGCCGTCGGGGGCCGCTCCACCCGGCAGGCGCTGCGGGCGCTCGCCGACGACCCCGCCACCGAGACCGTGCTCGTGGTGTCCAAGCCCCCGGACGACGCCGTGCTCGCCGACGTCGAGGGGTACGCCGCCGAGCTGGGCCTGCGCGTGCACTGGGCGGTGCTCGGCGCCGGCCGCCCCGACCTCACCGCGGCCGTCGAGGCGTTCCTCGTCGACGAGGGGCACCCGGTGCCGACCTGGCCCGCCACCCTCGCCACCCCCGACGACCCCGCACTCGGCAGAGGCCCGCTCGCTGCGCGGCCTCTTCTGCGGCGGCACCCTGGCCGACGAGGCCATGACGGTCGCGGAGCCGACGCTGGGCGGCATCCGCAGCAACATCGCCCACGCACCCGATCTCGCGCTCGGACCCGACCTCGCCGACCCCGGCCACGTCGTCATCGACTTCGGCGACGACGGGCTCACCCGGGGCCGCGCCCACCCGATGATCGACCCGACCCTGCGCATGGAGCGGATCGCCCGCGAGGCCGCCGACCCGACCTGTGGGGTGCTGCTGCTCGACCTCGTGCTCGGCCACGGTGCGCACCCCGACCCCGCCGACGAGCTCGCGGATGCCGTGCGCTCGGCCCGCGCGACCGCCCACGCCGACGGCCGCGCGCTGCCGGTCGTGGTGTCGCTCACCGGCACCGACGCCGACCCGCAGGACCGGTCGCGGTGCGCCGCGGCGCTGGCCGACGCCGGGGCCTCGGTCTTCCTGTCCAACGGCGCGGCCACCCGGCACGCGCTCGACCTCCTGGGAGCGCCCCATGACGACTGAACGGCCCCTGCGCGGCCTGCTCGAGACCGACCCGGTGGTCGCGACCGCCGGGGTGTCGCTGCTCGCCGACGCCCTGCGCGACCAGGCCGTGCCCGTCACCGAGACGCAGTGGCAGCCGCCGATGGCCGGCACCGAGGCCGACCTCGCGCGGGTCATGGCCGACCCGCGCCGCACCGCCGCGAACGCCCTGGCGTTCGAGCGGATGACGACCGCCGAGGCGGTGCTCGTCGACGTCGTGCCGGCGTCCGAGGCGCTCGGCCTCGAGCGCGGCACCTTCCTGCACGCCGGCCCGCCGTTGGAGTGGGAGCGGGCGAGCGGCCCCATGAGGGGCGCGCTCATCGGTGCGGTGCTCTTCGAGGGCCTCGCCGACACCGCCGAGGACGCCGAGAAGCGCCTGGCCGCAGGTGAGTTCGACCTCGAGCCGTGCCACCACCGCGGGCGCGGTCGGCCCGATGGCCGGCGTCGTCAGCCCGTCGATGTGGGTCTACGCGCTGCGCGACGACGTGCACGGCCACGACTCGTGGTGCTCGCTCAACGAGGGCCTGGGCAAGGTGCTGCGCTACGGCGCCTACGGCCCCGAGGTCATCGAGCGGCTGCACTGGATGACCCGGGTGCTCGGGCCGATCCTGCGCCAGGCCGTGCGCTCGACCGGGCCCATCGACATCCGCGCGATCATCGCCCAGATGCTCCAGATGGGCGACGAGGGCCACAACCGCAACCGCGCCGGTTCGCTGATGCTGCTGCGCGAGCTGCTGCCCGGCATGATCACCGCCGACGCCTCCTCGGCCGACGTCGCCGAGGCCGTGCGCTTCTCGGGTGCCAACGAGCACTTCTTCCTCAACCTCGGGATGCCGGCCTGCAAGCTCGCGACCCGAGCCGCCGAGGGGCTCCCGGGCTCGACCGTCGTCACCGTGATGGCGCGCAACGGCACCGACTTCGGCATCCGGGTGTCGGGCACCGGCGACCAGTGGTTCACCGGCCCGGCCAACACCCCTGAGGGCCTCTTCCTCGGCGACTTCGGCCCCGACGACGCCAACCCCGACATCGGCGACTCGGCGATCACCGAGACCGGCGGCATCGGCGGCTTCGCGATGGCGGCCGCCCCGGCGATCGTGCGGTTCGTCGGTGGTGACGTGCCGTTCGCGCTGCGGGCCACCCGCACGATGTACGAGGTGACCACCGGCGAGCACCCGGTCTACCAGGTGCCGATCCTCGGCTTCCGGGGCACGCCGACCGGCATCGACGTCACCAAGGTGGTGCGCACCGGCATCCTGCCGCAGATCAACACCGGCATGGCCGGGCGCGTGGCGGGCACCGGCCAGGTCGGCGCCGGACTGGTCACGCCCCCGGCCGAGTGCTTTCCGGCAGCCCTGGCCGCCCTCGCCGCCGCCGTCCCCGGCTGACCCGAAGAGGACACCGCCACCGGTTGACGACGCCCAGGGCCGGGCCTAGGGTCGAGGGATCACGTGGGAGCGCTCCCACGGCGCCCCGACTCGTCACATGGAGGGTCCGATGTCAACGACGACACGACTGCTGGGGGCGCTCGCCGCCGGCGCCGCGCTCGTGCTCAGCCCGCTGGCCACCACGTCCGCCACCGCCGCCGGTGAGGCCATCCCGGACGGCACGCAGTTCTACGTGCCCCAGCTCGCAGCACTACCAGGACGCCCTGCGGCAGGTGGCCGAGCTCCGGGCGGCAGGCGACCAGCGACGCCGCCGCCGACATCTCCGCGATGATCCGCACGCCGCAGGCCGTGTGGCTCACCGGTGACAGCCCCGCCCAGGTCGAGCGCGAGGCACGACAGGTGACCCACCGGGCCGCCGGCAAGGGCGAGATGCCGGTGCTCGTCGCCTACAACGTGCCGTTCCGTGACTGCGCGCAGTACTCGGCCGGAGGCGCCACGAGCGTCGCCGAGTACGAGGCATGGGTCGACGCCCTCGCCGCCGGCATCGGCGACCGCGACGCCGTGGTCCTCCTCGAGCCGGACGGCCTGGGCATCATCCCCTGGTACACCACCATCAACGGCGACCAGGAGTGGTGCCGTCCCGCCGAGGCCGACCCGGACACCGCCGCGAGCGAGCGCTTCGCGATGCTCAACCACGCCGTCGACGCGCTCGGCGCGAACCCGAACACCCGCGTCTACCTCGACGGTACGCACAGCGCGTGGCTCGGCGTGGGTGACGCCGCGGACCGCCTGCACCGGGCCGGTGTCGAACGGGCCGACGGGTTCTTCCTCAACGTCTCGAACTACCGCACGACGTCGAGCTCGCTGAAGTACGGCGACTGGATCTCCCAGTGCCTCTGGTACGGCACCAACGCGGCGGAGGGCGGCTGGCGGCTCGGTCACTTCGAGTACTGCGCCAGCCAGTACTACCCCTCGAGCGGCTACGACGACACGACCGCGACGGACCAGTGGTACCTCGACAACGTCACGAACGCGGCGAACCCACCGTCCGGCCCGGCCGACCTGACGCACTTCGTCGTCGACACCAGCCGCAACGGGCAAGGCCCGTGGACCCCACCGGCCGGCCTGTACCCGGACCCGCAGGACTGGTGCAACCCACCCGACCGCGGCCTCGGCCTGCGCCCCACGACCGACACCGGCGACCCGCTGGCCGACGCGTTCCTCTGGGTCAAGGTGCCCGGTGAGTCCGACGGCCAGTGCTCGCGCGGCCTGACCGACAACGGCGGCGTCGACCCCGAGTGGGGCATCGTCGACCCGGCGGCCGGGGCCTGGTTCCCCCAGCAGGCGCTCCAGCTGACCCAGCTGGCCCAGCCGCCGCTCTGAGCGTCCGCCGCTGCAACGCCCCGGCATCCGGCCACCGCATCGGCCGGATGCCGGGTTGCCCGTGCGCGCGAAGGCGCCCCGCCCAACCGTGAAAGAATCGGTCGCGTGACTGCGACCACGTTGGACGGCAAGGCGATCCTCGGCACGATCAAGGAGGAGCTGCGCCTGCGCGTCGCCGCGCTCGCAGAACACGGAGTGGTCCCGGGGCTCGGCACGGTGCTCGTCGGTGACGACCCTGGTAGCCAGTGGTACGTGGGCGCCAAGCACCGCGACTGTGCCGAGATCGGCATCCGCAGCATGCGCCGCGACCTGCCCGCCGGCACCTCGCTCGACGAGGTGCTCGCCGTGGTGCACGAGCTCAACGACGACCCCGACTGCACCGGCTTCATCGTGCAGCAGCCCACCGGCCTCGACGAGAACGCCATCCTGTCGGCCGTCGACCCGGCCAAGGACGTCGACGGGCTGCACCCCACCAACCTCGGCTGGCTCGTGCTCGGCCACCCCGCGCCGCTGCCGTGCACACCGGTCGGGTGCATCGAGCTGCTCCGCCGCTACGACGTGCCGATCGCCGGCGCGAAGGTCGTCGTCGTCGGCCGCGGCATCACCGTCGGACGCCCGCTGGGCCTGATCCTCACCCGCAAGTCCGAGAACGCCACCGTCACGCTGTGCCACACCGGTACCCGCGACCTGGCCGCCGAGGTGCGCCAGGCCGACATCGTCGTCGCCGCGGCAGGGGTTCCCGGCATCATCACCGCCGACATGGTCAAGCCCGGCGCCGCCGTGCTCGACGTGGGGGTCTCACGGGTGGTCGACCCGGCCACCGGCAAGTCCGTCGTCGCGGGCGACGTCGCCCCCGACGTCTGGGACGTGGCCGGGTTCGTCAGCCCCAACCCGGGCGGGGTCGGCCCGATGACCCGGGCGATGCTGCTGTCCAACGTCGTCGAGGCCGCCGAACGGGCCCTCGCCGAGGCGCCGGCCGGCGTCGGGGGCTGACCTTGGCTGCCCCCGGACACACCACGACCCTGGTGTGGCGGGTCCTTCCTGTCATCGCCATGCTCGCGCTCGTGGCGACCTGGGGACGCGACATCGGCATCGCCGTCGTCGTGGTCGTCGCGCTGCTGCTCGCGGGCGCCGTGCTCGCGGCCGTGCACCACGCCGAGGTGGTCGCCCTGCGGGTGGGCGAGCCGTTCGGTTCCCTCGTGCTCGCCGTGGCCGTCACCGTCATCGAGGTGTCGCTCATCGTCACGCTGATGCTCTCGGGCGGCGACGAGGCCGCCACCCTGGCGCGCGAGACCGTGTTCGCCGCCGTGATGATCACCGTCAACGGCATCCTCGGCATCTCCCTGCTGCATCGGGGCGCGCCGCTTCGGCACGGTGCGCTTCAACGCCGAGGGCACCGGTGGCGTGCTGGCCACCGTCGCGACCCTGGCCACGGTCTGCCTCGTGCTGCCCACCGTCACCCAGGGCCAGCCGGGGCCGGAGTTCACCTCGGGCCAGCTGGCCTTCGCCGCCGTGGCCTCGCTGGCGCTCTACCTCGCGTTCGTCGTGACCCAGACGGTGCGGCACCGCGACTTCTTCCTGCCGGTGTCGCGCAAGGGTGAGACCGCTCACCGAGGACGAGCACGCCGACCCGCCGACCTCGCGCGAGGCCTACGTCTCGCTCGGCTTCCTGCTGCTCTCGCTCGTCGCGGTGGTCGGCCTGGCGAAGATCGAGTCGCCCGCCATCGAGGAGGGCGTCCTCGCGGCCGGTCTGCCGGTCTCGTTCGTCGGTGTCGTCATCGCGCTGCTCGTGCTGCTGCCCGAGACGCTCGCCGCGGCCAACGCCGCCCGGCGCGAGCGCATGCAGACCTCGCTCAACCTCGCGATGGGCTCGGCGATGGCGAGCATCGGCCTGACCATCCCGACGCTGGCCGTCGCCTCGATCTGGATCCCGACGCCGCTGCAGCTCGGGCCTGGGCGCCGACCCAGATCGTGCTGCTCGCGATCACCGTGGTCGTCGCGGTGCTGACCGTCGTCCCGGGGCGGGCGACCCGGCTGCAGGCCAGCGTGCACCTCACCCTCTTCGCGGCGTTCCTCTTCCTCGCGATGTCCCCCTGACCGACGCGCATGCCGTCTGGTGAGCGGACGGCATCGGGAGCGGGCGGTCAGATGAGGCCGAGCCCTTGACGGCGTCGCGCTCCTCGACCAGCTCGGCGACCGAGGCGTCGATCTGCGCGCGCGAGAAGTCGTCGATGTCGAGGCCCTGGACGATCTCCCAACGGCCGTCCTTCACGGTGACCGGGAAGGAGGAGATGATGCCCTCCTGCACGCCGTAGGAGCCGTCGGAACGCACCGACATCGACACCCAGTCGCCCTCGGGCGTGCCCTGCACCCAGGTGCGGGCGTGGTCGATGGTGGCGGAGGCCGCGGAGGCGGCCGACGACGCGCCGCGAGCGTCGATGATCGCTGCGCCGCGCTTGGCGACGGTGGGGATGAAGGTGTTGGCCAGCCACTCCTGGTCGCCGACGGCCTCGGCGGCGTTGCGGCCGCCGACCTCGGCGTGGAACAGGTCGGGGTACTGGGTGGCGGAGTGGTTGCCCCAGATCGTCATCTTGCGGATCTCGGTCACCGGCACGCCCGAGCTTGGCCGCGAGCTGCGAGATGGCGCGGTTGTGGTCGAGCCGGGTCAGCGCCGAGAAGCGCTCGGTGGGGATGTCGGGGGCGTTGCTCATCGCGATGAGGGCGTTGGTGTTGGCGGGGTTGCCGGTGACGGTGATCTTCACGTCGTCGGCCGCGACCTCGTTGAGCGCCTTGCCCTGCGGGGCGAAGATGCCGCCGTTGGCCTCGAGCAGGTCACCGCGCTCCATGCCCGGGCCGCGCGGGCGGGCACCGACGAGCAGGGCGAGGTTGACGCCGTCGAAGACCGTGTTCGCGTCGTCGCCGATCTGCACCCCGGCCAGGGTCGGGAACGCGCAGTCGTCGAGCTCCATGACGACGCCCTCGAGCGCCTTCAGGGCCGGGGTGATCTCGAGCAGGCGGAGCTCGACCGGGGTGTCCGGGCCGAGCAGCGCGCCGCTCGCGATGCGGAACAGGAGGCTGTAGCCGATCTGGCCGGCGGCGCCGGTGACGGCCACCTTGACGGGCGCGTTGCTCACGGTGGTACCCCTTCGTACGCAGGTGTCGAAGTGTCGGCTTCGACGCTATCAGCGCGCGGCCGTGGCGCCGCACCGGGCTGCTGTGGTGAGGTGGCCGACGTGACGCGAGCGCGCAGCGCACGGCGCCGAGCGGGCGCGACCTGCGACCACTGGTCGTGGCCGCGGTGACCGCCGTCGCTGTCCCTGGCCCTCGTGGTGGCCGCCGCGCGCTGGGGCTGGCTCGGGCCCGACGTCGGTCGCGGCGACGGCTTCTGCGAGGCGGCCCGCCCCGGGTGGGTCCGCCAGCCCGCCAACACGTGGAGCAACCTCGGCTTCGTCATCGCCGGTCTCGCCATCGCCTGGTATGCCGGCGAGCGCGCCCGCCTCGGCGTCACCCTGGGTGCCCACCCGGGTCTCGCGACGGCCTACGCCGTGCTCGTCGTGCTGCTCGGCCCGGGCTCGATGGCGATGCACGCCACCCAGACCGACCTCGGCGGCCACCTCGACCTGCTGAGCATGTACCTCGTGTCGGGGTTCGCCCTGGCCTACGCCCTGATGCGGTTCGTGCACCGCGGCCCGGCGTTCCTCGCGGTCGTCTTCGTCCGTCGCGGTGGTCGCCGGGATGGCGGTGCACCTGCGCGGCGGCAGCGTGCCGGTGCTCGGCCACGCCGGCAACGCGGCCTTCGGGGTCGAGATCCTCGTCGCGCTCGGCCTCGAGGTGGCGCTCTACCGGCGCCGCCCGCCGGCACCGCGCCAGGACCTGTGGTTCGGCGTGGCCTCGGTCGCCACGCTGGCCCTCGCCTTCGCGATCTGGACCACCGGCAAGCGCGGCCACCCGTGGTGCCACCCGGACACCGCTGCTGCAGCAGCACGGCATCTGGCACGTGCTCTGCGCGGTGTCGGCCTACCTGATCTTCCGGCACTACGCCGCCGAGCGGGCCGTCACCACCCGGATGTCGAGGACCCCGCCCACCAGCGGTGAGCGGGGTCCGTGTCGGGACCGTGCAGGTCGGTCGACGGGGCGTCAGGGTCGACACCCTCGGCCGCGGCGTGTCCTCCGGGTCGATCTCGCCGGAGATGTCGCGGTCGCGGCGGTCGACGCCGGTGATCAGGTGGAAGGTCGCGCCGGCGATGGCGGCACCGACGATCGGCGCCAGCCAGAACAGCCACAGCTGACCGACCGCGCCGTTGCCGTTGAAGAACGCGACACCGGTGGACCGGGCCGGGTTGACCGAGGTGTTGGAGATCGGGATCGAGATGAGGTGGATGAGGGTGAGCACCAGACCGATGGCGATCGGGGCGAAGCCCTGCGGCGCCCGGGTGTCGGTGGCACCGAGGATGACGTAGAGGAAGACCGCGGTGAGCAGCACCTCGGCGATGAGCACGGCGAGCAGGCTGTACCTGCCGGGCGAGTGCTCGCCGTAGCCGTTGGCCGCCATGTTGCCGGCGGCCGTCGAAGCCGGGGCGTCCGCTGGCGATGGCGAACAGAGCCAGACCCGGCGAGGAGGCCGCCGGCGACCTGGGTGACGACGTAGGCCGGCACGTCCTTCCACTCGAAGCGCTTCGCGACGGCGACGCCGATCGTGATGGCCGGGTTGAAGTGGGCGCCCGAGATGTGGCCGACCGCGTACGCCATCGTCACCACGGTGAGGCCGAAGGCCAGGGCCACCCCCAGGAAGCCGATGCCGAGCTGGACGGCGCCGCCGGCGACGGGGGACAGGAACGTCGCCGAGTAGATGGCCGCGCCACAGCCACCGAAGACGAGCCAGAACGTGCCGAGGAACTCCGCGCCGAGGCGCTGGACCATCGTGGGTGTCGTCATGGCGGACATTGTGCTCCGGCTCACGCCCGGGCGCACGGGACGCGCCGGGCGGCCTCGCGTGGGGCTCTCGTCGCGCCACCGGTGGCCCGGCCCGGCTGGGGTGCGTGGTCGGCCGCTCGATAGGTTGGGACCGTCATCCACGACAGCCGCACCACCAGGAGACCCGCATGGCCGACAACGGACCCGCACCCTTCGTCACCGACATCGAGGCGGCCACGCTGGGCAACAACGCCTTTCGCATCACGGTGTGGACCGGACGCACCTGCAGCTCACGCTCATGTGCCTGCAGCCCGAGGAGGAGATCGGCCTCGAGGTGCACCACGACCGCGACCAGTTCCTGCGCATCGAGCAGGGCGCCGGCCGGGTCGTGATGGGCGAGACCCGCGACGACCTGTCCTTCAAGCGAGAGATCGCCGACGACGACGTCATCCTCGTGCCCGCCGGGTCGTGGCACAACGTCACCAACACCGGCGACGAGCCGCTTCGCCTCTACTCCGTCTACGGTCCGGCCGAGCACGAGCCCGGCACGGTGCACCTCACCAAGGCCGAGGCCGACGCGGCCGAGCACGACCACTGACGACGAGAGGGCGGATGCCGGGCACGGCATCCGCCTCTCGTCGAACCGCCCGCTCGCGGGCGCGGTGGGTCAGCGCAGCGTGGCGAGGATGGCGTTGAAGGTCGCCGACGGGCGCATCACCGCGGCGGTCTTCGCGGCGTCGGGGCGGTAGTAGCCACCGATGTCGACCGGTGAGCCCTGCACGGCGATGAGCTCGGCGTCGATCTCGGCCTCGTGCGCCGTGAGCTGCTCGGCCACCGGCGCCATGATCGCGGCGAGCTCGGCGTCCTCGGTCTGCTCGGCGAGCTCCTGCGCCCAGTAGCGGGCCAGCCAGAAGTGGCTGCCGCGGTTGTCGATCTGGCCGACCCGGCGGGCCGGGCACTTGTTCTCGTTGAGCAGCCGCTCGGTGGCGCGGTCGAGGGCCTCGCCGAGCACGCCGGCGCGGTCGTTGCCGTTGGTGGCCTCGTGGCGGAAGCTCTCGGCCAGTGCGAGGAACTCGCCCAGGCTGTCCCAGCGCAGGTAGTCCTCCTGCACGAGCTGCTGCACGTGCTTGGGGGCCGAGCCGCCGGCACCGGTCTCGAAGAGGCCGCCGCCGTTCATCAGCGGCACGACCGAGAGCATCTTGGCGCTGGTGCCGAGCTCGAGGATCGGGAAGAGGTCGGTGTTGTAGTCGCGCAGCACGTTGCCGGTGACCGAGATGGTGTCCTCGCCGCGGCGGATCCGCTCGACCGAGAAGGTGGCGGCGTCGACGGGGTTGAGGATGCGCAGGTCCAGGCCCTCGGTGTCGTGGTCCTGCAGGTAGGTCTCGACCTTGGCGATGAGGTTGCGGTCGTGGGCGCGGCTGTCGTCGAGCCAGAACACGGCCGGGGTGCCCGAGGCGCGGGCGCGGGTGACGGCCAGCTTGACCCAGTCGCGGATCGGGGCGTCCTTGGTCTGGCAGGCGCGCCAGATGTCGCCGGCCTCGACGTCGTGGGACATCAGCACCTCGCCGGCGGCGTCGACGACCTCGACCTTGCCCGCCGAGGCGATCTCGAAGGTCTTGTCGTGGCTGCCGTACTCCTCGGCCTTCTGGGCCATCAGGCCGACGTTGGGCACCGAGCCCATCGTGGTCGGGTCGAAGGCGCCGTGGGCGCGGCAGTCGTCGATGACGGCCTGGTAGATGCCGGCGTACGAGCTGTCGGGGATGACGGCGAGGGTGTCGTGCTCCTCGCCGTCAGGGCCCCACATGTGCCCGGAGGTGCGGATCATCGCCGGCATCGAGGCGTCGACGATGACGTCGCTCGGCACGTGCAGGTTGGTGATGCCCTTGTCGGAGTTGACCATCGCCAGACGCGGACCGTCGGCGAGGCCCTTGGTCGATGGCGGCCTTGATCTCGTCGCCGTTGGGCAGGGCCGACAGCCCGTCGAGGATGCCGCCGAGCCCGTTGTTGGGCGACAGGCCGGCGGCGGCGAGGTCGGCGCCGTAGGTCTCGAAGACCTCGGGGAGGAAGGCCTTCACGACGTGGCCGAAGATGATCGGGTCGCTGACCTTCATCATCGTGGCCTTGAGGTGCACCGAGAAGAGCACGTCGTCGGCCTTGGCGCGGGCGATCTGGTCGCGCAGGAACGCGTCGAGGGCGGCGACGCGCAGCACGGTGGCGTCGACGACCTCGCCCTCGAGCACCTTCAGGCCGTCCTTGAGCACGGTGGTGGTGCCGTCGGTGGCCACGTGGCGGATGGTGAGGGTGTCGTCGCCGCCGAGCACCACCGACTGCTCGTTGTCGCGGAAGTCGTCGATGCCCATGGTCGCGACGTTGGTCTTGCTGTCGGGCGACCAGGCGCCCATCGAGTGGGGGTGCTTGCGGGCGTAGTTCTTCACGGCGGAGGGGGCGCGCCGGTCGGAGTTGCCCTCGCGCAGCACCGGGTTGACCGCGCTGCCCTTGACCTTGTCGTAGCGGGCGCGGATCTCGCGCTCCTCGTCGGTCTGCGGGTCGTCGGGGTAGTCGGGCAGGGCGAAGCCCTGGCTCTGCAGCTCCTTGATGGCGGCCTTGAGCTGCGGCATCGAGGCGGAGACGTTGGGCAGCTTGATGATGTTGGCCTCGGGCGTGGTGGCCAGTTCGCCCAGCTCGGCGAGGTCGTCGCTGATCCGCTGCTCCTCGGTCAGGTGCTCGGGGAACAGGGCCAGGATGCGGCCGGCCAGGGAGATGTCGCGGGTCTCGACGTCGACACCGGCGGAGGAGGCGAAGGCCTGCACCACGGGGAGGAAGGAGTACGTGGCCAGCATCGGGGCCTCGTCGGTGAGCGTGTAGATGATCGTTGCCATGGGTGCGTCGTTGCTCCTTGGTGGTGGCCGTTATCTTGACGTCAAGACAAATTCTACCGGATCCCGTGCGTCGCCGCCGGGCTGCCCGCGGACCGACCCTGCCACCCGGGGCCGCCGGATGGCTTGCCACGATGGGCCGGTGCTCCTCGTCTCCGCCAACGTCAACGGCATCCGCGCCGCCGCCCGCCGTGGGGGCTCGCCTGGCTCGAGGCCGCCGCCCCCGACGTCGTGACGCTGCAGGAGGTGCGCGCCGACGACGACCAGCTCGCCGCGGCGCTCGCCGGCTCGGCCTTCGAGGGGTGGCACGTGGCGCACGCCCGGTGCTCGGTGCCCGGGCGCGCCGGGCGTGGCGGTGCTGTCGCGCGTGGCCGTTCGCCGAGGTGCGCACCGACGTCGGGCGAGGAGTTCGCCGGGATCGGGCCGCTGGGTCGAGGCCGACGTGGTGCGTCGACGGCGGCTGACGGTGCGGTCGTGGTGACCGTCGCCTCGGCGTACGTGCACACCGGCGGCGCGGGCACCCCGCGCCAGGAGGAGAAGATGCGCTTCCTCGCGGCGGTGGGCGACCGGCTCGGGGCGTGGGCCGCGCGACGGCCGGTACGCCGTGCTCACCGGCGACCTCAACGTCGCCCACCGCGCGGAGGACATCAAGAACTGGAAGGGCAACCGGGGCAAGTCCGGCTTCCTGCCCGAGGAGCAGGCCCAGATCGACGGGTGGATCGGCACCCACGGCTTCGTCGACGTGCACCGTCACCTGCACGGTCCGGGGCCGGGGCCGTACACCTGGTGGTCGTGGCGCGGGAAGGCGTTCGACAACGACTCGGGCTGGCGCATCGACTACCAGCTGGCGTCGGCGCCCCTGGCGGCGCGGGCGGTGAGCGCCGCAGGTCGGGCGGGCCGCGGCCTACGACCAGCGCTGGAGCGACCACGCCCCGGTCGGTCGCTACGACCTCTGACTGCCCACCCTCTCGAGCGGGTGCTGAGGGTCGCCTGGCACCCGAGCGCCGACGGGGCGAGGCCGGTCGTCAGGGTGCGGTGGGCCGCGGTCCGGCGGTGACGACGAAGGACTGCGGCGCGCGCCAGCCGCGCTCGGCGAAGGCCGCGGCGATGGCGCGCTCGGCGTCGTCCACGGCATCCGCCGGCAGCAGGGCGATGCTCGACCCGCCGAACCCGCCGCCGGTCATCCGGGCGCCCAGCGCACCGGCGGCCCGGGCGGCCTCGACCGAGGCGTCGAGCTCGTCGCAGCTGACCTCGTAGTCGTCGCGCAGCGAGGCGTGCGACGCGTCGAACAGCCGCCCGACCTCGGCGAGGTCGCCGGCGCGCAGCGCCTCGACCGCCGCCCGGACCCGCGCGATCTCGGTGACCACGTGCCGGGTGCGGCGGCGCAGCACGTCGTCGGACAGGCGCGCCAGCGCGTCGTCGAGGTCGGCCGGGTCGACGTCGCGCAGCGACTCCACCCCGAGCTCGGCGGCCGCCTGCTCGCAGGCCGCGCGGCGCTCGCCGTACTGGCCGTCGTTGAGGCTGTGCTCGGCGCGGGTGTCGGTCACCAGCAGCACGTGCCCGGATGCCGTGCCGTCACCTGCCGTCCACAATGCCGCCGCCCGGCGAGGTCGAACGGCACGTGCTCGGTCGCGCCGCTGCGGCAGTCGAGCAACAGCGCGTGGTCGGCCCGGCAGAGCAGCGCGGCCGACTGGTCCATGCCGCCGGTGGGAGCACCCGCGATGTCGTTCTCGGCGCGCACGCAGGCCGCCGCGAGGCGGGCCCGCGCCGGCGTCGTCGGCGAGCAGGCCGAGTCCGAACAGGTCGCTGGCCGCCGCCCCCACCGCGCACTCCAGGGCCGCCGAGCTCGACAGGCCCGGCGCCGACCGGCACGTCGCTGTCGACGGTGACGTCGAGCCCGCGCACCTCGTGACCCGCCTGGCCCGCAGCGCCCACAGCACCCCGGCCACGTAGGCCCCCCAGCCGCCAGGGCGTGCCCGGCGCGACGTCGTCGAGCGCCACCTCGACCAGCTCGTCGGTCTGCACCGACCACACGCGAAGGAGGTCGTCGGCGCGCGGCGAGCACGCGGCATCCGTGCGGTGGGGCAGGGCGATCGGCAGCACGAGCCCGTCGTTGTAGTCGGTGTGCTCGCCGATCAGGTTGACCCGGCCCGGGGCCGACCAGACTCCCTCGGGGGCGGCTCCGAACACCCGCCGGTGCGTGTCGACGACCTGGGGGCGACTCTCGGGACCGGGCCATGCCGGGAAGTCTAGGGGCGCGGCCCCTGACACAATGTGCGCCATGTCCACCCCCGCAGCGGCCGCTTCCGCACGCCCGCGCATCCTCTCCGGGATGCAGCCGACGAGCGACTCCCTCCACCTCGGCAACTTCCTCGGCGCCCTCGTGAACTGGGTCGGCCTGCAGCAGGACTTCGACGCCTACTACTTCGTCGCCGACCTGCACGCGCTCACCGTGCCGACCGACCCCGAGGTGCTGCGCCGCCGCACCCGGGTCACCGCCGCGCAGTTCATCGCCGGCGGGGTCGACCCCGAGACGTCCGCGGTGTTCCTGCCAGAGCCACGTCCGCCAGCACCCCGAGCTGGGGTGGGTCCTCGCCTGCCAGACGGCCATGGGCGAGATGAACCGGATGACGCAGTTCAAGGACAAGACGGCCAAGGGGCACAACGCCAACGTCGGCCTGTTCACCTACCCGGTGCTGATGGCCGCCGACATCCTGATGTACGACGCGGCGTTCGTGCCGGTCGGCGAGGACCAGCGCCAGCACCTCGAGATCACCCGTGACCTCGCCGAGCGGATGAACGCGCGGTTCGGACCGGTGCTCACGGTGCCCGAGCCGTACATCCTCAAGGAGTCCGCCAAGATCATGGACCTCCAGGAGCCCACGGCGAAGATGAGCGGGTCGATGTCGTCCGACAAGGGCCTGGTGCTGCTCAGCGACGACCCGGGCCGGATCGCCAAGAAGATCCGCTCGGCCGTCACCGACACCGAGGCCGAGGTGCGCTACGACCCCGAGACCAAGCCCGGGGTCTCGAACCTGCTCGTCATCCACTCGGTGCTGTCCGGCACGCCGATCGCCGACGTCGAGGCCGACTTCTCCGGCCGGGGCTACGGCGACCTGAAGAAGGCCGTCGCCGAGGTCGTGGTCGAGGCGGTCACGCCGTTCCGCGACCGGCTGGCCGAGCTGCTCGACGACCCGGCCGAGCTCGACCGCATCCTGGCCCGCGGCGCCGAGCGCGCGACGGTCATCGCCGACGCGACGATGGCGCGGGTCCGGGATGCCGTCGGCCTGCTCCCGGTGGCGGAGTAGGGTCCCTGCCCATGCCGAACCACGGTGTCGCCGTCACCGTCCCCGAGCCCTGGTCGACCTCCCTCCAGCGAGCCCGGGAGGACTTGGGCGACCCGATGGCCTCGGCCATCCCGCCGCACGTGACCCTGCTGCCGCCGACCGCGATCCCGTCGGAGTCGATGGACGCCTTCCTCGAGCACCTGGTCGCGGTGACGACCGCCGCGGAGCCGTTCGACATGGTGCTGTCGGGCACCGGCACCTTCCGGCCGGTGTCGCCGGTGGTCTTCGTGCAGGTGTCGCAGGGCATCCCGAGCTGCGAGGCGCTCGAGCGCGCGGTGCGCTCGGGGCCGATCGAGCGGTTGCTCGACTTCCCGTACCACCCGCACGTCACGGTGGCCCACCACCTCGACGCAGCGGCCCTGGACCGGGCCTTCGAGTCGCTGGGCACCTTCCGCTGCTCGTTCCGGGTGACCTCGGTCGAGCTCTACCACCACGACCACGACGGGGTCTGGCGGGTTCTGGACAGCTTCCCCCTCGGCGGCTGACCTCGTGACGAGCATCCCCGGCTTCTGGGCCGTCGTGCCCGCAGGCGGCGCCGGCACCCGGCTGTGGCCGCTGAGCCGCGCCGCGCACCCCAAGTTCCTCCTCGACCTCACCGGCAGCGGCCGCTCGCTGCTGCAGACCACCGTCGACCGGCTCGAGCCGCTGACCGCCGAGCGGGTCGTCGTCGTCACGGGGGCCGCGCACGCCGACGCGGTGCGGGCCCAGCTGCCGGGGTTCGGCCCCTCCCAGGTGCTCGCGGAGCCCTCGCCGCGCGACTCGATGGCCGCGATCGGCCTGGCCGCCGCCGTGGTCGAGCGGCTCGACCCGGATGCCGTGATCGGCTCCTTCGCGGCCGACCACGTCATCCCCGACCAGGGCGCGTTCGAGGCGGTGATCCGCGAGGCCGCCTCGGTCGCCCGCGACGGCCACCTCGTGACGATCGGTGTCGAGCCCACGTGGCCCGCGACCGGGTTCGGCTACATCCGCGCCGGGTGAGCCGCTGGCCGGAGCGACCACCGCGCTGCACGCGGTCGAGTTCGTCGAGAAGCCGGATGCCGAGCGCGCCGCGCGAGTACGTCGCCTCCGGTGAGTTCCGTTGGAACGCAGGCATGTTCGTGGTTCGGGCGTCGACCCTGCTCGACCTGCTCGAGCAGTGGCACCCCGACCTCGCGGCCGGCCTGAGGTCGATCGCGGCGGACCCGTCGCGGCTCGACGGACGTCTGGCCCGGGCTGACCAGGATCGCCATCGACCACGCCGTCGCCGAGCCCGCGGCGGATGCCGGCCGCGTCGTCGTCGTGCCCGCTCCCTTCGAGTGGGACGACGTCGGCGACTTCGCGAGCCTTGCGACGCTGCTCCCGGCATCCGGCAGTGGTGACGGCGACGGCGGTGGCGCCGGCGTCGGCGAGGGCGACGGCATCCGGGACCTGCGGGTGCTCGGCGACCGGCTCGCACGTCATGGCGATCGACGCCGGGGGAGTGGTGGTGCCCGCCAGCGGTCGGCGGATCGCGATCGTGGGGCTGGACGACGTCGTGGTCGTCGACACCCCCGACGCGCTGCTCGTGACCACCCGGGCGCGGGCCCAGGACGTGAAGCAGGTCGTCGACGCCCTCAAGGCCGAGGGCCGCACCGACCTCACCTGAGCCGCCGCCGGTTCGAGGTGAAACCCTGCCACGTGCGGGTCGAACTTCACCTCGGACCCGTCGAGCGCTCGCGGGTTCGAGGTGAAACGCTCACCTGTCAGGGCAGCGGATCACCTCGAACCGGGGGACCCGGGGTCAGGTGACGTCGCGGCGGCGGTAGCCGAGGAACCCGCCGAGCACCAGCACCGCCGCGAGCGCGGTGAGCACCACTGCGGGCAGCGGCTCGAAGCTGCCGCCGGGCAGTTGAGGCAGGTGCGTGAACGGAGACACGTTGAGCACCCACGCCGGCAGCTGCATGGTCGGGCCGAGCTCGCCGACGAGGAACGTCACGAGCAGCACGGCCCACGCGAACGGGCGCGAAGCGGGGTGCCGCGCCCGCCAGGGCCGCCGCCACCGCGATGACCACCCACACCGCGGGCAGCTTGGACCACGCCGCTCCGACCGCCTCCCCGAGCGGGGGAGCGAGCTCGGTGGCGGCAGGCCCGACCAGCCCCAGCATGACGCCGATCACCGTCATGAGCACCGCGGTCAGGGCCATCGGCACGGCGACGTGAGCGGCGTACCACCGCAGCCGGCTCGTCGGGGTGGCCAGGACCACCTCTGCGAGGCCGTTGCGCTCGGCCCCCACGAGCCGCAGGGCGAGGGCGACGCCTGCGGCCGCGACGGCCGCCGCGATGAAGCCGAGCTCGGTGGACACGAAGATGTCCTCGACCGTGCCTGCCGAACCACCGAGCTGTTCGAGGAAGTCGGTGATCACCGGGTCGTCGGCGAGGTCGGCGACCGAGCCCAGGAGCGAACCGACGAGGATGCCGGCGAGCGCGAGCCCGATGGTCCACCCGATGATCGTGCCCCGGGCCAGCCGGGTCACCAGGCCCAACGGGCTGGAGAGCAGGCGGCCCGCTCTGCGAAGGACCGCTGCGGGCCGGAATGAGGCCGGCCCCCAGGTCGCGCCGGTCGACGCACCGCCACGCCGATGACCACGCCCGCGACCAGCGTGGCCACGGCGAGCAGCGAGCACCCACTGTGCGGTTGGCGCCGTAGGCCTCCACGCGACCGGCCCAGCCCGAGGGGCGAGAGCCAGCCGAGGGCGTGCGTCACGGTGCCCTCGTCGGCGGAGTCGGCCACGGCGCGCAGCGCGTAGGCCACCGCGAGGAACCCGAAGCCGAGGCCGGCGGCACCCCTGGTCGTGGCCGCCAGCTGCACGGCGACGGCGCTGACCCCGACGGTCGCCAGCCCCGCCGCGAGCCAGGCCACCGCAAAGGCCACGCTGCCGGCCGGGTCGAGCCCGAGCGCGGCGAGCCCGGCGGCGGAGAGCGCACTGGCGGCCACGACGGCGACCGTCGCCAGGGTGACTGCGGCGGCGAGGGGCGCCCATCGCCCGACGACCCCGGAGCCGAGCAGCTCCAGGCGGCCCTCGTCCTCCTCGGTGCGGGTGTGCCGCCGCACGACGACGAAGCCGAGCACCGCGACCAGGAAGGCTCCCATCATCACCGTCTTGAACACCGCGAGGGCGGCGGCCGTCTGCGACGCGAGGGGTCCGTACATCGCGATGATGGAGGGGTTGGTGAGGATGCCCGCCAGCCCGGCGGCGGCCGACTCGTCGTCGGGGTACAGCGCCAGGGTGGCCTGCGCCGACCCCACGGCCAGGACGACGAGCCCGAGCACGCTGCTGGGGATGAGGATGCGGTCGCGGCGCCACGCGAGGCGCAGCAGGTGCGAGAACCCGGCGAGCCGGGTGCCGAGCGAGATCGTCGGGGCGAGCTGGCCCGTCGGGGCGGTGGCGGTGGTCATACCGGTTGCTCCTGCGAGGCCTGTGGTGCGTGCGGCGGCCCGGGCCAGCCCTCGGCATCCGGCTGGGTCTGGTAGCGGGCGAGGAACAGCTCCTCGAGGGTGGGCGGCTGGCAGGTGAGGCTCGCGACGCCGCGGTTGCCCAGGGTGGCGACGAGCTCGCCGAGGTGCTCGGCGTCGACCGACAGTCGCACGTCGGTGCCGTCGACCCGCACGTCGTGGGTGCCGCGCCACGAGCGGACCTCGTCGAGGGAGGGGGCGTCGTGCAGCACGGCGTGCACCCGGGTGTGGGTGAGGTGGCGCAGCTCGGTGAGGGTGCCGGAGTCGACGATCCGGCCGGCCTTGACGATGCTCACCCGGTCGCAGGCCTTCTCGACCTCGCTGAGGATGTGGCTCGACAGCAGCACGGTGCGGCCGTCACTCCGGCAGGGCGCTGAGCTCGCTCTGGAAGACCTCCTCCATGAGCGGGTCGAGGCCGGCGGTCGGCTCGTCGAGCACGAGCAGCGGGCACGCCGCTGGCCAGGGCGGCCACCAGGGCGACCTTCTGCCGGTTGCCCTTGGAGTAGGCCTTGCCCTTCTTGGTCTCGTCGAGCTCGAAGCGCTCGACGAGCCGCTTCCGGCGGTTCTCGTCGATGCCGCCGCGCAGCCGGCCGAGCAGGTCGATGACCTCGCCCGCCGCTCAGGCTCGGCCAGAGCACGACGTCGCCGGGCACGTAGGCGAGCTGGCGGTGCAGCTCGGTGGCGTCGGCCCACGGGTCGCGGCCCAGCACGGTCGCGAACCCGCGGTCGGCGCGCAGCAGCCCGAGCAGGATGCGGATGGTGGTCGACTTGCCGGCGCCGTTGGGCCCGAGGAAGCCGTGCACCTCGCCCTCGCGGACGGTGAGGTCGAGGCCGTCGAGCGCCACGGTGCGACCGAACGACTTGTGCAGACCGGAGACGGAGATGACGTCGGACATGTCACCGACGGTACACCTGCTTCAGAAGTATGTGAATGTTGTAACCTTCACGCATGTCGCCCTCCGCAGCACGGCCGCCGAAGGCGGCGACGGCGCCGCCGACCCCGCCGCCTGCCGGCGACGCCGCTGCAGTCGGTCCCGATGGGGCAGGGGCCGGCCTGGGCGACCCCCACCTGCACGACGTCGTCGAGCACCTCGGCGGTGCCCTCGCGGATGCCGGCATGGCCCGGCTCCCGGCCCGCGTCTTCGCTGCGCTGATGGCCACCGAGGGTGGCCGGCTCACCTCGAGCGAGCTTGCGACCCTGCTCGACGTCAGCCCGGCCGGCGTGTCCGGGGCGGTGCGCTCGCTGCATCCAGGTGCGCATGATCCGTCGTGAGCGGGAGCGCGGCTCCCGGCGCGACGTCTACGTCGTCATGGATGACGCGTGGCACGAGGTGCTCATCCAGCGGGACGCGATCTACGCGCCCATCCTCGCCGCCCTCGTGGAGGCCCGCGGTGTCCTGGGCTCCGACACCCGGGCGGGGGGCCGGATGCAGCTGTCGGTCGAGTTCATCGAGTTCGTCATCCGCGAGATGGGCGGCATCGCGCAGCGCTGGGACGAGTACAAGGCCGCCCGCGGCTGACGGCATCCCGGCGGCACTCGAGTCGGGTGCTGAGACGGTTGTCCTGGCAGCCACCTGAGCACCCAACCCGGGGAGAGCTCGGCCGAGCCGAAGCGCTCGACGTCAGGGGCTGTGCGATGCCTGAAGGCGTCCCGGGGGGCGACGGCATCCGAGTAGAGTTGGTTGCCTGATGAACGACGATGCCCTTCTCGCCTCGCTCGGCGAGCGCATCTCCTCACTCGCAGCAGAGCTCATCGACGTCCGGCGGGATCTCCATGCCCATCCCGAGCTGTCCCGCGAGGAGGTGCGCACGACCCAGACCGTGGCCCGCCGCCTCGATGCCGCGGGCGTCGGGGTGCGCCTGCTGCCCGGGTCCGGCCTGCTCGCCGACGTCGGTTCGGCCGACGCCGAGCACCGCGTCGCCCTGCGCGCCGACATGGACGCCCTGCCCGTGCGCGAGCGCACCGGCCTCGACTTCGCCTCCCGCACCCCCGGTGTCTGCCACGCCTGCGGCCACGACGTGCACGTCGCCGCGCTGGTCGGCGCCCTGCTCGCGCTCAAGGCCTGCGAGCCGGCCCTGGTCGAGCGTGGCATCGCGGTGCGTGGCATCTTCCAGGCGGCCGAGGAGATCATGCCCGGCGGTGCGCACGACGCCATCGCGGCCGGTGCCCTCGACGGCGTGGATGCCGTGTTCGCCGTGCACTGCGACCCCAGCCTCGACGCCGGCGAGGTCGGGCTGCGCGAGGGCCCGCTGACCGCGGCCTGCGACCAGGTCACCGTGTCGCTGCACGGGCGGGGTGGGCACACCTCGCGCCCGCAGCTGACCGAGGACCTCACCTTCGCGCTGGCCAAGGTCGTCACCGACGTGCCGGCCGCGTTGTCCCGCCGGCTCGACCCGCGGGCCGGGGCCGCCCTGGTCTGGGGCACGGTCAGCGCCGGACGGGCGCCCAACGTCATCCCGTCGACCGGAGAGTGCCAGGGCACCCTGCGGATGCTCGACGCGCAGGCCTGGCTCACCGTCGGCCCGCTGCTCGAGGAGATCGTGCACGCGGTCGTGCAGCCCTACGGCGTGCAGGCCAAGGTCGAGCGGGTCAAGGGGGTGCCGCCGGTGGTCAACACCACCTCGGGCATCGAGGCCTTCCGGCTCGCCTCGCTCGCCGGGGGCATGCACCCGGTGCCGACGTCGCAGTCGCTCGGTGGTGAGGACTTCTCGTGGTACCTCGCCGCACACCAACGGAGCGATGGCCCGGCTCGGCACCCGCACCCACGGCGGCCCGACCTTCGACCTGCACCAGGGCGACCTCGTCGTCGACGAGGACGCCATCACCTTCGGTGCCCGGCTGCTCGCGTCCGTGGCGGTGCTGCGGCGGCGCGAGCCCGGCCACCGCACGTCCGCGGCGCTGGAGACGACATGACGACATCCGACACGGCATCCGAGGCGGGTCGTCGACTGGGAGGCGCTGCGCGCCGAGGCGGTGCGGATGACGACCCTCGCCTACGCGCCCTACAGCCACTTCGCCGTGGGCGTGGCCGGGCTGGTCGACGACGGTCGCGTCGTCTCCGGCTGCAACGTGGAGAACGCCGCCTACGGCGTCGCGCTGTGCGCGGAGTGCGGCATGGTGTCCGAGCTGCACGCCACCGGCGGCGGCTCGCTCGTGGCGGTGTGGTGTGTCGACCAGAACGGCGACACCCTGATGCCGTGCGGCCGCTGCCGACAGCTGTTGTGGGAGAACGGATCTCCCGACACGCTGGTGCAGACGCCGGAAGGCGTGCTGACGATGCGCGACGTGCTGCCGCAGGCCTTCGGGCGCGACACCCTCGACGCCGTCGCACCCGTCGACTGACTCGTCCCAACCTTCCCGCCCGGTGCTGGAACCTTCACCACAGCACCACTTCGTAACCACTGCTGAGCTGAAGCTTCTGGTGCAGAGCAGGCCGGTCCGAGCGGGTGACCGAGCGCCCCGCGCCCCTGCCATGATGTCGGGATGAGCGAATCCTTCGATGCCGTCGACGTCATCACCACCAAGCGCGACCGCCACGAGCTCTCCGACGACCAGATCCGCTGGGTCGTCGACGCGTACACCCGCGGGGTCGTCGCCGAGGAGCAGATGAGCGCCCTCGCGATGGCGGTGCTGCTCAACGGGATGACGCGCCGCGAGATCGCGACCTGGACCGCCGCGATGATCGCCAGCGGCGAGCGGATGGACTTCTCCGGGCTCTCCCGCCCGACGGCCGACAAGCACTCGACCGGCGGCGTCGGCGACAAGATCACCCTCCCGCTGGCGCCCCTGGTCGCGGTCTTCGGCGTGGCCGTGCCGCAGCTCTCGGGCCGCGGCCTCGGCCACACCGGCGGCACCCTCGACAAGCTCGAGTCGGTGGCCGGCTGGAAGGCCGCCCTGTCCAACGAGGCGATGATGCGCCAGCTCGAGGACGTCGGCGCCGTCATCTGCGCCGCGGGCTCGGGGCTCGCGCCCGCCGACAAGAAGCTCTACGCGCTGCGCGACGTCACCGGCACGGTCGAGGCCATCCCGCTCATCGCCAGCTCGATCATGAGCAAGAAGATCGCCGAGGGCACCGGCGCGCTCGTGCTCGACGTCAAGGTGGGCAGCGGCGCCTTCATGAAGACCCGCGAGAACGCCACCGAGCTGGCCCGCACCATGGTCGACCTCGGCACCGACGCCGGGGTCAACACGGTCGCGCTGCTCACCGACATGTCGACGCCGCTGGGGCTGACCGCCGGAAACGCCCTCGAGGTGCGCGAGTCGGTCGAGGTGCTCGCCGGTGGCGGCCCCGCCGACGTCGTCGAGCTCACCGTGCGCCTCGCCGAGGAGATGCTGGATGCCGCGGGGCGTGGTGGCCAGGACGTCGCCGCCGCACTGGCCGACGGTCGCGCCATGGACGCCTGGCGCCGGATGATCTCGGCCCAGGGCGGTGACCCCGACGCGCCCCTGCCCGTGGCGACCGAACGGCACGAGGTACGCGCCGGTACCTCGGGCGTGCTGTCCGAGCTCGACGCCTACGCCGTCGGTGTCGCGACCTGGCGACTGGGCGCGGGTCGGGCACGCAAGGAGGACCCGGTGCAGGCCGGGGCGGGCATCGAGATGCACGCCAAACCCGGGGACGCCGTGCGAGAGGGGGACGTGCTGCTCACCCTGCACACCGACGAGCCCGACCGCTTCGACCGGGCCCAGGCCGCCCTGCAGGGAGCGATCACCATCGCCCCCGAGGGCACCACGGTCGAGCGCGCGCCCATCGTCATCGACCGGGTCGCCTGATGGCCGGCACCGGGGCGGTCAGCCCCACCATCGTCGCCCGGGCACCCAAGGCGCTGCTGCACGACCACCTCGACGGCGGGCTGCGCCCCGAGACCGTCGTCGAGCTCGCCGAGGCGTCCGGCTACGCCGACCTGCCCACCACGGATGCCGTGGAGCTCGGTCGCTGGTTCCGCGACGCCGCCGACTCGGGTTCGCTCGTGCGCTACCTGGAGACGTTCTCGCACACGGTGGCCGTCATGCAGACGCCCGAGCAGCTGACCCGGGTGGCCCGCGAGTGCGCGCTCGACCTCGCGGCCGACGGCGTGGTCTACGCCGAGTCGCGCTTCGCGCCCGGAGCTGCACATCGAGGGCGGGCTCGCCCTCACCGAGGTCGTCGAGGCCGTGCTCGCCGGGTTCCGCGAGGGCGAGGAGGAAGCGGCAGCCGCCGGCACGCCCATCCGGATGCGTACCCTGCTCACCGCGATGCGGCACGCCGCGCGCAGCCGGGAGATCGCCGAGCTGGCCGTGGCCTACCGCGACCGAGGGGTCGGCGGGTTCGACATCGCCGGCGCCGAGGCCGGCTTCCCGCCCACGCGGCACCTCGACGCGTTCGAGTACCTCCGCCGCGAGAACGCGCACTTCACGATCCACGCCGGCGAGGCGTTCGGCCTGCCGAGCATCTGGGAGGCGCTCCAGTGGTGCGGCGCCGACCGCCTGGGTCACGGCGTGCGGATCGTCGACGACATCACGACCGGTGACGACGGCATCCCCGTGCTCGGCGGGCTGTCGGCCTACGTGCGCGACTGCCGGATCCCGCTGGAGATGTGCCCGAGCTCGAACATCCAGACCGGGGCCGCGGACTCCGTTGCGGCGCACCCGATCACGATGCTCAAGGAGCTGCGGTTCCGGGTCACGGTCAACACCGACAACCGGCTGATGAGCGGCACGTCGATGACGCGCGAGATGCAGCTGCTCGTCGACGAGGCAGGCTGGACGCTCGACGACCTGCGCTGGGCGACGATCAACGCGATGAAGTCGGCGTTCCTGCCGTTCGACGAGCGCCTCGAGATCATCGAGCACGTGGTCAAGCCCGGCTACGCCGCGCTCGGCGCCGCCCACTGACCGAGGTCGGGAAGATCCGGGGTCGGGAGGCTCTGGGCCTCAGCGGGGGGTGCTGAACGGGTCGGCCGGGACGACCCGGGCCCGCAGCTGCTCCTCGCGCCACAGCCGCTCCAGGTCACGGCGCCGGCGCTCTGCCACGACGGCCGCGAGCACCACCTCGGGGTGGTACCGGCCGGGCGGGGGCGGGCTGACGTGCGGGAGGGTCGCCCGCAACAGCTCCAGGCCCAAGGTGGTGCGTGACTGCGGCGACAGGCCGGGCGCCCGGGCGAGGAACTGCCGCACCGCCACGGTGAGGCCCGAGGGCAGCGCCGCGACGTCGGCCGTGTGGGCCCACTGGGCCAGCGCCATCGGCATCATCGGTGGCGGGGTGAGGTGCAGGCGCGCGCGCTGGGTCACGACGACGGTGCCCGCCGCCATGTCGCCGAGCCGCTTGGCCCGGGGGTGGATCATCGAGGTGACGACCGCCGGGCACTCCGAGCAGCAGGTAGATCTCGACGTACCCGACGAGCGCACGCACCAGGGCGTGCCGGGCGGTCGCCGGGCCGCCGTCGTCGCGCACGACGCGCAGGCCCAGGGCAAGCCGGCCGAACGAGCGCCCGTGGCTGGTCGTCTCGATGATCGCCGGCATCCCGATGAGGACCAGCGAGCTGTAGACGATGGCGACGATGCCCTGGACGGCCTCGGAGGAGGTGCTCGACAGCATCCCGAAGAAGATCATCCCGCCGATGAGCACGACCAGCGCGAGGAGGACGTCGATCGCGCCGGACGCCATCCGGGCCGCCACGCTGGCGACCGGTACCTCGACGGCGACCCCCTCGCCGGTGACGAGGTCGTCGGTGGCGTAGCTGCGGTAGCCCCCCGGGTCGGTCACCCGGTGATGCTAACCCCCCCGGGCCCACGGGCACCGGCGGTTAGGCTGCGCGGGTGGACCTCGACGCCTACCTCATGGTGCACCAGCCCCAGTGGCAGCGGCTCGAGGAGCTCGCGGGGCGGCGCCGGCTGACGGGGGCCGAGGCCGACGAGCTGCTGGACCTCTACCAGCGGGTCTCGACGCACCTGTCCGTGGTGCGGTCGGCCAGCCCGGACCCCACCGTGGTCACCTACCTGTCCTCGCTGCTGGCCCGCGCCCGCGGCGCGTCCGCCGGGGTGCGCACCTCGACGTGGCGGGACCTCCTGGGCTTCTTCACCCGCACGTTCCCGGCCGCGCTCTACCGCACCCGGTGGTGGTGGGGGGCGACGGCCGTCGCGAGCGTCGTGCTCGCGGCTCTCGTCGCGTGGTGGTCGGTCGGCCACCCCGAGGTGTGGACCAGCCGGATGACGCCCGCCGAGATCGAGGCGTACGTCGGCACCGACTTCGAGAACTACTACTCCGAGTTCCCCCACGGCGAGTTCGGCACCCTGGTCTGGGTCAACAACGCGCGGGTGGCGGCGCTCTGCATCGCCCTGGGAGTGCTGGGCCTGCCGGTGCTCTACCTGCTCGCGAGCAACGTCGTGAACGTGGGTGTCGCCGCCGCCCTGATGATCAGCTACGACCGTGGCGCGCTGTTCTTCGGCCTGATCCTGCCGCACGGGCTGCTCGAGCTCACCGCGGTGTTCGTCGCCGCCGGGGTGGGGCTGCGGCTGTTCTGGTCGTGGATCGAACCCGGCCCGAGGGGGCGCCTGGAGTCGTTCGCCCACGAGGGCCGCACCGCCATCGCCGTCGCG
The DNA here is from genome assembly GCA_963751385.1 of uncultured Actinomycetota bacterium. GTDB lineage: Bacteria > Actinomycetota > Actinomycetes > Actinomycetales > Dermatophilaceae > Fodinibacter. The sequence goes on along the minus strand of CAVVUD010000014.1, from coordinate 129,978 downwards.
CTGGGGCTCGTCGCGGTGCTGCTCGTCAGCGGCTTCGTCGAGGGCTTCGTCACCCCGTCGGGACTGCCGACCTGGGTGCGGATCGGGATCGGCGTCGTCGTCGAGTCACTGTTCCTGGCGTACGTGTTCGTCGTGGGCCGCGCGGCCGTGCTCGGCGGCGCCACGGGTGACGTCATGGCCCGGGATGCCGGTGACGTCGCCCCCGTGACCGCCGCCTGACGGGCCTCCAGCTCATGGTCTCGCAGGCGGTCGGTCAGAGCAGGCCCTGGCGCTTGAGCGCGAGGTAGTGGTCGGCGAGCCGCACCGGGAGCTCGTCGGGGCCGGCGTCGATGACGTCGACGCCCAGCTGCTCCAGCGCGGATGCCGTGCGCCTGCGCAGCGCGACGGTGCGCTCCGCCGCGGCCGCGTCGTAGACCTCGCTGGTGGTGGTCCGCGCACCACGCATGACGGTGAGCGCCGGGTCGGTGACCGAGGCGACGACGACCCGGTGGTGGGCGGCGAGCGCCGGAACCACCGGCAGCAGCCCCTCCTCGATGGCCGAGGACTCCAGGGAGGTGAGCAGCACGACCAGGGCCCGGTGCGTGCCCAGCCGCACGACCTCGGTGGCCAGGGCCGACCAGTCGGCCTCGACCAGCCGCGACTCGACGGGCGCGAGGGTCGAGATCGTGTCGTGCAGCAGGCGAGCCCGGTCCGTGCCGGAGATCCGGGCGTGGACGACCCGGTCGCCGGCGAGCACCTGCACCCGGTCGCGCGCGTGGCCGGCGAGCGCGGTGAGGAGCAGCGCGGCATCCATGGCGGCATCGAGGCGGGGGGAGTCGCCGATCCGGCCGGCGCTGGTGCGCGAGGTGTCGAGCACGATCACCACCCGGCGGTGCTGCTCGGGCTGCCAGGTGCGCACGACGAGGTGCTGGCGCCGGGCGGTGGCGCGCCAGTCGATCGAGCGCACGTCGTCGCCCTCGACGTAGTCACGCAGGCTGTCGAACTCGGTGCCCTGGCCGCGGGTGCGCACCGCCGCCCGCCCGTCGAGCTGACGCAGGACGGCGAGCCGGCTGGGCAGGTGCTTGCGGGAGGGGAAGGCGTGCAGCGCGCGGATCGACCCGGGCACGGGCACCGACCGCTGTCGCGCCGCCAGCCCGAGCGGACCGAGCACGCGCACCGTCACGCGGTCGGCGACCCGGTCACCCCGCCGGGTGGGCACGAAGTGGGTGGTGAGGCGCACCCGCTCGTGCGGCGGCACGAGGAGGTCGTGCACGGCATCCACGGCGCCGGCCGAGGGCGGCCACGCGTCGCGGAGCAGACCGCGCACACCGCGACCGGAGGTGTTGGTGACCCACAGGCTGCTCGTCGTCGTCTCGCCGAGGCGCACCTGGGTGGGCTCGCCCCGCACGATGCTGAGCACCCTCGGCCGGCTCGCCAGCAGCACGTCGAGGGCCACGAGCGCGACGACCATGAGCAGCCACCACCGCACCGTCGAGGCGTGCGGCCACACGGCGACCGGTGCCAGCCCCAGCAGGGCCAGCACGACGGTGCGCCAGGTGATCGACATCAGCGGGGGACGGGCACCGACCCGAGCGCGCTCTCCAGGACGGCGGCCACGCCGACGCCCTCGAGCTCGGCCTCGGGGCGCAGCGAGAGGCGGTGGGCGAGGGTCGCGTGGGCCAGCGCCTTGACGTCGTCGGGCGTGACGAAGGGCCGGCCGGCGAGCCAGGCCCAGGCGCGGCTGGTCGCCATCAGCGCGGTCGCTCCGCGGGGTGAGACGCCCAGCGACAGGGAGGGCGAGACCCGGGTGGCCCGGGCGATGTCGACGATGTAGGTGGCCACCTCGTCGGAGATCGCCACCTCGCGCACGGCCGCGACGCCGGCATCGAGGTCCGAGACGGTCGCCACGGGCCGGATGCCGGCCGCCGCCAGGTCGCGCGGGTCGAACCCGTTCGCGTGTCGGCGCAGCACCTGCACCTCGTCGTCGCGCGGCGGGATCGGGAGCACCACCTTGAGCAGGAAGCGGTCGAGCTGGGCCTCGGGCAGCGGATAGGTGCCCTCGTACTCCACGGGGTTCTGGGTGGCGGCGACCATGAACGGCGAGGGCAGCGGGTGTGGCTGGCCGTCGACGCTGACCTGGCGCTCCTCCATGGCCTCGAGCAGGGCCGACTGGGTCTTGGGCGGCGTGCGGTTGATCTCGTCGGCGAGCAGCAGGTTGGTGAAGACCGGGCCGGGCCGGAAGGTGAAGTCGCTCGAGCGCGCGTCGAACACCAGCGAGCCGGTGAGGTCGCCGGGCATCAGGTCGGGCGTGAACTGCACCCGCTTGGTCTCGACGTCGAGCGCGGCGGCCAGAGCACGCACGAGCAGCGTCTTCGCGACACCGGGCACCCCCTCGAGCAGGATGTGCCCCCGGCAGAGCAGGCGCCACGAGCAGCCCGGCGACCGCGGCGTCCTGGCCGACGACGGCCTTGGCGACCTCGGCGCGCACGGCGAGCAGTGCCGCGCGGGCGCGTTGGGCGTCTGCCGAGGGGCCTGGCGCGGCAGGATCAGGAGCGGGAGCCGCGGCAGGCTCGGGCGCAGCGGGAGGCGGGCTCCCGGCATCCGCCCGGGGTGGGCCGGCGTCGGGAGCGGGCGGGCTGGACGGGTACTCGGTCATGGGTGGCGGACCCTCTCCTCGAGGTCGGTGAGCTGCTGGGCCAGGCGGATCAGGGCGGCGTCGTCGGGTGGTGCGGGTCCGCACAGGATGTCAGCGACCTGCTGGCCGGGAAGCCCGGTGGCCAGGGTGACGGCGTGCACCAGGGCGGCGGGGCCGGCTCCGCGGCCGACGGCGAGGCGTCGGACGAGGCGCTCGGCGCTGCCGGCGCGCAGCACCGCGGCGGCGCGGGCCCGGTCGCCGGCCTTGCGGTAGAGGCGGCCGCGGCTCTCGGTGGTCTCGATGGCGCGCACGACGACCGGCAGCGGCTCGTGCACCAGGCGACCGAGCCGGCGGCCGCGCGCGAGGGCGAGGAGCACGACGGCGGCGAGCAGCAGCACGATCGCGGGGCCGGTCCACGCCGGCCAGACCGAGCCGGCGGCGGGCGTGCCGACGTCGCCGGGCCCGGGGGCGATGGCGTCGCCCGGCCCCGGCTGGTACCAGACCAGCCGCGGGGTCGACCCCAGCGCCCGCACCGCGGTGCCGGCATGGCTGTCGTCGGTGATCAGCTCGTTGGTCCACGCCGGCCCGAGGCCGGCGACGACCGTGGCGGGGTGTGCGGCGGTGGCGTCCAGCTGCACCATCGCGGCGCCGTAGCGGCCGTCGGGGTCGGGCTGGTCGGGCGGGCCGTCGGGAGAGGCAAGCACGAAGCACGAGCGGGCGCCGGTGGCACCGTCGTCGGCCAGGTACCGGGTGTCCCACGCGGTCACGACGTCGCTCGGGCGGGCCACCTCGGAGCGGCACCGGGCGACGAGCGTGTCGCCGCCCCCCGGGAAGGCCTCGACCGGGAGGGCGAGCGCCTCCAGCTGCTCGTCGCCCACCCCCAACAGCACCAGGCGACCAGCTGACCGGGCCGAGGCCGCGAGCCGCGCGGCCGCGCCCGGGCCGAGCTCGGTCGGGTCGCCGACGAACACCGTGGTGTCGTCGTCCGGCCGGGACGCCTCCAAGGCGTCGATGGAGCGCACCACCTCGACCTCGACACCCTGGCTGCGCAGTACCTCGGCCAGCGCGCGACCGCCCTGGGGGCCGGGGCCCTCGGGGTCGAGTGTCCCGGTGGGGCGTTGCGCGGACAGGGCGAGCATCACCAGCAGCACCAGGCCCAGCCCCACCACGCCGGCGTAGGCAGCGGCACGCCGCACCCGGTCGCTGTCGAAACGGGTCCTCGCCCGTGGCGGTGCCGGGGTGTCGACGGTCGTGGTCATCGCGGGCCCGCCGTGGTCGCGGGGTCGGGCAGCACCGGGCGGGTGCCGGCCAGCGTGGCGTCGAGCTCGACCAGGTCGCGGGCCGACTCGACCCGGGCGCTGCGCCGCCCGTAGCGCACGGCGTCGAACGCGTCGGCCGCGACCGCGAGCGACGACGCGGATGCCGGGAACACCGGCCCCAGGGCGACCGCCACCTCGTGGGCGGTGCGCCCCGGCAGGTCGTCGAGCAGGGTGCGCTCGATGGCAGCGCGGGCGATCGCCCGGTAGGCCTCGAGCACCGCCCGGTCGGCGTCCCCGGCATCGAGGGCCGCGCGGGCGGCGGCACGGTGCTCGGCCGCGGTCCGCGTCGGTCCCTCGAGCACCCCGGCTGAGCGACGCCCGGTCATCCGGCGCTCGGCGCGCAGCGAGCGGTACAGCACCAGGGCGACCACGGCCGCCCCGATGACGGCGGCGACCCAGATCGTCCACGCCGGGAACCCGACCCCGTCGCCCCCGGACCCCAGGCTGGTCAGCCAGTCCCAGAGCCGCTGCAGCAGGCCCTTCTGCTCGTGGTAGACCCCCTTGCGCAGCTCGTCCTCGAGCCACTGCCGCGCCTCGGGCGACGTGGGGTCCAGCGGTGGGTCGAGGCGCACCGGCTCAGCGGGCCCTGGCAGCGCTCGGCCACGGGGCGGGACCGCCCTGCTGTGCCGCGTGGATGAGCTGGACGTCGAGGCCCTCGCGGCGGATCCGCTGGTCGATGGTCATCAGGGCGTCGACCCCGGCGGAGAAGGGGGTGGTGATCGCACCGCTGATGAGGGTGGCGAGCCCGGCCAGCACGGCCTGCCACATGAACAGGTCCTGCTCCTGCCCGGCGGCCACGACGACGGCGAACCCGAGGAGGGTGAGGGGGAAGGTGATGACCTGTGCGGCGACACCGACGATGACCGAGGTGAGCAGTCGGATGCCGAAGATCCGCCAGAACGGCATCCCCGAGGTGAGCCGCCACGAGCGCGCGAAGGCCGACCAGACGCCCCGCCCCTCGAGCACGATCACGGCGGTCACGAAGGCCAGCCGGGTCCACAGCCACAGGTAGAGCACGACGGCGACCAGGCCCGCCAGCACGGCCAGCAGGATCGGCCCCGCCTCGGCCCGGCCCACGGAGACGATCCAGGCGATCGGCGGCCCGAACAGCACGGCGATGATGAGCAGCGCGCCGAGGAAGGTGACCAGCACCGCGCCGGCGATGGCGAGCAGGCGGTGCTTGGTGCCGTCCCACGTCTCGCCGATGCCGACCTTGCGGCCGATCACCGCCTGGCCGATGACGTAGGCGAGGAAGCCGGTGAGGGCGATCGTGGAGATGATCGACCCCAGGCCCGGCAGGTAGGTGCCGAGGACGCCGTAGAGCCCGAAGCTCGTCGTCGTCGAAGCTGAGCGTCTCCCGGCTCGCGACCCAGGCCCCGAGGGCGGTGGTCGGTACGAGACAGACCAGCGAGGTGACGACGGCCAGCCCGATGGTGGCGGCGACGTTCCCCCGGATGGCCTTGGTCACGGCACCGTAGAGGTCACCCAGGGTCAGCGGGCGCAGCGGGATGATGCCGGGCCGGAACTCCATCCCGGCCATGCTGGGGTAGCCCGCGCCGGGGGGCGGTGGTGCGGCGGAGTAGAAGGGTAGCCGGGGAGGGGCGGCGTACCCGGGGGGCGGTGCGGCGTACCCGGGTGGCGGTGCGGCGTACCCGGGGGTGGCGGTGCGGCGTACCCCGGCGGCGGGAGGGGAGCGGGGGGCGGGGACGGCTCCGGTGGCGGCGCGGATCCCGGTGCGACCCACGGGCCCTCACTCATCACGCGTCCCCTCGTCGACCACGCCACGACCCTAACCGACGCACCCGGGCGCGCAGTGCCGGTTGGGTCCTTCCCCGACGGGGGTCGTGGGACCTCGACCTGCTCCGGGGTCAGCGGCCCTGGGTGAGCAGGCGCTCCAGGTCGCGGGCGCGCGCCGGCCGGGCGCCCAGCTCGGTCTGGCGGCGCACGATCTCCGGCTCGGCCCGCATCAGGGCCAGGCCGCGCCGCACCAGCGTCACCGGGGGCTTGCGGCGCTCCTTGAGGTCGCGGGCCAGGCGCCGCACGAAGGTCACGGCGGGCCGGTGGTGCACGCACCAGGCGCTGTGCAGCACGCCGCAGTCGCGCAGCCGGTCGACGACCTCGGCGGCGAAGATGCCCTCGGCGACGATCAGGTCGGCCGGGCTCGGCGGTGACCTCGTGGTGCCCGACGGCGCGGCTGCGTCGAGATGTCGTAGACCGGGGTGTCGGTGCGGCCGGTGTCGACCAGCGCGCACAGCGACTCGACCGCCCGGTCGCCGTTCCAGCTGTCCGGGTGGTCCCAGTCGACGATGCCCAGGTCCTCGCTGCGCGGCATCGCGGGGTCGTCGAGGTCGCGGTAGAAGTCGTCGAGGCGGAAGATCGGCCAGCCGTGGGCGGCGTTCAGCCGGGTGGCCAGCCGCGACTTGCCCGCGCCGCTGGGCCCGGCGAGCACGACGACCCGCTGTCGGCTGCTGGCGGCGTGGTCGGTCACGGGGTGCCAGATTACCGGTGCCGGCCGCGACCTACGCCCCCGCATCGTCCCAACTTTCCCGCCCGGTGCTCCAAGCTGCATGATCGCACCGGAACGGTTGCGGGTGCGAAGCGTGAAGGTTCTCGCACCGGGCGAGAAAGCTGATCCCTGGGAAGGGTCAGCGGCCCTTGGGGTGCCAGACCGTCTTGGTCTCGAGGAACGCGGTGAGCCGGGAGAGGTCGGGGGTGGCCGAGAAGTCGGGCTCGACCGCCTCGGTGCCGGTACCTCCGGGGCGCAGCACCCGCTTGAGGTTCTCGGCCGCGGCCTCCTCCAGCGCACCCCAGTCGACGCCCTCGGCATCCGCGGCACCGGTGAGGTCGATCGCGTTGACGTCGCGGTGGCTCGCGAGCCACGGGGCCATCTCGGCGGTGCGGCCGGTGACGATGTTGACCACGCCGCCGGGCACGTCGGAGGTGGCGAGGCACTCGGCCAGGGTGATCGCCGGCAGCGGCCGGTCCTCGCTGGTCAGCACCACCGCGGTGTTGCCCGACACGATGACCGGCGCCACGACCGACACCAGCCCGAGCAGGCTGGAACCCTGCGGCGCGAGCACCGCCACGACGCCGGTGGCCTCGGGGGCGGAGATGTCGAAGTACGGGCCGGCCACGGGGTTGAGCCCGCCGAGCACCTGGGTGAACTTGTCGGACCACCCGGCGTACCAGACCCAGCGGTCGATCGCCTCGGACACCACGGCCTCGGCGCGCGCCGCGGTGAGGCCCTCGCTGTCGCGCACGTCCTGCACGAGCTGGGCGCGACGCGACTCCATGACCTCGGCGACCCGGTAGAGCACCTGACCGCGGTTGTAGGCCGTGGCCCCCGCCCAGCCCGGCTGCGCCTTGCGTGCCGCGACGACGGCATCCCGGGCGTCCTTGCGCGAGCCCTGCGCGGCGTTGGCGAGGAACTTCGGTGCGCGAGAGGCGGATCCGCGGCGAGCAGCGGCGCCTGACGGCGCGGCGTACACCTCGTAGGAGCGCCCGCTCTCGCTGCGCGGGAACTTGCCACCGATGTAGAGCTTGTACGTCTTGCGGACGTCGACGCGCGTGCTCACTTGGCAACCCCCGTCGTCACGTAGGCCTCGAGCCCGTGGCGGCCGCCCTCGCGGCCGTAGCCCGACTCCTTGTACCCGCCGAACGGCGAGGTCGGGTCGAACTTGTTGAACGTGTTGGCCCAGACGACCCCGGCGCGCAGCTGGTCGGCCATCCAGAGGATGCGGCTGCCCTTCTCGGTCCAGATGCCCGCGGACAGGCCGTAGGGGGTGTTGTTCGCCTTGGCGACGGCCTCGGCCGGGGTGCGGAAGGTGAGCACCGAGACGACCGGCCCGAAGATCTCCTCCTGGGCGATGCGGTGCGTCTGGCTGACCCCGCTGAACACGGTGGGCCGGAACCAGAAGCCGTTGGTGGGCAGCTCGCAGCCGGAGTCCCAGCGCTCGGCCCCCTCGGCCTCGCCGACCGCCACCATCTCCTCGATGCGGTCGAGCTGCTTGCGCGAGTTGATCGCGCCGACGTCGGTGTTCTTGTCCATCGGGTCGCCCACGCGAAGGGTGGCCAGCCGCCGCTTGAGGCGGTGGTCGAGCTCGTCGGCGATGCTCTCCTGCACCAGGATCCGGCTGCCGGCGCAGCACACGTGGCCCTGGTTGAAGAAGATGCCGTTGACGATGCCCTCGACCGCCTGGTCGATGGGGGCGTCGTCGAAGATGATGTTCGCCGCCTTGCCGCCCAGCTCGAGGGTGGCCTTCTTGCGGGTGCCGGCGATCGAGCGGGCGATCATCTTGCCGACCGCGGTCGAGCCGGTGAACGCGAGCTTGTCGATGCCGGGGTGGTCGACGATGGCCTGACCGGTGGCGCCCGCGCCGGTGACGATGTTGACGACGCCCGGGGGCAGCTCGGCCTGCTCGCAGACCGACGCGAAGAGCAGCGCCGTGAGCGGCGTGGTCTCGGCGGGCTTGAGGACCACCGTGTTGCCGCAGGCCAGGGCCGGTGCGATCTTCCACGCGAGCATGAGCAGCGGGAAGTTCCACGGCACGATCTGGCCGACGACGCCGAGCGGGCGCGGGTTCGGGCCGAGCGAGGCGTGGTCGAGCTTGTCGGCCCAGCCCGCGTGGTAGAAGAAGTGCGCCGCCGCCAGGGGCAGGTCGACGTCGCGCGCCTCCTTGATCGGCTTGCCGTTGTCGAGCGTCTCGAGCACGGCGAACTCGCGGGCCCGCTCCTGCAGGATCCGCGCGATGCGGAAGAGGTACTTGCCGCGGTCGGCGCCGCTCATCCGCGACCACACGCGGGTGTAGGCCGTCCGCGCGGCCCGCACCGCGGCATCCACGTCGTCGGCGCTCGCCTCGGACACCTCGGCGAGCACCTCCTCGGTGGCCGGGTTGACCGTCTTGAACGGCGCGCCGCCGGTGGCCTCGACGAACCGGCCGCCGATGTAGAGCCCGTAGCTGCTCGCGATGTCGACGACGGCCCGGGACTCGGGTGCCGGCGCGTACTCGAAGGGGGACATGGTTCTGGTTCCTCGATCCGTGGTGCTCGGTCGCGGTCGCGTCGCGGTCAGGTCAGTAGAGGCTGGGGGAGTCGTCGGCCACGTAGTCGCCGCCGGAGTAGGCGCCGGTGCGCATCCGCTGGCGCTGCAGGATCAGGTCGTTGAGCAGGCTCGAGGCGCCGAAGCGGAACCAGTGGTTGTCGAGCCAGTCCTCACCGGCGATCTCGTTGACCGCCACGAGGAACTTGACGGCGTCCTTGCTGGTGCGGATGCCGCCCGCGGGCTTCACGCCGACCTGCTCGCCGGTGGTCTCGCGCCAGTCGCGAACCGCCTCGAGCATGACCAGCGTGACGGGAAGGGTCGCGGCGGGGGAGATCTTGCCCGTCGAGGTCTTGATGAAGTCGCCGCCGCCGAGCATCGACAGCCATGAGGCGCGACGCACGTTGTCGTAGGTGACCAGCTCGCCGGTCTCCATGATCACCTTGAGCCGGGCGCTGCCGCAGATGGCCTTCACCTCGGCGATCTGGTGGAAGACGGTCAGGTAGTCACCGGCGAGGAACGCACCGCGGTCGATCACCATGTCGATCTCGTCGGCACCGGCCTTCACGGCATCCGCGACGTCGGCCAGCTTGACCGGCAGGCTCGCGCGGCCGCTGGGGAACGCGGTGGCGACGGCGGCGACCTTGACGCCGCTGCTGCCCAGGGCGTCCTTGGCCGTCGCCACCATGTCGCCGTAGACGCAGACCGCCGCCGGCCGCGGGGTGGTCAGGTCGGTGGGGTCGGGCACCAGGGCCTTGGTCGCCAGTCCGCGCACCTTGCCGGGGGTGTCGGCGCCCTCGAGGGTGGTGAGGTCGATCATCGAGATGGCGGTGTCGATGGCCCACGCCTTGCTCGTCGTCTTGATCGAGCGGGTGCCCAGGCCGGCGGCCCGCTCCTCGCAGCCGACCTGGTCGACGCCGGGCAGGCCGTGCAGCCAGCTGGTGAGCGCTCGGTTGGTCAGTCGGGACACTCCGAGCAGCTCTCGGGCGCGCTCCGTGGGGTCGACAGCGGTGGCGGTGCTCACCGCTCGAGCATACGGGCGAGCGTGACCGCGGGTCACCGCCCGCGGGGGCGCACCTCCACGAACACCGAGGATGCCGTCCTGTCACCTTCCGCCAACATCCGGGCGTACCCACATCGACCAATAGGTCACTCGGGGTACGCACCGGCCGTGCCTGGTGTGACCTATTGGTCGATCGGGGTACGGATCGTGCCTGGTGTGACCTTGGTCGATCGGGGTACACCGGCGTGCCTGGTGTGACTTTGGTCGATCGGGGTACGCACCGGTCGTGCCTGGTGTGACCTATTGGTCGATCGGGGTACGCGTCAGAGGGCGGTGGCGGCTTCCAGGTCGGCGCGGATGCCGGCCAGCCGGGTCGCGGCCCGCTCGCGGGCACCGCGCAGGTCGTCGTCCGTCACCGGCTCGACCACCTCGAGGTAGACCTTGAGCTTGGGCTCGGTGCCCGAGGGCCGCACGATGATCCTCGAGTCGTCGGCCAGGTAGTAGCGCAGGCCCTCGGTCGGCGGCAGCCCACCGTCGCCCCGGGCGAGGTCGTCGACGCGGGCCACCTCGACCCCGGCCGCCGAGGTCAGCGGGGTGGCCCGCAGCCGCTGCATGATCCGGCCGATCAGCGACAGGTCCTCGACCCGTACCGAGAAGGCGTCGGTGGCATACACCCCGTGCTCGCGCGCCAGGTCGTCGAGCCGGTCGACGAGCGAGCGGCCCTGCGCCCGCAGCGTCGCCACCAGCTCCGCGATGAGCAGGGCGGCCGACACCCCGTCCTTGTCGCGCACCCGGTCCGGGTCGACGCAGTAGCCGAGCGCCTCCTCGTAGCCGTAGCGCAGCCCGGGCACCCGGCCGATCCACTTGAACCCGGTGAGGGTCTCCTCGTGGCGCACCCCCGCCGCCCGGCACATCGCGGCGAGCTGGCGCGAGGAGACGATCGAGTTCGCGAACACGCAGTCGGGCGAGTCGGGCAGCACCCCGCCGCCGACCCCGCGCGAGAGCACGTGCGAGCCCAGCAGCGCACCGACCTCGTCGCCGCGCAGCATCCGCCAGCCCCCGGGCCCGGGAACGGCCACCGCGCAGCGGTCGGCATCGGGGTCGTTCGCGATGACGACGTCGGGGGAGGTCTGCTCGGCGAGCTCGAGCGCGGCGTCCATCGCGCCCGGCTCCTCCGGGTTGGGGAAGGACACGGTGGGGAACATCGGGTCGGGCTCGGCCTGCGACGCCACCGGGATCGGGGCCGCGTAGCCGGCCGCGAGGAACGCCTGGCGTACGGTCTCGGACCCCACGCCGTGCAGGGCCGTGTGCACCACGGTGACCTCGCGGGGGCTGTCGGGTGAGACCACGGTGCGCACGTCGTCGAGGTACGCGTCGAGCACCGAGTCGTCGAGGGTGTGCCAGCCGTCGTCGGCCCGCGGCACCGAGGCCACCGTCCTGACCGCGGCGATCTCGGCCGCGATCAGCCCGTCGACCGGCGGAACGATCTGCGAGCCGTCGCCGACGTAGACCTTGTACCCGTTGTCCTCGGGCGGGTTGTGCGACGCGGTCACCATCACGCCGGCATCCGCGCCGAGGTACCGGATCGCGTAGGCCAGCACCGGCGTCGGCAGCGGGTGTGGCAGCACCATCGCCCGGCCGCCCAGGCCGACGACCACCGCGCAGGTGTCGTGCGCGAAGACGTCGGAGTTGGTGCGGGCGTCGTAGCCGACGACGACGAAGGGCTCGGGGTCGAGGGTCTTGAGGTAGGCCGTGAGGCCGGCCGCCGCGCGGATGACGACCGCGCGGTTCATCCGGTTGGGCCCACCGCCCAGCCGCCCGCGCAGACCGGCCGTGCCGAACTCGAGCATCCCGGCCATGGCGTCGGCCAGCTCGGCGACGGCGGCCTCGTCGCCCGCCTCGGCGGCGGAGACGAGCCCGTCGAGCTCGGCGCGGGTCACGGCATCCGGGTCGTCGGCGGCCCAGGCGCGGGCGGCAGCGAGGAGGTCGGCGTGCGGTGCGGCGGCGGCATCCGGCATGACGGCCCTCAGATCCGGCCGACGACGGCGGCGAGGAGGCGGCCGCACCGGTCAGCCGCCTCGCGGCCGGCGTCGAGGACCTCCTCGTGGTTGAGCGGCGTCGGGGAGATGCCCGCGGCGGGGTTGGTCACCAGCGAGATGCCGAGCACCTCCAGGCCGCTCTGCCGGGCGGCGATCGCCTCGAGCGAGGTCGACATCCCGACCAGGTGGCCGCCCATGATGCCGGCCATGCGCACCTCGGCGGGCGTCTCGTAGTGCGGGCCGCGGAACTGCACGTAGACACCCTCGTCCAGACCTGGGTCGATCTCCTTGGCGATCGCGCGCAGCCGGGGGGAGTAGACGTCGGTGAGGTCGACGAAGTGGGCACCTTCGATCGGCGAGGCGTCGGTGAGGTTGATGTGGTCGGAGATGAGCACCGGCGTGCCCGCCTCCCACTCCTCGCGCAGGCCGCCGCAGCCGTTGGTGATGACGACCGCCCGGCAGCCTGAGGCCGCGGCCGTGCGGATGCCGTGGACCACGGCCCGAACCCCGCGCCCCTCGTAGTAGTGGGTACGCGTGCCGTACACCAGGGCTCGTCGGCCGGTGTCGCCGATGGCCACCGAGCGCATGACGCCGGAGTGGCCCGCGACGGCGGCCTTGCCGAAGCCCGGCACGTCGGTGTTCTCGATCGTCGTGAGTGTCTCGCCGATGAGGTCACCGGTCTGGCCCCACCCGGAGCCCAGCACGAGGGCGACGTCGTGGCGCTCCGCCCCGGTGCGCTCGCGGATCACCGCTGCGGCGGCGTCAGCGACCGCGAACGGGTCGGTCGCGGGGTCGGTCAGGTCGTAGGCGGCGGGGTTGTCGGTCACGGGCGCAGCGTATCGAGGCCGTCGCACACCCGGCCACGTCCGGTGACCCACCTCGCCCCGCGTTGGGGGTGAACGGCTGACGCGAGGTGTCAGGGAGTCGCCGCGGACCCCGGCGAGGCCAGCCGCCTGCCCGCTCACCAAGAGCCTTGACGTTGCAAGTTGCATCTGCAAGTCTGGACTCATGCCCTCCCTCGCCCACGAGCTGCACCTCCTCGTCGCACTGATGGACCGCCGCGCAGACGCCCTGCTCCAGCGCTCGGGGTGCGAGCTGTCCTACGCCAGGTTCCTCGTGCTGCTGCACGTGTCCGACGGCGACGGCATGACCCAGCGCGACCTCGCGGCGCGCCTCGGCACGAGCGAGGCCGCGGTCTCGCGGATGGTGGCCGGCCTGGCTCGCGACGGCTACGTCGACGTTGCTCGCGGGATCGGCAACCGGCGCAGCCTGTCCCTGACGGCATCCGGTGGGACGGCGCTCAGCGCGGCTGGGGAGGCCCTCGGCGACGGGTTCGACCGGCTGGTGCGCGGAACCGGAACCGACCCCGTCGTGCTCGCCGCGACCGTGCGCACCGTCGTCGCCGCACTGCGCGACGGTGCCCCCGTCGTCGTCCTCCAGGAGGTCTGACATGCACGCGTGGACCCTGCTCATCGTCACCCACGTCTTCGCCGCGCTCACCAGCGTCGTGCTCGGCGGCTACCAGGTGTGGCGTCGACCCAAGGGCGACGGCCGCCACCGGCTGCTCGGCCGGGCCTGGGTGGTGCTGATCCTGTGGACCGCCGTCTCCTCGTTCTGGATCCGGCACATCAACGACGGTGCCTTCAGCTGGCTGCACGTGCTGTCGGTCGTGACCCTGGTGACGGTCACCCTCGGCGTCGTCAACGCGCTGCGGGGCAACGTGCCGGCACACCGCGGCAACATGGTCGGCAGCTGGCTGGGTTCGATGGGCGCCATGGTGGCCGCCCTGGCCGTGCCGGGTCGGATGATCCCGACCTATGCCGTGGCGCAGCCCGGTGGGGCGGTCGCCTTCCTGCTGTCGGTCCTCGTCGTCACCATCGTGCTCGTCGGCGTCGGCGGCCGCCTCGCCGACGCGGTCGAGCGCCGCGCCGAGCGTCACCTGCGGGGGGCTGGCGAGGAGGCGCCCGGCATCCGCGCCTGAGGCGTCAGCGGGCCGTCGGGCACGGTTCGTCAAAACTTTGTCGAAGGAAGCGCATCCACCGGGGTGACTCGCACGGAAGAAGGGGTGTCAGACCCCCTCCCCGAAAGGACTCCCCGCGATGCGACGCATTCTTCCCGTGGCCGCCGTGCTGGCCCTCACCCTCGTCACCGCCGCCTGCGGCAGCGACGACGCCGACTCCGCCGCCACGACCTCCGCCCCGATGACCACCTCGGCCTCACCGAGCGCCTCGCCGAGCGCCTCGCCGAGCGAGTCGATGGCGTCCGCCGACATCGTCGACACCGCCGTGGCGGCCGGCGACTTCACCACCCTGGCTGCCGCCCTGACCGCCTCCGGGCTGGTCGACACCCTCAAGGGCGAGGGCCCGTTCACGGTGTTCGCCCCGACCGACGACGCCTTCGCCGCGCTCCCGGCGGGCACCGTCGACACGCTGCTCAAGGACCCCAAGGGCGACCTCACCGAGATCCTGACCTACCACGTGGTGCCCGGGAAGGTCATGGCCGCTGACGTCGTCAAGCTCGACGGCCAGAAGGTCAAGACCGTGCAGGGCGCCGAGCTCACCGTCGGGGTCGACGGCGACAAGGTCACCCTGACCGACGCCACCGGCAACACGGTGAACGTCACCGCGACCGACGTCGAGGCGAGCAACGGCGTCATCCACGTCATCGACGGGGTGCTGATGCCGAAGTGACCTGAGCGGCGGATGCCGGCCACCGGCCGGACGCCCCTTGCTCCACCGACTGCGGATGACCCACCTCGGGCGGCCCCTCCGGGGCCCGAGCCGAGGTGGGTCCTGCGCGTCAGGCCTGGGGCAGCCGTCAGTCGAGGTGGGCCAGCTGCGGCCACAGCTGCGACCACGGCAGCAGCGGGTCGCGGCACACGGCCACCGGCGCCTCCTGCTCCTCGTTGTCCACGTCGACGCCGTTGTCGAGCCGGGCCAGCACCGAGCAGGTGGCGAACGAGCCCTCCACCTCGGCGAGCTGCCAACCGACGAACACCATCGTGCGGGTGCCCTCGGGTGGCCCGGCCCCGGCTGCCAGGTCGTTGTGCCCGCTGTACGGCGCCGGCAGCCCCAGCGCGGGACCGAACCGGTCGACGGCACCGGCCTCGCCGTAGTTCGACGTGATGATGACGGCGCCGGGGTCGTCGGCGAGCCGGTACGCCTCCGCGATCCGTCCGACGTGCTCCGGCCAGCCCACCTGGTCGGCGGCCACGATGTTGATGTCCGGCACCGGCGTGCTGCCGAGCACCGACACGGGCAGGAGTGGGAGGGCGATGACCGCGGAGACGACGGCGTTGAGAACCAGGGCTCCCACGACAATGGCGCGACGTCCGACCCGATGGCCGATCCACACGGACACCGGGACGCACCCGGCGGCGTAGAGCACCTCGAGCGTCGCCACGGGGTAGTGCGGCTGGGCTCCCGATCCGAGGGTGAAGGCCACGACGACGGCGGCCCAGACCACGACCCAGCGGGCGCGCGGCGTCCGCCAGGCCTGGACGACGCCGGCCAGCCACACGGGGACGAGCAGCGGACCGATGGCCACCAGCAGGATGAGGGGGAGGGTCGCGCGGACGTCATCCGCGTTGTTCTCCGAGAGCGCAGCGCCCATCGCGAGCTGCGGCCAGCCGTTCGTCGCCTGGTACACGATGGTCGGCGCGGCGAGCACGACGGCGACGACGGCCCCGAGCCAGGGCCACCGGGTGCGCAGCGGCGCCCGCGGGCCGAGGAGGGCCAGGCCGAGGACGAGGCCGAGCATCAGCAGGGGCACGAGGAGTCGGTTCCACGTCGCGACGCCGGCCAGCGCACCGGCGAGCAGCCACCAGCGAGGGTCCGACCGGAGCGCGACCAGCGCGGTCAGCACCACACCCAGCGTGAGAGGGAGGTCGATCGTCGAGGTGAGCAGGGCGTGGCCGAGCGCGAGCGGCAGCCCCGCGAAGGCCCCACCCCAGGCGGCGAGCGCCACGGCCCGGCGCTCGCCGCCGAGCTCGCGGGCGATGGCACCGAGCAGCACGACGGAAGCCGCGCTCGCGAGCGTGGCGGGGATCCGCAGGGCCCACGCCTCGTCCGACACCACCGAGGTGAAGGTGCGCGCCAGCCACGGCGTCAAGGGCGGTTGGTCGACGTACCCCCATGCCGGCGCGAGCATCCGGAAGTAGAGCTCGTCGCGATGGAAGCCGTAGCCGACGCTGGCGACGGTGAGCACCAGCGCCTGCACGGCCGCGGCGAGCAGTGCCGGGCGCAGGCTCACGGGTCCTGGGCCCGGTGCCGCGCCGCCTGTCGCCTCGGCCATCCACCTGCTCCTCCCGACATCGGCACTCTAGGGCGACCTGCTGGTCCGGGTGCGCTGCCGACCGGCACCCGGGGCGAACCCGGTCACTCCGGGTGAAGCAGTGGGTCGCGGTGACCTCCGGTTCATGGGCGGCGGGTGCCGGGCTTCGCAATGAGGCGCGTTCGGCACGCTCGGTACCCGCGTGATGGTTCGGAACAGAACCAAGTGTGTTCTGCGAGACGCAACTCAAACGTGACCGCCGCTCCTGCGCCGTTCACCGGCCATTTCCCCCGGCGGGCGACCGTGTGGGCCCGGGTCGTGGGAGCCGAGGGGGCGGAGCGTGCCCGCAGTGGTTGGATGGCGACGTGAGCGCGCGGTCGAGCAGAGTCGTCATCCTCGGTGGAGGGCCCGGTGGGTACGAGGCCGCCCTCGTCGCCGCGCACCTCGGGGCCGAGGTCACCGTGGTCGAGCGCGACGGGCTCGGTGGCGCGGCGGTGCTCACCGACTGCGTGCCCAGCAAGACGCTCATCTCCACCGCCGACTACATGAGCGAGTTCGAGACCGCCCACGAGCTCGGCGTGCACCTCGAGGACGCCGAGGGTGACGAGGTCGCCGATGCCGTGGCCGACCTGCACGAGGTCAACGCCCGGGTGCTCGACCTGGCCGCAGCGCAGAGCGACGACATCGCCACCCGGCTGGCCGAGGTCGGTGTGCGGGTGCTCGCCGGGCGCGCCGTGCTCACCTCGGCCACCACCGTGCGGGCCGAGACCGACGACGGGGTGCACGAGCTCGAGACCGACGTCGTGCTGGTCTCGACCGGTGCCACTCCCCGGGTCATGGACACCGCTCGCCCCGACGGGGAGCGGATCCTCACCTGGCAGCAGATCTACGACCTCGACACCCTGCCCGAGCGGCTCGTCGTCGTCGGGCTCGGGCGTCACGGGTGCCGAGCTCGCCCAGGCCTACCTGGGGCTGGGTTCGCAGGTCGTGCTGGTCTCCTCGCGCGACCGGGTGCTGCCCGGCGAGGACCCCGACGCGGCCCAGGTCATCGAGGACGTCTTCACCAAGCGGGGGATGGAGGTGCTCGGCCGCTCCCGGATGGCGGCCGTCGAGCGCACCGCCGACGGGGTCGTGGTGCGCCTCGAGGACGGCCGGGAGGTGCTCGGCTCGCACGCCCTGCTCGCCGTCGGCTCCGTGCCCCAGACCAGCGGCATCGGGCTCGAGGACGTCGGGGTCGAGCTCACGGCATCCGGGCACGTCGCCGTCGACCGCGTCTCGCGCACCTCGGTGCGCGGCGTCTACGCCGCGGGTGACTGCACGGGAGTGCTCCCCCTGGCGTCGGTCGCGGCCATGCAGGGTCGCATCGCGATGTCGCACGCCCTCGGGGATGCCGTCGCGCCGCTGAACCTGCGCGTCGTGTCCGCCAACATCTTCACCGACCCCGAGATCGCCACGGTCGGGGTGTCCCAGAAGGACGTCGACGACGAGGTGGTCGACGCCGAGGTGCTCATGCTGCCGCTCTCGCGCAACGCCCGCGCGAAGATGCTCGGCATCACCGACGGCTTCGTGAAGCTCTTCGCGCAGAAGGGTTCCGGAGCGGTCGTCGGTGGGGTGGTGGTGGCGCCACGTGCGTCCGAGCTGATCTTCCCGGTCACCCTGGCCGTGCAGCACCGGCTCAACGTCGACCAGGTCGCGTCGACGTTCACCGTCTACCCGTCGCTGTCCGGCTCGATCGCCGAGGCGGCCCGTCGCCTGCACGCAACGGACTGACCAGCTCCGGCCCATTCGGGGACCTCCGGGGCGAAGATGGGAACACCACGTCCCACCACTGCACTGGAGCGAGAACGACATGAAGATGATCCGGATGGCCGTGCTGATCGCCGCCGCCTCGGTGGCCGCCGCGAAGGCCAAGGAGTTCGCTCGCGAGAACCCCGACCAGGCGTCGCGCACGCTGGACAAGGCGGAGGCGTTCGTCGCCGGAAAGGCTGGGCCCAAGTACGCCGACACGGTGGGAAAGGGCGGGGCGGCCCTGCGCTCGAGCCTGGGCCTACCCGTCGTGGGCTCGGGCAGCGCGGCTGAGCAGCCCCCTGCTTCGGCGCCGGCTGCCGGAACCGGGTCCGACCCCTCGATCTGACGGGTGCCGGGCGGCGCCGGCGTGCAGAAGGTCCTCACTTCGAGGCATGGTGCGCCGCGGGCGCGGCAGGATGGTGGCACAGAGCACCTACGACCAGGAGCCGTCCGTGAAGAAGGTCCGAGCCGCCGCCGTCATCGCCGTGGTCACCACCGCGGTGAGCCAGGCCCGTGACTACGCCCGGGAGCACCCGGACCAGGCCGCCCAGAGCCTCGACCAGCTCGAGCGGTTCCTGCGAGGCAAGCTGCCCCCGCAGCACGGGGCGTACCTCGGCAAGGGGGTCGCGGCCCTGCGGCAGGGGCTCGGGCTGCCGCCGCGTGCGGCCGGCAGTGCCCCGGGCGCAGTCGGGCGGCGCCGGGGTGACCGACCCCGACCCGGACACCACCGAACCGCCGGCGGCGCACGGCTTCCGCGACCCGGTGGCTCCCAACCCGGCGCCGGGCACGAGCGACGACCCCCAGCCACGCCGGTGGGACGACGACCCGGCACCCCTGACGCCGGGGGAGCGACCCGCACCACTGAGCCGCGTGCCGGTCGTGGAGGCAGGCCGTCGCCCTCGCGCCGGCCCGGCGCGGGCGACCGATCCGTGCGTCAGCCGGGAACCTCGGGGCCCACCTCGCGGGTTACCTTGGCAGACCGACACGACGGATCCCGACGAAAGGACCGCCCGATGGCCAGGCTCACCTCGAAGGCGATCATCGCGATGGCCGGAACGGCCGCGATGAAGGCGCGCGACTACGCGAACAAGAACCCCCACAAGGTCGAGGAGACGCTGGCGAAGGTCCAGACGAGCGTCAGCCGCCGGACGCAGGGCAAGTACGACGCCCACCTCCACAAGGGCTCCACGGCGGTGCGCAAGGGGCTGGGCCTGTCGAGCGGGCCGAGTGGGCCCATCGAACCGACCGGGCCGACCGGACCGACCGGACCGACCGGACCGACCGGGTCGCGATGACCGAGCAGCCCACCCCGGGGTCGCCGCCGCTGCCGCCCGACCACGTGCCCACCACGCCTGACCCCGCCGGCCCGATGCCGCCCGCGCCGGTCCCCGATCCCGGGAGCCCGCCGGCGCCCGGCCCCGAACCCGCTGCCACCGACGCCCGACGACCCGCAGCCGGGGCGCGGGCCCGCCGAACCCGGGCCACTGACGCCGGGGGAGCCCACACCCGCCATCTGAGGTCGGCGACGGGCTGCGTGGACCGGTCACCGGTGTGGCGCAGGCAACCCGCCCCGGTGCGGGGCGGCCGCACCCCGCGTGGGACGATGGACCCATCGAAAGGCGGGTACATCGCATGGACTGCGCAGCCCTACTCCTGGAACACCGGTCGAGCATTCTCGACGAGAGCTACACGGTTCTCGAACGCTCCCACGTTCACCACTACGAGGCGGCCGGTGAGGAGTTCACCCGCGCACGGCTGGAGGGTCTGTTCGACCTCGTCGTCACCGCGATCGGCAAGCGCGACCTCGCCGGCGTCAGCTCGTACGCCGTGAACGTCGCCGAGGAGCGCTTCAAGGCCGGCTTCGACATCAGCGAGGTTCAGGCCGCGTTCAACGCCATCGAGGAGGCCATGTGGCGCCAGATCGTGGAGTCGTCCCCTCCCGAGGACCTCGCCGAGGCGACCGGGCTGATGAACACCGTGCTCGGCTTCGGCAAGGACGTGCTGGCCCGCACCTACGTGTCGCTGGCCTCGCGGCGCCACGTGCGCTCGCTCGACCTGTCGGCCATGTTCGCCGGTACCCAGGCGCGACCTGAGCAGACCGAGCACCTCAGCTGACCTCGCGCCACCCGTGTGGGGCCGTGGGGCCCTGGTTCGGCCGTGCGGCCCCTGGTTCCGATCGTGCGCGTGGTCACCCGACCGTGGTCCGGCCCAGCTCCGAGGACGTCGACCCGCCCGGCTCGGCCACGCCGGGCCCGTCAGCTGGGGTCACCGCGCGGTGGCAGACCGGCGGCCGTGACTGCTCTGCCGACATCACCGCGTTCCTCGGCTGACGACGACCCTCCCCGACGGCCTGCTCGCCGGAGCAGACGACACCCCGCGTGACGGCTCTGTCACACGGGGTGTCCACTCTCGAGCGGGGCGAGCAGGGCCGACCGGGCCGGAGGGCTCACTCGTCCTTGATCTCGCAGAGCACGGCGCCGTTGGACACCGTGGCGCCGACCTCGGCCGCCAGGCCCGTGACGGTGCCGGCCTTGTGCGCGGTGATGGGCTGCTCCATCTTCATCGCCTCGAGCACGACGACGAGGTCACCCTCGGCGACCGTGGCGCCCTCGTCGACGGCGATCTTGACGATGGTGCCCTGCATCGGGGCGGTCAGCGAGTCGCCGGATGCAGCCGCGCCTGCCTTCGCGGCGCCGGAGCGCCGGGGCGCCTTCTTGCGAGCAGCGCCCGCGCGGACCCACCGCCGAGGGACAGGCCACCGGGCAGCGAGACCTCGAGTCGCTTGCCGCCCACCTCGACGACCACCGTCTGGCGCTCGTCGGGCTCGGCGGCGTCGGCCGAGCCACCGGCATACGCGGGGATGGTCGTTGACGAACTCGGTCTCGATCCAGCGGGTGTGGATCGTGAACTTCTCGCTCGGGTCGGCCGGGGCGAACGCCGGGTCGGAGACCACCTTGCGGTGGAACGGCGTGACCGTGGGCATGCCCTCGATCACGAGCTCGTCCAGGGCCCGGCGAGAGCGCTCGAGGGCCTGCTGCCGGGTGCGGCCGGTGACGATGAGCTTGGCGATCATCGAGTCGAACGCGCCGGCGACGGTGTCGCCCTCGAGCAGGCCCGAGTCCCAGCGGACGCCGGGGCCCTGGGGGACCCGCATCGTCGTGACGGTGCCGGGCGCGGGGAGGAAGCCGCGGCCGGCATCCTCGCCGTTGATCCGGAACTCGATCGAGTGGGAGTGCGGCTCGGGGTCGGGGTAGTCGAGGGACTCGCCGTCGGCGATGCGGAACTGCTCGCGCACGAGGTCGATGCCGGTGACCTCCTCGGACACGGGGTGCTCGACCTGGAGGCGGGTGTTGACCTCGAGGAAGGAGATGTCGCCCTGCGGCCCGACGAGGAACTCGCAGGTGCCGGCGCCGACGTAGCCGGCGGCGCGCAGGATCTCCTTGGACGCGCGCAGCAGCTCGGTGTGCTGCTCGTCGGTGATGAAGGGGGCGGGGGCCTCCTCGACGAGCTTCTGGTTGCGGCGCTGCAGCGAGCAGTCGCGGGTCGACACGACGACGACGTTGCCGTGCTGGTCGGCGAGGCACTGGGTCTCGACGTGCCGCGGGTGGTCGAGGAAGCGCTCGACGAAGCACTCGCCACGGCCGAACGCCGTGACGGCCTCACGGACCGCTGACTCGAACAGCTCGGGGATCTCCTCGAGGTTGCGGGCGACCTTCAGACCACGACCGCCACCGCCGTAGGCGGCCTTGATGGCGACGGGCAGGCCGAACTCCTCGGCGAAGGCGACGACCTCGTCGGGGCCCTCCACCGGGTCGGCGGTGCCGGGCACCAGGGGAGCCTTGGCCGCGAGGGCGATGTGGCGGGCCTTGACCTTGTCGCCGAGGCTGTCGATGGCCTCGGGGCCGGGGCCGATCCAGACCAGGCCGGAGTCGATGACCTTCTGGGCGAACCCGCCGTTCTCGGCGAGGAAGCCGTAGCCCGGGTGGACCGCGTCGGCACCGGCCTGGTGCGCGATCTCGATCAGCTTGTCCTGCAGCAGGTAGGAGTCTCCCGGCGTGGACCCGCCGAGGGCGTACGCCTCGTCGGCGACCTTGACGTGGAGCGCGTCGCGGTCCGGCTCGGCGTAGACGGCGACGGACCCGATCCCGTGGTCCGCGCAGGCGCGGGCGATACGTACCGCGATCTCACCCCGGTTGGCGATGAGGACTTTGCTGATGGCCATGTCTCGGACTCTATCGGTATGCGCGACCCCCTCACTCGGGGCGGTCGGGCCCGGCTGCGAGCACCGGTGTGACGCAGTAGACGGACGGTCGCGTCACACGCCGAGCGTCGTCGCCAACCGGCCGAGCAGATCGGCCAGGGCGGTGCGCTCCTCGGGCTCCAGACCGGCGAGCAACCGGGCCTCGTTGACGACGTGCTCGTCCATCGCCGCGTCGATGACCCGGCGGCCCTCGCGGGTGAGGACGACCCGGTTCGCGACCGGACGTCGGAGGCGCTCGGCCGCCGCTCGACGAGTCCCCGGGCCGCGAGCCGGTCGACCCGCTTCGTGACCGCTCCGGACGTCACCATGGTGCGCTCGCCGAGCTCGCCCGGGGTCAGCGCGTAGGGGGCGCCCTGGCGGCGCAACGTCGCCAGCACGTCGAAGTCGCCCTCGCCGAGGCCGTGCCGCGCGTAGACCTCGACGAGCTCGGGGGTGAGCGCCGCGGCGATGCGGTGGATGCGGCCGATGACGAGCAGCGGGGGAGGCGTCGAGGTCGGGGCGCTCGGCGCGCCACTGCTCGACGACCGGTGCGCACGTGGTCCATGCGCTCGACTTTATCTTCCATGGAAGATAAAGTCTCTTCCATGGAAGAGAAGTCACCTACGTGGAACACCATCGCGCTCACCGCCGTCCCTGCGGTCGTGTGGGGCTCGACGTACGCGGTGACCCAGCTCTGGCTGCCGGCGGACCGCCCCTTCTTCGCCGCGACGGCACGCGTCCTTCCGGCGGGTCTCCTGCTGCTGCTCTGGGTGCGACGGCTCCCGCGCGGCCGCTGGTGGGGCCGCTCCGTCGTGCTCGGCGCGCTCAACCACGGCCTGTTCTTCGGCCTGCTCTACCTCGCTGCCTTCCGCCTGCCGAGCGGGCTCGCGTCGACGCTCACCGCGCTGTCGCCCCTCGTCGTCATGGGCATGGCCTTCCTCGTCATCGGTGAGCGTCAGCCCCGGGTCACCCTCATCGCCGCGCTCGTCGGCGTCGCCGGCGTCGTCACCCTGGTGTGGCAGAACGACCGCTCCGGCACGGTCGACTGCCGTGGGCGTGGCCGCCGCCGTCGGAGCCGTGGTGTCATCGGCGCTCGGCTTCGCCCTCGTCAAGCGCTGGTCACCGCCCGACGACGTGCTCGTCACGACGTCCTGGCAGCTGGTCGCCGGTGGCCTCCTGCTCGCTGCCCGTCGCGGCCGTGGCGGAGGGCGCACCGCCGGCCCTCGACCTGCCCGCCGCTGCTGCCGCTGGCCTACCTCGGCCTCGTCGGGTCGGCGCTGGGCTACGTGCTGTGGTTCCGCGGCCTGACCCGCATGGATGCCGGTGCCGTCGCCGTCGTCGGTCTCGTCAACCCCGTCGTCGGCACGGCGCTCGGCGTGCTGCTGCTCTCGGAACCCTTCGGCCCGGTGCACCTCGTCGCGGTCGTGGTCACCCTCGGCAGCGTGCTGGTGGCGCAGGGCCGGTGCGCCGCCGCCTCGGCGCCGTCCTGACGAGGAGGACCCGAGTACCCGTCGCACGTTCGACACCCGGTCTGGCTGGCGACCCGGCGCCCGAACCTCGTCGCTCGGAATACCGTGGGGTCATGCCCCACGTGACCACGACCGACCTCACCACGCCCTCCGGCCCCGTGCCGATCCCGACCGTCGGCTTCGGCGTCTGGCAGGTGCCCGACGACGCGGTCGACGCCGCCGTCGTCGCCGCGCTGGCTGCCGGGCTACCGGCACGTCGACACCGCCCGGCTGTACGGCAACGAGGCCGGGGTCGGCCGCGCCCTGGCCGCCAGCGACGTCCCTCGCGACGACGTCTTCGTGACGACGAAGGTCTGGAACGGCGACCACGGGCGCGACGCGACGCTCGCGGCCTTCGACGCCTCGATGGCGCGCCTCGGGCTCGACGTGCTCGACCTGTTCCTCATCCACTGGCCCGCGCCCGGCCAGGACCGCTACGTCGAGACCTGGCAGGCCCTGCGCGAGCTGCGCGACGACGGTCGGGTGCGCGCCATCGGCGTGTGCAACTTCCATGCCCCGCACCTGCAGCGGCTCTTCGACGAGACGGGCGAGTGGCCGAGCATCAACCAGGTCGAGCTGCACCCCTACCTGCAGCAGACCCCGCTGCGCGAGTTCCACGCCGAGCACGGCATCGTCACCGAGTCGTGGAGCCCGCTCGCGTCGGGCAAGCGGGTCCTCGACGACCCGGTCATCGGGCGGATCGCGCAGCAGCACGGGGCCACCCCCGCGCAGGTCGTCATCGCGTGGCACCTCGCGCTGGGGCTCGTGGTGCTGCCGAAGTCGGTGACCCCGTCGCGGATCGTCGAGAACCTCGCGGCATCCGACCTCACCTTGACCGACGACGACCTGTCGAGCTCGCGGCCCTCGACCGCGACTTCCGCACCGGGCCGAACCCCGACGCGTTCAGCTAGGGTCGCCGCGGTCGCCGCGGTCGCCGCGGTCGCCGCGGTCGCCGCGGTCCTCGCGGTCCCCGCGGTCGCCGCCTCATCGCCGCCGGCAGCCCGTGATGGCGGCGGGCCGGAGGGACGGCGGCGTGCGCCGGCGGGGTGGCGACGTCGTCGCGACGCCGCCCTGCTCGGGGAGGGCACTGGTGTGCCAGAAGTCCGCGCCCGAGACGGTGCGCAGCTTCTCCTCCCGGGACAGCTGCGCGACCACGTCGCGGGCGGTGTCGGCGAACGACGCGGACGTCGGCGTTGCGGTGCTGGACATCGAAGGTCCTCTCGGCTCCCTGGCGCCGACGGCCGGCGGCGCGGCTGCGACGGTGCGCCCACCGGAACGATAGGCGCGGGCTCGCGCCGAGGTCCCTCGGCGGTCGCGACGCCGACGCGCGTGAGTAGCCGTGCTCATGGTGCCGACCCCGCCCGCGGAGCACCATGGAGGCGCACCCTCCGGGTGACCTGCCCGACACCGAGGAGCCCGCGATGACCGCGCCGCACACCGCCACCCCCACCGCTCCCGGCCACCGGGACCCGGCGGTGCACCCCGCCACCCCCGCCCAGCTGCACTGGCTCGAGGGCGAGCTCGCCCACTGGCAGGCCGAGGGGCTGCTCGACCCCGACGCGCGCGCAGGCCATCCGCGGGCGCTACGTCGCCAGCCGCCGGTTCACCCTGTCGCGGATCGTGCTCACCCTCGGGGCCTGCTTCGTCGGCCTCGGCCTGGTCTGGTTGGTCGCCTCGAACCTCGACGCCATGTCGCCGCTGACCCGGTTCCTGCTGATGGTCGCGGTCTGGATCGGGCTGGTCGTCGCCTCCGAGCTGCTGGCCGCACGGCGAACGCGACGGGGCGACACCGCGTCCCCGGTCGTGGGGGCCCTGCGCCTGCTCGCCGCCGCGGCCTTCGGTGCCGTCGTGTTCCAGGCCGCCCAGAGCCTGCAGGTGCCGGCCTACGAGCCGATCCTCGTCGGCGTGTGGGGCCTGGGCGCACTCCTCTGGGCCTATGCCGTGCGCGGCGTCGCACCGCTGGTGCTCGCCGTCGGCCTGCTCGCCTTCTGGTTCCTCTGGCAGGTGCTCAGCCTGGGCGACGGAGCCTTCGCCGTGTCGACCGCCCTCGCGGCCGCGGGCCTTGCCGCCGTGTCCGTCGGTGTCGGTCACCTGGTGCTCGGCTGGCGGGACCTGGCCGACCCGTGGCGCGAGGTCGGCGCCCTCCTCGCGCTCGTCGCGCTGTTCGTCGCCGCCCTTCCCTACGCGTGGGGGGATGCCGAGGGCAGCCCGGCGCTCTACGTGGGGCTCGGCGTGGCGGTCGTGCTCGCGGCCGCGGCCCTCGTGCGCGGCGACCGCGTCGACCGGCTCGAGGTCGGCCTGGCCGCCGTCGCCCTGGCGCTGACCGTCGGTCTGTCGCTGTGGCGGTTCGACGAGAGCGTGCTCGACACCGCCGACCTGCCCGCCGGTGCCTGGCTGCGCGCGGTGCTCTCGGTGGTCGCCTACCTGGCCGTCGCGAGCGGGTACGCCGTGCTCGGCGGGATGCGCGACTCCTGGCGGCTCACCTGGCTCGCCACGGCGGCGCTGGTCGTGTTCGTGACGGTGCAGGCGTTCGCGGTCTTCGCCCCGATCGTCTCGGGGGCCGCCCTGTTCCTCATCGTCGGCGTCGTGCTGCTCGGCACCGGGGTCCTGGCCGACCGCGGCCGCCGACGGCTCGTCAGCGAGGCGAAGGAGGCCCTGGCATGAGCACCACGACGTCTCGGACCCTGCGCGTCGGCGCGGTCGTCCTGGCCCAGCTGGCGCTCGTCGGCGTGGCCGTCTGGGCCCCGCTGTCGGCCCGGCTCACCGGTGAGGAGGTCGTGCTGCGCGTGGAGCCGGTCGACCCGATCGACCCGTTCCGCGGCGCCTACGTCGACCTGGCCTACCCGGACCTGCCGCAGGTGACCTTCGCCGGCGAGGTCACCGAGGAGGAGCAGGAGGCGATCGACGACGATCGTGGCACCGCCTACGTGCCGCTGACCCGGCAGGGCGAGGTGTGGGTCGGGGGACCGGTGCAGCGCACGCCGCCGGCCGAGGGGCTCTACCTCACCTGTGACGACTCGAGCTGGCGGCTCGAGTGCGGCATCGAGAGCTGGTTCCTGCCGCAGGACGAGGCCGCGGGGATGCAGGACGCGCTTCGGGACGGCACTGCGCTCGCCACGGTCAAGGTGGATGCCGCGGGCCACGCAGCGCTGATCGAGGTCACCACCCGCTGACCGGGAGGCGACGGCGTCCGGCCGTGACGGCATCCGGGCAGGGAAGCGGGACCGCCGCGGCCCTCCTGGTGATGATGGTGAACCCGTTCTGGATGGTCGGGGTCACGGTGGTGGGTGGATCACGGGGATGCCTTCCGAGGGGGCAGCTCGCCGGACCCGCGCCGGATCAGGCGGGTGGGCAGCACGGTCTCGACCACGGGGGAGTGCGGGTCGTCGAGCCGGCGGGCGAGGTGGTCGAACGCCGCGTGCGCCAGGGCCGTCGGGCGCTGGTCGACGACGGTGGTGGGCGGTGTCATCAGCTCGGCGAGCGGGAAGTCGCCGAAGACGACCACGGCGATGTCCTGGCGGTCGAGGCGCTTGAGCGCGCGCAGCACCCCGAGCCCGACCAGGGGGTCGACGCGAACACGGCGGTCGGGCCGTCAGCCGGGGCGAGCATCGCCATGGCGAGCGGGTAGGCCACCTCGCTGTTCCAGCAGCGGGTCTCGACCAGCTCGGGCTCGACGGTGAGGCCCGCCCCGACCAGCGCGGCGGTGTAGCCGGCGAGCCGGTCCTGGACGGTGGTGAACTCGTCGGTCTCGCCGAGGAACGCGATGTTGGTGTGGCCGTGGGCGATGAGGTGCCGGACCGCCGTGAGGGCGCCCTCGTGGTCGGTGACACGGACGACGTCCTTGTCGTCGATGCCGCAGCGGCGGTCGATGACGACGACGGGGATGTTGTCGGGCAGCGCGGCCCGGGCGGTCTCGCCGTCACCGAACGGGGCGACGAGCAGGGCGGCCACGCCGCGCCGGACGAGCCGCTCGACCTGCGTGCGGGCACGCGTCGTGTCCATCCCTGTGGAGGCCACGAGCACGTCCATACCCATCTCCTGGGCACGCAGCTCGATGACCGCGATGACCTCGCTGAAGAACGGGTCGTTGAGCGAGTCGACGACCACGCCGATGGTCGGCAGCCTGCCGCCGCCGAGGCGCTGGGCGGCAGGGTTCGGGTGGTAGTCCAGGGCCTTGATCGCGGTCTCGATGCGGGCGACGGTCTCGGCGCGGACCCCCGTCGCGCCGTTGATGACGCGCGAGACGGTCTTGATCGAGAAGCCCGACTCCCGCGCGACGTCGTAGATGGTCGGCTCGTTCATGCCTGCACGCCGTGGGCCGTGCGGTGCAGGAGGCCCTCGACCAGGGTGGCGTCGAGCATGCCCTTCACAGCGGTGACGCGCCCGGCATCCTCGAGCAGGATCCGCGCGAGGCGGGTCTGGCCGCCGTGGTGCACCGGGAGGAAGTCGCAGCCCTCGGCGGCGAGCAGGTCGGCCAGCCGGGGGTCGGAGGCGGCGGAGAGGCCGATGAGGCGGGGGCTGTCGCCCAGGGCCCGCAGGGTGCGGCAGACGTTGACGCCCTTGCCACCGGCGGTGACCTCGGTGCGCGTCGCCCGGCTCACCGAACCCGGGACCAGGGAGGGCAGCCAGGTCGTCACGTCGATGCACGTGTTGGGTGTCACGACGAGCACGGGGCCTCCTTGCCCTAGTAGACAGCGCTGTCAACCACCTGTGCACCCTTGCCCGGATGCCTCCCTCCGACTAAGGTATGAGCCCATGACAGCGCTGTCAATGCCCCGCGTCCCAACCGCCGAGACCGTCGGTCTCCACCGCCGCATGTCGCGCATCACCGACGACGCCGGCCTGATCCGCACCATCGCGATCGACCACCCTGACAACTACCTGCTCCTCTTCGACGACGACCTCACCAAGGTCTCGTTCGAGGAGGTCGTCGAGTCCAAGCTCGAGATGATCGCCGAGCTGAGCCAGCACGCGACGTCGGTGCTGGCCGACCCGGTCTACTGCTTCGGCCAGAGCATCGTCACCCGCGCCCTGCCCGGCGACGTCGGTGTCATCTCCGGCCTCGAGGACCTCTACTACACGCCCGCCACCAGCCCGGTCGGGTTCGACACCGAGCTGAAGCTCAAGGACGGCTGGGGCCCCGCGAAGCTGTCGGCGCTCGGGGCGGACGCCGCCAAGCTGGTCGTCTTCCATCGCGAGGACGGCGACGCCGCGGACGTGCAGCACCAGCACGAGGTCGTGGCCCAGGTCGCTCGTGACTGCCACGCCGTGGGTCTGCCGCTCATCGTCGAGCCGCTCTGGTTCCCGGTGGCGGGGGAGTCGATGGACGACCCGGCGGTTCTCGAGCGCCGGCGGCGCAGCGTCATCAGCTCGGCGCGCAGCTTCCACGACGTGGGCACCGACATCATGAAGGTGGAGTTCCCCGTGCTCGACCTCACCGACCTCGACGCGTGCCACCAGGCGTGTGCCGACCTCGACGAGGCGGTGGACGGGCCGTGGGTGCTGCTGAGCGCGGGCGTCACCTTCGAGGGCTTCCGTACCCAGATCGACGTCGCGGCCGACCACGGCTGCAGCGGGTTCATGGCCGGTCGCGCCATCTGGGGTGACGCGGTGGGCCGGCTGGGCGTCGAGGAGCGGGCGGCCGGCGCGGCCCTCGCCGCCCGTCGTCTCGACGAGCTGGCCGAGGTGCTCGAGGGTCGCGGGGCGCCTGCCTGGACCCCGGTCCCGATGGCCGACGCCGCCGCGGTGGTGGGCCCCACGTGGTACCGGTCGTACGGCACGACCGACGCGTGACATGAACGGCGCGACGGGCGCGGCGGGCGTGTCGTCCGGGCCGGCGGTGGTGGGTGGTTCCGCCCGGCCGGCACGCTCGTCTGCGTCGGCGGCTCACCGGGAGCGGGCAAGACCACGGTCGGGGCACTGGTCGCCGCCGACCGGGGGGCTCGGTCTCGTCGACCTCGACAGAGTCACGACCCCGCTGGTCGAGGCGTTCGCCGCCGCGCTCGGCACCGTCGCCGACCTCGACGCGCCCCAGTTCGCCGCCCTGCGCGACGCGCGCTACGCCTGCCTCGCCGAGGTCGCCGCCGACAACCTTCGGGCCGGCCGCGGCGTGGTCGCCGTCGCCCCCTTCACGAGCGAGGCC
Source organism: uncultured Actinomycetota bacterium (assembly GCA_963751385.1). Taxonomy (GTDB): domain Bacteria; phylum Actinomycetota; class Actinomycetes; order Actinomycetales; family Dermatophilaceae; genus Fodinibacter. The sequence goes on along the minus strand of CAVVUD010000014.1, from coordinate 100,015 downwards.
GCGGATGCCGGCGCCTGGCGGGCGCTGGGCCGCACGTGGGGTGCCACCCGGGTCGTGTTGTGCTGGCTCGACCTCGACCCCGAGGAGGCCGCGGCGCGAGCGGCTGCCCGTGGCCTGCCGCGCGACCGCGCCAAGGCGGGGCGAGCGGCCGGTGAGGGCGCTGCGGGAGGTGGGGGCGCAGCGGGAGGTGGGGGCGCTGCGGGAGGTGACGGCACGGCATCCCGGGTGGTCGACCGCGACGGCATCGACGTGGTGCTCGACGGGGGCGCCGGGCCCGAGGAGTCCTGCGCGGCGGTCCTCGCCCTGACCTGACGGGGCACAATGCCCCCATGAGCGAGGATGCCGTCGACCGGGCCCAGCGCGTGCTGGAGGAGGGGATCTCCACCGACTTCGCCCAGGCGATGTCGTACGGGGCCTACCTCGACCTCGACACCCTGCTGTCGGCGCAGCACCCGCGCAGCCGACCGGTGCAGCACGACGAGCTGCTCTTCATCGTGCAGCACCAGGTCGCCGAGCTGTGGATGAAGCTGCTGCTCCACGAGCTGCACTCGGCCCGGGCGCTGATGGCGGCCGACGACCTCGGGCCCGCGCTGAAGCGGCTGGCGCGGGTCAAGCACGTGCAGAAGCAGCTCGTCGAGCAGTGGGACGTGCTGGCCACCCTGACCCCGAGTGAGTACGCCCTGATCCGGCCGTTCCTCGCGACCAGCTCGGGGTTCCAGAGCCACCAGTACCGGGCGGTGGAGTTCCTGCTCGGCAACAAGAACGCCGACATGGTGCGGGTGTTCGAGCACTCGCCGGCCGAGCACGACTCGCTGCTGCGGCTGCTCGGTGAGCCGACGCTCTACGACGAGTTCCTGCGCTACCTCGCCCGCCGGGGCTACGCCGTGCCGGCGGCGGTGCTCGAGCGGGACGTCACCCTGCCCTACCGGCTCGACGAGGACCTGGTCGACGTGTTCGCCGGGGTCTACGCCGCACCGGCCGAGCACTGGGGGGTGTACGAGACCTGCGAGGAGCTCGTCGACATCGAGGACCTGTTCCAGCAGTGGCGTTTTCGTCACCTGCAGGTGGTGTCGCGCACGATCGGGCACAAGCAGGGCACCGGCGGGTCGAGCGGGGTCGACTTCCTGCGCCGGGCCCTGGACCTGACCTTCTTCCCCGAGCTCTACGCGGTGCGCGTCCACGTCGAGTAGGTGCCGCAGTCGAGGTGATCCGCTGCCCCGACAGGCGAGGACAACACCTCGAACCGGCGACGGCCACCGGCATACTCGGCGCATGCCTCGCGTCATCCACACCGCCCAGGCGCTCGTCGACGCCGTCATGGAGGTGCCGGCGCTGCCCTCCCGCGGCGGCAACGTCATGGCGAGCTCGTACCACCGGTACGCCGGGGGAGCGGTCACGATCCTGCTGGCTGCCGCGCGGTCGGGGGCGGAGTGCGTGCACGCGGGGGCCGTCGGCACCGGGCCGAACGGCGACCTGGTGCGGGCGGCCCTGGCCGCCGAGGGGGTCGAGCTGTCCTCCCCGCCGGTCGCCGACGTCGACACCGGCGTGTGCGTGGTGCTCGTCGAGCCGACCGCCGAGCGCTCCTTCGTCACCACCCAGGGCGCGGAGCGCCGGATCACCGTCGAGTCGCTCGTCGGCCAGCGCCCCGGTCTCCGGTGACCTCGTCTGCGTCAGCGGCTACTCCCTCGTCGGCCTCACCCGCGACCCCCTCGTCGCGTGGCTCGACACCCTCGACCCCGGGGTCGTCGTCGTGCTCGACCCCGGCGCCACCTTCGCCGAGCTCGACGCCGCGCTGCGCGAGCGCGTGCTGGCCCGCACGTCGGTGTGGACCGGCAACGCCGACGAGGCCGCCGCGCTCACCGGTGTGCACGGCATGCACCGAGGCCGCCGAGGTCGTCGCCACGCTCCTTGCACCGGATGCCGTGACGATCGTCCGCGACGGACCTCGCGGTTGCGCCGTGCGCGAGGCGGGCGTCACGACGCACCTGCCGGGTCACCCGCAGCGCCCGGTCGACACCAACGGGGCGGGCGACACCCACACCGGGGTGCTGCTCGCGGAGCGGGCGGCGGGTGCCTCGTGGACGCAGGCCGCGGCCCGCGCCAACGCCGCGGGCGCCATCAAGGTGACGCGCAAGGGCCCGGACACCGCCCCCACCCGGGCGGAGATCGACGCCTTCCTGGGCCGTGTCTGACCGCCTGGACCGTTCCCTGCTGAGGTCAAGGTCGGGTTACCGAACGGTCAAGAAATAGTCAAGGTGGGCTATGTCGGTGACGGTACCGCGACCGGCAGGATCGGGCGGCAGTGGGTGACCACACCTGACCGTTTCCGCTGATCATGGCGGTGTCCTCGGGCCAGGGCTCGACGCGTCGTCCATGGCGCGCCACCCGGACGCGTAGCGCGCGCCCGATGTCGTTGAAGCAGGGCAACACATCAGGTTCCTGGAGGAACACACCATGACCACCAGCTCATCTTGGCGTGCCCGCACGCCTGTCCACACTGATGCCGGGAGCCGGCGACGGCTCCGTCGGCGGCGAGCAGCCGGCGTGGCCGTCGGCATCATCGCCGCGGTCGGCCTCGTCGCCCCGATGGCCTATGCGAGCCACTACCAGGCCTCGCTCGAGGGCAGCAGGTTCCAGATCGACAACAACGCCAACTTCAAGGTCGACCCCGACACCATCACGGGGGGGACCGACGCCGGCCCCGTAGCTGACCAGGACTGGAACAGCGTCTCCGAGAGCCGGAAGGACGACCTCGCCACCGGTACGAACGACGACTCTTACAGCGGTGGGACCAAGGAGGACACCGTCTGCCCCAGCACGACCACGGGCAGCATCCCCAACAACAAGAGCGACCTGAAGTCGTTCGGCATCTACACCGAGCCCGGGTCGACGCCGACCGATCCTGGCTACCTGCACCTGTACTGGACGCGGGTCTCGGACCCGAGCGGCACCACGCTCATGGACTTCGAGTTCAACCAGTCCGGTACGTCCTGCGTGGGCGGAGTCAACAAGACCCGCACGGCGGACGACCTGCTCATCGAGTACTCCATCGTCCAGGGTGGAGCCCGGGCCGTGATCACGGTGCGCAAGTGGACCGGCACCCAGTGGGGACCGGCGAACGCCTTCAGCGCCAATGAGGCCACGGGCACGACGAACATCACCCCGATCCCGGCCAACGAGACCGGCGGCGTCTCCACGGTGCCCCTGCAGGCCAGGACCTTCGGTGAGGCCTCGATCGACCTCGACGCGATCTTCGAGGAGGACAAGTGCACGTCCTTCGGGTCGGCGATGCTCAAGAGCCGGTCCTCGGACTCGTTCACCTCGCAGCTGAAGGACTTCATCGCTCCCCTACCGATCAACCTGTCCAACTGCGCGCAGGTCATCATCCGCAAGCAGACCACCCCCGACGGGGCGACGACGAAGTTCGGCTTCACGAAGGCGTTCCCGACGGACCCGGCCTCGGCCAACACCTTCGAGCTCGCCGACGGTGAGAGCTACACGAAGACCGACGTGCTGCTCGGCAGCGGCTACACGGTCGTCGAGGACGTCATCCCGGCCGGCTGGAAGTTCGACAACGTCGACTGCAGCGCCAGCACCGGTGTGACAGCGGGGATCTCGGGCGCCACCGTGACCTTCGCCCTCGACGCCACCAACGACAAGCTCGACTGCACGTACAACAACAGCAGGCTGCGCGGCTCGATCCAGGTCGAGAAGGTCGTCACCGACACGTCGACCCGCATCCCCGGGGCATCGTTCGCCATCGACGAGGACGGTGACCCCGCGACCGAGGACGACCGGACCGCGATCCCCGCGGTTGCCGGCGAAGACGGCCTCTTCTGCATCGACGACCTGCTGTTCGGCACCTACAACGTGCTCGAGACGGACGCCCCTGACGGCTTCTCCGGCGCCGGGCCCGCCCAGCCGGTCACAGTGGACTCTGCGAGCACGTGCGCCGACCGCGAGGCCGACGACACGGACGCCACGTTCGAGAACACCGCGCTGCCCTCCATCGTCACCCAGGCGACCGCCACGGTGACCGTCGGCCAGGACGTCACGGACACGGCGACCCTGTCGGGTGGCTTCAACCCGACCGGGACGATCACGTTCAAGGCCTACTCCGACGCCACCTGCGCCACTGAGGTGTTCACGGACGACGTGACCGTGGATGACGGCAACGGCGACTACACCTCCGGCGCCTACACCACGACCGCCACCGGCACGATCTACTGGATCGCGTCGTACGGCGGTGACGGCAGCAACGCCGCCACGAGCGGGGAGTGCCAGGATGCAGGCGAGTCGAGCGCGGTCACCCCGGCCGGCCCGCAGATCGTCACCGACGCGCAGGACAGCGTCGTTGTCGGTGGCACCCTCACCGACACCGCGACCCTCTCCGGTGGCGTGAACCCGACCGGGACGATCACGTTCAACGCGTACCTGGACGACGAGTGCACCGCTCCGGCGGCGTTCACGGACACCGCGGCCGTCAATGGCAACGGTAACTACACCTCGGACCCGTACACGACGACGCAGGCGGGCACGGTCTACTGGATCGCGTCCTACTCCGGTGACGCCAACAACGCGGCCGACTCCGGTGCCTGCGGTGACGCCAACGAGTCCAGCGTGGTCGACAAGGAGGACCCGCAGATCGTCACCGACGCGCAGGACAGCGTCGTGGTCGGCGGCACCCTCACCGACACCGCGACCCTCTCGGGCGGCTTCAACCCGACCGGGACGATCACGTTCAACGCGTACCTCGACGACGAGTGCACCGCTCCGGCGGCGTTCACGGACAGCCGCGACCGTCAACGGCAACGGGAACTACACCTCGGACCCGTACACGACGACGCAGGCGGGCACGGTCTACTGGATCGCGTCCTACTCCGGCGACGCCAACAACGCGGGCGACTCCGGTGCCTGCGGTGACGCGAACGAGTCCAGCGTGGTCGACAAGGAGGACCCGCAGATCGTCGACCGACGCGCAGGACAGCGTCGTACGGTCGGTGGCACCCTCACCGACACCGCGACCCTCTCGGGCGGCTTCAACCCGACCGGGACGATCACGTTCAACGCGTACCTCGATGACGAGTGCACCGCGCCGGCGGCGTTCACGGACACCGCGACCGTCAACGGCAACGGTGACTACACCTCGGCCCGTACACGACGACGCAGGCGGGCACGGTCTACTGGATCGCGTCCTACTCCGGCGACGCCAACAACGCGGGTGACTCGGGTGCGTGCGGTGACGCGAACGAGTCCAGCGAGGTCACCCAGGCCTCCCCGGGCATCGCGACGACGCCGCGGCTCCTCCCGAACGACTCGGCCACGCTGTCGGGTGGCTTCGGGACGCTGACCGGGACCGTCTCCTTCGAGCTGCACGCCAGCGCTGACTGCGGCGGCGACGCGATCTACACGGAGGACCCGATCGAGGTCAACGGCTACGGCCCGTACACGACCTCCAACACGGATGTCTTCATCACCGGTGACGGCACCTACTCCTGGTACGTCTCCTACAGCGGTGACGGCAACAACAACGCAGCGTTCAGCTACTGCAACGAGGAACAGCAGGTGATCGACTTCACCCCGCTCGCTCCCCAGCAGGTCGCGACGCCGTGACGATCTGACCGACGGGGGCGCCCCTCCCGAGAGGGGCGCCCCATCGCGCTGCCCGCATGGTACGAGAAGGTCTGATCAGGCTCAAGAAATAGTCAAGATGGGTCATATCCCTGCACCGTGCAGGGGTGGAGGATCACCTCTCAGTGGGTGACCACACCGCCGCCGGATACCTCTCACCCCGGCCCCGGGCACGACACGCCGCACGGCGTGCCACCCGGACGCGCACCGCGCGCCCGATGTCGTTGATGCAGGGCAAGACATCAGGTCTCCGGAGGACCACCATGACCAGAAGTCCATGTCGGCGCACCACCGCGCCGTTCCGAACCACATCCATCACCGCTGCCGAGACGCCGCGACACGCCGGGGCGGTGTCGGCATGACAGACGCCCATTCGTACGGCGCCGCCGTCTCGTCGCAGCCGCCGGTGCCGGGGCGCTGGTCATCACCGCGCTCATCGCGGGGCCAGCCCTGGCAAATCACCCCGAGGTGAGCCTTGCGATCAGCGACTTCGAGATCGACACCGATGCCAACCTCATCCAGAACGACCCAGCTCCCTCCGAGGACTGGGTCAGCATCCCGCAGGGTGCCGCGCAGGGTCAGGAGCGCCGCAAGGCCGACCTGCCCAGCGGTGCCGGTGACGACAGCTTCGGTCAGGGCACCAAGGAGGACACCCCGGTCCCGACCGTCGTCGACGGCTCGATCCCGCACAACAAGTCCGACCTGAAGACCTTCGGCGGCTACCTGGAGACGACGCCCGAGGGTGACCGTGTCCTGAACATCTACTGGCACCGCGTGCAGGACCCGAGCGGCACCACGAACATGGACTTCGAGTTCAACAAGGCTCGGTCACGATCTCCAGCAACGGGGTCACCCCGGTGCGCACTGCCGGTGACGTCCTCATCCAGTACGACCTCGCCAACGGCGGCACCAACCCGCAGCTGTTCCTGTCCCGCTGGCTCACCAGCGGCGCCGGCAGCCTGTGCGAGGCGTCCAACAGCACCCCGTGCTGGAGCGACCGGGTCAACCTGTCCGCGGCCGGTGACGCTGTCGGCTCGATCAACACCTCCGCGATCCTCGCGGCCAACTCCGACGGCCTGGGTGCCGATCAGCCCGCGGACCTTCGGCGAGGCCCAGATCGACTTCAACCGCTTTCGCCGAGGGTGACGAGTGCGTCGCGTTCGGCAGTGCGTACCTGAAGTCCCGCAGCTCGGACAGCTTCACCGCGGCGATGAAGGACTTCATCGCCCCGTTGGCGCTGAACTTCTCGCTCTGCGGATCTGTCCATGTCATCAAGCACGACGACGCCACCCCGCCCGCGCTGCTCGCTGGCGCGGAGTTCGACCTGCTCGCGGACAACGCGCCGGTCGGCGGCTCGCCGGGTGCTGAGGACACCTTCGTGGCCGAATGCACCACGGTCGCGGGCGTCTGCGACTTCCTCGCCGTCCAGCAGGGCGAGTACTGGGTCGTGGAGACCGTCGCACCGACCGGTCACGACCTGGCCAGCCCGGCGTACCAGCACGTCACCGTGAGTGCTGACACGCAGGCCACCGTGACCTTCGTCGACCCGCGTCAGCGCGGAGCGATCCTGGTCCACAAGACCGCCAAGCACGCTGCGGCCACGGGTGGCGAGAAGGACCACGCCGGTGTCACGTTCACCATCGCTGGTCAGACGGCCGTGACCGACGCCAACGGCAACGCGTGCGTCGACGGGCTGCTGTTCGGCTCGTACAACGCGGTCGAGACGCTGCCCTCCGGCTACCACGCCGCGGGTGACCTCACGAAGTCGGCGACCGTGGACAACGCGGCCACCTGTGAGGACGACCCGTTCGTCGGCGAGGAGTTGGAGTTCGTCAACATCCCGCTGACCAACCTGTCGGTCACCGTCGACAGCCAGATCCCTGGTGGCACCGACTCGCAGATCACCTGCACCCCGCCCGGAGCGCCGGACGGTGCGCACGACACCGACGCCACCGGCGACGGCGGCCTGACTCTGAACGACCTGGAGCCGGGTACCTACACCTGCGTCGTGGTCATCGACCCGTGACGCACCCATGAGGAGGTAACAGGACACTCGTCGCCGCCAATCCCCCTCCGTCGGCGACGAGGCAGGGAACGGCAGGGTCGGCACTCTGAGGCGGGGTGCCGGCCCTGCCGTACTGCCTGCTCCGGCTCAGGCTCAGGCTGTGACACGGCCGGCTCAGGTCAGCCGGTCGAGGTCGGAGCGGCAGCGACGCTCGAACTCGGTGAGCTCGAAGAGCGCGGCGTCGATGTCGCGGCGGCGCTGCTCGAGGTCGGCCCGGCGCTCGTCGATCTGGCCCAGCACGTACTCGAGCTGGCTGCGGCGCCCGCGCGGCACGTCGTAGAGGTCGATGATCGTGCGGATCTCCTCGAGCGGGAACCCGAGTCGCTTGCCGCGCAGGATCAGGCCCAGCCGGGTGCGGTCGCGCCGGTGGTAGACCCGGGTCGTGCCGCGGCGCTCGGGTGAGATCAGGCCGAGCTCCTCGTAGTGCCGCACCGTGCGGTGGGTGACCCCGAACTCGTCGGCGACCTGCGCGATCGACCAGGTGCGGTCGCGCTCGCCGGCGGTGGCGGCGGTGGCGGCGGTGCGGGAGCGCACGGCATCCGTGGTGGGGGCTGGCATACCGGTGAGTATTGCTTTACGTTGACGTCAACGTCAAGAACGACCACCCGCCGCGCCCCGTGACCCGGGGGCGGGACCACCTGCGCGAAGGAGCGCCGATGTACGAGCTGAGCAAGGACCACGAGGACTTCCGCAAGGTGGTCCGCGAGTTCGCGACCGACGCGGTCGAGCCGCACGTCGCCCAGTGGGACCGCGAGCACCACTTCCCCGCCGACCTCGTGCCGCGGCTGGGCGAGCTGGGCCTGTTCGGCCTCGTCGTGCCCGAGGAGTTCGGCGGCTCGCTCGAGGACTCCGACGGCGGCGCGTTCACCAGCCTGTGCATCGCGATCGAGGAGCTCGGCCGGGTCGACCAGTCGATCGGCATCACGCTGTCGGCCGGCGTCGGCCTGGGCATCAACCCGATCCTCACCTACGGCAGCCAGGCCCAGAAGGAGCGCTTCCTGCCCGACCTCGTCGCGGGGCGCGCGCTCGCGGGCTTCGGCCTCACCGAGCCGGATGCCGGCAGCGACGCGGGCGCCACGCGCACCAAGGCGGTGCTCGAGAACGGTGAATGGGTCGTCGACGGGGCCAAGGCCTTCATCACGAACTCGGGCACCTCGATCACCTCGGTCGTCACCGTCACGGCGCGCACCGGTACCGGCGACGACGGCCGGCCCGAGATCTCGGCGATCATGATCCCTTCGGGCACACCGGGGTTCACCGTCGAGGCCCCCTACGACAAGCTCGGCTGGAACATCTCCGACACGCACGGCCTCTCCTTCGGCGGATGCCGGGTGCCCGAGGACCACCTGCTCGGCCAGCGGGGTCATGGCTTCCGCCAGTTCCTCAAGACCCTCGACGACGGCCGCATCGCGATCAGTGCGCTGGCGCTGGGGCTGATCACCCGGATGCGCGAGGAGGCCACCGCCTACGCGAGGACCCGCACCGCCTTCGGCAGGCCGATCGGGGTCAACCAGGGTGTCGCGTTCCCGATCGCCGACCTCGCCGTCATGGAGGAGACCGCGCGGCTGCTCACCTACCGCGCCGCCTGGCTCAAGGACGAGCAGGAGAGCGGGCGCCGCTCGGTCGCCGAGGTCAAGCAGGCCGCGGCGGTCGCGAAGCTCTACACCTCCGAGGCGGCCGTCTAGCGCGACCCGGATCGCCACCCAGGTCTTCGGCGGCAACGGCTTCATGGAGGAGTACCCCGTGGCCCGGTTCTACCGCGACGCGAAGATCCTCGAGATCGGCGAGGGCACCTCCGAGGTGCAGCGCATGGTCATCGCCAAGGGCCTGGGCCTGCCCACCGCCTGACATCCTCGAGTCGGGTGCTCACCTGGCTGCCCCGGCGACCACCTGAGCACCCGACTCGGACAGAACGAAAGGTATGCCGGTGAGCCCGGACCTCGAACAGCCCACCACCGCGGCGAGCGACCGGCCGGCCGGAGACCCCTCGCCGGCCGTGGCCCCGGCCCACGGGTCGACCGCCGACCCGCTGGCCGCCGAGGTGCCGGTGGGGAGCGTCGGGGACCCGCGGGTCGCGGACGTGCGGTCGCGGCTGGAGGCCGCGCACACGGCATCCGAGCGCCCGACCGAGAACGCGGCGGCCAAGCTCGCGAGCCAGCACAAGCTCTACGTGCGCGACCGGATCGCCCTGCTGGTCGACGACGGCAGCTTCGTCGAGGACGGCCGCTACGCGAACTCGCGGGCCGCGGGCCTGCCGGCCGACGGCGTGGTCACCGGGCGAGGGACCGTCGACGGGCGACCGGTCGTCGTCATCGCCAACGACCCCACGGTCAAGGCCGGCTCGTGGGGGGCGCGCACCGTCGAGAAGATCGTGCGGGCCACGGAGACCGCGCTGCGCGAGGAGCTCCCCGTCTTCTGGCTGGTCGACAGCGCCGGGCGCCCGCATCACCGACCAGGTCGAGATGTTCCCGGGCCGCCGCGGTGCGGGGCGGATCTTCCACAACCAGGTCGCGCTGTCGGGCAAGGTGCCGCAGATCTGCTGCCTGTTCGGGCCGTCGGCCGCGGGCGGGGCGTACATCCCGAGCTTCTGCGACGTCATCATCATGGTCGAGGGCAACGCGTCGATGTACCTCGGCAGCCCGCGGATGGCCGAGATGGTCGTCGGCGAGAAGGTCTCGCTCGAGGAGATGGGCGGCGCGCGGATGCACTGCACCGTCTCGGGCGTGGGTGACCTGCTCGCCCACGACGACGCCGAGGCGATCGAGCTGGCCCGGCTCTACTTCTCGTACCTGCCGGGCAGCTGGCGGCTGCCGCTGCCGACGTACGACCCGGAGGAGCCGGCCGAGCCGCTGACCCGGGCGTCGGTGCCCGAGCGCGAGAGCCAGCCGTTCGACGTGCACGACTTCATCGACGGGCTCGTCGACGACGGCAGCTTCTTCGAGGTCAAGCCGCTGTTCGCGGCCGAGCTGGTCGTCGGGTTCGCCCGGATGGACGGCGAGACCGTCGGCATCGTCGCCAACAACTCGGCGGTCAAGGGCGGGGTGCTCTTCACCGACTCGGCCGACAAGGCGACCCGCTTCATCTGGCTGTGCGACGCCTTCTCGGTGCCCCTGGTCTACCTCGCCGACGTGCCGGGCTTCATGATCGGCTCCGAGGTCGAGCGCGGCGGCATCATCCGGCACGGCGCGAAGATGGTGTCGGCGGTGGCTTCGGCCACCGTGCCGCAGTTCTGCGTGGTCGTGCGCAAGGCCTACGGCGCCGGGCTCTACGCGATGGGCGGCCCGGGCTTCGGGCCGGACGCCACGATCGCGCTGCCCACCGCCCGGATCGCGGTCATGGGCCCGGAGGCCGCCGTGAACGCGGTGTACGCCAACAAGATCGCCGAGGTCGAGGCGGCCGAGGGGGTCGAGGCGCGCGAGGCCTTCGTCGCCGCCAAGCGCGCGGAGTACGAGGCCGACGTCGACCTCGAGCGGCTCGCGGCCGACCTCGTCATCGACCAGGTCGTCGAGGCCGACGCCCTGCGTGACGAGCTGCTGCACCGGCTTCGCTACGCCGCCCGGCGCGACCGGCACTTCGCCGACAAGCGCCGCGACGTCCCGCCGGTCTGATCCTCCGCCCGCAGGTTCGCGAAGTCAGGAGCACTTCGCCGGGTCAGGACCGTTTACGACCCTGAGTCGGCGAAGTGCTCCTGACTTCGCGGAGGCCTTGGGCGGGGTCGCGTCAGGCGCCGGCGATCCCGCAGCGCGGCCAGGTGCTCTCCCCACGGCAGGAAACCACGGTTCAACCTGTCAGCTACTTGACAGTGGCCCGCTCAGGTCGTGCCACTCGACGCCCAGCTCGCGCACCAGCTCGCGCAGCAGGGGGAGCGAGACGCCGATGACGTTGCTCGGGTCGCCCTCGATGCCCGGTGACGTACGGACCGCCCAGGCCGTCGATGGTGAACGCCCCGGCCACCCGCAGCGGCTCGCCGGTGGCCACGTAGGCGTCGACCTCCGCGTCGTCGAGGTCGGCGAAGTGCACCGTCGTGGATGCCGTGCCGCCCACCATGCCGCCCGTCCCGCCGTCGTCGGCCTCGCGCAGGTCGACCAGCCAGTGGCCGGTGTGCAGCACCCCGGTGCTCCCGCGCATCCGTCGCCACCGCGCCACCGCCTCGGTGGCGTCGGCCGGCTTGCCGTGCACCTCGCCGTCGAGCTCGAGCACCGAGTCGCACCCGAGCACGAGGATGCCGTTCGCCAGGTCGGCGTCCAGGTCACCGAAGGCGTCGTCCACCTCCAGCGCCGCCACCACGTCCTCGGCCTTGGCCCGGGCCAGCAGCAGGGCGACGTCGCCCGCCTCGAGCGCGCTCCCGGCGACCGCCTGCGCGGCCGCGACGACGGCGTCCTCGTCGACCGACGAGACCCGCACGAGGGGGTCCACCCCCGCGGCCAGCAGGGTGCTGCGGCGGGCCGGGGAGGCCGAGGCGAGGAGGAGGCGAGGGGTGGGACTGACGGCATGCGGCACAACCTAGTGCGGGTGACGCGGCACACGTCCCGTCGCGCGCGAGAACGCATCAACTACAACGCGTAGTATTCGAGGTGGACGTCCGGCGCCGAACGCACCCGGGCGAGAAGGAGGCCTCCGTGTCCGGAGCCGACCGCGACCTCACCCCGCTCGCCCCCATCGGTCTGGGGAGGACCCGCTCCGGCCCGGTGCGACAGCAGCGCCCGGTCTACGTCGACCTGCTTCCGCCGTGCAACGCCGGCTGCCCCGCGGGCGAGAACATCCAGTCCTGGCTGGCCCTGGTCAAGGCCGGGGACCCCGAGGGCGCCTGGCGCCGGCTCACGGTCGACAACCCGTTCCCCGCCATCCACGGCCGCGTCTGCTACCACCCGTGCGAAGCCGCCTGCAACCGGCTCGAGCTCGACGGGGCGGTCTCGATCCACGGGGTCGAGCGCTTCCTGGGCGACCTGGCCATCGAGCACGGCTGGGCGTTCGACCCGCCGCCGGCCGAGCACCGGCCGCCGCGTGGTCGTCATCGGCTCCGGCCCGAGCGGGCTGGCGGCCGCCTACCACCTGACCCGTCAGGGGTCACGCGGTCACGGTGCGCGACAGCGGGTCCGAGCCGGGCGGGATGATGCGCTACGGCATCCCCAGCTACCGCCTGCCGCGCGACGTCCTCGACGCCGAGATCGACCGGCTGCGCGCCCTCGGTGTCACCTTCGAGCAGGACCACCGCGTCGTCGACCTCCGGGCCGAGATGCGCGACGGCAGCTTCGACGCGGCGTTCGTCGCCATCGGCGCCCACCTCTCGACCCGGGTCGACATCCCCAACCAGGACGCCTCGCGCGTCGTCGACGCCGTCGAGTTCCTGCGCGGCGCCTCGTCGGGCACCCAGGCGCCGCTGTCCGGCCGGGTCGCCGTCTACGGCGGCGGCAACACCGCCATGGATGCCGCGCGCGTCGCCCGCCGCCTCGGCGCCGACGACACCGTCATCGTCTACCGCCGCACCCGCGAGCAGATGCCGGCGCACGAGTCCGAGGCCCAGGACGCCGAGGCCGAGGGCATCCGGATCAACTGGCTGCGCACCATCAGCTCGATGGGCGAGGACGACCTCACCGTCGAGATCCAGGAGCTCGACGAGGACGGGCGCCCGCACGGCACCGGCCGGTTCGAGACGCTCCAGGCCGACACGGTGATCCTCGCGCTCGGCCAGGCGAGCGACACCGGCTTCCTGCACGGCATCCCCGGCATCGAGTTCGAGCGCGACACGGTGCAGGTCGACAAGGCCACCCTGATGACCGGGGCACCCGGCATCTTCGCCGGCGGCGACGCCGTGCCGAGCCAGCGCACCGTCACCGTCGGCACCGGGCACGGCAAGCGCGCCGCCCGCTCGATCGACGCGTGGCTGCGCGGCCGCACCCACGAGGACCCGCCCAAGCACCCCCACGCGACCTTCGACAAGCTCAACCTCTGGTACTTCGGGGCGCACGAGCGCAGCGAGGAGGTCGGGCTCGACCCGGCGACCCGCGTGCAGACCTTCGACGAGGTGCTCACCGGGCTCACGGCGGGCGAGGCGGCGTTCGAGGCCGGCCGGTGCCTGTCCTGCGGCAACTGCTTCGAGTGCGACGGCTGCCTCGGCGCCTGCCCCGAGGATGCCGTCGTCAAGCTGGGCGTCGGGCTGCGCTACCGCTTCGACCTCGACACGTGCACCGGCTGCGGCGCGTGCTACCGGCAGTGCCCGGTGCACGCCATCGACATGGTTGCGGAGGTCTGAGCCGTGCGCGTCACGATCGACGGGAACCAGGCGGCGGTCGACGTCGCCTACCGCCTCAACGAGCTCTGCGCCATCTACCCGATCACGCCGTCCTCCGCGATGGCCGAGCTCGCGGACGAGTGGGCCAGCCACCGCCGCACCAACGTGTGGGGGACGGTGCCCACGGTCGTCGAGATGCAGAGCGAGGGCGGCGCGGCCGGCGCGATGCACGGGGCCCTGCAGGGCGGGGCGCTCAGCGCGACGTTCACGGCATCCCAGGGCCTGCTCCTGATGATCCCCAACATGTACAAGATCGCCGGCGAGCTGACCTCGACGGTGTTCCACGTGGCCGCGCGGTCGCTCGCGGCGCAGGGCCTGTCGATCTTCGGTGACCACTCCGACGTGATGGCGGTGCGGCAGACCGGTTTCGCGCTGCTGTCGTCCGCGTCGGTGCAGGAGGCCCACGACCTCGCGCTCGTCGCCCAGGCGGCGACGCTGCGCACGCGCGTGCCGTTCGTGCACTTCTTCGACGGCTTCCGCACCTCGCACGAGCTCAACACCGTCGAGCTCATCGACGACGACGTGCTGCGCTCGGTCGTGCCCGAGTACCTCGTGCGCGAACACCGTTCCCGCGCACTGAACCCCGAGCACCCCTTCGTGCGCGGCACCGCCCAGAACCCCGACGTGTACTTCCAGGCGCGCGAGACGGTCAACCCGTTCCACGCCCGGGTGCCCGCCGTGGTGCAGGAGGTCATGGACGAGGTGGCCGCCCACACCGGCCGGGCCTACCGGGTGGCGGAGTACACGCGGCCACCCCGAGGCCGACCGGGTCGTCGTCATCATGGGGTCGGGCGGGGAGACGGTGCGCGAGACCGTCACCCACCTCGTCGGCGCGGGCGAGCGGGTCGGGGTGCTGCAGCTGCGGCTGTACCGGCCGTTCCCCGCCGACGAGCTGCTGGCGGCGCTGCCCGCCAGCGTGCACCCAGGTGGCCGTGCTCGACCGCACCAAGGAGCCGGGCTCCAACGGCGAGCCGCTCTACCTCGACGTGCTGGCCACCCTCGCCGAGGCCCACGAGCGCGGCGACCGGGCCACCATCCCGCGGGTCATCGGCGGCCGCTACGGCCTGTCCTCCAAGGAGTTCACGCCCGGCATGGTCGGCGGCATCTTCGCCGAGCTCGCCCTCGCCGACCCGCGCCGTCGGTTCACCATCGGCATCACCGACGACGTCGGCGGCACCAGCCTGCCCTACGACCCCGACCTCGACATCGAGGACCCGCAGACCCTGCGCGCGGTCTTCTTCGGCCTCGGCTCGGACGGCACCGTCGGCGCGAACAAGAACACCATCAAGATCCTGGGCGCCGACGCCGACGTGCACGCCCAGGCCTACTTCGTCTACGACTCCAAGAAGTCCGGCGGCCTCACGGTGTCGCACCTGCGCTTCGGGCCGCACCCCATCCACGCGCCCTACCTGGTGAGCAAGGCGGGCTTCGTCGGCTGCCACCACCTCGGGCTGCTCGACACGGTCGACGTGCTGGCCTGCGCCGAGCAGGGCGCGACCCTGCTGCTCAACGCCCCCCAGCCCGCGGCCGAGGTGTGGGACGCCCTGCCCGGGCCGGTGCAGCAGCAGGTGATCGACAAGCGGCTGCGCCTGTTCGCCGTCGACGCCAGTGCCGTCGCCCGGGAGGCGGGCCTGCCCGGCCGCACCAACACCGTGCTGCAGACCTGCTTCTTCGCGATCTCCGGGGTGCTGCCCGCCGACGAGGCGGTGACCCGGGTCAAGGAGGCGATCCGCAAGACCTACGGTCGTCGCGGCTCGGAGGTGGTGCGCCGCAACGAGGCCGCCGTCGACGCGACGCTCGCCGCGCTGCACGAGGTGCCGGTGCCGGTGGCTCGCACGTCGTCACGCGAGATGCCCGACGTCGTGCCCGCGCACGCGCCCGAGTTCGTGCGCACCGTGACGGCCGCGATGATGGCCGGCCGCGGCGACGACCTGCCGGTCAGCGCGATGCCGGTGGACGGCACCTTCCCCAGCGGCACGACCGCCTACGAGAAGCGGCGGATCTCCGACCTCGTCGCCGACTGGGACCCGGACGCCTGCATCCAGTGCGGCACCTGCAGCTTCGTCTGCCCACACAGCGTCATCCGGTCCAAGTTCTACGACGGCGGCGCGCTCGAGGGCGCGCCCGAGGGCTTCCGGTCGGCACCTCTCAACGCCGTCGGCCTGCCCGGGCGCGCGGTACACGCTGCAGGTCTACGTCGAGGACTGCACCGGCTGCGGCCTGTGCGTCGAGGCGTGCCCGGTGAGCCCGGTCGGCGACCCGAGCCGGCGCGCCGTCAACCTCGCGCCGATCGCCCCGGTGCTCGAGCCGGAGCGCGAGAACATCGCGTTCTTCGAGACCCTGGCCGTCAACGACCGCTCCCGCGTCGACTTCGGCACGGTGCGCGGCACCCAGTTCCTCCAGCCGCTCTTCGAGTTCTCCGGGGCCTGCTCCGGCTGCGGCGAGACGCCCTACCTCAAGGTGCTCACCCAGCTCTTCGGCGAACGGCTCACCGTGGCGAACGCGACGGGGTGCTCGTCGATCTACGGCGGCAACCTGCCGACGACGCCGTGGACCAAGAACGCCGCGGGACGTGGCCCCGCCTGGTCGAACTCGCTCTTCGAGGACAACGCCGAGTTCGGCCTCGGGCTGCGGCTCGCGGCCGACCTGCACACGGGCCTGGCCCGTCAGCGCCTCGCCCAGCTGCGCGAGGACGTCGGCACCGAGCTGGCGGACGGCATCCTCGAGGCGGGCCAGGTGCGCGAGTTCGAGCTGACCGCGCAGCGTGGCCGGGTCGCCGAGCTGCTCCGCCGGCTCGACGACCTCGACGGTCCGCTCGTGGAGGACCTGCGCAGCGTGGCCGACCACCTGCTGCGCCGCACGGTGTGGATCGTCGGTGGCGACGGCTGGGCCTACGACATCGACTCCGGCGGACTGGACCACGTGCTCGCCAGCGGGCGCAACGTCAACGTGCTCGTGCTCGACACCGAGGTGTACTCCAACACCGGCGGCCAGTCGTCGAAGGCGACCCCGGTGGGCGCGGTCGCGAAGTTCGCCGCGGCCGGCAAGGCGTCGGCCAAGAAGGACCTCGCGCTGCAGGCGATCGCCTACGGCGACGTGTACGTCGCCCGGGTGGCGATGGGCGCCGACCCGCACCAGACCCTGACGGCGTTCCGCGAGGCCGAGGCGTTCGACGGCCCGTCGCTCGTCATCGCGTACAGCCACTGCATCGCGCACGGCATCGAGATGAAGAACGGCCTCGACCAGCAGTACCGCGCGGTCGCCTCGGGGCACTGGCCCCTGGTGCGCTACGACCCCGCGGTGCGGTCGAGCGGCGGCAACCCGTTCCAGCTCGACTCGCCCCGGCCGCGCATCCCGCTCGAGGAGTACGTCTACAACGAGCTGCGCTACCGGATGCTGCGCAACGCCGACCCCGCGGAGGCCGAGCGCCTGCTCGGGCTCGCCCAGGAGGCCGTCGACCAGCGCTGGCAGACGTACGAGGAGATGGCCACACGCGGCGCCGACCGGTTCGCCGCGGACCCGAGGAGGACCCGGTGACCGACCTGTCGACCAGCTATCTCGGTCTGGCACTGCGCAACCCGCTCGTGGCCAGTGCCTCGCCGCTCTCCCAGGGGGTCGACCGGGTGCGCGCCCTGGCCGGGCTCCGGGGTGGGCGCCGTCGTGCTCTACTCGCTCTTCGAGGAGCAGGTGCACCGCGAGCAGCTGCGCGACCTGATGATCACCGAGGCCCACGAGGACAGCTTCGGAGAGGCCCAGACGTGGTTCCCGTCGGTGCCGACCACCCAGCCGGTCGGGTCGGCGCGCTACCTGCGGCTGCTCGAGCAGGCCTCCCACGCCGTGGACGTGCCCGTCATCGGCAGCCTCAACGGCAGCAGCCCGGGCGGCTGGTCGGGCTTCGCGCGGTCGATGCAGGATGCCGGTGCCGCCGCCATCGAGCTCAACATCTACCTGGTGCCCGGCAACCCGCACACCAGCGGCCGGGACGTCGAGGACCGGCACGTCGAGATCCTCCGGCAGGTCAAGGACGCCGTGTCGGTGCCGGTCGCCGTGAAGCTCAGCCCCCACTTCAGCTCGATGGGCGAGATGGCGATGCGGCTCGACCTCGCCGGCGCCGACGGGCTGGTGCTGTTCAACCGCTTCCTCCAGCCCGACGTCGACCCCGAGACGATGACCGTCACCACCGGCGTGGGCCTGTCCTCGCCGGCCGAGGCGCGGCTGCCGCGCACCTGGATCGCGATCCTGCGCGGCCACGTCACGGCATCCCTCGCGGCCACCACTGGTGTCGAGGATGCCGGTGACGTCGCCTCCTACCTGCTCGCCGGGGCCGACGTGGTCATGACCGCGTCGGCACTGCTGCGCCACGGGCTCGGCCATGCCGCGGTGCTCATCGACGGGCTCGAGGACTGGATGCGGCGGCACGACTTCGCGACGCCGGACGAGTTCCGCGGCCGGCTGGCCGTGCCGGCCGGTGTGGACCAGACGGCGTACGAGCGGGCCGGGTACGTCGCGGCCCTGGAGAAGGCCCGGCACACCTACGGCGACCTCGCCGTAGCCCCCGCCGGCCGTACCCCCCTCGACCAATAGGTCACGCCGGGGTACGGCCAGGGCCTTTCGTGGGTGTACCTGGATCGACCAATAGGTCACTCGGGGTACGCCGGGCCTTCGCGGGTGTACCTGCAGCGACCTATTGGTCGATCGGGGTACGGCAGGGCGGCCGCGTGGTCAGCCGAGGACCTCGTCGACGTAGCACCACCGCCAGGCCTCGCCGGGCTCGATGCTGCGCATCACCGGGTGGCCGGTCTCGCGGAAGTGCGCGTCGGCGTGCTTGCCGATCGAGGAGTCGCAGCACCCCACCCGGCCGCACTCGGCGCAGGACCGCAGGTGCACCCAGGTGAGCCCCTCGGCCAGGCAGGTCGGGCAGCCCTCGGCAGTGGTCGGCGCCTTGGGCGTCTCGGCGGCGGCCAGGTGCTCGCACGCGCCGGCGATCCGGTCCGGCGGGCGCAGCGGTGACTGGCGCACCGCGCCCCCGCGGGTCGCGTTCCAGATCAGGGCGGACTCCTCGGCGTCGAGCTGGCCGAGCACGGAGGTCAGCACCTCGTGGTCGACCCCGCCGAGGTCGCGGATGCGGAGCAGCTCGGCCCGCTCCTCGCGGATCATCTCGGTGCGCACCCGGGCGCGTGCCTCGCTCGGGGTCTCCTCGTCACCGGGCCCGAGGGTGCCCAGCCTCTCCCAGCTGCGGTTGACCCGGGCGGTCGCCTGGTCGCGGATGGCGGCCACGGTCGCCTCGTCGGCCGACGCGTCGGCCTCGATCAGCCGCAGCCCGGCGCCGGTGGTGGCGCCGAGCACCGTGGCCTCCTGCAGGGCGTCCTCGCGCGGGTCGGGGCCGCGCACGTCGAGCCGCCGGGCGAGCCAGGGCAGGGTCGAGCCCTGGAGCAGCAGCGTGCCGACGGTCACGACCAGGGCGATGACGACCAGCTGGGCCCGAAGCGGGGTCTCCTCCGGCAGCGTGAGCGCGGCTGCCAGGGTGACCACGCCCCGCATGCCGGCCCACGCACCGACCACGCCTCCCCGCAGCCGGTCCCTGCTGTCGACGGTGGCATCGGTGCGCCGGCTGGTGAGCAGGGTGAACGGGATCATCCACGCCGGGCGGAGCACGAGGCAGGTGAGGAGCACCACCAGGCCGACCACCAGGGTCCGGCCGGTCGACAGCTCGTCGTCGTTGACGACGTCGTCGAGCAGCCCGGCGATCTGCAGCCCGATGAGCAGGAAGACCGAGTTCTCGAGGACGAAGGTGATGCTCGACCAGTTGATCCGCTCGGACAGCCGGGACGGTGCGGTCTGGATGATCGGCGCCTTGTGCGCGAGCAGCAGCCCGGCGGTCACCACCGCCAGCACGCCGGAGGCGCCCACCTGCTCGGCCGGCACGTACGCCAGGTAGGGCGCGACGAACGACAGGGCGGTGTCGGCCGGCACCTCGGTCAGGTGCTTGCGCAGCAGGCCGATGATGAGAAAGGCCAGCACCCCGATGGCGACACCGCCGACCGACGCGATGACCAGGTCGATGCCCACCGACGCCACGGTCACCTCGGGAGCGTGCTCGCCGCCACCACCGACACCGTGGGCGACCAGCCCGGCGGCGGCGAGGGCCGTGCGCAGGGTGACCAGCGCGGTGGCGTCGTTGAGCAGTGACTCGCCCTCGAGGATGGTCGTGATCCGCCGCGGGAGCCCGATCCGGCGGGCCACGGCGGTGGCGGCCACGGCATCCG
The DNA here is from genome assembly GCA_963751385.1 of uncultured Actinomycetota bacterium. Taxonomy (GTDB): domain Bacteria; phylum Actinomycetota; class Actinomycetes; order Actinomycetales; family Dermatophilaceae; genus Fodinibacter. The sequence continues at coordinate 79,761 of CAVVUD010000014.1, read as the reverse complement.
GTGGGGCGACGATGGCACCCAGGGCGAGCGCCAACGCGAACGGGATGGGCAGGAGCAGCCAGGCGACGAGCCCGACGCCGGCCGCGGTGAACAGCACCAGTCCCACCGACAGGCTGAGGATGGCACCCCGGTGGGCCCGCACGTCGAGCAGCGAGGTCGACAGGGCCGCGGCGTACAGCAGGGGTGGCAGCAGGCCGTAGAGCACGAGCTCGCTCGACAGGCGCACCTCGGGGATGCCGGGGACGAACGACAGCACGGCTCCGACGACGAGCAGGGCGATGGGCGTCGGGATGCCGGACGGCGTCACCCTGCTGACCAGGATGACGACGAGGACGATGGCGACGACGAGTGCGGCGAGCTCCACTGGAGGATTGTCGCTGCTAGGAGGCCCTCGGCGAGAGATCGCCCGTCAGGTAGTGCTCGAGCACCGGCCCCAGGGCGGCCACGAGCTCGTCCGGGGAGGCGTTCGCGAGGCGTGGCACCCCGACCACGTGCCGGGCGAAGGCCATCCCAGAGATCTGTGCAGCCGTGAGCGCGGCGCGCAGCTCGGGCTGGTCGCCACCGAGGTGGTGCGCCAGCGGACCGAGGAGGCGCTCCATGAGCAGGTCCCGCACGCGCTCTGCGGCCGCCTCCTCGGATGCCGCGGCGCGCAGCAGCCCGGTCATCGTGCGACGCGCGTCGGGGTCCTCGAGCATGCCGACCCCGAAGGCAGCCAGCCGGTACCCAACCCCCTCGCGACCGGGTGCGAGCAGGGCCGGCATGACCACCTCGGGGTCGAACGGCAGCTCGACGACGGCGATGAACAGGTCCTGCTTGCTGCCGAAGTAGTGCGTGACCAGCCGGGTGTCGACGCCGGCCTCGCGCGCGATGGCCCGCAGCGTCGTCTTCGGGTAGCCCTGCTCGCCGAAGGCCCGTGACGCGGCGGCGAGGATCGCCTCGCGGGTGCCGCTTCCGGCAGGTCTGCGCCCCCTGGTGCCAGCCACCGGGCCTCCTCGTCCACGACGTTCATTCCTCAGGTGAGGAAAGTATGCCGTGCCGGGAGGTCAGGCGAGGATCGCCTCGCGCATGACGTCGAGGCCGACCGAGCCGAGGTCGAGCGAGCGGCGGTGGAAGTCCTTGAGCGAGAACGCGTTTCCCTCGCGGTGGGCGACCTCGTCGCGCAGCTGGAGCCAGAGCCGCTCGCCGATCTTGTAGCTCGGCGCCTGCCCCGGCCAGCCGAGGTAGCGGTTGAGCTCGAAGCGCAGGGTCTCCTCGCCCTGGTTGGCGTGGGCGGTGAGGAAGGCCCACGCCTTGTCGTAGGTCCAGTCGCCGCCACCGACCTCGGCCGGGGCCTCGAAGCCGCAGTGCACACCGATGTCGAGCACGACGCGGGCGGCGCGCAAGGACTGGCCGTCGAGCAGGCCCAGGTAGTTGCCCGGGTCGTCCATGTAGCCGAGCTCGGCCATCAGCCGCTCCGAGTAGAGCGCCCAGCCCTCCCCGTGCCCGCTGACCCAGCACATCATCCGGCGCCACTTGTTGAGCAGCTCGCGGCGGTGGACGGTCTGGCCGACCTGGAGGTGGTGGCCCGGGACGCCCTCGTGGTAGACGGTGGTCAGCTCGCGCCAGGTGCCGAACTCGGTGACGCCCTTGGGCACCGACCACCACATCCGGCCCGGCCGGGCGAAGTCGTCGCTCGGCCCGGTGTAGTAGATGCCGCCGGTGTGGGTGGGGGCGATCCGGCCCTCGATGGTGCGCACCGGGCCGGGGATGTCGAAGTGCCGGTCCGCCATGTCGGCGATGACCTCGTCGGCGCGCTCCTGCATCCAGTCGCGCAGCGCGTCGGTGCCGTGCAGCACGTAGCGCGGGTCGTGGTCGAGGTGCACGATGGCCTCCTTGACCGAGGCGCCGGGCACGATGCGGTCGGCCGTGGCGAGCATGTCCGCCTCGATCCGGGCGAGCTCCTCCTGGCCCCAGGCGTAGGTCTCCTCGAGGTCGATGGAGGCACCGAGGAACTGGCGGGAGGCGAGCTGGTAGCGCTCGCGACCCGCGGCATCCGACCTGGGGGCCCGCTCGAGGAGGTGGGTGCGCAGCTCCTCGCCGATGCGCTGGTAGGCCCTGGCCGCCGCCTCGACGCCCCGCTGCAGGTCGGCGCGCACCGGGTCGTCGAGTGGGGTGCCGTCCGCGGCCGCCCTGGCGAGGAAGGTGGCGAAGAAGCCGTCCGGCGCGACGAGGTCCTCGCACTGGACGATGCACTCGACGACCTGGCGCCGGGGCGTCACCAGCCCCCGGTCGGCGGACTCGCGAAGCGTGCCGGTCCACTGCTCGAGTGCCGTGGGCACCCTGGTCAGGCGGGTGGCGATGGTGGCCCAGTCGTCCTGGGTCGCGGTGGGCATCAGGTCGAAGACGTCCCGGACCCCCTGGAGGGGCGAGGCGATGACGTTGAGCTCCATCCGGTCGTAGCCGGCCTCGTGGTTCTCCACGGTCAGCCCGAGCCGCTCGCGCATCGCGGCGACGGTGACCCGGTCGACCTCGTCGACGGGCTCGACGGCGTCGAGTGCGGCCAGCGTGTCGCGGGCGAGCTGCGCGTGGTGGGCGTAGCCGTCGGGTGACAGGTCGTCGATCTCGGTCTCGCCGCCCGGCACGCCGAGGTACGTGGCCTCGATCGGGCTGGACGCCACGACGGCGTCGAAGTGAGCGTCGGCGACGGCGTCGACGGCGGTGGGCTGGCGGGTCGTGGAAGTCGGTGCAGTCACTCGCGGGACGCTACCCGAGGGGGCCGCCGTGGGCGCGCCGGTTTCCCGCCGACCTGGTCGGCGGGTGGCCCCGGTGAGATGCGTTCGCGCGCCGACATACCCTCTCCTGCATGCAACCCGTGGTGCGGTCGGTCAACGTCGGGGGGCCGCGCGGCGGCATCCGGCCCAAGGGCCGTGACACGGCGATCGACAAGCGCCCCGTGGCCGCGATCGAGGTGCGCGACCCGGGGCCCAAGCGCGGTGGCCTCGGCAGCGGGGTCGTCGGGGACGACGTGGTGAGCCGCAAGCACCACGGCGGGTCGTACCAGGCGGTCTACGCGGTGGCGCGCGAGGAGCTCGACTGGTGGGGTGGTGAGCTGGGCCGCGACCTGCGCGACGGGATGTTCGGCGAGAACCTGACCACGGTGGGGGTCGACGTCGACGGGGCGGTGGTCGGCGAGTACTGGCGGGTCGGCTCGGCGCTGCTCGAGGTGGCCGGGCCCCGCATCCCCTGTGCGACGTTCGCCGCCTGGATGGGGGAGCGGGGATGGGTGCGCCGGTTCACCGAGCGGGGCCGCACGGGGGCCTACCTGGCGGTCGTCGAGCCGGGGGTGGTGTCGGCCGGGGACGCGGTGGAGGTGTCCGGGCGGCCGGCGCACGGCATCACGGTGCCGGAGGTGTTCCGGGCCTTCACGGGTGACGACGACGCCGCCGTGCGGGTGCTGGCGGCCGGGGTCCTCGGCGACGACGACCACGAGTCGCTCGAGCGCCGCGTCGCCCGCCGTACCCAGTTCGACCAATAGGTCACGGCAGGTACGGGCCGGCCGTACCCACATCGACCAATAGGTCACAGCAGGTACGGGCCGGCCGTACCCACATCGACCAATAGGTCACGGCAGGTACAGCCGAGCCGAACCAGATCCACGGGGAGGTCAGGCAGCAACGGAGGCGAGCCGGAAATGGCGGCGCCAGTCGTCGCACAGCACGGCTGGGACAGGGATGCCCTGTGCCTGCAGCTCCGACAGCAGCCGCTCGAGCAGCTGCTCGGGCTGGTCGTAGAGCTCCTCTGCCCGGACGACCACGAAGGTCCACCCTTCCGTGGTGCTCAGCGCGGTGCGCCGCGACTCGTCGCGCTCGCGCTGGTCCTCCGCGTCGTGCCACCGGCCGTCGTACTCGATCGCGAGCTTGACCTCCTCGAACCCGAGGTCGATGCGGTAGCGAATGTCCCCCTCGGCATCACGGATCGGGATGTCGACCTGGGGTTCGGGTAGCCCTGCCAGAACCATCAGCAGGCGCAGGGCGGTCTCGGGCACCGAGTCCACTCGCTCCCGGACGAGTCGGGCGCCCAGCAGCGCATCCTCGCGGCACTGACCCGGCCAGGCGTCCGCGTACTGGACCAGTTCCGAAGGTGTGCATCGGCCCTTCTTCACCAGCCGGTCTCCGAGCGCCACGAGGTCGACCAACCCGAGGTACCTGGCGAGGTGGCAGAACGTCTGCCCGGGCGACGTCACGGGAAGCCCCTGCCACTTCTTGATGTCGAGCCGGTGGCGGAATCGGTGATGCTTCACCCCTCTGACCCTGAAGTGCACGTCCCGCATGAACGAGACGTGGGTCCAGTCGTTGTCGGGCACGACTCCGCCCCAGAGTCGGGCGGCGGTCCAGTGACTGATGACCCCGCCCTCGGGGCAGACCAGGAGTGCGGCGCGAGCCCTGACGACCACGGTGTCGGGCACGCGCGCGTCGACCACAACCCCGGTGAGCACCGTCCGGAAGGCTGGGCTTCTCAGGCGGCGCTGACCGACACCGAGCACCTCTGCGTCGCGGCGCAGGAACGGGCGGTGGAGGGAAGGGGGCGTGTCCGGCATCCAGAGATGGTGACACCGAGACCGCGGCGGCCGCCGGCGTCATCCACAGGCGTACCTGGAGTGACCTATTGGTCGATGTGGGTACGGCCGGCCCGTACCTGCTGTGACCTATTGGTCGATGTGGGTACCGGGGGCCTGGCCTCGGCGCCGGGTCAGGCGCGCAGGGAGGTGCGCCAGGCGCCGGGGCCGTGGTTGACCGGGTGGCGCATCGCCGCCGAGTGCGCTGCCCAGGTCGAGGTCGCCGTCGTCGGATGCCGGCTCCTCGCCACCCGATGCGGCCGCCAGCACGGCGACCAGGGCCGCGACCTGCTCGGGCGTCGCGTCGCCGCGCACCACGATGGCCGGCGGGGCGGGGGCCACCGCGGCCTCGCCCGAGCCGGAGCCGGAGCCGGCCGAGCCGGAGCCGGTCGTCTCGTTGCCGCCCATCAGTGTGCCGGTCCCCATGAGCCCTGAGCTGGTGACGGGGTCATAGTGGGATGTTGCCGTGCTTCTTGGGGGGCAGCGACGCTCGCTTGGTGCGCAGTGCCCGCAGCGCCTTGGTGACGTTGAGCCGGGTGTTCGACGGGGTGATGACGGTGTCGATGTACCCGCGCTCCGCGGCGACGTAGGGGTTGGCCAGGGCGTCCTCGTACTGCTTGATGAAGCGCGCGCGTGCCTCCTCGACCGACTCGCCGGACTCCGCGGTCTTGGCCAGCTCCTTGCGGTAGAGGATGTTGACCGCGCCCTGCGCGCCCATCACGGCGATCTGGGCGGTCGGCCACGCGAGGTTGATGTCGGCGCCGAGGTGCTTGGACCCCATGACGTCGTAGGCGCCGCCGTAGGCCTTGCGGGTGATCACGGTGACCAGCGGCACGGTGGCCTCGGAGTAGGCGTAGATGAGCTTGGCGCCGCGCCGGATGATGCCGTCCCACTCCTGGTCGGTGCCCGGGAGGAAGCCCGGCACGTCGACGAAGGTCAGGATCGGCACGTTGAAGCAGTCGCAGGTGCGCACGAACCTGGCGGCCTTCTCGGAGGCGTCGATGTCGAGCGTGCCCGCGAACTGCATCGGGTTGTTGGCCACGACGCCGACCGAGCGGCCCTCGACGCGGCCGAAGCCGACGATGATGTTCGGCGCGAAGAGGGGCTGCACCTCGAGGAACTCGTTGTCGTCGAGCACCTTCTCGATGACCTGGTGCATGTCGTAGGGGACGTTGGGGCTGTCCGGGATGATCGTGTCGAGGAAGCGGTCGTCGTCGGAGACCTCGAGGTCGTTCTCGTCGCCGAAGACCGGGGGGTCCTCCATGTTGTTCGACGGCAGGTACGACAGCAGGGCCTTGACGTACTCGACCGCGTCGTCCTCGTCGGTGCCCATGTAGTGCGCGACACCGGACTTGGTGTTGTGGGTGCGCGCGCCGCCGAGCTCCTCGAAGCCGACGTCCTCACCGGTGACGGTCTTGATGACGTCGGGTCCGGTGATGAACATGTGCGAGGTCTTGTCGACCATGACGGTGAAGTCGGTGACCGCGGGGGAGTAGACGGCGCCGCCGGCGCAGGGCCCCATGATCAGCGAGATCTGCGGGATGACCCCGGAGGCGTGCACGTTGCGCCGGAAGATCTCGCCGTACAGGCCGAGCGAGACGACACCCTCCTGGATGCGCGCCCCGCCCGAGTCGTTGAGCCCGACGACCGGGCAGCCGACCTTCATGGCGAAGTCCATGATCTTGACGATCTTCTCGCCGAACACCTCACCGAGCGAGCCGCCGAAGACGGTGAAGTCCTGGGCGAACACGGCGACGGTGCGGCCGTCGACCGTGCCGTAGCCGGTGACGACGCCGTCACCGTAGGGGCGGTTCTTGTCACCGCCGAACGCGACCGAGCGGTGCCGGGCGTACTTGTCCATCTCGACGAAGGTGCCCTCGTCGAGCAGCAGCTCGAGGCGCTCGCGGGCGGTCTTCTTGCCGCGGGCGTGCTGCTTGTCGATGGCGCGCTCGGAACCGGCGCTGGCGACCTCGGTGACCCTCCGCTTCAGGTCCGCGAGCTTGCCCGCCGTCGTGGTGGTGTCGATGTCCCTCGGGACGTCAGTGCCGCCGATGGACTGGGTGTCGCTCTTGGACATGCTCCGAGCCTAGCCTTGCCCCCGTGAACGAGATGCACCGATCCCGACCGCTCGGCGAGCGATCCGTCACACCCGGCGCTCCCTGGGGCCCCGTGGAGGTCTTCGACCGCCTCGGCTCGACGAACGACGAGGTCCGCGAGCGCCCCGCGCCCTGGCGCGTGGTCGTGGCCGACCAGCAGGATGCCGGCCGCGGACGGCTCGGTCGCGCCTGGACGACGACGCCCGGCACGAGCCTGGCCGTCTCGGTGCTGGTGCCGCCCCCGGCCTCCGGTGCCTCGTGGGTGCCGCTGCTCGCCGGCCTGGCCGTGCACCGGGCGGTCGAGGAGGTCGCGGCGGTCGTGACGTCGCTGAAGTGGCCCAACGACGTGCTCGTCCCGGCCGACGACGACCGCAAGGTGGCCGGGCTGCTGTGCGAGTGGACCGACGCCGGCGTGGTCGTCGGGCTCGGCCTCAACGTCGACACCCCCCGCGAGGACCTCCCGCTCGACACCGCCACCTCGCTGCGGGCCGCGGGCGCCCCGGGGGTCGACCGCGCGACGCTGCTCACCGCCTACCTGGTGCAGCTCGCCCGGGTGCTCGCCGACGACACCGGGCCCGGCGGCGCCGCGCAGCGCGCCTACGTCGCCGCGTGCTCGAGCGTCGGTCGGGAGGTCGAGGTGCACGAGCCGGGCGGAGTGGTCCGTCGGGGAGTCGCGACAGGCGTCGACGATGCGGGCAGACTGACCGTGCGCTCCGATGCGGGTGCGTACGCCGTGTCCGCCGGTGACGTGGTCCACGTCCGCGCCCGCTGAGGTTACGGAGAGGAGGCCGGATGTCCCCTGAGGATGCCGGCCTGCCCACCGAGGACGCCCCGGACCAGGTCGCCGAGCGGGTCGAGCGGGTGCTGCTCGGCCGGCCCGCCTCGATGCGGCGCCGCGAGGTGTCCGAGGACGCCGGCGTCGAACCCCTGACCGCCCGACGGTTCTGGCACGCCATGGGCTTCCAGAACGTCGAGGACGACGACGAGGCCATGTTCACCGAGGCCGACACCGAGGCGCTCAGCCGGGTGGCCCGGCTCATCAGCGAGGGCCGGGTGAGCGAGGAGCTGGCCCTGGGCATGACCCGCGCGTTCGCCCGCACCGCCGACCGCCTGGCGGTCTGGCAGACCCAGCTGGTCGCCGAGTCGCTCGCCTCGCCGTTCTCCGAGGAGCTCGAGGGCAGCGACAGCCGCTCGGTGCCGGAACCCCAGGTGGCCGCCGAGGCCGCCGAGCTGCTCGCCTCGCTCTCCGACGAGATGGATCCGCTCCTGGTCTACGTGTGGCGTCGCCACCTCACCAACGCCATCGCCCGCATGCTCGCCGACGCCGACCCGGCGGTGCACTCCGACCCGTCGGCCCCGATCCGCGTCGTCGGCTTCGCCGACCTGGTCTCCTTCACGAGCTTCGTGCGGCGGATGAGCGAGCGGCAGCTCGCGCGCCTCGTGCAGCGCTTCGAGCTGCTGGCCAGCGACGTCATCACCGAGCACGGCGGACGCGTCATCAAGACGGTGGGCGACGAGGTGCTCTTCGTGCACACCGACGCGGCGGCGGCCTCGGCCATCGCCCTCGACCTCGTCGACGCCATGGCCGAGGACGAGCTGCTCCCGCCGGTGCGGGTCGGCCTCGCCCACGGCCGGGTCGTCTCGCGGCTCGGCGACGTGTTCGGCCTGACGGTGAACAAGGCGAGCCGGATCACCGCCGTCACACCGTCGGGGCACGTCTACGTCGACGACGACATGGCCCGGGTGCTCGGCTCGGTGTCGGGCTTCACGGCCATCGAACGCCGCCGCCGGATCCTGCGCGGCATCGGCATCGTGACCCTCCACGAGCTGCAGCGCGCACCGGGCGGGCGTCGCCCTCCGTCCGATGGACCCTCCTCGTGACTACGATCGCCCCATGACCAAGGTGCTGCTCGCGGAGGACGACCCCGCGATCTCGGACCCGTTGGCCCGTGCGCTCCGGCGCGAGGGCTACGACGTCGACGTGTGCACCGACGGCGTCTCCGCGCTCGAGGAGGCCCTGCGGTCCCCTGACCTGCTCGTCCTCGACCTCGGCCTGCCGAAGATGGACGGCCTCGAGGTCTGTCGCCGGCTGCGCCAGGAGGGCAGCACCGTGCCGGTGCTGGTGCTGACCGCCCGCGCCGACGAGGTCGACACCGTCGTGGGGCTCGACGCCGGCGCCGACGACTACGTCACCAAACCGTTCCGGCTCGCCGAGCTGCTCGCCCGGGCCCGGGCCCTGTTGCGCCGCGGGGTCATCGAGGTGCCGGCCCCCGAGGCCCTGGTCCGCATCGACCCCGAGGGGCGCCGCGTCTTCCTGCACGGGCAGGAGGTGCAGCTCACCGGCAAGGAGTTCGAGCTGCTCAAGGTGCTCGTCGCCAACGAGGGCAAGGTCGTCTCGCGCGAGAAGCTGATGCGCGACGTCTGGGACAGCGCCTGGTACGGCTCGACCAAGACCCTCGACATGCACATCTCGGTCCTGCGCCGAAAGCTGGGGGACGACGCGGCGCACCCGAGCTACATCACCACCATCCGTGGGGTCGGCTTCCGCTTCGACGCCCCGCAGGAGTGACGGCGGCGTGCGACGACTGCTCGTCGTGACGGTCGCGCAGGCCGTGGTGATCACCGCCCTCCTCGTCGGGGCCGCCGTCGCGGCCCTGCTCCTCTGGCCGGGCGACCCCCTCAAGTCCCTCGCCCCGGCCTCCGAGCGGGGCTTCGCGGGCACCCCGCCGGTGCCCGTGGTGCTCGCGGCGCTCGCCGCCGCGGTGGTCGTGGCCGGGGCGATCGCGCTCGGCATCGCCGCCCTGATGGCCGACCGGCGGGCCACGCGGGTCGCGCACTTCCTCGCGACCCTCGGCGAGCGGGCCGAGCGGCTCGGTCCCGGTGACCCGCGGCCGGTGCCGCTGCGCTCGGGCATCGAGGAGGTCGACCGGCTCGACGCGGCGCTGGCGCGCGGCGCCCAGCAGGGAGCCAAGCGGCTCGCGTCGGAGCGCGACTTCGCCGCCGACGCCTCCCACCAGCTGCGCACCCCGCTCACCGCCCTCCTGATGCGGCTGGAGGAGATCGCGAGCACCGACGACCTCGTCGTCGTCGGGGAGGAGGCGACCATCGCCATCGGCCAGGTCGAGCGGCTCAGCCGGGTCGTCGACAACCTGATGAGCCGCACCCGCAGCGGCACCGAGACCAACCCCGCCGTCTCCCTCGACTCGGTGCTGGCCTCCCTGCAGCGCGAGTGGCAGCCGGCCTTCGCCGGGGCACGACGCAGCATCCACGTCAGCGGCGAGCGGGGGCTCGGCATCCGGGCCACCCCCACCGCGCTGGCCCAGATCCTCACCACCCTGCTCGAGAACTCCCTGATGTACGGGCGCGGCACCGTCGAGATCGCGGCCCGGCGGGCCGGGCCCTCGGTCGTCATCGAGGTCGCCGACGAGGGTGACGGCGTGCCCGCCGCGATCGCACCGCACATCTTCGAGCGCTCGGTGTCGTCCTCGGGCAGCGGGCTCGGGCTGTCGCTGGCCCGCGACCTCGCCGAGGCCGCGGGGGGCCGCCTCGAGCTGGTGCGCGCCAAGCCGCCGCTGTTCACCCTCTTCCTGTCCGCCAGCTCCACCTGACCCACTCGTACCACCAGCCCCGGATCCCGCGGGACACGCCCACCGCCACCGGCCGGGGCCGCGGTCTACCGTGTCGAGATGGGCCCACGCACGCCGTGGCTCGGGCTGCTGGTCGCGACGCTCCTCGTCGGCCTCGGGTTGACCGAGGGCGCCGGTGCCGCGCGCGGAGCCGAGGTGACCGGCCCGTCGGCGGCATCCGCGGCGGTGCTGCCGCTGGGCGTGCTGATCGGCGGGGGGCTGCTGGTGCTGGCCGGGACGATCCTCGAGGGAGTGCTGCCCTGGCCCGCGTTGGTGCTCACCGCGCTCGGCTGCGGGGCCAGCATCCCGGCGGCCCTGTGGACCGTGTTCGTGCCCCTCCTGCTCGTCACGTTCTTCGTGGTGCGCGCCTGGCAGCTGCCGGTGGTGGAGGCCGCAGCGGCACGGTCGAGCGTTCGGGCCGAGCGGGTGATCGCCGCGTCGGCCTGCGGTGGGACCAGGGCGTGAGGATCCGGTGCCATCACCCTGCCTTCTCCGGGGTCCGACCGGTGAGATCGACAAGGGCGACGGCGCCCGTCAGCCCCGGGCGTCGTCGACCTCGAGCCCGAGCAGCGCCGCGAGTGAACGGATCTCGCGCTCGACCGCTGCCCGGGTGGATGCCGCCAGCGGTTCGTCCTCGTGGAGCGCGTCGACGCGCAGCAGCCCGGCCTGCGGGTCGGCCGTGGCGTCGAGCTTGCCCACCAGCCGGTCGCCGTGCAGCACCGGCATCGCCCAGTAGCCCCAGCGCCGGGCGGCGGCCGGCTTGTACATCTCGAGCTGGTAGTCGAACTCGAAGAGGTCCGCCATCCGGGTGCGGTCGAACACCAGCCGGTCGAGCGGCGAGAGCAGCGCGGTGCGCCCGCGGAACGGCCGGTCGAGCGCCTCGACCTGACCGGGGTCGACCCGCCACGTGCCGCGCACCCCCTCGATGACCGCCGGCTCCCCGGCATCCGCGACGTCGTTGGGCTCGCCCAACGTCTGGGTGGCGCGGGACCGGGCGATGCCCAACGACGCGAGCCGGCGCCGGTCGCGCTCGGCGCGGGCCTCCTGCCACGGCACCGCCGGGTCGTCGGGCAGCACCCGGTCGGCGAGGTCCCAGAGGCGCTCGCGGCCCTCGCGTGACGAGACGGCCACCTCGCCCCGGCGCTCCATGCAGCCCAGCAGCATGAGCACGTTCTTGCCGCTGTTCCAGCCGCTGGAGCGCCATGGCACGTCGCAGGTGTCGGGCAGCGCCCTCGCGGGGAGGGGGCCCTCGGCGCGCAGCAGCTCGAGGATGTCCCGGCGGCAGACGTGGTTGGCCTCGACCCAGTCGAGGGTGTCCTCCTGCCACTCGCGCAGCGGCGGGCGCCCCGGCCAGTCCTGCATGTCGGCGCGGAACAGGGCCATGTCGCCCGCCGCCCGGAGCAGTCCGTCGTGCTCGACGACGGCGCGGTCGACGACCAGCGCGTCGAGGTCGTCGGGGGAGTACGCGTGGCCGAGCCGGCTCCAGAGCACCAGGTCGGCGCTGGGGGCCACGGCAGCGGTGAGGTCGACCTGCACCACCCACAGCCGGCGCACGACGTCGAGCGGGTCGGTGGGCCGCGGGGCATCGAGCAGCTGGGCGCGCACCGCGATGCGGCGGGCCTGCTGCCGGGTGAGCTGGTGCACCATGGCCCGACGCTAGGCCAGGCACCGCAACCGCCGTGGGCGGAAGCGGCGTCAGAGTGGCTCGCCGGCGAAGACGAACTTGCGGTACGCCCAGAACCGGAACAACGTGCCCAGCCCGATGCCGATGATCGTCGCGACGTTGTCGGCGAGGATCGAGGTGTACTCGAGGCCGTAGTGCGAGACGTACAGGGTCACCGCCGAGATGCCCAGTGCGATGGCGTTGACGCCGAAGAAGAGGACGACCTCGTGGTGCGCGGGGCGGCTGCGCCGGTGGCGGAAGGTCCACTGCCGGTTCCCGACCCACGAGAAGAGGGTCGCGACGATGCCCGAGATGATCTTGGCGGTGGTGACCTTGTCGGAGAGCACCGTCTGCCAGAGCAGGTTCGCCAGGCCGATGTCGATGATGAACGCCAGCAGCCCGACGACGCCGAACTTGATCATCTCGCGGTAGATGACGTCCATCGCACCGCGTGCCTTGTCGATCAGGCGGGAGAGTCCGCCGGTCGGTGGCGGTGCGGTCGTGGGCACCGAAGCAGCCTATACACCGGCTGTCGCTATCCTCGCCGGGTGACCACCCCCCGTCGCGCACCCGGAGGCTTCCCCGTCGTCGGCATCATCGGTGGTGGTCAGCTGGCCCGGATGTGCGCCGGCCCGGCCGCCGAGCTGGGGGTGACGCTGAGCGTCCTCGCCGAGGCCGACGACGCCAGCGCCGCACTCGTCGTGCCCAGCTCCCCGGTCGGTGACCACACCGAGGCCGAGGCGGTGCACGCGTTCGCGCAGCACTGCGACGTCGTCACCTTCGACCACGAGCACGTGCCCGCCCACGTGCTCGACCTGCTCGTCGCCGAGGGGGTCGAGCTGCACCCCCGACCGGCCGCGTTGCGGTTCGCCCAGGACAAGCTCGCGATGCGTGAGCGGCTCACCGAGCTCGGCATCCCGTGTCCCCGGTGGGCGCGGGCCGCGACCCTCGCCGACGTCACGGCCTTCGGCGACGCCGTGGGCTGGCCGGTCGTCGCCAAGACGCCGCGCGGGGGGTACGACGGCAAGGGCGTGAAGCTGGTGGCGGATGCCGGTGAGCTCACCGACTGGCTGGAGCGCGCGGCATCCGAGGGGTCAGGTCTGCTGCTCGAGGAGCGGGTGCCGTTCCGCCGCGAGCTCGCCGTGCTGGTGGCGCGCAGCCCGTCGGGGCAGGCCGCCGCCTGGCCGGTGGTCGAGACGGTGCAGACCGACGGCATCTGCACCGACGTGCTCGCCCCCGCGCCCGAGCTGGATGCCGGGCTGGCGGCCGCCGCCGTGCACGCCGGCCTGCGGGTGGCCGGTGAGCTCGACGTCACCGGGGTGCTCGCCGTGGAGCTGTTCGAGGTGGAGGGGGCCGAGGGTGCGCCGGCGTTCGTCGTCAACGAGCTCGCGATGCGCCCGCACAACTCGGGCCACTGGTCGATGGACGGCGCGGTGACCGGGCAGTTCGAGCAGCACCTGCGGGCCGTGCTCGACCTGCCGCTGGGGTCGCCACGCCCGCACAGCGCCTGGACGGTGATGGCCAACGTGCTGGGGGGCGACTACGCCGAGCTGTACCCGGCCTACCGTCACGTCATGGCCCGCGACCCGGACGTCAAGGTGCACATGTACGGCAAGGGCGTGCGGCCCGGTCGCAAGATCGGCCACGTCAACGTCTCCGGTGACGACCTCGCCGACCTGCGCGAGCGGGCCCGGCACGCAGCCGACTACATCCAGGGAGTGGTGACCGAGTGAGCACGCACACGGACGGTGGAACCGGCGCGCCGGTGGTCGGCGTCGTCATGGGGTCCGACTCGGACTGGCCGGTGATGGAGGCCGCGGTCGTGGTGCTCGAGGAGCTCGGGGTGACCTGCGAGGTCGACGTCGTCTCCGCTCACCGGATGCCCGAGGAGATGGTGGAGTACGGGCGGACCGCCGCGGCCCGCGGTCTGCGCGTGCTCGTCGCGGGGGCCGGGGGAGCGGCGCACCTGCCCGGGATGCTGGCGTCGGTCACCTCCCTGCCCGTCATCGGGGTGCCGGTGCCGCTGAAGTACCTCGACGGGATGGACTCGCTGCTCTCGATCGTGCAGATGCCGGCCGGGGTGCCGGTGGCGACGGTGTCGGTGGGTGGGGCGCGCAACGCCGGGTTGCTGGCGGCGCGGATCCTCGGCGCCGGGGAGGGCGCGGAGGCGGCCCGGCTGCGCACGGCGCTGGACGACTTCCGCGCCGGGCTGCGCGACGAGGCGCAGGCGAAGGGTGCGGCCCTGCGGGAGCGGCGGGCCGGGGTGGGCCCGGCTGACCGGATGTGGGTGGGAATCGGCGTCCAGCCGACGGCAAGTCACCCACGACCGGACGAGGGTCCTAGCGCTGCATCCCCTCGTGGCGCAGCCGCGGCCACTCGATCTTCGGGCAGGTGTCCATGACGACGTCGAGCCCGGCGTCACGGGCGCGCTGCGCCGCCGCCTGCGTCGACGACGCCGAGCTGCATCCAGATGGCGTCGATCATCAGGCGGTCCTTGTTCCGGATGGCGTCGTCCACCACCGCGCCGACGCGCTCGCTGTTGACGAAGCAGTCGACCACCTTGATGTCCTGGTCGGGGATGTCGTCGAGCGAGGCGTAGCCCTGGCACCCGTGCACCGTCTCCGCCTTGGGGTGCACGGGGATGATCGGCCTGCTGAGCTCGACGTGCATCCACCGCGAGATGCGGTGCGCCGTGCGTTGCCGGTTGTTCGACAGCCCGACCACCACCCAGACACCGGGGTCCATGAGCAGTCTGCGGATGAGGTCGGGGTCGTTCTGGTGCTTCAGGCCCATGGATCCATCATGCCCGCGCCGGCACCGGGCGGACCCGGCTCGTGCGCTCAGTCGTTGCCGAACAGGTCGCGCGTGTAGACCTTGTCGGCGACGTCGTGCAGCTCGTCGACGAGCCGGTTGGCCAGGATCACGTCGCTGCGCCGCTTGAGCTCCTCGAGGTCGCGCACCACCTCGGAGCCGTAGAACCGGTCGTCGGCCAGCTCGGGCTCGTAGACGATGACCTCGATGCCCTTGGCCTTGACCCGCTTCATGACCCCCTGGACGCTGCTCGAGCGGAAGTTGTCCGACCCGGACTTCATGATCAGGCGGTGGATGCCGACGACCTTCGGGTCGCGCCCCACGATGTCGGCCGCGACGAAGTCCTTGCGGGTCGTGTTGGCGGTGACGATCGCGCTGATCAGGGTCTGCGGCACGTCGGCGTAGTTGGCGAGCAGCTGCTTGGTGTCCTTGGGCAGGCAGTAGCCGCCGTAGCCGAACGAGGGGTTGTTGTAGTGCGCCCCGATGCGGGGGTCCAGCCCGACGCCCTCGATGATCTGGCGGGTGTCGAGCCCGTGGGTGAGCGGCATAGGTGTCGAGCTCGTTGAAGAAGGCCACCCGCATCGCGAGGTAGGTGTTGGCGAAGAGCTTGATCGCCTCGGCCTCGGTGCTGTCGGTGAGCAGCACGGGGACGTCGTCGAGGGCGGCCTCGGCCAGCAGGGCGGCGAACCGCTGACCGCGCGGGCCCGGGTCGCCGACGATGATCCGCGACGGGTGCAGGTTGTCCTGCAGGGCCCGCCCCTCGCGCAGGAACTCCGGTGAGAAGACGATGGCGTCGGTTCCCAGCCGCCGGCGCAGGGCCGCCGTGAACCCCACCGGGACGGTCGACTTGATGACCGCGGTGGCGTCTGGGGTTGATCGAGACGACGTCGCCGACGACCTGCTCGACGCTGCTGGTGTCGAAGTAGTTGGTGCGCTCGTCGTAGTTCGTCGGGGTGGCGACGACGACGAACTCGGCGCCCGCGTAGGCCTCGTGCTTGTCGGTCGTCACCCGCAGCCGCAGGTCGTGGGTGGCCAGCCGCTCCTCGATGTCGGGGTCGGCGATCGGGCTGCGCCGGTCCCGCAGCATCTCGATGCGCCGCTCGTCGATGTCGTACGCGACGACGTCGTGGTGCTCGGCGAGGAGCACGGCGAGGGACAGGCCGACGTACGAGGTACCGACGACGCAGATGCTCACCCCGGCACGATACGGGCACACGGTGGGGCGACTTGCCACGAGCGGGGCACGCGGGGTTGGCTGGGTGGCACGGCGACCGATCCGGGATGCCGCGCGCGTGCACCGAGAGGACCCCCATGAAGTTCGGACTGTTCATCCCCCAGGGCTGGCGCCACGACCTCGTCGGCATCGACCCGGCGCAGCACTGGGGCGTGATGGCCGGGCTGGCCCGCCGGGTCGACGGCAACCCGGACTGGTCCTCGATCTGGGTCTACGACCACTTCCACACCACGCCGCGGCCCAGCGAGGAGGCCACCCACGAGGCGTGGACCCTCATGGCGGCCTTCGCCGGGGTGACCGGCCGGATCCGGCTCGGCCAGATGTGCACGTGCATGGGCTACCGCAACCCCGCCTACCTGGCGAAGGTCGCGGCCACCGTCGACGTCGTCTCCGAGGGGCGCCTCGAGATGGGCATCGGCGCCGGCTGGTACGAGCACGAGTGGCAGCGCCTACGGCTACGGCTTCCCCGGGCGCCGGCGACCGGCTCCTGGCCCTGCGCGAGGGCGTCGAGATCATGCGCGAGATGTGGTCGACCGGCCGCTCGACGTATGCCGGCGAGCACTTCAGGACCGACGGGGCCCTGTGCTTCCCCCGCCCGCTGCAGGGGGACTCGGTGCCCGGGAACCCGCACCACGGCATCCCGCTGTGGATCGCCGGCGGCGGCGAGAAGAAGACCCTGCGGATCGCGGCCGAGTACGCCGACTACACCAACTTCTCGCCGAAGCCCGAGGCGTTCAGCGCCAAGAGCGAGATCCTGCGCCAGCACTGCGCCGAGATCGGCCGCCCCTTCGAGGAGATCGTGCGCAGCGCCAACTACAACGTCGTCATCGGCCGCGACGAGGCGGAGGTGCAGGAGCGCCTGGACTGGATCCGCGGCCACTACACCTCCGCCGGGCTGCCTGCCGCCGTCGTGGAGTCGACGGTGAGGTCGTTCGCCGACGGCCCGCTCGTCGGCACCCCTGACCAGATCATCGAGACCCTGGTCGACCTCCGGTCGCGGGGCATGGACTACGCCATCACGTACTTCGTCGAGCAGGCCTACGACATCTCCGGCGTCGAGCTCTTCGAGCGCGCCGTGATCCCCGCCTTCGTCGAGCAGGAGCAGCACGGCAACCTGTGGCACTTCATGCACGGGCGGTAGCACGAACTGCACGGCGCACGGCTCGCCCACTGACGCCGCGATACCGCCCCCGTAGCGTGGCCTGCATGAGCAACCCGGACTTCGACACCTACCGGCTCTCCGACGACCACGAGGCGATCCGTGAGGCCGTCCGGGCGGTGGCCGAGGACAAGATCGCGCCCTTCGCGGCCGCGGTCGACGAGGAGGCCCGCTACCCGCAGGAGGCGCACGACGCGCTCGTCGCGTCGCGACTTCTTCGCCCCGCACGTGCCGCGAGGAGTACGGCGGCGTGGGGGCCGACGCGCTCGCGACCTGCATCGTCATCGAGGAGGTTGCCCGGGTCTGCGCGTGCAGCCTCGCTGATCCCCGCGGTCAACAAGCTCGGCTCGATGCCGCTGATCCTTGCCGCGAACGACGACGTGAAGACGCGCTACCTCACCCCGCTCGCGGCCGGGGAGACGACGTTCTCGTACGGCCTGTCCGAGCGCGAGGCCGGCTCCGACACCGCCGCGATGAGGTGCCGCGCGGTGCGCGACGGCGACGACTGGGTGCTCACCGGCCAGAAGTCGTGGATCACCAACGCCGGTGTCTCGCAGTACTACACGGTCCTCGCGGTCACCGACCCCGACGGCCAGCGCGGCAACAACATCACCGCGTTCGTCGTGGAGAAGACCGACCCGGGCTTCAGCTTCGGCGAGAAGGAGCGCAAGCTCGGCATCAAGGGCAGCCCCACCCGCGAGCTCATCTTCGAGCGAACCCGCATCCCGGGCGACCGGGTCGTCGGCGAGGTCGGCGCCGGGCTGAAGATCGCCCTCGCCACCCTCGACCACACCCGCGTCACCATCGGCGCCCAGGCGGTCGGCATCGCTCAGGGCGCGCTCGACCACGCCATGGCCTACGTCAAGGAGCGCAAGCAGTTCGGCAAGCGCATCGCCGACTTCCAGGGCATCCAGTTCATGCTCGCCGACATGGCGATGGAGCTCGAGGCCGCCCGCCAGCTCGTCTACGTCGCCGCCGCGAAGTCCGAGCGCGGTGACGCCGACCTGCCGTTCTTCGGTGCCGCGGCCAAGTGCTTCGCCTCCGACGTCGCGATGAAGGTGACCACCGATGCCGTGCAGCTGCTCGGCGGGGCCGGGCTACACCCGCGACTTCCCGCTCGAGCGGATGATGCGCGACGCGAAGATCACCCAGATCTACGAGGGCACCAACCAGGTGCAGCGCGTCGTCATGGCCCGCCAGCTCCTCAAGGGCTGAGCGCGGGTCCGCAGGCGCCCCTCGGGTCCGCGCTGCTGCAGTGCGCGGCAGGAGCAGATGTCGGTCGCGGCCTTGCGGGTCGTGATCGACTCGGTGGGAGTCGGCGTCGAGCCCATCGACGGCGTCGGCGGGGGAGCGGGTCGGTGCCGAGACGGTTCTCCACCTCGACGACGGCGGGGGCCCCGGCCCGAGGGTGACGCGCACGGTCGAGCCCAGGCCGGTGACCTGCTCGACTGTCGCACCGGGGAAGGCCGCGGCCATGGTGCGGGCGTCCTCGGCGTGGTCGCCGGAGTACTCCACGACGACCCCGGTGCGGGCCGGTCGGCCCGTTGGACGTCGTGACGCCCGCCGAACCCCTGCACGTCAGAGCGCCGCACGTGCCTGGCGGGCCAGCCCCGGGACGCCCGAGGCGTTGACGACGCGCACCGACGACCTCGTCCGGACGAGACGGTCAGCGGCGACGCGGTGGGAGACGGCGTCGCTGTCGGCCGGCTTCTTCGGTGCCGCCGACCGGCCGGTCCTCGCGCAGGGCCGACCAGATCTGCGTCGGCCGAGCCCTTCCACTGCACCCGGTTCGGGTCCGGCGGCGTAGGCCTCGTTGGGCACGGTGACGAACTGGATCTCGTCCAGCCCGATCCCCCTGACCTCGTCGCGAGGTCCCGCATCGTTCCGAGGCCGAACTCGGGGTCGGTGGTCAGCGACTTCGTGGCGGCGTCGAGGAAGGAGTAGAGCTTGGGCGGCTGCAGGAGCAGCTGCGTCGACGTCGCCTGCTGCATCACCGATGACAGGAACGCCTGCTGGCGCTAGATGCGCCCCAGGTCGGACCCGTCACCGACCGACTTGCGGGTGCGCACGTATGCAGGGCCTGCTCGCCCGTCGAGGGTGTGCCGCCCGGCGAGTGAGTGCAGGCCCGTGTTCTCGTCCTCGATCGGCGGCCGGAGTGCACACCTCGACCCCGCCGAGCGCGTCGACCATCGTGCTGAAACCGCGGAAGTCCACGACGGCGTAGTGGTCGACGAACATCCCGGTGTTGCCCTCGACCGTGCGGATGAGGCAACCGGCGCCGCCCAAGGCGTAGTTCTGGTTCCACTGCCGCACTTCCCACTCCTCCACCGGGCGCGGTCGGCGAGCACTCGGGCGGCGCCGGGCGCCATCGAGTCGCGGGGGATCGACACGACGGTGGCCGAGGTGCGATCTGCGGACAGGTGCACGAGCAGGTTGGTGTCGGAGTGCTTGCCCGGCCTCGGTGCCGCGCCCGTTGCTGTCGTTGCCCTCGCCCTCGCGGGTGTCCGACCCGATGAGGAGCATGTTGACGGCATCGCCGAGGCCGGGCGGGGCGGTCGGTGCCGATGGCGTCGAGACGTCGATCTTGGTGATGTTCGTGTTGAGCCGCCACGAGGCGAACGCCAGACCGCCGGCCACGACGAGGACGGTCACGAGAAGACCCACGAGGAGGCGGCGGCGCCAAGGCGTCGGTGAGCGTCCCGTGGACCTCGCGCCGGGTCACGGGACGTTCCTCGACGTCAGCCGTGCCCCCGGACGGCCGCGCGGTGCTGGCCACCAGCCCTCCTGCGTGTCTGCTGTAAACGATGAGCGGCCGCCCTGGGCGACTCGCGCTCGCCGATTCTAGTGGCGCTGGCTGGTCCGTCCGAACCGGGTGGGGCGCGGTGCGCTCATCCGCCGCTGGGCTTGCCGTCGGTGCCCGCGGGCGCTCGGTGATCGGGCTCCCCCTCCCGGAGCATCGTGAACAGTGCCTCGGCCCGCTCGTCGTCCCAGAGCACCGAGCTGCCGGCGCTCGTCGAGGCGTTCGCCGACGAGATCGGGACGACGAGGCTCAGCGCCTCGTCGGACGACACCTTCCGCATCGTGGAGAGCACCCGGCGGAGTCGACGAGCGAGGTGTCCTCCCCGACGACCACGCCTGACGCAGCCGGTGTGGTGAAGCCCCACCAGCGCCACGGCATGAGCACGGTGGACGGCGTCGCCGCCTGCTTGTATGACCGCGCCGAGGAACTGGCGCTGCCGCTCGGCCCGCCCAAGGTCACCCTTCGGGTCGGAGTACCGGGCCCGGACGTAGCCGAGCGCGTTCTTGCCGTCCAGCGTCTGGCAGCCCTTCTTCGAGGTCGATGTGGGCCTTGGCGTCCTTGATGTCCCGCGGCACGCACACGTCGACCCCGCCGAGGCTGTCGACGACACCGGCGAAACCGCCGAACCCGATCTCGACGTAGCCGTCGACGGGCAGCCCGGTCGCCTGCTCCAGCGTCTCGGCGAGCAGCTTCGGGCCCCCGATCGCGAACGCGGCGTTGACCTTGTTGCGGCCCTCCCCGGGAATCTCCAGGTAGCTGTCGCGGGGGATGGAGATGCAGCACCGGTTTCCCGACCCGCTCGGGATGTGCACGAGGATGATCGAGTCGGTACGCCGTCCCTACGGCGTCACCACCGACCCCGAGCTCCTTCTGCTCCGCGCGCTCAGGCCCGCGCGGCTGTCGGAGCCCGACGAGGAGGTACGTGTGGCCGGCGGCGGCAGCGGGCCGGTCACCGCCGGGTGTCGTGTCCTCCCGCGTCACCTGGGTCCAGGCGTGCACCGGTGTGGCGACCACGAAGGCCAGCCAGGCAGCAGGGCGAGGAGGGCGGCGCGCAGCCCGCGCCGCGACCGGCCGGGCCGTCGTGGGGCCCGGGGGGGCGGGGAGTCCGGGGAGGCGCCGGCGGTCGCCCCCCACTCCGAGGGTGGGCCGCCGCGCAGCGGTCTCCCGGCCCGTCGTACTGCCGGTGTCGGGCGGGAGCTGTGCCGCCGGGGCAGCCGTGGCGCCGCGACGACGGGTGCCCCGAGGGCCCGCCGAGGCGGAGCCGCGGGTGTCGACGACGACGACGTCGTCGGGATCGCCTGAGGACCCGGGCGTTCCCCTGGGGGATCGGCCGGGCATGGTCGTCGCTCATCGCAGGGGCTCTCTGTGCACGCGGGTGGCCGCCCGGCTGGCGATGGTCCACGGACCAGTGTGCCAAGCAAGGCTGGGCGCGGGCTGTACGGGGATGTTCCGGACCCCGGCGTGGCGGCGACGACTTCGCGCCGGGGGCACCGATACTCGGGTCCCATGGGAGAGCACCGGGGCGCCGCCGTGCTCAACCGCAGAACTGTCGACAGTCCGATCCGCATCGACACCCGGTCTCCCCGTGAGGCGGCCCGGAGCCGCCGGCGCGCGCTCACCCTCATCGTCCTGACCGCCGTGATGCCGGGCTCGGCGCAGGTCGCCGTCGGTAACAAGGACCTGGGGCGCATCGCGCTTCGGGTGTGGGCGGGGATCCTCGGGTGCGGTCCTGCTGCTGGGGCTGCTCTTCGTGGTCAGCCGCCAGGCCGCCCTCACGGTCGTGATGCACCGCTGGACGCTCGCCGTCGTGCAGTGGTCCTTGTCGGACTCGCCGCGGCATGGCTGCTGCTGTTCGTCGACGCGTGGCGGCTCGGTCGCCCCGACCTCCTACCCCGTCGCGACCGCCGGACCCTGCTCGTGACGCTCGTCGTCGCGGCGCTCGTGCTGTGCGGCGGCACCGCGTGGGCGGGTCGCACGGTGGGGGAGGCTCGCAGCGCGATGTCCTCGCTGTTCGCCTCGGGGGAGGCGCTCGCGGCCTCCAACGGGCGCTACAACGTCCTCCTGCTCGGGGGCGACAGCGGTGCGGGGCGCGTCGGGCTGCGTCCCGACAGCATCCAGCTCGCGAGCATCGACGCCGAGACCGGTCGCGCGGTGCTCTTCGGCTTCTCCCGCGAGACTGAGCTCATCACCTTCCAACCCGGCTCCACGATGGCTCGGCTCATGCCCGAGGGGTGGACGTGCGGCGACGAGTGCCTGCTCAACGGCCTGTACACGTGGGCGCAGGAACACGCCGACCAGTTCCCGCCCGGCACCACTGACCCGGGCGTCGTCGCCACGACCGAGGCCGTGGAGTCGCTGACCGACCTCGACGTCCAGTACCACGTCCTCGTCGACCTGAAGGGCTTCAGCAGCCTCGTCGATGCCGTGGGTGGCCTTGACATCGCCGTTCAGCGCCGCACCCCCATCGGCGGCGGGGCCTCGCCGATCCGGGGATGGATCGAGCCCGGTGTGCAGCACCTCGACGGCTACCACGCCCTCTGGTACGCCCGCAGCCGTACCAAGTCGACGAACTACGAGCGGATGGCCCGCCAGCGATGTGTCGTCACCGCGCTCGTCCGCCAGCTCGACCCACAGACCATCGTCCTCAACATGGGCGACATCCTTGCCGCGACCACGGGCGTGTTCCGCACGACATCCCCCAGGAGGCGCTGGCCCGCCCTGGCCGACGTCGCCGTGCGCACCAAGCAGCAGAAGATCACGTCGGTGAACTTCGTCCCACCGCTCATCGACCCTTGGGACTACGACCCCGAGGTGGTGCGGAGCACCGTCGACCGGGCCATCGCCGGTCCGAGAAAGCGGCGGACGAGGGCGTTGCGAAGGCGGACGAGGCCGCATCCGGCCACGCCCCCACCGCGGCTGCGCCCACCGCCACGAAGACCGGGACGCCCAAGAAGCAGACCGTCATGGAGCGCCCCGGCACCGACCCCGACGCCAACACCGGCGACCTCGCCAGCGTCTGCTCCGTGGGCTGACGCGGTCGGCTCAGTCGGCGCAGGCCGTACGTTCGTACAGCACGTAGGGGCCCGCGGCGGCGACCTCGCGCCAGGCGGGGGAGTCCGCGACCCGCTCAATCCCGGCGAACTGCGTGCGCGAACGCCCCTCGCCCCAGAGGAACGCCCGGCCACCGGTCAGGGCGTGGGTGACACCGCTGTCGAGGGCCGCGGGCACACACGGCCGGGTCGGAGCCCACCTGGTCGAGGCGGTGGCCGAGCAGCCGCCGTTCCGGTGTGGTGTTGGTCTTCTCCTGTTGGCCAGAGCATGCGGGTCCCGCCGACGACGTACATGTAGGTCCCGCCCTTCCACGGGTCGGCTGCCACCACCGCACCCTCGGGCACCTCGTGGGCGAGCTCGCGCAGGGCCTCCAGTTCCTCGGGGCTCGCCCACGACCGTGACGGGCCGGGGTGGAAGTACCCCCGCAGGTACCGCATGTCGCGCCCGCCCGGCGTTGACCGGTACGACGAGGCCGACGAGCAGCAGGGTGGCCACCCCCGCCTCGACGGCCCACGGGCTCAGCCGGCGGGCCGTCAGCCGTGGCACGAGTCGTGGGACGAGGCGAGCCGGCGCCGAGCAGCGCCGCGGTCGCGGCGAGGGTCGCCGGCAGGACGGCGACACCGGCGAGCCGGATCGCGTTGTTGTACCAGGGCCAGGTGAGCAGCCGGGCCGACGGCGAGTCGACGGCGACGTTGAGGTAGTAGGCCAGCGCCGAACAGCGCAAGCGCGGGGACGACCCACAGGGCCTGGCGGGGCACGACGACAACGAGCACCGCTCCGACGGCCACGACCACCCCGAGCAGCGGCGCCGGCGCAGCGGTGCGCGGGGCCAGCCCCAGAATGTCGGTCCAGGCCTCGGCCGCCGGCATCTCCGGGCCTGCGGCCCCGGTCGCCAGCATCGATGGCCGAGCTGCGACGGTCGAGGCGAGGGCGACGAGTGCACAGGCCGCAGTGATGGCGACGAACGGCTCGCCACCTCCAGCGAGTACCGGCTCGGCGCTGCGAGGCGACGCAGGGCCGCGGACCATGCCGCGATGGCCGTGAGCACGGCCCCGGTGATGACCGCCTGGGGGTGCGCGAGGGTCAGCCCCGGGAGGGCGACCAGGAGGGCGAGCACGCAGGTCCACACGGGGCCGGGCGACGCCCCGTTGCGGGCGATCAGGGCGGTGACCCCGAGCGCGGCGGTGAGCACCCCGGGGAGTAGCGCCTGCCCGTAGAGGTTCGGCCAGATCGTCCCGAACCCCATGAGGACGAAGGGGAAGCCGACGAAGAGCACGGAGGTCACCGCGCCGAGCCCTCCGGCCGCCGGCCCACCGAACGCCGTTCGGGCGAGCACCCCCATGCCGAATGGCCACACGACCCCTGCCGTGATCAGGACCATCACCGATATCGCCACGACCGCGGGGCTCCGGTGAGGATGGAGACCGTGGCGGCCATCGCGTGGAACCCCACCGGGTAGCCCCTGTTCGTGGCGGTGCCCGAGAACTGGACCCCGTGCTGGAAGGAGACGTCCTGGTTCGTCGCCATCCACTGGGTGGCGCCGAGGTGGAAGATCGTGTCGGGGTGCTGGGGAAACGCCTCGGGCGAACCGGAGGTGCGCAGGAGGACGTAGCCGACGACCAGCGCGGCGAGGGCCGTGCCGGCCAGCAGCGCTAGCGGTAGCGCCCACGAGGGCGCCTGCGGGGCGGCGCCGAGCGGGCTCGGGCGCGGCGCCTCCCTGGTCTGGCTGGCCGCAGCCTGGAGGGGACGTCGCCACCGGCGCGTCGCCACGGTCGCCAGCTGTCGCGCCGCGAGGGCGAGCAGCCAGCGCACCGACGGTGCCGACCACAAGGGCCGCCAACGACCACGACCGTCCGACGAGCGCCGCCAGGCTCCCGGACCCGACGACGACAACCGTGGAAACGGCGGGTGCGACGGCCAGGGCCAGCAGAAGCCGCACCCCCGGAGCACGAGCATGGTGACCAGACCCGGGACGCCACGAGGAGCGCGAGGGTGACGAGCCAACGACGGGCGGCGTGTCCGACCACGCGGTCGTCCCTGCGGGTCAGCACGAGGAGAGGCTACGTGACGTTCTGGCGCTCCAGCGACGCCGGTAGACTGCCACGGCCCCGCCCTCCCGACCTGCACGAGGATCTCGCCCTCCATGCCCCAAGTCCGAAACGTCGCCGACGTGCTGCTCAGGCTGCCCCGTCAGGTGCGCAAGGCGGTTGACAACGAGTGGTTCCACGCCGCCGCCCGGCTGCCACTGCGTCGTGACGTCGTCGTCTACGAGGCGTTCGGCGGCAACGGGGGATGCTCTGCCACCCCGAGGCGATCTTCCGGCACCTGCTCGCGGACCGACGACCTCGCGCACCTGCACCATGTCTGGGTGCTCGAGCGACCCGGCGCGTGGACCACCCGGAGGCCCTGGCGGACCTCGCCCGCCACGCCCGGGTCTCGGCTTCGTCAACCGCGAGTCCGCTCGCTACGTGCGGGCGCTCGCGACCGCCGGGGTACCTCGTCAACAACTCCACCTTCCCGCCGAGCTTCGCAAGCGCGCGGGGCAGGTCTACCTCAACACGTGGCACGGCACGCCCCTCAAGCACATGGGCTACGACGAGCCGGAGGGCGGGGTCCGCCCCACGCGCAACGTCCTGCGCAACTTCCTCATCTGCCGACTACCTCCTGTCGAGCCCGCCCTACATGACGTCGACGATGTACGGCGGCCTACCGCCTCGTCAACATCTTACCGCGGTCCGGTCATCGAGGAGGGCCACCCCCGGATCGACCGCCAGGTGCTCGACGAGGCCGACCGTCGGCGCCGTCGTCGCGCGACTCCGAGCGCCGGGGTGGACCTCGGTGGCGACGCCGCGCGGCTCGTCGTCTACGCCCCCACGTGGCGGGGCATGTCCTTCGACGACCCGCAGGAGACGCCCTCGAGCTGGTCGAGCGCGTGCGCCGCTGCAGGAGCGCCTCGGCGCGGGGCATCTGGTGGTCCTCAAGGTGCACCAGCAGGTCTACGACCTGGCGCGGGCGCACGCCGAGCTGACCGGCCTCTGGTCCCCAACGACATCCCGACCAACCTCGTGCTCGGAGTCACGGACGTCCTGGTCACCGACTCTCCAGCGTCCTCTTCGACTCCTTGGCTACACGGACCGCCCGTCGTGCTCTTCGTCGCCCGACCTCGACAAGTACGCCGCCGACCGGGGCCTCTACCTCACCGAGTCGAGCTCCCCGCACCCCTGGTGCACCGAGCTCGACGAGCCGCTGCGCTGGTCGTGGCCGCGGGCACCGGAGCCGCGGCCGACCCGCTGGTCACGCACGCGGAGCGCCTACGACGCCGCCGCGAGCTCTTCGCCCCCAAGGACGACGGCCGGGCGACGTCCCGCGTCATCGACGTGGTCTGGCCGCGGCCGTCGGGACGGGTACGTCGGGTGCACCGATCGCTCGTGACGGGCGGACGACGCATGCTCATCTACCTCGGGGGCATGAAGTCCATCGGGATCACGACCTCGGCGATCAACCTGCTGCGCAACCTGGACCACCAGCGCTTCGACGTCACCGCGGTCTACCGCCACACCGACGCGGCGGACCGGCGCCGTCAACGCCGTCCGGATCACCCCCGGGTCCGCCGATTCGCCCGCGTCGGCTAGTTCACCACCGGCAAGGTCCGACCGCCGCACCCGCGCCGGCTCCTGCGCGACCGGGCGGGCGGCTGTCACCCGTCCAGCTACGAGCGGATGCTCTCGCTGTCTGGAGCGGGAGTGGCGGCGCTGCGTCGGGTCAGCGCGTTCGACCACCTCGTCGACTTCAGCGGCTACACGCCGTTCTGGTCCTTCCTGTTGGCCGAGGCGCCGACCGACCACCGGTCGATCTGGCTGCACAACGACCTGCTCGCCGACCAGCTGCGCGACATCGACGGTGCCGCGGCCGCTCGAGAAGCACCTCGGTGCGGTTTTCTCCTCCTACCGCCTCTACGACCACCTGGTGTCGGTGTCGCCCGCCGCTGCGCGACATCAACGCGCAGGCTCTCCGAGTTCGCCACGCCCGAGAAGTTCAGCTACGCGCGCAACACCATCGACGCCGACGGCATCCTGGCCGCGGCGACGGGCGATCCTCACGACGCCTTGCGCCTGGCCCGGCGACGAGGTGCTCGAGCTGCCTCCCAGCGACGACCCGAAGGACGTCGACCTCGAAGCGACCCCGGACGTCCTCGCGGAGCGGCACCAGGTGCCCCAGCTGGCCGCCGAGATCGCCAGGCGTCTGGCCCTTCGCGCGGTACCGGCCCGTGGGGGCAGCACCCGCTTCGTCACGGTGGGCCGTGCTGTCTCCGGAGAAGAACCACGCCCGGTTGCTGGAGGCCTTCGCGCTCGTGCGCGCCGAGCGCGACGACATCGAGCTGGTCGTCATCGGCGACGGTCCGCTGCTCGAGGCCAACCGGGCGCTCGCCCGGTCCCTCGGGGTCGAGCAATGCGTCCACCTGACCGGCCTGCTGCACAACCCCTGGGCCCTGATGAGCACCTGCGACGTGTTCGTGCTGTCGAGTGACTACGAGGGCCAGCCGATGGTCATCCTCGAGGCACTGGTGCTCGGCCTCCCTGTGGTGTCGACGGCCTTCGGGTCGGTCCGCGGGGCACTGCCCGAGGGCACCGGCCTCGTCGTCGAGCGCTCCGTCGAGGCGCTCGCCGACGGTCTGCGCGCCGCGCTGCGCGGCGACGTGCCGGCCCCACCGTTCGACGCCGTGCGCTACAACGCCCGGGCCATGGACGAGTTCTACGCGGCCATCGGGGCCCAGTGATGCTCAGCAAGTCCTACGGCCTGCTCAACTTCCTCAACCGCTCCCACGGCCCGGCGTTCCGCCACGGCGTCGGGGCTGCGGCATGGGCCGGCACCCTGGCCGTCACGGGTCGTCCGGCCGTCGCGGGCATCGTGCGCCGGCAGTTCCTCGCCGACGAGACCAAGTACGCGTTCCGGCTGGCGGGCTGGGTGCTCCGCCGAGGCTGGCCGACCTTGGAGACCGTCACCGACGACTTCTTCGACTTCACCCAGGGCGCTGGCCCGGCCGACCTGGACGCGTTCGAGGCGTTCATCACCGGGCGGCGTGACGTGCTCCCCGAGCACCTGTGGCGCGCCGATGACCTGTTCGTTCGTGCCGCGCGGCTGCACGCCCAGTTGGATGCCGGTGCCCGCGACGTCGGGGACCTCGTGGACGACTTCCGGCGCCGAGCGGACGAGCTGCTGCCGCTCGTCAGCGCCGCGCACGGCATCCGGTCCACGAGCACCATTCAGCGCACGGGCGACTTCTCGGTCGACGACGCCCGCACCGCGCTGGCCGACCTGGCCGACGTGCTGCCCGTCGCGAAGTGGCCGTGGTACGTCATCAGCGGGACATTCCTCGGGATCGTCCGCGAGAACGGCTTCCTGGCCCACGACTACGACGTCGACGTCGGGATCACTGCGGATGCCGGCCACCCCGAGGTCCTCGACGCAATGATCCGCACCCTCGAGGCGTCGCCCAGCTTCGTGGTGAAGAAGGTCGACGAGGCACAGTCCATCGTTGCCACGGCCCACGGGCGCTACGAGGTACGACGGGCCCTGGCGCTGGTCAAGCTGATCCACGAGAACGGCATCAACGTCGACGTCTTCGTGCACCACCGCGAGGGCGACGTGCTGTGGCACGGGTCATCAATCCACCAGTGGGAGAACAGCGTCTTCGATCTTGCCGAGTACGAGCTCGAGGGCGTGGGCGTGCTCGGGCCCGCCGACGCCGACCGCTACCTGACGGAGAACTACGGGGACTGGCGCACCCCCGTCACCGAGTTCAACTGCACGACGGGCACACCAAACCTCGTCATCACGCGCAGCTTCCGCTCGGTCGCGCTCTTCCTCACCCGGCTCGCGCACCTGGCCCACGGGGACCCCGTCGAGTACGCGAAGCTGCGCGCCACGCTCGTCGCTGACGGGCTGCTGCGGACGACGACGGGATCCTGCAACTGGCGCGGGTGATCTGATGAGCCACGCCGGCCCCCGGCCTGGTGCCGTATCCTCGCGTGGGGTTCCCGAGCGTCGGCCGCATCCCGTCACCGAATCGAGGTCTCCGCGTTGATCAGTCGCACCGCGGCCGTGTGGCGACGCAAGGAGATCCTCTGGACCCTCGTCCGGCGCGATCTCCGGGTCCGGTACTCCCAGAGCACGCTCGGCTACCTGTGGACCGTCCTCGACCCGCTCCTCTATGGCGTCGGTGTACTTCGTCGTGTTCACCTTCATCTTCAAGGCGGGGCGGGTCGCCGACACCCCGTACTTCCTCTATCTGCTCTCGGGCCTGCTCGGCTGGCAGTGGTTCACCCAGTCGGTGACCGACACGAGCAAGAGCCTGAACCAGGAGGCGCGGCTGGTCCGCTCGACCAACCTCCCGCGGGAGGTGTGGGTCATCAGGTGTGTCGTCGCCAAGGGCGTGGAGTACATCCTGTCGCTGCCGGTGCTCGTCGGCTTCGTCATCTACTACCTCGTGCGCGGCCGGGTGGAGCTCGACTGGGAGCTGCTGCTGTTCCCGCTCGGACTGCTCCTGCAGTTCATCCTCCTCGTCGGTCTCGGCCTCATCCTCGCGCCGGTCACCGTGCTCGCCACCGACATGCAACGGGTCGTGCGGATCATCCCTGCGGTTCTTCTTCTACCTCACACCCGTCCTGTACGGCATCCACGCCGTACCCGAGCCGTTGCGATCGTTGCTCGTCCTCAACCCGCTGAACGGCATCCTGTCGCTCTACCGCGGCGGACTGTTCGAGCGGTCGGTCAACTGGCTGGACGTCGGGGTCAGCGCCGCGGTGTCCGCCGTGCTGCTGGTCGTCGGCGTGTGGCTCTTCGCGCGCCTCGAGCGCGCGGTGCTCAAGGAGATCTGACCCCATGGCAACGGTCATCACCGCCGACGGCGTCGGCATCGAGTTCTACACATCGCGCCGCCGAAGGATGCAGGTCCGCGACCTGCTCTTCCGCGGCAACGCGGGAACCCCGAGCGACACCTTCTGGGCACTGAAGAACATCTCGTTCGGCATCGACAAGGGCGAGGCCGTGGGCCTGGTCGGGGGCAACGGCAGCGGCAAGAGCACCCTTCTCAAGATCATCGCCGGTGTCCTGATCCCCGACCAGGGGTTGGTCACCGTGACCGGCGGGTGGCGCCGCTCATCGAGCTGACCGGGGGGTTCCGTGGAGAGCTGACCTGCCGGGACAACCTCCACATCCAGGCCTCGCTCCACGGCCTGTCCAAGGACCAGATCGAGGAGCGGTTCGAGGACATGGTGGAGTTCGCCGGCCCGCAGGTGCGTGATGCCCTCGACCGCCCCTACCGTCACCTCTCCTCCGGGATGCAGGTGAGGCTCGGCTTTGCGGTGATCTCCTCCCTCGACGAGCCGATCTTCCTCGTCGACGAGGTGCTGGCCGTGGGGGACAAGGCCTTCCGCGACAAGTGCTACACCAGGATGGAAACCCTCCTGTCCGAGGGACGCACCCTGTTCCTCGTGTCGCACTCGGAGGCCGACCTGCGACGGTTCGGCACCCGCGGGCTGTACCTCCGGGCAGGCGAGCTCGTCATGGACGGTCCGATGGATGCCGTGCTGGCGCGCTACAACGGTGATCAGCGCAGTGCCGGCCCGTGAGGGTATGCGAGTGCGGCACGCCGTCGGAGCCGACCTCGCATAGGCTCTGTGGCGCGGAGCGCTCGCCCTGATGGGGCGGGTCCACCGCAGCGTGACGACGATGGGAAGCGACGATGACAGTGCGCCGGTGGGCCGGTCAGCGCCTGGAGAGAGCCGTCGGAGCCGAGCGAGCCGCAAGGGTGCGCAGGCTCGAGCGACGGCTGCGCAACGGTGCTGCTCGACGGATCGAGGTGACCCCCCGAGCCGAGCCGTCGAAAGCCGCGGCCGCCCCAGCGCGGAAGTGGGTCGACTCCGACCCCTTCGTGGACCACCCGCAGCCCACGCTCAGCCGCCACACCCTGCTGCATGAGCTGCACGCCCGGCTGGCGCCGCGCACCTACCTCGAGGTCGGGGTCAACGATGGGGCGAGCCTGGCGCTGTCACGGACGTGCACCATCGCGGTCGACCCGGCCTTCTGGGTCGTCAAGGAGCTCGACTGCAACCTCAAGCTCGTGCGCGCGACGAGTGACGACTTCTTCGCCCGAGCCGACGCGACGGCCCACTTCGCCGGCGTGCCCGTCGACCTGGCCTTCATCGACGGGATGCACCTGTCCGACTTCGCGTTGCGCGACTTCCGCAACCTCGAGCCGCTGATGGCGCGCACCGGCGTCGTCGTCCTGGATGACGTGCTCCCACGCAACGCCCTGGAGGCCGCGCGCGACCGTCGGACCAAGGCCTGGACCGGGGACGTCTACAAGGCCGTCGAGGTGCTGCTGCGCCACCGCTCCGACCTCGTCGTGCTCCTCGTCAACACCGCCCCCACCGGCACCGCCGTGGTGGTCGCCCTGGACCCGTCCTCGACCGTCCTGCGCGACACCTACGAGTCGGAGCTCGAGTACCTGCTCTCGGCGGATCCCCAGTCACCACCGCAGGGCTTCATGGACCGCTCGATCAGCGTCGACCCCCACGTCCTGCTCGCCTCGCCGGTGTGGGACCGCCTCGCGACACTGCGGCAGGACGACGGTGCCGACCTCCGGGCGACGTGGGACGAGCTGAGGGACCTGGCCGCCGGCTGAGGTCCCCTCCCCACACCCCGGTCCTTCGCGGGGCCCGGGTCACAGCGACCGCAGGAGGCCCTCCATGTCGTCGAGGTTGCGTTCGAGGTCGAACTCCCAGCCCGAGTAGTAGGCCTTCTCGCTCCACCCGTTCGCGGGGTGGGCGATGTCGGCAGGGCTCCAGAAGTAGTGCTCCGCACAGCCGAGGACGGCGGCGAAGAGGTGCTCGTTGCGGGCGGTGTACGACTCGTGGTTCAGCACCACGAGGTGCTCGAGGTTCGTGCTGTTGAAGACGTTGAAGAGGCCGGAGCCCCCGAACCCAGCGACGACGCGCGCGTCCCGGAACAGGTGCGCCTGCTGGGCGAGGTCCAGCTCCTCCGGGTAGATCACCGTGAACCCGTGGCCGACGAAGACCGCCTCGACCTCCCGGGCATTTCGGCAGGCCCGGTTGCCCAAGGTGTCGCGACGCGAGACGAACAGCCGGGCAGCGGGCTGGACGTCCCGGTGCACCGACCGGGTCAGCCCGTCGCTCACCCGCCCCCACGTCTCCTGAAGGTCGGGGTGCACGTAGTGCGGAGCGGCGTTGTGCCACATCGGCGTCGCACCGTAGACGGACTCCAGCCACGTGGGTTCCGAGATCCAGGTGATGTCGGACTCGTCGATCCCGTATGCCGTGAACAGCCGGCGCTCGAGGAGCGGGTCACGCTCGTTGGGGTGGCGGATGCGGAAGATCGCCCGGAGTTCGGGGGAGTCGCGTTTGGCCTGCTCCCAGCCCCACAGCCGTGACATCACCTCTGTCACGAGGTGTCCGAAGTGGCCCGAGTTCTCGCAGTCCAGGTGGTAGTAGGTGCCGGGTCGGGAGGTGCGGGGCATGACCCGGGCGGGGATCAGCGCGAAGTCGCGGTTGACGCTCGTCAGCGCCGGGTTGACCATCCCCGGCGTCCGGTGGTGTCGAAAGGAGTCCGGAAGGATGGCCTCCTCCGCGAAGAGCAGGGCGTTGGACACCATTCCGATCCGGCCCGTGTAGTGGCGCAGCTTGAGCGGGGGGACGATGAACGTCGTTCCCAGGTCGAGGACGGGGACGTCGGCCCGGTGGGAGGTGACCGTCCCCCGGTGCTCGAACGTCAGGCCCGGCAGGGTCACGAGGTCCCGGACGGTGAGTTCGCGTCCCCGCACGCCGAGCATGCGGCTGCCGTCGGCGTCGCGGATCTTGACGTAGTGCTGGTCGGCCTTGGTGATGAGGATCTTCCTGGTGTCCACGTGGACACCGCTGACGGCATCCGTGAAGGCCCGTACCCCGGGGGGGAGTGCCGTGACGGACTCCTTTGGGGCGGACTGGGCGACCATGACCGAGACCAGGCGCCGGAAGATGCCGGGTTCGTCGTCGCGCTGGATCCGGTCGCGCGGAATGACGTAGTCACCGCCCTTGCGCACGTTGAAGAAGAGCCTGTCCCAGTCCTTCTCGTGGCCGGCGGCGGTCTTCGTCATGAGGTTGACCAGTACGTCGACCGGCCCGATCATCTTCAGGACCCAGTTGACCTCGTCGAGCGTGGAGGCCGCGTGGAAGGTGGCCGCGGAATCCTCCAGGTCCCAGACGGGCCGCGCCTCCGCAGCGATGACGTGGGGGACGCCCGGGTGCGCAGCGAGGACCGTCGTGAGCTCGGGTCCCACGAGGTCGTCGGCCAGTACTGCGACCACGTGAGGGGTGTGGGGTCGGCGGGCAAGGCGGGCGCGCAGCCTCGAGGCGAGGGACCGGGGTGACGTCATGGGCCGAATTGTTGCGTATCGGCACCCTCGGCCGGACCACGCCGCACGGAGGCATCCGAGGCACCGGAGCCGGCGAGCCGAGTGACCTCCTCCACGGACTCTCCCGGCTCGGTCAGGGGCGCGCGCCGCCGGTGACGGAGTCGGACGAGCGAGGCAAGGAGAATCCAGAGGACGCCCCCGACGACGGCCGTCGACCAGGCCGCCACCTCGACCGCCCACCCGGGTGGCTCCCACCGCACCGTGATCGTCGAGCCCGCCGATCCGGCGGGGACGGCCACGCGCACGAGGATGTCGTCCACCGGCTCCGCCAACTCCCCTCCGCTCACCGTGTAGCCCGGCCAGGTGAGCCGGCTCAGGGTGACGGTGCCCCCCTCCGCTCCCACGCTGTCCACGCGCAAGGTGACCTCCTGGGCGTCGCTGCTCGTCTCGGCGACCCGGAGGCCCCCGGAAGTCGCCACGACACCCCCGGCTGTGGGCAGCCGAGCGTCCCGTCGCCACACGACGGTGTACGGGGTGGTCTCCGACACGCTCCATCCAGCGGGTGGATCGGCCAGGTCGGTCTCGGGGAAGAAGGGCCGGTAGAGCACCAGGGTGCTCACTGACAGCAGGTCCACCCACGGCCTGCCGGTCGTCGGCTCCGTCGACATCAGGGCGGTGAGGGCTCGCGTGCACGTACCCCCGTTGAACACGCGGCAGAACCTCTCCCGGAAGGCGCGGTGGCTGATCGTGGTGTAGCCGTTCTGGACGTCCTTGGGGTGGAGGTACCACGAGGCCGCGATGAGCAGGTCGTCGGCGATGGCGGGGTTGCGGACGATCTCGCTCTTCTCGTAGTAGTCCGCGTTGCCCAGCACCATCACGTCGCCCCACGCAGACGTGATGCGGTCACGGTACGCAGCGGCCTCGGCCGGCATGTGCCGGTCCACCGCCGGCGGCTGGGGGTTGGCCGAATAGGGGACGACGAAGAGGACGAACGTCGACGCAACGACGACGCCGGCGGTCGTGCGTGCCCCTCGGTGGGTGATCGACCAGGCCGTCAGCCCGAGTGCGACGACGACCAACCCCAGGCCAACCAGGGCCCGGTCGAGCTGCGCCGGCTCACGGACCACGACGACGTACGCGGCCGCACCGACCCACGCCAGTGACAGGACGAGACGAGATCGGGAGATCCGCGGGAGGAGGCACCGCGCGGCCACGACGGCGAGCAGGACGACGAGGGGCACCATCAGTGCCGGCACCACGCGGATCGGCCAGCGCAACGGGCCGATCTCGGCCGGGCCCAGTACCCACAGGAGGAACACGACCGTCGAGACCAGGGCGCCGGCGAGGTCACGGGACGCGCGTCGGAGGCGTCCGAGGTCCATCCATAGGGCCACCGGGAGGAGCCAGACGAGGTAGGCCGCGGTGAGGGTCGGCACCATCGACGCGAACAGGTCGTGAAGGTCCATCGTCAGCCGACCCGGGCCGGTGATCGTCCACGAGCCGCGCACCGTGACGGGTGCAGTCAGCACGCCCGGCAGGTAGACCGTGAGCACGACCAGCCCGCTGAAGACGGCTAGCCCGAGGACCGTGAGCCCGGCGCGACGGGACCGCGAGAGGGCCGCGTCGACGAGGCACCCGAGCAGGATGACGGCCAGGTTCAGCGCGCTGTAGACGTAACCGACGCTGACGACCAGGTAGCACAGCACCAAGGCCCCTGTGGGTTGCGTCCGGCCATCGCCCGCCGGGTGAACCACCAGGCCCATGGCAGCAGGGTGACACCGATCTGACCGTTCACCCATGACGGCCACTCGAGGAACACTGACTGCCCCGAAAGCCCGACGACGAGCCCGGCCAGCATGGGGAAGGGCTGTCGAGCGCCGTAGCTGCTCACCACCAGGGCAGTGCCGAGACCGCCCACCACGATGAGCCCGATCTTCAGCACCGTCACGAACACCACGACGTCGGGCACGACGGTCGCGAGGAGCCCGATGAGGATGGTCAGCGGCTGAACAGGCCCCACTGGCCCTCCGCGACATAGTTGCCGGCCTCCCAGGCGAGCGGCTCCATGAGGGGGATGCGGCCGGCACGCACCTCGTCGCCAAGGTGGTACCACCACCCGAGGTACGCGATCTGGGTGTCGCCACGGAAGTAGAAGCGACTCAACCCGAGAGGAGTGGGGTGACGCCGATGAGGACGAGGGTCGAGGCGAGGAGCGAGGGCCAGGCCGGAGGACGTCCTCCGGGCCCTGCTTTCCCCCCGGCTCGGCCGTCGGCGCCTTTTTGTCACCACGAAGTTCTCCGTCCCGGCATGCTGATGAGGGCTGCGACTCCCGGCCCACCCGTCGTCGGTCAGTGCTCCAGCCTCCCAGACCGCGCGGGACCACGCGGCGCGCAGGCACTCCAGTCGTCGTGAGGGGCGAACCGCTCGCGGAACGACGCGTAGCGCTCGACGTTCCGGCGGACGTGCCCCGCCGCCCCGACGCCAGCGCCGCGATGACGTCGATCGGTGGTCGTCGAGAAGGGGCCCGGGCGCGATCTCGGCGAGGTCCAGGTAGAGACCCCGGGTCCGACTCCGCATACTCCTCGAGGTCCGGCACGAGGAACAGCATCGGCTTCCCGGTGACGGCGAAGTCGAACATCACGCTGGAGTAGTCGGTGACGAGGACGTCCGCCACCAGCATCAGCTCGGTGATGTCCGGGTAGTCGGACACGTCGACGACGTTGTCGACGGTGTTTGGCAGCGGTGAGGCCGGGGGTGTTGCTGTGGCCCCGCACGAGCAGCGACCGTCATCGTCGCCGACGGCGCTGCTGAGCCGGCCCAGCTCCAGGTGGTTGGACCATCGCGTATGACGGCTCTCCGTCCGGCGGTTGTCGCGCCAGGTGGGCGCGTAGAGGACCACCTCGTGCCGGGGCGCACCCCCAGGCGCGCGGACCTGCTCCAGACGGCCGGCATCCGGCGGCGCCGCGAGGAGGTC
This sequence comes from uncultured Actinomycetota bacterium, assembly GCA_963751385.1. Taxonomy (GTDB): domain Bacteria; phylum Actinomycetota; class Actinomycetes; order Actinomycetales; family Dermatophilaceae; genus Fodinibacter. The sequence goes on along the minus strand of CAVVUD010000014.1, from coordinate 43,342 downwards.
GTTGCGCGGATACCCCAGTTCGAGCGTGCGGCCCTCGAACCCGAACGCGCGGGGCAGGGTACGTCGCCGCGAAGGAGTTCTGCGCGAGCAGGACGTCCCACGCCCGCACCTCACGCTCGATCAGGGCGCGGTAGGACAACGACAGGTTCGTCGACGGTACGTCCCGCCCGATCCGCTTGAGCGGCGTGCCGTGCCAGGTCTGCAGGTAGCGCTGGTCGGCGTGCTTGCGGAAGTAGTCGGGGAAGTTGTTGTTGTTGACCAACCACCGCGAGGTGTGCGAGGGTCTCGTAGAACGCCGACGACCCCACGATGACCGACGACGCCCCCGGAGGGAGGACGTAGCTGTGGTCGGCCACCGCCCAGACGCAGGGTGCCGTCGTAGCCACACACTCGAGCTCGTCGTGGATGGCCAAGGGGGAGTCCGCTGCGTGCCGACCGCCGAAGCAGGAGAACAGCACGCGCTCTGCCAGCGGACGGGTTAAGAGCGAGGGCACCGACCGCGCCAGCTCCAGCTGTGCTCGACCGTCCTCACCTCGGCCCGGCCCAGCGGGGTCGGACGTTCACCCACAGCGCACCGAGTCGCGCGGTGAGGGTGAACCGGACGTCACACGAGGTCCCGGGGTGCCAGTGGAGGAAGTCGGAGATCACCGCCGCCCCGGCGCCAGGAGCGACGGTGACCCACTGCGAGTCGTGGGTCGTGCCCGCGTGGCGGAGCAGCCGCAACGAGCGCCCGCGGGTGGAGTGCGCGAGGCCTTCACGTCCCCATCGAGGCTCGGTCGCGCTGAAGCGGACCTCGAACTCCCCGGTCGCCGGGTCGTGGGCGGACTCCGTGGCCTCCCAGATGTCCGTGTCGGAGGCGAGCGCCATCCGGAACTCCTGGCCGGGGGGCAGCGTGGCATGACCCCTGACGGTGAAGGCCTCGGGCCACTCGTCCATGGAGATCTGCCGGACCGCGGCATGAGTCCGGCGGTCGAGAAGGCGTAGGCCACCGGTCCCCGGCGAACGCGACGCGCAGACCGCCAGCCTGGGCATCCGCCCCAAGCAGGTCGGCGGTGCCGCCGGCGAAGTCCACCGGTGCATCGCCGCCAGTCGTGACGGCTCTCAGCTGCCAGACATACTCCTTGCGCGGTGGGGCGCCCGGCGGGAGCGGCGGGAAGGAGAGGGTCACGTCGTGGCGTCCCGGGTTCGGGGGCGACGGGCACGGCGAGCGAACGGCCAAGGGCCGGGCACTCCGCCAGCAGCCCGGTCATGGGCAGCTCGGGACCGGTCCGCAGCGTCAGGTGCAGCCGGCGGCCCTCCAGCAACGCGACCTCGGCGACGACGGGCGCCGGACGCACCGAGAGCTCCAGTCCTCGCTCGTCCGAGAACCGGGGCACGACGCGGTATCCAAGCACGACGGGCCCGTGGTCGAGGACGTTCGCCGACCACCGGCGGTCCCGCCGCGTGAAGCGGGAGGTGTAGCTCTTGTCCGCGACGTCCAAGGTCACCTCGACCAGCCAGGGCCGCCCCACGGCCGCCCGGCGCTCCTGCTCGACCAGGTCGGAGGTGGACAGGGTCGCCACGAAACCGGCCGCCGCCTGGCTCACACTGGCGCTGTTGACGACCTCGTCGATGGCCTCGATGCGCGTCCGCCGCACGGAGAGCAGGCGGGCCGGGGGCCCGGGCTCGTCGCCGGGCTCGTGATCCGGCTCTGGGACGAGGCGCACCGTCAGGGTCGAGGAGTGCACGTCCAGGTCGACCCCGTCGACGTAGGCCATCCCGGTGACCTCGATCTCGCCACCCGCGACGGCGTACCCGAGCAAGCCAGCGGTGAGGCGGTTCTCCTGCGGCGAGAGCACCAGGTCGGCGGGGTCGAGGCGGTGCCGGAGCCCGCGCAGGTAGACAGGGGCCGCGGTGGGTTGCGGAGGCGTCGGGTCCACGACCTTGCCGTCCCCGTGCTCCTCTCGCACGCGCAGGACGGTGCAGACGTCGTCGCGCCGGTCGTTCTCGACCAGTCGTGCGAGCACGCGGTCGTGCAGGTCGACCTGCGCCCACGAGACGGCATCCATGTTCCGCGCGACATCGCGCACGCCGTTGCGCAGCAGCGCCCAGTAGTCCTCCCCCGGTCCGCGGCACCTGGTAGTAGTAGGACCGCAGGTCCAGCCCCATGGACTTCGCGTGCCAGTACTCCACCACGTGCTTCGCTGGCCTCGCGCGTGGAGCACCGTCGACCACGGCTCGCATCACGCGCAAACCGGTCCTGCAAGTCGACGGATGTTCGACTTCTGCTGGGTGATCGACGACCCGTCGTCGCGGACGTGCCAGGTGTAGACGGGGGTCGACAAAACGTCGAAGGCGCGCGCGCCGGCATACGCCCGTGCGGTCGGCTCTTGGTCCTCGTAGCGCACACCTTCCGGGAACCTCGTGACGACTTGCTCGAAGAACGGCCGGCGGAACAGCTTGTTCCAGCTGAAGACGTCCGCCAGGATCTCCGGGGCGTCGTCCAGGGTCAGGCGCAGGCGGTCCTCGCGGTGCACGTCCTCGGCCCACATCGGCACCCACGACCTGGCGCCCTCACGCCGTCGCAGGTTGCCCACGACGAAGTCGGAACCGGTCTCGGTGAGGGTTGCGACCATCGCGGCGTACGCGCGGCGGGGCAGGCTGTCGTCGGAGTCGACGAAGGCGATGAAGTCACCCGTGGCGTGCGCGATGCCGGTGTTGCGTGCGTGACCGAGACCTCCGTTGCCCTGTTCCACCACCGTGATGCGCCGGTCCCAGCGGGCGAACCCCCTAGCGATCGCCGCCGAGGCGTCCGGGCTGCCGTCGATGACGACGATGATCTGCAGATGCGGGTACGTCTGGGTGATGATGCTAGTCAGGCACTCCGCGAGGTAGTCCTCCACCCGGTAGCACGGCACGACCACCGAGATCCGGCCGAGGTCGGGGACCGACGACACGCGTCTGCGCAGCGACGCCTGCAGGGCGGGGTGCAGGCGGTTCCTCGCCGCCACCCAGCGCTCGTGCGGGATCTGGAGCCGCAGCGAGCGGTACCCCCGCTCGATGAGTCGGTGTGCCATGGGTTCCTCTCGAGCGACCTGACGACAGTGGTTCCGTGGCGCCACGACGGAGCGCCATTCTTACACCTCGTCCGGCGGCGCACTCCTCGGCGGTGGAGGGTCCACGAGCCCCGGCGAGCGGTCGCTCGGCTCGGTGGGCTCGCTCGCCTGCGACAGGGCGATCGTGCGGGCCAGTTGGGTGTAGCTGGTCTCGAGGTCGCGGAACCTCAGGTAGGTCGTCACCGTGAAGCTGAGGAAGGCGACGACCAGCGCGTAGAGCACCATGTCGGTGCCGCGCCCGACCCCGACGAGCCGGGCGATCTGGTTCCACACCTCCGGGAAGAGGATCGAGACGGCGGCGAAGCCCGCGAACAGCACGAGCCCGATGCGGCGGATGGCCTGGGCCCGGGCACCCCGCGACCTGAAGAGTCTCGCCACGACCGCGATGACGACGGCGATGAGGACGACCTGGATCAGCACCATCTTCACCGCAGGATCAGCTCCACGAGGATGTTCACGGAGTTCCAGAGCGACTGGCCCTTGGACCGTGAGTAGTCGGTGTAGAGGATGTGGACGGGGCTCTCGCCGTAGCGCACGTTCATCCCCCCGATCTGGGCCACGAGCTCGGAGGCGTGGGCCATCCGGTTCTGGGTGATGTCGATCCGGGCGACGACGTGGCGGCTCATCACGCGCAGCCCGTTGTGGGCGTCGGTGAGGCGCGTGCCGGTCGTGGCGTTCGTGTAGCCGACGGCGAGGCGCAGGATGACCCGCTTTGCCAGGCTGGGCGTCGTGCGGTCGTCGAGGAAGCGGGAGCCGAAGACCACCTGGAGGTCCTCGCTGCGGGCCTTGTCGAGCATGGCCAGGACGTCGGACACCTGGTGCTGTCCGTCGGCGTCGAAGGTGACGACCCACCGCATGCCCGGCTGAGCCAGGGCGTACTCGAAGCCGGTCTGCAGGGCCGCCCCCTGACCGAGGTTGACTGGGTGCCGCACGACGACCGCCCCGGCCTGACGGGCCAACTGGGCCCCGTCGTCCGACGAGCCGTCGTCGACGACCACGACGTGGGGAAAGTTGCGTCGTGCGTCGCGGACGACGTCGGCGATCACGGCCTCCTCGTTGAACAGAGGGATCACGAGCCAGACGTCGTCCGTCGGCAGCAGGGCGTCACTCATCGGGGTACAGCCTAGGGCGAGCGCGGCCACTCGCCCCCGCCCTCCATCGCCCGCGCCGCGCCGCGGTGCGAACCATGTGACAGGAGGGATGGGTGTGGGACCATGTGGCGGTGACCACCTCGATCTCGCGGTGGGGTCGTGCGACCCCTACCGCCGGCGCTCTCGCCGCCGTGTTCGCGCTGCTCAGCGGCCTCGCGGCACCCGCCTCGGCGGCAGCCGCGCCGACGCCGCTCCTCGTGCGCGGCGGCCAAGGGGGTGGCAGCGCCGTCGCGAACCTAGAGGCGTGGGGCGTCGGGCAGGAGCGGCCGGTGGGCCCGGCGGAAGGGGGGGCCGCCACGGGGGCGGCGGCTCCGGCCGTCGACGGTGCGGATGCCGTGGTCGACGGTGCGCCTGCCGCCGCCGCGTCGTGGGTGTTCCGCGGGGCGGGGTGGGGGCACAGCCTGGGTATGAGCCAGTTCGGCGCGATGGAGATGGCGAAGGACGGATGGTCGGCCTCGCGCATCCTCGGGCACTACTACACGGGCACGACGTACGACGCCGTCGGGGACACCCAGGAGATCGCGGCCAACATCCTGCACGAGACGCCGTCGGTCACGGCGACGCCCTCGGCGCTGGTCTCCGGGGGAGGGGCCTTCACGGTCCGGGTGTCCAGCTCGACGTCGCCGACGATGACCGGTGGGCTCGGCGACTCGGTGACGTTCACGCGAAGCGGCACCAGCGTGGTGGTCGCCTGCGCGTCCTGCGACGGTGCCACGAACCTCACCGGCACCACCGCCACCCTGCGGTGGGACACCGTCACCACCGGGGACCAGACCGCCATGACGATCGGCGGCACCCGGTACCGCGACGGGTACACTGTCGTGAGCCTGACCCCCTCCTCGTCAACGACCCTCGAGGTCGTCAACCGCGTGCGGCTGCACGACGAGTACCTCGACTACCTCCGCGAGATGCCGTGGAGCTGGCCGGTCGAGGCGCTCAAGGCGCAGGCGGCCGCAGCGCGCGGCTACGCCCTGCGCAACTACCAGGCCGGCATCCGCTCGGCGTGCGCCTGCCATGTCTACGACACGACGAGCGACCAGGTCTACGGCGGCTACCCAAGCGCCGGCGACCTGCCCTACTGGGGCGGGTGGAGGACGGCCGTGCGGGCCACCGGCTCGGCGAGCACCGGCTACGTCGTGCGCGACGACGGCGTGGTCATCCAGGCCTACTACTCCTCCTCGCACGGGGGTCGCTCGGAGAACAACGAGGACGTCTGGGGCGGGACGCCTCTGCCCTACCTCCGCGGTGTCTCCGACCCGTGGAGCCTGCGCCCGAGCAACCCGCGCGCCTCGTGGATGCTCACCAAGTCCGGGTCGACCGTGGCGGGCGCCTTCGGGCTGGCCGACATCGCGCGCCTCGACCTCCGGGGCCGCACGGTCAACGGCGGCGTCGGCAGGGCCACCGCCACGTCGACAGCCGGCGCGACCGCCACCATCACGGGTGAGCAGCTCCGCACCCGCACCGGCATCTACTCCATCGCCGTGCGCCACCTGACCCAGCGGTTCGGCGGCGACGACCGGTATGCCGTGGGCGCGGCTGTCGCGAGGAGCGTCGCCCCCTCGGCCACCTCCGTCGTCCTCGCGGCCGGCGACTCCTCGATGGTCGACGCCGCGGTCTCCGGGCCGCTGGTGGGCACCCTCGCGGCCCCGCTGCTCCTCACCCGCCGCGGTTCGCTCCCCGAGCCGACCGTGGCCGAGCTGAACCGGCGCGGCTCCACCGTGCGCACGGCCTATGTCGTCGGGGGCACCGGCGTGGTGTCCGACGCGGTGGTCTCGAGCCTGCGGGCCCGCGGTCTCAGCGTCGTCCGGGTGGCCGGCTCCGACCGCTACGGCACCTCAGAGGCCGTGGCGAGGCAGATCGCCGCCCGCCGCACCGTCACGGGCATCGTCGTCGCCGGGGGCGACGGGCTTCCCGACGCACTCGGCGCCTCGGGTGCCGCGACGGCGACCAAGGAACCGATCCTGCTGACCCCGGCATCCGGCCTCGCGACGCCGACCCGGCGGGCTCTCGACGCGACCGGGGCCACCCATGCCCGCGTGGTCGGTGGCACGTCGGTCGTCGGGGGCGCGGTCGTCGCCGAGCTGAGCGCGCGCGGGATGGTGGTCAACCGGCTCGCCGGCGCCGACCGCTACGCCAGCTCCCGGGCGGTGGCCGACTTCTACCGCTCGCGGGTCCCGGTCACGAACGAGGTCGTGCTCACCAGCGGCGCCGACGCCAACCTCGTGGACTCCCTCGTAGCGGGCAGCCGCGCCCGGCTGCTCGTGCTGACTCGGCCCACCACCCTCGTCGAGTCCGCCGCCCGCACCCTCCAGGAGACGCCCCTGCTCGAGACGGTGTCGGCGGTCGGGGGCACCTCCGCGGTGTCTGCCGCCGTCCTGCTGGCGGCTGCGCGCAGCTGACCCGGGTCGGCAGGCCGACGCCGCAAGGCGGTGGCGACGATGCCGACAGGCTCAGCCAGGTCGACGGTGAACGGCGCGCCGGTGGCCGCGCGAACCTGCTCCTCGGTCACGTCGGGTGCCAGCTCGCGCAGCACGAGGCCGTCGTCGGTGACGTCCATGACGGCCAGGTCGGTGATGATCCGCTGCACGACCTTCCTGCCGGTCAGCGGCAGCGAGCACTCCTGCACGATCTTGTGCGAGCCGTCCTTGGCGACGTGCTCCATGAGCACGACGACCTTCTTCGCGCCGTGCACGAGGTCCATGGCCCCGCCCATGCCCTTGACCATCTTGCCGGGGATCATCCAGTTGGCGATGTCGCCGCCGGCCGAGACCTGCATCGCGCCCGAGGATCGCGGCGTCGACCTTGCCGCCGCGGATCATCCCGAACGAGGTGGCCGAGTCGAAGAACGAGGCCCCGCGACGCACGGTCACCGTCTCCTTGCCGGCGTTGATGAGGTCGGGATCGACGGCGTCGTCGGTGGGGTAGGCGCCGAACCCGAGGATGCCGTTCTCGGACTGGAGCACGATCTCGACGTCGTCGGGCACGTAGTTGGGCACCAGGGTCGGCAGGCCGATGCCGAGGTTGACGTAGGCGCCGTCCTCGAGCTCGGCGGCGGCGCGGGCGGCCATCTGCTCACGGGTCAGGGGCATGGCTCAGGACTCCTTGGTCGCGACGTCGGCGGCGGGGGTGACGGTGCGGCGCTCGATGCGCTTGTCGGCGGCCTGCTCGGGTGTGAGCGGCAGCACCCGCTGCACGTAGATGCCGGGCAGGTGAACCGTGTCCGGGTCGAGCTCGCCGGGCTCGACGAGCTCCTCGACCTCGGCGATGGTGACCCGGCCGGCCATCGCGGCCAGCGGGTTGAAGTTGCGGCTGCTCTTGTTGAACACGAGGTTGCCGTGCCGGTCGCCCTTCCACGCGCGGACCAGGCCGAAGTCCGCGACGATCGCGTGCTCGAGCACGTACTCGCGCTCCTCGCCGTCGCGCTCGAAGACCCGCACCTCCTTGGCGGGGGAGGCCACCGCGACGCTGCCGTCGGCGGCGTAGCGCCAGGGGAGCCCGCCGTCGGCGACCTGGCTGCCGACTCCGGTCGGGGTGAAGAACGCCGGGATGCCGGACCCTCCGGCTCGCAGCCGCTCCGCCAACGTTCCCTGCGGGGTGAGCTCGACCTCGAGCTCGCCCTCGAGGTACTGGCGGGCGAACTCCTTGTTCTCGCCGACGTAGGAGGAGACCATCCGCCGGATCTGGCGCGACTCCAGCAGGATGCCGAGCCCCCAGTCGTCGACGCCGCAGTTGTTGGAGACCACCTCGAGGTCCTTGACCCCGATCCGGTGCAGCTCGGCGATGAGCACGGAGGGGATGCCGCACAGCCCGAACCCGCCGACGGCCAGGGTGGCCCCGTCGGTGATCCCGGCGACGGCGTCGGTGGCAGTGGAGACGACTTTGTCCATGCCCGGCACTCTAGTGAGCGGGCCGGGCCCCCCGCGCCGTGGGGAGGCACCATCGCGCGCCGGAGGGGGTGTGGCGGTGCCCACGAGGGACCACGGCCGTGCGTGGACGAGGGGCGCCCGGCGAAGTACAGCGGTGTAGTTCGGCGGAATGGATTGCGAGCGGGCGTCACTGATGGGACAAATAGGGGGCCGAGTTGTCTTGTGTGGCAGATGTGACCCCTTGCGTCTGTGACCTGGGCTCCCCGGCGCGTCTTCGCCACCGGCGAGGGCGGCCCCCTGCCCGAGGAGCACTCCGTCGTGTCCACCCCCCTGTCCGAGGCTCGTCCCGCCCGCCGGATGCCGGCGCGTACCGTCGGCGCCTTCTCCGCCTCCTTCCTCGCACTCCCGCTGGGCGCCGCACAGGCCGACGCGGCCACGTACCCGTACCCGAAGCCGACGGTGAGCCTGCCGTCCGCCCTCGACGTGGCGCCGCCGTACCAGAAGGGCACGATGTGCCTGACGTACAACCAGCCGGGGGCGGTGGCCTTCGCGAAGATGCTCAACGCGACCTACGGAAGCCGCACGTACGGCATCCTGCGTACCTGCGCGGCGGAGCACGGTGAGGGCCGCGCCCTGGACTGGATGATCAACGCCAACGACCCCGCGCAGCTGGCCCTCGCCAACGCGATCACCCGCTGGCTCGCGGCCCCCGACAGCCAGGGCCGCGCCGGGGCGATGGCCAAGCGGTTCGGCATCAACTACATCATCTGGAACCGCCAGCAGTGGCGCGCGTACGACCCGGCTCGGGGCTGGGCCCCCTACTACGGTGTGTCCCCGCACACGGACCACATCCACATCTCGTTCAACTGGGACGGCGCCCGCATGCGGTCCTCCTGGTGGTCCGGAGTGGCCGTGAAGACGCCGCTGACCGGCCCGAACTACAACCCCCCGCCGCCCGTACCGACCATGACGGCGAGCGGCTATCCCCTGCTCGTGCAGGGCGCCACCGGCCCCGACGTGGTGCTGGCGCAGAAGGTCATCGGCGTGACCGCCGACGGCAAGTTCGGGCCGATGACCGCTGCCGCCCTGGGTTCCTGGCAGAGCAAGCACGGGGTGGCCGCGACGCAGAAGCTCGACAACGCGACGTGGTCGAAGATGGTCGCTCTGCGCCTCATCCCGTCCCGAACCAACCCGCTGGCGCAGTACGTCAACACCGTCCTCAAGCTCGGGTCCACCGGCACGGCCGTCAAGGCGCTCCAGTCGGCCATCGGCAAGCTGACCGTCGACGGGTCCTACGGGCCGCTGACCGTGGCGCGGGTCAAGGAGTACCAGCAGTCCAAGGGCCTGACCGTCACCGGCATCACCGACGCCAAGGTCTGGAACGCCCTCATGGGCACGACCCCGACCACCACGACGCCCACCCCCACGACGACCACGGTGCATCCGCTGAGCAAGTACGTGGGCATCACCCTCAAGCTGTGGTCGAAGGGCGAGGCCGTCTCGGCACTGCAGAAGGCGATCGGCAAGCTGACCGTCGACGGGTCCTACGGGCCGCTGACCGAGGCGCGGGTCAAGGAGTACCAGAAGTCCAAGGGCCTGACCGTCAACGGCATCACCGACGCCAAGGTGTGGAACGCCCTCATCGCGGCCACGCCCGTGACGGCGACCACCACCACCTCGGGCTCGACGGTCACCTCCCTGGCGACGGAGTTCACCCCCTACAAGTCCACCGCGCTCAAGCTCGGGTCGACCGGCACTGCCGTGAAGGTCCTGCAGCGCGGTCTCGGGGGGCTGGTCGTCGACGGCTCCTTCGGGCCGCTCACGGTCAGCGCCGTCAAGGCGTTCCAGAGCTCCAGGAGGCTCACCGCGACCGGGGTCGTCGACACCGCCACGTGGAACGCCGTGGAGCGCAAGGTCCACCCGCTGCTGCCGTACTGGGGCACGGTGCTCAAGCGCGGCTCCACCGGGACGGCCGTCATCGCCCTGCAGAAGGCGCTGCGCATCACGGCGGACGGCTCGTTCGGGCCGCTGACCGAGGCCGCCGTCAAGGCGGTGCAGCTCAACGCCAAGCTCACCCAGACGGGTGTCGTCGGCACGCTGACGTGGAAGGCCGTCGAGGCCCGGATGCCGCGCTGAGTCGATCAGGTCCCAGGCGCTCAGTGCGACTCTCGGGTCCGTGCCGGTCCTCGGCCTTCCGCGGCTCCTCAGCAGAGCTTCGGGCTTCAACCACAGACATCACCACGTGGCTCTGGCAGCAGTTCCGCCGCGACGGTTGCTGCGGGACCGAGGATCAGCGCGTCGTCGTGACGCCTTCGGCAGCGAGCCTCGCGCGCAGCACGTCGCCCGCCGGCTGACCCCGGGTCACGACGATCGAGCCGTCGGCCGCCCACACCTCCAGCGCGAGGCGCAGGAACGCCACCGTGTCCGTCGTGGCCGTGTGTGCCCGCTGGGGGTCGCCTGCCGGCTCGGGGACCAGGCCTCCAAAGGCGATGACGTCGCCACCGGAGCGCAGGGCGGGGTCGTCGGGGTCCGGGGCGTCCCACGGGTCGAACCGGTCGCCGTGCGTCGCGAGCTCGCGGGCCTCGTCGGTGACGCCGGGCGGCACGGTGACGCCGGCCGAGCGCGCGAGCGCGGCGAGGGTGACGAGCACGGCCTCGTCGGCGCCCGAGGCGACGTCGACGGCATCCGTGACGACCACGTCCGCGCCCGGGGAGAGCACCTCGGCAGGGCCGGGTCCGCCGCCGGGCGAGCGCACGGCATCCCCGGTGCGACCCGCCGGCACCTCGACGCAGGCGCCGACCGACCAGGCCGCCAGTGCCCAGTAGAGCGTGCGCCAGTGCGGCGGCAGGTCGAGCAGCACGACCGAGCCGGGCCCGGCGTCGAGGTCGTCGTGCAGCAGGTTGGCGGCCTTGGCGACCCAGTTGGCCAGCACCCGGGCGGACAGCTCGATGCGCTCCCCCCGGGTGGGGGAGTCGGTGTCGTCGTAGACCGTGACGCGGGGGCGGCCGGGGTCGGAGGCGACGAGGTCGCGCAGCAGGGCGGCCGGCGTGGTGGGTGGGGTGCTCACCGTCGCGACCCTAGTGCGCGCCGTCTGAGCCCGGGCGGTCGGCCACTAGGCTCCTCGCATGAGTCCGCGCACGGTCATCACCTTCGGCACGTTCGACGTGTTCCACGTCGGCCACATCCGGGTGCTGCAGCGGGCCGCCGCGCTCGGTGACCGGCTCGTCGTGGGGGTCTCGGCCGACGCGCTCAACATCTCCAAGAAGGGCCGGGCCCCGGTCTACAGCCAGGACGAGCGGATGGAGATCGTCGCGAGCCTGCGCGTCGTCGACGAGGTCTTCGTCGAGGAGTCGCTCGAGCTCAAGCGCGACTACATCCTCGAGCACCAGGCCGACGTGCTCGTCATGGGCGACGACTGGGCGGGCAAGTTCGACTGGGTCTCCGACGTCTGCGAGGTGGTCTACCTGCCGCGGACGCCGTCGGTGTCGACCACCGGCATCATCGAGCACATCGCCAGCCTGGGGTCGTGAGGTCCCGACTCCTCCCGGCGCTCACCGTGGGCGCGGCCCTCTGGGTCGTCCTGGTGAGTGCCGTCGCCGCCGCCCTGTCGGCGCTGGGCTGGTGGTCCCCCTGGCTCGGCTGGCCGGTCGCGGTCGCCGTGGGGGTGGCCGCCGGGTGGTGCGTGCGCGGCATCCCACCCGTGCGGATGCCGGTCGCGGCCTCGGTCGCGCTCGTCGCCGTGGTGGCCGGCTTCACGGTCTGGGCGGGTGCGACCCACTCCGAGCAGGTGCTGCCGCGGCGTGACGCCGCGAGCAACCTGCAGGCCGCGGTGAGCCTCGCGACGACGCACGCGCGGGTGGTCGCGGTCGACCCCGAGTCGGTGGGTGGCTCGAGCGTGCTCGACCTGCCGGGCGTGACGCTGGCGAGCCCCGCGTTCTTCGAGGTGGGCTCGAGCTCGGACCCGGCCGTGCAGCCGCAGTTCGTGGTGGGGCCGGCGGTCGTCTTCGCGTTCGGCTGGTGGGCCGGGGGAGCGGGGCTGGCGCTCGCTGCTGCCGGCGGTGGCGATGGGGCTGGCCCTGCTCGCGCTGGGACTGCTCGTCGCGCGGGTGCTGGGCGCCTGGCCGGGCGTGGCCACGGCGGCGCTGACCGGCATCCTGTTCCCGGTGCTGCACACGGCGCGGGCGACGTACTCCGAGCCGCTGGCGATGCTCACCCTCACGGCCGGGCTGCTGGCCGTCACCCTCGCCGTGGCGGCCGGCCGGGACGCCGCCGGGCCGGGCGGCGCGGTGCCGTCGGTCGAGCCGGATGCCGCCGGCCGGATGCCGTCGGGCCGGTTAGCGCAGGGCCGGGTGCCGCCGAGGTCGAGCCGGCCGATGGGCGAGCCGGGTTCGTGGGCGACGCCTCGTCGCAGGGGATGGTCGTGGGGCGGGCGCCGCTTCGCTCGCTCGTGCTGCACGACGCGTCGGCGCGGGCCGGACTGCTGGCGGGTCTGCTCGTCGGTGGCACCGGGCTGGTCCGGGTCGACGCGCTGCGCGAGGTCGTGCTGCTGCTGCCGGTGCTGGCCCTGGGGGCGGCGTTCGGGGCGCGCTGGCCGCGGCCGGTGCTGCTCGGGCTGGGGGTGTCGCTGCTGGTGTCGGCCGTTGCCGCCGTGGGGCTGTCGTGGCAGTACCTCGCGTCGATCGCCGGGAGCCTGGTGCCGCTGCTGGCGCTCGGGGTGCTCATCGGTGGCGGCTCGTGGGTCGTGCTCGCGCTGTGGCGGCGCGGCTGGCGGCTGCCGTCGGTCGTGGGTCGCTGGCTGCCGAACGTGGCGGCGGGCCTGGTGGTGGTCGTGGGCCTGTACCTCGCCGGTCGGCCGTTGTGGCAGGTCGTGCGCCAGGACCCGAACGACCCGGGGTCGCGGTACGTGGCCGGGATGCAGGCGCGTCAGGGGCTGCCGGTCGACGGCGGCCGCACCTACGCGGAGCAGACCGTGGCGTGGCTGTCCTGGTACGTCGGGCCGGTGGCGCTGGTCGTGGCCCTGGCCGTGCTGGCCGCGCTCGTGCGTCGGGCCGTGCTGTCCGCGCAGTCGCGCCGGGTCGACGCCTGGCTGCCGGCGCTGCTCGTGGCGTCGGGGTCGACGCTGCTCACGCTGGTGCGACCGGGCATCACGCCGGACCACCCGTGGGCCGACCGCCGGCTGCTCATCGCGCTGCCCCTGGTGGTGGCGCTGGTCATGACCGGGCTGTCGTGGGTCGTGCGGAGGACCAGGGCCGCGGACCGTGCGTGGGTGGGCGTGGTGGCCGCGGGCGTCGTCGCTGCGTCCCTGGTCGTTCCGGCCCTGGTCGCCACGTGGCCGCACCGCGCCGGAGGCGTCGAGCGCGGGTCGCTCGCGGCCGTGCAGTCGGTGTGCGACGCACTGTCGCCCGGCGACGTCGTGATGGCGGTCGACTCCCGCGCAGCCAACGAGTGGCCGCAGGTGGTGCGCGGGACGTGCGGGGTGCCGGCGCTGTCGACGACGAGCGGGCTGCGCTCCGACCCCACGAAGCTCGCCTCCACCGTCGCGACCGTCTCGCAAGAGGTCGGGTCGCGCGGGGGCCGGCTGGTGCTGCTGGCGGCCGACTCGTCCCAGGCGCTCGACCGGCTCGGCGCCGCCCCGGCGTCGGTCGCCGACACGACGGTGCGCGAGGACGAGCACGTCCTGGAGCAACGGCCCTCGCGCACCGACCCGCTGCCGATCCGGGTCTGGCTCGCCGCCGCGCCGTAGGCCCTCACCTCGAGTCGGGTGCTCAGGTGGCTGCCCTGGCGACCGCTTCAGCACCCAGCTCGAGGGCGCGTCGCGCGAGGCATCGCCCGTCGGCGGTTACCTCGCCGTACCGGTCGTGATGGCAGCGAGTCCTGCGCAGCAACCGGCGCCGTAACGGCATCCGCCGGCGCCGGCACCGTCCCACGCCCCCAGATCGACCAATTGGTCATTGCGGGTGCGGTGCCGCGGGGGTTGGCGTACCCGGGTCGACCTATTGGTCACTGCGGGTGCGGTGCCGGGGGGTTGGTGTACCCGGGTCGACCTATTGGTCACTGCGGGTGCGGTGCCCGGGGGTTGGCGTACCCGGATCGACCTATTGGTCACTGCGGGTACGGCGCCCGGGGGTTGTTGGCGTACTGAGATCGACCTATTGGTCACTCGGGGTACGACCGCTTCGGCTCAGCGGGTGAAGACGTCGTGCACGCGCCGCTGCACCGCGGAGTACGTGCAGCGGTCGACGGCGATGACGAGCCCGGGGCGCAACGAGCGCGGGCCGTACGGCGTGCCGTCGGGGTGGCCGACCGTGCCACCGGCCTCGGTGACGAGCAGGGTGCCCGGCGCGTGGTCCCACGGGTTGGAGCGGCTGTAGACGATGTAGTCGGCCGCGCCCTCGATGAGCTTGGGGTAGTCGACGCCGCAGCACACCCACGACAGCCGCATGGCCGGCAGGTCGCCGAGCCGCTGGTCGCGCATCGCCCACATCGACGTGACACCCTGCGGCTCGCGGTCGTCGGTCACGGGGGTGGTGTGCACCTGCTCGCCGTCGCGCCAGGTGCCGGCACCGCGCTCGGCGACCCAGGCGACCCCGTGCTCGGGCTGCCAGATCCACGCACGCACGCTCTCGCCGGCCACCGTCTCGGCCACCATGACCGCGTGGTCGGGGGAGCCGTTGACGAAGTTCTTGGTGCCGTCGACCGGGTCGACGGTGAAGGCGTGCTCGGCCACGACGTAGCGGTCCATCAGCGAGTGGTCGGCGGCGTGCGCCTCCTCGCCGAGCACCACGGCATCCGGGTAGGCCGCGGTGAGGCGCGCGGTGATCAGCTCCTCGGCCTCGCGGTCGGCGACGGTGACGAGGTCGCCGGGGTTCTTCTCCATGACCTCGCCCGCGGCGAGCGAGCGGAAGCGAGGGGTGATGACCTCGGCGGCGACCTCACGCAGGAGGTCGAGTACGGCGTCTGTCGACAGGCCCGGCATGGGGCAACCGTGTCACAGCCCCGTGACCCGGCCAAATGCCGCCCGCTCAGGCCCGCGCGGCCGGGCGGACACCGGGCCCGGGGCGGCCGCGCACCTCACGTGGCTCGTCGACCTCGTGGCCCGCCCCGCAGCGCAGGTGGACCTCGACGCGCGCACCGCAGTCGCGGTGTACGAACTCGATCGGGGGGCCGTCGGGGTCGGCGAGGTAGCGGTCGCCCCACCCGGCGATGGCGACCATGACGGGGAAGAGCGCGAAGCCCTTCTCGGTGAGCCGGTACTCGTGGCGCTCGCGCTGGCCGGGCTCGCGGTACGCCTCACGGCGCAGCACGCCCTGCTCGACGAGCAGCGCCAGCCGGTTCGTCAGCACCTGGCGGGGGATGCCGGTGTGCCGGCGCATGTCGTCGAACCGGCGGATGCCGTTGAACACCTCGCGCAGGACGACGAAGGTCCACCGCTCGCCGAGGACGTCCATGGCCCGGCCGATGGTGCAGTTGTCGGTGGAGAAGGCCAGGGCGGGCGGGGTGCTCATGGGCCCCATGCTAGGTTCACTTGACAGACTCAGCAAGGTCACGTGATGCTCGGTCCATGACGCAGACCCAGCCCGACACCTTCCGCACCGAGTCCCGCACCTTCTCCTGGGCCACGCCGGGGCAGGGGGACCCGCGCCAGCTCATGGCCCTCGACGGTCTCGGCCAGCTGCAGGCCATGGTCGAGGGCGCGATGCCGCCGCCCCCGATCATGGCGACGCTCGGCTTCACCGACCTGCGGCCCGAGCGCGGCCGGGTCGTGGTCGAGATGCCGGCCGCCGAGTTCCACTACAACCCGCTCGGCGGTGTCCACGGCGGGGTGATCTCTGCCCTGCTCGACACCGCGGCCGGGTGCGCGGTCCACTCGACGCTCGCCATCGGCGAGGGCTACACCTCGCTCGACCTCAGCGTGAAGTTCCTGCGCCCGGTCACGGTCGACTCCGGGCTGCTCACCGCCGAGGGACTGGTCATCCAGCGGGGGCGTCGCACCGCCCTGGCGCAGGCCCAGCTCACCGACCAGGCGGGCAGGCTCGTGGCCCACGCGACGAGCAGCTGCATGATCTTCTCCTGACCGTCGAAGGCTGTTGACCTGCGGGGTTGTCGACCCCGCCCGCGGGTAGGGTCCCGCCATGGCTCGGTTGCGGCGGGTGTCCCCGCAGATGAAGGGGTGGACCCGCCGGCGCGCCGGCAAGGGCTTCGCCTACCTCGACGCCGACGGCCGACCGGCTCCCGGCGGAGGAGGTCGAGCGGATCCGCTCCCTCGCCATCCCCCCGGCCTGGCGCGACGTGTGGATCTGCCCGTACCCCAACGGCCACATCCAGGCCCTCGGCACCGACGACGCCGGCCGCCGCCAGTACCTGTACCACCCCGACTGGCGCACCAAGCGAGACCAGCTCAAGTTCGACCGGGTCAAGGTGGCGGGGGCGCGCCTG
Organism: uncultured Actinomycetota bacterium; assembly: GCA_963751385.1. GTDB lineage: Bacteria > Actinomycetota > Actinomycetes > Actinomycetales > Dermatophilaceae > Fodinibacter. The sequence goes on along the minus strand of CAVVUD010000014.1, from coordinate 26,794 downwards.
GCCCGGGCCCGCGAGCGGATGATCGAGGACCTGCAGGGCGAGGGGATGCCGCTCTCGCGCGCCGCCGCGACCGCCACCCGGCTGCTCGACCTCGGCTACTTCCGGATCGGCAGCGACGCCTACGCCGACGCCAACGGCTCCTTCGGCCTCACCACGCTCGAGCGGCGCCACGTGCGGCGGGTCAACGGTGACCTCGTCTTCAGCTTCGTCGGCAAGTCGGGCATCGAGCACTCGATCACGATCAGCGACCCGCACGTCATCGACTCGCTCAACCTGATGCGCAAGCGCCGCGGGGGGTCGGCCCGGCTGCTCGCGTACCGCGGTGAGGCGCGGTGGGCCGACCTCGACGCGTCGGCGGTGAACGCCTACATCAGCCAGATGGTCCACGAGGACCTCACCGCCAAGGACTTCCGCACCTGGCACGCCACCGTGCTCGCGGCCGTCGCGCTGGCCGAGAGCCCGGAGAAGGGCGACACCAAGGCCTCGCAGAAGCGGGCGGTCAAGGCGGCCGTCGAGGAGGTCGCCGCCTACCTCGGCAACACCCCGACGATCGCCCGCAAGTCCTACGTCGACCCGCGGGTCATCGACCAGTACGAGTCGGGCGTCACGATCGCCCCCACCCTGGCCAAGAGGTACCGCGACGACGCGAAGCGCCAGGCCGCCATCGAGAAGGCCGTCGCCCGCCTCATCGACAACGCCGACTGACGGCGCGACGACCGGGGATCGCACGACCCTGAACGGCATCCTCACGGCGGCGTCCCGTCACTGGGTCGCCGCGGACCAGTGCACCGGCGGGCGGAAGTTGCCCTTGCTCTTGGTCCCGTTGATCAGCGAGGTGCTCATCGCGTAGGACAGCGTGGCGTAGGCGACCGCGTCGCGAGTTCTGCGCCAGGGCCGTCGTCGTTGTTGTTGGCGTAGGTGTCGCAGGCCTGGTGGTAGCACGGGTCGTAGGCGATGCCCGGCCGTACCACCCCAGAGCGCCGCCTCCTCCGCGGTCTTGATGCCCTCGGCACCCGTGAAGAGCCCACCGGACGGGATCCCCGCCGCGATGAACGGCCCGTAGTCGGAGCGTCCGGAGAAGTCGGTGCCCTTGAACGGGATGCCCGCGCGAGGTGAAGAACGCCTCGAACGTCTTCTCGATCTGGGCCGACCCGGCCGGTCCGGGCCCGGCACCCGATCGCGTCGGAGTCGTCGCCGTCGTAGATGAAGAAGACGTAGTTCGGAGAGCCGATCATGTCGAAGTTGAGGTAGAGCGCGATCCGGTCGAGCTCCGCCTGGGCGAGGTGTGTCGACGTAGTACGTCGAGCCGACGAGGTTGGCCTCCTCGGCGCCCCACCACGCGAAGCCGCAGCGTGTTCTGCGGCTTGACCTTGCGCGAGGTTCTCGGCCACCTCGACGAGGGCGGCCGACCCGCTCCCGTTGTCGTTGATGCCCGGGCCGGCGTTGACCGAGTCGAGGTGTGCCCCGCCATGACGACGTTGCCGGTGTTCTTGCCCGGCAGCTCGGCGAGCACGTTCGTACGTCGTGGCGATGCCCCGCAGGGTCTCGGTCGCGATGCGGAGGACGAGGCCAGGCGGTGGCGGCGAGCTCCTAAGCCCAGCGCCTGCGTCGATGCCCACGACGGGCAGGTCGAGGGTGAAGGTCGTTGCCGAGGGTGCCGTTGAGCTCACCCGGGGCGTTGTTGTAGATGACCACGCCGACGGCACCCGCGGCGGACGGCGTTCGTCGCCTTGATCGCGAAGGTGCAGGCCAGCCGCGGGAGATCAGGGCGATGTTCCCGGCCGGGAATCCCGACGAAGTCGGCCGCCTCGCAGCCGGGGTGTCGCGTCGCGCCAGCGGGCACCGCTAGAGCTGTGACCGACGCCGATCACGTCGCCGCTGCCCGAGTAGGACATGATCGTGTTGGTGAGCGGCGCCGGCCGGTGGGGGACACCTGCTCGAGGACCGACGGCGACAGCGACACGAACGTGCTGGAACGCGAACGGCCTGCTGGGTGACGTTCCAGCCCGCCGCCTCGCAGCCGCGCCATGACGTAGGCGGCGGACTCGTCGTAGCCGGGGGTACCCGGACGCCCGGGTGTCGCCGTTCGCGTCGGCGATCGCCTGGAACGCGGCCTGGTGCTCGCGGACACCCGGCGAGATCGACGCACTCGAGCAGCTTGGCGATCGCTGTTGTTGGTCCTGGCGTCGCGCACGCCGCAGGGGCGGCGCCGGCGGCCGAGCGCGGACCACCGGCCGCAGCGAGGGCCAAGGCGCCCGCCGCGAGGGCGGCTGCCGTGTCGGGGATCGTCGGAACACCGTCGTTCTCCCTTCCGGGCGACGCCGCCGTCGCCGCATCTAGCCAACCTAGCGCGGTCACGGCCGTGGCGGTGTGAATGGGCTCGATCGGGCGGGCCGCGCCGCAACGGCCGGGCCCGCGACCCGCTCCAGCGCGGCGGGCGGAGCCCCGGTCGCCGCCGGTAGGCTCACGGGCGATGAACGAGCACCCCCACGCCGCGCCCCCGGCTCCGCGGACCCTGACCACGACGCCCTGCACGCCGCCCCCACCGAGAAGATCTCGGTCCGGGCCGGTGAGCTGGCCGGTCGCAGCGACGACCCGCCGGCCCCCGGCGCACGGACCGGCCACCCGTCCTACCCGATCGAGGACGGCGCCGGCGGCGCGGGCCCGGCTCCCTACGTCACCATCGTGCTGCCCTGCTTCAACGAGGGTGCCCACGTGCTCCAGGAGATCGAGCGCATCACCGCCACGATGCAGCGCCAGCGAGCTCACCTACGAGGTGCTCTGCATCGACGACGCCAGCACCGACGACACCCTCGAGGTGCTGCGCGACGCGCAGCGCCACCTACCCGCACCTGCGGATCCTGCCGTTCCGCCGCAACGGCGGCTCCGGCACGGCCCGCCGGATCGGCACCCAGCAGGCCCGCGGCGAGATCGTCGTGTGGACCGACGCCGACATGACCTACGAGAACGAGCGGATCCCCGAGCTGGTCCGCATCCTGCGCGACGACGCCACCTACGACCAGGTCGTCGGCGCCCGCACCACCGAGGAGGGCACCCACAAGTGGGCCCGGGTGCCCGCGAAGTGGCTGATCCGCAAGATCGCCGAGTGGCTCACCAAGAGCAGGATCCCCGACCTCAACTCCGGGCTGCGCGCCTTCCGCCGCGACGTCTCGCTGCCCTACCTGCGCCTGCTGCCGGCCGGGTTCTCGTGCGTCACGACGATCACCATCGCGTTCCTCAGCAACCAGCACGACATCAGGTACGTCGAGACGAGCTACGCCAAGCGGGCCGGGGTGAGCAAGTTCCACTTCGTCAACGACGCCTACCGCTACATCCTGCAGGTGCTGCGCATGGTCATGTACTTCGACCCGCTCAAGGTGCTGATGCCCCCGGCGCTGTGGATGATCGTCATCGGCCTGGTCAAGGCGGTGGTCGACATGTTCCGCCACCCGTTCTACTTCCCGGCGAGCACCGTGCTGCTCATCGTCAGCGGCATCATGATCGCCAGCCTGGCGCTGCTCTCCGACCTCGTGGTGAGGTCGAGAGACGGTGTCTGACAGCGCCTCGCTCAAGGTCGCGCTGGTCGGGCCCACCCACCCCTACAAGGGTGGCGTGGCCGCGCACACCACCGCGCTCGCGCACGAGCTGACCGATGCCGGGCACGACGTCACGCTCGTCTCGTGGAGCCACCTCTACCCCTCGGCGCTCTACCCCGGCGAGCAGTCGGTGCCCGGCGGCTCGATGGACGTCGAGCCCTTCCCGCGCACCCTGCGCGTGCTGTCCTGGGCCCGCCCCGACACCTGGGTGCGCGCCGGGCGGCGGCTGCGCGACGTCGACGTGGTCGTCGTCGTGCACGTCATCCCGGCAGTGGTTCCCGCCCACCTGGCACTGCTGCGCGCGGCCGGCGTCGGGCGCACCACCCCCACCGGCCACGGCCCGCGCACCGTGCTCATCGCGCACAACGTGCTCCCGCACGAGGGGCACCCCGGCGACCGGCAGCTGATGGAGCCGCTCCTGCGCCGGGTCGACGCCGTCGTCGTCCACTCCGACGAGCAGGCCCGCCTCGCCGCGGAGCTCGGCGCGGGCCACGTCCGCGAGCTCGACCTGCCCCCGCACCTTCCGGGTGGCGGTCCGCAACCGCGCCCCGACCACGACGGCCCGCCCCGGTTGCTGACGCTCGGCATCGTGCGCGACTACAAGGGCGTCGACCTGCTCGTCGACGCGCTGCGCGACGTGCCCGACCTGCGCCTCACCGTCGCCGGCGAGATGTGGGGGGATGCCGGCCGCCGCGTCCGCGAGCTCGCGGCCGACCCGCGACTCGAGGGCCGGGTCGAGGTGCACGCGGGTTACGTTCCCGCGGAACGGATCCCGGAGCTGATGGCGCACCACGACGTGGTGGCCCTGACCTACCGCACGGCCACGGCCTCGCAGAACGCCCTCCTCGCCCTCAGCCACGGCGTACCGGTGCTCGCCAGCGCCGTCGGCACCTTCCCCGACCAGGTGCGCGACGACGTCGACGGCCTGCTCGTGCCGCCGTCCGACCGCGAGGCGCTGGTCGCGGCCCTGCGGCACCTCGCCGAGCCGGGCGTCGTCGAGCGGCTGCGCGCCGAGGTGCGCGCACCCGACCTGTCCGGCCCGTGGGCCAACTACGTCGGCGGCATCGAGGCGCTGGCCGCTGCCCCGGTCGAGGTCGAGCCGCCCCGTCCCGTCGTGCCCCTCGGCCCGGTCGCGCGCGCCCGGGCGACCGTGGCCGGCATCCGGGCTCGTCGTGGGCCCGTCGTCGAGCTCGCGCCCACCGACCTCCCCGAGCGGGTGCGGGCCACCGACGTGCTCGCCGTCGACGCCGACGCCGTGGATGCCGTGGGCATCGCCCGCGCGCTCGGCCTGCCCCGCCCCGGCGAGCCGGTGGCCGCCTGGTCGGCCCTGGGCGCGCTGGCCGCCATCGTGCGGATCCGCGACGACGGGCACCGCTCCTCGGTGGTCGTCGACGAGTCCGGCAGCGGCAGCCCGATGGGCCGCTGGTCGCGGGCCGTCGGCTTCGCCCCGGTCGAGCTCGAGCTCACCGGGCGGCGGGCCGCCGTCGAGGTGCTCGACGTCGACACCGCCAGCCTCGACGTCATCACCCGGTTGCACCCCGGCGGGTGCACGGCATCCGACGTCGACCACGCCATCGGGCAGGCCTCGTGGGCGCTGCGCTCCGGCGGCCTGCTCATCGTGACGGTGCCGATCGGCGACGACGACCCCGACTTCGCGGTGCGGCCGGCCGGGGTGCGCGGCATCGTGGCCCGCGCCGACGACCTGGGCCTGAAGCTCGTCGGCGACGTCGACGGCGACGTGCTCGACCGGATGCGCGACGCCCGCACCGAGGCGGCCGGTGGCGACGCCCCGGCCTACGCCGTGCTCCGGCTGACCTTCCGGCGCCGGTGAGCGCGCGTCAGCCCTCGGTGACCAGGGCCAAGGCACTCAACGCCCTGCGCATCGTCCTGCTCGTGGTCATCGTCGCGGCCTGCGTGGTCGCCCTGTGGGCGAACTGGCAGGAGGTGTCCGGCCAGCTCCGCAGGCTCAGCGTGCCGGTGGTGCTGGGGGCCTTCGTGCTGGTCACCCTCGCGCCGATCCTCACCCTGATGGGGTGGCGGGTGCTGCTCGAGGACCTCGGCACGCACCTGGCCCTCCCGCCGGCGTCGAGCGTCTTCCTCGTCGGCCAGCTCGGCAAGTACCTCCCGGGCTCGGTGTGGACCGTCGTCGCGCAGGCCGAGATGGGGGCCAAGCTCGCGGTGCCGCGACGGCGGATGGCCGTGGTCGGCATCCTCTCGATCGGTCTGGCGGTGCTCACCGGCTGCCTGCTCGGCATCCCCGCGGTGCAGGCCCTCGTGTCGTCGCAGGGCGACGCCTTCTCGTGGTGGTGGGTGCTGCTCGCGGTGGCCCTGGGCTGCGTGCTGCTCTGGCCCCGGCTGCTCAACGCGCTCATCGCGCGGGGGCTGAGGCTGCTCCGGCGCGAGCCCCTCGAGCACGACCTGTCCGGCCGTGCGGTCGGGCTGACCTCGGCCTGGTTCGTCGCGGCGTGGGTCTCGACCGGGATGGGCACCTTCGTGCTCGCCCGCAGCGTGGCGCCGCAGGCTCCCCTGGGGCCGCTGCTGGTGCTCTGCGTCGGCGGGTTCGCGCTGGCGTCTGCCGCGGGGATGTTCAGCATCCTCGTGCCGGCCGGGGTCGGGGTGCGCGACGGTGTGCTCGCGCTGCTGCTCGTGACCCTGATGCCGCTGCCGGCCGCGACGGCGGTGGTCGTCGTCGCTCGCTTCCTCGCGGTGCTCGCCGACCTGCTGCTCGCCGGGTTCGCGTGGGCGTGGGGTCGGCGCCACCACCTCCTAGGATCGACGCCGTGACCGACTCCGCCGCTCCGGACGGCTCCTCCGGGCTCCACCGGCCCCACCGGCCCCACCAGTCCCGCCGGGTCCACCGGCCCCGCCGGGTCCACCGGCCGTCCACCGGCGCCCACCGGGTCCACCGGCCCCGCCGCCCCTGACGGATCCGGGCTCCATCGGGTCCACCGGGTCCACCGGCCCCACCCGACCCGCCGGGTCCGCCGACCGTGGGGAGCAGCTCGCCTACTCCGAGACCATGGCCAAGATGCTCGACGAGCAGGGCCGCCGGCAGAAGGCCGCCAAGATCGTCGCCGTCGTGCGGCACGCGCTCGGGGTGTCGTCACTCGAGGGGCTGCGGGCGGTCGACGTCGGGTGCTCCGCCGGGTTCATCGCCGACGAGCTCGCGCTGGCGGGGGCCACGACGAGCGGGGTCGACATCGACGAGCCGGGGCTCGAGAAGGCGCGCGCCCGGTTCGGCGAGCGGGTCGACTTCCGGCTGGCCCGCGGAGAGGACCTGCCCTTCGACGACGACTCGGTCGACGTCGCCGTGCTCAACCACATCTACGAGCACGTCGTCGACCCGGAGGCCGTCGTCGCCGACATCTTCCGGGTGCTCAAGCCCGGTGGGCTGCTCTACCTCGGCATCGGGCACCGGTGGCAGGTGCTCGAACCGCACCACCGGCTGCCGTTCCTGTCGTGGCTGCCCCGCGGCGCGGCCGACCGGTACCTGCGGCTGGCGCGCAAGGGCGACCACTACTACGAGCGCTACTACACCCCGACCGGGCTGCGACGGCTCTTCGCGGCGTACGACGTCTGGGACTACACCCTGCCCGTGCTCACCGACCCGCAGACCTTCGCCGCGGGGGACAACGTGCCGGCCTGGGCCGCCAAGGTGCCCCCGGCCGCGTTCCGGGCAGCTCTTCCGCTCGTCCCGACCTACGTCTGGGCCGCGTTCAAGGGGCCGTCGACGCCCGCCGGTCCTGCGCTGCGGGTGCCTCCCCGCCACCTGGGCTGACCCGGTCGCTCATGTCGTCGCCGCCTGCCCGCCCCGATCGTTCGTCAGGTCCCCTCGGAGCCGTGGCACGGCTCCGCGAGGAACACGATGCCCTGCGTGCTCGCATCCTGCGGCTGGAGGACGACATGACCGCGCTCATCGCGGCGTCGCGCGACTCCAACGCCGATGACGAGCACGACCCGGAGGGGCAGACGATCGCCTACGAGCGCTCCCAGCTGTCGGCGGTCACCAGCCAGACGCGCGACCACCTGCGGGAGGTCGAGTCAGCCCTCGAACGTGTCTCGGCCGGGACGTACGGCGTCTGCGAGGTCTGCCACCGACCCATCGACCCGGCACGGCTGGACGCGAGACCGACCGCGAGGACCTGCGTCCACCACGTGGGCGCCTGAGGCCCGCCACTGGTCGCCGCGAGTCAGCGCAGGTCTCGCCGCCGGAACCCGAGGACGCCCACGACACACAGGCCCACCGGCCGCGCCGACAATGCCAACAGCGGTGCGGCAGAGACCTCCTCGTACAGAACGCGCGGGGCGACCCCGACCGCCGAGATGCCGATGGCCCGGGTCGGCACGTCGTGATCGCCCCGAAGACCGACGCGAACGATGCAGCACGGCCCGCCACAGCGAGGAGTCGGACACCCACGTCGTCGGTGCCCCGGCCGCCTCACCGTCGAGGGCGGCGCCACGAGAGCACGGCCCACACCAGCGCCACGAGCCTCGGTGCCACGCCGAAGATGGCCAGCACCAGTCCCACGATGGCCCCGCCCCGCCCCGCCCGCCCCGGCGCGAGCCGGATGCCGGCCGTGGCGCGGCGCACGTCGTCGGCGCCCGCGGCTAGGCTCGCCCGAACCTCCACCCCGTCAGGAGTGCCGTGACCGACCTCGCCCCGCGCGCGCTGCCGACCACCCGCGTCGTGCGCACGGCCCGCCCCGTGCCCCTCGGCGCGGTCGTCGGCATCTTCCGCCGCGGTGGCGGCGACCCCACGAGCCGCCGCGACGACGCGGGGTGGTGGTTCGCCTGGCGCACGCCCGAGGGTCCGGTCACCCTCCGCCTGGCCGCGGTGCCCCCGGCCGGCGAGGTGTCGGCCACGGCGTGGGGGAGCGGGGCCGGCTGGATGCTCGAGCGGGTGCCCGACCTGCTCGGCGAGCGCGACGACCCGACCGGTTTCGTCACCCACCACCCGCCGGTCGCGGATGCCTGGCGCCGGTTCCCGGGCTGGCGCGTTCCCCGCTCCGGCCAGGTCGTGCAGGCCCTCGTCGCCTCGGTCATCGAGCAGAAGGTCACCGGCAAGGAGGCCTTCGCAGGGTACCGCCGCCTCGTGCGCCGCTTCGGCGAGCCGGCGCCCGGGGCGGGCGAGGACCTCGGGCTCGTCGTACCCCCCGAGCCGCGCGGCTGGGCCGCGATCCCGTCGTGGGAGTGGCTCGCCGCCGGGGTCGACCCGGGTCGCTCCCGCACCGTGGTGCGCGTCGTCGGCCACGCGGGCCGGCTCGAGGAGTGCGCCGACCTGCCCCCCGACCAGGCCCGGGCCCGTCTCACCGCGCTGCCCGGCATCGGCCGCTGGACCTGGGCCGAGGTGGCGCAGCGGGCCCTCGGGCTGCCCGACGAGGTGAGCTTCGGCGACTACCACGTCGCCAAGGACATCGGCTGGGTGCTCACCGGCACCCCGGTCGACGACGACGGCCTGGCCGAGCTGCTCGCGCCGTACGCCGGGCACCGCTACCGCGTGCAGCGGCTGCTCGAGCTCGGCGGGCAGCACCGCCCCCGGCGTGGGCCGCGGATGTCGACCCCGACCCACCTGCCGGTCCGCGGCCGCTGACTCATCGCGCTGAGCCTCGCCGCTGAGCCATGGCTGCTGAGCCATCGCTGCTGAGCCATGGCTGCTGAGCCCTCGCCGCTGAGCCACGCCGCGGAGCCATGGCTGCTGCGCCCTCGCCGCTGAGCATGGCCGAACTTCGGACATCAGCTGTTCGGCTGATCCGGACATCGGCCGAACGGCTGATCCCGTGGCACAATGTCGGGTATGACGTTCGACACACTTCGTCAGGGGCTGCGGTGGACCTTCTGGGTCCTCCTCTGGCTCATGACCGGGTTGCTCGGCGCCGTGCTGTTCCTCGGCACGATCCCCTTCTCCGCGCCCGTGCGCTGGCTGATGTTCGCAGTGGTGCTCGGAATCGTCGCCGAGGACGTCCGCCGCAAGCTCCATCCAGCCACCCAGCAGGCCCGCCACTGACGTCGGCGCCCGCACCGAGAGCTCTCCGGCGAGAGGGCCGCCCGTCTCCCTGTTGGCGGGCGGCCCTCACTTGTCGAGGGTGAGGCGCACGGTCTCCCCGCCGCGCGGCGCGACCCGGGCGCGCAACCCCTCTGAGGCTGCCGCGACCTGGGCGCGCACGACCAGCCGCCCCAGGTCGTAGTCGTCCGGCGCGCCGAGGGTCACCTCGGCCACGCCGGCGGCCTCGTCGACCCCCACGTCCGCCGACCCGTCGGGCACGCCGAGCAGGGCGAGCGCCACCACCCGGCCGACCCGCGCCGACAGGGGCTCGTCGGGCTGCACCGACCGGATGCCGACCTCGTCCGACTCCGCGCTCCCCGGCTCGACGCCCAGCCCGGCGCGCAGCGCCTCGACGTGACCGAGGGCGAACCAGTCGCCGGGCCCGACCCGCACCAGGGTCCGCGCGCCGACCGCGTCCGGGGAGAACCACGCCGCAGGCAGACCGCGCACCAGCGCCGCCGGGATGCCGTCCGCCTTCCCCTTCACGAGGTCCGCGGCGGCGGCCACCTCGTCGGCCAGGGCCCGCATCGTCACGGCCAGCGGCCGGCCGTCGTGGTCGGCGGCGCCGCGCAGGTCCTCCAGCACGGTCAGGCCTGCGCACCCGAGCGCCAGGTCGGTCAGACCGTCACGCCAGGGACGACCCGCGGTGTCGCTGAGCACGACGGCCAGCGGTGTCGCAGAGGGCAGTTCGAGATGTGCGAGGAGTCGGGTGCGAAGCCGCACCGCCTCGGCGTCCGGGTCCTCGGGCAGCACCAGGAGGTCCTGCGACGGGCCGGTGTTCGAGGCGTCGACACCGGCCGCCGCCATCACCGGCCCGGCCACGGACTCCACGACCCGGGTGACGCCACCGACGCCACGGCGCTCGGCGACGACCCGTACCGTGCCGGCCGCGACGGCATCCTCGCGGGTGCCGGTCCAGGTGAGGCCCAGGGCCTTGCACACGACCTTGCTCGAGACCACCAGGCAGTCGCCGGGGCCGACCTGAAGGCCCGCAGCGGCGAGGGCGTCGACGAGCAGGCCGGCGAGGTCCGCGCCGGTGGTGACCTCGCCGACCCCGACCACGGGCACGACGGTGAGGCCGCCTGCCCCGGGGGGCGACGGCATCCCGGCGTCGGTCACGCGGGCACCGCAGCGGCCATCCGCAGGGCGTGCTCGGCGATCCGCGCGGTGGCCGGGACGTCGCTCATCAGGAGCGGGCCGTCGAAGACCTCGACGCGGGCGCGGCGCAAGGTGGTGTCGGCATCGGCCGGGTCGACCAGCCAGCCGTCGAGGAAGTCCTCGTAGAGCCCACCGACGGCCTGTGCGGTCGCCTCGACGCCGATGGCCTCGAGGCAGGCGTCGGCGTGGCCACGCACCGGCCGGCCGGAGATGAGTGGCGACACGCCGACGACGGGAGCAGCCGTGCCGCGCAAGGCATCTCGCACCCCCGGCACTCCGAGGATGATGCCGATCGACACCACCGGGTTGCTCGGTGGCAGCAGCACGACATCGGCCCGGCGGATCGCGTCGAGCACCCCGGGAGCAGCGGTCGCGCGGTCGAGCCCGGCGACGACGAAGCGACGTGCCGGCACCGCCGCCTGGTGACGAACCCACCACTCCTGGAAGTGGATCGCGCGCTCGCCACCTTCGTCGTCGTCGACGACGACGTGTGTCTCGACCGGCACGTCGGTCATCGGCACCAGCTCGATGCGCTTCTCGGGCAGGCCCCACCGCGCCGCGAGCCGAGCGGTCACCTCGCTGAGCGACTGCCCCTGGCCGAGCCACTGCGAGCGCACGACGTGGGTGCCGAAGTCGAGGTCGCCCAGCGCGAACCACTGGGGGAGTGCGCCGTACGCCGCGAGCTCGCCCTGCACGCGGTGGCTCTCGTCGGCGCGACCCCAGCCCTGGCCCTCGTGGACGCCGTCGCCGAGGGTGTAGAGCAGGGTGTCGAGGTCGGGGCAGACCCGTAGCCCGAACAGGGTGATGTCGTCGCCGGTGTTCGCGATGACGGTGACCGTCGAGTCCGCGAGGCCGGGCGTGGTGTCGAGGTGGTGGCGCAGCCCCCGGACGAAGCGAGCGCCGCCGACCCCACCGGCGAGAGCCGTGATGTGCATGTGCGAGAGTCTGTCAGGCGAGTTCAGGGCGCGGCGAGTCCGCCCCGAAACGCCGGGGGAGCCGGGAAAAGACACATCAATAACACCCAGCGGCTTGACTTGGGGTGCATGACACGCGTGTAATTCCACTCATGTACCTCGGAAATCCCAACCGAGGGACGGGGTCGAAGGGTCGAGGAGGGAAGCATGCACGAGCTCTATCTGATCGACGGGATGCTCGATGAGGGCGAGTCGGAGGAGGGTGCGCTCTCCTGGCAGGAGCGCTCGCTGTGCGCCCAGACCGACCCCGAGGCGTTCTTTCCCGAGAAGGGCGGTTCCACCCGTGAGGCCAAGAAGGTCTGCGTCGGGTGCGAGGTGCGCTCGGAGTGCCTCGAGTACGCCCTCGCCAACGACGAGCGGTTCGGCATCTGGGGCGGCCTGTCCGAGCGTGAGCGTCGCAAGCTGAAGAAGCGCGCGGTGTGACGCGGGGCCTCGCCCCCGCCCGCCGCCACCGTCGATGACTCTGGCTCCCGCGCGTCCGATGTCCACGCCGTCCACCCCGGACGGCGTGGACCCGACGGTGACCGCGGTCGTCATCAGCCGCCGCGACCCTCGCGGCCTGGCCGAGCTGCTCGACGCCGTGCTCGAGCAGACCCTCGCCCCTGATGCCGTGGTCGTGCTCGACCGCACCGCCGGCGCCGTGCTCCCGGGCGTCGACGGGTCCCCGGACACCGACCTCGTCCAGGTCGTCGAGGCCGCCCGGCACCGCCACCGGGTTGCGCTCACCGTGCTGGCGGTCGACCCGCGCACGCCGGTGCGGGCCGCCGCCCACCGGATGCTCACCGACCACGAGCTCGACGGCGAGCCCACGACGCTGGCCTGGCTGCTGCCCGTGGGCACCACCCCCCAGCCCGACGCCCTCGTCGCCCTCGTCGACACCTGGCGACGCTCGCCCTCGAGCGGCGTGCTCGGGCCCAAGCACCTTGACGCCGACGACCCGCACGCGCTGCGGGCGCTGGCGATCCGCACCACCCGCGGCGGACGCCTGCTGTCCCGTCCCGCGCCCGGTGAGCCCGACCAGGGCCAGTACGACCAGACCAGCGACGCGCTGGGCGTGCCGTTCGCCGGCTCGCTCGTGGAACGCGACCTCCTGCTCCACCTGCGGGGCTGGGAGACCTCCTTCGGTGACGTCGGTGCCGACCTCGACCTCGGCTGGCGGGCACACAACGCCGGTCGACGGGTGGTCGTCGTTCCCGCCGCGCAGATGCGCACGCGAGGCCGGGGTCGCCCCCGCCGGCGCCAGCACCCCGTCCCGGCGCCGCGCCGCGCGCCGGGTCGCGCTGGCGCGCTCGCCGTGGTGGGCCTCCCCGGCGCTGGTGGTGTGGATCGCCCTCACCTCCGTGGTGGCCGCCCTCGGGCTGTTGCTCCTCAAGCGCCCCCGCTCGGCGTGGGCCGAGCTGTCGTCGCTGGCCTCGCTCGACCCGTTCCGCGGCTTCGCGGCCCGCTGGCGCACCCGGCACCGCCGCGAGGTCAGCCGTCGAGACCTGCGCACCCTCTTCGAGCCCCGCCGTTCGGTGCTCACGGGCTGGGGCGATGCCGTGCACGACGCCCTCGTGTCGCCGCGGCCGCCGATCGGCGACGAGGCCAACGACCTCAACCCGCGCTCCTGGCTGGTCAAGGTGGTGCGCCATCCCGGGGTGCTCGCCGCGGCCGGGGCCGCGCTCGTGGCGGCCGTCGCGGGTCGTTCCCTCGGTTTCGGTGTCGTCACCGGCGCCGGGTCGGGGCTGGCGGGGGGCGAGCTGGTCGGCACGCGCGCCGACGCGCAGGTCCTCTGGCACTCGTGGACCGACGGGTGGACCGGCGCCGGTCTGGGCGGGCCCGACCCGGTCGGCCCGCAGGCGCCGCTGCTCGCCATCCCGACCTGGGTCGTCGACCACGTGCCGCTGCTGCCCGACCCGACCTCCGCGGCCGGCCTGGTCGTCGCGCTGCTCGTCGTCCTCGGGATGCCGTTGGCGGCCGTGAGTGCCTACCTCGCCCTGCGTCCCGTCGTCGCCACCCGTTGGGTCCGTGGCCTGGCCGCGTTCGCGTGGGCGACGACCGGGGTGGCTGCCACGTCCGTCGCGCAGGGCCGGCTCGGTGCGGTGGTCGCCCTGGTGCTGCTGCCACCGATCGCCTGCGGGCTGTGGCTGCTCGCCATCCGTCGCTCCACCGCCACCAGTGCCTTCGCGACGGCGCTCGCCGCGCTGGTGCTCGGTGCGTTCGCCCCGGTGCTGCTCGCGTTGGTGTGCGTGCTGGCGCTCGTGCTCGCGCTCGTGCGCCACGGGGTGCGCCGGCACGCCCTGACCGTGGCGATCGTGCCGCTCGCCGTGCTCGCGCCCTGGGCGGTGCGCCAGTCCGAGGCCTCCTGGCCGGTGCTGGTCGCCGGCGCGGGCCTGGCCCAGTGGGGCGGCAGCACGCCCACGCCGTTGCAGATCGCCCTGCTCAACCCGGGTGGTGCCGGGGCGCCCCTGGTGTGGACCGCCCTGCCGATGGTCGCCTTCGCGGTCCTCGCCCTCCTTCGGGGGCGCGCGTGGGGCTCGGCCGCGACCATGCTGACGCTGCTCGCGCCGGTCCTGCTCGCCCTCGCGCTGGTGGCACCCGGCATCCGGCTCGGCACCGTCCCCGCCGGGGTCGAGGGCGCGGGCGAGCCGATCATGCTCTGGTCCGGCGTCATGCTCCTGCCCCTCGCCATGGTGCTGGTGCTGGCGATCGCCCGGGGGCTCGACGGGGTCGCCCTGACCCGGTCGGCGTCCGAGGGGCGCACTCGGGTCGTGGCCCGGCGCACCGCGGCCTCGATCGGTGCCGCGGCGGTCGTCGTCTCCGCCGGTGGGGTCGCCTGGGCCACGCTCGGCACCGAGATCGTGCCCTGGCAGGACCCCCGGCCGGCCGTGTCGGTCGACCAGGCCGAAGGCGCCTTCGCCACCCGAGCCCTGTTCGTCAGCCCCGGCGCGCGCGGTGCGGGCTACCGCTTCGTCGGCCGCGAGGCCTCCGAGGTGGTGCGCCCGCTCCCGGCGGTCGCCGACGCCGACGGCTCGGTGGCCGGTCGCGTGAGCGGGGCCCTGGGCGACGCCTCCACCGGTCCCTGCGCTGTTCGCCGACACCGCCACCGACCTGCTGGCGGTGCGAGCCGGCCTGGTGCCCGAGGTGACGCGCCGGCTCGACGCCACCGAGGGGCTGCAGCGCATCGCACCGCGCGACGGCTGGGAGATGTGGCGGGTCAGCCCCACGGGGGTCGGCCAGGACCTCGTCGCGCCACCGCGCCTGCGGCTCGAGACGCCCGAGGGTGTCCGGCTGGTCGAGACCACCGGTCAGAACGCCGGTACCCGCACGACCGTCGAGGCGCCGCAGGGCAGCCGCCTGGTCGTGGCCGAGCCGCTCGGCTGGGCCGAGCACGCCGTGGTCACCGTCGACGGCGTGACCGTGCAGCCGGTGGCGGGCACCGCCACGCCCACCTACCCCATGCCGGTCGGCACGAGCCGCCTCACCGTCACCGTCAGCGACCCGTCGCGGTGGTGGCACGTCGGCCAGGCGCTCACCTTCCTCGCGCTCGCCTTCCTCGCCGTGCCGTTCGGTCGGCGCGAGTCCCGGGTGGGTCCGCGATGAGCCGCCTCCACGCCACGGGCGCGGCCCTGACGCGGACGCTGCGGCGGATCAACGTCGCCGGGGTCGCGCGGGTCGTGCTCGTGGTGGGCGCGGGCGTGGGCCTGGTCCACTACGCCACCGACCGGCCCGTCGGCATCGACCTGGTCGCCGCCACGGGTGAGGAGCAGACGCCGCTCGTCGGCACCTCCCTCGCCACGCGGGTCGCCCAGATCTGCCCCGGGCCCGAGCTCAACGGCATCCCGGGCGTCGCCGACGTGCCGGTGCCCGCCTCGCTCTCGGCAGCGGCGGGCCCCGCCGACCTGCTCCCCGTGGCGGCCCGCGGCAGCGGCCGGCTGACGGCCACCTCCGGCTCGGCCACCGTGCTCACGCTCGACGCCCGCCCGGACAGCGCCACCGCGCCGCTCCCGCGTGCCGCCGGTGCGAAGACGTCCGCCGGGACCGACCCGGTCCTGGTCACCGGGGTGGGTGCGATGGCCCCTGCGGTGGCCGCCAGCCAGGAGTGGCGGGTCAACAGCAAGGACCTGCGCGGGTTGGTGACCGTCCCGTGCGGTGCCGGCGGCTCCGACCTGTGGCTGCTCGCGGGTGGCTCCGGCCCCGGTCGGCAGGAACGGCTGATCCTCACCAACCCGGGTGCCAACCCGGTGTCCACGCAGGTGACCGTGCACGGCACGGCGGGCCAGCTCGGTGACCCCGTCGTCGAGACCGTGGCGCCGGGGGGTCGGGTCAGCCTGCTGCTCGACGCGCGCTACGGCGCCGAGGACCGTCCGGCGGTGCACGTCAGCTCCGACGGCGGTGGCGTCCAGGCCACGCTCACCGAGACCTGGGTGGGCGGCAGCATCGCCCTGGGCGCCGAGACGACCGTGCCGGCGGCCGCACCCGGAACCGTGGCAGTGGTTCCGGGCGTCGTCGTCGACACCAACGGCTCCACGGCGCTGCGCGTCGTCGTGCCCGGCGACCAGGACGCGGTCGTCAAGGTCGAGCGTGCTCGACCGCGACGGGCTGGTGCCCGTGACCGGCGAGACCGTGCTCAGCGTGCCGGCCGGAGCAGTCGGGGAGCTGCCGATCGCGGGTCTGGCCGACGGCACCTACGCCTTGGCGCTGCGGTCCGACGTCCCCGTGGTCGCCTCGGCGTTCACCCGGGTCGGCACCGGCGCCGCACCCGGTGACTTCGCCTGGTCGCCGGCGGCCACCGGCGTGAGCACCCTCGGTGGCGCGGCGTTCTGGGGCGGCGCCAGCGTCACCCGCACCGCGCACATCGTGAGCACCGGCGGCAACTCCACCGCCGAGGTCGTCACGGTCATCGACGGCGAACCGCGCACCCGCGAGGTCGAGCTGCTCGCCGACCGGGTCGCGACCGTGCCCCTCGACGGCGCCACCTCGGTCTGGGTGCGGCGCATCACCGGCAGCGGCGAGCTGCGCGGCACCATCGTCTCGTCGGGCGGCACGGGCCCGGACCGGGTGCTGTCCGCGATGCCCCTCGAAGAGAGCACGGTCACCTCCGCGGTCAGCCGAGCCTTCCCGCTTCCCTGACCCACCGCCTCACCAGCCGCGACGGGCCTGTGGTGGACGCCTTGCATCAGGGTCCAGACCGAGCAGAGCACCCTGACGCGCTGTGCCGGAACGGGTTTGGGGGAGACATCCGCGTGGTGGTTGAGACGCGCGCCGGGGGTCGACCGCCGCGCGGGCGCCGTCAGGCGTCGGGTCCAGACCGGGGTCGAGCTCCTGCGGCGGCACCCCGAGCAGCGCGGCGACCTGCTCCGGTGACCACCTCGCACACGATGTCGGCGAGGTCGAGGTCAGTCCTGCGGTTGGGCGCCGTCAGGCTGTCGGGGTCCAGGCCGGGGTCGAGCTCCTGCGGCGGCACCCCGAGCAGCGCGGCGACCTGCTCGGTGACCACCTCGCGCACGATGTCGGCGAGGTCGAGGTCGCCCCTGCGGTTGGGCGCCGTCAGGCGTCGGGGTCCAGGCCGGGGTCGAGCTCCTGCGGCGGCACCCCGAGCAGCGCGGCGACCTGCTCGGTGACCACCTCGCGCACGATGTCGGCGAGGTCGAGGTCGTCCTGGGCCCGGGCTTCGACCGGCCGCCGGTAGACGACGACGCGGTGAGCCCTGGTGCTCGTGCCGCGCAGCAACCGACCCAGGGGAGCGGTCTGCTCCTCCCACGGCGCCGGATCCTGCGGCGGTACGTCCTCGACGGCGAACTCGAGCGCGGCGTACCGCGTACCGAGGTGCGGGCGCACCCTGTCGGCGGCGTCGAGCACGAGCGCGTCGAAGCGGGCCCGGCGGGTCTCCATCGCGGGCACTGGCGGCCACGCCAGCGGGCCTCGTACCCCCCGACCGTGGCGCTCTCGGCGTCGCGGACCAGTCACGACCGGCATGCTACGGCGTGCCTGCGTCGGGCCGTCGGTGCTGCCACCTAGAGTCACTGGAGTGAACCTGTCCCGTCGGTGCTCCAAGACGGCGTGCCGCGGCGCCGCGGTCGCCACCTTGACCTACGTCTACGGCGATCGAGCGGCCGTCCTCGGCCCCCTGGCCACGTACGCGGAGCCGCACACCTACGACCTCTGCGCCGAGCACGCCACCCGGCTCACGGCTCCTCGAGGCTGGGAGGTCGTCCGCCTCGCGACGGAGTACCCCGACCCGCAGCCGAGCACCGACGACCTGCTGGCCCTCGCCGACGCCGTGCGTGAGGCCGGCCGGCCGCGCACTCCCGCGCCGGCTCCCACCGCCGTCGACAACGGTCCCGCCGTGGTCCCCGGCGAGGTTCGTCGCGGTCATCTGCGCGTCCTGCGCGGCAGCGCCGAAGGCTGAGGACGCATACAGCGCGGCAGCCCCGAGCGCTGAGGCTCGGGTCTGCGCTAGCGGCCCCTGCCCTACCGACACCAGCCTGGCTGCTCCCACGCACCTCAGTAGGAGTCCGTCCGTCACGAGCGGCAGCGCCGAGGTGCACGAACTCACGACGCCCGCCTCCGCGGTCGGTCCGCAGCGCATCGCACCGGTTCCTTCACCTCGGGCTGTCGATGGACGCGACGGGCTTGCATCCCGGTGCCTGTGGGTGCCGGTGTCGTGCCCATGGTCGCCTCTCGAACCAGGGCTGTCGATGGAGCTGACGGTCTTGTGTCCCGGTGTCAGTGCGGGTGCGGTGTC
This sequence comes from uncultured Actinomycetota bacterium, assembly GCA_963751385.1. Lineage (GTDB taxonomy): Bacteria > Actinomycetota > Actinomycetes > Actinomycetales > Dermatophilaceae > Fodinibacter. The sequence continues at coordinate 8,296 of CAVVUD010000014.1, read as the reverse complement.
GTGCCCTGGGTCGGCCCGTCGACCTTGCGCTGTCGATGGAAGTCACGCCGTGGCGAGCTGCTGTGCCAGAGCCGGAGCCGGGTGTGGCTGTCGGGTGTCGTACGCACGGTCGGGTCGTCGACCCAGAGCTGTCGATGGAAGGTGACGTCATTCGACCGGGTGGGTGATGATGCCGGTTTCGTACCCGCGGTCGGATCGTCGAGCTAGGGCCGTCGATGGAAGGTGACGCTCTTGCAACCTGATGCGGCCGTGCGGACGACGGTCTCGAACCTGCGGTCGTGCGCTCGCCGGTGGTCCTTGCCGCACAGGGGCACGGCGAGGTCCAGGTTGGTCGCTCCACCCTCGGCCCACGGATCCTCGTGATGGAGATCGACCCAGGCGTAGGGCCGGTCGCAGCCCTCGGCGGCGCACCGGTCGTAGGTGGTCGCCAGAGCCACGCGTTGGGCTTCGGTGAAGAAGCGTTTGGTGCGGCCGAGGTCGAGCGGCTGCGACGCCCCGTCCAGGATGGCTGGCAGCACACCTGCGGAGCAGGCAAGGCGTCGGGCTTCGGAAGCGGACAGGTCGTGGCCGGTGTCGAGATGAGCGGCGCCGAGACCCTCGCGGAGGCGGTCGTGGTCGATGGTCACCACGACGGTGGCGGCGACCTTGCCGCTGAGCCGGTCGGTGGGCAGGTGCTCGAGCAGCTCGACGAACGCGTTGCCGTACTCGTGCGGCCAGTCGCGGGTTTTCGCGTCCTCAGCCGCGTCGGCCTCCGCGTCGCCCGCGGGAGAACGCCGACGCGGCGACACCATCTGCTGGATCGTCTTGCGCAGGATGGCTCCGGCCAGCGTCGGCACCGTGAAGTGCCCGGTGACCGTACCGTCGAGGTTGTCGTGCAGGCTCAGGCGTACCCGGCGGGCGGCCCGGGACTCCTCGCCCCGCAGCTCGGCGTCCTCGTGCTCGAGGACCTCCTCGGCCGAGCGTTCGGCGGCCTCGAGGGCCCGCCGGGCGGAGCGGCGCAACCGGGCCGGATCGAGATGCCTGGCCTTGGCCACCAGAGCGGTTTCGATCGCGACGCGCTCAGCCTCGCTCAGGTAATCGGGCAGACGGCTCGTCGTGCCGGCGATGACCGCGGCGTGCTCAGTGGACAACAGCCCGTCGGCCAGGGCCTGTCGGGTCACCGGAAGGGACGACTCCAAGGTGGTTGCCAGGGCGACGTCGGCGGCGGCTTTGGCGCCCCACGCGCGGGTGTGCGCTGCGAGCCAGGTACCGGTGTTCGTCATCCCGGCTCGTTCGGCCGCGCCCTGACGGTCGGCAGCGGACACCAGAGCCAGCTTCAGGGCCGCCAGGCGTGAAATCGCCCGTTCGACCTCGGCGACGTCGTGGCCGCTCACCCGACCCACCGCGGCCGCATCGACCTCGTCGAGCACCCGATGCACCCGCGCGACGCCCTCGGCCACCGGCGTCGTGCCGGTGGTCGAGGTCTGCGCCAGGACAGCTGTCATGACCTCGACGTTAGGCAGCCGGGCACCGACCCGACAGGCCCCGCCTGAACCTGTGGACAAGGACTTGGCGTCCTCACGGCCTGTGGATGACGGCCCCACCGTCCCCGCAGGGTCGTAGGGCTCGCAGGGCTCGCAGGGCACGCAGTCCTCGCACCCGGCGTGCCTCCCGCGACCCTCGCAGTCCGCGGCCCACGCCGTCCACGCGCTCCGCGCCCCGCCGCGCCACCTCCCCGCACCAGCCCCACCGTCACCTCCACCAAGGCCGCCACCCGCACCCGAGGCGCTCACGTAGGCTCACCTGCCGTGACCGCCATCTCCCTCGCCGACGTCGTCAAGGCCTACGACGTCCGCGGCACCGTTCCCTGACCAGCTCGACGCGAAGGTCACCCGGGCCCTGGGAGCGGCCTTCGCCGACGTGGTCGTGCGAGCCGACGGAGCCACCGCCTGCGTCGTCGCCCACGACATGCGCGACTCCAGCCCCGAGCTCAGCAACGCCTTCGCCGACGGCGCCCGCAGCCGCGGTGTCGACGTCACCCTGATCGGCCTCGCGAGCACCGACGGTCTCTACTACGCCAGCGGCGCCCTCGACCTGCCCGGCGCGATGTTCACCGCGAGCCACAACCCCGCGGCCTACAACGGCATCAAGCTGTGCCACGCCGGCGCCCGCCCGGTCGGCCAGGACACCGGTCTCGCCGACGTCCGCGCCCTCGCCGAGCGCATCCTGGCCGGCGAGGTCACCGACCCCGACATCCCCGCAGGCAGCCTCGACGAGCGCGACGTCCTCGCCGACTACGCCGCCTTCCTGCGCGGCCTGGTCGACCTCAGCGGCATCCGCCCGCTCACCGTCGTCGTCGACGCCGGCAACGGCATGGGCGGCCACACCGTCCCGGCCGTCCTCGAGACCGCCGCCGGCCTGCCGGGCCTCCCGCTCACCGTCATCCCGATGTACTTCGAGCTCGACGGCAACTTCCCCAACCACGAGGCCAACCCGCTCGACCCGAAGAACCTCGTCGACCTCCAGGCCGCCGTCCGCGAGCACCACGCCGACCTCGGGCTGGCCTTCGACGGTGACGCCGACCGCTGCTTCGTCGTCGACGAGCGCGGAGAACCGGTGAGCCCCAGCGCGATCACCGCGCTCATCGCCCGCCGCGAGGTCGCCCGAGCCGTCGCCGAGGGCGCGGACGCCGCCGACGTCACCGTCGTCTACAACGTCATCTGCTCGGCCCAGGTGCCGGAGGTCATCGCCGCGACCGGCGCCCGCGCGGTGCGCACCCGCGTCGGCCACTCCTTCATCAAGGGCGAGATGGCCCGCCACGACGCGGTGTTCGGCGGCGAGCACAGCGCCCACTACTACTTCCGCGACTTCTGGTTCGCCGACACCGGCATGCTCGCCGCGATGCACACCCTCGCAGCCCTCGGCGAGCAGGAGGCCCCCCTGAGCACCGTCATGGCCGACCTCGCCCGGTACGCAGCGTCGGGCGAGATCAACTCGACCGTCACCGACGCCGCGGCCGCCACCGACAAGGTGCGGGCCTGGGCGCAGACCCAGGGTGTCGACACCGACGAGCTCGACGGCCTCACCCTGACCCACGCCGGCGGCACCGACCACGCCGACCCGATGTGGTGGCTCAACCTGCGCGCCTCCAACACCGAGCCGCTGCTGCGCCTCAACGTCGAGGCCGCCGACGCCGCGACCATGGCTCGCGTGCGCGACGAGGTGCTCGCCATCGTGCGCGCCGCCTGAGCCGCACTCCCGAGCACCTGAGCGGATGCCGTCGCCGCACCTGTGCGGATGCCGTCGCCGCACCTGTGCGGATGCCGTCGCCGCACCTGTGCGGATGCCGTCGCCAGCTCGCTGTGCGGATGCCGTCGCCGCACCTGTGCGCATGCCGTCGCCAGCCTGTGCGGATGCCGTCGCCGTCGTGTGCGGATGCCGTCGCCGCACCTGAGCGGCTGCCGTCCCCGAGCCCCGCGCACGCCGTCGCCGCACCCCGCGGACGGGGTCCCTCACGCTTGGTGTGGGAGGATCGGCGACGACCTCGAAACCCGTGCCGGAAGGACCCACATGACCGAGCAGGCCACCCCCGCGTCGCCGATCGAGCCGTGGCTGCGCGAGATCCTGCGCTGCCCGGCCTGCCGCAGCGAGCTGCGCGACGAAGCCGGCGAGTCGGGTCCCGAGCTGGTCTGCACCTCCGGTTCCTGTGGGCTCGCCTACCGCATCGACGACGGCGTGCCGGTCCTGCTCGTCGACGAGGCGCGCCGACCGGCCTGACCGGCCGGCCTGACCGACCGGCACTGACCGACCGCCCCGACCGGCTTCAACCGGCCGGCAACCGGCTCACCGACCGGCTCCACCGACCGGCCCGCCTGACCATCCGGCCCGACCGGCCGACGAGAGGACACACCCCATGCCGTGGGTCGACGAGAACCTGCTGGACGACCCGGACGCCCTGCGCGCCCTCGACACCCGCGACTCGCTGCGGTCGCTCGCCTCGGCCGGCGCCCAGGTGCGCCGAGCGCTGGTCTCCGCCGAGGAGGCCGGGGTCGACCGCGTCTCCGGCGGCGAGCGCCCGCGCTCGGTGCTCGTCGCCGCCCTGGGCGGCTCCTCCCTCGTCTGCGACGTGCTCGACCTGCTCGCCGAGCCCGGGTCACCCGTCCCCGTCATGACCCGCCGCGGCGCCCCGTTGCCCGGCTGGGTCGGCCCCCTCGACCTGGTCATCGCCGTCTCGCAGTCCGGCCGCGCCGCCGGCCCCCTCGCCCTGGCCGCCGAGGCTGCCCGGCGCGGCGCCTCACTGCTCACCGTCGGCGCCGCCGACTCCCCGCTGGCGGAGGTCAGCGCCCGCGCCCGCGGCGTGCACGTCGACGTCGCCATCGACACCCCGTCCTCCCGCACCGCGCTGTGGTCGATCCTCACCCCGGTGCTCGTCGCCGCCGACGTCCTCGGCCTCGCCCCGTGCCCGCGCCCGGTGCTCGAGCGCGTCGCCGACCTCCTCGACGAGGTCGCCGAGGAGTGCCGCCCCAGCTCCGAGTCGTTCGTCAACCCCGCCAAGGTGCTCGCCGTCGGGCTGGGCGAGAGCGTTCCGGTCGTGCTCGGTGACGGCGCGCTGACCGGGGTCGCCGCCACCCGGGCCGCGTCGATGCTGGCCCGCACCGCACGGGTCCCGGCGACGCACGGCGAGCTGCCCGACGCGGCATCCCAGGTGGTGGCCTGCCTCGACGGCCCCTACGGGTCCGGCGCCGGCATGCAGCGCCCCACCGGGGTGGGCGACGACATCTTCGCCGACCCCTACCTCGACGGCCCGGCCGCCCCGCGGCTCGGTCTGCTCGCGCTGCGCGACCCCGCCCTCGACCCCCGCGGGCGTGACCTCGCCGACGCCGTCATCGGCTCGGCCCGCGACGCCGGCGCGACGGTGATCGAGCAGGAGGCGCGCCCCGGCGAGCCGATCGAGCGGCTCGCGTCGCTCGTGGCCCTCACCGACTTCGCCGCCACCTACCTCGCGCTCGGCCTGGGGCTCGACCCGGCCGTCTCGCGCCACGTGGTCGACCTGCGCGACCGCACCGGCTGACCACCCCCGCCGAAGAGCGCGCGAGAGCGCAGAACACGCCGTCCGGGCCCAGAGCCCGGACGGCGTGCCTGCGGCGGACCTCCGGCCCGCGGGTCGCGGTCAGCCCCGCGCCCCCACCAGGTGCGGCCGCGCCATCAGCAGCAGGCCGAGCGCGACGTAGCCGACGATGAGGTGCGACGCCCCGACGTACTGCCCGACCGTCGCTCCGCCGATGCCGATGGTCGGCACCGTGACGACCGCCCAGCTCTCGGCGACGACCGGCCACCAGCGGGCCAGCCCGCGCCAGCGCCCGGCCATCGCGATCTTGATCGCGATGACGAACATCCCGAGCATCGACAGCGGCCAGAACACGTCGAGCACCGCGAGCCAGCCGGCATCCCGGGTCGACGGCACCAGACCGTGCAGCAGGCTCCAGATCATGGCGAGCGAGAGCAGCACCTGCTCGACCCGCAGCATGATCCGGGCGCCGCGCCCGAGGCCCGTCGCCGCGGTGCGCAGCTGCAGCACGACCAGGCACATGACCCCGACCTGGAACGCGAAGCCGGTGAGGTCCTGCACCGCGATGCCGACCGAGGAGGTCGGGTTGAAGCCGAGGGCGAAGCTCGACACCGACCACGAGAGGGCGCCCAGCACCAACGGCAGGCTGAGCCGGCGCACCTCACGCGCCGTGACGGTGGGGCGGGCGGATGCCGTTCCCGTCGCCTTCGCGCCCGGGGCCGGGCGGGCGTCGAGGTCGGTGCGAGCCGGCGCGGCGGAGACGGAGACGTGCGAGTCGGGCTCGACCGAGCCCGACGTGGTGGGGGTGGAGACGGTGCTCACGATGGGTTCCTTCCGATGGTGCGGTGTCGGTCACCGCGACTGGTCCAAACCTCGCGCCCCGGTGTCCCGGCCGGTCAGGGCGTGCCGTCCTGTCCTGCGTCACCACCGATGTCCCGGGTCAACTGGGACGCCGTACCCAAGACACCGGGACGCCTCGTACGGCACCCTGTGTGCGTGACTGCGCAGGCCACCGCACTCCCCACCGCCCACCGGCGTGCCCTCCGACCCGGAGCCGTCGTGCTCACCGTCACCGCCGCCCTGTGCGCCGCGGCCGTGCTCGTCGACCTCCAGGTCCCGGCCGCCCACCGCCGGGCCCTCGAGCTGGAGCCGGCCTGGGCCGCCTGCGCCGCCGCCCTGGTGCTGGCCTGGGCCGGCGCGACCGTGCTGGCCCACGACCCACGGCACCTGGTGGGCTGGCTGCTCTCCGGGTTCGGCGTCTGGTGGGCCCTCGACGCGTTCGCCTCGGCCTGGCTGGGCTTCGCGACCTTCTCGCAGCCGAACCTGCCGGGCGCGTCGCTCGCCTTCGTCGTCTTCCAGCGGCTCGGCGCCGGCCTCCTCCTGCTGTTGCCGCTGCTCCTCGTCCTCTTCCCGCACGGCAGGCTTCCCGCCGGCCGGTGGCGCATCGCCGCGGTCGTCGCGCTCGGGGCCACCGCGCTGCTGCCCGTCGTCCTGCTCACCGTGCCGGCCCGCGTCGCGCAGGAAGCCGCGGGCGACGGTCCGCTGCCGGGGCCGGTGCAGGGGCTCGACCTCGACGTGGTGACCCTGCCCCTGCCGGATGCCGTGTACGCCGGGCTGCTCCGCGCGGCCTACCTCCTGCTCACCGTGAGCCTCGTACCGGCCGTCGCGGTGGTCGTGCACCGGCTGCGCGCCTCGACCGGGGTCGAGCGAGCCCGGATGCGGTGGCTGCTGTGGGCCGGCATCGTCGACGCCCTCGTGATGCTCGGCGTCGGGGTGCTCCCGGGGCCGTGGGCGTCGGCCGGGCTGGTCGTGGCCGTCACCGTCACGTCGGCGGCGGTCGCGGTCGGCATCACCCAGCCCGAGCTGGTCGACGTCGACCGGCTGCTCAGCCACACGGTCGTCTACGGCTCGCTCGTCGTCGGCTCGGTCGTCCTGGACCTGCTCGTTCTCGGGGGCACCTCGTGGCTCCTCGACGCCACGCTCGACAGCCGTGAGTCACTCATCGTCGCCGTGATCATCGTGCTCGCGGTGTACATCCCACTGCGGCACCGCTTCTCGCGGGTGGTACGCCGCTGGGTCGTGGGGGAGCGCGACGACCCGTACGCCGTCGTGTCCGCCCTCGCACGCCGCCTGGAGGACTCGGCGGCGCCCGACCAGCAGCTCCTCGAGGTGGCGCGCTCGCTCGCCGCGGCCTTCCGCCTCCAGTACGTCGGTGTCGAGGTCGACCAGGGTGGCGGGGCGGTGCTCGTCGCCGAGCACGGCCCGCGCCCCGAGGCGACACGCGCCCTGCCCATCGCCTACCGTCACGAGCCCGTCGGGCGCCTGCTCCTTCCCGAGGGCGGCGCGGTCGCGCACCTTCGCCCGGCGGACGAGCGGTTGCTCGCCGACGTCGTCCGTCAGGCCGCGGCGGCCGCCCGCACCGCGCAGCTCGCCGATGAGCTGCAGCGCAGCCGCGAGCTGCTCGTCACGGCGGTGGAGGACGAGCGCCGCCGGCTGCGCCGCGACCTGCACGACGGGCTCGGCCCCACGCTCGCCGCCGTCGCGAGCCGCATCGACACCGCCCGCATCCAGGCCCGCCGCGACCCCGGGGCCGCCGACGCGACGCTGGCCGCCGCCCGGGCCGACGTCAGCGGGATGCTCACCGAGGTGCGGCGCCTCGTGCACGGCCTGCGGCCCCCGGCCCTGGACGAGGTCGGGCTCGCCGGTGCCGTCCGCCGCCAGGCCGCGGCCGTCGTGCCGGGCCTCGGGGTGGCCGTCGAGGTGACCGGCGACCTCACCCACCTCCCGGCCGCGGTGGAGGTCGCCGCCTACCGCATCGTGGGTGAGGCCCTGACCAACGTCGCGCGGCACGCTCGCGCCGACCACGCGCGCGTGGAGCTCACGGCGACCGACGGCGAACTGGTGGTCGAGGTCGCCGACGACGGCACCGGCATCCGCCACGACACCGCCGCCGGCGTCGGGCTGGTCTCCATGCGGGAGCGGGCGGAGGAGCTCGGCGGTCGGTGCGAGGTGCTCGACGCCGCGCCCGGCACGGTCGTGCGCGCCGTCCTGCCGCTCTCGTCACCGGCAGCGGCGCGAGCGCTGGCCGCGGAGGCGGCGCGATGAGCGGGCCGATCGGTGTCGTCGTCGCCGACGACCACCCGGTCTTCCGCCAAGGCTTCGCGGCCCTGCTCGCCAGCATCGACGAGGTCGAGGTGCTGGGCACCGCGGCCGACGGCGCGGAGGCGGTCGCGCTGGTCGACCAGCTGC
>CAVVUD010000013.1:0-270190 GCA_963751385.1 uncultured Actinomycetota bacterium | reverse complement strand
CCAGGAGATGGCCTCGGTCAGCACACCGCCGGCGAGCAGGCCGATCGAGCCGCCCGCGGACGCGACGAAGCCGAAGACGCCGATCGCCTTGGCCTGCTCCCGGGGCTCCGGGAACATCGTCACGATCATGCCGAGGATGACGGCGGACGTCAGCGCGCCGCCGACGCCCTGGATGAAGCGCGCGCCGATCAGCACGCCCTGGCTGGGCGCCACGGCGCAGATCACGGACGCCGCCGTGAACACGGCGAGCCCGGTGAGGAAGACGCGGCGCTGGCCGACCAGGTCGCCGATCCGGCCCGACAGCAGCAGCAGTCCACCGAAGGCGATCATGTAGGCGTTGACGATCCAGGCCAGGTTGCTCTGGCTGAAGCCGAGGTCGTCCTGGATCGAGGGCAGCGCGACGTTCACGATCGTGACATCCAGCACGATCATCAACATGCCCACGCACAGCACCACGAGGGCGATCCAGCGCGAGCGTTCTTGGGTCTGCTCTTCAGTTGTGGTCGTGTTGGTGCTCATGTGGGTTGGGACTCCGTCCTGGTCGAGAACTCATCGGTCGGACCAAACGATTTCGAGACCGTACCAGATAGTTCATCTTTAGGACTATATGGGTTGCCATCAGGAGCACATGGGTCTACTCTGCAACCCATGGCCACCTCCCGGACATACGGCGAGGCGTGCGGCATCCCGCGCGCCCTGGACCGGGTCGGAGAGCGCTGGGCACTGCTCGTCGTGCGCGAGCTGATGCTCGGCCCGAAGCGCTTCACCGACCTCAAGGCGGGGCTCTCCCACGCGAGCCCCAACGTGCTGGCGCAGCGCCTGCGCGAGCTCGAGCACGCCGGCGTGGTGCGCAAGCGGCGCCTGCCGCCGCCCGCGGCCTCGCAGGTCTACGAGCTCACGGACTGGGGCGCCGAGCTCGAGCCCGTGCTCGTCGCGCTCGGCCGCTGGGGCGCCCGCGCCCCGCTCGACCCGGCGTGCATGGGCATGAGCGTCGACTCCCACGTCGTGTCCCTCGCGACGCTGTTCGACCCGGCGCTGGCCGGGGACTTCGAGGCGTCGCTGGAGCTGCGGATGGGCGAGGACGTCTTCCGCGCCGTCGTCGCGGACGGGTCGATCGACGCCGGCCACGGCGCGCCGCCGTCACCTGACGCGGTGCTGACCCTCGACCCGGGCACGCTGCTCGGGCTCATCCACGGCGAGATCACCGTCGCCGACGCGCTCGACTCGGGCGTCCTGGCGCTCGAGGGCGACCGCGCGACGGTCGAGCGCTTCGTGGGTCTGTTCCCGATGCCCGAGCCGGCGGCGCTGCCCGCTTAGGGCGCGCCGCGCCCGCGTCGCAACGCTGGGGTGCAGAGGCACGCTGAGCGCGCCTCATCACCCCGGCGTTGCCGTGCGGAACGGCTAGGCGATCGTGACGTCAGGCGACAGGTAGACGTCCTGGATCGCGTTGAGGATCTCGACGCCCTCGGTCATCGGCCGCTGGAACGCCTTGCGGCCCGAGATCAGGCCGGTGCCGCCGGCGCGCTTGTTGATCACCGCGGTGCGGACGGCCTCGGCCTTGTCGGAGTCCTTCTTGGACGCGCCGCCGCTGTTGATCAGGCCCGCGCGGCCCATGTAGCAGTTGGCCACCTGGTAGCGCGTGAGGTCGATCGGGTGGTCGGTCGTGAGCTTGGAGTAGACGAGGTCGTCGGTCTTGCCGAAGTCCAGCGCCGTGTAGCCGCCGTTGTTCTCCGGCGCCTTCTGCTTGATGATGTCGGCCTCGATCGTCACGCCCATGTGGTTGGCCTGGCCGGTGAGGTCGGCGGCGAGCGAGAAGTCGGTGCCGTTCTGCTTGAAGTCCGAGTTGCGGATGTAGCACCAGAGCACGGTGAACATGCCGAGGTCGTGAGCCTCCGAGAAGGCCTCGGAGATCTCGGTCAGCTGGCGCCGGCTCTCCTCGGAGCCGAAGTAGACCGTCGCGCCCACGCCCGCGGCGCCCATCTCCCAGGCGCGGTGCACGTTGCCGTACGAGGTCTGGTCGTACGTGTTCGGGTAGCTGAGCATCTCGTTGTGATTCAGCTTCACGATGAAGGGGATCCGCGGCGCCCACTTGCGCGCCACCATCCCGAGCACGCCGAACGTGGAGGCGACGGCGTTGCAGCCGCCCTCGACCGCCAGCTCGACGATCTTCTCCGGGTCGAAGTACTGCGGGTTGGGTGCGAAGCTCGCGCCCGCGGAGTGCTCGACGCCCTGGTCGACCGGCAGGATCGACAGGTAGCCCGTCCCGCCGAGGCGGCCGTGGGAGAACAGGCCCTGGAGGTTGCGCAGCACCGGGACGCTGCGGTCCGAGTGGGCGTAGATGCGGTCGACGAAGTCCGGGCCCGGCAGGTGCAGGTCCGACGCCGGGAAGGTCTCCGAGCGATGCCCGAGCAGCGATTCGGCCTCGTCGCCGAGCAGGGCTTCGATGTCGGTGGTGTAAGTGTCGACGGCCACGGTAAGTGCCTCCCGGTATCTCTTCTGTTCTCGCTCGTTCGAGTCCTCGCTTGCAAGGCTACCCGCCATGCCGCGAATCGCGTTCGTCGGGGCGGGCTCGACCGTCTTCACCCGCCACCTGATCGGCGACGTGCTCGCCATGCCCGAGCTGGCTCCCAGCACGTTCGCGCTGATGGACATCGACGCCGCGCGGCTGGAGACCTCGCGCGCGGCCGCGCGGGAGCTCGTCGCCGCGCACGGCGCCGACGCGACCGTCGAGGCCACGCTCGACCGCCGCGAGGCGCTGCGCGGCGCCGACTACGTCGTCACGAGCTTCCAGGTCGGCGGGCTCGAGTCGACCCTGATCGACTTCGAGATCCCCAAGCGCTACGGCCTGCGCCAGACGATCGGCGACACGCTCGGCGTCGGCGGCATCAGCCGCGCGCTGCGCACGATCCCCGTGCTGCTCGACGTCACCCGCGACATGGAGGAGCTGTGCCCGGACGCGCTGCTGCTGCAGTACGTCAACCCGATGGCGATGCTGTGCTGGGCGGTCGCGGCGCGCAGCTCGATCCGCACCGTCGGGCTCTGCCACTCGGTACAGCACACGACGGGCGAGCTGGCCGCCGATCTCGGCGTGCCCGCGGAGGAGATCGACGCGCACGTCGCCGGCATCAACCACCTCGCGTTCTTCCTGCGGCTCGAGCGCGGCGGCGAGGACCTCTACCCGGCGCTGCGAGAGGTCGAGCCGCCGGCGGGCAACCGCGTCCGCTACGAGGTGCTGCGCCACTTCGGCGCGTTCGTGACGGAGTCCTCGGAGCACTTCGCGGAGTACGTGCCGTGGTTCATCAAGCGGCACCGCCCGGAGCTGATCGACCGCTTCGACATCCCGCTCGACGAGTACGTGCGGCGGCTGCGAGAGGCGCAGGGCGATTGGGATCGCCCGCTGGAGGTCGAGCGCAGCCACGAGTACGGCGCCGACATCATCCGCGCGATCGAGACCCGCGAGCCGTTCCGCTTCAACGGCAACGTCCCGAACTGGCTGACGCCTGAGACGGCCACCTCCGGTGAGTTACTTGTCGAGAACCTGCCGCGCGCATGCTGTGTCGAGGTCCCCTGCACGGCCGGGTACGGGGGCATCATCCCGGAACCCGTCGGCGCGCTGCCGACCCACCTCGCCGCCTTGATGCAGACCAATGTCAATGTGCAGGCGCTCGCCGTCGAGGCGGCGCTGACCGGCTCGCGCGACGCCGCCAAGCGCGCCGCGATGCTCGATCCCCACACGGCGGCCGAGCTGCCGCTCGACGAGATCGCGGCGCTGATGGACGAGCTGCTCGACTGCCACAGTGAACGGCATGACCTACGTCCCCGCTGACGACCGCTACCAGCAGTCCCCCTACCGCCGCTGCGGCCGCAGCGGCATCCAGCTGCCGGCGATCTCGCTCGGCCTCTGGAACAACTTCGGCGACGACAAGCCGCTCGAGACGATGCGCGCGATGCTGCGCCGCGCCTTCGACCGCGGCATCTGCCACTTCGACCTGGCCAACAACTACGGCCCGCCGCCCGGCTCGGCCGAGATCAACTTCGGCCGGATCCTGCGCGAGGACCTGGCGCCCTGGCGCGACGAGCTGATCATCTCCACCAAGGCCGGCTACGACATGTGGCAGGGCCCCTACGGCGAGTGGGGCTCGCGCAAGTACCTGCTCGCCTCGCTCGACCAGAGCCTCGACCGGATGGGGCTGGACTACGTCGACATCTTCTACTCGCACCGGCTGGACCCGGACACGCCGCTCGAGGAGACGATGGGCGCGCTGGACACGGCCGTGCGAAGCGGCAAGGCGCTCTACGCGGGGATCTCCTCCTACTCGGGCGAGCGCACGCGCGAAGCCGTGCGGATCCTGCGTGAGCTCGGCACCCCGCTGCTGATCCACCAGCCGAGCTACTCGATGCTCAACCGCTGGGTCGAGGAGGACCTGCTCGACGTGCTCTCCGACGAGGGCGTCGGCTGCATCGCGTTCTCGCCGCTCGCCCAGGGCATGCTCACCACGCGCTACCTCGACGGCGTCCCGGAGGACTCGCGCGCCGCCAAGGGCGTCTTCCTGAGCGAGGACATGCTCACCGAGGAGCGCCTGAACCACGTGCGCGCGCTCAACGAGATCGCGCAGCGGCGCGGCCAGACGCTCGCGCAGATGGCGGTCGCCTGGGTCCTGCGCGACCCGCGCGTGACCTCCGCGCTGATCGGCGCCTCGAGCGTCGCCCAGCTCGACGACACCCTCGGCGCGCTCGACGGCCTGGACTTCTCCGACGACGACCTGCGCGAGATCGACGAGCACGCCGTCGAGGCCGGGATCAACCTCTGGGAGTCGTCCTCGAGCTCGTAGCGGTGCGGCGGTGCCGCGCCCCGGAGGGCGCGGCACCGTCGCGAGGAACTACTCGAACAGCGGGCAGATGAACCGGTTCGGGTCCCCCGTGTTCACCAGGCTGCTCACGGCCTTGGCGCTGTAGCGCGAGCTGCGCGCGTTCGGGGCGGTGACCGACTTCATCCTCGACGCCGCCGCGGTGCCGGACTTGAGGCGCAGGACCTCGACGCCGCGGGCCATGTCGAACAGGTAGATCAGGTCGCTGCCCTTCTTGGCCTTGCCCTTCTGGTCGCCGCTCGAGCGGAACGCGACGTCCCAGGAGTTCGAGGACGGGTTGTCCGTGCTCGTTCCGGTCACGCGGTAGTAGCCGACCTGCGAGACGCCGCGCGCGTCCGAGATGTCGAGCAGGCGCAGGCCCTGGCCGTACCAGGCGGCGCCCAGCATCGGGCCTTCGATCTCGAAGTAGTGCGCGGAGCACCCGAGCGCCGCGTTCGTGGTCTCGGGCGTGTCCTTGAACGGGTGGAACGAGTCCAGCGTCTTCATCCGGTACGGATTGGCCCGAGTCGAGTTCTGGGCAGGCTCGCCGCCGATCGAGTCGGTGATGTCCGACAGCACGATGCGGCCGCTGTCGCCGCAGCCGTTCGGCGTCCGGGTGAAGTCCTCCTCCGTCCCGACCAGCACGTTGCCGCTCTTGACGCCGTCGGCCTTCACCGAGCCGTCCGTCGGGCGGCCCGAGTTGTGCATCAGCATCACGGGCTGCGCGGTGCCGTCGTCGCCCTGGACGGCCGGGTCGTCCCACGACACGCCGCCACCGGCGACGAGGATCGGGTCGAACGGATTCGCCCGGCGGACCCGGTTCTGGTACGGGTCGCGGTGCTTGCCGGAGGTGGCGTAGCCGCGCAGGCCGCCGCGGCCGGCGACCCAGGCGATGCCCCGCTCGTCCTCATCGACGTCGTGCGAGTAGTCCGTGTAGCCGTCGTTGCGCCACAGGTCGATCGGATCGTCGGAGACGACCGGCTTCGCCGGATTGCGCAGATCGGTGACCCAGATCGGCCGGCCGTCGCCGATCAGGCGGTTCTGCACGCTCGGGAGTCCGGCGCCCTGCGGGATGATCGGACCCAGGTTGTCCTGGTCGTCACGGCGCGCGGGGCCGCCGGTCCAGATGTACTTGCAGTCCTGGATGCAGCTCGCGGTGTGGCCGGCCGGCAGCGACACGAAGTCGCCGACCTGCGTCAGGTTCGCCGGGTCCGAGTAGGAGATGACGAAGAAGCCGCTGCGGCAGTCCGGATCGCGCACGGCCAGCCCGTCGCTGTCGGGGCAGCCGGAGGCGACCGGGTCGGCCTCGTTATGCCGCGGGTCGAGCGCACCGATGATCAGGTTGCGCTTCGTGTCGAGCTCCATGTCCTCGTCCTGCCAGTAGCCGTTGGCCGGGTTGATCCCGGGCGGCATGAACGTGTCGAGAAGCTGCGGGTTCGCTGCGTCCGTGACGTCGTACGTCTTGAAGCCGAAACGGCCGGTGACGACGAGGATGTCGCTCTTGCCGACGCGGTCGAACTTGCCTTCGGTGATGCCGGCGGCATCGGCCGAGCGGTGCACGTACTCGAGGTTGCTCGACATCGCCGAGCCCGCCGGCGGATCGGCTGCCGACGCTGCGGCCGGTGCCAGAGCGGTGAGACATACGGCAGCTGCCGCTGCCCTTCTGAGCTTCATGCTGCCCTCCGGTGGTAAGCGTCCCCTCCCCAGGGGACCGGTGAGCGCGCAACTTACTCCCCGTGCGACCGCTCAGGAAGTCTCAGAGCAGCGGTTCGAGCAGCCGCCGCGGCTCGCGCAGCGCACGCGTCACCGCGTCGGTCCGCGCGGGCGCCGTCGCTCCGGATCCCGGTCGCATGGCGAGCGCTCCGGGTGGGGGGGCGAACCCGCAGGAAGGGCAGTGCCCGGCGGGGTCGAGGTCGGTGCCGCACTCCGCGTGGGCGAACACGCGCCGGGGGCCGCCCTCGGCGTGGTGGCGCTCGCCCCACTGCATCAGCGCGTGGACGGCGGGCCAGAGCTCCTTCGCGTCAATCACGACGGCGTCGAGACCGCTCACGTCGATGCCGAGCTCCAGGGCGTTGGTGGCGGCCAGGCCCCGCACCGACCCGTCGCGCAGCCCGCGCTCGATCTCGCGCCGGTCCTGGGGTAGGTAACCGCCGCGGTAGGCCGCGACCCCCTCCGCCCGGGTGGGGTCGTCGTGCTCGACGCGTCGGCGCGCGTTCGTGGCCAGGGCTTCGGCCCCGGCGCGGCTGCGGGCGAACGCCACCGCCTGCACCCCGTCGAGCACCAGCTCGGCGAGGATCTCGGCCGCCTCGGTCGTCGCCGACCGCCGGTGGCCGTCGACGGTCGCGGGCTCCCACAGCGCAAAGGTCATCGCGCCTCGAGGCGAGCCGTCGTCGGTGACGGCCGTGACCGGCATCCCGATCAGCCGCGAGGCGTGCGTGGCGGGCTCGCTGACCGTCGCTGACGCGAGCACGAAGGTCGGCGTCGCGCCGTAGCGGGCCGCGACCCGCCGCAGCCGGCGCAGCACCGCCGAGACGTGCGAGCCGAACACCCCTCGGTAGACGTGGCACTCGTCGACGACCACGTACTCGAGCGAGCGCAGGAAACGCGACCACCGCTCGTGACCGGGCAGGAGGGAGTGGTGCAGCAGGTCGGGGTTGGTGAGCACGACGTTGGCGTGGTCGCGGATCCAGCGCCGCTCGTCGGGCGGGGTGTCGCCGTCGTAGGTCGCCGCCCGCACCCCGGGCACCGCCATCGCCTCGATCCGGGCGAGCTGGTCGGCGGCCAGCGCCTTGGTGGGGGCCAGGTAGATCGCCGTCGCCCCGCGCAGCCCGGGCGTGGCTGCTCCTTCCGAGGCCGCGCTGAGCACCGGCGCGAGGTAGCCCAGGCTCTTGCCCGACGCCGTGCCGGTGGCGATGACGACGTGCCGGCCGGCCGTGGCGAGGTCGATCGCCGCTCGCTGGTGCGACCACGGTCGCTCCATCCCGGCGGCCAGCAGCGCGGACAGCACGGCCGGGGCGACCGAGTCGGGCCACTGCGCCAAACGGGCCGTCCGGGCGGGGACGGACTCGACGTGGAGGAGGCGTTCACCCTGCGTGCGGGCCGTGAGAACGGAGATTTGCTGTGCAGGACTGGCCACGACGGATACGGTAATCCTTGGTTCCGACACGCTAGGTCGGGACAACGCCCTGCAGGATTCACAAGGAGCCACGCCAGTGGAGCTGTCCGTGACCACCTCTCGCCAGGACGACGTCAGCGTCGTCACGGTCGCTGGAGAGGTCGACGTCTACACCGCCGCCCAGCTGCGCGCCGTCCTCGACGAGGAGATCGGGGCCGGCCACGCGCGGCTCGTGGTCGACCTGGACGAGGTCTCGTTCCTGGACTCGACCGGGCTGGGGGTGCTCGTCGGGCGGCTGAAGCTCGTGCGCAACCACTCGGGCTGGCTGCGCATCGTCTGTACCAACGACCGGATCCTTCGTGTCTTCCGGATCACCGGGCTCGACAAGGTGTTCGGGATCCACGGCTCCCTCGAGGACGCCCTCGCGGCGTGATCCCCCACCCCGTGCGCCATGCGTCGGGGCGAGGTGACCTGCGTCACTCCCTACCGGGTGGAGCGCGGCCGTCCGCGTGCCGGTAAGGTGCGCCCGAACGTCCCAGCCGCAGGCGTACATCGCCCCGGGACGAACTCACACCCGTCAAGGAGGATGGAATGGCACCCCTCGCGCTCGCTCCCGCTGCGTCGAGCTCTGCCCTGGACCTCACCGGAATGAACCTCGCACTCGTCATCACGGTCGCCGTCATCGCGATCGTGGCGCTCGTCTTCGGGTTCATCTTCCGGGGTCAGGTCCTGGCCGCAGATCCCGGCACCGACAAGATGCAGGAGATCGGCGCAGCCGTCGAGGAAGGGGCGCAGGCCTACCTCGCGCGCCAGTTCAAGACGCTCAGCGTCTTCGTCGTGCTCGTCTTCGGGCTCCTCCTCCTGCTGCCCGCCGACACCGCCGGCGTCCGCTGGGGCCGTTCCGGCTTCTTCGTGGTCGGCGCGGTGTTCTCGGCGCTGATCGGCTACATGGGCATGCGCCTGGCCACCAAGGCCAACGTCCGGGTCGCGTCAGCCGCCCGTGGCGAGAACGGCCGTGACGCGGGCATCAAGATCGCGTTCCGCACCGGGGGAGCGGTCGGCATGACCACGGTCGGCCTGGGCCTGCTCGGTGCCTCCGTCGTCGTCCTGCTCTACAAGGGTGACGCCCCCAAGGTGCTCGAGGGCTTCGGCTTCGGTGCCGCGCTGCTGGCGATGTTCATGCGAGTCGGCGGCGGCATCTTCACCAAGGCCGCCGACGTCGGCGCCGACCTCGTCGGCAAGGTCGAGGCCGGCATCCCGGAGGACGACCCGCGCAACGCCGCCACCATCGCCGACAACGTCGGTGACAACGTCGGCGACTGCGCGGGCATGGCCGCCGACCTGTTCGAGTCGTACGCCGTCACGCTCGTCGCCGCGCTCATCCTCGGCTCGGTCGCGTTCGGCGAGTACGGCCTGGTCTTCCCGCTGATCATCCCCGCGATCGGCGCGGTCACCGCACTGCTCGGTGTCTACATCACCAAGGCGCGCCCGGGTGAGAACGCCCTCAAGGCGATCAACCGTGGCTTCTACATCGCCGCCTTCGTCTCCGCGGTGCTCTCCGGCATCGCCGCCTGGACCTACCTGCCCTCCACCTACGGAGAGCTCGGCTCGACGAACGAGGGCGTCAACGCCCTCACCGGCGACCCGCGCCTCGCCGCGTTCCTGGCGGTCGTCATCGGCATCGTGCTCGCCGGCATCATCCTGTGGCTGACCGGCCACTTCACGGGCACCGACAAGCGGCCGACCATGGACGTCGCGCGCACGTCGCTGACCGGCCCGGCCACGGTCGTGCTGTCCGGCATCGGCGTCGGGCTGGAGTCGGCGGTCTACACCGCGGCGATCATCGCGGGCGCCGTCTACCTCGCCTTCCTCCTCGGCGCCGGGTCCACGGCCCTGGCCCTGTTCCTCGTCTCGCTCGCCGGCTGTGGCCTGCTGACCACCGTCGGCGTCATCGTGGCGATGGACACCTTCGGCCCCGTCTCCGACAACGCGCAGGGCATCGCCGAGATGTCGGGCGACGTCGACGAGGAGGGCGCCCAGATCCTCACCGAGCTCGACGCGGTCGGCAACACGACCAAGGCGATCACCAAGGGCATCGCGATCGCGACGGCCGTGCTGGCGGCGACCGCCCTGTTCGGTTCCTACAGCGACGCCTGGCAGTCCACCCTCCAGGCGATCATCGACCGCGGCGAGATCAAGGAGCAGCCGGGCTCGTTCGTCGTCAGCACCTTCGACCTGCAGGTCGTCACCCCGAGCGTGCTCGTCGGCGTGCTCATCGGTGCGGCTGTCGTGTTCCTCTTCTCCGGCCTGGCCATCAACGCGGTGACCCGGGCCGCCGGTGCCATCGTGTTCGAGGTGCGCCGCCAGTTCCGCGAGCACCCCGGCATCATGGACTACACCGAGAAGCCGGAGTACGGCAAGGTCGTCGACATCTGCACCCGTGACTCGCTGCGCGAGCTCGCGACCCCGGGTCTGCTCGCGGCGCTCATGCCGGTCGCCGTCGGCTTCGGCCTCGGCATCGGCCCACTGGCCGGCTTCCTCGCCGGTGCGATCGGCGCCGGCGCGCTGATGGCCGTGTTCCTCGCCAACTCCGGTGGCGCGTGGGACAACGCGAAGAAGATCGTCGAGGACGGCGCGCACGGTGGCAAGGGCTCCGTGGCCCACGAGGCCACGATCATCGGCGACACCGTCGGCGACCCGTTCAAGGACACCGCCGGCCCGGCCATCAACCCGCTGCTCAAGGTGATGAACCTCGTGTCGGTGCTCATCGCGCCGGCCATCGTCTCCCTGACCGTCGGGGCGAGTGCCTCCGCGCCGATGCGCTACGGCATCGCCGGCGTCGCCTTCGTCATCGTCGTGGCCTCGGTGGCCTACTCCAAGAGCAAGGACATCGCGATCGGCCACGACAGTGACCCCGACGCGGCCTCGGCCGAGCACCAGCACCCGGTGTCGATCTAGCGCATCGAGGATGCCGAGGGGCCGGGTTCCGCTGGGACCCGGCCCCTCGGCATGCCCCCTCGAGGTCCCGCGACCCCCTGACGGTCCCACCGGCGGCCTCAGCGCGTCGTGGGACCTCGACGCAGCTCGGGGGCGCTCACCGACGCCCGCTCCTCCTCGAGGATCTCCAGCAGCTCGGCGGCAGCCGACACGGCGATGGTCGCCGGGTCCTTGCCGGTCGGCCCGGCCAGACCGATGGGCGTGCGGATGCGGGCCACGGCCTCCGGCGGGTGGCCGTCGGCCGTGAGGACGCGGCGGAAGCGGCTCGCCTTGGTCGAGCTGCCGATCAGGCCGATGGTGCCCAGGTGCGCGCAGCGCAGGGCCGCGTCGCACAGCGCGGCGTCCTCCGCGTGGTCGTGGGTCATCACGAGCACGTGGGTACCGGGCGCGACCTCGCCGAGCACGAGCTCGGGCAGCACCGCGTGGTGCACGTGCACGCGCGCCACCGCGTCGGCGAGCACGGCCAGCCGGTCGGGCGTGAGCTGGTCCTCGCGGGAGTCGACGAGGTGCAGCTCGAGGTCGTGGCGGGCCAGGATGCGGGCCAGCTCGAGCCCGACGTGCCCGAGGCCGAAGACGGCCACCGACGGCACCACGGCCAAGCGGCTCGAGCAGCACGTCGACCTCGCCGCCGCAGCACTGCCGGCCGTGCTCGGTGCGGGCCCGGTGGGTGAGCGACACGGTGAGCTGCTCGGGCGCCGTGGTCCCGCCCGCCAGCAGCTCGCGGGCCCGCGCCACCGCGGTCGCCTCGAGGTTGCCTCCGCCGATGCTGTCCCAGGCGGCGTCGGCGGTGACGACCATCTTGGCGCCGGCTGCCCTGGGGGCGTGACCACGCACCGACGCCAGGGTGACCAGCACGCCCGGGCGACGCTCGCGCCGCAGCCGCTGCACGGCATCCAGCCAGTGCACGTCAGACCCGGCTCTCGGGGCGGGTCGCGCGCTCGGAGCGCGGGCGCAGCGGCCGGTCGTCGTGGTCGGGCTGGTCGGGCACGGCGCCGTGGGCGCCCTCCTGGGGTCGACCCGAGTCCGGATGCCGTCGTGCTGCCTCGAGCGCCCACCACACCGCCTCGGGCGTGGCCGGGGACGCGAGGTCGACGCTCGTGCCGGGCGGCCCGAACGCCGCCGCGGCCTGCCGCAGGGCCTCGCGCACCGAGAAGGCCAGCATCAGGGGCGGCTCCCCGACGGCCTTGGACCCGTAGACCGAGCCGTCCTCGTGGGCGTGGGCGAGCAGCTCGACGCGGAAGTCCTCGGGCATCTCCGAGAAGCTGGGCAGCTTGTACGTGCTGGCCGCGTGGGTGGCCAGGGCGCCGCGGGTCGCCCCGTCGCCCTCGTCCCACCTCAGGTCCTCCAGGGTCAGCCAGCCGGCGCCCTGCACGAACGCCCCCTCGACCTGACCGACGTCGACGAGCGGGGACAGGCTGTCGCCGACGTCGTGCACGATGTCGACGCGCCGCAGCCGGTACTCGCCGGTGAACCCGTCGACCTCGACCTCGCTGGCCGCGGCGCCGTAGGAGAAGTACTTGAAGGGGGCGCCCTGCATCGCCGTCGAGTCCCAGTGCAGGCCCTCGGTGCGGTAGAACCCGGCGGCCCAGAGCTGAACCCGTCGGAAGTAGGCCGCGTTCACGAGGTCGGCCCACCTGAGCGACTCCTCGGCGCCAGTGGCCGTGACGACGCCGTCGCCGAAACGGACGGCGTCGGGAGCGACCCCGAGGTGCTCGGCGGCGAACGGGCGAAGGCGCTCGAGCACCTGTTCGCAGGCGTCCTTGACCGCCGCACCGTTGAGGTCGGCCCCCGAGCTCGCGGCCGTCGCCGAGGTGTTGGGCACCTTGTCGGTGCGCGTCGGCGCGAGGCGCACGGTCGACAGCGGTACCCCGAGGGCCGTGGCGGCCACCTGGACCATCTTGGTGTGCAGCCCTTGGCCCATCTCGGTGCCGCCGTGGGTCACGAGAACCGAGCCGTCCTTGTAGACGTGCACGAGGGCGCCGGCCTGGTTGAAGGCCGTGAAGTTGAACGAGATACCGAACTTCACGGGGGTGACCGCCAGGGCCCGCTTGGCGTGCGCGTGCCGGGCGTTCCAGTCGGCGATCGTCGCCTGGCGGGCCGCCACGTCGGCCGAGGCCAACACCTGCTCCCAGCAGGTGACCATCCGGTCGGGGTGGCGTACCAGCTGGCCGTAGGGCGTGCTCTGCCCGTCGGCGTAGAGGTTGCGACGGCGCAGGTCGGCCGGGTCGAGCCCGAGCAGCGGCGCGCACCGCCCGAGGACGTCCTCGATGACGAGCATCCCCTGCGGGCCGCCGAAGCCCCGGAAGGCCGTCTGCGACGTCTTGTTCGTGCGGGCGATGCGGCCGTTCACGCGAACGGCGGGGATCCAGTAGGCGTTGTCGACGTGGCACAGGGCCCGGGCCAGCACCGGCTCGGACAGGTCGAGGCTCCAGCCGCCATCGGAGGTGAGCGTCGCGTCGAGGGCCTGCAGCAGGCCGTCCTCGTCGAAGGCCGCCCGCCACTGGGCGTGGAAGCCGTGCCGCTTGCCCGTCATCGTCATGTCCTGGGCGCGGGTGAGCCGCAGCCGAACCGGGCGACCGGTGAGGCGGGCCCCCAGCGCGGCGACGGCCGCGAACCCGTGCGGCTGCATCTCCTTGCCGCCGAACCCACCCCCCATCCGCAGGCACTGCACGGTGACCTCGTGGGCGGGGACGCCGAGCACGTGGGCCACGACGTCCTGCGTCTCGGTGGGGTGCTGGGTGCTGCACTGCACGAAGACCTGGCCCGCCTCGTCGACCTGGGCGAGCGAGCAGTGCGTCTCGAGGTAGAAGTGCTCCTGGCCGGCGAGGTCGAGCTCGCCGCTGAAGACGCGGGGTGCGGTGGCGAACGCCACCTCGACGTCGCCACGCTCCATGAGCGGACGGCCGCCCTGGAAGCTGTCGACGGCGATGGCCTCGCGCACGGTCACGACGGCCGGTAGCGGCTCGTAGTCGACCTCGACCGCCAGGGACCCGAGCCGGGCGGCCTCGAGGGTCTCGGCGAGCACCCAGCACACGGCCTGCCCGTGGAACATCACCTCGGTCGGGAACAGCGGCTCGTCGTGGTGGTTGCCCGCGTCGTTGAGCCCCGGCACGTCGCGTGCCGTGAGCACGCGCACCACCCCGGGCACGGCGAGGGCGGGTGCCGTGCGCAGGTCGATGACCCGCGCGTGCGCGTGGGGGGCCTGCACCGGGTGGGCGTGCAGCACGTCCCGGGTGCGCCCCACGAGGTCGTCGGTGTACAGCGCCTGGCCGGTGACGTGCAGGGCTGCGGACTCGTGCGGCAGCGCCTGCCCCACGACGGCCCGGGCCGGAGCCTCGCTGAGGGTGCTCACTGGCCCACCTCCTCTCGCAGCACGGTCCGTGCGTGCAGCCGGGCCAGGGCGGTGCCGAGCATCGCCGAGCGGTAGGCCGCGCTGGCGCGGTGGTCGTCGATGGGGGTGCCCTCGGTGGCCATGACCGCCGCGGCCGACCGCACGGTCGCGGTATCCCATGGCCGACCCTCGAGCGCCGCCTCGGTGGCTCGGGCCCGCACCGGGGTGGCGGCGACGCCACCGAGCCCGATCCGCGCCGTGACCACCACTCCGTCGCGTACGTCGAGGGCGACGGCGGCGGCCACGCTCGAGATGTCGTCGAAGCGTCGTTTGGAGATCTTGTGGAACGTCGTGACCTCGCTGAGCGGCAACGGGACCCGAACTGCGCGGATCAGCTCACCAGGGGCCAGTACGGTGCGGCGGTAGCCGGTGAAGTAGTCGGCGACCGGCACCTCGCGCTCGCCCGCCGACGACGCGAGCAGCAGCACGGCCTCGAGCGCGAGCAGCACCGGTGCGGCGTCGCCGATGGGGGATGCCGTGCCGAGGTTGCCGCCGAGCGTCGCACCGTTGCGGATGAGCCGTGAGGCGAAGAGCGGGAAGAGCTGGTCGAGCAGGGGGACCCTGCCCGCGAGGCCGCGTTCGACCTCGCTGAGGGTGAGTGCGGCACCGATCTCGATGACGTCGTCACCGACCGTGAGCCCCCGCAGCTCCGGCAGGCGGTCGACGGCGATGACGAACGGCGCCCGGGCCCCGCGCAGGTTGACGTCGACCCCCCAGTCGGTCGAGCCGGCGGCGAGCACGGCGTCGGGGTGTTCGTCGAACAGTGCGAGGGCACGGGCCAGGTCGGCGGGCCGCTCGAAGACGCCGCTCGCCCCGCTCAGGCGGGTGCCGGCCGCCTCGGGGGTCGGGTCCGCCGCCCGGAGCAGCAGCGCGTCCTCGGTGGAGGGGCGGCCGAGCGCGTACGCGGCATCCCGGATCGGCCGGTACCCCGTGCAGCGGCACAGGTTCCCGCTGAGGGCGTGCAGGTCGAAGCCATTGGGTCCGTGCTCGGCGTCCGGCGACGCCGGCGGCTCCCGGTCGGCACGGTAGTACTCGGCCGCCATCGCGCACACGAAACCCGGTGTGCAGTAACCGCACTGGGTGCCGCCACCCTCGGCCATGCCGCGCTGGACCGGGTGCAGGGCCTGCGGTGTGCCGAGGCCCTCGGTCGTCACGACCTCCTGGTCGTCGAGCGCCGCCGCGGGCACCAGGCAGGCGTTCACCGCCGTCCACCGGCTGCGGGCCGGGCCGTCGGGCCGCAGCACCATCACCGCACAGGCACCGCACTCACCCTCCGCGCAACCCTCCTTGGCGCCGGTGAGCCCGAGCCCGCGCACGAAGTCGAGCAGGGTCGTGGCGGGATCGGTGCCCTCGAGGGGCCTCCGGGTGCCGTTGACCGTGACCCCGGGTGCTCGGGTCGTCGCACGTTGCACGCCCTGCACCTCCCGTCGCCCGTCGTCGGGCGTCCGACGACCGCCCGGCGCCGCGGGCGGGTGCATGGTTGTGATGTCGTGCGCGGACCGTTGGTTGTCCATGCGAACAACGGACCGTGCCACTGACGGTAGCCGCGGGTCGCGGGGTCATCAAGCCACCGCGCAAGGTTTCACGGCACCCCCCGCCCCCAGCTCGTGGGGCCGGTGGACGACGGGCCGTGAGGCCGGCCCGTGGCCAGGCGGGTGAGCCGATCGCCCGCACGGCATACGCTCGTGCTCGATGACCCCCAACCCGCCCCGCGTCGACGCCGCCCTCGTCCCTGCCCTGCGCGCCGACCTCGTCGCGTCGCGCTACACCGTCGCGGGGGTCACCGAGCTGCTCGGGCCGATGGCCACCGCCGCGCTCGACCGCGACCAGGCGCTGCCGGCCCAGCGGGTCACCGCCTCCACGACCGCCCCGGGCGCGACCCTGGTGCGGCTCTTCGCGCTCGGCGACCCGGTCGACGTCGCGGAGGCGGCTGCCGCCCTGCCCACCCTCGGCGTCGACGGCGCGGTGGAGCTCGGCCTGGTCGAGCCCGAGGGTGATGCCGTCGTCGCGCTCTGCGACCTGCGTCCGTACGCCGCCGACGGGGTCGACTGGTGGGTCGCCTCCGACCTCGGTGAGGTCGCGACCGGGCGGCCCCTGCGCGAGGACCACGTGCTCGGCATCGGTGGCGCGTCGACGACCCTGGCGTCATGGACGCCTCGGCCGCACGTCGACCGCGCGCTCGACCTCGGCACGGGGTGCGGCGTGCAGGCCCTGCACCTCGAGGGCCACGCCGACGAGGTCGTCGTCACCGACCTGTCCGAGCGGGCCCTGGCCTTCGCACGCTTCAACGCCGCGCTCGACGAGGTCGACGTGGGACCTGCGCTCCGGCTCGATGCTCGACCCGGTGGCGGGGGAGCGCTTCGGGCTGGTCGTCAGCAACCCCCCGTTCGTCATCACACCGCGGTCCGGGGCCGTGCCGCTCTTCGAGTACCGCGACGGCGGTGCCGCCGGCGATGCCGTGGTGCGCGACCTCGTGCGCGCGGTCGGGGACCACCTCGAGCCGGGCGGCATCGCGCAGTTCCTCGGCAACTGGGAGGTGCCCCGCGGGTCGACCTGGACCGAGCGGGTGGGTGCCTGGCTCGACGGCACCGGGCTCGACGCCTGGGTGGTGCAGCGCGAGGTGCAGGACCCCGCCGAGTACGCCGAGACCTGGGCCCGCGATGGTGGCCACCACCCCGGCACCGCCGACTTCAACGGGATGTACGCCGCCTGGCTCGACGACTTCGAGGCCCGTGACGTCGAGGCGATCGGCTTCGGCGTCGTGACGCTGCACCGCCCTCGCAGTGACCGCGAGCCGTTCGTCGACCTGATGGACGTGTCGTGGCCGGTCGAGGCACCGATGGGGCCGACCGTGCTCGCCGGACTCGACGCCCGCACCTGGCTCGCCGAGCACGACGACGACGGGGTGCTCGACATCGCCTGGCGGTGCGCGCCCGACGTGCACGAGGAGCGGCACACGATGCCCGGGGCGGCCGACCCCACGGCGATCGTGCTGCGTCAGGGCGGGGGTCTGCGTCGTCACCTCGGCCTGAGTACCGTCACCGCGGCGTTCGCATCGGTGTGCGACGGCGAGCTGACCGCTCGGGCGGCGGCCGCGGCGATCGCGGGTCTGCTCGACCTGGACGGTGCGGAGGTCCGAGCCGAGGTCGTGGCCTTCCTGCGCGACGCCGTCAAGGACGGCCTCCTGCGCTGACCCGTTCTCCCGCGGAGTCAGGAGCACTTCACCAAGTCATGGGCGTACACGGTCCTGACGCCGCGAGATCCTCCTGAGCCCGCGAAGTGCTCCTGAGTCTTCGCCGACCTCGGATGCCGGGTGCTCGCCGGCGTCCGACGCCGGGCTCGGGCCGTTGCTCCGGGCTCGGGTCGTTGCTCCGATCGTGCGCTGCTGCAGCGACGCACATCGGGAGCAGGGGCGCACATCGGGAGCAGGGGCGCGCATCGCAAGCGGGAGGCGACGCGGCACGGCATCCGCGCCCGTTCTCGCGCTGTCAGGGGCACTTCGCCCGGTCACGGCCCCATCCGAGTCCCGCTCCGCTCCGAACAACCTTGCGACGGGTCGGACGGGCCGACCCCGACGACAAGGTGGTGCAGGGACATGCGCAAGACCATGATCGCGACGATGGCCGGTGTGGCAGGACTCGGCGTGCTGCTCGCCGCTCCGGCCTTCGCGGGCCACACCAACACCCTCCTCGAGGCGAACCTCACCGGGCGGGCCCAGGTGGCCTCCGACGGCACGAAGGGCCTCGTCGGTGACCCGAACGGCCGTGGCAGCGCCTACGTCTTCGGCATCGACGGCGACCCGACCACCCTGTGCTACGTGCTCGAGGTCGACAGGATCGCCGAGCTCGACCAGGCGCCCGGCAACGGCCGGGCTGCGCACATCCACGCGGGCGCCAAGGGCACCAACGGCCCCGTGGAGGTCAACCTCGCGTGGCCCCAGGACGGTCAGGCCGCGGACTGCCTCACCGAGGGCGAGGCCGGCAAGGGCCTCGACCCGGGCGAGGTGCAGCGCATCCTCGCCAACCCGTCGGAGTACTACGTCAACGTCCACAACACCGAGTTCCCCGGCGGTGCGGTCCGCGGGCAGCTGCACGGCGAGCACTGACCGCCTGAGAACGCCGGCCCGGGCCGGCCGTCGCGGACCGTGGGGTGGCTGGGGGCCACCCCACGGTCCGCCGGGCGTACCGGGTGCGCCGAGGAGGCTGTGGCCCGCGATGCCGGTCGCGACAAATGGAGTTGTGAGTGAGTGCTCACTCACTTACAGTTGGTGGGATGACCCCCCGTGCCCCCGCCCTCAGCCCCGAGGACCGCCGCGCCTCGCTCGTCGAGGTGACCATCCCCCTGCTGCGCGAGCACGGCGTCGCCGTCACCACCAAGCAGGTGGCCGAGGCGGCCGGCATCGCCGAGGGCACCGTCTTTCGCGCCTTCGGAACCAAGGACGAGCTCGTCCAGGCCTGCGCGGCAGCGGTGTTCGACACGACTGGCGTCGTGGCATCGTTGCGTGGCGATCGACACCGACCTCCCGTTCGACGACAGGCTCGAGGCCGCGGTCGCGGTGATGCAGCGCTGGGTCGAGCGGATCATCGGGGTGATCGGCGCCCTGCACCAGGCGGGCGGGGAGCCGGTCCGGCACGAGGGCCCGGGGCACGGCCGGCGCAAGCCGATGAGCGACCCGGCGGTCGACGCCGCCTTTCTCGACCTCATCGGCCGGGATGCCGCCTCGCTCCGGCTGCCACCGCAGGACGTCGTCAACATCCTGGCCCACCTCACCCTGGCGAGCGCCCACCCCATGCTTCCCGTGCGGTCGATGACGCCGGCCGAGATCGTCTCCGTCGTGCTCGACGGCACCCGCAAGGAAGGGACCGCCTGATGCTGTACCGACTCGTCCGCACCTACCTGACGCCGTACGCCGCGATGCTCGGGGTGCTCCTCGTCCTCCAGGTCGTGGCCACGCTCACCTCGTTGTACCTGCCCAGCCTGTTCGGCCGGATCATCGACGAGGGGGTCGCCATCGGTGACACCTCGTTCATCATCCGGACCGGCGTCGTCATGCTCGCGATCTCGTTCGTGCAGATCGTCGCCACGATCGGCGCGACCCGGATCGGCGCGCAGACGTCGGCCTCGCTCGGGCGCGAGGTGCGCTCGTCGGTGTTCCACCGGGTCGGGCAGTTCTCGGCCCAGGAGCTCTCCCGGTTCGGCGCCCCGACCCTGATCAGCCGCAGCACCAACGACGTCACCCAGGTGCAGACCGTGACCTACATGTTCCTGGCGATCATGGTGTCGGCACCGATCATGATGGTCGGTGGCATCTTCATGGCCCTGCGCGAGGACCTCGGCCTGGCCTGGCTGGTCGCGGTCGCCGTGCCCGCCCTCGGTGATCGCGGTCGGCCTGATCACCTCGCGGATGGTGCCCCACTTCCGCTCGATGCAGGTGGCCGTCGACTCGGTCAACCGCATCCTGCGCGAGCAGATCACCGGCCTGCGGGTGGTGCGCGCCTTCGTGCGCGAGGACGTCGAGCGCGAGCGCTTCGCCGAGGCCAACCGCACGTACACCGGCACGGCGCTCGCCGTCGGCAAGCTGATGGCGATGGCCTTCCCGGTCGTCATGATCATCTTCAACGCCTCGACGATCGCGGTGCTGTGGTTCGGCGCGCACCGGATCGAGAACGGCCAGATGGAGATCGGCGCCATGACGGCGTTCATGTCCTACCTGATCCAGATCCTGATGTCGGTCATGATGGCGACCTTCATGGCGATGATGATCCCGCGGGCCAGCGTCTCGGCCGGCCGCATCCAGGCGGTGCTCGACACCGAGAGCTCGGTCCACCAGGCCAGCGACCCCGTCGTCATCCCGCCCGGTTCGGTGGCGGTCGAGCTGCGGGGCGTCACCTTCGCCTACCCGGGTGCCGAGTCGCCGGTGCTGCGTGAGGTCTCGCTGCGCGCCGAGCCGGGCACGACGACCGCCATCGTGGGCTCGACGGGCGCAGGCAAGACCACCCTCGTCGGCCTCGTCCCGCGGCTGCACGACGTCACCTCGGGCCAGGTGCTCGTCGGCGGGGTCGACGTGCGAGAGGCCGCCCTCGAGGACCTCTGGTCGCACATCGGCCTGGTGCCGCAGCGGCCCTACCTGTTCACCGGCACCGTGGCCTCGAACCTGCGCTACGGGGACCCGGACGCCACCGACGACGAGCTCTGGGCGGCCCTGGAGGTGGCCCAGGCCGACGGCTTCGTGCGAGCCATGCCCGACGGCCTGGAGTCGCCGGTCGCCCAGGGCGGCACCAACGTCAGCGGAGGGCAGCGCCAGCGGCTCGCCATCGCGCGCGCCCTGGTGAGCAAGGCCGGCATCTACCTGTTCGACGACGCCTTCTCGGCCCTCGACGTCGCCACCGACGCCCGGGTGCGGGCGGCGATGCGGCCGGTGACCCGTGACGCGGTCGTCCTCGTGGTCGCGCAACGGGTGTCGAGCATCATCCACGCCGACCAGATCGTCGTGCTCGACGACGGGGCGGTCGTGGGCAGCGGCACCCACGCCGAGCTGCTCGAGAGCTGCCCGACGTACGTCGAGATCGTGGAGAGCCAGCAGGCGATGGAGGAGGCGGCATGAGCGAGCTCAAGACCGAGGAGGAGAAGGCCGCGGAGCAGCGGCGGGGGCCGGCAGCCGCCCGCCGCGGCGGGCCCCCCCACATGCAGATCGGCGTGCCCACCGAGAAGTCGCAGGACTTCGTGCCGTCCGCCAAGCGCGTGCTGCGCCTGCTCCACCCCGAGCGGTTCATCGTCTGGACCGTCATCGTGCTCGCGGTGGCCGCCGTCGCGCTCAGCGCGATCGGCCCGAAGATCCTCGGTACCGCCACCGACCTGATCTTCGCGGGGATGTTCGGGAAGCAGATCCCCGCCGGGGTGACCCAGCAGCAGGCTGCCGAGGCCCTGCGGGCCAGGGGCGAGGACAGCCTCGCCGACATGCTCGCCGCGATGGACCACGTCGTCCCCGGCCAGGGAATCGACTTCACCGCGTTGGCCGAGGTGCTGCTGTTCGTCATGGCCCTGTACACCGTGGCGGCCCTGCTGCAGTGGATGCAGGGCCGGATGCTCACCATCGCGGTGAACCGCACGATCTACCGGCTGCGCCGTGACGTCGAGGACAAGCTCAACCGGCTGGCGCTGCCCTACTTCGACCAACAGCCACGCGGCGAGCTGCTCAGCCGCGTCACCAACGACATCGACAACGTGGCCCAGAGCCTGCAGCAGACGCTGAGCCAGCTGCTCACCTCGCTGCTCACGGTCGTCGCGATGATCGCGATGATGGTGTGGATCTCGCCGCTGCTGGCACTGATCGCACTCGTGACGATCCCGATCACCATGGTCGTGACGGCGATGATCGGCAAGCGCAGCCAGAAGCACTTCGTGCAGCAGTGGAAGAGCACCGGCGAGGTCAACGGCGTGGTCGAGGAGACCTACACCGGCCACGAGCTGGTCAAGGTCTTCGGCCGCCAGCAGGAGGCCGACCACCTGTTCGCCGAGCGCAACGACGAGCTGTACCACTCGAGCTTCCGGGCGCAGTTCATCAGCGGCATCATCATGCCGACGATGATGTTCATCGGGAACCTCAACTACGTCGTCATCGCCGTCGTCGGTGGGCTGCGGGTCGCCTCCGGCACGATGAGCCTGGGCGACGTGCAGGCCTTCATCCAGTACTCGCGCCAGTTCACCCAGCCGCTGACGCAGGTGGCGTCGATGGCGAACCTCATGCAGAGCGGGGTGGCCTCCGCCGAGCGGGTGTTCGCCGTGCTCGACGCCCCCGAGCAGGAGCCCGACACCGCGCACCCCGCCACCATCGAGGACCCCCGTGGGAGGGTCGCGTTCGAGGACGTCACGTTCTCCTACCGTGACGACACCCCGCTCATCGAGAACCTCGACCTCATGGTCGAGCCCGGACAGACGGTCGCGATCGTCGGCCCGACCGGCGCCGGGAAGACCACGCTGGTCAACCTCGTGCTGCGGTTCTACGAGCTCAAGGGCGGCCGGATCACCCTCGACGGCGTCGACATCACCCAGCTCACTCGCCACGACCTCCGCTCGCGGATCGGCATGGTCCTGCAGGACACCTGGCTGTTCGGCGGCACGATCCGCGAGAACATCGCCTACGGCCGACCCGGCGCGAGCGACGAGGAGGTCGTCGAAGCCGCCCGGGCGACCTACGTCGACCGCTTCGTGCACTCGCTGCCCGACGGGTACGAGACGGTGCTCAACGCCGAGGCCGACAACATCAGCGCGGGGGAGCGTCAGCTCATCACCATCGCGAGGGCGTTCCTCGCCGCGCCCTCGCTGCTCATCCTCGACGAGGCGACGTCGTCGGTCGACACCCGCACCGAGCTGCTGGTGCAGCACGCGATGTCGGCCCTGCGGTCGGACCGCACGAGCTTCGTCATCGCCCACCGACTCTCCACGATCCGGGATGCCGACCTGATCCTGGTCATGGAGGAGGGACGCATCGTCGAGCGGGGTTCGCACGCCGAGCTCCTCTCTGCGGGAGGCGCTTTCGCGAAGCTCTACGCCGCCCAGTTCCAGGGCGCCGCGACCGATCTCGACGACGAGCCGGCCCCCGACGAACTGGCGCCCCAACTCGTGCGTCCGCTCGGGCGATGAGCCGATGACGCTCCACTAGCGTGACCACGTCGCCACCGAGGGGGTGGTGAGAGGCCTCGACGTGGAGGACGGGTGGTCGCAGTGGTGGGACTCGCGCAGACCGTGGTGGGCGGCACACCGGCAGCAGTGAGAGCCGAGACGCTGATCGACGCCGGTGCCGTCGACTACCTCATCCTCGCGGTGTACTTCGTGTTCGTCCTGGGCATCGGGCTGATCGCCAGGCGGTCCGTCTCCGACTCGCTCGACTTCTTCCTCTCCGGGCGGTCGCTGCCGGCCTGGGTGACCGGCCTCGCGTTCATCTCGGCCAACCTCGGGGCCGTCGAGATCATGGGGATGTCGGCGAACGGCGCCGAGATCGGCATCGCGACGGTGCACTACTTCTGGATCGGCGCGATCCCGGCCATGCTCTTCCTCGGCGTCGTGATGATGCCGTTCTACTACGGCTCCAAGGTGCGCTCGGTCCCCGAGTTCATGTTCCGGCGGTTCGGCACCAAGGCGCACCTGGTCAACGCCATCTCGTTCGCGGTCGCGCAGCTGCTCATCGCCGGCGTCAACCTCTACCTGCTCGGCTCCATCGTGCACGCGCTGCTGGGCTGGCCGTTGTGGATCGCGCTCATCGTCGCGGCCCTGATCGTGCTCTCGTACATCACGCTCGGTGGTCTGTCCGCGGCGATCTACAACGAGGTGCTCCAGTTCTTCGTCATCGTCGCATCGCTCCTGCCCCTCGTCATCATCGGCCTGAACCGGGTCGGCGGCTGGGGTGGCCTCGAGGAGAAGATCACCGCCGCGGCGGCGGCCGCCCCACCGGAGGCCGAGGTGCCCTCGGCCGTGGACCAGCTCAACTCGTGGCCCGGCCAGGCCCTGACCGGCTTCGACTCGCCGGCCTGGTCGGTCGTCGGCATCGTCTTCGGCCTCGGCTTCGTGCTGTCCTTCGGGTACTGGACGACGAACTTCGTCGAGGTGCAGCGCGCGATGGCCTCCGACTCGATCGCCTCGGCCCGCAAGACGCCGATCATCGGGTCGTTCCCGAAGATGTTCGTCCCGTTCCTCACGATCATCCCCGGCATGATCGCCGCGGTCCTCGTCCCCGAGATCATGAAGCTGAAGAACGGCGAGGCGGTGCCTGGCGGCGCGTCGGGGGAGGGCGTCGCCTACAACGACTCGCTGCTGTACCTGATGCGCGACCTGCTGCCCAACGGACTGCTCGGCCTGGCGATCACCGGTCTGCTGGCGGCGTTCATGGCCGGCATGGCGGCCAACATCTCCGCCTTCAACACGGTCTTCAGCTACGACCTGTGGGAGCGCTACATCCGCAAGGACCGTTCCGACGACTACTACCTGCGCATCGGGCGGGTGGCGACCGTCGGTGCCACCTTCATCGCGATCTTCACGGCGATCCTGGCCAGCTCGTTCTCCAACATCATGGACTACCTCCAGACCCTGTTCGGGTTCTTCAACGCCCCGCTGTTCGCGACGTTCATCCTCGGTATGTTCTGGAAGCGGATGACGGGGACGGCGGCCTGGATCGGGCTCGTGGCCGGCACGCTGTCGGCGGTGCTGGTCGCGTTCCTCACCGAGGACGCGTTCGGGTCCCTGAGCATCGGGGTCATCCCGCTGAGCGGCCAGGGCGCGGCCTTCCTGGCGGCGTCCGCGGCGTTCATCGTCGACTTCGCGCTGTCCATCGGGATCTCCCTCGTCACCAAGGCCCCACGACCGGAGGACCTCGTCGGTCTGGTCTACTCGGAGACCCCGAAGGAGACCCGCCAGGACCCCCTCGAGCACACCTACCCCTGGTACCGGCGCACGCTGCCGCTCGCAGGGCTGTCGCTCGCCATGGTCACCGTCCTCAACATCATCTTCTGACCGGGAGCAGCCATGGCACAGCAAGAGAAGAAGACGGCCGGCATCTTCGACATCCGCAACATCATCGGGGCGCTGCTCACCATCTACGGCGTGATCCTCACCCTGATGGGCCTGATCGCCGACCCCGAGACCGACAAGACCGGCGGGTCCAACGCCAACCTCGTGGCCGGCATCCTGCTGCTCGTCACCGGGCTCGGCTTCATCGCCTGGGCGTACCTGCGGC
Organism: uncultured Actinomycetota bacterium; assembly: GCA_963751385.1. Taxonomy (GTDB): domain Bacteria; phylum Actinomycetota; class Actinomycetes; order Actinomycetales; family Dermatophilaceae; genus Fodinibacter. The sequence goes on along the minus strand of CAVVUD010000013.1, from coordinate 245,111 downwards.
CGGTCAAGGTGCCCGAGCACGTCGAGCCGGTGCTCGACGACCCGACGCGGCCGGCACCGAAGAAGAAGCCCCGGTCCTCGCACTGAGCGCCCGCGGCGTCGGCGCCCGCGGGATGCCGGTGGGCGGGCAGTAGGGTCCGCCGCATGGGTGAGATGACGACGGTCGGCGACCTCGCGGCGTACCGTGCCGCACCCGTGGGCGCGGGGCCGTGGCCGGGGCTCGTCCTCGTGCACGAGCTCTTCGGGCTCGACGACGAGATGAAGCGGCACGCCGACAGGCTCGCGGCGATGGGCTACATCGTGCTCGCGCCCGACCTGCTCGCCCGCGGCCGCAGGCTGGTGTGCCTCGCCCGCACCATGACCGCGCTGCGCACGGGAAGGGGGCAGGCCTTCGACGACCTCGAGAGCGTGCGGGTGGCGCTGCTCGGCGACGCTGCGTGCACCGGGTCGGTCGGGGTGGTCGGCTTCTGCCTGGGCGGTGGGTTCGCCCTGGTGCTCGCGGGACTGCCGGGGTGGGATGCCGTGGCCGCCAACTACGGTGCACTGCCGCGGGACCTCGCCGTGCTCGACGGTGCGTGCCCCGTCGTCGCGAGCTATGGCGGGCGCGACCTCTACCTGCGCGGCGCCGCCTCGACCCTGAGGTCGGCGCTGACCGAGCGCGGGGTCGAGCACGACGTCGAGGAGTACCCGGCGGCGGGGCACGCCTTCCTCAACGAGACGCCGACAGCGCCCTGGTACCTGGCCCCGATGTCGCGCCTCATCATGCGCGCGGGGCCGGAGCCGGAGTCGGCCGCCGACGCGTGGGCCCGGATCGAGGACTTCCTCGGCCGGCACCTCACCAGGTGACGGCGCCGCCCTCGCGCCAGGCGTCGAGCAGGCCGGTCGCGTCGTCGACCGTCCCGCCACGGTTCCACAGCGCGAGGTAGAGGTCGGTTGCCGAGCCGCGCAGGGTGCGGGCGTCCTCGGGGATGGCCGCGCGCGGCGCCAGTCGTCTGGTCACCGGGGCGTCGGGGCCGACCGTGAGGGACCAGGCCGGGCCATCGGTCACCGAGACGACTGCGGTGTAACGGGATTCGCTGCGGGGTCCCTTGGTGCGACGCTGCCAGAACCCGACGAGGAGCTCGTCGACGCCATCGCCGGCGAGGCCGTCGTCGAACCACGTGTCTGGCGCGGCGTGGGTCGGCGCGCCTCGCGGGCGGCGAGCGCGTCGAGGGCGTGCACGGTCGTCTCGTGGCACTGCCGCCGCGCCCAGAACAGCCTGGCCGGTGGGGCCTCCTTGAGGAAGGTCATGACGTCGAGGTCGTCGGGGGCGGCGCGCAGGGCGGTCACGAGCGGATCGGCACCGTCGAGCAGCCAGCCCACGGGGTCGGACGCGCCTCGTCCCTCGGCCTCGAGGGCGGTGTCGTCGACGCCGCGGGGGTCGTCACCGCGGACCACCGCCGTGGCCCAGCGGTGCACCATGCCCTGGTGTGCCAGCAGGTCGCGCACCGTCCACCCCGGGCAGGTCGGCACGGGGGCGTCGGGCCCGGCGGCGCGCGACCACACGGCCATCCGGTCCACCGCGGCGTCGATCCCGGCGAGGTGCTCCTCGACGGTCGGGGGTGCGAGCGTCATGACCGAAGTCTGCCGCGTCGGCCGAGTCGAGGTCACCCGGTGATCGGAGGCGGTCTGGTCCCACTCGAACGGGCCGGGCTGCCCGAGGTCAGGCGAACTGCCAGGAGCGCTTGCTCAGGCCGAACCAGAACCCGTCGATGACGCTCTCCACGCTGTCGGCGTCGAGCCCGCCCGAGGCGGAGGCCGCCCCGAGGGCGACATAGAGCGGCGCCCAGTGCTCGGTGCGCGGGTGGGCCTCGCGCGCCGCGGGGGCCTTGGCCAGGAAGTCGAGCACCGCGTCGACGTCGCCGTTGCCGACGGCCTCGGCGGCCCAGTGGTCGAACTCGGCCGAGGGCGTGGGCGGGGCGGCATCCGACGGGGCGCTCGGGTTGAACCACCCGAGGTTGTGCGTCGTGAACCCGGACCCGACGATGAGCACACCCTCGTCGCGCAGCGGGGCCAGCCGCTCACCCAGCGCGAAGAGGCGCTGCGGGTCGAGGGTCGGCATCGAGAGCTGCAGTACGGGCACGTCCGCCTCGGGGAACATCTCCTTCAGCGGCACGTACGCGCCGTGGTCGAGCCCGCGGGTGGGGTCCTGGTGCAGAGCCTCACCGGCCCCGGCGAGCAGGCCGGCGACGGAGCGCGCCAGCTCCGGCGCGCCCGGCGCGCCGTAGGTGACGTCGTAGTAGCGCTGGGGGAAGCCCCAGAAGTCGTAGAGCAGCGGCACGTCGCCGGAGGTCGCGGAGACCGCCATCGGGGCCATCTCCCAGTGCGCGGACACCACGAGGATCGAGCTCGGCCGCGGCAGGTCGGCGGACCAGGCGGCGAGCTGCGCGGTCCACAGGGCGTCGTCGGCCAGCGGCGGCGCTCCGTGGCTCAGGTAGACGACGGGCTGCCGGTCGGTCGTCGACACGATGTCTGACGTGGTCATGCGGGCTCCTCGGAAGTTCTGTTGAACATTCAACCATACGACGACCGGTGGCATTCCCTCGACGGGAGGCGCCCACCAATGGTGTCCTGTTGCGGTGCCCCACGTCACGCTCCGCGAGATCACCCCGGACATCGAGTCCGACGTGCTCGCCCTGCGCGTGTCATCGGCGCAGGAGCAGTTCGTCGACGGCGTCGCGAGGTCGCTCGTCGACGCCGCCACCGAGCCCGAGGCCCACCCGTGGATCCGCGCCGTGGTCGCCGACGGGGTTCCGGTGGGCTTCGTGATGGTGAGCTGGGACGTCGTGCCCATCCCCGACGAGCTCTGGGGGCCCTACTACCTGTGGCGGCTCCTCATCGACGAGCGCCACCAGGGTCACGGCCACGGCACCGCCGCGGTCGGCCTCGTGGCCGATGCCGTGCGCGCCGCCGGTGGCGACGCCCTCCACACCAGCTGCGGTCAGGGCGAGGGCTCGCCGCAGCCCTTCTACGAGGCGCTCGGTTTCGTGCCGACCGGCGAGGTCGACTCGCACGGGGAGGTCCACCTGACGCTCGACCTCACGACGGGAGCATCACGGTGAGCGTCCCGACCTTCCTGGGTATCCACACCGGCTCGTTCTCCACCCCGGCCGCGGGCAACCCCACGGTCGTCATGGTCGAGGCGGCCTACCGGCACCACGGGCTCGACGCGCGGTACCTCAACTGCGAGGTCACGCCGGCCGCGCTCGCGGATGCCGTCGCGGGCGCCCGCGCGATGGGCTGGGCCGGCTTCAACTGCTCACTGCCGCACAAGGTCGCCGTCATCGAGCACCTCGACGCCCTCGCGCCCTCGGCCGAGGTGATCGGGGCGGTCAACACCGTCGTCGCCGCTGATGGCGAGCTGGTCGGCCACAACACCGATGGCCAGGGCTTCGTCGAGTCGCTGCGCACGGTCACCGAACCGGCCGGGATCGACGTCGTCGTCCTCGGCGCCGGGGGAGCGGCCCGCGCGGTCGCCGTCGAGACGGCGCTCGCCGGCGCGGCATCCGTCACCGTCGTCAACCGCGACCGCGGTCGCGGGGAGGAGCTCGCCCGCGTCGTCGCGGCCGGCACCGGGGTGCCCGCGACGTTCGTCGCCTGGGACCACACCTTCGCCGTACCCGGCGGAGCCGACGTCCTCGTCAACGCCACCTCGGTCGGCTTCGGCGACTCCGAGGCGCTGGTCGACGTCGACCTCGACAGCCTGCGAGCCGGGCTCGTGGTGGCCGACGTCGTCGTCTCGCCGCCGCGCACGGCGCTGCTGCGGGCCGCGGCCCAGCGAGGGGCCCGCACCCTCGACGGCCTCGGCATGCTCGTCGGGCAGGGAGCCCTCGCCGTTCGGCACTGGACCGGCGTCGAGCCCGACCGAGGGGTCATGCGGGCCGCCGCCGCGCGGGCCCTGGGGCTGTAGCGAGCCGCGCGGACACGGCACGGTTTGCACGAAACGGCGGATCGGGCGCTACCGTCATGCGCGTCACCACGTCGACGCAGCGACGAATCCGCTGCACGTGGACGACGGAAACGGACACGGTGAACCACATGGCCTCAGGACGCAAGCTCGTCATCGTCGAGTCGCCCGCCAAGGCGCGCACGATCGCCGGCTACCTCGGCAGCGACTGGGACGTCGAGGCGTCGGTCGGTCACATCCGCGACATCCCGACGCCGAGCGAGATGCCGGCCGAGATGAAGAAGGGCCCCTTCGGCAAGTTCGGGGTCAACATCGAGGACGACTTCGAACCGTTCTACGTGGTCGACGCGGACAAGAAGAAGAAGGTCCGCGAGCTCAAGGCCCTGCTCAAGAACGCCGACGAGCTCTACCTGGCCACTGATGAGGACCGCGAGGGCGAGGCGATCGCCTGGCACCTGCTCGAGACCCTCCAGCCGACCGTCCCGGTCAAGCGGATGGTGTTCCACGAGATCACCAAGGAGGCCATCCAGCGCGCCGCCGCGACGACCCGCGACCTCGACACCCGCCTGGTCGACGCCCAGGAGACCCGCCGCATCCTCGACCGGCTCTACGGCTACGAGGTCAGCCCGGTGCTGTGGCGCAAGGTCAAGGCAGGCCTGTCCGCCGGCCGCGTGCAGTCCGTGGCGACCCGCCTGGTCGTCGAGCGCGAGCGCGAGCGGATGGCGTTCCACGCCGCGAGCTACTGGGACGTCGAGGGCGACTTCACCCCGGATGCCGAGTCGAACCTGTTCACCGCCAAGCTCACCGGCGTCGACGGCCGCAAGGTCGCCTCCGGTCGAGACTTCGCCGACGACGGCACGCTGACCAACGCCAAGGCGACGCCGCTGGACGAGGCCGCCGCGACCGGCATCGCCACCGCGCTGCGGGCCGCCGACGTCACCGTCACCGATGTCTCCGAGAAGCCCTACACGCGGCGACCGAGCGCCCCGTTCACCACGAGCACCCTGCAGCAGGAGGCCTCGCGCAAGCTGCGGCTGAACAGTCGCAACGCGATGCGGGTGGCCCAGCGGCTCTACGAGAACGGCTACATCACCTACATGCGCACCGACAGCACCTCGCTGTCGGAGTCGGCACTGACCGCCGCCCGCACCCAGGCGCGCGAGATGTACGGCGCCGAGTACGTGCCCGACGCCCCGCGCCACTACGAGAAGAAGGTGAAGAACGCGCAGGAGGCGCACGAGGCGATTCGCCCCGCCGGTGACCGCTTCCGCACGCCGGCCCAGGTGGCCGGCGAGCTGCGCGGCGAGGACTACGCCCTCTACGACCTGATCTGGAAGCGCACCATCTCCTCGCAGATGGCCGACGCTCGCGGCTCCACCGCGTCCGTGCGGCTCGCGGCGACCCTCGACGACGGAGCCCCCGCCACCACCGTCGAGCTCTCGGCCAGCGGCACCGTCATCACCTTCCGTGGGTTCCTGGCGGCGTACGAGGAGGGCCGCGACGAGCGCCAGGCCGCCCGTCGCAAGGACGAGGCCCAGGAGGAGCGCCGGCTGCCTCGTCTCGGCGTCGGCACGGCACTGCGCACCGTGCGCACCGAGGCCAACGGCCACGAGACCTCCCCGCCCCCGCGCTACACCGAGGCCACCTTGGTCAAGGCGATGGAGGAGCGCGGCATCGGCCGGCCCTCCACCTACGCCTCGACGATCGGCACCATCCAGGATCGCGGCTACGTCTCGAACCGCGGCTCGGCGCTCATCCCGAGCTGGCTGGCGTTCGCGGTGACCCGGCTGATGGAGGAGCACTTCTCGCGACTCGTCGACTACGACTTCACCGCCTCGATGGAGGAGGACCTCGACGCCATCGCCCGCGGCGACCAGGAGCGCGCGGCCTGGCTGCACCGCTTCTACTTCGGTGACGAGGCCAAGTCGCACGACGGGCTGCGCGACCTCGTCGAGGACCTCGGCGACATCGACGCCCGGGCGATCTCGACGATCGACATCGGCGAGGGCATCGTCGTGCGCGTGGGCCGGTACGGGCCGTACGTCGAGGAGGTCGCCTCCGGGGGCTCCGCCCCCGGAATCCCCCTGAAGGACACCGCCTCCGGGGGCTCCGCCCCCGGAATCCCCCCGAAGGACACACTGGGCGACGACACCCTCCCCGCCACCCCGCGCCGCGCCACCATCAACGACGACGTCGCCCCCGACGAGCTGACGCCGGCGATGGCCCGCGAGCTGCTCGAGGCCGCGGCCGACGACGGGCGCGTGCTCGGCCAGGACCCCGCGACCGGGCACGACGTCGTCGCCCGGGCCGGCCGCTACGGTCCCTACGTCACCGAGGTGCTGCCGGAGTCCGACGAGCCGCCGGTCAAGGGTCGTGGCAAGTCCGCCGCCGCCGCCGCCAAGGCCAGGCCGCGCACGGCATCCCTGTTCAAGGACATGGACCCCGCGACCATCGACCTCGACACCGCGCTCAAGCTGCTGTCCCTGCCGCGGGTGGTGGGCCCGGCCGAGGACGGCGAGGAGATCACCGCGCAGAACGGCCGGTACGGCCCCTACCTGAAGAAGGGCACCGACTCGCGCTCGATCGAGACCGAGCAGCAGCTGTTCGACATCACCCTCGAGCAGGCCCTGGCGATCTACGCCCAGCCCAAGCAGCGGGGCCGCGCGGCCGCCAAGCCGCCCCTGGCCGAGCTCGGCACCGACCCGGTGTCGGGCCGGCCGGTGGTGGTCAAGGACGGCCGGTTCGGGCCGTACGTCACCGATGGCGAGACCAACGCGACCCTGCGCAAGGATGACGACCCGGAGAACATCACGCCAGAGCGCGGCTACGAGCTGCTCGCCGACAAGCGGGCCCGGGGACCGGTGAAGAAGACCGCCCGCAAGACAGCCAAGAAGTCCACGACGCGCAAGACCGCCGCCAAGAAGACCACCGCCAAGAAGGCGGCTGCCACGAAGGCGACCCCGCGCGCGACCAAGAAGGCGTGACCACGGGCTGTCACGGGTAGGTGCAGGCTCATGTCCCGCTTCCTGTTCGCGACGGTGCCGGTCCCGGCGCACAGCCGCAACCCGCTGCCGGTGGCCGCTCGCCTCGTCGAGCGTGGGCACGAGGTGCTCTGGTTCGCGAGCCGCCGGTTCCACGACGGCATCGCCGCGGTGGGCGCGACACCCGTGCCGTTCGGGGCCACCCGCGAGTACGACGGCGAGCGGTTGCTGGAGGAGTTCCCCGAGCTCGCGACGCTGCGGGGGCCGCGCGCGATCGGCTGGGTGTACGCCGAGCTCTTCGTCGGTGAGGCCGCGCGCCGGGTCGCCGACCTCGAGCCGGTGCTGTCCGCGCAGCCCGTCGACGCCGTGCTCACCGACGCGCTGAGCTACGGCGTCGGGCTGCTGGCCCAGTCGCGCGGCATCCCGGCGGCGACCTTCGGTGACGGACCCCTGGCGCGGGCGCACGGCGAGACTCCCGCGTTCGGGCCGGGCCTGCTGCCGATGCGCGGCCCGCTCTCGCGGCTGCGCAACCACGCCGTGCGCGAGGCCTCGAGGAGGTGGGTCTTCGCGCAGGCGCAGGAGCGCCACGACCGGCTCCGGGCCGAGCTGGGCCTGCCGTCCGACGGGCTCGACGTGCTGCAGGCCGCGGTCTCGCCGATGCTCCACCTGCAGGCGTGCACCCCGTCCTTCGAGTACCCCGTGCCGGACCTGCCGGCGACCGTGCACTGGGTGGGCGCCCTGCGGCCCGACCCCCCGGAGCAGTGGGTGCCGCCGAGCTGGTGGGACGAGGTGCGCACCTCGACCCGGTCGGTGGTGCACGTGACGCAGGGCAGCATCCGGCCGGACATGCGCGAGCTGGTGGTGCCAACCCTGCGCGCCCTGGCCGACGACGACGTGCTCGTGGTGGCGACCACCGGCGGCGTGCCCCGCTCGCAGCTCGAGGCGCTGTTCGGTGGAGCGTTGCCGGCCAACGCCCGGGTCAGCGAGTTCATCCCGTACGACCTGCTGCTGCCGCACGTCCAGGTGTGCGTGACCAACGGCGGGTACACCGGCGTGACCACGGCCCTGCACCACGGCGTGCCCCTGGTGCAGGCGGGGTCGACCGAGGAGAAGGCCGAGATCGGGGCGCGGGTGGCCTGGAGCGGCGTCGGCGTGCGGATCCGGTCGACCTCACCGCGGCCGCTGCGGCTGCGGCAGGCGGTGCGTCGCGCCCTGCACGACCCGAGGTACCGGCACGCGGCGCAGCGGGTCGGCGCCGAGATGCGCCGGCACGACGCGGCGAAGGAGGGTGCCGAGCTGCTCGAGCGGCTGGCGCTCACCGGCGAGCCGGTGGCCGGGCCCGTCACGCCCGCCCGGGCCCGATGACCTGCACGGCGGGCGCGCGCAGACTCGCCCCGCTGTGCTTGCCCCCGTGGTTACCGACAAGTAGGTTCGGGGAACCGTCCGGGCCGCCAGGGCCGGGACCCGTCACGGGAGCACGCATGGCACTGCACCCCGAGCTGCTCGAGAGCATGTCGTCGGCCGAGTTCGTCGCCCTGATCAGGAGCACGCCCGACCAGGAGATCCGCGACGACTTCGCCGGCGAGCACCGCGGCCCGCTGCTGGACGCGATCTTCGCGCGATTCCCGCACCAGTTCCGGCCCGAGAAGGCCGGCGACCGCACCGCCCGCATCGACTTCCGGGTCACCGGCGGGCCCGACGACACCAGCGACACCTACGGCGTGCTCGTCGACCGGGGCACGTGCACCGTCGAGAAGGGTGCCGGCGAGAACCCCGACCTGTCGCTCATGCTCGGCCCGGCCGAGTTCCTGAAGCTGATCACCGGCACCGGCAACCCGGCGATGATGTTCATGACGGGCAAGGTCAAGGCGCGCGGCGACCTCGGCCTGGCCAGTGGTCTCGCGAACTGGTTCGAGGCACCCAAGGGCTGACCCGGCATCCGGCTTGACCCTCACGCGACGTGAGGGGTCATGGTGGTGACATGACCGCGACGAGCCAGCACACTGCACGGGTGGAGCTCACCGTCGGCCAGGTGGCCGAGTCACTCGGTGTCACGGTGCGCACGCTGCACCACTACGACGCCGAGGGTCTCGTCGTGCCGAGCGCGCGCACCCACGCCGGGTACCGCCTCTACACGGATGCCGACCTGGCCCGGCTCTCGACCGTCGTCACCTACCGACGGCTCGGCCTGCCCCTCGACGAGGTGCGCGCCCTGCTCGGCGGGGAGGGGACACCGGAGGAGCACCTGCGCCGCCAGCGCGACGCGGTCGTGTCCCGGCTGGGCGAGCTCGAGCAGCTCGTCACGGCCATCGACCGAGCACTGGAGAGAGAGATGGAACAGCGACCTGCCACCACCGAAGAGCTCAAGGAGCTGTTCGGCGACGGCTTCAGCGAGGAGTACCAGGCCGAGGCGCAGGAGCGCTGGGGCGACAGCGAGGCCTGGAAGCAGTCCTCCCGGCGCACCAAGAGCTACACCACGGCCGACTGGGCCGAGGTCAAGGCCGAGGGGGACGCCGTCAACGCGGCCCTGGTAGCCGCGCTGCGGTCGGGTGCGCCCGCCGCGTCCACGGTGGCGATGGATGCCGCCGAGGCGCACCGCGCCCACATCGAGCGGTGGTTCTACGACCTCGACCACGGGTTCCACCGGGGCCTGGCCGACATGTATCTCGCCGACCCGCGGTTCACGAAGACCTACGAGGACCTGGCACCCGGGCTCGCGCAGTACGTGCACGACGCGATCCACGCCAACGCCGACCGGCACCAACAGGCCTGACGCACTCCCCACCTGACTCATTGCGGGTTCCCCACCCCGGCCGAGGACCGAACGAGAGTAGACAACTCGCCGCGTGGCGATCTGGCGGCACGGCGTGTTCTCTACTCTCGACGGAGGCAGCAGGGCCGGCGATCCGACGTCGTGCACGCGGTGTCGCGGCGCCTGGCCTAGGCTCGCGGTCGTGACGGGACGCGACGGGCTGTTCATCGCCTTCGAGGGGGGCGACGGCGCGGGCAAGTCGACGCAGGTGCGGCTGCTCGCCGATGCCCTGCGCGCCAAGGGCCGCACCGTCATCGTCACCCGCCAGCCCGGCGGCACCGAGCTCGGTGCCGCCATCCGCGAGCTCGTGCTGCACGGTGACCACGTCTCGCCCCGGGCCGAGGTGCTGCTCTTCGCGGCCGACAAGGCGCACCACGTCGACCAGCTCGTGCGCCCCGCCCTCGAGCGCGGTGAGGTCGTCGTCACCGACCGCTACACCGACTCCGCCGTCGCCTACCAGGGTGCCGGGCGCGACCTCGGGGCCGCCGAGGTGCACGACCTGCAGATGTGGGCCGTCGACGGCCTGGTGCCCGCGCTCACCGTCGTGGTCGACATCCCGGCCGCCGAGGGGCGCCGGCGCCGCGGCGACACGCACGACCGGCTCGAGTCGGAGGTGGACGCCTTCCACGACGCGACCCGCCAGCACTTCCTGTCGATGGCGGCGGGGCACCCCGAGCGCTACCTCGTCGTCGACGGCACCGCCGCACCGGAGCGGCTGCACGACGAGGTCATGACCCGCCTGGAGTCGATGGGGCTGGTCGAACCGTGAGCGTCTGGCGCGACGTGATCGGCCAGGAGAGCGCGGTGGCCACGCTCGAGCACGCCGTGCGCACTCCCGCGGCGATGACCCATGCGTGGCTGTTCACCGGCCCGCCGGGGTCCGGCCGTTCGGTGGCCGCCCGCGCCTTCGCCGCCGCCCTGCTCTGCCCCGACGGCGGGTGCGGTGAGTGCCGAGAGTGCCGAACCGCGTTGGGCGGCACCCACGCCGACGTCGACGTCATCGCCACCGAGGGGCTCTCGATCAAGGTCGATCAGGCCCGCGACCTCGTCGCACTCGCCGCCCACCGGCCCTCCGTGGGGCGCTTCCGGGTGATCGTCGTCGAGGATGCCGACCGCCTCACCGAGCGCGCGGCCGACGCCCTCCTCAAGGCACTCGAGGAGCCCGCGCCGCGCACCGTGTGGATGCTGTGCGCCCCCTCGGTCGAGGACGTCATCATCACGATCCGCTCGCGGTCGAGGCACGTGCGGCTGCGCACGCCATCGGTCGAGGCGGTCGCCGCGCTGCTCACCCGCCGCGACGGCGTCGACCCGCCGATGGCGCTGTACGCCGCCCGCGCCGCCCAGTCCCACGTCGGCCTCGCTGCCCGGCTGGCGCGCGACGAGCACGCCCGCATCCGCCGTCACGACGTCATCACGCTCGCCACCCGCGTCGTCAGCGTCGGCGACGCGATCGGCGCGGCGAGCGACCTGATGACGATCGCGGCCGAGGAGTCGGCCGCCGCGTCGAGCGAGCGGGACGCCGCGGAGAAGGTGCGGCTGATGGAGGTGCTGGGGGCCGACCCGAGTGCGCGCACCCAGCCGCCGCACATCCGCGCCCAGCTCGGCTCGCTCGAGAAGGAGCAGAAGGCCCGGGCCACCCGGTTCACCCGCGACGTCATCGACCGGGCGCTGGTCGACCTGTTGTCCGTCTACCGCGACGCCCTCGTCGTACGCACCGGTGCCGGGTCGGCGCTGGTCAACGAGGACAGCCGGCAGGTCGTGCAGCGGGTGTGCGAGCTGCTCGGGCCCGACGAGCTGCTCCGTGCGATGGACGCCATCGGCACGGCCCGCGAGCGGATCGGCGCCAACGTCAACCCGCTCCTCGCCCTGGAGGCCATGGCCCTCGAGCTGCGCCTGCCGAGGTGAGACGGACCAGATCGTGACCTCCTCGGTTCGGTGCCACGCAGGTCGCTCGCCTATCGTGCGGCCATGAACCGCCGCCGCGTCGCCGCCCTCGCGGGTGCCACGCTCACTGCGCTGCTGCTGTCGGGCTGCTCGCTGCTCGACGGCATGGGGGGACCCGTCGGTTCCCCCCCAGTGGTGGTCAGCCCCCAGGGCCCGCCGCCGGGGGCCGAGGCCCTCGCCCGGTTCTACTCGCAGCGCCTCGACTGGACCACGTGCCAGGGTGCGTGGTGCGCAGGCCTCGAGGTGCCGGTCGACTACGAGAACCCGCAGGGCGACACGATCACGCTCGCCGTCGTCAACGTCCCCGCGCGGCGCTCGTCGAAGCGGATCGGCTCACTCGTCGTCAACCCTGGCGGACCCGGGGCGTCGGGGTTCGACTACGCCCGGGCGGCCGACGTCATCGTCGGCAAGCGGGTGCGCAACAGCTATGACGTCGTCGGGTTCGACCCCCGCGGGGTGCAGCGGTCCGCCCCGATCGACTGCGTCACCGACACCGAGCTCGACGCCTTCCTCGGCTCGGACCCGACGCCGGACGATGCGGCGGAGGAGCAGGCCTTCGCGCAGACCGCCCGCGGCTTCGCCGAGGCGTGCGGCAGGAACGCCGGTCCCCTCCTCGCCCATGTCTCCACGGAGGAGGCCGCCCGGGACATGGACGTCCTCCGTGCGGCCCTCGGGGAGAAGGAGCTCACCTACCTGGGTGCGTCGTACGGCACGTACCTGGGAACGGTCTACGCGGACCTCTTCCCGAAGGCGGTGGGTCGGATGGTCCTCGACGGCGTCGTCCCACCCGACATCGACAGTTTCGACATGGCTCTCGGACAGGCCGAAGGCTTCGAGCGCGCGACGAGGGCGTGGGCCGCGTACTGCGTGCGCAAGGGTGACTGCCCCCTCGGCGACTCGGTCGACCGCGTCATGGACGGCCTGCGCACCTTCCTCGCGTCCGTCGACCAGAGCCCTCTCCCGCGGACCGGTGACAACGCCGTTCCGCGGCTCACGGAGGGGTGGGCCTCGCTGGGCATCGCGATCGCCATGTACGACCACGGGTCGTGGCAGACGCTCGTCGACGCCATGGGCGAGGCCGTCAGCGGCGACGGCACCTCGCTGATGCAGCTCGCGGACGCCTACGCCGACCGCAACCCCGGCGGTCAGTACTCCGGCAACATCATGGAGGCCATCTACGCCGTCAACTGCCTGGACCGGCCGTCGACCGGTGACGTCGTCGAGCTGAGGCGCCAGGCCGAGGAGTCCCTGGCGGTCGCTCCGACCTGGGGTCCCTTCCTCGTCTGGAGCCAGGCGACGTGCGGCGCGTGGGCCGTCGACCCGAAGGGCGCCGCGAAGACCGTGTCGGCCGCGGGAGCAGACCCGATCGTCGTCCTCGGCACCACCCGGGACCCGGCCACCCCCTACGAGTGGTCGGTGCGGCTGCGCGAGCAGCTCGCGAACGCCTCGCTCATCACCTTCGACGGCGACGGCCACTCGGCGTACACGCGCTCCAACGACTGTGTGGACGACGCAGTCGACGCGTACCTCGTGGACGGGACCGTGCCGAAGGACGGGCTGAGGTGCTGACCCGGCGGTCGGGATTCGCGGGAGCCGCCGGTCGCCTCGTATACTCGTGCGGCGCGCCCGAGCCCACTCGGGCGCACGCCGCCTTAGCTCAGTCGGCCAGAGCGATTCACTCGTAATGAATAGGTCAAGGGTTCGATTCCCTTAGGCGGCTCCACGGCAGTACCACAGGTCGGCCCCCGCGACACCGGTCGAGGGGGCCTTTCCGGTTTCCGCGGCTAGGCCGCCGGGTCCCTGTGGTGCCCCACCCTCAGGACCTCCCAGAGGTTCCTGTCGATGAGGTGGCCATACAGGTCCATCGTCATCGCCGCCGACGCGTGCCCCAGGATCCGCTGGACGACCTTGGGGTCGGCGCCGGCCCCGAGCCAGATGGATGCGGCCGTGTGCCGCAGGTCGTGCGGCCGAAGCGTCGGGCGACCGATCGTCGTCGTGGCCCGGGGCCAAACGATCGAGCGCTTCCAGTTCGACTCGCTGAGCGGGCCGCCCTGCGGCGCTGGGAACAGCCAGTCGTCGGCCGCCCTCGCCGCTGCCCAACGGTCGACGATCGTCGCGCGCCTCGGCCGGCAGCGGCACCGTTCGTGCCCGGCGCCCCTTGAGCGAGTCCACGTAAGAGGCTCCCGTCGTGGCTGCTCGAGAGCACGCCTCGTTGGAGGCCCAGACCGGGTCCGGGATCTCGACGAGATCGCCCACGCGCAGACCCGCCAGCTCGCCCCAGCGCAGACCACAGAGCCCGAGAACGGTGACCAGCTCGGCATACCGGCCAGTGGCAGCGCCGGCGAGGTCGTGGAGCTCGTCGAGAGTGAGGAACTGCCCCTCGCGGCGCGTCTTTCCTCCCTGAGGAAGTGGGATCCCCGTGGCGACGTTCCTGGCGAGCCGGCCGTCGGCTACCGCGAACGCGAGCATCGAGCGGAGCGTGCACAGGTAGCGGTTGGCCGTCGAGGTCGAGCAGCCGCCCTCGACGAGCCCGCCGATCCAGTGGGCCACCTGCGCCCGCGTGATCGAGGCCAGGGGCGCATCGCCGAACCTCGGCTGGATGTGGTTGCGCCAGGCCGACTCGTCGACCTCTCGCGTCTTGCGCTTGAGGGCGCTACGGGCCTGTGACCACTCCGGGTACACGGCGGACAGCGCAATGCGTCCGCGGCGGGGGTCGACCACTCACCGGAGCGCAGTGCGCGTCGTTGCTCCTGCTCCCACGCCACCGCATCGCGCTGTCGCTGGAAGACGCGGGTGGCCACCTCACGGCCGTGCGACTTCACCCGCGCGCGGTAGCGCAACGTCTCGGAGCGAACGATCCGCTGGGCTCGTCGGATCTCCTCCGACTCGCGCTGGGTCTCCAGCCAGGCTCGAGGTCGGCGGCGTCCCAGACGTGTCGGCGGCCCACCCTGATCGCAGGAGGAAACCTGCCCTCTTGGCGCAGCCAGCCGCATCGTGAGCACCTTTGCTCGCAGGCGCTCGGCGACCTCCTCGATGGTCAGCAGCTCGCGCATGATGTCCTCCCTCCCTGATTCTGGGGGTCGGCACCGTTGCCGAACGTGTCCACAGGCGGCCTTGCCCCCGTCGGTGAGCGGGTCGCTGCGGCGTCCTCGCAGGTCAGGTTGCTGTTGGTGCGGTTAGAAGGGGCCTCGAGGGCAGTTGCCGAATGCCTGTCCACCGAACCGGCGGCCATGGCCGAGCAGGTGAGGGGTGTGCGGCCTCCGGCGGGTAGGCGGCTTCGCAGGGCGCTGGGGAAGGCGTGGCCGCGGCGAGCGGCGAGCCGTGACGGATCGGATGGCATGGTCCCTCCAGGCGGTGGTTGTCGTCATCCGTCTACGAAAGCCCCGAGTCGCGGGACGCCGCTACCGCGTGCCGGGGCATTCAAGGGCATCCGACGGGGCACGAGACGTCCGAGAAGTCCTACGAGCTATCTCGCGTGCCGCGTGCCGGTCTGAAACCCGTGAGCGGACCGTGGGGGTGGTCGAAGATTGTGGCTACACTTGTAGCCATGAGGAATGACGGCCAGATGGCATTGAAGGACGTGAAGAACCGCCTGTCCGAGGTCGTGGACCAGGTGGAGCGTGAACACGACCGCGTCGTCATCACCAAGCACGGTCGCCCGGCCGCCGTCGTCGTCTCGATCGACGACCTCGAGTCGCTCGAGGAGACCCTCGACCTGATGGGCAAGCCGCGTCTGCTGAGCCAGATCCGCGAAAGCCTGGGTGAGCTTGAGCGGGGCGAGCGCTGAGGTCCTGACCAAGGACGAGGCGCTGGCGCTGCTGCGCCGCTGAGGTCGAACCGTGGAGATCGCGTGGTCGCCGACGGCCAAGCAGGGCGCATCGTGCGGTTGCCCGAGAAGGTCGCCGCCGCGGTCGTCGAGTTCGTCTACGGCGCACTGGCAGAGAACCCCCAGCGAGTGGGCAAGGCCCTCCGGTTCGAGCTCGAGGGTCTGCACAGCGCCCGACGCGGCGACTTCCGCATCATCTATCGGATAGGCGACCAGGTCACGATCGTCGCCATCGAACACCGTGCGGACGCCTACCGCCAGAAGTAGCGCCCGCGCGACTTCACACCGACAGCGGCATAGGAAGACGTTGAGCGTCTTCGGTCTGGCGTTGGGAACGTCCTCCTGATGCGCTTGTCGGGCTTGGTGTCCCAAAGCGCAAGGAGGAGGACGTTCATGTCTAACGGTAGTGGTGTCTCTCGCGGGGATCGGAACCGGAACGCACGCCTTGGCACGGCTGCGGGCGGCGGTGCCGGTGAGCAACGCGATCGTCGGGATCGACCTGGCCGATCGCAAGCAGATGGTCGTGGTCACCGACCACGACTCCAAGGTCCTGGCCCGGCGCACCTTCCGGGTCAAGGCCTGGGACCTCGGTGCCGCCCTGGACTGGGCCGCCGAGCGGGCCGCGAAGGCCGGGTTCGCCGGGGTGACGGTGGCGTGTGAGCCGACCGGGCACCGGTGGCGGGTGCTGGGCCAGCTCGCGCGACCAGCGCGGGATGTCGTTCGTGTGCGTGCAGCCGGCGGTCTCGGCGTGGGTGCGCAAGACCGAGGACCTGACCAGCGGACAAGACCGACGACAAGGACGCGGTCCTGATCGCCCGGCTGACCGCGCAGCTGCGCTGCTACCTGCCCGAACCGGTCGACGAGACCTGGGCCCGGCTGCGGCACCTGGGCACCCGCCGCGAGCAGCTGATCGAGGAGCACGTGGCGTGCGTGCAGCAGGTCCGCGACCTGCTCGAGTGCGTGTGGCCCGCCGCCCTGGAGGCCGCGAACTGCCGTTCCAGCTCCGACCACCTGGGTCGCCGCGATGGCCGTGGTCGTCGACCGTGACGGCGGGGACCTGGACCGCACCCGCCGCCTGGGGCCGGCCCGGTTCGAACGCGCCGTCCGCCAGGAGGTCATCCGCCGCGGCGGGCCCGCCGTGCCTGCGGATCGTGCGCACGCTGTTCACCGCCCTGACCGACCCCGCCGGGGTCCTGGCGCACCGACCGGCCGCGTTCGAACGGATCGCCTGGGTCATCGACGACTGGGACCACGCCAAGGCCAAGCTGGTCGACACCGAGGCCCGGATGGTCGCCGTCCTGGACGAGCTGCGAGCTGACCGAGCTGGCCACCAGCATCGACGGGCTCTCCCCGGTCGGGGCCGCGGCGATCCTGGCCGAGACCGGCGACCTGACCGGTTCACCTCCGCCCGGGCCGTGGTCAAACACGCCGGCCTCGCCCCGCGCGAACGGAAGTCCGGCACCTTCACCGGCAGGGCCCGCCTGTCACCGGCGCCGGCCGACCGTTGCTGCGCGCCGCCGCCTGGCGGGCCGTGTGGGGCTGCCTGCAGACCAACCGGGTGTACGCCGCCCGCTACCGGCACCTGACCACCCGCGAGACCAACAAGCTCACCCCGACCCAGGCACAGACCGCCGTCGCCGCCGCGATCCTGCGCCAGCTCCACTACGTCGATCACCCACCAACAGGCGTGGGACCCCGTCGTCGCCGCCCACGGCACCCGAGCAGTGGAGGTGGCTGCCGCATAACCCGATCCGTCGCCCACCACGTCAGGTAGGAAGCACCCCAAGGGCTGGGGCGGGGCGAGCCTTCCGCGGCATTGAGAACCCACGCCGGTATCTCGTCGCTCATCACAGGCCGCCCCGTCCCGTCGTCGACACAACCCGATCACACGCTGCCGAGCACACCTCGATTACCGCTATGCAGGGACCGACGACGAGGACACGGGCACCCGCCCACCCCTTGACGCTAAACACCTCACGCTGATGAGCGGATCCTCTGGAACGCGGACCTTGCGTAGGAACTACCAGAGCCAATTGTCGACGACGCTTGAAAACGAGGCCATAGCGACGGTCGAAAACGAGGCCACCCAGACAGATTGGATGGGTGATCTCAGTGGAGGATTGGGCGTTGGTGCGGCCGCTGGTCGCGGATGGTGTTCCTCAGCGTCAGGTCACGCTGACAGGGTCGGGCGGGTGGCGGTGGCGCGGGCGTTGGCGTGCCACCGGCCAGCCGAGTACGAGCGGCCTGCGGTGCCGGGCGTTCAGCCCTTCGAGCCGCTGGTGGCCCAGCTGCTAGCGGCGACACCGGAGATGCCGGCGACGGTGCTCGCCGAACGGGTTGGCTGGACGGGGTCGATCACCTGGTTCCGGGTCAACGTGCGGCGGCTGCGGCCGCAGCACGCCCGGTCGACCCGTGCTGACCGGTTGACGTGGCTGCCGGGGGACGCGGCGCAGTGTGACTTGTGGTTCCCGCCGTACAGGATCCCCCTTGAGGACGGCACCACGAGCTTGTTGCCGGTGCTGGTGATCACTGGCGCGCATTCCAGGTTCATGTTCGCGGTGATGATCCCGACCCGGCACACCGCGGACCTGCTGCTGGGATGTGGGAGCTGCTCACCGCAGCTGGGTCGGGTTCCGCGGCGGCTGGTTGGGGACAACGAGTCCGGCATAGGCCGCGGCAAACGGCACGCCGAAGGTGTCGGGGCTTTCGCTGTGACGTTGGCCACGACGGTGCAGCGGCTCAAGGCGTACGACCCGGAGTCCAAGGGGGTGGTGGAGCGACGCAACGGGTTCTTCGAGACCTCCTTCATGCCCGGGCGGGACTTCACCTCCCCGGCCGACTTCAACACCCAGCTCACGACCTAGTTGGCCATCGCCAACGCCCGGGTGGTGCGCACCACCAAGGCCAAGCCGGTGGACCTGCTCGAGCGCGACAAGGCCGCGATGCTGGCGCTGCCGCCGGTGCCCCCAGCGGTCGGGTGGGGCAACCGGATCCGGCTGGGACGGGACTACTACGTGCGCGTCGACTCTTGCGACTACTCGGTGGACCCAGCGGCGATCGGCGCCTTCGTCGCTGACCCGGCTGCGCCGCAACGCCTTGATCATCGTCGACGAGGTCGGCTACCTACCCTTCGAGCAAGACGCCGCGAACCTGTTCTTCCAACTCGTCAGCAGCCGCTACGAACACGCCTCGCTGATCCTCACCTCCAACCTGCCCTTCAGCGGCTGGGGCGGCGTCTTCGGCGACCAAGCCGTCGCCGCAGCGATGATCGACCGCGTCGTCCACCACGCCGACGTGCTCACCCTCAAAGGCGCCAGCTACCGCCTACGCAACCGCGGCATCGACACCCTGCCCAGCATCAGAACCCAAGACCCGGCACACTAGAACCAACGAACCGGTGGCCTCGATTTCGAGCGTCGCATCGGCCTCATATTCGAGCGAAGTCGACACTCTGCACCTGGCTCCTTGTCTACGTCCATCGGGCCGCCGAACCGCGCCGATGAGCGAGGCGAGTCTCTACGCCTCGAGTTCGCGCCTCTCTCGATCGGCACCGGGCTCGATCAGGTCGCAGGCGCTGGCACACTCGAGGCGTGGAGTCGAGAGCCTCGGTAGCTCATGGGGGTGCCCGGCAAGACGAGCCGATCGGGCCGGTTGACCTAACGATCAGGACCCTGGACGGCACCGTTGCCGCGCCGGAGAGCTGGCTAGCCTTGGTGTACACAGACACTGCGAGAGCCGGGGAGCTACCTGACAGTCGCCAGCGGCCCCCCAAACGTGTACGCCCAAGCGATCAACCACGAGGGTCACTTCGATCTGGAGTACCGGGACGGCTCCCCAGATCGGCACTTCCAGGCCAAGGACGTGTCGCTGGAGTCAATCGCCGATGCCCTCTCGCAGTGGATGAACGGCGATCGGCGGTTCATCGACGACCACGATTGGCAACTCCTGTCGCTTTGACCCGCGGCCCATCAGACGATGCCAGCCGAGCGATGCGTCTCTTCGCCGCCTGACATCGATGCCGACGGCGGCCCGCGCGCCCTTCAGACCGTGGGCGCTCGGCATCATCGCTTCCTAGGAGCTCCGCGCTCCCACCAATCGATCGTCGGCCGCTCGCGCATGAAGCTGGCGGCCAGCTCTGGGTCGCCGAGGTTGCACAGCTTCCAAAGCTCCTTCGCCGCCCCGCGAATACTGGAAGAGGGCCTGGTCGACGCCGAAGGCATCCAGCTCGCCGGCCCGAAACAGGTCGATCGTGGCGCCCACGCGCTCCACCAGCTCACCCAACTGGCTCTCGTGGTACGCCGCCACCGCCTCGCGCGCGGCTTCCCGGTCAGACTTCGCGGACACACATCGAGGTTAATCCGAGAACTCGTAACCGCGCGCCATGCTGATGTCCGGATGGTTCGCTTCGTGGTTGGACGGACACTGCAGCGCTTGCCGTGGTCACTCGCAGGTGACGCTGAAGTCCTCCCGGACCATCGTCGGGGTTTCCTGGTAGCCGTCGACCCGTCGCAGCCGGAAGTTCTCGACGACCGTGAGCCTGGGTGCCTCCTTGACCCCGGGGGCGAACATGCGAATCTGGTACGTGAACCCGGCCCCGTGGGAGCCGTCGGCGGCCTCGGACGTCTCCCACGTGGGGTTGTACTGCGCCCACCAATTTTCATGGGTGATGTCGCGGTAGACCGCGCCGGTGTCGAGCGCCATCGCCGTCGCCCCGACCAGGCGGACGTGGTACTGCCTGGTCACCGTGCCGGCGGCGGACACTGCCTCCCGGTAGGTGATGTGCACCTCACCGGAGAGATACTCCACCGGCCCGATGCAGCCGGCGTCCTGCACCTCCCCGGCGAGCTCGATGACCTGGACATCCCTCTCCACCGGCGCCGCCGCCGCAGGAGTGGAGTAGACGAGTGCAGCGCCGACAACGATCGCGGCGACACCCAGGGCACGTGATCTCATGCGAACCTCCCCAACTGTGGAAGCGGGGACGCCCTTGTCGCCGCTGGGCAGAGTATTCAGCCGGCGGGGGGCCTTGTCCAGAGACAGCCGGCAGTGCGCACACGGTCCTTCAGCTAGCGCCTGCCAACTGGAACGCATCCTCTACGTCGGGGCGCTGCCGATGTCAGACATGACCACGAGGCCAGGTTCTCGTGGACCGCCCATGGCCGGTCCCGCGACACCCGCACATCGGCAAAATCGCAAAGCGCTATCCGCGGCATGAGCGAGCGTCCACTTGGAAGGGGTGACAGGTCACTTCTGCGTTGTGCCGAGCGCGCTCTTCAGATGGGCGGCTCGATGGCATGCAAGCGGAGCACGGTGATCTCGGCATGGTCCATGGTCGGGAATCCGGCGTGCGCAAGCGCATCGCGCATCTGTTGGCTGGCGAAGCGCGTACGCATCGCATCCTCGGACTCCCAGACCCCGACGATGTACAGCGAGTCGTCACCGACGGCGCAATGGTGGCGTAGCTCACCTGGCGGCCCGCCGCGCGTCCATGATCGCTCGATGGGCGCGGTCATAGGCGCGGGTCAACTGCTCCACATCCCCGCGGAAGCGTGCGATCAACAGTGCCGGCATGGGCGCACCTGCCAGTTTCAGGAGGAGGCCAGTCCAGCGTAGGCCCCCAGGCACCCTCCGCCGGGGGGCGCATCTACGCCTATCGGGCAGTCGCGCGCCACGCGGCATGTGCGTGCGGTTCGTTGGAGAATCTCGGCATGGACGCACACTCGAAGTCCGAACTCATCGATCGGCTTGTCGCCTGGCGAGATGAAGACGAGCCGCTGGTCGAAGCGATCGGAGGCACCTCTGGCCGAGGTGCACCGATTGGACTCACAGGAGCAGGCGCGAAGGATTGTCAGTACGGTGATAGAGGTTCTGGAGCGCGAACTCTGACCCGACCGCACGAATCGCGGCATATCCGATAGGCCCTCACGCTGGCATGTGGCCGCTTCGGCGCGAGGGCCTCAGACGAGCCCGACTGGGAGCCGTGCGACTATTGGCGGCAACTCCGAACGTTCAGCAGTGGCGCCCCGTGGAGTGGTGGGGTTTGGGGTGACGGCGCGGCGTCCTGAGTGAAGGGGGCCACCGGCGAGATTCTCGATGTGTACCGCCAAGTACTCGTCGAGAAGGAGCTCACCGATGGCCTTGTCACAGTCTGCCGTGTCCGAGTTGTTGGAGGCGTTTCGCACCACCGATGGCCTGGACCTGGTCAAGGAGTCCGTGCGCCTGGTGCTGCAGGAGCTGATCGAAGCCGAGGCGGCCGAGCACTTCGGCGCGGCCCGGTATGAACGCACCGAAGCGCGCACTGGTGAGCGCAACGGTGCCCGCGGAAAGGTGATCACCACCCAGGCCGGGGACGTCGCGCTTGCGGATCCCCAAGGCACGCTCGGGGGCCTCGTTCTTCCCGAGCATTCTGGTGCCGCGCCGGCGGATCGACCACGCCCTGCACGCGGTGATCATGGAGGCCTACGTCCAAGGGCGTGTCCACCCGCAGGGTGGACGACCTGGTCGTCGCGCTCGGCGGGACCGGGATCTCCAAGTCCGAGGTCAGCCGGATCTGCGCCGGGTTGGACGAGGTGGTCGGGGCGTTCCGCACCCGAGCCCTGGACCACAGCGAGTTCCCCTATGTGTACCTGGACGCGACCTACCTGCACGTGCGCACCGAGCACGCCATGGTGGTGTCCAAGGCGGTCGTGGTGGCCACCGGGGTCACCGCGGACGGCCGCCGTGAGGTCCTGGGCCTGGACGTCGGTGACAGCGAGGACGAGGTGTTCTGGCGGGGCTTCCTGACCGGGCTGAAGCAGCGTGGCCTGTCCGGGGTGCAACTGGTGATCTCCGACCAGCACGCCGGCCTGGTCGCCGCCATCACCCGCACCATGCAAGGCAGCAGCCACCAACGCTGCCGGGTGCACTTCATCCGCAACGTCCTGGCCCACGTGGCCAAAGGCGAAGCCGAGATGGTCGCCGCAGTGTTCCGCACCATCTTCGCCCAACCGGACCTGGCCTCGATGAGCAAGCAGTGGGACAAGGTCCGCGACGACCTGACCGCCCGCTACCCCAAGGTCGGTGCGCTGATGGACGCCGCCAAGACCGAGGTCCTGGCGTTCGCGGCGTTCCCGCGCGAGCACTGGCGCAAGATCTGGTCCACCAACCCCCTCGAGCGACTGAACAAGGAGATCAAACGCCGCGCCCGCGTCGTGGAGATCTTCCCCAACGAGGCCGCCGTCATCCGCCTGGTCGGCGCCGTCCTGGCCGACACCCACGACGAATGGCTCGTCGACGAACGCCGCTACCTCTCCGAAGCATCCATGGCCAAGCTCCACCCCGACCGCGATACTGACAGCGTCACCGCCATCGAAGGCAGTGACCGGTAGGCATCGAGATGACCTCAAAGCCCACCACTCCACGGGACTCCTAGGTTGCGACCAGTTGAGATCGCTTCTTGCGGCCCTCTCGTTTGTGCTGGTCGGCCTTCTGATCGGCCTCGCAGGGGCCTTCGATGCTGGAAATCCGAACTGGCAACGCGCGCTGTTTGGGTTCGGTTTGGCCGGGATGGTGCTGGGAGGCGTGGTCGCCATCGTGCGAACATCAAGGGCGTCAACCGACCCGCTGAGCAGACCGGATGACCGTTCCTAGAAGCCCGCTGTGCGGCAGAACCGGACGGTTGCGTCAGTCGGTGAAGACAGACCAGCAGATCGCATCTCGTCTCGCTTGGTCCTCGAGGACCAGTGACCGGATCCACGAGTCGAGCTGGCGGCGTTGCCAGTCGCGCTCGGTCCGGCCAGCGATGAGGACGCTGGGGTTCGCCGCACGCACGGCTTTGATGGCGTAGGCGGCGGCGCCGAGATCATGTTCGGCGACGTGGCCCACACACGCAGCCTGACCAGCGGAGTACGCGGCGTAGCGGGGTGCTCCGTGGAGCCGGCGAGCTGCGCCCATGGCGTGCCCACCCCGGGCGCGAGCATCCATCATCGACATCTCGTCGCGAGCCCAGGCCCGGGCCGCCTCGATCGCTTCTCGCGGTCGAGGGTCCGACCCCTGTTCGTACTCGAAGAGGTGCAGCACGTGCTCCGCGCACGTGGCCGCCCACTGCGCCAGGCGTCGATGGTCCGCGTCAGTAAGCGTCCCGCCGCGCCGAATGGTCACCAGTCGGGGGTCGCGGACCTTCGGCAAGATCATCCGACCAGCCTGCCACTCCAACTGCGCCTGCCGCTGTGCCGTCCCGTGCACGGTCAGCGGCAGTTCAGTGCGTTGACGGCGTGGATGTGGCTGCGGAAATCTCAAGACTGAGTCCTGCGACCCCGAGAGCGAGGAGGAGCACGGATGGCAGCAGCAGAGGAGAACGCCAAGGGTCGCCATAGCTTTGCACCGCCACAATCACCCCTGAGGCGAGGGCGGCCCCGGCTAGGAGTTCGACGACGCTGAGGATCAGCGAGGGGCCGTGACGGTCCCTTGGTGCACGCCGTAGGACCATGGCGGCCGTGTACGTGAAGACTCCTGCGGCGAGCGCGAGCAGCAGTCCCAGGGGGAGAAACACTCCGCCCAAGCCGGAGTCCGAGCCCGCCAGGATCATCACGCCGGCGAAGGCGAACGCCGCCCCCCCCACCAGCAGGTGGCCGAGGCTGACGATGCTCCGGGCGGCGCCTCGGGACCGCTGGGCGGTTGCCATGATCAAGGGAAGCACAGGATTACTGCGGCGACCATGAGCACCGGTTCTTGCCGTCGGTGCGAAACGAGACGGCTCATGACTTCGCCAACGACGACGGGTCGGCACAAGCGCTCGCGGAGGGCGGCAAGGTAGTGCGTTTAGCGCGCTGGTCAGCCAGCATTTCTGCATGAACGTCAGCGCCTGGACATGAAGGTCCACCTGCGCGCGCTCGGGCGCCGTCAAGCCGGAGCAGGCGGACACATCGACCGGGTGGCCGGCGGCTGGGACGAAAGGGCCGTTGGGGTGGGGGCCTACATCGACGGCGGGGTCGTCCGGCTTGAGGCCCTCGCCGAAGGGCTGGTTGAGGAGTTGGCCGAGCCACCGGTCTGCACCTGGTGCGCTGTCGCGGTGTTCCAGACGTGGTCGCGGGGTCATCTGGTCTGGGCGCACCGAAGTACTGGGCTGTTGGTCTGCTCGGGGCAGTTGATCGGCGGTTGGGAGGCGCTGCGCGAAGCACGACCGTCGCCGTGGCGTGTGGCCGAGCGACCTCGGCGTGCGCCGAGGAGACGCTCGTCCACTGTCATGGTGCGCCGATGACGCTTAGCTGAGTGCGTAGGGCACATGGGTCCTACGGGAATGGGCACCATGCTGCGTGGGCGTCAGCGGACCGCTGGCCTTGCTGCGAAGGATCTGAAGACAGAGCGGCTCGCGATCCGATGCGTCCATCTGGTGCGAGTCATCATTGGCACATCAGCGGCATGTGAGTGCGCTGATCCTGCGCACTCCGAACTATGCGCGTGGTTCGACACATCATCGTGGGGGTGTTGACACTTGGCCTGCTCGTCACGAGCGTCGGCTGGTAGCGCGTCGCATCGACAGGCAGCGAGCAGCACTTTGACTCGTGCAGCTTCGATGGTCAGACACTGGTCTTGTCGTACTTCTATGGAGCCAACCAACGTGTCAGCCCGACCGTAGACACCATGGGGAATGACGTCGTGGTTGCGCTGCACGTCGATGCCGGCAAGGGGCCTACCCCATCCATCGCCCTACCTGGCGAGGCCCGGTTCGCGATCTTTGGAGAGCCAGCGACCGTGCGCTACCCAGACGGCAAGAAGTTGGACTGCGCAGAAAAGCAGCGGGACTTCGTAGCGAGCCTGATCTCACAGCGACAAGAGAGGACGGATCCCGTCACTTTCGAGGTGCAGCACGGGTTGCCAGCGGCGGTTTTCAGATTCTGGCCCTCGTCCCGGCTCCCTGACATCGTGATGCTCGACGCCCGCCGGAATAGAGTGCGGAACATGGACGGTGGTCCCGAATCGCGGCAGTCACTCTGGCTCTTCTTGAAGAACGCCCGGAGTTCCCTCGCGCTCTGGATCGGAGCCTATTCCGCCTTTGGCCTCTTCGCCTTCTTGGCCCGCGGGCACGCGGTTGGCGTCTGGGCCTCTGCCCTGGTGCTTTCCGTGGCCACCGCGTCGCTGCTTGTCTCTTGGCACCGAGTCGCCCGTGGCCAGTCCGGCCCGGAAGAGCCGCCTACCCGTTAGCGGAGCCTTGAGAATGCGCCGCCCCTACGTCCGCTCATCGGCATAGGAAGACGTTGAGCGTCTTCGGTCTGGTGTCCGGTAAACGCAATTGACTTTGGAGGACCTCGATCGTCGCGGCCAGCCTGCCTCGGAAGGGGCCCTCCCCCGGTAGCGCGGTTGCCGAGTTTGCCTCCAATAGATCAAGGCGCCGGCTCCGCCGGCGGAGCCGCCTGCGGGCGGCGCTGGGGCGCTGTTGTCCTCGGCGTTCCAACAGCTGGTCCAAACTCGGTTCCCTGGGCACGCCGGCAACGGAGCGCCATCGTGCGCCCGTCTCGGGTCGCGTCAAGTGGCTGCGCGTCGCTGCGCGATGGCCTGCGGCCACCCCTGACCGGCCCGAGACGGGCGTCCATCGCTCCGTTATCGGGCCGGCGGACCCGGGTGGCCGACTCAGCCGTCGACCGTGCCCCCGAGATGCCCCCGATCGCCACGGCCCCGCCTACGCCGGCCGTGATGAAGCCGGCCCAACCACGCAGGTTTCGCGTCCTCCAACACCACTGAGCCCGCGCTGGATCTAAACTCGCAATGAATAGGTCAAGGGTTCGATTCCCTTCGGCGGTTGACGATCCACATCCCGGAGCCGTTCACCCACCCGAGCTCGTAGCCGGCCTCGACCGCCTGCTCGACCCGATGGAAGCCGGCCGTGGCCGCGCGTACCTGGGCGAGCTGCACCTGCACCTTCGCATCGGAGTCGTGGACGTGGGCGGCAGCCTGCTGCCCGCCTGCCGCGACCGGGGGAAGCAGGGTCGCCCCTGCCAGGACGGGCGCTGCGAGGCCGAGGCCGAGCAGGACCTTCCAGCCGCGCCGGTAACGCTTCGTGACTCCTGCGTGCTCGGTCATCTCCGCACTCCTGTTCGTCGTCCAGCAGGTCGATCGGGGAACCTCTCCCCACCATTGAGACGCCGCGAGGCCACGCAAAGGTTCAGTCGCGACACGTGCTCCCCGTGGCGTAGCGGCACCTCCACCGCCCGACCGACGACCCCGCCGGGACGGCATCTCTCGGCGGGCCTCGTGTCCGGCCCTCACCCGGCCGCTGCCCGCGTGGTTAGGCTGGGAGCCCGTTATCGATGGAGGTCCGCCAATGGGCGACGTGCCCGCAGCACCCACCGGCTTCACCCGGTACCTCATGAAGAGCAAGTTCGGCGCCGGCCGCGACTTCGCGGTGCTCGACCCCGACACCGAGGCGCAGCTGTTCTTCGTCGACGGCAAGCTGGGCCCGCGCCCGAAGGCCGAGGTGCAGGGCGGCGACGGCCGCGTCCTCTACAGCGTGAAGGGGCAGCTGCTCGGCATCCCGAAGAAGATGTCGATCACCGACGCCTCGGGCAGCGAGGTGGCCTCGCTGAGGGCGAAGAAGTTCTCGCTCGTCAAGGACAAGATGACGATGGAGATGGCGAACGGCGAGCCCTGGCAGCTCACCGGCCAGTTCATCGAGAAGAACTACACCGTGACCAGCGGCGGCCGCGACGTCGTGCGGATCACCCAGAAGTGGGTCACGATCAAGGACAAGTACACCGTCGACGTCGCCGACGGTGCCGACCCGGGGCTGGCCTTCGCGATCGTGTGGGCCGTCGACCGCTGGGTCGAGCAGGACTGACGATGACCCGTCGCCCGGTGCCCGAGACCCCGGGGCCGGGACAGGAGTCGGTCTGGGACTACCCCCGACCACCCCGGGTCGAGCCGAGCAGCGAGAGCCTCGAGGTCTGGCTGGGTGGCGTGCGCATCGCGGCGACGACCCGGTCGCTGCGGGTGCTCGAGACCAGCCACCCGCCCACCTACTACCTGCCCGCCGACGACTTCGAGCCCGGCGCGCTGCGCTCCACCGAGGGCACGTCGTGGTGCGAGTTCAAGGGCCAGGCGACGTACTTCGACGTGTACGGCGGGGATGCCGTCGCGCCGCGGGCCGCGTGGACCTACCCGCGGCCGAACCCCGGGTTCGAGGCCATCGCCGGCCACGTCGCCGTGATGCCCGGGGCGACGGACCGGTGCACCCTCGACGGCGAGGTCGTGCGCGGCCAGGAGGGCGGCTTCTACGGCGGCTGGGTCACCGCGCGCGTCGTCGGCCCGTTCAAGGGCGGGCCCGGCTCCTGGGGCTGGTGAGCGTCCGGCGACCCCGGCCGGAACGTCGGGTGAAGAACGGCGTCAGGACGACGGTCTTCACCCACGATCGCGCACGGTCGTACTCAGTCGTCGCTGAGCGGGCGGTCCTTGGTCGCGAGCTCGGCGCGGGCCCGTTCCGAGGCGGCCGAGATCTCGTCGGCGGTGCGCTGCGCGTAGCCGGCACCGAGCGCGACATCGTGCTCCGGCATCCGCCAGCGGGCCGTGCTGATGCCGGCGTCCTTGGCCCGCTCGATCGCCTCGCGGATGCAGTTCTCCGCGTCCTCGCGCCCGGCCCAGTGGGCGCCCTCGACCGACTTGCCGGGCTCGAGGTCCTTGTAGGTCTCGAAGAAGTGCTGGATCTCGAGCCGGTCGAACGAGCTGATGTCCTCGATCTCGCGGATGTGGTTCTTGCGCGGGTCACCGGCCGGGATGCACAGGATCTTGTCGTCGCCGCCGGCCTCGTCGCGCATGTGGAACATGCCGATCGGGCGGGCCCGAACGAGG
The DNA here is from genome assembly GCA_963751385.1 of uncultured Actinomycetota bacterium. GTDB lineage: Bacteria > Actinomycetota > Actinomycetes > Actinomycetales > Dermatophilaceae > Fodinibacter. The sequence continues at coordinate 216,784 of CAVVUD010000013.1, read as the reverse complement.
CAGCCGGGGAAGGTGGGCTCGTCGAGCAGCACCAGCGCGTCGAGCGGGTCGCCGTCCTCGCCGAGCGACTCCTCGACGTAGCCGTAGTCGGACGGGTAGGCCATCGCGGTGAACAGCATGCGGTCCAACCGGATGCGACCGGTCTCGTGGTCGACCTCGTACTTGTTGCGGTGACCCTTGGGGATCTCGATGGTGACGTCGAACTCCACGGCGGGTTTCTCCTTCAGGGGGGTGACCTAGGCTCTCGGCACAGTCTGGCGCATGGGCGGGCAGAAGGACGAAGGGAGGCCGGGTGAGACGGGTCATGCTCGCCTCGCTCGTGGGCTCGGCCGTGGCGCTGGTCGCGGTCGCCGGCTATGCCGCCGCCGACGTGCTCGACGTGGCCCCCGGCATCCTCACCCTCGACCGCCCGGTCGCCGTGCCGACGCCCACGGTGTCCGGCACGCCCGCCCCGGTGCTGCTCCCGGAGCCGGCCGCCTCACCCGACCCGATGCTCACCGACACCGGTGCCGACGCGCCGGTGCCGACCCGGGCCGGTCTGCAGCGGGCGCTCACCACGGCGTCCGACGACCCGGCGCTCAGGAGCGGCACCGGCATCAGCATCCGCGACGGGGTCACCGGTGACGAGCTGTGGTCGCTGGGAGCGGGCACCCCCCGGGTGCCCGCCTCCACCCAGAAGCTGATGGCGGCCCTTGCGGTCGCTGACGGGCTCGACCTCGGCGACCGGATGACGACCTCGGTCGTCGCGCTGCCGGGCTCGGCCGACCTCGTGCTCGTCGTGCGTGGCGACACCCTGCTCGCGCCGGGCGTCGGAGACCCGGATGCCGTGGCCGGCCGGGCCGGGCTCGCCGACCTCGCAGCGCAGGTGGCCGACTCGCTGGTGCCGACCGGGCGCACCGCGGTGCGCCTGCGCCTCGACCTCACCTACGCCCCCGGCCCGCGCTACCCGTCGACGTGGAACCCGAACGACGTGCGCGACGGCTTCACCCAGGCGGTCGTCATGACCGGGCTGGCCACCCAGCTTCCCCGGGCGCTGCACCCCTCGCCCGTCAAGCCGGAGGCGGAGGTGGCCAAGGCCCTCGTCACGGCGCTCGAGGCGCAGGGTGTCACGGCGACCCTGCTGCCCGAACGCACCTGGTCGAACCCGGCCCCGGCGAGCGCGCAGCTGCTCGGCAGCGTCGAGTCGGCGACCTACGCCGAGGTGCTCGACCTCGCCATCGACCGCAGCGAGAACGCCCTCACCGAGAACCTCACCCGCCAGGCCGCGGCCGCCGCCGGTCACCCGACGACCGGCCAGGGAGACACGGCCGACTACATCCGCGAGCGGCTGACGGCCCATGACGTGCCGACGACGGGGCTGGTCATCACCGACGCGAGCGGGCTCAGCCCCGGCCAGCGGGCCAGCGCCGCGACCCTGTCGGGGGTGCTGCGCCTGGCCGCGACCGGCGAGGTCGAGGAGCTGCGCGGCGTCATCGCGTCACTGCCGGTCTCGGGGCTCAGCGGGACGATGACCCGGCGCTTCCGGGCCGAGGCCACCGCCGACGTCGCCGGGGTGCCCCGCGCCAAGACCGGCACGCTGCGCGCCGGGTCGTCCCTGGCGGGCACGACGGTCGACGCCGACGGGCGCCCGCTCACCTACGTGGTGCTCGTCGAGGGGTTCCCGCACACGTACGGGGGAACGCTGCGCGCGCGGGCCGCGTTGGACCGGATCGTGGCCACACTGACCAGGTGCGGCTGCCGCTGACCGCGGCACGAGGAGAGGCAGGACCTGCGTGGCTTACGTCGACTGGGAGTTCGCCAAGACCACCGGGAGGACGCTCGTGCCCGCGGGGCCGACCGTCTCCCGGGCCGAGGCCGAGGTCGAGGTCGCGGCGATCCGTGCTGCCGCCCGCGCCGCGCGGGAACCGGTCGCGCAGACGGCCCGCCTGCAGACCCCCGACGACGCCCCTGACGCCCTGGTCGTCGACCGGGCCACCTGGATCGCAGTCAACGCCGACTCGATGAGCGCGATGCTCGACCCCACCTTCGATGCGCTGATCGAGAAGCGCGGCCAGGTGCCCAGCGCCACGGCCCAGGCCTTCGGCGGCAAGGTCACCGGGGCGGAGGCGGGGGCGCTGCTCGCGTTCATGGCCTCCAAGGTGCTCGGCCAGTACGACCTCGCGCCCCAGGGGACCCCCGCGCTGATGCTCGTCGCGCCGAACATCCTCGCCGTCGCGGCCGAGCTCGGCGTCGACCGCGACGACTTCCGCAAGTGGGTCTGCATGCACGAGGAGACCCACCGCGTGCAGTTCACGGCGAACCCGTGGCTGCGTGACCACCTCGTCGAGCAGGCCCGCTCGCTCGCCGTCGACCTGGCGCCCGACCCCGAGCGGCTCCACGAGATCGCCGGCCGGGTCGCCGAGAAGCTGCCCGACCTGTTCCGCGAGGGCAGCACCGGCCTCACCGACCTGTTCACCACCCCCGAGCAGCGCGAGAAGCTCGCCGGCCTGACGGCGGTGATGTCCCTCCTCGAGGGCCACGCCGACGTGGTCATGGACGACGTCGGCCCCGCCCACATCCCCACCGTCGCCCACATCCGGGCCAGGTTCACCGAGCGTCGCAAGGGTGCCGGTGCGCCCGACCGGCTGCTGCGCCGGCTGCTCGGCCTCGAGGCGAAGATGCGCCAGTACCGCGACGGCGCCGTGTTCGTGCGCGGCGTGCACGAGCGGGTCGGCGTCGAGGGCTTCAACGCCGTCTGGTCCTCGGCCGACACCCTGCCGCTGGCCCGCGAGATCGAGGAGCCCGAGGCCTGGGTGCGCCGCGTCCACGGCTGACCCGACCCTCACCGCACGAAGTCGGGACAATGGCGGCATGGAACGCCGCTGGGGATCGCCGGATGCCGCGACGGCGGCGGTGCGCCACGCCGTACGGGCCGCGCTGACCGACCTCGTCCCCGGTGACCTCGTGCTCGTCGCGTGCAGCGGCGGCGCCGACTCCCTCGCGCTGGCCGCGGCCACGGCGTTCGAGGCGCCCGCCGCGGGGTGGCGCGCCGGCGCGGTCGTCGTCGACCATGCCCTCCAGCCCGGTTCGGCGCAGGTCGCCGCGGACGCCGCCCACCACCTGCGCGCCCTCGCTCTCGACCCGGTCGACGTGGTGACCGTCGAGGTCACTGCCACCGGCGACGGCCTCGAGGCGGCCGCCCGCACCGCCCGCTACGCGCGCCCTCGACGAGGCCGCCGACCGCCACGGCGCCACCACCGTGCTCCTGGGCCACACCCTCGACGACCAGGCCGAGCAGGTGCTGATCGGCCTCACCCGCGGTGCCGGGGCACGGTCCCTGTCCGGGATGCCGTCCGCCCGTGGCCGCTTCCGCCGTCCCCTCCTCGGGGTGGGCCGGGCGCAGTGCCGTGAGTCGGCGCTGGCCCAGGGCCTGGCCTGGTGGGACGACCCGATGAACGCCGACCCTGCCTTCACCCGGGTCCGCGCCCGCCGGGCCCTGGCCGACCTCGAGCGCGACCTGGGTCCCGGCGTGACGGCGGCCCTGGCGCGCACGGCATCCCTGCTGCGTGACGACGCCGACCACCTCGACGCCGAGGCGGACGCCGCGGTGGCGGCGCTGGGACCGCAGCCGTGGCCGGTCGAGGCGCTGACCGGCATCCCGCGGGCGGTGCGAACCCGGGTCTGGCGCCGCCTGCTCGTGGCGGCCGGCGGGCGCGCCGGACAGGTCGGGTCCCGGCACACCGAGGCCTGCGACCGGCTGCTCACGGCGTGGCACGGGCAGGGCCCGGTGCACGTCCCCGCCGACCTCCGGGTGGCCCGATCCGACGGTCGGGTCACCATCGCCCCCCACGATCGGGTTGACTAGGGGCCTCACCCGCCCGCGCCCCACCCCACCAGGAGCCGCAGTGGACGCCGCCCACATGGGAGCAGACCTCGAACGCGTTCTCATCAGCGAGGAGCAGATCCAGGCCAGGCTCGGCGAGCTCGCCGGCGAGATCGCCGAGGAGTACGCGGGCAAGGACGTCCTGCTCGTCGGGGTCCTCAAGGGGGCGGTGATGGTCATGGCCGACCTGATGCGCGCCCTGCCGGTCACCGTGCCCGTCGACTGGATGGCCGTGTCGTCCTACGGCTCCGGCACGAAGTCCAGCGGCGTGGTCCGCATCCTCAAGGACCTCGACTCCGACATCACCGGTCGGCACGTGCTCATCGTCGAGGACATCGTCGACTCGGGCCTGACCCTGTCGTGGATCAAGTCCAACCTGGAGTCGCGCAGCCCCGCCTCCGTCGAGATCTGCACCCTGCTGCGCAAGCCGGATGCCGCCAAGGTCGAGGTCGACGTCAAGTGGGTCGGTTTCGACATCGCGAACGAGTTCGTCGTGGGCTACGGGCTCGACTACGCCGAGGCCTACCGCGGCCTGCGGGTGGTCGGCACCCTGGCTCCCGCACGTCTACAGCTGAACCACCCGCGCCGGGAGGCGTCGAACCCCCGGCGTCTCGCGGAACACGAGGGAGCCGGAGCTCGTTGCTAGCGTGTACCCGTTCCGCCCGGTGTGACCTCCGGTCGGCCGATTGACCACGAGCAGGAGGACCGGAGCGCGAGCTCCGCACCCACATGGACTTCAAGCGCATCTTCAAGACCCCGCTGTTCTGGGTCCTGGCCGTCATCGTGGTGATGCTGACGGTGTTCTCCTTCGACGGCAACGGCGGCTACACCACGATCACCACGGCCCAGGCCGAGAAGCTGATCGCCGAGAAGAAGGTGCAGACGGCGGTCATGACGACCGAGAACGTCCTGACCCTCGACCTCAAGGACGGGCAGACCTTCAGCGACTCGGCCGCCGACGTCAAGGACGCCACCAAGGTCCAGGCCGAGTTCGTCGACGCCCGCGCCGAGCAGCTCGTCGCCGCGCTGACCGCCAACGTGCCGACCGGCTACAACGACAAGAAGGAAGGCGACAGCGCCTTCTGGACGATCTTCATCAGCTTCTTCCCGGTGCTGCTGCTCGTCGGGCTGTTCTGGTTCCTCATGAGCCAGGCCCAGGGCGGCGGCTCGCGGGTGATGCAGTTCGGCAAGTCCCGCGCCAAGCTCGCGAACAAGGACACCCCGAAGGTCACCTTCGCCGACGTCGCCGGGGCCGACGAGGCGGTGGAGGAGCTGCACGAGATCAAGGAGTTCCTCGCCGAGCCCGCGAAGTTCCTCGCGGTGGGCGCCAAGATCCCCAAGGGCGTGCTGCTCTACGGCCCGCCCGGCACCGGCAAGACCCTGCTCGCGCGCGCCGTCGCCGGCGAGGCGGGCGTGCCGTTCTACTCGATCTCCGGCTCCGACTTCGTCGAGATGTTCGTCGGTGTGGGCGCGTCGCGCGTGCGCGACCTGTTCGAGCAGGCCAAGGCCAACGCCCCCGCCATCGTCTTCGTCGACGAGATCGACGCCGTCGGCCGCCACCGTGGTGCCGGCCTCGGTGGCGGGCACGACGAGCGCGAGCAGACCCTCAACCAGCTGCTCGTCGAGATGGACGGGTTCGACGTCAAGACCAACGTCATCCTGATCGCGGCGACCAACCGCCCCGACATCCTCGACCCGGCGCTGCTGCGCCCGGGCCGGTTCGACCGGCAGATCGCGGTCGAGGCACCCGACATGATCGGTCGCCACCGCATCCTCGAGGTGCACGGCCAGGGCAAGCCGCTGGCCACCGGGGTCGACCTGCTCGCCGTCGCCCGACGCACCCCCGGTTTCACCGGTGCCGACCTCGCGAACGTGCTCAACGAGGCAGCCCTGCTGACCGCCCGCACCGACAAGAAGCTGATCGACGACGAGGTGCTCGACGAGGCCATCGACCGGGTGATCGCCGGCCCGCAGAAGCGCACCCGCATCATGTCGGCCAAGGAGCGCAAGATCACGGCCTACCACGAGGGTGGCCACGCGCTCGTCGCCGCGGCGATGAACCACCTCGACCCCGTCACCAAGGTGACGATCCTGCCCCGCGGCCGTGCGCTCGGGTACACGATGGTCATGCCGACCGACGACAAGTACTCCACGACGCGCAACGAGATCCTCGACCAGCTGGCCTACGCCCTGGGCGGCCGGGTCGCGGAGGAGATCATCTTCCACGACCCCACCACCGGTGCCGCCAACGACATCGAGAAGGCCACCGCGATGGCCCGCAAGATGGTCACCGAGTACGGCATGAGCGAGCGTGTCGGTGCGGTCAAGCTGGGCCAGAGCCAGGGCGAGGTCTTCCTCGGCCGCGACATGGGGCACCAGCGCGACTACTCCGAGCAGGTGGCCGCGGTCGTCGACGAGGAGGTGCGCAAGCTCGTCGACGACGCCCACGACGAGGCGTGGCGTGCGGTCAACGACAACCGCGGCGTCCTCGACAAGCTCGTGCTCGAGCTGCTCGAGCGCGAGACCCTCAACGCCGCCGAGCTCGCCGACATGTTCAAGGACATCGTCAAGCGCCCGGTCCGCCCGACCTGGCTGTCCAGCGAGCACCGCACGCTGTCCGACCAGCCGCCGGTGCTCACCCCCGCCGAGCAGGCCGCGATGAACGGCCACAACGGCTCGGGTGCCCCCGCTGGCGCCGTGGTGACCCCGGGCGACCCGCGCACCCAGGCCGAGATCGACGCGGCCGCCCAGGCCGGCGCCGACCCGACCCCGGCGGAGAACCCGCCGGCCCAGGTCATCCAGGTGCCGGAGGGTGGACGTGTCGAGCCCTGACCTGGAGGACGTCGACGACGGCCCCATGCAGGGGGGCCCCGTCGACCTTCCGCGCGCCGAGGCCGCGGTCCGCGAGCTCCTCGTCGCGATCGGTGAGGACCCCGACCGCGAGGGTCTGCTCGACACCCCCGGCCGGGTCGCCCGCGCCGCCCGCGAGCTGTACGCCGGACTGTGGCAGGACCCCGCCGCACGTGCTGTCGAAGACCTTCTCGATCGACCACGAAGAGCTCATCATCGTCCGGGACATCCCGATGTACTCCACGTGCGAGCACCACCTGCTGCCCTTCCACGGGGTCGCCCACATCGGGTACATCCCGGCCTCCGACGGCAAGGTCACCGGGCTGAGCAAGCTCGGCCGGCTCGTCGAGGTCTTCGCCCGCCGACCCCAGGTGCAGGAGCAGATCACCACCCAGGTGGCCGACGCGCTCGTCGAGCACCTCGGGGTGCAGGGCGTCATCGTCGTCATCGAGGCCGAGCACCTGTGCATGTCGATGCGCGGTGTGCAGAAGCCCGGCTCGCGCACCATCACCTCGGCCGTGCGCGGACAGCTGCGCGACCCCGCGACCCGGGCCGAGGCGATGTCGCTTCTCCTCGGCGGCAAGCGGTGACCGGACGGTGACCCTGCCCGAACCCCGGGCCGGCCGCCCGCTGGTCATGGGCGTCGTCAACGTCACGCCCGACTCGTTCAGCGACGGTGGCGCCTGGTTCACCGCCGAGGCGGCCGTGGCCCACGGCCGCGAGCTCGTCGCGCAGGGGGCCGACCTGCTCGACGTCGGCGGCGAGTCCACCCGGCCGGGCGCCGAACGACCGAGCCCGGTCGAGGAGCTGCGCCGCGTCATCCCGGTCGTCGAGGCCCTGAGCGCCCTGGCGCCGGTCTCGGTCGACACCATGCGCGCCGAGGTGGCGGCCGCGGCCCTGGATGCGGGCGCGTCGCTCGTCAACGACGTCAGCGGGGGGCTGGCCGACCCCGAGATGGCCGTCCTGGTCGCCGAGCGGGGCGTGCCCTTCGTCGCGATGCACTGGCGCGGGCACAGCCGTGACATGCAGAGCCGAGCCCAGTACGACGACGTCGTCGCCGACGTCGTGCGTGAGCTGACCGAGCGCGTCGAGGCGCTGAGCGCGGCAGGCGTGCAGCCGGATGCCGTCCTGCTCGACCCCGGGTTCGGCTTCGCCAAGCGCGCGGAGCACAACTGGCAGCTGCTCCGCCGGCTCGACGAGGTGGTGGCCCTGGGCCACCGCGTGGTCGTCGGCACGTCGCGCAAGACCTTCCTCGGCCTCGTGGGGCGTACCCCGGAGACCGCTCGCCCGCCGCTGGAGCGAGACGTCGTCACGGCGGCGACGACCGTGCACGTCGCCCGGCACGGCGTGTGGTGCGTGAGGGTGCACGACGTCGTCGCCACGGTCGACGCACTCGACGTCGCCGAGGCGCTCGGACACCTGGGCGGGAACGGGGCGGCACGGTGAGCCGGGGCGTGGCGCGCGACCGCATCCGGCTGTCGGGGGTTCGTGGGCGCGGCTTCCACGGGGTCTTCGAGCACGAGCGGCGTGAGGGCCAGGAGTTCGTCGTCGACGTCGAGCTCGCCGTCGACCTCGGCCCGGCGGGCGCCAGTGACGAGCTCACCGACACCGTCAACTACGGCGAGGTCGGCGCCGCCGTGCTCGCCCGGATCCAGGGCGAGCCGTACGACCTCATCGAGCGCCTCGCCGAGCGGGTCGCCCAGGACGCCCTGGAGCACTCGGCCGTCGACGAGGTCACCGTCACCGTGCACAAGCCGCAGGCCCCGGTCGGCGTGCCGTTCGGCGACGTCACGGTCACCGTGACCCGGCGGCGGGCGCCCGTCTCGGTCGTCGTCGCGGTCGGGGCGAACCTGCCCCGCGGGGCGCAGCGCCCCGAGGACACCGCGCGCGCCGCGGTCGAGACGCTGGCCCGGCATCCGGAGATCACCGTGGTGGCCGTCTCCGGGCTGTACGACACCGACCCGGTCGGCGGGCCCGAGCAGCCCACCTACGTCAACGCCGTCGTGGTCGCCCGCACGACGCTGTCACCCGGCACGCTGCTGCGCGAGCTGCACGCGCTCGAGGCGTCCTTCGACCGGCGGCGCGAGGTGCGCTGGGGAGCCCGCACGCTCGACCTCGACCTCGTGCAGTACGGCGACCCGGGCTCCGGGACCGACGTCACCTCGGCGCTGCCACGACTGCTGCTCCCACACCCCCGGGCTCACGAGCGGACGTTCGTCCTCGTGCCGTGGCTGGAGGCCGACCCCGACGCCGTGCTGCGCCACGAGGGCGAGGTGGTGCGCGTGACCGACCTCGTCGCCGCGCTCGACACCAGCGGCGTCCGGCCGCGGCCGGCCGACCCCGCTCCCGATGAAGGGCACGAGAACTGATGCGGCGCAAAGAGATTCGCGTGAGTACGCTCGTCCTGGTCGCCGCCGTCACGGGCATCGTCGGGTTCGCCGTGTTCGCCATGGTCACCCGCAGCGGCTCGCTGGTGCCGAGGCCGTCGCTGTTGTCCGGCGTGCTGCTGGTCGCCATGGGCGGCCTCGTGCTGTGGCTCGCCCGCCCGGTTCGCCGCTACCTCCAGGGGCGTGCCACGACCACGCTCGACCCACTGCGCGCGGCTCGCACCGTCGTTCTCGCCCAGGCCGCTGCCCTCACCGGCTCGGCAGCCGCCGGGTGGTACGCGGGCCAGGCCGCGGTCGTGCTCACCGACCTCACGCTCGCCGCGAACCAGAGCCGGCTGCTGCCGCTCGGTGCCCTGGTCGTCGCGGGCGTCGCGCTCGCCGCGGCCGGGCTCGTGGCGCAGCGGTGGTGCCGGGTCGACCCGCCCGACGAGGACGACGACGAGACGCGGGACCGCGCCGCCTGAGTGCGACCGGCCGGGCGCTCGCAGAAGGTCGTCCGGCACGCAGCAACCAGTGCGTGTCATCCGACGTCCTGCGTGCCCGGGCCCAGTGGCCGTCCCGGGGGTCGGTCGCCTACTTGTCGACGTCACCGACGACGAAGAACATCGAGCCGAGCACCGCGACCATGTCGGCGACGAGGCAGCCGGGCAGCACCTGCGAGAGCACCTGCACGTTGTTGAACGACGCCGAGCGCAGCTTGAGCCGCCACGGCGTCTTCTCACCGCGCGACACGAGGTGGTACCCGTTGAAGCCCAACGGGTTCTCGGTGGCCGTGTAGCGCTCACCCTCGGGGACCTTGAGCACCTTGGGAAGGCGCTGGTTCACCGGGCCGGCCGGCAGCGTCCCGAGCGTGTCGAGGCACGCCTGCGCGAGGTCCAGGCTGACGTGCACCTGCTCGAGCAGCACCTCGAGCCGGGCCAGGCAGTCGCCGGCGGTGCGGGTGACCACCCGCCCGGGACCACCGGGGGCGAACAGCGTGGCGTAAGCGAGGTAGGGGTCGTCGCGGCGCAGGTCGACGTCGAGGCCGCTGGCGCGGGCGATCGGACCCGAGACGCCGTAGGCGCGGCAGGTGTCGAGGTCGAGCACGCCCACCCCCCGGGTGCGGGCCTCGACGATCTCGTTGCCGGAGATGAGCGACTCCAGCTCCGGGAGACGGCGACGTACCCCGTTCACGGCGGCCTCGACCCGGCCCAGCCAGCCGGCGGGCACGTCCTCCTTGAGTCCGCCGACCCGGTTGAACATGTAGTGCATGCGGCCGCCGGAGGCCTCCTCCATGACCGCCTGGAGCTCCTCGCGCTCGCGGAAGGCGTAGAAGACGGGGGTGATCGCGCCGAGCTCGAGGGGGTACGAGCCGAGGAACATCAGGTGCGAGAGGACGCGGTTCAGCTCGGCCAGCAGGGTGCGCAGCCACACGGCCCGCTCCGGCACCTCCATGCCGAGCATCGCCTCCACGCCCAGCACCACCCCGAGCTCGTTGCTGAACGCGGAGAGCCAGTCGTGCCGGTTGGCCAGCACCGTGATCTGGCGGTAGTCGCGCACCTCGAACAGCTTCTCGGCGCCACGGTGCATGTAGCCGATCACCGGCTCGGCCGAGATGATCCGCTCGCCGTCGAGCACCACGCGCAGCCGCAGCACCCCGTGCGTCGCCGGGTGCTGCGGGCCGATGTTGAGCACCATGTCGGCGGTCGCCAGGCCACCGGCGCCCAGGCCGACATCGAGCGCGCGCTGGCCGGTCTCGGAGGTCACGCCGTCAGTCTGCCGCACGGGGCCCGCGGGCCGGGGTCAGCAACCGGCGAACGTCTCGCCGCCGGTGGCCCAGCCGTCGCCGTCGAGGCTGACGAGCAGCAGCCGGTCGGCGTCGGGTGCGTCGGCGAGCTCGGGGACGGCCACCGAGCGGGTCTGCAGCGGCTCGCCGTCCGCGATGCAGTGGTGCAGCAGGAACGTCGTCCCCTCGCGCACCGGGATGTCGAAGGTCTTCTTGTCGTTCTGGTTCACGTAGCGGTCGGAGCCGACCTTCCACGACGTCACCGGCAGCCCCTGCTTCGCGAGCACGGCGTCGTCGACCTTCGGGTCGGTCCAGCGGTCGACGACGAGCACGTCGACGTCCCCGGACCGCTTGGCCCCGGTGACCAGGCCGAAGTCGAACTTGCGCCCCTTCACGTCGCTGCTCGGCGCCTTGACCTTGACGGCGGCGGTGCTGGAGGGGGCCGGTTCCGTGCTGGCGGTCGCGTCCGACGGGGTGCTGGTCACGGTGACCACGACCTCCGGCGGGGTGGCGGAGCCGCAGGCGCTCAGGGACGCGCAGGCCGCGAGGGCGAGCGCGAGGGGGGCGTACGGCATCCGGGATCGCATCGACACCACGGTGCCACGGACCTGCTCCGCAGTCACATCCCGGGCACGCGACGCAGCACCCAGCGGAACCCGCCGAGACCGTCGGGAGCCGTCAGCGCACCCACGGCGGATGCCGTGGCGAGTGCCGCCAGGTACGTCGCGGGAGCGCTGTGCGCGAGATCGCGATCGGGGATGCCGGCATCGAGCCCGAGCTCGTGCAGCGCCGCGCGCTGGGTGGTGACCTCGTCGTGCTCGAGGGAGTCGACCGCCACGTGGGCGGTCAGGTCGCACGAGCCGTCCGGCACCGGTACGACCAGGGCTCCCGAGCGGTAGGCCGTGAGCGTGCCTCCCACGGGCCGGTCGCCTCGGGTGTGGCCGTAGTCGACGGCGAGCAGCGTGCCGCGGCGCACCCGGGAGACCAGGTCCTGCCAGGCCAGGTCGCGGGCCAGGCCGACCTCCACCCGGGCACCGACCGGCAGGTCGCCGACCGGCCACCACGCCGCGCACCAGGCGAGCTCGTCGGGGGTGGGCTCGGCGCCGGACACCTCCTCACCCGTCCCCGGCTCCACCAGCACGACGGCGAGCCGCCCCGGTGCGACGACCTCGGCCACCGTGCAGGGCACCACGTCGAGCCACTCGTGGGCGAGCACCAGCACGTCGTCGAGGTCGGTGAGGCCGTCGGGCAGCGAGCTGCCACCCGGGGCGCGGAGCCAGCCCACGGCATCCGGCAGGCCGGTCGGGCGGTCGACGACGTCGACGCCCGTGAGCCGCAGGTCGGGGCGTCGCGCGGCCAGGTGTCCGAGCAGCTCGCCACGTCCGCAGCCGACGTCGACGACGTGGTGGGCACCCTCGCGGTCGGCGAGCCGGCCGAGGGCGTCGGCGAGGGCCGCACCGAGCGGGCCGTGCGTCGACGTCGTGAAGTGACCGGCCGGGCCCAGGGCTTCGCGGTAGAAGCCGGTCGGTCCGTAGAGCGCGTCGTGCCACGCCTGGCGCCAGGGGACCATCACGGACCGCACGGTACCCAGTGGCGAGGTGTGACCCGCCGCGGCCACGCGCTCGCGTGCGGAGGAGGAGTAGGTTGCTCGCTCGTGGACGGCATCGAGCATCCCGCCCGGCTGACCGTGGGGGTCGTCGGGGCCGGTCGGGTCGGCGCCGTGCTCGGTGCGGCCCTCGCCCGGGCCGGTCACCGGGTCACCGGGGCCTACGCCGTGTCCGACGCGAGCCGCGCCCGCGCCGCCGACCTCATGCCCGGCGTGCCGCTCGCCGACGTCGCGACGGTCGTCGCCGGCGCCGAGCTGGTCCTGCTCGCGGTGCCCGACGACGCGCTGGCCCACCTCGTCGAGTGGCCTGTCCGCGACCGGGGCCTGGCAGGCCGGCCAGATGGCGGTGCACACCAGCGGGCGGCACGGCGTGGCCGTGCTCGAGCCGGCCCGGGCCCACCACGTGCTGCCCCTCGCCCTGCACCCCGCGATGACGTTCAGCGGCACCGCGATGGACCTCGACCGGCTGGCCGACTGCGCGTTCGGCGTGACCACCGACGACGAGCTGCGCCCGATCGCCGAGGCCCTCGTCATGGAGATGGGCGGTGAGCCGGTGTGGGTCGCCGAGGAGGACCGGGTGGCCTACCACTGCGCGCTCGCCCACGGCGCCAACCACCTCGTCACCCTGACCAGCGAGGCGATGGAGCTGTTGTCCCGCGCCGGTGTGGCCGAGCCGCGCCGGGTCATCGGGCCGCTGATGCGTGCCGCGCTCGACAACGCGCTCCGCCTGGGTGACGCCGCCCTCACCGGCCCGGTGGCCCGCGGCGACGTCGGTACGGTGGAGGACCACCTGCGCGAGCTGGACCGGCTCTCGCCCGAGATCCGGAGGACCTACGTGGCGCTCGCCCGTGCCACCGCGCTGCGTGCCCTCGACAGCGGCCGGCTGCGCCCCACCGCGGCCGAGCCCCTCCTCGACACCCTCGCCGACCAGGAGTCCTGAGTGACCACCGCCACCACCGCCCCCGTCGTCGCGCACACGCGCAGCGAGCTCAAGGCCGCCCGCGAGGCCCTCTCCAGCCGCGACGTCGCCGTCGTCATGACGATGGGTGCCCTGCACGACGGGCACGCGCGGCTGATCCGGGCCGCCCGTCAGCGCCACGACCACGTCGTCGTCACGATCTTCCTCAACCCGCTCCAGTTCGGGCCCAAGGAGGACCTCTCGCGCTACCCGCGCACCTTCGACGCGGACCTCGAGATCTGCACCACGGCCGGGGTCGACGTGATCTTCGCCCCGACCCCCGACGTGGTCTACCCCGACGGCGACCCCGGTGTGCGCGTCTCGGCCGGCCCGCTCGGCGAGGTGCTCGAGGGTGCCTCGCGGCCCGGCCACTTCGACGGCGTGCTCACCGTCGTCGGCAAGCTGCTCCACCTCACCGCGGCCCGCAGCGCCTACTTCGGCCAGAAGGACGCCCAGCAGCTGCTGCTCATCCGGCGGATGGTGCGCGACATCGACTTCCCGGTCGACGTCGTCTCGGTGCCCACCGTGCGCGAGGACGACGGCCTGGCGATGAGCAGCCGCAACATGTACCTCACCGAGTCCGACCGCGAGACCGCGCTGTGCCTGAGCCGGGCGCTGCGCGCCGGTGGTGAGGCCGCGGCCTACGGTCCCTCGGCGATCCGGCGGGCGGCCCGCGAGGTGCTCGTCGAGGAGCCGCTGGCGCTGGTCGACTACCTCGTGCTCGTGCACCCCCACACCCTCGCCGACGTGCCCGAGTGGTACCGCGGCGAGGCGCTGCTCGCCGTGGCCGCGCGGGTCGGCACCACCCGCCTCATCGACAACACGCCGGTGCTGGTCGGCCCCGGCGGTGGTGCGCTCGACGTGTTCTCCGACGTGTCGCACGCCCGGGCCGAGGTCTGAGGCCCCGGGATGCCGGTCACGCCGGTCACGCTGCCCCGGCGCCTCAGCGCGCCCGCACCCGGGTGGACGACCAGCGCCGACGTCGTCGTCGTGGGCTCGGGCATCGCCGGGCTGACCTGTGCGCTGCGGCTGCGCGAGCGGGTGGACCGGGTGCTGCTCGTGACCAAGACCGTGCTCTCGGCGGGCTCGACGCAGTGGGCCCAGGGCGGCATCGCGGCGGCGCTCCACCCCGAGGACACCCCCCAGGAGCACCTCGACGACACCCTCGTCGCCGGGGTGGGGCTGTGTGACCCCGAGGCGGTGCGCATCCTGGTCACCGAGGGACCTGACCGGGTGCGCGAGCTGGTCGCGCTGGGCGCCGAGTTCGACCGCGATGCCGGGGGCGAGATCAAGCTGACGCGCGAGGGCGGGCACCACCGCGACCGGATCGCGCACGCCGGGGGTGACGCCACGGGCGCCGAGATCTCCCGTGCGCTCATCGCCGCGCTGCACCGCGTCGTCGACGACCCCGGCATCGAGGTCGTCGAGCACGCCCTCGTCGTCGACCTGCTGACGGCCGACGACGGCGCGGTGTGCGGGGTGACGCTGCACGTCATCGGCGAGGGCCAGGTCGACGGGGTCGGCGCCGCCTACGGGCGGGCGGTCGTGCTCGCGACCGGTGGGCTGGGCCAGATCTACACCTCGACGACCAACCCGCCGGTGGCCACCGGCGACGGCATGGCCGCGGCGCTGCGGGCCGGCGCGCGGGTGACCGACCTGGAGTTCGTGCAGTTCCACCCGACGGTGCTGTTCCTCGGCGAGGGGTCCACCGGCCAGCAGCCGCTGATCTCCGAGGCGCTGCGCGGCGAGGGCGCCTTCCTGGTCGACGGGGCGGGGGTGCGGTTCATGCAGGGCCAGCACGAGCTCGCCGACCTCGCACCGCGCGACGTCGTGGCCCGGGCCATCCTCGACGTCATGCGCGACCAGCACGTCGACCACGTGTGGCTCGACGCCCGGCACCTCGGGGCCGACTTCCTCGAGCAGCGCTTCCCGTCGATCGTGGCCCGCTGCCGTGAGCTCGGGTACGACCCGGCGACCGAGCTGCTGCCGGTCGCGCCGGCCCAGCACTACGCGTCGGGCGGGGTCGAGACCGACCTGCTCGGCCGCTCGTCGGTCGACGGCCTCTACGCCTGCGGGGAGTGCTCGTGCACCGGGGTGCACGGCGCCAACCGGCTCGCCTCCAACTCGCTGCTCGAGGGCCTGGTGTTCGCGCACCGCATCGCCGACGACGTCACCGCGCGCTTCGCAGCGGGCGGGCTGCCGCTGCGCGCCCCGGCCTCGGAAGCCGGTGACGCGGCGGTGCTCGACGCCTCCCACCGCCTCGACCTGCAGCGCACGATGACGCGCGGGTCGGGGCCGGTGCGGTCCGGTGAGTCGACCGCGGGGGCGCTTCAGGCCCTGGCTTCGCTGGCGGCGCTGCCGCCGAGCACCGCCGAGCCGGGGCCGGCCACGTGGGAGACCACGAACCTGCTGCACCTCGGCGAGGCGCTGTCGCTCGTGGCGCACCTGCGCGAGGAGACTCGGGGCGGGCACGTGCGCTCCGACTTCCCCGAGCGCGACGACGCACGATGGCTCACCCACCTCACGACGACCCGGTCGGCCGACGGGGCGCTCGTCGTCACCGAGCGGCCGGTGGAGGACCCCGCATGACCGACCACGGCTTCCCGACCGCAGACGCCCTGCTGCTCGTCGAGCGGGCCCTCGACGAGGACCTCGCGACCGGCACCGACGTCACGACGATGGCGACCATCCCGGAATCCCAGCAGTCGGTGTCACACCTCGTGGCGAGGGCCGACGGTGTCGTCGCCGGCCTGCCGGTCGTCGCCCTCGTGCTGGATGCCGTGGCCCCCCGGCTGGGGAGCGGGGCGGTGGGCGTCGAGCTGTTGGTGGAGGACGGCATCCGGGTCGTGCGCGGCGACCACCTCGCGACCCTTCGTGGGGCGACCCGCACCACGCTGGTCGCCGAACGGACCGTCCTGAACCTCCTGTCGCGCACCTCGGGCGTGGCCACCCACACCCGGCGCTGGGCCGACCGGCTCGAGGGGTCCGGCGCGATGGTGCTCGACACCCGCAAGACGACGCCCGGGATGCGCGCGCTGGAGAAGTACGCGGTGCGCTGCGGCGGCGGCACCAACAAGCGGATGGGCCTGTACGACGTCGCGATGATCAAGGACAACCACAAGCTCGCCGCCGGCGGGCTCACGGCGGCCTACGACGCGGTGCGGCGCACGTTCCCCGCCGTCGCGATCCAGGTCGAGGTCACGACCACTGCGGAGGCGATCGAGTCGGTGCAGGCCGGGGCGCGGTTCCTGCTGTGCGACAACATGTCTCCCCAGCTCCTGCGCGCCACCGTGGATGCCGTGCGCGCGACGGGTGAGGCCGTCGAGATCGAGGCGACGGGCAACCTGACCCTCGAGGTGGCGGCGGCATACGCGGCGACGGGGGTCGACTATCTCTCGGTGGGTGGGCTCACGCACTCCTCGCCGATCCTCGACATCGCCCTCGACCTCGACCCCGAGGGCGACTGACGGCCTACGACCCCTCGGTGCGTGGCGCGGGTCGGACCAGGCCGGACTCGTAGGCCGCGACGACGACCTGGGTGCGGTCGCGAAGCCCGAGCTTGCGCAGGATGCTCGCCACGTGGGTCTTCACCGTCCACTCGCTGATCACCAGGTGGGCGGCGATCTCGGCGTTCGACATACCGGTCGCGACTGCGCGGGCCACGTCCACCTCTCGGCTGGTCAGGGCGGCAAGGGCTCCCGGAGCCGGGGCCGGCGCGGGCGCACCCGTGGCCTGGCGTTGTTCCGCCTCGGTGAGCAGCGCGGTCGCCTCGGACAGTCGTTGCGTGAGGTCGCGGTTGTCGCCCGACATGCGGAGCAGCTGTCCGGCTCGCTGACCGACGACGAAGCCGGTGATCCAGGCCGACCCGAACAGGACCGCCAGGAACTCGGCATCCCCCGAGAACCGGCCCAGCACCGCGATCGCGACGACGAGCACCGCCGCACTGACCGTGGCACGGGCCGGGAGGGAGTAGGCGCTGCTCGAGTAGGCCGCCACCAGCAGGGCGGCGAGCGCCGCCAGCCCCTCGGTGGGTGTCGTGAGCCAGCTCTGGAGGGCGGCGGAACCGAACACCGCCACCAGCACGCCGATCGGCAGGGTACGGCGCAGGACCAGCGGGAGGGTCATGCCGAGCGTGGTCACGGCGAGGACTGGCCGCGATCCGACCACCTCGCCGACCCCGGGCACGAGCTGTGGTGCCCAGATCTCCACCTGGCTCGCCAGGGTCAGCGCGAGGGCCAGCACGAAGTCCAGGACGCCCGGTCGTGGACGTGGCCTCCAGTTCATGGTCGGGACGGTACCGACCGGCGCCGGCCCAGGGGCTCACTCCAGAGAGTGAGAGGGCGAGAATCGCTCCCGAGAGCGATGTGCAGGGCCGGCCCGGCGAGCAGGTTTGAGGCCTCATCCACCCCTCACGGAGGTCATCATGTCCCGAATCACGTCCCGGGTTCTCTACGCAGTGCTCCTCGGCCAGCTCGTCGCCCAGCTGGGCTGGATCGACCCGCTGTTCATCCCCTTGGTCCTCGCGGGTCCGCCGCTGACCGGCGCCATCCTCGCCACCCGTCGGGTCGGGTTCACCTGGGTGGCGGCGCTCTGGGCGAGCACCGGGATCGGGATGGCCTGGTCGGACTGGCTCGTGAACCGCTCGGACGTCGGCTTCCACCTCGCGCTGGCCGTCATCATGCCGCTGCTGGCCGGCATCGGCTGGGGAGCCGTCCGGTTGGCGCAGCTCCGCAGCACACCCGCGGTCGAGCGTTAGTGGGACGCTCCTGGAGACCTGCCGGCCGACGCGGCGCCCAGGGATGCCAGAGGCGCAGGCTGCCGCGCGCCTGGCATCCCTGGGCGGGGAAGAGGCCGTCACCGCCGTCCGCTCAGGCCGCCGGTGGGTCGATGACGACGAGGTTGCCCGAGTACATGCCCATGACGCAGGTGAAGGGCACCGTGCCCGCGGCCAACGAAGGGAGCTCGACGGTGTTGCGGCCCTGCTTCAGGTCGACCTCCAGGCCGAGTTCAGGCACCCGGAGGAAGGCGCTGCAGTCGAACTGCGAGGTGCCGTCGATGACCCACGTCGTGGGCATCCCGGCGTACAGCACCGTGTCGGCCGGCTCGTAGCCGCGCGGCGTCTGGGTCATGTGCACCGTCTGCGTGCCGCCGCTGACGGTGACGTTCGCGGATGCCGTGCGCGCACCGCTCGCTGCGGCCGCACCACCCGACAGGCCCAGGAGGTTCACGGCGCTGGAGACGTTGAGCAGGGCGAACGCCGAGCACGAACACCCCGACGACGCGCAGCACGGTGACCTGGCGCCGCCCGGTGCTGAACTCGGGCACCGAGCCGAGCGCGAGCAGGCCGGGGGTGGTCCCGACGGCGAAGGTCGCCATGATCGCGCCGGCGGCGACCGGTGACGCGGTCGACAGCGCGTAGACCTGCACGGCCTGGGTGAAGCCGCACGGGAGGAAGAAGGTGGCGGCGCCGACGAGGGCGGTGCGCCAGTGGCTGTACCCGGCATCCGTGGCGGCGTCGATGCCGAGCGCCCGGGACAGGCCGGCCGGCAGGCGGGGCGACCACGCGGCCACCCGCGGTGAGACGCCGGTGAGCCGGACGCCGAGCAGGAACATCACCACGGCGACGGCCAGCACCAGCACCGCGGTCACCCGCGTGGGCAGGCTCATCGTCGACCCGAGGGCGCCGAGCAGGGCGCCGAGGACGGCGAAGCCGGCGATGCGCCCGGCGTTGAAGGCGACCTGGGGCCGCATCCGGGTCAGGAACGGCAGCGCGGTCTCGCCACGGGCCGCGAGGGCGGCGGCGTGCGACGCGGAGAAGCCGAGCACCAGCCCGCCGACCATGGCCATGCAGGTGGACACCCCGGCCGTGAGCCCCAGGACGAGCACGAAGAGCAGGCCGCCGCGGCCCGGGTCGGACAACCCGGAGGTGAGGTCGGTGAGCCCGAGGCCGGACGCCAGCACGACGAGCACGCCGACCGCGACGGCGGCGACGACCGCGGTGCGCCACACCGAGGGGTCGCGGCTCAGCCACGGTGCCGCGACCGGCTCGTAGCCCGCGGACCGGATGGCTTCGTCGAGCCGGCCGCGGTCGAGCGTCGCGTCGCCGCCGACCGTCGCCGTGCCCCGGGCGGCCGACACCTGCACCGACCGCACGCCGGGGACGCGCCGGATCGCCTTGGTGACCCGCTTCTCGCAGGAGGCGCACGTCATCCCGGTGATGGGGACGGTGAGCGACGTGACGGCGTCGACGCTCGTCCTCGTGCCCACGGTCAGCCTCCCGTTGCGTGCCTGAGGCCCCATCGTCCCATCCGGATGCCGGGGCGCTCACATCGGTGGGACCGTCCTCACACCCCCGGGGGTGTCAGAACCGCCTCCAGCGCAGGGCCACCGCGTAGTCGACGGTGAGCCCCTCGTGCGCGGCGAGCACGTCGTCGGCCGGCCCGGGTGGCAGCTCGATGCGAGTGACCGCCTCGAGGTCGTCTCGTCGGTCGAAGGTCCAGGTGATCGTCAACGGTTCGGTGGTGAAACGCTGCCTGTCCCAGAAACGTTGCACCGCAACAGGATCGTAGGCAGGGTAGGACCGCCGGAACCACGCGCCGAAGGTCGAGCGCCTGACGTCGTTGTCGACGACCACGGCCAGGCCGCCCGGCCGGAGCACCCGCGCGACCTCGGCCAGCCCCGGCTCGCACCCGGCGCCGAAGAAGTAGGCCCAGCGCGCGTGCACGAGGTCGACGCTCGCGTCGGCCAGCGGCAGTGCCTCGGCATCGCCGGCGAGCACGGATGCCGTGCGCGGGTGGACGTCGCACAGCCGGGCTCGCGCCCGCGCGACCAGTGGCAGGTGCGGCTCGATGCCGACGACCCTGGCGCCCCGCGCAGCGAACCGTGGGAGGTGGAAGCCCGTGCCGCATCCGATGTCGACGAGGTCGGCGCCCCGTAGCGGTCGAAGGGCGTCGATCGTGGTGTCGATGACCCCGGCGCGGTCGGACGCGAGGTTCTCCAGCTCGTAGACGTCCGGGGTGTCCCAGATGTTCGGGCTGCGGATCACGACGAGCGGCGCGGCTTCGACGCCTTGGCGGGGGACTTCGACGTCCTGGCCGGTGCCTTCGACGCCTTGGCCGGGGCCTTCGACGGCTTCGCGGGGGCCCTGGACGGCTTCGCGGGGGTCTTGGCGGAGGAGCTCTTTCTCGCCCCGGCCTTGGCGGTTCGGTCGCCCTTCGCCGGTGGCACCGGGTGGGCCGGCTCGTTGGCCCCGGGCACCGGTGCCGTCGCGCGCTTGCGAGGGACCCGGGTGCGGCGGCCGCCGACCGTGCCGGCCTCGACCGTGGCCGGGTGCACGAGCAGGGGGATGAGCTGGCGGGCGCCGGCCGAGCGGGCTCGCTTGACGGTGTCGAGGTGCGCCTCGCAGCGCAGCACGAGCTCGGCGTAGCCCTCCTCACCCATGAGCGCGGTGAGCTCGGCGCGGTTGCTGCGGTAGACCGGCTCGGCGCCGACGTGCGCCTCGGTGTTGGAGGAGCAGTACCAGTCGAGGTCGTGGCCACCGGGGCCCCAGCCGCGGCGGTCGTACTCGGCGATGGTCACCTCGAGGTACGAGGTGTCGTCGGGGCGTTCGACGGTGCGGTACGACCGGCGGATCGGCAGCTGCCAGCAGACGTCGGGCTTGGCCTCGTGCGGCGGGCGACCGGTGAGCACCGCGTGCTGGTGCAGGGCGCAGCCGGCGCCGGCGGGAAAGCCGGGTCGGTTGAGGAAGATGCAGGCGCCGTCGACCACCTTGGTCTTGCGGGCGTCGTCCTCCTTCTCGGTCCACGCCTTGAGGCGGGAGGGGTCCTTGTCGCCGAGCCGGCCGCGGCCCGGGTGCATCTGCCACTCGTCCTCACCGAGCTCGGCCACCACGGCCTGCACGCGCTGCAGGTCGTCGCCGTCGGTGAAGTGCGCACCCAGGGTGCAGCAGCCGTCGTCGGGGCGGTCGGCGTAGATGCCCTTGCAGCCGGACCCGAAGATGCACGTCCAGCTCGACGTCAGCCAGGTGAGGTCGAGCCGGAAGCGCTGGCCGGGGTTGGCGGGGTCGGGCATCTCGGCCCAGGTACGGGCGATGTCCAGGGGTGTCTCGGGCACGCGCCCACCCTAGGGGCGGACCCTGCCAGCCACTACGTTGGGCGCATGCGCCTCGGGGTCATCGACGTCGGATCGAACACGGTCCACCTGCTCGTCGTCGACGCGCACCCCGGAGCCCAGCCGCTGCCCGCCTCCAAGCACAAGATCGACCTGCGGCTGTCCGAGCACGTCACCGACGACGGCCTGATCGCCGACGACGGTCGCGACCGGCTCGCCGGCTTCGTCCAGGAGTGCGTCGAGGTGGCCGAGGACCAGGGCGTCGAGGACCTCAGCGGCTTCGTCACCAGCGCCATCCGCGAGGCCCCGAACGGCGACGACGTGCTCGCGACGGTCGTCGAGCGCACCGGCGTCTCGCTCGACGTGCTGACCGGTGAGGAGGAGGCCCGGCTGACCTTCCTCGCCGCCCGGCGCTGGTTCGGCTGGTCGGCCGGCACCCTGCTGGTGGCCGACATCGGCGGCGGCTCGCTCGAGCTCGCCCAGGGCATGGACGAGGACCCCGACATCGCGGTGTCGCTGCCGCTCGGCGCCGGCCGGGTCACCCGCGACCTGCTCGCGGGCGACCCGCCGGCCAAGGAGGTCGTGCGCGAGGCGCGCAAGCAGGTGCGGGCGTCGATCGCCGCCGAGCTGCGGCCGCTCGCGAAGGCCGGCACCCCCGACCACGCCGTGGGCACCTCGAAGACGATGCGCTCGCTCGCCCGGATCTGTGGTGCCGCCCCCAGCAGCGAGGGGATGTACGCCGCCCGCGGCCTCGAGCGCGAGACCCTCGCGGCCCGGCTGCCCGAGATCGCCGCCATGACGGCCACCGAGCGGGCCGCGCTGCCGGGAGTCTCGGGGGCGCGGTCGCGCCAGCTCCTCGCCGGCGGCATCGTCGCCGAGGCGACGATGGACCTGCTCGGGCTGGACCGCCTGGAGATCTGCCCGTGGGCGCTGCGCGAGGGCATCATCCTGCGCCACCTGGACAGGATGAGCTGAGCCGTGCCCACACGCGGTGCGGGGCAGGGCGACCGAGGGCGACCGGTCGACGTGCCGCGTGCCCTCGTCGGACTGTCGACGGCCTCGGTCTACCCCGAGGGTGTCGCCGCCGCGTTCGAGCTCGCGGCCCGCCTGGGCTACGACGGTGTCGAGGTGATGGTCTGGACCGACCCCCTTACCCGCGAGGCCGGCGCGCTGCGCACCCTCTCGGAGCTGCACGGCATCCCGGTGCTGTCGGTGCACGCGCCGACGCTGCTCGTGACGCAGCGGGTCTGGGGCACCGACCCCTGGGAGAAGGTCGACCGGTCGATGACGCTGGCCGACGAGCTCGGTGCCGACACCGTGGTGCTGCACCCGCCGTTCCGTTGGCAGCGTGACTACGCGCGCGACTTCGTCGACGGAGTCGCGGTGCGCGAGAGCGACAGCCACATCCGGCTGGCCGTCGAGAACATGTACCCGTGGCGGGGGCCGCGTTCACGCGAGCTCGAGGCCTACCTGCCGCACTGGGACCCCGTGCCGCAGCCCTACGACCACGTGACGCTCGACCTCTCGCACACGTCGACCTCGGGCTCCGACGCGATGGAGATGGTGCGGCGGCTCGGTTCGCGCCTGCGGCACCTGCACCTGGCCGACGGGGTGGGCTCGGCGCGCGACGAGCACCTGGTGCCCGGTCGCGGCACCCAGCCCTGCGGGGAGGTGCTCGAGACGCTCGCCAGCGGCGGGTACAGCGGGCACGTGGTCGTCGAGGTCGCGACCCGGCGCGCGGGGGAGGCCCAACGCGAGCTCGACCTGGCCGAGGCGCTCGCCTTCGCCCGGCTGAACCTGGCGACCAGCGCCTGAGGGAGAGCGAGGGGTCAGGGGGCCGGCTCGCCGCGCCGGGCGAGGCCGTCGAGGCGGAGCACGTCGGACTCGTCGCGGTGGGTGCCCGTGCTGCCGACGTGCTCTGTCGCTGATGCCGGGGCCGTTCCTGACGACGTGCACCTTCGGTACTCCTCGTGCCGGGGTGGCCGGGTCGTCAGACCCAGTAGGTGTCGTGCTGCAGCATGAAGCCGACCCGCTCGTCGGCGGACATCGGCGCGCCGCGGCCCACGGCATCCAAGGTCTCGAAGTAGTCCTCGCGCGGCGCGCCCGGCGTGAACATGAGCAGCATCCGGGCGCGGTCGCCACCGCGGAAGCCGTGCAGGCCACCCTCGGGGACGTGGAGGAAGTCGCCGGCGCGGGCGGTGACCCAGGCGGCGCCGTCGTAGAGCCGCACGGAGCCCTCGAGCACGTAGAACGACTCGGTGATGGCGCGGTGGAAGTGTGGGTCGGGGCCGGACTCCTCGTCGCCGAAGGTCCAGCGGTAGAGGCCGTAGTGGCCGCCGGTGGCGTCACCGGTCGCGAGGTACTCGCAGGTGCCGCCGGAGCGGTAGGTGATCTCGGGCTCGGTGTCGTCGCGGCGCAGCCAGGCGCTGACCTCGCCGCCCTCGCCACCGTAGACGTCGGCCGGGTAGGGCCGGTGCAGCGGGTTCGGGAAGGACATCCCGGCACGCTAGCGCCGGGCGCCGACGGTGCGGGGTCTTGCGGCCGGACGCGCGGTGGTGGCATATTTCATCACATGACGAATAAAACGGACGACGACGCCGTCGTCGTCGAGAACCTCAGGGTCGTGCGGGGCGGTCGCGAGGTGCTGCCCGACCTCTCGGTGCGCGTGCCCCGTGGGCAGGTCGTGGGGCTGCTCGGCCCGAGCGGGGGCGGCAAGTCGACCCTGATGCGCGCGGTGGTCGGGGTGCAGGTCGTGGCCGGCGGCACGGTGACCGTGCTCGGCGAGGAGGCGGGGTCGGCGGGCCTGCGCCACCGGGTCGGCTACCTCACCCAGGCGCCGAGCGTCTACGGCGACCTCTCGGTGCGTGACAACGTGGGCTACCTCGGGCGGATCATGGGGGTCGGGGCCGAGGCCGTCGACCGGGCGATCACCGCCGTCGACCTCACCGACCACGCCCACGTGAAGGTCGAGAACCTCTCCGGTGGACAGCAGTCCCGCGCGAGCCTGGCGTGCACGCTGGTGGGCGACCCGGAGGTGCTCGTGCTCGACGAGCCGACGGTGGGGCTCGACCCGGTGCTGCGGCGCGACCTGTGGGACCTCTTTCGCCGGCTTGCCGCGGAGGGGCGCACGGTCTTCGTGTCGAGCCACGTCATGGACGAGGCCTCCCGCTGCGACCGGCTCCTCCTGCTGCGGGAGGGCCGGATCCTCAGTGACTCGACCCTGCCCGAGCTGCTGGAGCGCACCGGCGCCGCCGATGCCGAGCAGGCCTTCCTCGCGCTCATCGACGCCGCCGACGCCGCCGAGGGGCCGGGCGGGGGTGCGGCGGCATGAACGCCCGGATCACCCTGACGACGTCGGCCCGCATCCTGCGCCAGCTGCGCTCCGACCACCGCACGGTGGCGCTGATGGTCGTGGTGC
Organism: uncultured Actinomycetota bacterium; assembly: GCA_963751385.1. Taxonomy (GTDB): domain Bacteria; phylum Actinomycetota; class Actinomycetes; order Actinomycetales; family Dermatophilaceae; genus Fodinibacter. Next base: position 191,829 of record CAVVUD010000013.1, on the reverse strand, counting down.
CGTGCGTGCTGCTCGGGCTGCTCGCCTGGATCTACGCCGACCTGCCGGGCGACATCTTCAACCGGATCGGCCCGGCGCTGCTGGGGGTCTTCCCGTTCGTCGTGATGTTCATCGTCACGAGCGTCTCGACCCTGCGCGAGCGCACCAACGGCACCCTCGAGCGCCTGCTCACCACGCCGCTCGGCAAGGGCGACCTGATGCTCGGGTACGCGTTGGCGTTCGGGGCGATGGCGGTGCTGCAGGCCCTCGTGGCAACGGGTTTCGCGGTGTGGGTGTGCGGGCTCGACATCGCCGGGCCGCTCGGGCTGCTGGTGGTCATCGCGGTCTTCGACGCGGTGCTCGGCACGGCCCTCGGGCTGCTCGCCAGCGGCTTCGCGCGCACCGAGTTCCAGGCGGTGCAGTTCATGCCGGCGTTCATCCTCCCGCAGTTCCTGCTCTGCGGGCTGCTCGTGCCGCGAGAGCTGCTGCCGCCCGTGCTCGAGGCGATCTCGAACGTGCTGCCGCTCTCGTACGCGGTCGACGCCATGAAGGACGTCACGGTGCTGGCCGACCCGATCGGCGAGGTGCTGCCCAGCCTCGGGGTCATCGCCCTGTGGATCGTGTTCTCGCTGGCCCTGGGCAGCTTCACCCTGCGTCGCCGCACCCCCTGACGTCGGGAGGGCACTGCGAGCAGCGACCGGAGCAGGATCTGCGGCGAGGACGCGCACGGCATCCGCTCTGCTGTCGCGGAGTCAGGAGCACTTCACCGGCTCAGGAGGTTCTCGCCGAGTCAGGACCGAGTACGGCCCTGACTCGGCGAAGTGCTCCTGACTTCGCGGAAGGACTGGGCACGGGCGACGACGGCGTGGGCACCCCGGGGCGGTCGGCGGGCCCACCCCGGATAGCCTGTCGCCGTGGACGCCAGTGACCTGCTCCGGGGAGCCATGCTCCAGCTGTCCGACTCCGACCTGATCCGGTCCGCGGTGGTGAAGGCGCCCGTGAGCCGCTCGGTCGTCTCGCGCTACGTGGCGGGTGAGTCCGTCGACGAGGCGGTGCCGTCGCGGCCGAGCTGCGCACGACCAACCGGCTCGCGACGACTCGACTACCTCGGCGAGGACACCAGCGACCGGGCCCGCGCCGAGGCCACCCGCGACACCTACGTGCACCTGCTCGAGGCCCTCGCCGAGGCCGACCTCGCCGCGTACGGCGCCGCCGAGGTGAGCGTCAAGCTCAGCGCCGTCGGTCAGGCGCTGCCGCAGGACGGCGACGCCATCGCGCTCGAGAACGCCCGGGCCATCTGCGAGGCGGCGGCGCGCCGCCGGCACCACCGTCACCCTCGACATGGAGGACCACACCACGACCGACCGCACGCTCGACACCCTGCGCGCGCTGCGTGAGGACTTCCCTTGGGTCGGGGCGGTCGTCCAGTCCTACCTGCACCGCACCGAGGCCGACTGCCGCGACCTCGCCGGCGAGGGCAGCCGGGTGCGGCTGTGCAAGGGCGCCTACAAGGAGCCCGCGTCGGTGGCCTTCCAGGACGGCGACGACGTCGACCTCTCCTACGTGCGCTGCCTCAAGGTGCTGATGGCCGGCGACGGCTACCCGATGGTCGCCAGCCACGACCCGAGGCTCATCGACATCGCCCAGGCCCTCGCGGGGCACCACGGCCGCTCGCCCGACAGCTACGAGTTCCAGATGCTGCACGGCATCCGCCCCGCCGAGCAGGCCCGGATCGCCGACCGCGGCCACCAGATGCGCGTCTACGTGCCGTTCGGCGAGGACTGGTACGGCTACCTCGTGCGCCGGATGGCCGAGCGCCCCGCCAACCTCGGCTTCTTCCTCCGCTCCCTCGTCAGCACCGGCTGACGCCCTTCCCGGATGCCGTCCGCCCACCGCGCGACGAAACCGCCGCGAGCGGCACGGGCCCACCCGGCATACTCACCTGACATGGGAATGGTTGCGATCTTCGGTGCCGGCGTCATGGGCGAGACCCTCCTCTCGGGGCTGCTGCGCGCCGGCCGCCCGGCCGACGCAGCTGGTCATCACCGAGCGCCGTGCCGACCGCGCCGCCGAGCTGACCGAGAAGTACGGCGTGCGGGTGCTCGACAACGCCGAGGCGGCCGCGCATCGCCGACACCCTCGTGCTCGTGGTCAAGCCGCAGGACATGGGCGGCCTGCTCGCCGAGATCCACGACCACGTGAGCGAGGGAAACCTCGTCGTCAGCCTCGCCGCCGGCATCACGACGACCTACCTCGAGTCGCGCCTGCCCGCAGGGCCGCCCGGTCGTGCGGGTCATGCCCAACACCCCGGCCCTCGTCGACCAGGGCATGGCCGCGATCAGCGCCGGTGCGCACTGCGACGCCGAGCACCTGCGCGAAGCCGAGGCACTGCTCGCCGCGACCGGCAAGGTGCTCGAGGTGCCCGAGAAGCTGCAGGACGCCGTCACGGCCATCTCCGGCAGCGGGCCGGCCTACATCTTCTACGTCGTCGAGGCGATGATCGAGGCCGGCGTGGTGCTCGGGATGCCGCGCTCCACCGCCACCGAGCTCGTGGTGCAGACCCTCTACGGGGCGGCCACGATGATCAAGGAGACCGGCCAGCACCCCACCGTGCTGCGCGAGCAGGTCACCTCGCCGGGCGGCACGACCGCCGCCGCGCTGCGCGAGCTCGACGACCACAAGGTGCGGGCCGCTTTCATCACCGCGATGGAGGCTGCCGCCAACCGCTCCCGCGAGCTCGCCGGTGACTGACCGTGACCGCGCAGCGCCGGCCTGGTGATCGACCTGGTCACCGCCGCGTCGTGGCGCACCTACCGCGACGTGCGGCTCGCCGCGCTCATCGACAGCCCGCGGGCGTTCTGGGTGCGGTACGCCGAGGCCGCCGAGCGCACCGACGACGAGTGGCGGGAGCGTTGCGCCACCGTCGGCCCCACCTGGCTGGCCCTCGACGACGGCCGCCCGGTGGGCACCGTCGGGCTCTGGCACGCCGACGAGCAGCCCGCGGACGAGGTCTACCTGGTCGGGATGTGGGTGGCGACCGTCGCGCGCGGAACCGACGTGGCCACCCAGCTGGTGGGCACTGCGCTGACCCATGCTGCGGCATCCGGCTGGCGGCGGGTGCTGCTCGACGTGGCGCACGAGAACGCCCGCGCCCGGGCCGTTCTACTCGCGGATGGGGTTCCGACCGACCGGGGCGGTCGGCAGGATGCCGTGGGACCCCTCGGTCACCGAGGAGACGCTGGCGCTCGACCTGCCCGTCGGCTCCTGAAGTTCACCGCCACGGGTTGCCCTGCCCCGCAGGGGTCGTGGGAGAGTGGCCGCCATGAGTGACATCACGGTGCGCCCCCTGGGCGTCGACGACTGGGAGCAGTACCGCTCCGTGCGCCTCGTCGCGCTGCAGGAGTCACCCGACGCGTTCGTCGCGTCCCACGAAGAGGAGTCGAACGAGGGCGAGGAGTTCTGGCGCGCGCGGATGGAGCGCTCGACCCGACTGCTCGCCGAGCGTGACGGCCACCCCGTGGGCATCGCCAGCGTGGGCTCGGCCGACGACGACCAGCCCGAGGCGGCCCAGCTCTTCGGCCTGTGGGTTCACCCCGAGGCGCGTGGCACCGGTGTCGCCACCGAGCTGGTCCGGGCCGGCGCCCGCAGCGCGGCCGAGGACGGCAAGCGCCAGCTGCTCTACTGGGTCGGCACCGACAACGGCCGTGCCGTGGCCTTCGCCAGCGGCTTCGGCTTCCGCCCGACGGCCCAGCGCCGGCCGATGCGCGTCGTCTCCGAGGACGACGGCGAGGAGGAGCTGGCCATGACGCTCCCGCTGACCGGCGACCGGGGCGGCATCGCCAGCTGGTGAGTGCACCGCCGACGGCGCGGTTGCCTGTACCGGGATCGACCTGTTGGTCGACTGCGGTTCGCGGTTCGAGGGGTGGCGTGTACCGGGATTGACCAATTGGTCGACTCGGGTACGCCCTGACTGGGGTCAGGGTCGGGCGGCGAGCCGCTCGATCAGGGCCGTCGGCCCGCTGACGATCAGCGTGTCGTGCGCCGAGACCTTGGTCGACGGCACCGCGTAGGTGAAGTCCTCGCCCGGGGCCTTGACCCCGACGACCGTCACGCCGTACTTGCTGCGGATGGAGCTCTGCTCCAACGTGAAACCGATCGCCTCGGTCGGCGGGCGCATCTTGACGATCGCGAAGCCGTCGTCGAACTCGATGTAGTCCTGCATCCGCCCGCCGACGAGGTGCGCCACCCGTCGACCGGTGTCGGCCTCGGGGCGCACGATGTGCTGCACCCCGATCCGGTCGAGGATGCGGGCGTGCTCGGGCGAGAGTGCCTTGGCCCAGATGTCGGGCACCCCGGCATCGACCGAGGTTGGCCGCGGCGAGCACCGAGGCCTCGACCGACGAACCGATGGCGACGACGGCGATGGGGAACCGGCCGGCCTTGGCGTCGCGGATGACGCCGACATCGCTGGCGTCGCCGTGCATGACGTGGCTGACCCGGCCGAGGAACCGCTCGGCGAGGAAGCCGTCCTTCTCGATGGCGGTGACCTTGTGGCCCAGGCGGCGCAGCTCCAACGCCGCCGCCGCGCCGAACCGGCCGAGCCCGATGACCAGGACGTCGTCGTCGTGGGCACTGCTGCGCGCCATCGTGGGGCCTCTCTCACGGGAGTCGTGGGTGCCCAGCCTGCCACGCCGGGGGTGGCGAGTAGCGTGCAGACCATGGCCGCAAGGACGAGCGTCGTCTGGGACGAGGTCTTCACGGCGTACGACTTCGGCCCCACCCACCCGATGGCCCCTGTCCGCCTCGACCTCACCACCCGGCTCGCACGCGCCCTCGGGGTGCTCGACCACGTCACGCTGCTGGCCCCCGAGGTCGCCGACGACGAGGTGCTGGCCACCGTGCACGACCGCGAGTACATCGAGGCGGTGCGCCGTGCCTCGGCCGACCCGACGGTGGCCGACCAGCACCGCGGCCTGGGCACCGAGGACGACCCGGCGTTCGCCGGGATGCACGAGGCCTCGGCGCGCATCGCGCAGGGCACCCTCGACATCTGCCGCGGCGTCTGGCAGGGCGACATCGACCACGGCGTGAACTACTGCGGCGGTCTGCACCACGCGATGCGCTCCTACGCGAGCGGCTTCTGCATCTACAACGACATCGGCGTCGGCATCCAGTGGCTGCTCGACCACGGTGCCCAGCGGGTCGCCTACGTCGACATCGACGTGCACCACGGCGACGGCGTCGAGCGGATGTTCTGGAACGACCCCCGGGTGCTCACCGTGTCGGTGCACGAGAGCGGTCGGCACCTGTTCCCGGGCACCGGCTGGCCCGCCGACACCGGCGGCCCGGCGGCGCGCGGCACGGTCGCCAACGTCGCGCTGCCACCCGGCACCGGTGACTCCCCCTGGCTGCGGTCCATCGAGTCGGTGGTGCCGCCGCTCGTGCGCGCCTTCGGGCCCGACGTCGTGGTGAGCCAGCACGGCTGCGACACCCACATGCACGACCCCCTCGCCCACCTCGCGATCACCGTCGACGCCCAGCGACGCGCCCACGAGCTGTTGCACGACCTGGCCCACGAGACGGCATCCGGCCGCTGGGTCGCGCTCGGCGGCGGCGGCTACGAGCTGGTCGAGGTCGTGCCCCGGTCGTGGACGCACCTCACGGCCATCGCCGCGCACGAGCCGGTGCCCTGCGACACCGAGGTGCCCGAGGAGTGGCTGGCGCACGTGCTCGAGGTCTGCCGGCGCCGTGCGCCGTCCCGGATGGGCGACCTCCCGGTCGGCAGCCTGCCGATCTGGGTGCAGCCGTGGAACATGGGCCACAACCCAGACAACCCGGTCGACCGGGCCATCCTGGCGACCCGCCAGGCGACCTTCCCGCACCACGGCCTGGACCCCTGGTTCGACTGACGGACGCCGTGAGGCACCCTCGCGCGGGCGATTGCCGACGTCGGCGTCGGCGTGTCGGCTGGACAGCCCTGACGAATGTGGTCCATTTGCTTCCACAGTGGTCACATCTGCCCCTATGGTTGCGCTTGCGACGTCCACAGCCGACATGCCGGAGCGTTCCGGCCTCTGAGGACGAGCAGAAGCACGAGGTCACGATGTCCACGGAGCGTCAGCTCGGGGAGGTGCGGTTCCTCACCGTCGCCGAGGTCGCCGCGATCATGCGGGTCTCCAAGATGACCGTCTATCGCATGGTCCACGCCGGGGAGCTCCCGGCGATCCGCGTCGGTCGGTCCTTCCGGGTCCCTGAGGACGAGGTGCACGCGTACCTGCGCAGCTCGTTCGTCGACACGGCGTGATCCGACGCAGCAGCACACGTCCCGAGGGGCGGCCCGCGATGCGGGCCGCCCCTCGAGCACTACCCCACCCACGACCGGCTCGGTCACGGTTTGGGAGCGGTGCAGACCTGCCGGTAGGGTGGGCAGCCGCACCAGACGCACCAGCATTGAGGACATCCCATGGGTTCAGTCATCAAGAAGCGGCGCAAGCGGATGGCGAAGAAGAAGCACCGCAAGCTGCTTCGCAAGACGCGCCACCAGCGCCGCAACAAGAAGTGACCTCGAGTCACCTCTCGTGCTTCAAAGGTCCCCGCACTCCGGGGGCCTTTGTCGTTGGCGGTGAGGGGCCTCGTCTCGTCCAGTCCGGGGGCACTGGGTAGGGTCGGCACAGGAACCCATGAGTGAGGAGCAGGGCATGGCGTCAGTGGTGCTCGTGACCGGGGTCTCCCGGTACCTCGGGGGCCTCCTCGCGCGCCGGCTCAGCGCCGACCCGTCGGTCGAGCGGGTCGTCGGGGTCGACGTCATCCCGCCCGCCGGAGACATCGGCGGCGTCGAGTTCGTGCGCGCCGACATCCGCAACCCGATGATCGGCCGGGTCATCGAGAGCGCCGGCGTCGACACCGTCGTGCACATGAACGTCATCGCCACACCCACCTTCGTCGGGGGACGCACCCCGCAGAAGGAGATCAACGTCATCGGCACGATGCAGCTGCTCGCGGCGTGCCAGAAGTCGAGCACCGTGCGTCGCCTCGTCGTGAAGTCCTCCGCCGCGGTCTACGGCTCCACCCCGCGCGACCCGGCGATGTTCACCGAGGACATGGGCGCCAAGCGCAGCCCCGTCCGGCGGGTTCGGCAAGGACTCCATCGAGGTCGAGGGCTACGTGCGCGGGTTCGCCCGGCGCCGGCCCGACACCGACATCCTCACCCTGCGCTTCGCCAACATCATCGGCCCGCGCATCCGCACCTCGATCACCGACTACTTCAACCTGCCGGTCATCCCGGTGCCGCTCGGCTTCGACGCCCGGATGCAGTTCATGCACGAGGACGACGCCATCGAGGCACTGGTCCGGGCGACCACCGGCGACGCCACCGGGGTCGTCAACCTCGCCGGCGACGGTGTCGTCACCGTGCTCCAGGCGGCGTCGATCGTCGGCCGTCCGGTCGTGCCGCTGCCGCTGCCGGCCGCCGGCTTCGTCGGCGGCCTCGCGCGGCGGATGGGCCTGGCCGACTTCTCGCCCGACCAGATGTCGTTCCTCGCGTTCGGCCGCGGCCTCGACACGACCCGGATGCGCAGCGTGCTCGGGTTCGAGCCGCAGTTCACCTCGCGCGGCGCCTTCGAGGACTTCGCGCGCACCGTCGGCCCGGCCGTGCCGGCCGCCGCCGTCGTCGGGGATGCCGTCAGCGGCGTCGCCGGAACCGCGACCCAGGCCGTGCTGCGCACCCTGGGCACCGGGAGGGGGCACTGATGGCCGCACGCCAGGGCGCCCTGGCCGCCGGCGCCGCCCGCGCGTCGGGGGAACGGGCCAAGCGCCGCTCGACCCCCCTCATCGGCGCCGAGCCGATCGTGCCGGTCGACCGACGGCGCCACGACTCCGGATGCCGTGACCGCTGCGGTCCCGGCCCCGAAGCCGTCGGTCGCGAAGCAGTCCGCGGCCAAGAAGGCGGCCAGAAGTCGGCCAAGAAGTCCGCAGCCAAGAAGTCCGCAGCCAAGAAGTCCGCAGCCAGGAAGTCCGCAGCCAAGAGGTCCGCACCCAAGCGGTCCGAACCCAAGTCGTCCGCGCCGACGACGTCCGCAGCCAAGTCGTCCGCGCCGACGAAGTCCGCAGCCAAGTCGTTCGCGCCGACGACGTCCGCGGCCAAGAAGCCCGCGCCGAAGAAGGCAGCCCCCAAGCGGAACGGCGCCACCAAGGCCGCCGCCACGCCGCCCGCCACGACGGCTGCACCGACGACCACGGCCACCACGACCGCGCCGGCGGCGACGCCCGCCGAGCCCACGGCATCCGAGCAGGTCGGTGACGCTGCCCAGACGCACCCGGCGCCCGCACCGGCCGGCACCGCAGGTGCGCTCCGCGCCGTCGCGCACGGCCTCGCGCCAGAGCGGCGAGCGGCGCACGCGTGGGGTGGCCGCGCCACCACCGGTGGCTCCCGCCGACGCGAAGGTGCGACGCCCCCGGGTCGACCCGCGCGAGAAGGCCCGCCGCGACGCCGAGCGCCCGCACCTGCGCATCGCCGAGCCGCCGCTCGACCCCACCGTGCACGCAGCCCCGAGCCGCACCGGCCTGCCGCTGCCCGACGTCGGTGACGCCCTCGACGCCGTCGTCGGCATGCTGCGCCTGGGCGCCGAGGCCGCCGGGGTCGCCCCGGAGGACGTCGAGCGCCGGGTCGCCCAGGTGCTCGCCTACGTGCGGCGCCGGGTCGACGGCGACTACGAGGTCGACGAGTTCGGCTACGACGCCGACTTCACCGAGAACGTCTTCTACCCGATGCTGCGGCCGATCTACCGGCACTGGTTCCGGGTCGAGGTGCGCGGCATCGAGAACATCCCGAGCACCGGCGGCGCGCTCGTCGTGTCGAACCACTCGGGCACCATCGCGCTCGACTCGCTCATGGTGCAGCTCGCCATCCACGACGAGCACCCGCAGCGGCGGGTGATGCGCGCGCTCGGCGCCGACCTCGTCTTCTCGACCCCGTTCCTCGGCACCGATCGCCCGGCGATCCGGCTCGACGCTGGCGACCAACGCCGACGCCGAGCGGCTCTTCGACCAGGGCGAGCTCGTCGGCGTCTTCCCCGAGGGCTTCAAGGGCGTGGGCAAGCCGTTCCGCGAGCGCTACAAGCTGCAGCGGTTCGGTCGTGGCGGGTTCGTGTCGGCGGCGCTCGCGGCCCAGGTGCCGATCATCCCGTGCTCGGTCGTGGGCGCCGAGGAGATCTTCGCCGATCATCGGCAACATGGGCACGGTGGCCCGGCTGTTCGGGCTGCCCTACGCGCCGATCACGCCGACCTTCCCGTGGCTCGGGCCCGCTCGGCATGATCCCGCTGCCGAGCAAGTGGATCATCGAGTTCGGTGCGCCCATCCCCACCGACACCCACAGCCCGGGTGCGGCCGACGACCCGATGCTCGTCTTCGACCTCACCGACCAGGTGCGCGAGACCATCCAGCAGACCCTCTACACGCTGCTCATGCAGCGCCGCTCGGTCTTCTTCTGATGGCCGAACCGGTCCGCGTCACGCTCATCGGGCGGCCGGGCTGCCACCTGTGCGACGTCGCGCGCGAGACCGTCGAGCGGGTCACCACCGAGCTGGGCGTCGGCTGGGAGGAGCGATCGGTCGACAGCGACCCCGCGTGGCTCGAGCAGTGGTCCGACCAGGTGCCCGTCACGCTGGTCGACGGCCGGCAGCACGACTACTGGAGGGTCGACGAGGGCCGGCTGCGCGCCGCCCTGGCCAGCCCACCGCCGGACACCTGACCGCCCGCCGGAGCTGCGGAGTCAGGAGGACTTCGCGGGCTCAGGCGGTTCTCGTCGAGTCAGGGCCGTACACAGCCATGACTGCGCGAAGTGCTCCTGACTTCGCGGGGGAAGCCCGGCGTGGAGGTCACTGGCGCTTGTAGCACACCGGTGGGGTCGAGGCGTCTCACGGGGTCGAAGCGTGACTTTGTGCAGGCCTTCACAAGACCGTACGCTGGCGGTCCTCACCCGCGGGTCGGCACGCTCCAGCGCGCGACCGTCGCCGTTTCCCGGCCCCGCGGGCCCGCGAAAGGAGTCGGTGACCACCCGTGTCCGCCGCAGCGACCGCCCGCCGGGGCATCCCGGAGGCCTCGGTGGCCCGTCTGCCCGGCTACCTGCGGGCGCTGACCTCCCTCGCACGTGACGGCATCGGCTCGGTCAGCTCCGAGGAGCTCGCCGCGGCCGCCGGGGTCAGCTCGGCGATGCTGCGCAAGGACCTGTCGCACCTGGGCTCCTACGGCGTGCGCGGGGTGGGCTACGACGTCGAGCGGCTCGCCTCCGAGATCACCTCGGCCCTCGGCCTCACCCAGGAGTGGCCGGTCGCCATCGTCGGCATGGGCAACCTGGGCCGGGCGCTCGCCGCCTACCGCGGCTTCGCCGAGCGGGGCTTCCGGGTCATCGCGCTGCTCGACGGCGACCCTCGCGTGGTGGGCGAGGAGGTCTCCGGGCAGCAGGTGCGGCCGATGGCCGACCTGCCCGCCCTGGTCGCCGACGACGGGCTGGCCATCGGCGTCATCGCGACGCCGTCCGAGGGTGCCCAGCAGGCCTGCGACGACCTGGTCGCCGCAGGCGTGCACTCGGTGCTCAACTTCGCCCCGGCCGTGCTCGCGGTGCCCGAGGGCGTGGTCGTGCGCAAGGTCGACCTGTCGACCGAGCTGCAGATCCTCGCGTTCCACGGGCAGAAGGTGGCCGTTGCGGAGGTTGTGACCACATGAGCCTCGTCGTCCTCGGCCTGTCGCACCACGGCGCACCCCTGTCCCTCCTCGAGTCGGTCGCCCTCGACCCGGAATCCCGCACCGCCCTCGAGGCCGCGGTGCTGCGCTCGGAGCACGTCACCGAGGCGGTGGTGCTCTCCACCTGCAACCGCACCGAGGTCTACGCCGAGTGCCTCACCTTCCACGGGGCGCTCGCCGACGTCACGAGCGCGCTCGCGCGAGGCCTGCGCGGTCGACCGCAACGACCTCCAGCCGCACCTGTTCGTGCACTACGAGGAACGCGGCATCGCCCACGTCTTCTCGGTGGCCGCCGGCCTGGACTCGATGGCGGTCGGCGAGGCCCAGATCCTCGGCCAGGTGCGCCGCTCCCTCGCCCGGGCCCAGCGCCACGGCCACGTCGGCCCCGCGCTGAACGCCGTGCTGCAGCAGGCCCTGCGGGTCGCCAAGCGGGTGCACACCGAGACCGCCATCGACCTGGTCAGCGGGTCGCTGGTGCAGGCCGGGCTCGCCCGCGCCGAGGCCGAGCTCGGCGCGCTCGGCGACCTGTCGGTGCTCGTGGTGGGAGCCGGTGGCATGGGCGCCCTCGCCGCCACGACCGCCGCGCGGGCCGGTGCCCGCACGGTCGTCGTCGCCAACCGCAACCACGACCGCGCCCGCAGCGTGGCCGAGCGGGTGGGCGGCACCGCTCGACCGCTGTCCCGGCTCGGCGAGGCGCTCGTCGGCGCCGACGTCGTCATCTCGTCGACCGGTGCGCCCGGTCGGGTCGTCCTCGCCGACGACGTGCAAGCCGCCCTGGCCGCCCGCGACGGCCGTCGGCAGGTGTACGTCGACCTCGCGCTGCCACACGACGTCGACCTCGCCGTCGCCGACCTGCCGGGTGCCACCCGCGTCGGTCTCGGCGAGCTCGGCGAGGACCTCGCCGACGCCGGCTCCGCGCCGCAGGTCACCGAGGCCGTCGACCTGGTCACCGCCGAGGTCGCGGCCTACCTCCTCGCGCGGGCCGCGGAGGCGGTCGCGCCCACCGTCACCGCGCTGCGCACCCACGCCGGCGAGCTCGTCGAGGAGGAGCTGCGCCGCCTCGAGCGCCGCATGCCCGACCTCACCGAGGCCGAGCGCGTCGAGGTGCGACGGGCCGTGCAGCGGGTCGTCGACAAGCTGCTGCACACGCCAACCGTCCGGGTCAAGGAGCTCGCCCGCGAGGGCCAGGGCGGCAGCTACGCCCGGGCCCTGTCCGAGCTGTTCGACCTCGACCCGCGCGACGTCTCGCTCGTCTCCGCCCCGCCCGCCATCCCGGGAGACGACGGATGACCGCGCTGCGCCTCGGCACCCGCCGCTCCGCCCTCGCCACCACGCAGTCGACGTGGGTGGCCGACCGCCTGCGCGCGCTCGGCCACGACGTCGAGCTCGTCGAGGTGAGCACCGAGGGCGACCTCGACCGCAGCACCCCGCTGGCCCAGCTCGGCGGCACCGGGGTCTTCGTGTCCGCCCTGCGCACCGCGCTGAGCGAGGGTCGCGTCGACCTGGCCGTGCACTCGCTCAAGGACCTGCCGACCACGCCCGACGAGGCCACCAGGGTCGCTGCGGTGCCCACCCGCGAGGACCCTCGCGACGCCCTCGTCGCCCGTGACGGTCTCACCCTCGGCGAGCTGCCCGCCGGCGCCACCGTGGGCACCGGCTCACCCCGCCGCCGCGCCCAGCTCGAGGCACTCGGGCTCGGCCTCGTCGTCATCGGGCTGCGAGGCAACGTCGACACCCGCCTGCGGGCCGTCACCGAGGGTCGGCTGGATGCCGTCGCTGCTCGCCGCCGCCGGGCTGCGCCGGCTCGGTCGGATCGACGAGGCCACCGAGCTGCTCGACCCGATGCAGATGCTGCCGGCCCCCGGCCAGGGCGCGCTCGCCGTGGAGGTCCGCGCGGACGACGCCGTCACGGCATCCGTCGTGGCCGCCCTCGACGACGCCGACACCCGCGCCTGCACGACCGCCGAGCGCGCCCTGCTCGCCGAGCTCGAGGCGGGGTGCTCGGCCCCGGTCGGGGCGCTCTGGCCGAGGTCGTCGAGGGGTCGACGGCCCCGAGCTGTCGCTGCGCGCCGTCGTCACCACCCCCGACGGCTCGGCCGACCTGCGTCGCTCGCTCGTCGGGCGACGTCGCCGACCCGGCCTCCTCGGGCGTCGCCTCGCCCGCCTCCTGCTCGAGGACGGCGCCGCCGACCTCATGTCCGACACCTCCCCGCTGCCCACCGCCGACCACCTCGCAACGGAGCGTGCCCTGTGAGCCCCTCAGCGCTCGTCCACCTCCGCCCACCACCCGGATCCCGGCCCGCGTCGTCTTCGTCGGCGCCGGCCCCGGCGACCCGGGCCTGCTCACCGTGCGCGCCGGCGAGCTGCTCGCGACCGCCGACGCGGTCGTCATCGACCAGGTCGCCCGTGAGGCCGTCGTGCGAGCGCTGGTGTCGCCCCGACGTCGACGTCGTCGACGCCGGCTACGGCGACCACGGCGAGCGGCTCACCCACGCGGTGCGCTCCAAGCTCGTCGTGCGGGCCGCCAAGGCCCACCCCGGCGGCCTCGTCGTGCGCCTCATGGACGGCGACCCGGCGATCTTCAACGGCCTCGCCGAGGAGGCCACCGCCTGCGTCAAGGCGGGCCTCGCCTTCGAGGTCGTGCCCGGCGTCAGCTCGGTCACCGCGGTGCCGTCGTACGCCGGGGTGCCGCTGACGTCGAGCACGTCCACCGGCATCCACGTCGTCGTCGCCGGCGCGCGCAACACCGACCTCACCGGCGCGGTCGACCCCGGGCGTCACCGTCGTCGTGCTCGGCCCGCCCGACCGGGCCGCCGAGGCGCTCGACGCCCTCGTCGCCGCCGGCCGTGACGCCGACACCCCGGTGGCCGTCACCGAGCGCGGCACCAGCACCGAGCAGCGCACCGTCGTGACGACCCTCGGGGCCGCCGTCCGCGACGATGGCCGACGGGCGCTTCCCCGTACTGGCCGTCGTGGGGTCCACTGTGACCATGCGCGAGACGCTGTCGTGGTTCGAGACCAAGCCGCTGTTCGGCTGGGAGGTGCTCGTCCCGCGCACCAAGGAGCAGTCCGGCTCGACCATCGCCCGGCTCGAGCACCACGGTGCGCAGGCCGCCGTCGTGCCGACCATCTCGGTGGAGCCGCCGCGCACGCCGCAGCAGCTCGAGCGGGCCGTCAAGGGCATGGTCACCGGCCGCTACGAGTGGGTCGGGTTCACCTCGGTCAACGCCGTGCGCGCGATCCGCGAGAAGTTCGACGAGTTCGGCCTCGACGCCCGCTCGTTCGCCGGGCTCAAGGTCGCGGCCGTCGGCGGGGTCACCGCCCAGGCGCTGCGCGACTGGGGCATCGTCGCCGACCTGGTGCCGTCGGGCGAGCAGTCCGCGCGCGGCCTGCTCGAGGAGTGGCCCGACTTCGACCCCGACCTCGACCCGATCAACCGGGTCTTCCTGCCGCGCGCCGACATCGCCACCGACACCCTCGTCGCCGGGCTGCAGGAGATGGGCTGGGAGGTCGACGACGTCACCGCCTACCGCACCGTGCGGGCCGCCCCGCCGGCCGCCGCCGTGCGCGACGCCATCAAGAACGGCTCGTTCGACGCCGTGCTGTTCACGTCGAGCTCGACGGTGCGCAACCTCGTCGGCATCGCCGGCAAGCCGCACCCGACGACCGTCGTCGCCTGCATCGGCCCCGCCACGGCCAAGACGGCCGAGGAGCACGGGCTGCGGGTCGACGTGCTCGCCCCGGAGCCGACCGCCGAGGCCCTCGTCGACGCGCTCGCCGACCACGGCCGCTCGCTCGCGCTCGCCGCGCAGGAGGCCGGGCGAGGCCGTGCTGCGGCCCAGCCAGCGCCGTCCCGGCGGCCGCCGACGGGCCACCTGAGCGTGGGCGGCTTACCCGTCCGTCGCGGCCGCGGCGGCTGCGGCGCACGCCCGGCGCTGCGGCGGCTCGTGGCCGAGACCCGGCTGCACCCGGCCGAGCTCGTGCTGCCGGTGTTCGTGCGCGAGGGCATCGACGCGCCCGGTGCCGATCTCGGCGATGCCCGGGGTCGTGCAGCACACCCTGGAGTCGCTCGTCGGTCGAGGCGCGGCGCTGTGTCGACGCGGGGCTCGGCGGCATCATGGTCTTCGGTGTGCCGGTCGACAAGGACGCCCGCGGGTCGGGCGCCGACGACCCCGACGGCATCCTCAACGTCGCGCTCGCGCGGCTGGTCGAGGAGGTCGGTGACGACCTGGTCGTGATGGCCGACCTGTGCCTCGACGAGTTCACCGACCACGGCCACTGCGGAGTGCTCGCCGCACGACGGCTCGGTCGACAACGACGCCACCCTCGACCGCTACGCCTCGATGGCACTGGCCCAGGCCGCGACCGGCGCCACCGTGCTCGGCCTGTCCGGGATGATGGACGGCCAGGTCGGGTACGTGCGCGCGGCACTGGATGCCGCCGGGTACGCCGACACGGTGATCCTCGCCTACGCCGCGAAGTACACCTCGGGCCTGTACGGGCCGTTCCGCGAGGCGGTGCAGTCCTCGCTGGTCGGCGACCGCGCCGACCTACCAGCAGGACCCCGCCAACGGCACCGAGGCGCTGCGCGAGCTCGAGCTCGACATCGACGAGGGCGCCGACATCGTCATGGTCAAGCCCGCCGGGCCGCACCTCGACGTCATCGCGGCGGCCGCCTCGATGTCGCCGGTTCCCGTCGCGGCCTACCAGATCTCGGGGGAGTACTCGCAGATCGAGGCCGCCGCGCAGCGCGGCTGGATCGACCGCGACCGGGTGATGATGGAGAGCCTGACCGGCATCCGCCGGGCCGGCGCGCAGATCATCCTCACGCTACTACGCCCTCGAGGCCGCCGCCCGCCTCTGAGCCTCAGGTGGTGCGACCGGACCTGTCCCACGCCATCCGCGCGTACAGGGGGCCGAGGTCGCGCAGCACCAACCGGCCTCGAGCAGCTCGTGGCCCCAGGTGACGCCGAGGCCCTGGTACGGCGCCGCCGGACGCCTGCCGGCCAGCGCCTCGCACACCTGCTCGAGCACGGCGGCCACCCGAGCTCACAGGCGGCGGTGCCGAGGTCGCCAGCTCGGGCCACATCGGGCTCTCGCGTGCGATCGCCCGGGCCTCGGCCACCGACTGGGATCCAGCGGGAGAGCCGTGATGGACCCGGCGACGGCGAGCAGGGCGTCGAGGTCGCCCGTGACGAGGATGCCGGCCAGCTCGCCCGCGTCACGCCGCGGGTGGCCAACCACTGACGCAGGATGACGTGGTCGTCACTCGGCAACACCATGGATCCTCTCCGGGTTGCGCCCATGGTCCCGTCCCGTCGGCCGATGCGGGCGGTTTGGGTGAAATCGTGCCGACCGCTCGGGACGACGAAGGCCGCCGCCCGGCCCCTGGTCGGGGTGGGCGGCGGCCTCGTGGTCGCCGCGGTGGAGGATCCGCGGCGGCGCTGACTCCGGCGGAGGGTCCGGAGCGGGTGCGGTGGTGGCTCAGGCCTGCTTGGCGAGCTGCACGTCGAGGACGAGCTTGATCTTCTCGGAGACCAGGACGCCGCCCTTCTCGAGGTTGCGCGTTCCAGGTCAGGCCCCAGTCGGTGCGGTTGAGCTCGCCGGTGGCCTCGAAGGCGGCCTTCTCGTTGCCCCACGGGTCGGTGGCGACACCGTTGAACTCGACGTCCAGGGTGACCGGCTTGGTGACGCCCTTGATGGTCAGGTCGCCGGTGAGGGTGTCACCGTCGAACGAGGTCGACACGAAGGTCATGCTCCGGGTAGGTCTCGGAGTCGAAGAAGTCGGCGCTGCGCAGGTGGGCGTCGCGGTCGGCGGTGCCGATGGCGACCGACGCGGTCTTGATGGTGACGTTCGCGACGCTCTTCGTGATGTCCTCGGCGACCTCGACGGTGCCGGAGACGTCGGTGAACGAGCCGCGGACCTTGGTCACCATCAGGTGGCGGGCGACGAAGCCGACCTCGCTGTGGGTGGGGTCGATGGCCCAGGTGCCGGCGGTCAGGGTGTTCAGGGTGGCGATGGCGGTCATGTCGTTCTCCTTGGGGTGGTGGGTGTCGGGACTTCGGTGGAGGTAGTTGACTGATCAACCACTAGGTTAGTTGACTGTTCAACCAATCGCGAGTCGAGCATCATTCCGCGATCTCACGATGTGGGAACAGCTCGTGGACACCTCACCTGGCGCTGCGACCCGGTAACTCCCCTCGCGGACCCCCCTGACGTGCCACGATGGGTGGCATGGCGAGCGAGGAGGTGCGGTGGCTGTCCGAGACCGAGCAGGTCTCGTGGCGCGCCTACCTCCGGGCCAACCGCGAGCTCGACGTCGCGCTGGACCGCGACCTGCAGGCCGTCGGCATCTCCTTGTCGGAGTACGAGCTGCTCTCGATGCTCTCCGAGGCGCCGATGGGCCAGCTGCGGATGTCGGCCCTGGCCAGCCTCATCGTGCAGTCGCGCAGCCGGGTCACCCACACCGCGGCCCGCCTCGAGCGGCGTGGCTGGGTCAAGCGCAGCCCGGCCCCCGACGACGGACGCGGCGTGCTGCTGCGGCTCACCGACGAGGGGCGGGACGGCGATCGTCGGGTTCGCCGAGGTGCACGTGACCAGCGTGCGGCGGCACCTCGTCGACATCCTCACCCCGCAGCAGTTCGCCGCCCTGGGCGAGGCGATGCAGGCCATCCGCGACGCGTACGCCGCCGACCCGACCACGCCCGACGAGGCCGGCTGACCCACCCTCGACGGCCCCTCCGTCGTCGACCCCGCCGCCCCGCAGCGGTCGGCGCGGCTGGGAGGATGGCGCGGTGACGACCCCCGAGCCGACGAGCCAGCCCGACCACCCCGACCGACGCGCCCGCCTCCGCAGCGCTGCTCGCCCGAGCCCGTGCCGTGACCCCCGGCGGGGTCAACTCACCGGTGCGGGCGTTCCGCGCCGTCGGCGGCACCCCCCGCTTCATGGCGAGCGGGCGCGGTCCGTACCTCACCGACGTCGACGGCACCGAGTACGTCGACCTGGTCTGCAGCTGGGGGCCGATGATCCTGGGTCACTCGCACCCGAGCGTGCTCGAGGCGGTGCGCGAGGCGGTGGGCGCGCGGCTTCTCCTTCGGCACCCCCTCCGAGAACGAGGTGCTGCTCGCCGAGGAGATCGTCGCCCGGGTGGACCCCGTCGAGCAGGTGCGCCTGGTCTCCAGCGGCACCGAGGCGACGATGAGCGCCATCCGGCTGGCCCGCGGGTTCACCGGTCGCAGCCTGGTCGTGAAGTTCGCCGGGCACTACCACGGCCACGTCGACTCCCTGCTGGTCAGCGCCGGGTCCGGGGTCGCCACGCTCGCCCTGCCCGACTCCGCGGGGGTGCCCAAGGAGATGGCCGCCGAGACCCTGGTCATCGCCTACAACGACGTCGAGGCCCTCGAGGCGGTCTTCGCCGCCCGCGGCGGCGAGATCGCGTGCCTCATCACCGAGGCGGCCGCCGGCAACATGGGCGTCGTCCCGCCGGATGCCGGCTTCACGCAGGCGCTGCGCCGGGTCACCGCCGAGCACGGCGCCCTGCTGGTCTCCGACGAGGTGATGACCGGGTTCCGGGTGGGCCGAGCCGGCTGGTGGGGCCACGAGGGCGTCGACGTCGCCCCCGACCTGATGACCTTCGGCAAGGTCATGGGCGGTGGCTTCCCGGCCGCGGCCTTCGGCGGCCGCGCCGACGTCATGACCCTGCTCGCCCCCGACGGCCCGGTCTACCAGGCCGGCACCCTCTCCGGGAACCCGGTCGCCACCGCCGCCGGGCTCGCCACGCTTCGGGCCTGCGACGACGCCCTGTACGTGCGCCTGGGTGAGGTGTCCCGCGCGATCGCCGACGCGGCATCCACCGCCCTGTCGGATGCCGGTGTGCCGCACCGCATCCAGTGGGCAGGCTCGATGTTCTCGGTCTACTTCCGCGACGGGGCCGTGCGCACCTACGACGACGCGCGCGACCAGGACACCGCCGCCTTCGGCCGGTTCTTCCACGCGATGCTCGATGCCGGGGTCTACCTGCCGCCGAGCGCGTTCGAGTCGTGGTTCGTCTCCGGCGCGCACGACGACGCCGCCGTCGACCGGGTCGCTCGGCGGCCCTGCCGGCGGCCGCCCGGGCCGCCGCCGGGGTCGACGCCGGGACGCGTGCCTGAGCACCCAGCCGGGTTTGCGACAATCGGCGCATGACGTCGTCCCCCGAGGCCGGTGGCCCCGGCCCCGGTGACCCGCAGCGCACCGTCGTGCACCTGCTGCGCCACGGTGAGGTGCACAACCCGCACCGGCTCCTCTACGGCCGGATGCCGGGCTACCACCTGTCCGAGCTCGGCCGGCAGATGGCCGACCTGGCCGCCGAGCACCTCGGCGACCACGACATCACGCACGTCGTCTCCAGCCCGCTGGAGCGGGCCCGCGAGACCGCGGCGCCGATCGCCGACTCCCACGGCCTCGACATCACCCTCGACGAGCGGGTCGTCGAGGCCGAGAACTACTTCGAGGGCCTGCCGGTCGCCGGGGGCTCCGGCCTCCTCAAGCACCCCCGGCTCTACCCGAAGATGCTCAACCCCTTCCGGCCGTCCTGGGGCGAGCCCTACGTCGAGATCGTCGAGCGGATGCGCCAGGCGGTCGTCGACGCCCGCGCCGCGGCCCGCGGGCACGAGGCCGTCATCGTCAGCCACCAGGCCCCGATCTGGATGATCCGGCTCGCCACCGAGGGCCGGCCGCTCTGGCACAACCCGGCGCACCGCGAGTGCGCGCTCGCGTCGCTGACCTCGCTGACCTTCCTCGACGACGAGCTGCTCTCGCTCAGCTACAGCGAGCCGGCGGCGTCGCTGCTCGACCAGGCCCAGCCCGGGGCGGGCGCATGACGGCTCGACCCACCGCGCGGTGGGCCGTGGGGGTCGCGGCCGCTGTGCTCCTCCTCGGCGCCACCGGGTGCACGCAGGACCCGAACTCGGTCGCGGCGCAGGCCAAGGCCGGCGACCAGAAGGGCTACGTCTCCGGCGACGGTGCCGTCGAGACGATCCCCGAGGCGAAGCGCGCGGAGCCGGTCGAGCTGACCGGCGAGCTGCTCGACGGCTCGCGCGTGGGACATCGCCTCCACCCGGGGCAAGGTCCTGGTGCTCAACGTGTGGGGCTCGTGGTGCGCGCCGTGCGTCGCCGAAGCCCCGGACCTGCAGAAGACCTGGGCCGGCCTGCAGGCCGACGAGGCACCGGTCGAGTTCATGGGCATCGACTTCCGCGAGGACCCCGCTCGCGGTGCGGCGTTCGCGACAAAGGCGGGGATCACCTACCCGAGCCTGACCGACGAGTCCGGGGTCGCCATCCTCGCCCTGCAGGGCAAGGCGCCCACCGTGCCGACCACACTCGTGCTCGACACCGAGGGCCGCATCGCGGCCCGGGTCAACGGCCCGGTCTCGGCCACCACCCTGCGCGGGCTCGTCGACGACGTCGTCGCCCAGTCGTGACCGCGGCCGCCGGCACCGCGGCCGTGCTCGCCGCGGGCGACACGGTCACCTCAGGGGCGCTCCCGCTCGCGGTCGCCCTGGCGGCCCTGGCCGGCCTGGTGTCGTTCGCCAGCCCCTGCGTGCTGCCGCTCGTGCCGGGCTACCTCGGCTACGTCACCGGGCTGACCGGCGAGACCCTCGCCGAGAAGTCGCGCAGCCGCACGGTGACCGGCGCCCTGCTCTTCGTCGTCGGGTTCACGGCCGTCTTCGTGCTCGGCTCGATCTTCGTCACCACCGCCGGCCGGGCGCTCATCGAGCACCGCACCCTGCTCATGCGCCTGGGTGGGGTGCTCGTCATCCTCATGGGCCTGGTCTTCCTCGGGGTCGGGAGCCAGCGCGAGGCGAAGATCTCCTGGCGCCCGAGGGCGGGCCTGGCCGGTGCCCCGGTGCTCGGCGCGGTCTTCGCCCTCGGCTGGGCCCCCTGCACCGGCCCGACGCTCGCGGCCGTGCTCGTCCTGGCCTCGGTCACCGAGGACCCGCAGGTCGGTCGCAGCGTGGTGCTCGCGGTGGCGTACGGGCTCGGGCTGGGCCTGCCCTTCATCCTCATCGCGGCCGGGCTCGACCGCGCCGGGCGCGCGTCGGGGTGGCTGCGTCGCCACCAGCGCACCATCCAGGTCGTGGGCGGGGTCACGCTCGTGATCGTCGGGCTGCTCATGGTCACCGGGCTGTGGCAGAGCATGAACACCTGGCTGCAGACCGAGCTCGTCAACGGCTTCCAGGTGGCGGTGTGAGCACCCGCACCGACGTCGCGCAGCCTCGGTTGAGCCCCCTCGGGTGGCTGCGGTGGACCTGGCGGCAGCTGACGAGCATGCGCACCGCGCTGTTCCTGCTGCTGCTCCTGGCCATCGGCGC
Source organism: uncultured Actinomycetota bacterium (assembly GCA_963751385.1). GTDB lineage: Bacteria > Actinomycetota > Actinomycetes > Actinomycetales > Dermatophilaceae > Fodinibacter. The sequence continues at coordinate 170,755 of CAVVUD010000013.1, read as the reverse complement.
GATCCCGGGGTCCACCTTCCCGCAGCGCTCGATCGACCCGGCCCGCACCGCGCAGTGGATCGCCGACCACCCGGGCGCCGGCCCGGTGCTCGACCGGCTGGGCTTCTTCGAGGTCTACGCGTCCCCGTGGTTCGCGGCGATCTACCTGCTGCTCTTCGTCTCCCTCATCGGCTGCGTGCTGCCGCGCACGAGGATCCTCTGGCACCAGGTGCGCTCGGCCCCGCCGCGCGCCCCGCGCCGCCTCGAGCGCCTGGCCGCCCACCGCGAAGTGACGGTCGAGGGTGAGCCCGACCGAGGTTCGCGAGCGCCTGCGGGCGGCCCTGCGCGAGCGCCGCTACCGGGTGCACGCGCACGACGACGAGACCCTCTCGGCCGAGAAGGGCTACCTGCGCGAGACCGGCAACCTGGTCTTCCACGTCGCCCTCATCGGGGTGCTGGTCGGCGTCGCGTGGGGGCACCTGCTCGGCTGGAAGGGCGACGTCATCGTGCCCGTCGGCAAGACCTTCGCCAACACGCTCTCGCGCTACGACACCTTCAGCCCCGGGCCCTGGGTCGACGTCAACGCCCTGGAGCCGTACACGATCAGCGTCGACCGGCTCGACGCCACCTTCGAGACCGAGGTCAAGACCCCCGGGCAGTTCGGGGCACCGCGCGACTTCGAGGCGTTCACGACGTTCACCGACGCCGACGGGGACAGCGAGCCGCGCAGCATCCGGGTCAACCACCCGCTGGAGACCGGAGGGGGCTCGGTCTTCCTGCTCGGCAACGGCTACGCCCCGGTCATCACGGTGCGTGACGGCGGGGGCACGGTGCTCTACTCCGACGCCACGCCCTTCCTGCCGCAGGACGACAACTACACCTCGGTCGGAGCGGTCAAGGTGCCCGGGTCCTCGCCGAAGCAGCTCGGTTTCGCCGGCTTCTTCCTGCCCACCGGCGAGATCGACGACCAGGGCCCGCACTCGATCTTCCCCGACGCGCTCGACCCGCAGCTGGCGCTGACCGCCTTCGAGGGCGAGCTCTTCCCCAGCGGCCGGCCGCAGTCGGTCTACTCCCTCGACACCGCCTCGATGACGCCCGTGCCCGGCAAGGAGGGCGCCGACCAGCTGCGCATCCTGCTGCGGCCCGGCGAGACCTTCGAGCTGCCCGACGGCCGCGGCTCGATCACCTTCGACAAGGTCGAGCGGTTCGCCGGCCTGTCGATCCGCACCGACCCGGGCAAGTCCCTGACCCTGGTCGCCGCACTGCTGTCGCTGGCCGGACTGGTCGCCTCGCTGGTCATCCGTCGTCGACGGGTGTTCGTGCGGGTTGGTCCGGGGCCCGAACCGGGTCGTACTGTGGTGTCCGTCGGCGGCCTGGCCAAGGACGACGACGAAGGGATGCCCGACGAGATCGCGGCCGTCCTGAGCGCACTCGAAGGAACGAGATGACCGACCAGACCCTCGCCCAGCTGTCCAACCTGGCGATCTACTCCGCCATGGCGGTGCTCACGTTGGCCATGCTCGCGGATGCCGTCTACCTCGCCCGGCTGGTGCCGGCCCGGGAGACCTCGCGCGAGCGCGAGCTGGTGGCGGCCGGAGGCGCCGTCGACCCCCAGGCGCGCGACACGGCATCCGACGACCCGTCCGACGCCGTGACGGGTCGGGATGCCGAGCCGGCCGCCGCGCGCAAGGCCGCCGGCATCGGCTGGGCGCTCACCCTGCTCGGTACCGTCCTCGTCGTCGCCGGGGTGGTGCTGCGGGCGCTCGAGGTGCACCGCTGGCCGCTGGGGAACATGTACGAGTTCGCGATCGTCGGGGCGATGTTCGTGCTGCTGGCGTACTGCGGCTGGTCGATGCGGCGCGACCTGCGCTGGCTCGGGCTGTTCGTCGTCATCCCCGTGCTGCTCAACCTCGGCCTCGCCATCACCGTCTGGTACACCGACGCGGCCGAGCTGATGCCGTCGCTGCGCTCGGTGTGGCTCGCCATCCACGTCGCCGTCGCGACCTTGTCGGTCGCGGTCTTCACGATCGGCTTCTCGCTCGGGGTCATGTACCTCGTCCAGGACCGGCTCGAGTCGGCTCCCGAGCGGCGGCGCAGCTTCATGGACCGGCTGCCCGACGCCCGCGCCCTGGAGCGGCTCACCTATTCCGTGCACATCGTGGCGTTCCCGCTGTGGACCTTCACCGTCATCGCCGGCGCGATCTGGGCCCGTCAGGCCTGGGGCTCCTACTGGAACTGGGACCCCAAGGAGGTGTGGAGCTTCGTGATCTGGGTGGTCTACGCCGCCTACCTCCACGCCCGCGCCACGACCGGCTGGAAGCGCCAGAACGCCGTGTGGATCGCCCTGGCCGGCTACGGCTGCATCATCCTCAACTTCGCCGTCGTGAACGTCTTCTTCGTCGGCCAGCACTCCTACTCGGGACTCTGACACGCCATGCTCCGCTACAGCCTGCTCCGCCTGCTCGTCTTCCTCGGCTGCGTCAGCCTGCTCTGGCTCGTCGGGCTCCGGGACCGCGAGGAGCTGTTGCTGCTCGTCGTGATCGCGGCGCTGCTGTCCGCCGTGATCTCCTACTTCGGGCTGCGCCGCTTCCGTGAGGACTACTCGGCCCAGCTCGCGCAGAAGCTCGAGCAGCGGGCGGCGGCCAAGCAGGCCGCCCCTCGCACCAAGTCGGTCGACGAGATCGACGAGGACGCCGAGGTGTCCGGCGACGAGGGCACCTTCCGCTGACCTGATCCTGTCGGGTCCTGCTCCTATCCTGAGCCGATGGAGCTGGAGCTCAGCGGCGAGGTGTGGTTCCGGCGCGGCCCGGCGCCGCGCCACTTCGTGTCGGTGCCTGACGATCGACGTCTGAGCCGGTGTCCGGCCTGCCACCGCGCCTGGAGCTGGCGCGAGACCTCGTGCTCGAGCGCACCGACGGTTTCGTCCTCGAGCTCGGCGGCGGCCGCGGGGTGCTGGCCGCGGCCCTGATGGGCCAGGTCGACGAGTACCTCGGGGTCGACCGGTCCGCCCACGCGGTCGTCGCGAGCCGCACCCGGCTCGCCGCCCTCAAGAGCTCCACGCGCTGGAGCGTGCACCACGGAACCCTCGACACCGTGCCCGCACCGAACGCGGTGGTGGATGTCGCGGTGGCCGTCAACGTCAACCTCTTCTGGACGGGGCCCGCGCGCCGAGAGCTGGACCGGCTCTCGGCGCTCCTGACGCCGAACGGGTGCCTCGTGCTGGTGTACGAGACGCCCGACGGCGCCGGCGACCGGCTGCTCGATCCGCTCACCCGGTCGCTGGGCGAGGCGGCCCACACCTGGCAGACCAGCCGGCGACGCGGGAACCTGGTGGTCGTGGCATCCCCGGAGAGGAGAGCCTGATGACGGTCTGGCGCGGGGCCCGCCGGGGGTGGTGGGTACTGCCCGCGGCGGCGCTGCTGCTGGTGGGAGCGTGCGAGGGCTCGGGGTCACGCACCGAGATGCGTCGCCGACCCCGTCGGTGGCCGCGACCGACGTGGCGCTGCCGCAGGGTTACGAGCCGGTCGTGGTCACCGCGTGGGGTGAGGACCTGCTCGTCGGATCGCGTGCCCCGGAGGGGTCGGCCTCGCGACCCCGGCTCACGGTGCTCGAGGCGGCCGGCGGCTCCCGTGAGGTCGACGTCGACGCAGTGTCTCCGACGGCGTTCCAGGCGAAGTGGCTGGTGGCCGCCCCGAGGGGCGCCGCCGTCGACCTGGTCGGCGGGGCTCCCGCGGGGGCGCACTCGAACACCCGGTGGAGCACCTGGCGCGGCGACACCTCCGCGGTGCGCGAGCTGCCACAGCCGTTCGCGACCTTCGGGGGCTGGGGCGCCGGTGCCCTGGTCTCGCTCGTGCAGACCCCGAGGGCTCCGGTCATCGTGGGTCGTGGGAGAGCGGGGGAGCAGGGCTCGACATCGCCGTGTGGCACCCGCGGGGCGAGCGCTGGGTGCGCGCCCCCTCCGCCGGCACCGCCCTGGCCAGCAGCGCGACCGAGCTGGTCTCGGCCCGGGGTGCGACCGCAGACCGGGACGGTGTGCTGGTCGTCGGGTCGGTGACCCTGCTCGGCGACGGCAGCGTCACGCAGCGCCCGGCCGTGTGGCGGTCACCGGGGCCCGACGGCCCGTGGACGCGCACCGACCTGCCCGGCGACGGCTCGCTCGGTGAGGCCCACTCCGCCTCGTGCGACGACGCGGGCCGCTGCACGGTGGTCGGGGCGGTCGACGGGCCGACTGCGCGGCTGGACCCTCGAGGCCGACGGCTCGGTGTCGGCGCTCGCGCTCCCCGCACTGGCCGTCGGTGAGCACGACCTGCTCCCCGCCCCCCTGCTGCGCGGCCCGGAGGCCACCGTGCTGCTGGCCTCCGGAGGCGCCCTCCGCGTGCTCACGGTGAGCGGCGACGGCATCCGGGAACAGACCGGGCCACCGGCAAGGGCCGTGCGCTCGACGGCTCGCACCGCCACGGGCGACCACGTCGTGCTGGAGGACCCGGGGGGCACGGCCCGCCTGGTCCGCCTCGCCCCCTGAGTGCCGGGGTCGGGTGCTCAGGTGGTCGCCAGGGCAGCCATCTCGGCACCCGACTCCCAGCGAAAGCCCGCGGCATCCGCAGTCGGGTGCCCAGGTGGTTGCCAGGGCAGCCATCTCAGCACCCGACGTCGAGCGGCGCCCAGCACCCGACTCCGAGCGGCGGTCAGCGAAGCGCGACGCCGACGACCACGCCCAGGGCCGCGAGCACGGCGTACGCGACCTCGTACAGCCCGGTCGCGGCCAGCACGGGCACCAGGTCGCGCCCGGTGGTGCCCGACGTCACGGTGCGCACCGCCTTGACCGCCAGCGGGAGGGCGAGCAGCCCGAGCAGCACCCACGGTTCCCAGAAGGCCATGCCGGCCAGGGTCAGCACCGACACCGCGACCAGCGCCACGTAGAGCTGGCGGGTGCGCCGGTCGCCCAGGCGCACGGCGAGGGTGTGCTTGCCGTGCTCGGTGTCGGTCGGGATGTCGCGCAGGTTGTTCGCGACCAGGATGGCCGAGGCGACCGCACCCACGCCCACGGCGCCGAGCACGCCGAACCAGGTCACGGCATCCGCCTGGGTGTACTGCGTGCCGAGCGTGGCCATCAGGCCGAAGAAGACGAAGACGTAGACCTCGCCGAGGCCGCGGTAGCCGTAGGGGTTGTCGCCACCGGTGTAGCGCCACGCGGCGAGCACGGCCAGCACACCCAGCGGCAGCATGATCCACGCCCCGGACAGGGCCACCAGGGCCAGGCCGACGACACCGGCCGCGGCGAACGCGAGCATCGCCGCGAGCTTGACGTTGCCGGGGGCGGCGAGCCGCTGGCCGACCAGGCGCACCGGGCCGACCCGGGCCTCGTCGGTGCCGCGGATGCCGTCGGAGTAGTCGTTGGCGTAGTTCACCCCGACCTGAAGCGACAGCGCGACGACGAGGGCGAGGATGCCGAGGGCGACGTCCGCGCGCCCCACCAGGTGGGCGGCAGCGGTGCCGAGGACGACGGGGGCGACGGCGGCGGGCAGGGTGCGCGGACGGGCGCCCGCCACCCACTGGGACAGGGAGGCCATGCGGGGGTCAGAGGTCCTTGAGGAAGTCGGGGTCGTCGTCGGGTCCGCGCGGCCGGCCACGGTCGCGGTCGCGCTGCTGGTCCTGCCAGCGTTGCCGCTGGCTCCTCGACGGCGTCGAGCCGCGGGTGGGCCGGCCGGCCAGCAGCCAGCCGACCGGGCCGATGACCGGGACGAGGAGCACGAGCATGATCCAGGCGACCTTGGGCAGGTTGCGCATGTCGGCCTGGTCGGTCTGGAACGCGTCGATGAGGCAGTAGACCGTCAGCGCGAAGCTGAGGACGGCCGGCACGTAGCGGAGCACCCGGCCATCATCCCACGGTGAACAGGGCGGCCACCGCGCGCCGGTCCGGCTTGCCCGGACCGCGGGTCGGCAGCGCGGAGGCCGTCGCGGCCCGGCGCGGCAGCGCGTGGTCGGGCAGGATGCCGCGCAGGTGCGCCCGCAGCTCGGCGACGGTCAGCCCAGCGCGCACCGCCCCCGGCTCGAGCACGACGAGGGCGCACACCGCCTCGCCCCACTCGGCGTCGGGGCTGCCGACGACGACGACCTCGGCCACCCCGGGCACGTGCTCGGCGATGGCCTCCTCGACCAGGCGCGGCGCCACCTTGAGGCCGCCGGTGTTGACCAGGTCGTCGACCCGGCCGTCGACGTGCAGCCGGGCGTACTCGTCGGTGTGACCGACGTCGTCGGTGCGGAACCAGCGCATCCCGTCCTCGTCGACGCCGAAGGCCTCCTGGCCGAGGTCCGGGCGGCCGAGGTAGCCGTGCCCCACGGTGGCGCCGCCCAGGTGGATGCGCCCCTCGTCGTCGAAAGCGATCTCGGTGCAGGGCAACGGCTTCCCGTCGTAGACACAGCCTCCGGCGGTCTCGCTCATGCCGTAGGTGGCGACCACGGCCACGCCCGCTCGCTCGGCACGACGGCGCAGCCGTGGGGGCATCGCCGCACCCCCGACGAGCACTGCGTCGAAGGAGCGCAACGACTCCGGCCCACGCGGGTGGTCGAGCAGCCGGACCAGCTGCGTGGGGACGAGACTGGTGTAGCGACGGGACCCCGGGTCGAGCTGCCGGCTGGCGGCGAGGAAGGCCTGCGGGAGGAAGCCGTCGGTGAGGTCCATCGCGACCGGCGCGGTACCGGCATCCAGCGACCGCAGCAGCACCTGCAGGCCGGCGACGTGGTGGGCGGGGAGCGCGAGCAGCCACTGACCGTCACCACCGAGCCGCTCGTGGGTGGCCCGTCCGCTGACCAGCAGTGCGCGGGCGCTGAGCAGGGCGCGCTTCGGGGTGCCGGTCGACCCCGACGTGCCGACGACGGCCGCGAGGCCGACGAACAGCTCGGCCGGGTCGTGCGGCGGTACCGCGGGCAGCGGCGCCGAGGCGGCGTACGGCAGCACCGGGGCGTCGCCGCCCATGGCCTCGGCGAGCCGGGGGAGGACGCCGAGGCAGGCCGGTCCCAGCGGCACGGCGAGCGGCTCGAGCGTGGGCATCAGTGGATGTGGTCGCGCCAGTCGGCAGGCACCCGCTGCCGCGGCCCGGGCACCGACTGGTCCGGGGGCCGGGAGGTCGGCGGCGCGAGCGCCGGGCCGTCGACCATCGTCGCGTCGCCGTAGTCCCAGAACCAGTCCTCGCCCGGCTCGAAGCTCTGCACCACGCGGTGCCCGGTGGCTCCGGCGTGGGCCGTGGCGTGCTGGGCCGGTGAGGTGTCGCAGCACCCCACGTGGCCGCAGGTGGCGCAGCGGCGCAGGTGCACCCACCACCCCGCGGGCACGGCGGCCTCGCAGTCGGCGCAGCCGGTCCCGCTCGGCGGCACGCTCGCGTCGATGCCCCCCGGGGCTTCGGTCTCGCTCATCGATGTCCTCCGTCGGGCCGGCGCCCTCTCACGTGGTGCCCCGGTGCCGCTGGGGCAGGCGTACACGCACCAGCGTGCCACCAGGACCGGACTCGATGTCGATGTCACCGGAGTGACGTTCGACAACGATCCGCCGCGAGATGTCCAGACCGAGGCCGGTGCCCTTGCCGACCTCCTTGGTCGTGAAGAAGGGTTCGAAGGCGTGGGCCTGCACCTCCGGCGGCATGCCCGAGCCGGTGTCGGAGACCTCGACGACCACCCAGCCGGCAGCCGCGTCGGGCCGGGCCGTGACGGTGAGGGTGCCCTCGCCGCCCATCGCGTCGACCGCGTTGTCGACGAGGTTGGTCCACACCTGGTTGAGCTCGCCGGCCATCGCCTCGATGGGCGGCAGCCCGGGGGCGTAGCGCCGCTCGACCCGGATGCCGGTGCCCAGCTTGTGGCCCATCATCACCAGGGTGCTGTCGAGCCCCTCGACGAGGTCGGTGCTCTGCAGCGAGGCCCGGTCCATCTGCGAGTAGGACCGCACGGCGGCGACGAGGGTGGAGACCCGGCCGGTGGCCTGCTTGACCTCCTGCACCAGCGACGCGGTCGACAGCGACGCCGAGACCCACTCCATCGCCGAGGTGAGCGAGTCCGGGGGCAGCGCCGCAGCCAGCTCCTCGCACCACGCGACGTCGGCGCCGGCTGCCGCCAGCGGCGGGGCGATCACCCAGTCGCGGTCGACGTCGTGGTCGCCCAGCCAGTCCGAGAGCTCGTCCTCGCGGTCGGCGAGGTCCAGTCCCACGAGGGTGGGTTCGGCGCCACTGATCCGGCGGCGCAGCGCGTCCAGCTCCGTGTACTGCTCGGCGGTGATGCCGCGCGCCGCGAGCTGCGCCAGCGACGACAGCACCAGCTCGGTGGTGTCCTGCAGCGCGTCGACCGCGCGCGTCGCGGCGGATGCCGGGTTGTTCAGCTCGTGCGCGAGGCCGGCGGACAGCGTGCCGAGGGCCACGAGCGCCTCGCGCTGGCGGGCGGTGGACTCGATGCGGCGCACGGTGTTGACCAGGCCCTCGATGAAGTGCAGCCCGAACGGGAACCACTTCTCGGAGAGCCGGCGCAGCTCGGGGGCGGACAGCCGCAGCACCCGGCCGGGGTTCTCGGCGCGCCCCGTCGCGAAGTAGACGCCGGACTCGTCCCATGCCGCGAAGCCACCGGCCCACTGGCCGGGCTCGGTCATGTAGCCGAGCACCGACTCCTCGGTGCCCACCTGCCGCACCAGCGCCACCGTGCCGTCGAGCAGCACCCACCAGCTGTCCGCGGGCCGGCCCTCGTGGAAGAGCAGCTCGCCACGGTGGGTGGGCTGCTCGGTCGAGGCGTCGAGCAGGTCGCGCAGCTGCGCGTCGTCGAGGCCGTCGAACAGCGACAGCGACCGCAGCTCGACGAGGTCCATCAGACGCTCGCGAGGTAGCGGTGGACGAGGTAGACCGACATCGCACCCTCACCGACGGCGGAGGCGACCCGTTTCATCGAGTCCAGGCGCACGTCGCCGGCGGCGAACACCCCCGGGATGCTCGTCTCCAGGGCGTACGGGGTGCGGGTCAGGGGCCACCGACCGGTGTGCTCGGGCAGCTGCAGGTCGGGCCCGGTGACGACGAAGCCCTTGGCGTCGCGGACCACGGCGTCGCCGAGCCAGTCGGTGCGGGGGAGCGCGCCGATGAAGACGAACAGCCAGTTGGTGGCCTCGTCGGTCTCGGCGCCGAGTCGCGGTCGGCGAGGGTGACGGACTCGAGGTGGTCGCTGCCGTGGGCCGCGACGACCTCGGTGCGGTACCGCACCTCCACGTTGTCGGCGCGCCGTGATCCGCTCGACGAGGTACTCCGACATGGAGTCCTCGAGCCGGGCCCCGCGCACGAGCAGCACGACCTTGCTGGCCACCTTGGCGAAGTTGAGCACCGCCTGGCCCGCGGAGTTCGCCGCCCCGACGACGTGCACGACCTGGTCGGCGCACTGCGCGGCCTCGCTGGCCGAGGCGCCGTAGTAGACACCGCGCGAGCCCAGCTCGTCGACGCCACGGGCCTCGAGCCGCCGGTAGGCGACGCCGGTCGCGACGAGCACGGCCCGGCTCTCGACCTCGCCGCCGTCGGCGAAGCGCACCGCGTGCACCGGGCCCCGCTGCTCGAGCCCCACCACCTCGCGCGCGAGCACGGTCTCGGCACCGAACCGCGACGCCTGGGCGACCGCTCGGTGGGTGAGGTCGGCGCCCGAGACGCCCTTGGGGAAGCCGAGGTAGTTCTCGATCGCGGCGCTCTGCCCGGCCTGGCCGCCGGGGGCGTCGCGTTCCACCATGACCGTGCGCAACCCCTCGGATGCCGCGTAGACGGCGGCGGCGAGCCCGGCAGGCCCGCTGCCGACGATGCACAGGTCGTAGAGCGGCTGCTGGGCCCGGGTGCGCAGCCCGAGTGCGTCGGCGAGCTCGACGCTGGTCGGGTGCCGCAGCGGGTCGCCCTCGGGGAGCAGCACCAACGGTAGGTCGGTGTGGTCGGCCCCGGCGAGCTCGAGCAGCCGGGCCGCCTCCTCGTCGCGCTCGAGGTCGACCCAGGTGTAGGGGATGTGGTTGCGCGCGAGGAACATCTTGACGTCGTAGCTGCGGTCGCTCCACAGGTGCCCGACGACCCGCACCACCGTGCTGGCGTCGGGGTGGTCCTGGTGCCAGGCCTCGAGCAGGTCGTCGACCACCGGGTAGAGCGTGCTCTCGGGCGGCTCCCACGGCTTGAACATGTAGTAGTCGAGCCCGATGTCGTTGATCGCCCGGATCGCGACGTCGGTGTCGGCGTACGCCGTGAGCAGCAGCAGCCGGGTGTCGGGGGAGGTCTCGCGCACCCGGGCCATCAGCTCGATGCCGGTCATGCCCGGCATCCGCTGGTCGGAGACGAGGAGAGCGACGGGGCGCGAGCGCAGGGCCAGCTCGGCGAGGACACCGAGGGCCTCGTCGCCGGAGGTCGCGCGCACCACCCGGTACTCGGACCCGTAGCGGGAGCGCAGGTCGCGCACGATGGCGCGGGACACCTGCGGGTCGTCGTCGACGGCGAGGATCGTCGCCCGGTGCGGCATCCGCGTCTCCTCCTGCTGGGGTCGTGCTCACCATAGGCCGGTCCGGCTGGGGTGGAAGGGAAAACCGGGTGACACCGTGGGTCGCGTCCGGGGCGGCGGTGCGGGACCATGGGCGCACGTCAGGAGGTGCGCGATGGACGAGTCGTTCACGGCATACCTCGAGCAGGTGCAGCGCCAGCGCGCCGAGCTCGGGGAGTCGATGGCGGCCCTCGAGGCCGCCCTCACCCTCCCCGCGGGGGCGGGTCCGGTGTGGCGCCGGCGGGTGCGCGCCGCCCTGACCGAGCTGTCCCACGACCTGCGCGACCACGCGAACCTCACCGAGGTCGACGGTGGGCTCTACGCCGACATCGGGGCGACGGCACCGCGGCTCACCCACGGTGTCGAGGTGCAGCTCGGCGAGCACGCCGAGGCGCTCGCCGAGGTCGAGCGGCTGCTCGCCGAGCGCGACGAGGGGATGCACGACCCCGAGGCGGTGGAGGCGCACCGCGATGCGTGCATCAACCTGCTGGGTCGCCTGGTGCGGCACCGCCAGCGCACCTCCGACCTCATCTACGAGGCGTACGCCGTCGACATCGGCGGTTCCGGCTGACCTCGCCGGCCTGTCCGCGCCCGCGGGTACTCTCGGCCGGATGAAGGCCGGGTGCGACGCGGGCGGTGGTGCCCGTGGCTGACGCCGACGACGTGCGCCGCCTGGCCCTGGCGCTGCCGCACGTGGTGGAGATCCCCAGTGCCGGCTTCGACTTCCGGGTGGCCGACAAGGGGTTCGTCTGGTCGTACCCGGAGCGCCGCCCGGGGAGGCCGCGGGTGATCCGCACCGACGTCGCCGTGCTCTTCGTCGGTGACGAGGGCGAGAAGCAGGCCCTGCTCCTGGGCGAGCCCGACCTCTTCTTCACCGCGCCCGGCTACGAGAGCGTGCCGCTCGTGATGCTCCGGCTGGATCAGGTGGGCGGCGAACGGCTCGGCGAGCTGGTGACCGACGCCTGGCGGATGCGCGCGCCCGACGAGCTCCTGGCCGACCTCGACCTCGAGGCGTGACGTCAGCCCCGGGCCAGCACCCGCGCCCGCTCGGCACCCGGGCCGGTGAGGTCGTCGTAGGCGGTGCGGCGACCGACCGACAGCAGCAGCAGCGACGTCACGGGGCCGCTCACCTCCTCGCCCGAGCCTCGCGACCACTCGACGTCGGTCGCCACGAGCCGTAGGCCCGCGAGCCGGCGCCCGGGGAAGAACGGGAACGCCCGACGCCACGTCCACTCCGCCGCGACGGCGGCCCCCGCACGATCCTCGGGGGCCGCGATCCCGAGGGGTCGGGTGATGTCCTGCGCGTGGACCAGCACGTCGAGGAGCGGGTCGCGCCACGTCGTGCCCGGTGCGAGCCGTCGGTTGCCGACGAGCGAGCGGAGGTCGGCGGTGATCTGGGCGTCGGTGCGGGACCGCGCCCGGGCCAGGGTGGCCTCGCGGATCATGGTGTCGAAGCGGAACCCGGAGCGGACGGCGAAGCTCGCCACCTCCCGCAACGGGGTCAGGGCGGCGAGCGACAGGTGGGCGCCCACGTCGCGCACCGTCCAGGCGTCGCAGAGCGAGCGGGTCGTCAGCTGCTCGCGGGTGAGGCCGTCCAGCAGGTCGGCCAGCCGTGCCCGAATGTCGTCGATGACTCGCCAGCTGGCGTCCCGGTCAAAGGTCCCGTCCATCGCGTCGCTCCCCGTGTGTCGTCAGACAATCGAACCAATTCAGTACGATACTCTGACCAACTGCACCAGGCAACGGATGCCGAGGCGCGAGGTTTCGAGGAGGGTGACCGATGAGCGATCCCAACGTCGCAGTGCTCATGTTCGTCGCGCACCGGGCCATGGAGCAGCACGTGCTGGCGGCCCTGCACGAGGCCGGGTTCGCCGACACGACGACGGCACAGGGGCGGGTGTTCGCCCGCATCGGCGAGCAGGGCACCCGGCTCACCGACCTGGCGGAGATGGCGCAGGTCACCAAGCAGACCGCGGCCTTCCTCGTCGACCGGCTCGAGCGGGCCGGCTACGTCGAGCGCACGCCGGACCCCACCGACGCCCGGGCCCGCCTCGTGAGGATCGCCGCGCGCGGGCGGGCCGCCCAGGCGGTGGCAGCGGCGGCCGAGCGCGAGGTGGAGGCGCAGTGGGAGGCCCACCTCGGCATCCGGGAGATGGCCCGGCTGCGCACCCTCATGGGCCGGCTGCGTGAGGTCACCGACCCCTACCGCCACCTGGACCCCGCCTGAGCACCGTCACCCGCGGGGGGTGATGGTGCTCGCCAGCCCTGTGCCCGGCATCCGTGCGGGAGTACCGTCCCGGCTGTCACCCCCCGACGCCGTGGAAAGCGCAGGACGCCGTGAAGCGCACCCAGCCCTTGGCCCTCGTGGCCGCCATCCTCGTCGCGCTCGTCGCGCTGCTCTCCGGCTGCGGGAGCGAGGACGACGCCCCGAACGCGCCCACCATGCTCCAGGGCAGCTGGACGCTCGAGACGCTCAACGGGTCCCCGGCCGACGCGGCCGTCTCCTCCACGCTGAGCATGAACGACGGTCAGGCCACCGGCAACGCCGGCGTCAACACGTTCAACGGCACGTACGACGCCCCGAGCGACGGCGTGCTGACCTTCGGCCCCCTCGCCTCGACGATGATGGCCGGCCCGGACAACGCGATGCAGCAGGAGCAGGCGTTCCTCACGGCACTGGGCGACACCAAGAAGTTCACGACCGAGGACGGGGCCCTGGTGCTCATGGACGACAGCGGGGCCAAGCTCGCGGTGCTCAAGGCCGCCGGGAACGGCTGAGCGCGACCCGCCCTCCGGCAGGCCCGGCCCCGAACGGGCCCGGGCCTGCCGCCTCGTCGGACCCCGTCAGAAGTACCAGGGGAACGGGCGACCAGTCGGGATCGCGCTTCTCCAGGAACTGGTCGCGGCCCTCGACCGCCTCGTCGGTCATGTAGGCGAGGCGGGTCGCCTCGCCGGCGAAGACCTGCTGGCCCATCAGCCCGTCGTCGACCAGGTTGAACGCGAACTTGAGCATCCGCTGCGCCTGCGGGCTCTTGCCCATGACCTCGCGGGCCACCTGCAGCGCCTCGGCCTCGAGGTCGGCGTGGTCGGCGACGATGTTGACCGCACCCATGGCGTGCATGTCCTCGGCGGTGTAGGTGCGGCCCAGGAAGAAGATCTCGCGGGCGCGCTTCTGCCCCACCATCTTCGCGAGGTAGGCGCTGCCGTAGCCGCCGTCGAAGCTGCCGACGTCGGCATCCGTCTGCTTGAACGCCGGCGTGCTCGCGGGAGGCGAGGGTGAGGTCGCAGACGACGTGCAGGCTGTGGCCGCCGCCGGCCGCCCAGCCGTTGACCACCGCGACGACGACCTTGGGCATGGTGCGGATGAGGCGCTGCACCTCGAGGATGTGCAGCCGGCCGCCCTCGGCCTTGACCCGACGCTCGTCGACGGTGTCGGCCGTGGTGCCGTCGGCGTACTGGTAGCCCGAGCGGCCGCGGATGCGCTGGTCGCCGCCGGTGCAGAAGGCCCACTTGCCGTGGCTGCCGGTGCCCTCCGGGCCGGGGCCGTTGCCGGTGAGCAGCACGACGCCGACGTCCGCGGTGCGGCGGGCGTGGTCGAGCACCCGGTAGAGCTCGTCGACGGTGTGCGGCCGGAAGGCGTTGAGCACCTCCGGGCGGTCGAACGCCACGCGCACGCAGCCCAGCGCCGACGGCCCGGTGGTAGGTGACGTCGGTGAGGTCCTCGAAGCCGGGCACCTCCTGCCAGGCGTCGGGGTCGAAGGTCTCGCTGACACCGGGGATCGCGCTCACGGCCGCAAGGCTAGTCGGGGTCGCACCTGTTCATGACCAGGCGGCGGGGGTCACGACGACTACGGTGGCCGCATGGTGCTGCCCCCCATCGGTGACCTGCTCGCCGCGCTGCACGTGGTCGCCATCCCGATGCGGATGCCGTTCCGCGGGGTCACGACGCGCGAGGTCGCCCTGCTCGAGGGCCCCTCCGGGTGGGGCGAGTTCGGGCCCTTCCTCGAGTACGGTCCCGCGGAGGCGTCACGCTGGCTCGCCTCCGCGGTGGAGTCGGCGTGGGTGGGGTGGCCCGACGCGGTGCGTGACGCGGTGCCGGTCAACGCCACGGTGCCGGCGGTCGGACCGGAGCGGGTGGCCGGGGTGCTGGCCCGTTTCCCCGGGTGCACGACCGCCAAGGTGAAGGTGGCCGAGCGCGGCCAGTCGCTGGCCGACGACGTGGCACGGGTCGCGGCGGTGCGCGACGTGATGGGGCCGTCCGCGAGGGTGCGCGTCGACGCGAACGGCGCCTGGTCGGTGGACGACGCGCTCGTGGCGCTGGGGCGGCTTGCCGGCTCCGACCTGGAGTACGCGGAGCAGCCCTGCGCGACGGTCGAGGAGCTGCGCGACCTGCGGATGTCCCTGGCCCGCAACGGCATCGACGTACCGATCGCCGCCGACGAGTCGATCCGCAAGGCCGAGGACCCGCTGCGGGTGCGCGACCTCGAGGCCGCCGACCTCGTGGTGGTCAAGGTGGCGCCCCTGGGCGGGGTGCGGGCCGCTCTCGCGGTCGTCGAGGCCTGTGGGCTGCCCGCGGTGGTGTCGTCCGCCCTCGACACCAGCGTCGGCATCTCGGCCGGGGTCGCCCTCGCCGCCGCGCTGCCCTCGCTCGACCACGCCTGCGGGCTGGGAACCGTCGCGTTGCTCGACGGCGACGTGGTGGCCACCTCGTTGGTGCCGGTCGACGGCGCGCTGTCCGGCCGGCCGGGTCGCCGCCGACCCCGCGCTCGCTCGAGCAGCTCGCCGCCCCGCCCGACCGGGTCGCGTGGTGGCGCGAGCGGGTGACGAGCCTGCGCGCGCGCACCTGCTGGAGGGCGACCGATGATCGACGTCCGCTGGCTGTGGCTGTTCCTCGACACCCCGCGTGCGGCAGGCGCCCCGCTCGTGGGCGTTCTGGTCGCAGGTCACCGGGTGGCCGCTGTCCCCGACCCGAGGTGACCACGACGAGTTCGCCACGCTGGTGCCACCCCGTGGCGACGCGTGGCTCAAGCTGCAGGCGGTCGCGAGCGGGCCGGGCGGCATCCACCTCGATCTCGACGTCGACGACGTGCCTGCAGCGGCCGTCGAGGCCGAGCGACTGGGAGCCAGCCGGATCGGTGCGATCGGCGACGAGGTCGTCATCCTGCGCTCGCCCGGGCGGGCTGATGTTCTGCCTCACGCCCTGGCACGGCGACGCCGAGCAGGTGCGGGAGGGTGCCGCCGACCTCGTCGACCAGGTCTGCCTCGACTGTCCCGGCGACGTCCATGACGCCGAGGTCGGGTTCTGGGTGGCGCTCACCGGGTGGCCGTGGGTCGACGTCGACGAACCCGAGCTGTCCAGGGTGCGCCGGCCGGCCGGCATCCCGTTCCGGATGCTGTTCCAGCGGCTCGGTGAGCCGACCGGCGCGGTGCGTGCTCACGCCGGACCTCGCCTGCGCCGACCGCGAGGCTTCGGTCGGACGGCACCTCGCGGCGGGGGCCCGGGTGGTGCAGGTGCGCGAGGGGTGGACCGTCATGGCCGACCCGGTCGGGCGCGTCTACTGCCTCACCGACCGCGACCCGACCGCACCGCCCGGGTAGCCCGGGCCGGCCGGGATCAGGACGGGTCAGGGAGCCTGAGGCCGAGCAGCGCGTTCTCGACGACCTCGGCGAGGGCCGGGTGGATCCAGTACTGCCCGCTCGCAACGTCGTGGGCCCGCTGTCCGAAGGTCGCCGCCTGGATGAGGGGCTGGATGACGGTTGACGCCTGCGGCCCGATCGCGTGCGCCGCCAGGATCCGTCCGTCGTGGTCGGCGTGGATGGTGACCAGGCCAGTGGTGTCCTCCAGCGCCCAGCCGTAGGCGACGTCGCCGACCGCCTGGGTCGCGGTGACGTAGGGCGTGCCCGCCGCGTCGAGCTCGGCCGCGGTGGGGCCGAAGGCGGCGACCTGGGGGTGGCCGAAGACGGCGTGCGGGATGGGCCGGTCGTCGGTCGTGCGCGGCTCACCCGGCAGGCGGCCGAGGTCCACGGCGAGGTTGTGGGCCACGATCCGCGCCTCGTGGTTGGCGACGTGCTTGAGCTGGTGGGTCGACGAGACGTCACCGAGCGCCCAGACCCCGGGAGCGGTCGTGCGCAGCTGCTCGTCCACCACGAGGCGGCCGTCGTCGTGCACCTCGAGCCCACCGGCTGCGGGGTCGAGACGGTCGGTGTTCGGGATGCGCCCCACCGCGAGCAGCACCACCTCGGCCTCGACGTGGCTGTGACCGCCGGGCCCGGTGAGGTCGATCCGCCAGACGCCTCCGACCCGTTCGGCCGGCGTCGGCGTGGTCGACAGGCGCACGTCGTACCGGTGCCGAGCCACCTCGGTGTAGCGCTGGGACACCTCCAGCTCGTGGTGGCGCAGCAGGGCCGGCCCGCGCTGCACCTGGGTCACCGAGACGCCGAGCGCGGCGAACACGTGGGCCATCTCGCAGGCGACGAACCCGCCGCCGATGACGGCCATCCGGGGCGGCAGGGCGTCCAGGCGCATCACGGTGTCGGAGGTGTGGATGCCGTGCTCGGGGTCAGGTGCGCGCAGGCCGTCGACGTCGAGCCCCACGGGGTGGCTCCCCGCCGCGACGACGACCCGGTCGGCGGTGACCTCCTCGCCGGTCGCCAGGGCCAGACGGCGCTCACCGGTGAAGGTCGCGTGGGAGCGGTAGAGGGTGGTGTGCTCCTGGCCCAGCCGGTAGGCCTCGCCGCCGGCGGAGATCGGGTCGATCCGCCCGAAGATCCGGTCGCGGATGCCGGGCCAGTCCACCGTGTGCTGGGCGAAGGTGACGCCGAGCCGGCGCGCGTCCTGCGGCCTCGACCACCCGGTCGGCGGGCAGCACGAACATCTTGGTCGGGATGCAGCCGACATTCAGGCAGGTGCCCCCGAACGTGCCTCCTTCGACGATCGCGACGTCCAGCCCGTCGAGCTCGGGGGTGAGCAGCGAGTTGCCCGAGCCGCTGCCGATGATGACGAGGTCGTGGTGGGGCATGCGCGCCAGCGTAGGCGGCGCTCGTCCACAAGCGCGCCCGGCGGCGGCGCTCGGTCCACAGGTCGGGGGTGCGGCTGTCGAGGCGGGCCGGGTCCGGGCAGGGTGGGCGAGGACGAGGGGAGGAGCCGATGGAGGAAGGGGCCTACCGGGCCGTGGCCGACGGCGGTGACACGCCCTGGCCGTGCAGGCCCGGCTCGAGGCGAGGGATCTGGACGAGCACCGGGCCGCGCTGGCCCGCAACGCCTTGGTGTGGTGGCAGGGGGGCGCTGCTGAGCGGTACCAGCAGCTCGTCCAGGAGCGGGTGAACGCGCTGGCAGAGGTGTCGGCGCACCTCGAGGGCCTGGCTCGGCGGGCAGACCGCTTCGCCCACGCCCTGGATTCCGAGGCGCGCGTCGCGGCTGCGGTCGCCGCGATCCTGGCCGCGCACCCGGCGGTCCTGCGATGAGCAGTGGGCACCCACGGTGTGGGTGAGGGTGCGCTCGGCGGCGCTGGCTGGCGACCGCCGCTCGGGTCGAGGCGGTGGCCGAGGAGGTCCGCGACGGCGCCCACCGCCTGGCCACGGCGGCCGCGCGGGTACGCCCGCCTCCGGTCCTGCGACCCGCAGACGCTGGCGCTCTTCACGCAGTGGCTGCGGCTCGAGGCCGAGACCACCCGCCGTCGTCGGTCCGACCGGGGCTGTGGGGCGAGGCGGTGGGCCTCGACGCCCTGGCCCTGCGGCTGCGGGCCGCAGCGCGGGTGTACGCCGAGGTGGAGGCGTCGGTGGCGGCGGTGATGGTCGGTGTCGGCGCCGGCGCCGACCTCGCGGCGCGCGGTGGCTGGCTGACCGACGGCGGCTCGATGCCGGCCGTGAGCGTGCTCGCGCCGACGCTCGTGCTGGAGCGCGACCACGGCTTCCGGGGTGCTGCCGACCTCGTCGCGGCCGGCGAGGGTCTCGAGGGCGGCCGGGTCCGCGTGGTCGAGGTGGTCCGCGGTGACGGCGGGTCGGCCTGGGTGGTCGTCGTCCCGGGCACCCAGGAGTGGTCGCCACGCGCCGGTGCCAACCCGTTCGACCTCACCAGCGACGTGCGGGCGGTCAGCGGCGACGCCACCCTTGCCGCTGCCGGGGTCGCCGCCGCTCTCGAGGTGGCTCGCGGGCCGTGCCGGTGGCGCGTTCGACCCCGGCCGACCCGGTGGTGCTCGTCGGTCACAGCCAGGGCGGCATCCTCGCGGCCGCCCTGGCGAGCGAGCGCGGCTTCACCGCTCGCCACCGGGTCACCCACGTCGTGACCAGTGGGTCGCCGGTCGGGCTGTTCCCCGTGCCGGCGACGACCCGGGTGCTCTCGGTCGAGCGCGGTGACGACCCGGTGCCGCGCCTCGACCTCACCCCGAACCCCGACCGCTCGTCGTGGGTCACCGTGCGCACCCCCGGTGACAACCCACCCGTCGACGTGCGCAGCCACCGGCTCGGTGCCTACGTCACCACCCTGCGCGTCGCCGAGGGCGCGCCCCGCGGCACGGTGGCCGGGCTGGACGCCTGGCAGGCCTCGGCCGGCGAGGTGCTCGGGCCGGCCGGTGCGCTCGGTGTCGGAGCTCCGGGTCGAGAGGGGGTGGCAGAATCCACGCTCGTGACCCCGTCCTCCGCCTTCGCGACGGTCCTGGTCGACGAGCTGGTGAGGAACGGCGTCCGCGAGGTCGTCCTGTGCCCCGGCTCCCGGTCGGCGCCGCTGGCCTATGCGGTGCTCGCCGCCGAGCGGGCCGGCCGCCTGCGCCTGCACGTGCGGGTCGACGAGCGCAGCGCCGGGTTCCTGGCCCTCGGGCTGGCCCACGGGTCCGACGCGACCCGTGGCCGTGGTCACGACGTCCGGCACGGCCGTCGCCAACCTGTACCCCGCGGTGCTCGAGGCCCACCACGCCGGCATCGGCGCTCGTGGTCGTCACTGCCGACCGGCCCCACGAGCTGCGCGGCACCGGCGCGAACCAGACCACCGAGCAGCCCGGCATCTTCGGGGCCCGCACCCGCTACGCCGTCGACCTCCCGGCTCCCGTCGTGCGCCCCGGGCTGGGCCCCTTCTGGCGCAGCACGGTCTGCCGGGCGATCGCCGCGGCGACGGGGTCCCTCGGGGGCCTTCCCGGGCCCGGTGCACCTCAACGTCTGCCTGCGCGAGCCATTGGCCCCCGAGCCCGAGCCCGAGACCGAGACCGACCCGCACGCCACACCGGCCACCACACACCTCGCGACATACCGCGCGACCGACGACACGTGGCCGGACGCCCTGGACGGCCGGGCCGACGGGGTGCCATGGGTGCTCCTGGGCGACACGGGGACCGCTCTCCCTGAGCCCGAGGCACTGGCCGAGGTGGCACGCACCCTCGTCGTCGTCGGCGACACCCGCGACCCCGCGCTCGGCGAGCGCGCGGCCGCCTGGGCCGCCGAGCGCGGCCACCCCCTCGTCGCCGAGCCGTTCGGCGGCGCCGTGGTGCGGGCCGAAGCCGTGCCCCACGGTCCCCTGCTCCTCACGGCCACCGACTGGCTCGACGCCCACGCCCCGGACCGCGTCGTCGTGGTCGGCCGGCCGACCCTGTCGCGCGCGGTCGGCGCCCTCCTGCGCCGCCCCGGTCTGCGCGTCGAGGTCGTGTCGGAGGGCGGCCAGTGGCCCGACCCGTCGCACGTCGCCTCCGCCGTGCACCCACCGCGCGCCCTGCGACTCGGCGGCCCCACCACCCCCGATGACGACCACGGCTGGAGTGACGGCTGGCGCAGCGCCGCACGACGCCTTGCGGATGCCGTTGCCGCGCAGCCGTTCCCGTGGCCCAGCGGCCTCGGCGTCGCGAGCGCCGTCGTCGACGGGCTCCCCGGCGACGCCGTGCTCGTCCTCGGCTCGAGCAACCCGGTGCGTGACGTCGACCTCGCCGTGGCCGGGCCGATCGCCGACGAGGTGCTGGCCAACCGGGGCCTCGCCGGCATCGACGGCGTGGTCTCCACGGCGGTCGGCATCGCACTGACCCGCCGCCGCCCCGACCTACGCCCTGCTCGGCGACCTCACCTTCCTGCACGACGCCAACGGCCTGCTCGTCGGCCCCGACGAGCCGACCCCCGACCTCACCCTGGTCGTCGTCAACGACGACGGCGGTGGCATCTTCACCACGCTCGAGCACGGGGCACCCGAGCGTGCCGCCGACTTCGAGCGCGTCTTCGGCACGCCCACCGGAACCGACCTCGGCGGCACTGTGCCGGGCGCACGGCATCCGGCACGACCTGGTGACGACCCGCGCCGACCTGACCGCCGCGGTCGCGGAGCCGCCGCACGGCATCCGGGTCGTCGAGATCGAGGTCGACCGGGCCACCCACCGGCAGGCGCACGCCGACCTGCGCGCCCTCGCCGCCGCGGCCCTCCAGGACTGACTGCGGTAAGGGCACCGCTGAGGCCCGGATCCGGCCCGGACGGCGTGCGCGACCCGCAACCTGGGCCCTGTCGACGGGGCCGATTTCAGCGCGGCGGTTCACCGGTTGCGAGAATGCGCGGGTGACCCCGACCCCCCAGCGCACCGACGTCCTCGTCGTGGGCGCAGGCCCCTCCGGCGCCTCTGCGGCGGCGTGGGCGGCCCGCGCCGGCCGTGACGTCGTGCTCGCCGACGCCGCGGTCTTCCCGCGCGACAAGACCTGCGGCGACGGGCTGACCCCGCGCGCGATCGCCGAGCTCGACCGGCTCGGCCTGGGTGACTGGGTGCGCGACCACACCGTCAACCGCGGCCTGCGGGCGCACGGCTTCGGCCAGACCCTGATGCTGCCCTGGCCCGGCGGCTCGCTTCCCGACCACGGTTCGGCCGTGCCCCGCACCGAGCTCGACGACCGCATCCGCACCCACGCGATCGAGGCAGGCGCCACGGGCCTCGAGGGCGCCAAGGCCGTCGACGCGCGGGTCGAGGGCGGCCGGGTCCGGCGGTGACCTTCGCGCGCGGCGACGAGACCTTCGACGTCGAGTGCGAGCGGCTGGTCGTCGCCGACGGGGTGCGCTCGCGGCCTGGGCAAGGTGCTCGGCCGCGAGTGGCACAAGGACACCGTCTACGCCGTCGCGGGGCGCTGCTACGTCGACTCCAGCCAGGCCGACGACCCGTGGATCAGCAGCCACCTCGAGCTGCGCGGCGAGACGCGGCGAGGCACTGCCCGGCTACGGCTGGATCTTCCCGCTCGGCGGTGGCCAGGTGAACGTCGGCGTCGGCGCGCTCGCCACGACCAAGCGCCCGGCCGACATCGCGATCAAGCCGCTGATGAAGCGCTACACCGACGAGCGCCGCGCCGACTTCGGCCTCACCGGCGAGCAGCGGATGCCGACCAGCGCGCTGCTCCCGATGGGCGGCGCCGTGAGCAACGTCGCCGGCGCCAACTGGGCGCTCATCGGCGACGCCGCCGCCTGCGTCAACCCGCTCAACGGCGAGGGCATCGACTACGGCCTGGAGACCGGCCGGCTGGTCGTCGACCACCTCGACACCGACCTCGCCGCCGCCTGGCCGGCGCTGCTCGAGCGACCACTACGGCGAGGCGTTCTCCATCGCCCGCCGGCTGGCCGGCATCTTCACCGTGCCCAAGACCCTCGCCGCGCTCGGCCCGGTCGGCATGCGCAGCGACTGGCTGATGACGCTCGCGCTGCGCTGGATGGGCAACCTCGTCACCGACGAGGACCGCGACCGCTCGGCGCGCATCTGGCGCTGGGCCGGCCGCCGCTCGGTCGCGATCGACGCGAGGCCTCCCTTCAGCTGACACCCGGAGCTGGGTGCTCAGGTGGCGGCCCTGGCAACCACTTCAGCACCCAACACGAGGGGCCCACGACGTCGGGTGCTCAGGTGGCGGCCCTGGCAACCACTTCAGCACCCAACCCGAGAGGCCCACGACGTCGGGTGCTCAGGTGGCGGCCCTGGCAACCACTTCAGCACCCAACTCCGGGTCAGGCGGAGGCGGCGGAGGCGGCGGGCCGGGCCGGATGCCGTGAGGGCGTCGCGCATCGGCACGAACTTGGCCGACGACTCGGCCACCTCGGCCTCGGGGTCGGACCCCGCGACGATGCCGCACCCGGCGAACAGCCGGATCCGCGACGGGTCGTCGGTCGACACCGCACCACAGCGCAGCGCGATGCCCCACTCGCCGTCGCCCGTGGCGTCGATCCAGCCGACCGGGCCCGGCATAGCGCCCGCGGTCCATGTGCTCGAGCTCGCCGATCACGGCGTCCGCCACCGGCGTCGGCGTGCCGCACACCGCCGCCGACGGGTGCAGCGACGCCGCCAGGGTCAGTGACGACGCGTCGTCGACGAGCACCCCGGCCACGTCGGTGGCGAGGTGCATGACGTTCGACAGGTGCAGCACGAACGGCGCCTCGGGCACGTTCATCGACGAGCAGTGCGGCGCCAGGGCGTCGGCCACCGAACGCACGGCGTACTCGTGCTCCTCCAGGTCCTTCGACGAGCGCGCGAGCGACGCGGCGAGCGCGAGGTCGTGCTCGTCGTCGCCGGTGCGCCGGATGGTGCCCGCGAGAACCCGTGAGGTCACCAGCCCCTTCTCGCGCCGCACCAGCAGCTCGGGGGTCGCCCCGACGAGCCCGTCGACGGCGAACACCCACGTCGTGCGGTACTGCTCGGCGAGCCGGTGCAGCAGCCACCGCACGTCGAGCGGCGCACCGGTCGTGACGTCGAGGTCGCGCGCGAGCACGACCTTGTCGAGCCGCCCGGACGTGATCCGCCCGACCGCCTCGGCCACGGCGCCGGCCCACTCGGCCGGGGACAGGGCGCCGTCGGCGAAGGCCACGTCGACCGGCGCGGCCGGGCGCGGGCTGCCGGGCGATCGTCGGCGTGCCCGGCACGGCCGCCACGGCCGGCGCCGGCTCCACCCCGACGGTCGTCAGCCACGCGACCCCACCGCGCAGCGCCCACGACGACCTCGGGCACGACGAGCGTCGCCCCGGACGGCCGAGCCGGCGGCGTACGACACCGACCCGAACGCCACCGGCCCCGAGCCCGGCCGGTCGACCTCGTCGCGCACCACGGCGCTGCCCACCAGGCCCGTCCACCACGACTCGAGCTCGGCCATCCGATCGGGCCCGGATGCCGTGCGGCTCGCCGCGCGACCCCACCCGACGATGCCCTCGCCGCGGCGCACCCAGGAGCACACGTCGGTGGGCGACCCCGGCGGGCACCAGCGCGAGCAGCGCCGCGCCGAGCTCGGGGTCGAGCGGCACGGTGCGCGAGACGAGAGGGGCGGCCGGAGAGCCGATCGCGTCGATCGGCGGCTCACCCGCGGGCAGCGAGGTCATCGCGCAGAAGAATACGACCCCCGCGTGGTCGGGGCCGCACCCGCCCGATGGGAGGATGGCGCGCATGAGCCGTGCCTCCCTCGACAAGGACCCCCGCGACGTCGCCGCGATGTTCGACGACGTCGCGAGCAAGTACGACGTCACCAACGACGTCCTCTCGCTCGGCCAGGACCGGCTCTGGCGCCGCGCGGTCGTGCAGGCCTGCGAGGCCGTGCCCGGCCAGGTCGTGCTCGACATCGCCGCCGGCACCGGCACGAGCAGCGAGCCGTTCGCCGACTCCGGCGTCGACGTCGTGCCCGCCGACTTCTCGCTCGGGATGCTGCGGGTCGGCCACCGCCGACGCTCCGACCTCGGCTTCACCGCGGCCGACGCCATGAACCTGCCGTTCGCCGACGAGTCGTTCGACGTCGTGACGATGAGCTTCGGCCTGCGCAACGTCGCCGACCCGGATGCCGCGCTGCGCGAGTTCCTGCGGGTCACCAAGCCGGGGGGCCGGTTCGTGCTCTGCGAGTTCAGCCAGCCGACCAACAAGGCCTTCCGCACCGTCTACAGCAAGTACCTGATGCGCTCGCTGCCGGCGGTCGCGCGCAAGGTCAGCAGCAACCCCGAGTCCTACGTCTACCTCGCCGAGTCGATCCAGGCGTGGCCGGCCCAGCGGGCCATGGCGCAGCGCATCGCCGGCTGCCGGCTGGGAGGGCGTGAAGTGGCGCAACCTGTCCGGTGGCGTCGTTGCCCTGCACCGGGCGACGAAGCCGCTCGCGACCACCGTTGAAGGTTAGGTCTCCCTAAGTGCAGGTGGCGCGGGAGCCGTCCTAGACTCCTGCCGTTCGTGAAGACATTCACGAGCGCCGCCGGGGCCGACCCGCCAGCCGACCTCGCCGGGTGAGGCGTCCGTCACTCCCCCTAGGATGAGCGGGACGCCGTCTGTCCTCCCGGCGACCTGTGCCCACCCGACGCACACGAGCACCGAAAGGGGAGTTGTCCTGCGATGAGCAACCCCTACGTCCCGCTGCTGATCCTGCTGGCCCTCGGCTTCGGTTTCGCGGCCCTGTCGGTGGGTACCAGCCTCGTGGTCGGCCCCAAGCGCTACAACCGCGCGAAGATGGAGGCCTACGAGTGCGGCATCCAGCCGACCCCCCGCGCGCGCAGGGCGGCGGGCGCGTGCCGGTCAAGTACTTCCTCACCGCGATGCTCTTCATCATCTTCGACATCGAGTCGGTGTTCCTGTACCCCTTCGCGGTCGCCTTCGACCAGCTCGGCCTGTTCGCCCTGGTCGAGATGGTGCTGTTCATCGTCACCGTGTTCGTCGCCTACGCCTACGTGTGGAAGCGCGGGGGCCTGGAGTGGGACTGACCGACCACCGAACGTGCCGCACCACACCCGACACGACTCGCCGAAGGAGGCCTGATGGGACTCGAGGAGAAGCTGCCCGCGGGGTTCGTCCTGACGACGGTCGAGAACGTCGTCGGCTACATGCGCAAGGCCTCGATCTGGCCGGCCACCTTCGGGCTCGCCTGCTGCGCGATCGAGATGATGGCCGTCGGCACGCCCGACTACGACATCGCCCGCTTCGGCATGGAGCGGTTCTCCGCCACCCCGCGCCAGGCCGACCTGATGATCGTCGCCGGCCGGGTGTCGCAGAAGATGGCCCCCGTCGTGCGCCAGGTCTACGACCAGATGCCCAACCCCAAGTGGGTCATCTCGATGGGCGTGTGCGCCAGCTCCGGCGGCATGTTCAACAACTACGCGATCGTCCAGGGCGTCGACCACATCATCCCGGTCGACATCTACCTGCCCGGCTGTCCGCCGCGGCCCGAGATGCTGCTCAACGCGATCATCGAGCTGCACAAGCAGATCCAGGGCAGCAAGCTCGGCGTCAACCGTGTCGCCGCCGCCCGGGCCGCCGAGGAGGCCGCGATGGCCGCCATCGCCCACCTCGCTGATGGCCCCCACCCACGACCACCTCGCCCACCTCGCGGCGCCGACCGGGAAGAACCTCCTCGCATGAGCGACGAGAAGAAGACCGACGACGGCCCGAGCCTCCGACGTGCAGCCGATCCCCGACAAGGAGATCGACTCGGCGCAGACCCGCACCGATCGACGACCCCGACGCGCTGCGCCGCGCACACCGGCCAACGTCGCCACCTGGCAGGACCTCTCCGACGACGAGCGCGAGCCCGTGGTCGTCGGTGAGCGGCGGGGCATGTTCGGCGCCACCCGCGGCCAGGACACCTCCGGCTACGGCGGGCTGGTCACGCCGACCCTGTTCCCCGGCGCCACCCCGCGCCCCTACGGCTCCTGCTTCGACGAGCTCGCCGACCCGCTCGGCACCGCCCTCACCGAGGCCGGCGGCGCGGGCTACCACGACGCCGTCGAGAAGGTCGTCGTCGACCGCGGAGAGCTGACCCTCTTCGTGCGCCGCGAGCACCTGCTCGAGGTCGCGCGCGCGATGCGCGACGTGCCCGAGCTGCGCTTCGAGATGTGCTCCGGCGTCTCCGGCGTGCACTACCCGGGCGAGGAGGGCCGCGAGCTCCACGCGGTCTACCACCTGCTCTCGATCACCCACGGCAGCCGCCGGGTGCGCCTCGAGGTCACCGCCCCCGACGCCGACCCGCACATCCCGTCGATCGTCTCGGTCTACCCGAGCAACGACTGGCACGAGCGCGAGACCTGGGACATGTTCGGCATCGTCTTCGACGGCCACCCCGCGCTGACCCGCATCCTCATGCCCGACGACTGGCCCGGGCACCCGCAGCGCAAGGACTACCCGCTCGGCGGCATCCCCGTCGAGTACAAGGGCGGCACGGTCCCGCCGCCGGACGAGCGGAGGGCGTACAGCTGATGACGACCCACGACCACGACACGAGCGATCTTCGAGTCGTCGCAGCCCGAGCGCGACGACACCGTCCCCGACGCCTACGGCGCCTCCGTGCACGAGGGCGTCGAGGGCGCCACCGTCTTCAACGTCTCCGGTGGCGACTGGAACGACCTCGTCGACGAGGCGACCGCCCTGCACGAGGAGCGCATCGTCGTCAACATGGGGCCGCAGCACCCGTCCACGCACGGGGTGCTCCGCCTCATCCTCGAGCTCGACGGCGAGACCGTCACCGAGGCGCGCGCCGGCATCGGCTACCTGCACACCGGCATCGAGAAGAACATGGAGTTCCGCACCTGGGTGCAGGGCGTCACGTTCTGCACGCGGATGGACTACCTCACGCCGATGTTCCAGGAGACGGCCTACTGCCTGGCCATCGAGCAGCTGCTCGGCATCACCGACCAGGTCCCCGAGCGGGCCAGCATCATCCGCGTGCTGATGATGGAGCTCACCCGGATCAACTCCCACCTGGTCTGCCTCGGCACCGGTGGCATGGAGCTCGGCGCCACCACCGTGATGACCGTCGGCTTCCGTGAGCGCGAGCGCATCCTGCGCATCTTCGAGGCCGTCACCGGCCTGCGGATGAACAACGCCTACATCCGCCCCGGCGGCGTGTCCCAGGACGTGCCCCACGGCGCGGTCGACATGGTCCGCGAGGTGGTCACCGAGCTGCGCCGCGGCATCCACGAGCTCGAGCTGCTGCTCAACGAGAACCCGCTGCTCAAGGGCCGCACCGTCGGGGTCGGGTTCATGGACCTCACCGGCTGCATGGCCCTGGGCATGACCGGCCCGGTGCTGCGCGCCACCGGCCTGCCGCACGACCTGCGCAAGTCGGCGCCCTACTGCGGCTACGAGACCTACGAGTTCGACGTCATCACCCGCACCGGGTGCGACGCCTACGACCGGCTGCGCATCCGCATCGACGAGATGTACGAGTCGCTGAAGATCGTCGAGCAGACGCTCGACCGGCTGCAGCGCACCGAGGGCCAGCCCGTGATGGTCGAGGACAAGAAGATCGCCTGGCCGGCGCAGCTGGCCATCGGCGGCGACGGCCAGGGCAACAGCCTCGACCACATCCGCGAGATCATGGGCAGCTCGATGGAGTCGCTGATCCACCACTTCAAGCTGGTCACCGAGGGCTTCCGGGTCCCGCCGGGGCAGGCCTACGCGGCGGTCGAGTCGGCCAAGGGCGAGCTGGGCTGCCACGCCGTCTCCGACGGTGGCACCCGCCCCTACCGGGCGCACTTCCGCGACCCGAGCTTCAACAACCTGCAGGCCGTGGCGTCGATGTGCGAGGGCGGCCAGGTCGCCGACGTCATCGTGGCCGTGGCGTCACTCGACCCCGTCATGGGAGGTGTCGACCGCTGATGTCCCACGACTTCGGCCTCCAGACCGCGTCCGGGCACCTCACCGTCAGTGAGGAGTCCAAGGAGCCCTACCCCGCCGACGTCGAGGCGCGCTTTCGCGCCGACGCCGCCGAGGTCATCGCGCGCTACCCGCAGAAGCGCTCGGCGCTGCTGCCGCTGCTCCACCTGGTGCAGTCGGTCGACGGCTACGTGACCGGCCGCGGCATCGACCTGTGTGCCGAGCTGCTCGACCTCAGCACCGCCGAGGTCTCCGGCGTCGCCACGTTCTACACGCAGTACAAGCGCCACCCCAACGGCACCTACACCGTGGGCGTCTGCACCAACACGCTGTGCGCGGTCATGGGCGGCGACGAGATCTGGGATGCCGTGTCCGAGCACCTCGGCATCGGCCACGACGAGACCACCGCCGACGGCACGATCACCCTCGAGCGGGTCGAGTGCAACGCCGCCTGCGACTTCGCCCCGGTCGTCATGACCAACTGGGAGTTCTTCGACAACCAGACGCCCGCCTCGACCATCGAGCTCGTCGACGCGCTGCGCGCCGGCCAGCCGGTCGCCCCCACCCGCGGCCCGAAGCAGGTCGGCACCTTCAAGGAGGTCAGCCGCGTGCTCGCCGGCTTCCACGACGGGCTCGCCGACGAGGGCGTCGGCGCCGGCCCGGCATCCCTCGTGGGTCTGAAGATCGCCCACGAGCAGGGCTGGACGGCACCCGAGGGCGCCTCGGCGGCCTCCGGGTCCGGCGGCAGCGCCGGGCGCACCCCCGGTCGCACCGAGGTCACGCCCGACGGCGACGAGGCCGAGGCCGACAAGACCACGACCAAGAGCGCCGGTGCACCCGCCCCCGACGAGCCCCAGGAGCCCGGTGCTCCGGTCGCCTCCACCGGTGACGGCGTCAGCGGGCTGGCCCGCGAGGTGCCCTCACCGAAGGACACCGTCGACGTCGAGCCCCCGCAGGAGTCCGAGCCCGACGAGGCCGGCCGCGCCGCCAACGTCTCCGCCCAGAGTGCGTCGGTCCCGGCCGACGACCCCTCCGGCACCACTCCGAAGAAGACGAAGAAGAAGAAGGGCTCCTGATGGCGACGACGCTCACGCCGATCCTCAGTGCCTTCTGGGACGACCCCAAGTCCTGGACCCTCGACACCTACTCGCGCCACGGGGGCTACCAGGCCCTCGACAAGGCGCTGGGCATGGAGCCGGCGGCGATCATCCAGGCCGTCAAGGACTCCAGCCTGCGCGGCCGTGGCGGCGCCGGGTTCCCCACCGGCATGAAGTGGTCGTTCATGGCGCCGCCCGGACGGCGGCCCCCGCTACCTCGTCGTCAACGCCGACGAGTCCGAGCCGGGCACCTGCAAGGACGTCCCGCTGATGATGGCCAACCCGCACGTGCTCATCGAGGGCGTCGCGATCAGCTCGTTCGCCATCGGCTGCGAGCACGCCTTCATCTACCTGCGCGGTGAGGTCGTCCACGTCTACCGCCGCCTCCTGCGTGCGGTCGAGGAGGCCTACGCCGCCGGCCACCTCGGCCAGAACGTCCACGGCTCGGGCGCCAACCTCGACATCACCGTGCACGCCGGCGCCGGTGCCTACATCTGCGGCGAGGAGACCGCGCTCCTCGACAGCCTCGAGGGCCGCCGCGGCCAGCCGCGCAGCAAGCCGCCGTTCCCCGGTGTCGCGGGCCTGTACGCCCGGCCCACCTCGGTCAACAACGTCGAGTCGATCGCCTCGGTCCCGGGCATCATCCTCGAGGGCGTCGACTGGTTCACCGGCATGGGTACCGAGAAGTCCACCGGCTTCGGCATCTTCAGCCTGTCCGGGCACGTGAAGAACCCCGGCCAGTTCGAGGCGCCGCTCGGCATCACGATGCGCGAGCTGCTCGACATGGCGGGCGGCATGCGCGACCCCGACAAGGGGATCAAGTTCTGGACGCCAGGTGGCAGCTCGACCCCGCTGTTCACCGCCGAGCACCTCGACGTGCCACTCGACTTCGAGTCCGTCGGCGCGGCCGGGTCGATGCTCGGCACCCGCGCACTCCAGGTCTTCGACGAGACGGTCTGCGTCGTGCGCGCGGTCGACCGGTGGACCGACTTCTACAAGCACGAGTCCTGTGGGAAGTGCACCCCCTGCCGGGAAGGCACGTGGTGGCTCAAGCAGATCCTCGGCCGCCTCGAGCAGGGGGAGGGTAGCGAGGAGGACCTCGACAAGCTGCTCGACCTGTGCGACAACATCCTCGGCCGCAGCTTCTGCGCCCTGGCCGACGGTGCCACGAGTCCGATCACTGAGCTCGCTGCAGTACTTCCGCGACGAGTACGTCGCACACCTCACCCACGGCGGCTGCCCGTTCGACCCGAAGGCGTCGACGCTGTTCGCCAAGGACGACAAGGACCGCGTGCCCGCATGACGACCACGCCCGCCACCACCACGCCTGCTGCTCCCGCCGCGGCCGACCTGGTCACCCTGACGATCGACGACCGCGAGGTGTCGGTCCCGAAGGGGACGCTCATCATCCGGGCGGCCGAACAGGTCGGCATCGAGATCCCGCGGTTCTGCGACCACCCGAGCCTGGACCCGGTCGGTGCCTGCCGTCAGTGCCTCGTCGAGGTGTGGATGCCGGGTCGCCCCGGCCCCGACGGCGAGCCGGGTGAGCCCACCCAGATGCAGGGCCCCCCGGGCCGGATGAAGCCGCAGGCCTCGTGCACGATGACCGTCGCGCCGGGCATGGTCGTCAAGACGCAGTACACGTCCGAGGGTGCCGACAAGGCGCAGCAGGGAATCATGGAGTTCCTGCTCATCAACCACCCGCTCGACTGCCCGGTGTGCGACAAGGGTGGCGAGTGCCCCCTGCAGAACCAGGCGATGAGCGCCGGCCGCTCCACCTCCCGCTTCGAGGACGTCAAGCGCACCTACCCCAAGCCGATCAACATCTCCTCGCAGGTGCTGCTCGACCGCGAGCGCTGCGTGCTCTGCGCCCGCTGCACCCGCTTCTCCGACCAGATCGCGGGTGACCCGTTCATCGCGCTCGTCGAGCGCGGCGCGCTGCAGCAGGTCGGCATCTACGAGGACCAGCCCTTCGAGAGCTACTTCTCGGGGAACACCGTGCAGATCTGCCCGGTGGGGGCCCTGACCGGTGCGGCCTACCGCTTCCGCTCGCGCCCCTTCGACCTCGTGTCGACCCCCAGCATCTGCGAGCACTGCGCGAGCGGCTGCGCCCAGCGCACCGACCACCGTCGGGGCAGCGTGCTGCGCCGGATGGCGCATGAACGACCCGGCGGTCAACGAGGAGTGGAACTGCGACAAGGGCCGCTGGGCCTTCGCCTACACCTCGGTCGGCGACCGCCTCGAGCTGCCACAGGTGCGCGGCGACCGACGGCGAGCTGCGCGTCGCGTCGTGGCGCGAGGCCCTCGAGGCCGCTGCCGCGGGCCTGCGGGCCGCCACCTCGACCGGCGTCCTCGTCGGCGGTCGGGTCAGCGCCGAGGACGCCTACGCCTACGGCAAGTTCGCGCGCACCGTGCTCGGCACCAACGACGTCGACTTCCGCGCTCGGCCGCACTCCGCCGAGGAGGCCGACTTCCTCGCCTCCACCGTGGTGGCCACCGGCCCCGACGGAGGTGCGGTCACCTACGCCGACCTCGAGTCGGCGGGCACCGTGCTGCTCGTGGGGCTCGAGCCCGAGGACGAGAGCCCGATCGTCTTCCTGCGCCTGCGCAAGGCGTTCCGCAAGCACCGCACCGCCGTGTACGCCGTGGCCCCGGTCGCGACCCGTGGTCTGGCCAAGGTGGGCGGCACGCTCATCCCGACCGCCCCGGGCACCGAGCCCGAGGTGCTGGGTGCCCTCGCCGAGGGCTCCGGCACCGACGTCGTCGCCGCCGCCGGCCAGGGCCTGCGCGACAACGCCGTCGTGCTCGTCGGTGAGCGCCTCGCGATGGTGCCCGGCGCGCTCAGCGCCGCCGCCGCCCTCGCCGAGGCCACCGGTGCCCGGCTCGCCTGGGTGCCCCGCCGCGCCGGCGAGCGCGGTGCGCTCGAGGCCGGCGCCCTGCCGACCCTGCTGCCCGGCGGTCGTCCGCTCGCCGACGCCGCGGCGCGCGCCGAGGTGGCGTCCGCCTGGGGCGTGGAGTCGATCACCGCAGGATGCCGGCCGCGACACCGCCGGCATCGTCGCCGCGGCGGCGGCCGGCGAGATCGACGCGCTCGTCGTCGGTGGCGTCGACCCGGCCGACCTCGGTCTGGCCGACGTGGCGCAGGCCTTCGCCCGCCCCTTCGTCGTGTCCCTGGAGATCCGGCCGTCGGCCGTCACCGCCGTCGCCGACGTCGTGCTGCCGGTCGCGGCGCACGCCGAGAAGGCCGGCAGCTTCGTCGACTGGGAGGGCCGGGTGCGCACCTTCGAGGCGGCTCTCGACACCGCCCACGTCAGCGACTACCGCGCTCTCGACATGATCGCCGACGAGCTCGGTGAGTTCCTCGGCACCCGCACCGTGCGCGAGGTGCGCTCCGAGATGGAGTCCCTCGGCCCGTGGCAGGGTGCCCGCACCGCGGCCCCGGCCGTCGAGCCGGGCGAGGTCCCGAGCGTCGAGGAGGGCACCCTCGTGCTGGCCACCTGGCGGCACCTGCTCGACCGGGGGTCGCTGCAGGACGGTGAGCCGTTCCTCGCGGGCACCGCACCGTCGCCGGTGGCCCGGGTCTCCGAGTCGACCGCCGGCGGCCTGGGCGTCGTCGACGGCGACGAGCTGACCGTGCGCGTCGGCGACACCACCGTCACCGCCCCGGTGCTGGTGTCCGAGATGGCCGACCACGTGGTCTGGCTGCCGACGAACTCCGTGGGCAGCGACCTGCGGACCGCGCTCGCCGGTGCGCCGGGAGCACTCGTCTCCGTCACGAAGGAGGAGCAGGCATGAGCTCACTGCTGGCACTGCCGCAGGTGGTCTCGCTCGTCTCCGAGAGCACCGACAACCCGGCCGCCGACTTCAGCGACACCCCGCTGTGGCTGAGCCTGGTCAAGGCGCTGCTCATCTTCGTCTACCTGCTCATCTCCACGCTGCTCGTCATCTGGTTCGAGCGCCGGGTCATCGGCCGGATGCAGCAGCGTCCCGGCCCGAACCGCAACGGCCCCTTCGGCCTGCTGCAGACCCTGGCCGACGGCATGAAGTCGATGCTCAAGGAGGACGTGCGCCCCAAGGCGGCCGACGTCTTCGTCTTCACCCTGGCGCCGCTCATCACCGCCACGATGTGCTTCGTGTCGTTCTCGATCATCCCGCTCGCCGGGCGGGTCTCGATGTTCGGGCACGAGACGCCGTTCCAGCTCACCGACACCTCGGTCGCGGTGCTGCTCGTGCTCGCGGTCGCGGGCGTCGGCATCTACGGCGTCGTGCTCGCGGGCTGGTCCTCCGGCTCCACCT
This sequence comes from uncultured Actinomycetota bacterium, assembly GCA_963751385.1. Lineage (GTDB taxonomy): Bacteria > Actinomycetota > Actinomycetes > Actinomycetales > Dermatophilaceae > Fodinibacter. The sequence continues at coordinate 137,322 of CAVVUD010000013.1, read as the reverse complement.
ACCCGCTCATGGGTGGCCTGCGGGCGACGGCCCAGATGATCTCGTACGAGATCGCGATGGGCCTCTCGCTCGTCGCCGTGTTCCTGTACGCCGGGTCGATGTCGACCTCGCAGATCGTGCTCGCGCAGCAGAGCCTGTGGTTCATCATCCCGGCGTTCTTCAGCTTCTTCGTCTACATCATCACGATGGTCGGCGAGACCAACCGCCTCCCGTTCGACCTCGCCGAGGGCGAGGGCGAGCTCACCGGTGGCTTCCACACCGAGTACGGCTCGATGCGCTTCGCGATGTTCTTCCTCGGCGAGTACATCAACATGTTCACCGTCGCGGCCCTCGCCACGACGATGTTCCTCGGCGGCTGGCAGGCGCCTCCCGGCATCGCGGCGATCAACGACGGGATGTTCAACGAGGGCTGGTGGGGCCTGCTCTGGTTCACCGCCAAGCTGTGGATGTTCATGTTCGTGTTCGTCTGGCTGCGCGGCTCCCTGCCGCGGGTGCGCTACGACCAGTTCATGCGCTTCGGCTGGAAGTTCCTCATCCCCGCCACGCTCGGCTGGGTCGTGATCGTCTCGTTCTTCCGCGCCGGCCAGAACGGCTGGCTGGACTGGTTCGGCGACCTGACCTTCGCCGGCCGCACCTTCCCGGGCAGCTCGCTGCTGCTGGTGGGTGTCATCGCGGTGCTCGCGCTGGTGCTCGGCTGGATGTGGGACCGCCGGGCCGAGGCGAAGGATGCCGCGTCGCACCCGACCGTGCCCGAGGAGATCGACCCGTACGCCGGGGGCTACCCCGTCCCGCCCCTGCCGGGCCAGCGCCTGCGCGAGCCGTCGCTCGACGCACCCGCCCTGGGTACCGGCAGCGAGACCAAGGAGGCCGCCCGTGGCTGACGAGAAGAAGAAGTCCGGCTTCCTCTCCGACCTGTTCGCACCGGTCGGGGGCTTCGGGGTCACCTTCGCGACGATGTTCCGCAAGGTCGCCACCGAGGAGTACCCCGAGGAGAAGCGCCCGACCCAGCCCCGCTTCCACGGTCGCCACCAGCTGAACCGGCACCCCGACGGCCTGGAGAAGTGCGTCGGCTGCGAGCTGTGCGCCTGGGCCTGCCCCGCCGACGCGATCCTCGTCGAGGGCGCGAACAACGACGACACCGAGGGTGGCGCCGGTCGGTTCAGCCCCGGCGAGCGCTACGGCCGCGTCTACCAGATCAACTACCTGCGCTGCATCTTCTGCGGGCTGTGCATCGAGGCGTGCCCCACCCGGGCGCTGACGATGACCAACTTCTACGAGCTCGCCGACAACAACCGCGCCGACCTGATCTACACCAAGGACCAGCTGCTGGCCCCGCTGCAGCAGGGCATGCTCCAGCCGCCGTTCCCGATGGCCGACGGCCTCGAGGAGCGCGACTACTACCTGGGCAAGGTCTCCTCGGCGACCGACGGGCCAGAAGGAGTACGTCGAGCAGCACCGGCGCCCGACCGACGACGCGGAGGTGACCTCGTGACCGGCACGGGCGAGGCGGTGCTGTTCTACATCCTGGCGCCGCTCGCGGTCGTCGGGGCGCTGGGCCTGGTGTTCGCGCGCAAGGCCGTCCACGCCGCCATCGGCGTGGCGATGACGATGATCATCCTGGGCGTGTTCTACATCGCGCAGGACGCCGACTTCCTCGGTGTCATCCAGATCTTCGTCTACACCGGCGCGGTCATCATGCTCTTCCTCTTCGTGCTCATGCTCGTCGGGGTCGACTCCTCCGACAGCCTGGTCGAGACCCTGACCGGGCAGCGCTGGGCGACCGTGGTGCTCAGCATCGGGCTCGCCGGCATCCTCACCTCGGCGATCGGCGAGGCCAGCTTCGGCGACCCTGTGGGCGTGGGTGCGATCAACGCCGAGACCGGCAACGTCACGGCCGTCGCGCAGCTGATCTTCGGCCGTTACGTGTGGGTCTTCGAGATCACCAGCGCGCTGCTCATCACCGCGGCGCTCGGCGCCATGGTGCTGGCGCACCGCGAGCGGCTCGGCCGCGGCCCGAACCAGCGCGAGTGGAGCAAGCGGCGCTTCCGCGACGGCGAGAACCTCGCCGGCCTGCCGGCGCCCGGCGTCTACGCGCGGCACAACGCCGTCGACACCCCGGCCCTGCTGCCCGACGGCACGCCGTCCGAGCTGTCGGTGTCGCGGGTGCTCACCGCACGTGACCAGAACCTGTCCCCGGAGGTCTACCGGGAGGCCGAGGCGCAGATCGAGCGCGACATGACCGAGGGGAGCGACAAGTGAGCGTCGTCAACTACATCTACCTGGCGACGATCCTGTTCGCGATCGGCGGAGCCACGGTGCTCACCCGCCGCAACGCGATCATCGTCTTCATGGGGGTCGAGCTCATGCTCAACGCGACGAACCTCGTCTTCGTCACGTTCGCGCGCATCCACGGCAACCTCGACGGTCAGGTCCTCGCCCTCTTCGTCATGGTGGTGGCAGCGGCGGAGGTCGTCGTCGGCCTCGCGATCATCATGGCGATCTTCCGTTCCCGCCGGTCGGCCTCGGTCGACGACGCGAACCTGCTGAAGCTGTAAGGAGCACCAGTGACCTCACTCATCTCCGAGGTGGCGGCCGACGCGAGCGGAGCCTCCGCGTACGCGTGGCTGCTCATCGCGCTGCCGCTGCTCGGTGCCGCCATCCTCCTGCTCGGCGGGCGGCGCACCGACAAGATCGGCGCCTACCTCGGGACCGGCATGTCCTGGGCCGCGTTCGTCGTGGGCCTGGTCATGCTGACCCAGCTCGTCGGCCTCTCGCCGGAGGAGCGGGAGATGCACATCACGCTGTGGAACTGGATCCCGGCGGGCTCCTTCCAGCTCGACGTCGGCCTGCTGGTCGACCCGCTGTCGATGTGCTTCGTCATGCTGATCACCTTCGTCGGGTCGCTCATCCACGTGTACTCGATCGGGTACATGGAGCACGACCCCGACAAGCGGCGCTTCTTCGCCTACCTCAACCTCTTCATCGCGTCGATGCTGCTGCTGGTGCTCGCCGACTCCTACCTCCTGCTGTTCGTCGGCTGGGAGGGCGTGGGCCTGGCCTCGTACCTGCTCATCGGCTTCTGGAACTGGAACCCGGCCTACGCGAGTGCCGCGAACAAGGCGTTCTTCGTCAACCGGGTCGGCGACCTGGGCCTGCTCATCGCGATCATGCTCATGTTCGTCACCTTCGGTGGTGTCGACTACGCCACGGTCAGCGAGGGCGTGGCCACCGCCAACCAGGGTGCGATGACCGCACTGGGTCTCCTGCTGCTCCTCGGGGCGTGCGGCAAGTCGGCACAGTTCCCGCTGCAGTCGTGGCTCGGCGACGCCATGGCCGGCCCGACACCGGTGTCCGCCCTGATCCACGCGGCGACCATGGTGACCGCCGGCGTCTACCTCATCGTGCGGTCCGACTTCATCTACAACGCCACCCCCGACGCCCGGCTCGCCGTGGCGCTGGTCGGCGCGATCACGCTGATCTTCGGGGCGATCGTCGGCTGCGCCAAGGACGACATCAAGAAGGCCCTGGCGGCCTCGACGATGAGCCAGATCGGCTACATGATGCTGGCCGCCGGGCTCGGTCCGATCGGCTACGCCTTCGCGATCTTCCACCTGCTCACCCACGGCTTCTTCAAGGCCGGGATGTTCCTGGGCGCCGGGTCGGTCATGCACGGCATGAACGACGGGGTCAACATGCGCCGCTACGGCGCGCTGTCCCTGGTCATGAAGATCACCTGGGTCACCTTCGGGCTGGGCTGGCTGGCGATCCTGGGGATCCCACCGTTCTCGGGCTTCTGGTCCAAGGACAAGATCATCGAGTCCGCGTTCGTCGGTGAGGGCTGGCAGCCCTGGGTGCTCGGCGGGGCCGCGCTCATCGGCGCGGGCATCACCGCCTTCTACATGTCGCGCCTGTTCTTCATGACCTTCCACGGCGAGAAGCGCTGGGACGACGACGTGCACCCCCACGAGTCGCCGCTCACCATGACGGTGCCGATGATGGTGCTCGCCGTGGGCTCGGCCTTCCTGGGCCTGATCCTCGGCCCGACGGGCATCATCACCACCTGGCTCGAACCGGTGGTCGGCGAGACCCCCGAGGACCACCCGGTGATGCCCATCTGGCTGATCATGGTGCTGACCCTCGCGCTGGTCATCGCCGGCATGGTCTACGCCTGGCGCCGCTACGCCGCCGACGTCGTCCCCGAGGTCGCGCCCAAGGGCTCGGCCCTCACCCGCGCGGCCCGACAGGACCTCTACCAGGATGCCGTCAACGAGGGTCTGTTCATGCGGCCCGGCATCCACCTGACCCGCGGGCTCGTCTTCGCCGACGCGCGTGGGGTCGACGGAGCCGTCGGCGGGCTGGCCGCCCTGGTCGGCGGGTTCTCCTCGAGGCTGCGTCGCCTCCAGACCGGGTACGCCCGGTCGTATGCCCTGACGATGCTCACCGGTGTCGTCACCGTCCTCGGCGCTCTGTGGGTGATCCAGTGAACTCCCTGCCCCTGCTCACCCTGATGATGGTGGTGCCGCTGCTCGGTGCCATCGTCGTCGCCGCGCTCCCGGGGGACACCGCGCGCCTGGCGAAGCCGGTCGCCGTGGGCTTCTCGCTGGTGACGCTGCTCCTCGCCGTGCTCGCGTGGGTGCGGTTCGACGCCGAGGCCACCGAGCAGTTCCAGCTCTCCGAGGTGCACTCCTGGATCCCGCAGTTCGGCGTGTCCTACGCGCTGGGGGTCGACGGCATCGCCCTGTCGCTCATCGTGATGGCGGCCATCCTCGTGCCGGTCTGCCTGCTCGCCGCGTGGAACGACGTCACCGACGAGGGCCACGGGCGCGAGAAGCGCTACTTCGCGCTGATGCTCGTGCTCGAGGCGTTCATCGTGGGCGTCTTCGCCGCCACCGACGTGTTCCTGTTCTACGTCTTCTTCGAGGCGATGCTGATCCCGGTGTACTTCCTCATCGGGCTGTTCGGCGGTCCCCGCCGGCAGTACGCCGCGGTGAAGTTCCTCCTCTTCTCGCTCGCCGGCGGCCTGGTCATGCTCGTGTCGGTCATCGCGACCTACGTCGTGGGCCCGGGCGGGGACGACGGCTTCCTCATCACCAGCCTCACCGGCAACCTCGACGCGTCCACCGACGCCCTGCGCTGGATCTTCGTCGGGTTCTTCATCGCCTTCGCCGTCAAGGCGCCGATGTGGCCGGTCCACACCTGGCTCCCGGACGCCGCGACCGAGGCACGACCCGCGACCGCGGTGCTGCTCGTCGGCATCCTCGACAAGGTCGGCACCTACGGGATGATCCGCTTCTGCCTGCAGCTCTTCCCCGAGGCAGCCCAGTGGGCCACGCCGGTGGTCATCACGCTGGCCGTCATCTCGATCATCTACGGCGCCCTGCTGGCCATCGGGCAGACCGACATGATGCGGCTCATCGCGTTCACGTCGATCAGCCACTTCGGCCTCATCGTGCTGGGCATCTTCGCGCTGACCACCGTCGGTGGCGCCGGGTCGACCCTCTACATGGTCAACCACGGGTTCTCGACCGCCGGACTGTTCCTGCTCGCGGGTTTCCTCGTCGCTCGCCGCGGCTCCAAGCGGATCCCCGACTACGGCGGCTGGCAGCGGGTCACCCCGGTCCTCGCCGGCAGCTTCCTGGTCGTCGGGCTCTCCAGCCTCGCGCTGCCGGGTCTGTCGTCGTTCGTCTCGGAGTTCCTCGTGCTGCAGGGCACCTTCATGCGGTACGAGGCCGCCGCCGTCATCGCGGCCCTCGGCACCGTGCTGGCCGCGCTCTACATCCTGCTGATGTACCAGCGCACCATGACCGGCCCGAAGCCGAGCTTCGCCCAGGGCGAGACACCGCACGACCTGTCGATCCGCGAGAAGGTCGTCGTCGTGCCGATCATCGCCTCGTTCATCCTGCTCGGCTTCTTCCCGAAGCCGGTTCTCGACCTCCTCAACCCGGCCGTCGACCGGACGCTGGTCTACGTCGGCGTCACCGATCCCAACCCGACGAACGCCTCCGGGAGTGCGAAGTGACCGCCGCCCTGACCGCAGCCACCGAGTTCAAGCAGGTCGCCGTCGACTACGCCGCGATCGCGCCGATGCTCATCGTCGTGGCCGGCGCCCTGGTCGGGGTGCTCGTCGAGGCCTTCGCGCCCCGCCGCAGCCGGCACGGCATCCAGGTCTGGATGACCGTGCTCGTGCTGCTGGCGGCGTTCGCGGCCCTGGTCACCCTCTCGCGCACCAACCAGACCGTCACCCTGGGTGGGTCGGTCGTCGTCGACGGCGTCTCGGTGTTCCTCATGGGCGCGCTGCTGCTGCTCGCCGTGACCAGCGTGCTCATCATGGGCGAGCGGTTCGGCGGGGTCGGTGGCGACGCGTTCACCCCGATGGGCGCCTCCACGCCCGGGTCGAACCAGGAGGACATCGCCACCCGCGCCGGCTACGCCACCTCCGAGGTCTTCCCGCTCGCCCTCTTCGCGGTGCTCGGGATGATGGTGTTCCTCACCGCCAACGACCTGATCACCATGTTCGTGGGCCTCGAGGTGCTCTCGCTGCCGCTCTACATCATGACCGGGCTGGCCCGCCGCCGGCGCCTGCTGTCGCAGGAGGCCGCGCTGAAGTACTTCCTGCTCGGAGCCTTCTCGAGCGCGTTCTTCCTCTTCGGGTCCGCCCTGCTCTACGGCTACGCGGCCTCCTCCGACCTGCGCGCGATCGCGGTCGCGATCTCCACGGCCCCCGGTGACCTCGACGGCCTGCTCGTGCCCGGGGTCGTGCTCGTGCTCGTCGGGCTGCTGTTCAAGGTCGGCGCCGTGCCCTTCCACTCGTGGACCCCCGATGCCTACCAGGGCGCCCCCACCCCGGTCACCGGGTTCATGGCGGCCTGTACCAAGCTCGCGGCGTTCGGCGTCATCCTTCGCCTTGTCTTCGTCGGCGTCGGCGCCGACCGGTGGGACTGGCAGGGCGGGCTCTACGTCGTGGCGGTGCTCACCATGGTCGTCGGCGCGGTGCTCTCGGTCACCCAGACCGACGTCAAGCGCCTGCTCGCCTACTCCTCGATCGCCCACGCGGGCTTCATCCTGGTCGGCGTGCTCGCCTTCTCGCAGGCCGCGATCGGCGGCGTCATGTTCTACCTCGTCGCCTACGGCTTCGCCACCGTCGCCGCCTTCGGCCTGATCGCGATGGTCCGCCAGGGCGGGTCGGAGGCCTCGCACCTGTCGCAGTGGGCCGGGCTGGGTCGCAACCACCCGGTGTTCGCCGCGGCGTTCTCGTTCCTGCTCCTCGCCTTCGCCGGTATCCCGCTGACCTCGGGCTTCACCGCGAAGTACGCCGCGTTCGCCCCCGCGGTGGCCGCCGGCGCCGGTGGGGCGGTGCTCGTGCTCATCGCCGTGCTCGCCTCGGCCGTCACCGCGTTCGTCTACGTGCGCCTGATCGTGCTCATGTACTTCACCGAGCCGACGGGCGACGACGTCGTCGTGCTGGCGCCCTCGATCGGGCCGACCATCGCCATCACCGTGGGTGTCACCGCCACCGTCGTGCTCGGCATCGTGCCCAGCTTCCTCCTCGAGCTCGCGAGCGACGCCTCGCAGTTCCTGCTGTGACGCCGGTGACGGCGGAACCGGCGCAGCGCGGCACCCCGTCGGTGCTCGAGCTGCCCGGTGCGTCCGAGGGGCTCCGGGTGCGCCTGACCGAGGGTCTCACCGCCGTCAACACGCTCATCGCGGCCCGGGTCGACCACGACGACCCGTTCATCGCGCAGGCGGGCTCGCACCTGACCGCTGCCGGCGGCAAGCGGTTCCGGCCGCTGCTGACCCTGCTCGCGGCCGAGCTCGGTGACGGCATCGACGAGCGGGTCGTCGCCGCCGCGGCCGGGGTCGAGCTCACCCACCTCGCCTCGCTCTACCACGACGACGTCATGGACGAGGCCGACGTGCGGCGCGGTGCCACCAGCGCCAACGCGGCCTACGGCAACTCCACCGCGATCCTGGTCGGCGACCTGCTCTTCGGCACGGCGTCCGACATCGTCGCCGACCTCGGCCCGCAGGCCGTGAAGATCCAGGCACAGACCTTCGTGCGGCTGTGCTCGGGGCAGATCCGCGACGACCGTCCCTGCCCGGCAGGCACCGACCCGGTCGACTACTACCTCGGCGTGCTCGCCGACAAGACCGGCGTGCTCATCGCCACCGCGGCGCGCTACGGCGCGATGTTCTCCGGGTGCGACGACGCCACCGTCGAGACGATGCGTGAGTTCGGTGAGCGGCTTGGCGTCGCCTTCCAGCTCGCCGACGACCTCATCGACATCGAGTCCGAGGCCGACGAGACCGGAAAGACGCCAGGCACCGACCTGCGCGAGGGAAAGCGCACCCTGCCGGTCATCCACGTGCTCGCCTCCACCGACCCGGCCGACGCCCGGCTGCGCGAGCTGCTCACCGGCGACCTCGAGGACGACGCCCGGCTCGCCGAGGCGCTGCGCCTGCTGCGGGCGCACCCGGCGATGGCACGGGCCCGCGCCCACACGTACGCCGTGGCCCGCCAGGCCCAGGACGTGCTCGCCCTGCTGCCCGACAGTGACGCCAAGGACGCCCTGCACGCGCTGGCCACGGGCGTCGTCACCCGGGTGGGCTGACCACCCCCGTACCGGAATCGACCAATAGGTCACCGCAGGTACACCGGTGCTGTACCCCGAGTGACCTTTTGGTCGATGTGGGTACGCCGGATTGGGGTGGGCGTACCTGGAGTGACCTTTTGGTCGATGTGGGTACGCCGGATTGGGGTGGGCGTACCTGGAGTGACCTTTTGGTCGATGTGGGTACGCCGGATTGGGGTGGGCGTACCTGGAGTGACCTTTTGGTCGATGTGGGTACGCCGGCATCCGCTTAGCCGTACCCGAAGTGACCTATTGGTCGATGGGGGTACACCGGTACGGTGCCCGGGTGACCAGTTGGTCACTGTGGGGACGAGGAGCCGGCCGGTACCGCGGGGACCGCGGGTTCCCGCAGCCGGGGGATCGACAGGGTGATCGCCACCGAGGCGAAGCACAGGGCGGCGGCGACGACCCAGGCCCAGTGGTAGTCGCCCTGGCTGGTGCGCACCCACCCCGCGACGCTCGCACCCACGCCCGCTCCCACCATGTGCGCCGCGAACACCCAGCCGAACACCACGCCAGAGTCCGCGAGCCCGAAATGGGTGCGGCACAGGGCAACCGTGGGTGGCACGGTGGCGACCCAGTCCAGGCCGTAGAACACGATGAACACCCACATGCCGGGCTGGATGCCTGGGGCGAGCACGGCATCCAGCGCAAGCAGCGAGACGCCGCGGCCGCCGTAGTAGGCGACGAGCAGCCACCGCGGGTCGACCCGGTCGGTGAGCCACCCCGAGGCGACGGTGCCCACGATGTCGAAGATGCCGACGACCGCGAGCAGGCCGGCGGCGGTGGTCGACGGCATCCCGTGGTCGTGCGCGGCCGGCACGAAGTGGGTCTGGATGATGCCGTTGGTCGACCACCCGCACACCCAGAAGGTGATGACCAGCGCCCAGAACGACCAGCGGCGGCCGGCCTTGAGCAGCACGTCGACGGCCACCCGTGCGGGTGAGGCGCCGGTGAGCTCCGCCTCGACGACCACGCTGCCCGGCTCCAGCCCGTAGGGGAGCAGGCCGTGGTCGGAGGGGCGGTCGCGCAGGAACGCGACGACCAGCCCGGCCATGAGCAGGGCCAGCACGGCGACGATGCCCGCTGCGGCGCGCCACCCGTCGGCCACCGCCGTGCGCGCGATGAGGGGGAGGAAGAGCAGCTGCCCGGTGGCGTTGGCGGCCGAGAAGATGCCGGTGACGAGCCCACGGTGGGTGTGGAACCAGCGGTTGGCCACGATCGCGCCGAACACCAGGGCCATCGCCCCCGTGCCGATGCCGATGAACACGCCCCAGAGCAGCCAGAGCTGCCACGGCTGGGTCATGAACACGGTCAGCCCGCTCGCGACCCCGACGACGACCAGCGCGGTGGCGACCGTGCGCCGCACCCCGAAGCGCTCCATGAAGGCCGCGGCGAACGGCGCGATGAGGCCGTAGAGCACGAGGTTCAGGCTGACCGCCCCCGAGGTCACCGCCCGCGACCAGCCGAACTCGGCCTCGATCGGCTCGAGCAGCACCCCCGTGGAGCTGCGGAACGCCGCGGCCGCGACCAGGGCTCCCAGCGTCACGGCGGCCACCGTCCAGGCGCGGTGCCACCGTGTTCGAGGCGGGTCACCGACGAATGTCCCGGGGTCCTGCGTCACCGGGCCAGCATCGCACTAGGGTCGGCACCGTGACGGGCACGGACCACTGGGCAAGAGCGACGGCCGGGCTCCCGGCGCCACTCGTGGTCGTCGACCTCGACGCCTTCGATGCCAACGCCGACGACCTCGTCCGGCGGGCCGGTGGGCTCCCGGTGCGGGTCGCGTCGAAGTCGGTGCGGTGCCGCCCCCTGCTCGACCGGGTTCTCGAACGACCCGGGTTCGCGGGGGTCATGGCGTACGCCGTGCCCGAGGCGGTCTGGCTGGTCGGGGTCGGGGTGCGCGACGTCTTCGTCGCCTACCCCTCGGTCGACGAGGCGGCGCTGCGGGCCGTCGCGACCGACGACCTCCTGCGGGCCGAGGTCACCCTGACGGTCGACTCGGTCGAGCAGGTGCGGTGGCTGCGCGCCACCCTGGGGGCGGACGTCGCAGGGCTCGGCGTCGCGCTCGACTGCGACGCCTCGCTGCGGGTGGGACGGGTGCACCTCGGCGTGCGCCGCTCGCCGACCCGCACACCCGAGCAGGCCCTGGCCGTGGTGCGCGCGGCGCTCGGCGTCGGGCTCGACGTGCGCGGGGTGATGTTCTACGACGCGCAGGTCGCCGGGCTGCCGGATGCCGGGCCGCACATCCGCGCCCTCAAGCGGCGCTCGGTGCGTGAGCTGGGGGAGCGGCGCCGGGCGGTCGTCGCCGCGGTGCGAGGCGAGGCGGACCTGCGGTTCGTCAACGCGGGCGGCACGGGCAGCCTGCACCGGTTCGGGGGGGACCGGGTGGTGACCGAGCTGGCCGCGGGCTCGGGCCTGTACGCCCCGACGCTGTTCGACGGCTACGACGACCTCGACCCGCGCCCGGCGATGGCCTTCGCCCTGCCGGTCGTGCGCCGCCCGGCGCCGGGCTACGTCACGGCCTTCGGCGGCGGCTACGTCGCCAGCGGGGGCCCCGGGTGGTCGCGGGTGCCGACACCGGTGCGCCGCGGGCTGTCGCTCGTGCGCACCGAGGCGGCCGGTGAGGTGCAGACCCCGCTCCACGGCACCGACGCCGACGCGCTGCGGATGGGGGACCGGGTGTGGATGCGTGGCGCCAAGGCCGGTGAGCTGCTCGAGCGGTTCGACGTGGTGCACCTGGTGGCCGGGGGCGAGCTCGTGGCGACGGTCCCGTCGTACCGCGGTGAGGGAAGGAACTTCGGGTGAGCGAGTGGCGGAACTGGGGTCGCAACGTGAGGGCGACCCCGGCGAAGGAGGAGCACGTCGGCACCGTCGAGGGCGTCGCGGATGCCGTACGCCGGGCGGCGTCGGACGGGCTGGCGGTGCGCGTGGCCGGGTCCGGTCACTCGTTCACCCCGCTGGTGGCCACCGACGGGCTGGTGCTGCACGTCGACGGGCTGAGCGGGGTGCTCGGGATCGACCGCGCGCGACGCCGGGTGCGGGTGCTCGCCGGCACCCCGCTGCACGTGCTCAACCCCGCGCTGCAGGCCCTCGGGCTGGCACTGCCGAACCTGGGCGACATCGACCGCCAGACGATCAGCGGCGCGATCGCCACCGGCACCCACGGCACCGGCACCCGGCGCCAAGGCATCGCCGCCGCGGTCAGCGGGCTCACCCTGGTGCTCGCCGACGGGTCGACGCTCGAGTGCTCGGCCGGGGTGGAGCCGGAGGTGTTCGCCGCGGCCGCGGTGGGGCTGGGCGCGCTCGGGGTGGTGACCGAGGTGGAGCTGCAGTGCGTGCCGGCCTACCGCCTGCACGCCAAGGAGGCACCCGCCTCGCTCACCAGCCTGCTGCCGGTCATCCACGAGGAGGCCGACGCCCACGACCACGTCGACCTCATGTGGTTCCCGCACACCGACCGGGTCCTTGCCAAGCGCAACGACGTGGTCGGCCCGACGGAGGGCCCACCGCCCCTGAAGGCCTGGCGCTCGCACATCGACGACGTCCTGGTGGACAACCGGGCGTTCGAGGTCCTGAACCGGCTGGGTGCGGCCCGACCCGCGCTCGTGCCGGCGATCAACCGGCTCACCGCCCGGGCGATCGGCACCCGCGAGTTCGCCGACGACTCGTGGAAGGTGTTCTGCTCCCCGCGGACGGTGCGCTTCGTCGAGAGCGAGTACGGGGTGCCCCGGCAGTCGGTCGAGGCGGTGCTCACCGAGCTGCGGGCCTGGTTCGCCCGCACCGGCGCACCGGTCACCTTCCCCGTGGAGGTGCGCTTCACCGCTGCGGACGACGTGTGGCTCTCGACCGCTCACGAGCGGGACAACGCCTACGTGGCCGTGCACCAGTACCACCGGATGGACCCGCGGCCCCTGTTCGCGGCGTTCGAGGCCATCGTCGCCGAGCACGACGGGCGCCCGCACTGGGGCAAGGTGCACACCCTGGGCGCCGACCGGCTCCGCCAGCTCTACCCACGGTTCGACGACTTCCGGGCGGTCCGCGAGCGGCTCGACCCCGGGCACCTGTTCACCAACGACCACGTCGCGCACCTCCTCGACCGATGAGGGTCACCGAGCGCGAGATCACGACGCAGGTCCAGCTCTGCCGAGCGGACGGCCGGCTGAACCCGGCTGCGGTGGGGTGGACCCGGCATCCGCTGCACGACACCAGCCGGATCGGCGCCGGGCGCCACGGCTGGGGCCGCAACAAGCGCTGGGAGTACTGGGCCGTCACCACCCCGACCCACCTGGTCGGGGTGACCGTGTCGTCGCTCGACTACGCCGGGGTGCACGCCGTCTGGGTGCACGACCGGCGCACCGGTGACACCGTGAGCCACGACGCGATCGACCCCCTGGCCCGCGGTGCGACGCTGCCCGGCCGGCTGGGCGACGACCCGGCGCGGGCCCGCACCAAGGACCTGTCGATCGACCTCGTGCCGGTGGCCGACGGAACCCGGCTCGAGGTCCGTACACCGCGGCTGCGCCTCGACGTGCTCGCCGAGCGCCCGCCGGGCCACGAGGCGCTGGGGGTCGTCGTGCCGTGGACGCCGCGGCTGTTCCAGTACACGGTCAAGGACGTCGCCCGCCCGGCGGTCGGCCGGCTGTGGGTCGACGGCACCGGGCACCCGGTGCCCGCCGGGGAGTCGTGGGCGGTGCTCGACCACGGCCGTGGCCGGTGGCCCTACGCGATGTGGTGGAACTGGGGCGCCGGATCCGGCGTGGTCGACGGCCACGTGGTCGGGGTGCAGGTCGGGGGCCGGTGGACCGACGGCACCGGGTCGACGGAGAACGCGCTCGTGGTCGACGGGCGGGTGCACAAGGTGAGCGAGGAGCTCACCTGGGACTACGACCGCGACGACTGGCTCGCGCCGTGGCGGGTGCACGGCGAGCTCGCCGACCTCACCTTCACGCCGTTCTGGGACCACGCCTCGTCGACCAACCTCGGGGTTCTCGCCCAGCGCGCCGACCAGTGCTTCGGCCACTGGACCGGGTGGATGAGCGACGAGACCGGCGAGCGGGTGCGGGTCGACGGCATCCTCGGTTGGGCGGAGGACGTGCAGAACCGCTGGTGACCAGCGCGCTCAGGCGGGGCTGTCGCCGCGGGCGGTGAGCTCCTCGCGCAGCCGGGGCTCGGTGCGTCGCTCCGGGTGGATGCCGCGCTTGTCGGCGTAGAACGCGCGCACCTTGTCCATGTCGGCGACGACGTCGGCGGTCGCGGTGATCGTGGGGCCGAACCCCGAGGTGCGCGACGGGCCGTCGATGAACGCCAGGGCGATCGGCAGCTTCGCGGCCCGCGCGATGCGCCAGAAGCCGGACTTCCAGTACTCGCCCTTGGTGCGGGTGCCCTCGGCGGCGAGGACGAGCAGGAACGGCTCGCCACTCTTCGCCTCGCGGACCAGCTCCCGGACCACCCCGCCGGGGTTGTCGCGGTCCAGAGGGATGCCGCCGAGTCGGGGGAGCAGCCAGCCGAGCGGACCGCGGAACAGCTCCTTCTTGATGAGCACCCGCGGTGTGACGTCACCACGCCACATGATGAGCAGCATCATCACGAAGTCCCAGTTCGACGTGTGTGGTGCGCCGACGAGCACACCGCTGCGGGGCACGTCGCCGACCGCGCTCCACCGGGTGGCCCACAGCACGAACCTCGCGAGGCGGCTCCTCATCGGGTCCCTTCCCGGTGGCCGTCGCGTGACGGCGACGTCGTGCCCAACCTACGGGAGTACCGCCGAGGCGCCGTATCCGCGAGCATGGGGTGGAACCCGACGCAAGGAGTGCGACATGGGCGACGAGAACCGGCGGGCCCCCTGGCTGCCGCCCAGGTGGTTCATCCGCGCGGCATGGGCGGTGCACCGGGCGCTGTACCGGGTCACCGGCGGTCGCGTCGGCCTGTGGCGTCCCCGCGGCGCGAGGTGGGGAACCCTGAGGTTGACGGTGCCGGGGCGGCGCAGCGGCGAGGACCGCAGCGTCATGCTCGGCTACGTCGAGGTCGGCCCCAACCTCGTGACCCTCGCGATGAACGGGTGGGGGGCGGGCGAGCCCGCCTGGTGGCTGAACCTGCAGGCGCACCCTGAGGCACTCGTCGAGGTGCGCGGCCACCCCCCGCTGCGGGTCACCGGTCGTGCCGCGGCGGGTGTCGAACGCCAGCAGCTGTGGGACCGCTGGCGCAGGACCGACGAGAACCTCGACGCCTTCGCGGCGCTGCGGCCGACCGAGACGGCGGTGGTCGTGCTCGAGCCGGTTCCGGATGCCGGGAGCCGCGGCCACGGCGCCTGACCGCGCCGCGCCGCGGCGCGCCGTCCACCCGCGCGGGGTGATGCCGGGGGTGAGGGCCGCGGCGGAGCATGGCGCCATGGTCAAGGAGCGCATCCGCCGACGCCGACTCGGGGGCGCCGTCAAG
Organism: uncultured Actinomycetota bacterium; assembly: GCA_963751385.1. GTDB lineage: Bacteria > Actinomycetota > Actinomycetes > Actinomycetales > Dermatophilaceae > Fodinibacter. The sequence continues at coordinate 122,254 of CAVVUD010000013.1, read as the reverse complement.
GAACGGCACGAGCTCAAGGACGTCGGTTACGAGATCTTCGTCGCCGCCGTCTCCATCCTCTCGATCGTCAACCTCGTGCTGTTGTACGTGGTCAGCGACCAGAGCCTGGACACGGTGCTCCTGGTGATGAACGTCATCCTCACCGTCATCCTCTTCGTCGACTTCCTCTACCGCCTGGCGACGGCGCCGTCGAGGTCGTCGTACTTCGTCCGGCAGTTCGGCTGGGCCGACCTCCTGGCGAGCCTGCCGTTCCCCCAGCTGAAGATCCTTCGCGTCTTCCGCCTGGTCCGTGTCGCCCAGCTCCTGCGGGCCAGCGGCGGACGACTCATCGGTCGCCGGCTGTTGCGCAACCGGGCGGGCAGCGCCCTGCTCAGCCTCCTGCTGATGGGCATCCTCGTGCTCGAGTTCGGCAGCCTGTGGATGCTCGCCCTGGAGCAGGGCGCCCCGGACGCCAACATCACCACCGCGTCCGACTCGATCTGGTACGTCGTCGTGACGATCTCGACGGTCGGCTACGGCGACCAGTACCCGGTGACGACGGAGGGCCGGATCCTCGGCGCGGCGGTCATCGTCGTCGGCGTCGGCATCTTCGGCACCTTCACCGGGTACCTGGCCAACCTCTTCCTCGCGCCGAAGCCGCCGAAGGAGGAGGTGGAGGTGCTCGAGACCAGGGAGCGCGTGGCGCACCTGCGTGAGCTGCTGGTGCAGCAGCAGGCGACTCTCGAGCAGCTCGACAAGCTGCTGACCGACGAGCTGCCGGAGGCCGGCTCCTAGGGACAGGGCTCCGGTGGCGCGTCGGGGCCACCGAGACGGTCCGCGGCGGCGACCCGCCGGCGCTCGGTGCGTGCCGTGCCGGCCGTGCGCAGCGAGTCGATGCTGAGCAGCACCAGGGCCACCCAGACGATGCCGAAGCCGACCCAGAGCCGCGCGCTGACGTGCTCACCGAGCACGAGCACCCCGACGAGCAGCTGGAGCACGGGTGTGACGAACTGGATCAGGCCGACCGTCACGAGCGGGAGGCGCCGGGCGGCGGCCGCGAAGAGCAGCAGCGGGACCGCGGTGACCACCCCGGCCATCACGAGCAACGAGGTGTGCCCGGTCCCGTGGTCGAGGAAGGTCGTCTCACCGTTCGCCACGAGGATGCCGAGCACGACGACCGCGACCGGCGCCAGGACCGTGGTCTCCGCCGCGAGGGAGTGCATCGCATCCAGGCTGGCGCCCACCTTCTTCTTGGTCAGCCCGTAGAGGCCGAACGAGAAGGCCAGGCTGAGCGAGATCCACGGCAGCACGCCGCCGGCGACCGCGAGGTAGACCGAGGCGAGCGCGCCGATCGCGACCGCGGCCCATTGCAGGGGCCGGAGCCTCTCGCTGAGCACCACCACCCCCAGCGCGACGGTGACGATCGGGTTGAGGAAGTAGCCGAGTGCCGCCTCGTAGGTGCGCCCGGTGAGCACGGCGAGGACGTAGATGGTCCAGTTCGCGGCGATCAGCATCGCGGCGATGGTGATGCCGCCGACCAGGCGGGGTCGCGCCATGAAGGGGCGGATCCAGCCCAGGTCGCGCCGCACGAGCAGCACCAGGGCGCAGACGGCCAGGGTCCACAGGATCCGGTGACCGAGGATCTCCCACGCGCCGGCGGGCTTCAGGGCGGCGAAGTAGAGCGGGAACAGCCCCCAGATGCCGTAGGCGAGGAAGCCGTAGACGGTGCCCTTCCGGAGCTCTCCGTCGGCGCTCAGGTCGGGAGCGCCGTCCCCCTCCGTGGCCGGTGGGGGCGCTGAGGTCACTCGACGGTCCAGGTGTCACGTCCGCGCAGCAGGTCGGCGAGGTCGGCGTCGGTCGCCGGGCCGCCGGCGGTGGTGACGGCCGCCTCGACCTGGTCGCGGACCAGGTCGTCGTAGGTCGGTCGGGAGACCTGGCGGAAGATGCCCATCGGCACGTGCGACATCTCGGGGGTGTCCAGCCGGGAGAGCTGGAAGGCCTGCGACGGGTCGTCGAGGGCGGGGTCGTGCACCACCACCGCACCCGACTCGCCACTGGCGGCCTCGGCCTCGGCGATGAACTTCATCGTGCCGGAACCCTTGCGCACGAGGAGCTTGCGGTCGCCCTCGACGCCGACGGCCACCGGCTCACCGGAGTGCAGCCGCACGATGCGGGCCTCCTGCTGGCTGCGGTCCTTGAGCACCTCGAAGGCACCGTCGTTGAAGATCGGGCAGTTCTGGTAGATCTCGACCAGCGCGGTACCGCGGTGCTCGGCGGCCGCCTTGAGGATGCCGGTGAGCTCGGCCCGGTCGCTCTCCATCGCCCGCGCCACGAACGTCGCCTCGGCGCCCAGGGCCAGCGACACCGGGTTGAACGGGTTGTCGACCGAGCCGACCGGCGTCGACTTGGTGACCTGCCCGACCCTGGAGGTGGGGGAGTACTGGCCCTTGGTGAGGCCGTAGATCTGGTTGTTGAACAGCAGGATCGTCATGTTGACGTTGCGACGCAGCGCGTGGATCAGGTGGTTGCCACCGATCGACAGGGCGTCGCCGTCGCCGGTGACGACCCACACCGACAGGTCGGGGCGGCTGGTCGCGAGCCCCGTGGCGATCGCGGGGGCACGGCCGTGGATCGAGTGCATGCCGTAGGTGTCGAGGTAGTACGGGAAGCGGCTCGAGCAGCCGATGCCGGAGACGAAGACGATGTTCTCGCGCTTGAGGCCGAGCTCGGGCAGGAACGACTGCACGGCGGCGAGGATGACGTAGTCGCCGCAGCCGGGGCACCAGCGCACCTCCTGGTCGGAGGTGAAGTCGCGCTTGGTCTGCTTGCCGGCGTCGTCGGGCAGGTGCGGGATCGAGCGCAGGCCGCTGACCGGCATCCCGATGTCGGTGGTCGTCACGAGAGCTCCTCGAGGGTCGTGGAGATGACGTCGGCGAGCTCGACCGTCGAGAACGGCAGACCACGCACCGACGTGTGCGAGCGGACGTCGACGAGGAACTCGGCGCGCAGCAGCATCGCGAGCTGGCCGAGGTTCATCTCGGGTACGACCACGCGGTCGTAGTCGCGCAGCAGCTTGCCGAGGTTGCTCGGGAACGGGTTGAGGTTGGTGAGGTGGGCGCGCGCCACGGCGTGGCCGGCGTTGCGGACCACCCGGGTGCGGCGGCGATCGGCCCGTAGGTGGAGCCCCAGCCGAGCACGAGCACGCGGGCGCGCCGCCCGGGTCGTCGATCTCGAGGTCGGGCACGACGATACCGTCGACCTTGGCCTGGCGCAGGCGGGTCATCTTGTCGTGGTTGTCGGGGTCGTAGCTGATGTTGCCGGTGACGTCGGCCTTCTCGATGCCGCCGATGCGGTGCTCGAGGCCCGGCGGTGCCGGGCACGGCCCACGGCCGGGCGAGGGTCTCCTCGTCGCGCAGGAACGGGTGGAAGGCCGGCTCGCCCTTGGCGTCGGTGCCGTTGGGCGCGCTGGCGAACTCGACGTGCAGGTCGGGCAGGCTCGTCGACCCCCGGGACGCTCCACGGCTCGGACCCGTTGGCGAGGTAGCCGTCGGACAGCAGGAAGACGGGGGTGCGGTACGTGGTGGCGATGCGCACGGCATCCAGCGCGGCGCGGAAGCAGTCGGCCGGCGTCTGCGGGGCGACGATCGGCACCGGGCGACTCGCCGTTGCGGCCGAACATCGCCTGGAGCAGGTCGGCCTGCTCGGTCTTGGTGGGCAGGCCGGTGGAGGGGCCACCGCGCTGGACGTCGACGATGACCAGCGGGCAGCTCGAGGGAGACGGCCAGGCCGATCGACTCCGACTTCAGGGCGACGCCGGGGCCGCTCGTCGTGGTGACGCCGATGGCGCCGCCGAAGCTCGCGCCCAGGGCGATGCCGATGCCGGCGATCTCGTCCTCGGCCTGCATCGTGGTGACGCCGTGCCGCTTGAGCGCGGCGAGGGCGTGCAGGATGTCGGAGGCCGGGGTGATCGGGTACGAGCCCAGGACGAGGGGGAGTCCGGCCCGGTGGGCGGCGGCGACCAGGCCCAGGGCGAGGGCGGTGTTGCCGGTGACGTTGCGGTAGGTGCCCGGCGGCATCTTCGCGGGGGCGACGACGTAGGAGGAGGCGAAGTCCTCGGTGGTCTCGCCGTAGTTCCAGCCGGCACGCAGGGCGGCGAGGTTGGCCGCGAGGATGTCGGGACGGGCGCCGAACTTGCGGGTGAGGAAGTCCTCGGTGCCGGTGGTCGGGCGGGTGTACATCCACGACAGCAGGCCGAGGGCGAACATGTTCTTCGCCCGCTCCTTCTCCTTGCGGGTGAGGCCGGGGAAGTCGGCGAGCGCCTCGACGGTGATGCTCGTCAGCGCCACCGGGTGCACGTGGAAGGACTCGAGGCGTGCCGTCGTCGACCGGGCTGGTCGTGTACCCGACCTTGGCGAGGTTGCGGGTCGTGAACTCGTCGGTGTTGACGATGATCGTGGCGCCACGGGGCACGTCGCCGAGGTTGGCCATCAGCGCGGCGGGGTTCATCGCGACGAGCACGTCGGGGGCGTCGCCGGGGGTGAGCACGTCGTGGTCGGCGAAGTGCAGCTGGAAGCTCGACACGCCCGGCAGGGTGCCCTGGGGGGCGCGGATCTCGGCCGGGAAGTTGGGCAGCGTCGACAGGTCGTTGCCCATCGCGGCGGTGTCGCTCGTGAAGCGGTCACCGGTGAGCTGCATCCCGTCGCCCGAGTCGCCGGCGAATCGGATCACCACGCGGTCGAGCGTGTGGACGGTCTTGCTGCTCACTCTGTTCACCCTGGATCGTCGGCGAAAGGTCGATGTGCTGTGCCTGGGGGTGTGCCGCGGGCGCAGCATCATCCATCGTACGTCGCGCGGGCGCTGTGTTCATGGCTGTCCACGGTCTGTACGCAGGTCGAAGGTGGATCCGTAGGGTTTGTCGGGCGCGGATCGGGGGAGGGCTCCCCATTGCCCTGTCGCCGCGGTGGGGCCACAGTGGGGAGCGCGACGGGCTCCGGGGGGAGCGCCAGGGGCCGGACGGCGACGTGCCGGGTTGTCGCTGTCACGGCCGCGACCACTGCAACACCCGAGCGTGCGCGGTGGCCGGACGGCGGCGCGCCGCACGGTCCGGGATCTCGGGCGAGGTCGCCGACGGCGACGAGACCATGTGGCTACGCTGGCGGCATGGAGGGATATGCAGCGGCAGCAGCGGTGGTGCTGGCCGGCGTCCTGCTCGTCACCGCCGCCATGGTCGCCCGAAGGCTGGTCGCCCCGCGGGCAGTCACCGAGAAGGGTCTGCGTACCTACGAGTCCGGGGTCGACCCGGTGGGGTCGGCTGGGCCCAGAGCCAGATCCGCTACATCTCCTTCGCGTTCCTCTACGTCGTGTTCGCGGTCGACGCGGTCTACCTCTTCCCGTGGGCCCTGGTCCTCCGCGACCCCGACCTCGGCGTCGCCTCCCTGGTCGAGGTCATGGTCTTCGTCGGCGTCATCCTCGTGGGGCTCGTCCACGCCGGCCGCCGTGGCCTGCTGCGCTGGACGCTCTGACCGACGAGCGACCGGCCCGCCACCATGGGCACCGTGGAACCACCCGGACACGGCCCCGACCCGCTGCCCACCCCCCTGCGCGCCGACCGCGCCCCGCAGCCGCGCACGCTCGTCGACGTGCTGCGCGCCACCGCCGACGACCACCCCGACTCACCGGCCATCGACAACGGCCGCGAGGTGCTCACGTACGACGAGCTGCTCGCCTCCGCCGGCGACGTCGCCACCGCCCTGCGCGACGAGGGTGTCGGCCGCGGCGACCGGGTCGGCGTGCGCATCCCGAGCGGCACCACCGACCTCTACGTGGCGATCGTCGGCATCCTGCTGGTCGGCGCCGCCTACGTGCCGGTCGACCACGACGACCCCGACGAGCGCGCGAACCTGGTCTTCGACGAGGCAGGCGTCGCGGCGGTGGTCACCGCCGACCTCGTCATCCTCTCCGACGGAGGATGCCGCCGACCCGGCCCCCGAGGAGGACCCCGACCTCACCGACGACGCCTGGATCATCTTCACCTCCGGCTCGACCGGCACGCCGAAGGGCGTCGCCGTCAGCCACCGCAGTGCCGCCGCCTTCGTCGATGCCGAGGCGCGGATGTTCCTGCAGGACAGGCCGATCCGAGCCCGGGGACCGGGTGATGGCCGGTCTGAGCGTCGCCTTCGACGCCAGCTGCGAGGAGATGTGGCTCGCCTGGCGCCACGGCGCCTGCCTGATCCCCGCGCCCCGCTCGCTGGTGAAGTCGGGCATGGACCTCGGCCCGTGGCTGCGGGCCAACGACATCACCGTCGTGTCGACGGTGCCCACCCTCGTCGCCCTGTGGCCGGCCGCAGCCCTCGACGACGTCCGCCTCCTCATCCTCGGCGGCGAGGCCTGCCCGCCCGAGATCGGCGCGCGCCTGGCCACCGACGACCCGCGAGGTCTGGAACACCTACGGCCCCACCGAGGCCACCGTCGTGGCGTGCGGCGCCCGGCTCACCGGCGAGCCCCCGGTGCGCATCGGCCTGCCCCTCGACGGCTGGGACCTCGCGGTCGTCGACCCGCAGGGGTACCGGGTTGCCGACGGGGAGCCGGGCGAGCTGATCATCGGCGGCGTCGGCCTGGCCCGGTACCTCGACCCCGCCAAGGACGAGGTGGTGTACGCGGCGATGCCCGGCCTGGGCTGGGACCGCGCCTACCGCAGCGGCGACATCGTCCGCTTCGACGGCGAGGGCCTGGTCTTCCAGGGCCGGGCCGACGACCAGGTCAAGGTCGGGGGGCGGCGCATCGAGCTCGGTGAGGTCGACAGTGCCCTCCTCGGCCTTCCCGGTGTGAGCGGGGCCGCGGCCGCCGTCCGCCGCAGCGAGGCGGGCAACAGCCTGCTCGTCGGCTACGTCACCACCGAGCCCGGCTTCGACGCCAAGGCCGCGGTCGAGCAGCTCCGGCGCACGATGCCGGCCGCGCTCGTCCCGAGGCTCGCCGTCGTCGACACCCTGCCGACCCGCACCTCCGGCAAGATCGACCGCGACGCGCTGCCCTGGCCACCGCCCCCGCGACCGGGCAGTGACGGCATCCGTGCAGGCGCCCGGCGTGGACGGGCACGGCGGCGTGGGTCGCCGGCCACTGGACCGCGATCCTCGGAGGCGCCCCGACCGGCCCCGACGACGACTTCTTCGACCTCGGCGGGGGCAGCCTCACCGCCGCCCAGCTGGTGAGCCGGCTGCGCGAGCGCTTCCCCGAGGTCACCGTCGCCGACGTCTACGACCACCCCGGGCTCGCCGACCTCGCGACCGCCCTCGACGACATGGCGACCCCGACCGGCCGCCAGAACGCCGCGGTGCTCCCCGTGCCGGTGACCACCCAGGCCGCGCAGGTGCTCGGCTCGCTCGGCTTCCGCTCGATCGGGGCGCTGCGCTGGCTCACCTGGGTCGGCGCCGGCGCCCTGGTGGGCCGTGCGGTGTTCGGGCCTCGACTGGCTGCCCGACGTCGGCTGGGGCTGGGTGCTCCTCGGCTGGCTGCTGCTCGTCAACCCACTGGGCCGGGTCGCCCTGGGAGCCGCTGCCGCGCGGCTCGTGCTCGCCGGCGTCGGTCCCGGGACGCATCCGCGCGGCGGTGCGGTGCACCTGCGGCTCTGGCTCGCCGAGCGCCTCGTCGACGAGCTCGGCGCCACCGAGCCTGTCGTCGGCACCGCTGGTCAAGGTCTATGCACGGCTCCTCGGCTGCCGGGTCGGCCGCCACGTCGACCTGCACAGCGTCCCTCCGGTCACCGGCCTGCTCACCCTGGGCACCGGCTGCTCGGTCGAGCCGGAGGTCGACCTCGCCGGGCACTGGCTCGACGGCGGTCACCTGCACATCGGCGCGGTGCGGGTCGGCGCCGACGCCCGGGTCGGTGCGCGCAGCACCCTCCTGCCCGGTGCCGACGTCGGCGAACGCGCCGAGGTCGCCGCCGGCTCCGCGGTCTTCGGCAGCGTCCCGGCGGGCCAGGCGTGGTCGGGTGCTCCCGCCGCCTTCTCGGGCACCGCCCGCGGGCCCTGGGGCGACGACCGCCCCCCGAACCGGCCGGCCTGGCTGGCCGCCTACACCGCGTCGGCCGTCACGCTCTCGCTGCTGCCGATCGTGGCCGTGCTCGCCGGCGTGGCCGTTGCAGTCCCAGCCCTGCGGCAGGCCGACGGCATCCGGGATGCCGTTGCCACCGCCCTGCTCTGGCTGCCCCTCGCGACCGTGGTCGCCGTCGTCGTGCTCGCGCTGCTGGTGCTCGGTGCGGTGCGGCTCCTCTCGCTCGGCCTCGAGGTGGGGTACCACCCGGTGCACGGCCGCCAGGCCTGGCAGGCATGGTCGATCCTGCGGGTGCTCGACGAGGCGCGCACCTGGCTCTTCCCGCTCTACTCCTCGGGGCTCACGCCGGCCTGGCTGCGGGCGCTCGGCGCCGACATCGGCTCGGACGTCGAGGCCTCGACCGTGCTGATGATCCCGGCGTTCGTGCGGGTCGGCTCGGGCGCGTTCCTGGCCGACGACACCCTGGTGGGCGGCTACGAGCTCGGCGGGGGGTGGCTGCGCGTGGAGCACGTGCGGGTCGGCAAGGGCGCGTTCGTCGGCAACTCCGGGATGGCTGCGCCGGGCCGCCGGGTCCCCAAGAAGGCCCTGGTCGCGGTGCTCTCCGCCGCGCCGCAGCGGGGCACGGCCAAGGCCGGCACCTCCTGGCTGGGCAGCCCGCCGCGACCGCTGCGCCGCGAGCGCGACGACGTCGACACCGCCCGCACCCACGCCCCGCCGCGCCGGCTGCGGATGGCACGCGCCCTGGTCGAGGTCTGTCGGGTCGTGCCGATCTGGCTCCACGTGCTGCTCGTCGTGCTCGTCGCGGCGACCCTGGCCGCCCTGCTCGACCGCGGCCCGTGGTGGGCCGTGCTGCTCGGCGGCCCGGTGCTCCTGGCCGCCGGCCTTGTCGCCGGCAGCCTCACCGTGCTCGCCAAGTGGCTGCTCGTCGGCCGGATGCGCCCCTCGGAGCACCCGCTGTGGAGCTCGTTCGTGTGGCGCAACGAGCTCGCCGACACCTTCGTCGAGGTCGTCGCGGCGCCCTGGTTCGCCCGCGCCGCCACCGGCACGGCGGTGCTCAACCTGTGGCTGCGGGCGATGGGGTCGCGGATCGGCCGTGGCGTCTGGTGCGAGACCTACTGGCTGCCCGAGGCCGACCTCATCGACCTGAGGGCCGGCGCCACGGTCGGGCGGGGGTGCGTCGTGCAAACCCACCTGTTCCACGACCGCATCCTGTCGATGGACCGTGTCACCATCTCCGACGGCGGGACGCTCGGGCCCAACTCGGTGATCCTGCCGGCCGCGCGGATCGGCAAGCACGCGACCGTCGGCCCCGTCTCGCTCGTCATGCGCGGCGAGTCGGTGCCGGACAAGACGAGATGGATCGGCAACCCTGTCGGACCATGGACGGAGGACGAGTGACCGGCGCCGACCCCTACCTGCCGGGCCACGGCGACGTCAGGTACCACGTCGAGCACTACGACCTCGACCTCGAGTACCGGGTCGAGAGCAACCACCTCGAGGCGCGGGCGGTGGTGCGGCTGACCGCGACGCAGGTGCTACCCGAGCTGGTGCTCGACCTGCACGCGCTGGAGGTGACCTCCCTGCGGGTGACCGGGGCCGCCGTGGCGCGCTGGACCCACCGCGCCTCGCGCCTGCGCATCCGCTTGCGGTCCGCGGTCGCCGTGGGCAGCGAGCTCACCGTGGCGGTCTCGTACCGCGGTCGGCCCCGGCCGATGCCCGGTCCCGACGGCCCGACCGGGTGGGAGGAGCTCACCGACGGTGTCATCGTGGCCGCCCAGCCGCACGGCGCCCCGACCTGGTTCCCGTGCAACGACCGGATGGCCGACAAGGCCAGCTACCGGGTCACCGTGCGCACCGAGCCGGGCTACCGGGTGGTCTCCAACGGCGAGCTCACCGTGCAGCGGCGGGTCGGGCGGCGGGTGGAGTGGGTTCACGAGCAGCGCGAGCCGATGGCGACCTACCTCGCCACCCTCCAGGTCGGGCGCTACGTGCTCGAGCCCCAGGCCAGCGCGGGGACCCCGAGCGCCCTGGCCGCACCGGCCGCCCGGATGCCGGCCGCCCGCACCGCGTTCGCCGACCAGCCCCGGATGATCGCCACCTTCGCCGAGCTCTTCGGCCCCTACCCCTTCGACGCCTACACCGTCGTGGTCACCGACGACCGGCTCGAGATCCCCCTGGAGTCGCAGACCCTGTCGACCTTCGGCTCCAACCACCTCAGCCGCGCCTGGGAGGCCCAGCGCCTCATCGCCCACGAGCTGGCCCACCAGTGGTTCGGCAACACGGTGACCGCCGCGGCGCTGCACGACATCTGGCTTCACGAAGGCTTCGCCTGCTACGCCGAGTGGCTGTGGTCCGAGGCCATCGGCCGCACGACGGCGGCCGAGGAGGCGCAGCGGCACCACGCCGTCCTCGCGCGGCTGCCCCAGGACCTCGTGCTCACCGACCCCGGGCCGTCGCGCACCTTCGATGACCGGGTCTACAAGCGTGGCGCGCTGGCCCTGCACGCCCTGCGCCGAGCCGTCGGGGACGAGGCGTTCTTCCGCCTGCTCCGGTCGTGGGTCGACGCCCACCGGTTCGGCGTGGTCACCACCGCCGACTTCGAGGCGGCCGTGCGCAGCGAGACCGGCCTCGACCCCGAGCCGCTGCTGGGCCCGTGGCTGCGCGAGCGCGCGCTGCCGCCGTTGGTGGGCCCGCCGGTCGCCCGCCCCCTGACCTCACGCTCAGGGGACGACCCCGAGCGCCACCAGTACGTGCGGCCCGAGCCCCCAGCGGCCCCGTACCCGGTGCACGACCTCGCGACCGGCGAGGTCGCGGGCCGCCGCATGCCCGGTGAACGCACCGGAAGGTGACAGCTCGACGTCCACCTCCGAGTGCGACAGGACGATGCCGGTCAGCGGGTACCACGCCTTGTAGGTCGCCTCCTTGGCGCTGAACAGCAGCGTGTCCCACGGGATGCCGGGCTGCTCGGTTCCCAGCCGCGCCAGTGCCTCGCCCTCCTCGACCGACGCCACGACCTGGACCACGCCGGTCGGCAGCGGGGCGATCGGCTCGGCATCCAGACCGATGGCGGTGACACCGCCCCCGAACCGGGACCCGCGCGAGCGGGCCACGACGGCGCCGGTCCACCCGGCGCAGTGCGTGAGGCTGCCGACCACCCCGGGCGGCCACTGCGGTGCGCCGCGGCGGTCGCGCAGCAGCGGCATCCCGGCCAGACCGGGGTCGAGGGAGCCCAGGGCGAGCCGCGCGCAGTGCCGACCGGTGGCGAACTCGGCGGCCCGCGCAGCGGTGGCGCCCTCGATCAGCTCGCGCTCCGGCGAGAGCAGGGCCTCGTCGCCGACGGGCCGCTCGGTCGCCGCCATCGCGATCCGCCAGGACGGGCTCCGTCGCACCGCCCGCACCCGGCCCATGGGGCTAGGGTGCCACTCGTGAGCGTCGACCTGCCGATGCCCCGGGTGGGGCCCGTCGCCGAGCACGCCCCGAAGCCGATCCGGGTGGTGCTCAACTGGGGCCGCCGCTACTCGCTGTGGGTGTTCAACTTCGGCCTCGCCTGCTGCGCCATCGAGTTCATCGCGACCTCGATGGGCCGGCACGACTTCATGCGCCTCGGGGTCATCCCGTTCGCCCCCGGCCCGCGCCAGGCCGACCTGATGGTCGTCTCCGGCACGGTCACCGACAAGATGGCCCCGGCGATCCGGCGCCTCTACGACCAGATGCCCGAGCCGAAGTACGTCATCTCGTTCGGCGCCTGCTCCAACTCCGGTGGCCCGTACTGGGACTCGTACTCCGTCACCAAGGGCGTCGACCAGCTGATCCCGGTCGACGTCTACGTGCCCGGTTGCCCGCCGCGGCCCGAGGCGCTGTTGCAGGGGATCATCCGGCTCCAGGAGAAGATCGCCGACGAGCGGCTCAGCGGCGCCGGCATCGCCGCCCGCCAGCCCGGCCGCGTGCTCGAGCCGGCGCAGCGGTACGCCGGCCACCGCACCGCCGCAGCCGCTGAGGTGACCCGCGACCTCGTGACCAAGCCGTGAGCGACGAGGCGCCCCAGCGGCGCACCCCCACTCCCGGCCACGGGGCCGACCTGATGTCGACGCCGAGCCTGTTCGCGCTCGCCGTGGTCGCGTTCGCGGTCGAGCTCGCGCTCTTCGGCGGCGTCGGGGTGATCGCCTACGAGCTCGTCGACGGTGGCCTCGAGGGCTGGCTGGCAGCGGCCGCCGCCACGGCCGGCATCCTCGTCCTGTGGGGGGTGTTCATGGCCCCCAAGGGCAGGCGGCGGCTGGCCACGACACCGCGCCTGGTGGTGTCGGCGGTGCTCTGCCTCGGTACCGCGTACGGGTTGATCCAGCTCGGCCACCCGTGGTGGGGCTGGTTCGTCGGCATCGCGGGCATCGCGGTCGTGGCCGCGCAGGTGGCGCTCCCGCAGGCCGGCCCCGACCCGTCCTGACCGACGACGGCACTGGTCAGAGGGGCGCCAGGCTGCCTACCCTTGGACGATGCCGACGATGAGCATGAACCGGGTGATCCACGGAGCCTTCCGGCGCGACCTCGACCGCTTCGTCAGCGCGTTGGACGCCTTTCCCGAGGGCGACGCCGACCGTGCTGCCGCGCTGGGTCGGGCCTGGGCCAACTTCGACCAGCAGCTGACCGACCACCACGAGGGCGAGCACGAGATCGCGTGGCCGCACCTCGAGCGGGCCGGCATCCCTCGGCAGGTGCTCGACCAGATGGACGCCGAGCACGAGGTGATGGCGAACGCCCTGGTCGGCGCCCGCGCGGCGATGCACGGGCTGCCGCCCGACCCACGCGCGAGAGCGCCGAGGCCGCCAGGGCCGCGATGGAGACCCTGCGCACGGCCACCCTCACCCACCTCGACCACGAGGAACGCGAGCTCGAGGCGTTCTACGTCGCGAACGTCGACCACCCCGAGGTGAAGGCCATGGCGGGCGAGTTCCGCAGGCAGAGCCCCGCGGTCGGTGGCCGGTTCTTCGCGTGGGTCCTCGACGGGATCACCCCGGACGCGCGCGCCGCCATCGCGGTCCCGGGTCCGGTGATCGCCGTGCTCACCGGGCTCTTCGGCCGCGGCTACCGGCGCGAGGTGGCCCCCGTCTGGAGGTGACCTCCGAGTCGCCGCCGATCGGGCGACGCGCCGATCGGCGGTGAGGGCACCCGCCTCGATAGGCTGCCCGAGTGGCTGACGAGACGCGCGTGGTCGAGGCCGGGGCGTGGCGCGCCTCGCTCGAGTCCGCACGCGACGACGGGTTCGACTTCTTCGACTGGCTGAGCGCTGTCGACCGCAGCTATGACGAGGCTGCTCCAGGCTTCGACGTCACCGCGCACCTGCTCGACGTGGGCACTCCCGGCGCGCTGCGCGGCGTCCTGCTCGTCACCCGGGTCGCCGACGGCGAACCGGTCGACTCGGTGACCGGGGTCTTCGCCGGGGCGGCGTGGCACGAGCGCGAGACCTTCGAGATGTTCGGCATCGAGTTCGCCGGGTACGACGACGGCAGCGGCCTGCCGATCCGCCCGCTGCTGCTTCCCGACGGCTTCGAGGGCACCCCGCTGCGCAAGTCGTTCCAGCTCGCCGCGCGCGCCTCGAAGCAGTGGCCGGGGGGCAAGGAGCCCGGCGAGGGCCACGAGTCCGGCCAAGCCCCCCAGCCGCCGTCGCGTGCAGGCACCGGGCGTGCCGCCACCCGAGTGGGGTCCGCGATGAGCCTGCTCGAGGTCACGATCCGTGCGCTGTCGGTGCTCGCGGCGTTCCTCGTGCTGCCGCTGCTCGTCGGCCAGACCGAGCACAAGGTGATGGCGCACATGCAGGGCCGGCTCGGCCCGATGTACGCCGGCGGCTACCACGGGTGGGCCCAGCTCGTCGCCGACGGCGTGAAGTTCGTGCAGAAGGAGGACATCACCCCGCGCGCCGCCGACCGGTGGGTCTTCCGGCTGGCGCCGGCCGTGGCGCTGATCCCGTACCTCGTGGCGCTCGCGACCATCCCAATCGCCCCGGGCGTGGCCGCCATCGACGTCCCCGGCTCGGTGGTGCTCCTGCTCGCCGCGACCTCGGTCGGGGCCCTGGGCACCCTGATGGCCGGGTGGGCCAGCGCCAACAAGTACGCCCTGCTCGGCGGCCTGCGCGCCGCCGCCCAGCTCGTGTCCTACGAGCTGCCGATCGTGCTGGCCGTCGCCTCGATGGCGTTGGCCGGCGGGTCGCTGTCGCTGCTCACGCTCACCGACAGCTGGTCGCCGTGGTGGATGCTGTGGCAGCTGCCCGGCGCCGTCGTCTTCCTCGTCGCCGCGGTCGCCGAGCTGCAGCGGCCCCCCGTTCGACATGCCGGTCGCCGACGCCGAGCTGGTCATGGGCGCCTGGACCGAGTACACCGGGCTGCGGTTCGCCTTCTTCCTGCTCGCCGAGTACGCCGGCATCGTCGTCATGTCGCTGCTGTTCGCCACGCTGTGGCTGGGGGGCTGGCACGGCCCGTTCGCCGACACCCTGGGCTGGCTGTGGACCCTGCTCAAGGGCTTCGCCGTCGCGGTGCTCGTCATCTGGGTGCGGGTCGCCTGGCCCCGGCTGCGCGAGGACCAGCTGCAGCGGCTCGCCTGGCTGTGGCTCGTGCCGCTGGCGCTGCTCCAGCTGCTGCTGACCGGCGCCGGGGTGGTGCTCGGATGGTGAGCACCTCGGGACGTGGGTCGGGAGGCGGGCTGCCCGGCATCCTCAAGGGGTTGGTGACGACGGCGCGCACTGCGCTGCGCCCCACCCACACCGCGGAGTACCCCGACGTCGCGCCGGACCTGCCGCCGCGCAGCCGCGGGGTGATCGCGCTGCTCGAGGAGAACTGCACGTCGTGCATGCTCTGCGCCCGCGAGTGCCCCGACTGGTGCATCTACATCGACTCCCACAAGGAGACGATCCCGGCCACCACCGAGGGCGGCCGCGACCGGCAGCGCAACGTGCTCGACCGCTTCGCCATCGACTTCAGCCTGTGCATGTACTGCGGCATCTGCATCGAGGTGTGCCCGTTCGACGCGCTGCACTGGAGCCCGCAGTTCGAGTACGCCGAGGTCGACATCCTCGACCTGCTGCACGAGAAGGACCGGCTGGGCGAGTGGATGGCCACCGTGCCGCCGCCACCACCACTCGACGAGAGGTCGGCCGAGCCGGCCGAGATCGCCGCGGCGAACAAGCCGGCCCGCGGCACCGGCCTGGTCGGTGCCGGCGGCGCTCCCGCGGGTGGGGGAGCCGCCGGTGCAGGCGGACCGGGTGCCCGGATGCCGCGCACGGTGCGTCCGCGTGCGGCGGGGGCCCGACCCGCTGCGGCCGCCCCGGAACCGACCGGCACGGTGCCTCCCCCGCCAAGGAGCCGTTGACCGGTACCCCCGAGTCGGTGCCGGACGACACGACCGCGACCCCGCCCCCTGCGGACGACGCGACATGACCGCACTCGACACGGCGTTCGCGGCCACCGCGCTGGTTGCCGTCGCCGGGGGTCTCCTCGCCGTGACGACCCGGCACGTCGTGCACGCCGCGCTGTGGCTGGTCGTGGCGCTGCTCGGTGTCGCGGGGTCGCTGCTCGTGCTCGGCGCCGAGCTGGTCGCGCTCGTGCTCGTCCTGGTCTACGTCGGCGCCGTCGTCGTGCTCGTGCTCTTCGCGCTGATGCTCACCCGGGCGCCCATCGGGCCCGACCTCGCCCACGCGGTCGGCGCCTGGCGCACGGCGGCCGCCGCCCTGCTCGGCGGTGCCGTAGCCCTGCTGCTCGGCTCGGTGCTGCTGCCGCTGGCGGGGGAGCCGGTGCGTCGCACCGACGTCGCCTCCGGCCAGGTGGCCGGGCAGCTGTTCGGCACCTGGGTGTGGCCCTTCGAGCTGCTCTCGCTGCTGCTGCTCATCGCGCTCGTCGCCGCCCTCGCGGTCTCGAGGGTCCCACGCGAGCCCGGGGCACCGGAGGCCACCTCGTGATCCACCTCGCCGGGCCGTACCTGCTGGCCGCTGCCCTCGTCGGGCTCGGCGTGTTCGGCATCGCGGTGCGCCGCAACGCAGTCCTCCTCCTCGTCGGCGTCGAGCTCGTGCTGAGTGGCGGCCTGGTGCTGCTCGTCGCCACCCAGGCCGCCGGTGCCGACCGGTGGGCCGCTGGCAGCGTGCTCCCGCTGTTCGTCATCACCATCGCCGCGGCCGAGACGGTCGTCGCGCTCGCGATCATCCTCACGGCGTTCCGGCAGCGGTCGCGCATCGACCTCGACCAGCCGAGCGGGGAGGCGCCGTGAGCCCCTGGCTGCTCGTCATCGTGCTCTCCCTCGCTGCGCTCGCCGGGCTGGCGACCGGTCGTGACGACCGCATCGCGCGCGCCGTGGCCGTCGGGGCGTCCGGCCTGACCCTGCTGCTCGCCACCGTCGGCTGGGCGGTCGACGCGCCCACCGACGTCGACTCCCTCGGCTCGGCCCTCGACGTCGGCGACCTGCAGGTGCCGCTCGTCGTGCTGGCCGACCCGACCCGGTGGGCGCTCGCCAGCGTGGTCGCCCTCGTCGCGCTCGCGGTGCAGCTGTACTCCACGTGGTACCTCGAGACCGACGACCGCTACCCCCGCTTCGCCGCCACCGTCTCGCTCTTCACCGCCGCGATGCTCCTCGTCGTGGTGTCCGGCGACCTCGTGCTCACCGTCGTGGGCTGGGAGGTCATGGGCTGGTGCTCCTACCTGCTCATCGGCCACTGGTCGCGGCGGCACAGCGCCCGGCGCGCAGCGCACAAGGCGTTCCTCGTGACCCGGGTGGCCGACATCGGGTTCGTCCTGGGGGTCATCGGCCTGGCGGCCGGTGCCGGGTCGACCGGGCTCGCCGACGTCGTCGGCGCGTGGGCCCGCCCCACCGAGTGCATCGACACCCAGACGGCCTCGGGGCTCACCGTCGGCGAGGCGCTCACGGCCTGCGATGCGCCCGACGGCACGCCTGCGGGCCGTGCTCGTCACGCTCGTCGTCATCGGCGTGCTCGGCAAGTCGGCCCAGGTCCCGTTCCAGGACTGGCTCGCCGACGCCATGGAGGGCCCCACCCCGGCCAGCGCCCTCATCCACGCCGCCACCATGGTCGCGGCCGGCACCGTGGTGCTCGCGGGCCTGTTCCCGCTGCTGTCGGTGAGCCAGACCCCGCGCTGGGTGCTCGGCGTCGCGGTGTCGGTGACGATGCTGCTCGCCGCGGTGCTGGCGTTCGCGCAGAGTGACCTCAAGCGGCTGCTCGCGTGGTCGACGGTCAGCCAGGTCGGGGTCATGCTCTCGGCGCTCGCGGCCGCGCCACCGGAGGCCGGGCCGGATGCCGGCCTGTTCCACCTGTGGTCGCACGCCATCTTCAAGGCCCTGCTGTTCCTCGCCATCGGCTGGGCCGGTCTGGCCGCCGGGAGCACCGCCGCGAAGGCCCTGCGGGGCAGCGCGCTGGCCGCGCCGCTGCTCAAGGTGTCCTTCCTCTTCGGTCTGCTGTCCCTGGCCGGGGTTCCCCTCGTCGTCGGGGGGCTCTCGAAGGAGCACGTCGTGGCGGTGGCGTGGGAGGGCGCCGGCGAGTCCGGCCCGGGCGTCGTGGTGCTCGTCGCCCTGCTCCTCACCGCCGCCGTCACCGCGGCCTACTGCACCCGTGCCTACCTCCTGCTCACCGCACACGTGCGCCCGGCGCCGGCCGGCGCGCCGGTCACCCCGGCGGTGCACGGGGTGCTCGCGGTGCTCGTCGGGCTCAGCGTGCTCGGCGGTCTCGTCCTGCTGACCGACGCCTTCCGGGTCGGGGCGACCTCACTGGTCTGGATCGTGATCACGGTGCTCGCCATCGTCGTGGGTGTCACCGTGGCCCTGCGCGGCGGCTTCGACCGCGACCCGGCCGAGGTGCTGGCCAGCCGACTGGTCCCGCACGCCGACCGTGGGCTCGGCGTCGACGGGCTCTACCTGCGCCTCGTGGCCACCCCGGTGCTGAAGCTCGCGCGGCTGGTCGCCTTCCTCGACACCGAGGTCATCGACGCCTACGTGCGCGCCACCGCCGTCGGCACCCGCGCCGCTGGGCGGGCGGGTGGCCGCGCCTTCCGCGGAGAGCGGCCCAGCTCGGCGGTCGGTCTGGTCCTCGGGGCCGTGGTCGTCCTCGGCATCGCGGGGGTGCTGGCGTGGTCTTGAGCCTGCTGCTGCTCGTCCCCGCCGTCGTGGGCCTCTGGCTCGTCACCGGGGGACGCGCGCTCGACGTCGCCCGCGCCAGGGCCGCCGCGGCCGCCACGGCGGCGCTCACCCTGGTGCTGGCCGTCGTGGTCTCGGTCGTACGCCCGGACGTCGACCTCGCCTGGCTGCCCGAGCTCGGCCTGCGCTGGTCGTTCGGCGTCGACGGCGTCGCCGTCCCCCTCGTGCTCCTCACCGCGGTCATCGGGGTGCTGGTCACTGCCCATGCCTGGGTCGACATGCCTGAAGGCGGCACTCCCGCAACGTTCCTCGGCTGCCTCCTGATCGTCGAGGCAGGGGCCCTGGCCACCTTCACCGCTCGTGACGCCGTGCTCTTCTTCGTCGCGTTCGAGGTCGTGCTCGTGCCGATGTGGCTGCTCATCAGCCGCTACGGCGACCGCCACGACGAGCAGGCCCGCACCGACGCCGGCCACCGGTTCGTCCTCTACACCGCCGTCGGCTCCACCCTGATGCTCGTCGGCATCCTGGCCCTGGTCACCTCGGCCGGCACATCCGACCTGCGGGCCCTGGCCGCCGGGGCCGGTGCCGCGCTCCCCGCCGACCGCCAGCTGGTCGTGGCGCTCCTCCTGGTCACCGGGCTGTCGGTCAAGGTGCCGGTCTTCCCACTGCACACCTGGCTGCCACCGGCGCACACCACGGCACCCACTGCCGGCTCGGTGCTGCTGGCGGCGGTGCTGCTCAAGATGGGCACGTACGGGTTGGTCCGCCTCCCGGTCGCCAGCGTGCCCGACGGCTTCGGCCGGCTGGCCCCGGTGCTCGGCGTCGCGGGGGTGATCGGCATCGTCTGGGGTGCGCTGGTGTGCCTCGTCGAACGTGACCTCAAGCGGCTCATCGCCTACTCGTCCGTGGCCCACATGGGCTTCGTCGCCCTGGCCCTGGCGGCCGGCTCGGAGGCGGGCGTGCAGGCGGCCCTGTTCGCCAACATCGCGCACGGCGTGATCTCGGCGATGCTCTTCTTCCTCGTCGGCGGCCTGAAGCAGCGCTGGGGGAGCGTCGACCTGGCGGTCGCACGGCCGGCGCTGCGCGAGACCTCGCCCCGGTTGGGCTTCCTGCTCATCCTCGGGCTCGCCGCGAGCCTGGGCCTGCCCGGTCTCGCCGGGTTCTGGGGTGAGTTCTTCTCCGTGTACGCCGCGTGGTGGCCCGCCGCCGACCGGCCCCGCGGGGTCTTCGTCACCTGCGCCGTCGTCGCCGCGATCGGTGCCGCGCTCGCCGCGGCCTACGCGCTGCGGGTCGCCCGCACCGTCTGGGTCGGCGACCGTCCCGACCCGGAGGCCGGTGCCGCGACACCCGACACCCATGGCGTCGAGCTCGTGGTTCTGGGCGTGCTCGGTGCGCTCGTCGTCGTCCTGGGCGTCCTGCCCGGCCCCCTGCTCTCGGTCACCGCCGACGCGGCCGCCCTCATCGCCGGGGTGGGCCCATGACCACCGTCGACCTCGTGACCTTCGAGCCGGTCATCCTGGCGCCCGCACTGCTGCCCGCCCTGGGCGTGCTGCTCGTGCTCGTCGGCGACGCCGTGTCGCCCGGCCGCCGCAGCTGGCAGCCGCTGCTCGGTGTCGTCGTGCTCCTCGTCGCCGCGGGCACCGCCCTGGCCACCGGCCTGCGCCCGGCGACCGACCCGGTGCGCACGCTGTGCCTCCCGGCGCCCGACGGCGCCTGCCTGTGGACCGCGGGCCCGGCGACGGGCACGCTGCAGGCCGGCATCCTCCTGGCCACCGCGGCCGCGCTCGCGCTGCTCCACGACGGCGCCCGCGGCCCCCGCGACACGACCGTCACCACGGCCCTGCTGCTCGCCGCCGCCACCGGTGGCGCCGGCGTCGCCGCCTCGCGCGACCTGGGCACCTGGCTGGTCACCCTCGAGCTGGCCACCGTGCCCGTCGTGGCCCTGGTCGCGCTGCGCGGCACCCGCACGGCATCCCACGGTGCACTCACCCTGCTCGTCACCTCGGTGACGTCGTTCGCGCTGCTCGTCCTCGGGGCGGCCCTGTGGCTCACGGCCACCGGAGACGCGTCCTTCGCCGCCGACTCGGTGGCGACCGCCTGGGCCGACCCCGAGCGGCGCGTGGTGCTGCTGCTCGCCGCCACCGTGCTGCTCTCCGGCCTCGGCTTCAAGCTCTCGCTGGTGCCCTTCCACGCCTGGACCCCACAGGCCTACTCGACCGCCGACCTCGGCACCGCGGCCGCCCTGGCGGCCGCCTCGAAGATCTCGGCCGTGGCCGCGCTGCTCGTCGTCGCCCAGGCCGTGGCCGGAGCCGCCGTCGACTCCGGGTCCGTGGGAGTGGTCATCGGCACCCTCTCGGCCGCGTCGATGCTGCTCGGCAACGTCATGGCCCTGCGCCAGACCGAGTCCACCCGGCTGCTGGCCTGGTCGACGGTGTCGCAGGCCGGTTGGGTGGTGCTGCCGGTGGCCGCCCTGTCCGCCGACGGGCTGCGGGCCTCGGCGGCCTACGTGCTGGTGTACGCCGTGGCCACCCTGGTGGCCTTCGCCGCGGTCGCCGTCGTGGGTGCCGGAGCGCTCGAGCGCACCCGTGGCCTGCTGCGCCGCGACCGGCTGACCGGCGGGGCGCTGGCGCTGGCCCTGCTCGTGCTCGCCGGCCTGCCGCCGGGCATCATCGGGCTGGTGGCCAAGGTCGTGGCCCTGCGCCCGGCGGTCGACGCCGGGCTGTGGCCGCTCGCGCTGGTTGCCGTGGTGGCGGTCGTGCTCGGCATCGCGGTCTACCTGCGCTGGTTCGCCGTGCTGCTCGGCGAGCCGAACCCGGACGCCCCGGACGCCCGGTCCCTGCCACACCGCGGGGCGACCGCGGTGCTGGTGCTCGGCACCGGCATCCTCGTGCTGTTCAGCGTGCTCCCGGGGCTGCTCCTGGGTCTGCTGTCGTGACGGAACGAACCACCCACCCACCGTCGTTGGAGCAGACATGCACCAGCACCACAACGGCCTGAAGACCGCCGCCCTGTTCGGCGGCATGTGGGCCCTGCTCCTCGTCATCGGGTGGGTCGTCGCCTCCTGGCTCGGCAACAGCGTCTTCCTGCTCGTCTTCGCCCTGATCGGTGTCGCGACGACGGCCTACGGCTACTGGAACTCCGACAAGCTCGCCATCCGCGCCATGCACGCCCACCCGGTGAGCGAGGCCGAGGCGCCGGTCATGTACCGCATCGTGCGCGAGCTCTCGACCAAGGCCGGGCAGCCGATGCCGAAGCTGTACATCTCGCCGACCCAGGCGCCCAACGCGTTCGCCACCGGCCGCAACCCGGAGAACGCCGCCGTCTGCTGCACCGAGGGCATCCTCGGCCTGCTCGACGAGCGCGAGCTGCGCGGGGTGCTCGGCCACGAGCTCATGCACGTCTACAACCGCGACATCCTCACCGCGTCGGTGGCGGCCGCAGTCGCAGGCGTCATCTCGACGATCGGCCAGTTCCTCTCGTTCGGCATGATCTTCGGCGGCGGGGGGAACGACGAGGACCGCAACCCCATGGCCGGCCTGGCGCTGGCCATCCTCGCCCCCTTCGCCGCCATGGTGGTGCAGCTCGCGATCTCGCGCACCCGTGAGTACGACGCCGACGAGGACGGCGCGACGCTCACCGGTGACCCGTTGGCCCTGGCCTCGGCACTGCGCAAGCTCGAGCTCGGCGTCGCTCGGGCCCCGCTGGCCCCGACCCAGAAGGTCGTCGACGCGAGCCACATGATGATCGCCAACCCGTTCCGCGCCCAGGACGTCTCCCGGCTGATGTCGACCCACCCGCCCATGGCGGAGCGGATCGCGCGACTGGAGCAGCTGGCCTACGGCTACCGCGTCAACTGACTCTCCCCGCCCCCGACGAGGCGGGCGCCCCGAACGTGGGTGATAACCGACGCCCAGACGAAGCTTTTCACCCACGTTCGAGGCGGGGGCCGGAACGTGGGTGATAACCGACGCCCAGGCGCAGCTTCTCACCCACGATGCGACTCGTCAGGGAGCGGCTATGTCTGCTTGCACATATATATGGACCTGTCGTATGTTAGGGCTGTGTCCAGTCGACGTGCGGTTCTCGAGGTGATCGCCGACCCGACCCGCCGACTGATCCTCGACACGGTGCGGGGTGGCGAGCGTTCGGTGACCGAGCTCGTCGACGCCGTGGGCATGCACCAGCCCGGGGTCTCCCGGCACCTCAAGGTGCTGCGCGACGCCGGCCTCGTCGAGGTCCGCCGCGATGCCCAGCGCCGCCTCTACCGGCTGCGCGCCGAGCCGCTGCGGGAGCTCGACGAGTGGCTGGAGCCCTACCGCGCCGAGCTGGCCGGGCGCCTGGACTCCCTCGAACGCCACCTCGAGCGCACCGCCCGAGCAATCCCCCCGAAGGAGCGACCCCAGTGACCGACGACCTCACCACCCGCTACGACGGCGTGCTCGAGCGCACCGCTGACGGCGGCGTCATCCGCTTCGAACGGCACCTCGCCTACGACGTGCATGACGTCTGGGACGCCATCACCACCCCGGCGCGGCTGGCCGACTGGTGGCTCCCGTTCGACGCCGACATCACGGTCGACCTGCGCGAGGGCGGCGAGATGGTGTTCGCGGGCACGTCCGAGGGCGAGCCCGTCACGATGAC
Organism: uncultured Actinomycetota bacterium; assembly: GCA_963751385.1. GTDB lineage: Bacteria > Actinomycetota > Actinomycetes > Actinomycetales > Dermatophilaceae > Fodinibacter. Next base: position 99,466 of record CAVVUD010000013.1, on the reverse strand, counting down.
CTGCACGATCCTGCGTCTCGAGCCGCCCGCACTGTTCGAGCACACCCACCCCGCACCCGGCTCGACGATGCGCTGGGAGCTCGAGGCCGCCGACACGGGCTGCATCCTCCGGCTGAGCCACGTCGTGCCCGACGTGCAGGAGGCGGTCGACAACTGCTACCTCGTCGGCCTGCAGACCTCCCTCGACCGTCTCGAGCCGAGCCTTGCCGGCCGGCCCGAGCCGTGGGACTGGGACGCCTTCGCCGCCGGCCAGGCGCACTACGCGGACCGCGGTCTCGCCGTCCCGGTGGCCGCGTCGTGAGCGCCCCCCGCGAGCAGCTCCTGCGGGTGCAGAACTTCATGCTCTCGACCGACGGGTACGGCACCGGCGAGGGCCAGAGCATCGAGCGGCCCTTCGGCCATGCCGACCCCGCCCAGCTGGCGTGGTGGGCGGGCGCGACGGCGAGCTGGCCCAACCGCACCGACCCGGGCGGCACCCGCGGACTCGACGACTACTTCACCCGCGACTTCGCCAACAACATCGGTGCCGAGATCATGGGGCGCGGCAAGTTCGGCCCCCAGCAGGGGCCGTGGGAGGACCTCGACTGGCAGGGCTGGTGGGGCGACACGCCGCCGTTCCACACCCCGGTCTTCGTCCTGACCCACCACGTGCGACCCAGCTTCTCGCTGTCGGACACGACCTTCCACTTCATCGACGCGCAGCCGCACGAGGCCCTGCGGCAGGCCAGGGCCGCCGCGGACGGCAAGGACGTGCGCCTCGGCGGTGGCGTGTCGACGGTGCGGGAGTTCCTCGAGGCGGACCTCGTCGACACGATGCACGTCGCCGTCGCCCCCGTGCAGCTCGGCCGTGGGGGCGAGCTCTGGGACTCTCCCGACGAGCTGCTCGACCGCTTCCACCACGAGCGGATCCCGAGCCCGAGCGGCGTCATCCATCACCTCTTCTGGCGCCGCTGACGCCCTCGAGGTGGCTGCGGCTCCCCGTCGAGCGGCGGGCTCACGGGGTCTGGTCGACGGTCATGCCGTGTCGGATGGCCGCGTGGAGGGCCTCGGCGTTGATGTCCGAGAGGCGTCTGAACCTGATGCAGTAGCCCGTGACGCTGGCTTTGCCGATCGAGGCCCCGTACGTGCGCGCCAGGTAGGTCTTGTCGTCGAGGCCGAGCACATAGACCGAGATGCCCGTGGTGTTGGCGCTCAGGCCGATTCGGTAGAACTCCCGCGTCGACCCGTCGGCGTAGGTGATGGTGTGGACGCCATAGCCGATGTTGGGGTTGGCCACGACCTTGCCGGCCTCGTTGGTGCCGTCGTCGAACCACAGCCTGGACTCGGGAAACTCCGAAGGACGTGTGCGTGCAGCGCTCGGAGGTCGGCCTGCTTGGGCTCGGGCTGTCCGGCGAGGTGAGCCTCGACCAGCTCAGGGATGTCCATCTCGCGACGCTAGCAACCTGACCGGTCGTCGAACAGGGTCCGGCGGGCCGAGCGCCGAGGTCACCGACCAGAGCGACGCGCCGCGAGCCAGGTGTCCGGCCGCGTCGGCCTCCGGGGCCCCCCCTTCATGAGGTTGGGCGTACTGCTGTCCTGGCGTGGGGGAGTGAGTGGCTCGCAGGCGGACTCGGTCAGCCGGGCAGGCCGCTGGCCGCGTCGTCGTAGTACGGCCGGTTGCGCAGCGCGGCGGCCGCCGCCTCGTCGAGGCAGACGACGGTGTCGGGGTGCCACTGGAGCACGGACGCAGGCACGGATGCGGTGAGCGGCCCCTCGAGCGCGGCCGCGACGGCATCCGCCTTGGCGTCGCCGGTGGCGACGAGCACGAGCCGGCGGGCCGACAGGATGGTGCCCAGCCCCTGGGTCACGCAGTGCGTGGGCACGTCGTCGATACCGCGGAAGAAGCGTGCGTTGTCGCGGCGGGTGCGGTCGGACAGGCGCTTGACCCGGGTGCGCGAGGTGAGCGCCGAGCCGGGCTCGTTGAAGCCGAGGTGCCCGTTGGCCCCGATGCCGAGCACCTGCACGTCGATGCCCCCGAGCTCGCCGATGCGTGCCTCGTAGGCCGCGGCCGCTCCCATCAGGGCCGCCACGTCGTGGCCGGAGCCGTCGGGCACCGCCAGCCGCTCGGGCGCGAGCCCGATCACGCCGCAGACCTCGCGCAGCAGCACCTGGCGGTAGCCCTCCGGGTGGCCGGGCGGCAGCCCGACGTACTCGTCCAGGGCGAAGCCGTGCGCGTGGGAGAAGTCGGCCTCGCCCCGCTCGACGGCGCGGCCGAGCTCGCGGTAGAGCCCGAGCGGCGAGGAGCCGGTCGCGAGCCCGATCACCGCGTCGCGGGCGGTCCCGTCCGGCAGCCGTTCGAGAACCGCCCGGGCCGCGCGTCGAGCGGCCTCGGCCGGCGTGGGGCAGACGAAGACCTCCATCAGGCGCGCACCCCCACGGGGTCGCTCGCCCCCGGCAGCAGGGCGGCACCGATGGCCGCGACGGGCACGTCGCCGTCGAGGACACGGGTCCGGGAGACCAGGTCGAGCCGGCGCAGGAACGGCGAACCCTTGGCGCGTGCGTCGATGTCCGCCGCCAGGGCCGCCTCGAGCTCGACCCGGTCGCGGGTGAGCCCGCCGCCGATCACGACGAGCTCGGCACCGGTCACCACGAGCACCTGCACGGCCAGGGCGATGCCGTGGGCCAGCGTCGCCACCACCTCGCGGGCGCTCACGTCACCGGCGGCGGCCGCGGGGAACAGGTCGGCGGCCGGCCCGGGCCACATGCGGTGCAGGGCGGTGCCCGAGGCGATGGTCTCGAGACAGCCCTCCTGCCCGCACGAGCACGGCACGCCGGAACCGACCGGCAGGTGGCCGATCTCGCCCGCGGCCCCACCGGCACCCCGAACCACCTCGCCGCGGTGCACGATCGCCGCCGCGAGACCGGTGCCCACGTTGAGGTAGGCCGTGCTGCCGGCCGGCACCTCGGGGCGCACGGCGTGGTGTGCCCCGAGCGCGGCGGCCTTGACGTCGTTGTCGATGCTCGGCCGCCGCCCGGTCGCGGCCTCGATGCCGCCCGCGAGGTCGAGGGCGTTGCACCCCCAGGTTCACCGCGTGCCGCGCCCAGCCGGTCTGCCGGTCGACGAGCCCGGGCATGCAGGCCCCGAGGTGCTCGATGTGCGACCAGCCACCGACGAGGGTGGCAGCCCGGTCGGCGACCCCCACCGCGGTGGCGAGCACCTGCGTGTTCCCCTGCCCGGACGGCGCGGCCACCTGGGCCACCACCCCGCCGGAGTCGTCGAGCACGAGTGCGGCGGTCTTGGTGCCGCCGATGTCGATGCCGAGCCTCACGTGGCCACCTCACCACGGAGCAGGGCGAGCAGGGCGCGCGCCACGGCGGGGGAACCCCCGAAGGTCTCGATGTCGGCACCGCCGCGCGGCCAGCCGCACTCGACGAGCACGACGTCGTGCCCGGCGGAGCGCAGCCGCTCGGCCGCGGCGCGGGCCGGGTGGTCCGCGCCGACGGCCCGGCCGACGACGGCGACCCTGGCGCCGGCGGGCACATCGGCCTCGGCGACGGCGGCGCCGAGCGCGGCCGGCCCCCACGCCACGTCGCCGACGGCGAGGTTGGCGCTGCTGCCCACCTGCACGACGGCGAGCGGTGCGGTGCCGGCCAACCAGGTCCGGGCCGCGTCGCTGAGGCGGAACGCGCGCACGACGGTCTCGTCGGGGAGGGTCGCCGGGGTGCGGTCGGTGCGGATGCCGAAGCTCGGCAGGCGCTCGGCCGTCGTGGTCGCGAGCGTGCGCACCCGCGCGGCAGCCTCGGCGACCCGGTCCTCGGGCAGCCGCCCGGACCGGACGGCCGCGAGGACAGCGGCGTGCACGGCGTCGTAGGTCTCCTGCGAGGTGCCCGAGCCCAGGCAGAGCAGGTCGACACCCGCCGCCGAGGGCGCGCACCGCGGCCTCGGGGATGCCGGTCTCGGCGCTCGCGCCCGCCATGTCGAGGGCGTCGCTCACGACGACGCCGTCGAAGCCGAGCTCGTCGCGCAGCACGCCGATCACGGTGCGCGAGAACGTGGCCGGACGGTGTGGGTCGATCGACGAGACGACGATGTGGGACGTCATCACCGCGGCGACCCCGGCGCGCGACGGCGGCCCGGAAGGGGGCGAGCTCGCGATCCTGCAGCACCTCGCGGGTCACGTCGACGTGGGGCAGGCCGTGGTGCGAGTCGACCACCGTGTCGCCGTGGCCGGGGAAGTGCTTCGCGCAGGCGCCGACACCGGTGGACTGCAGGCCCTCGACCCAGGCCGCGGTGTGCCGGGCGACGAGCGCCGGGTCGTCGCCGAAGCTGCGCACGCCGATGACGGGGTTCTCGGGGGAGGAGTTGACGTCGACGTCGGGCGCGAGGTCGAGCCCGATGCCCGAGTGCGGTCAGCTCGTGGCCGATGCCGGCCGCGACGGTCGCGCGTCGTGGCCGGGTCGTCGAGCCGGCCGAGCACGGCGTTGCCGACCGCCGTCGAGCCGGCGGGGTAGTGCAGGCGGGTGACGTCGCCGCCCTCCTCGTCGACGGCCAGGAGCACGCCCGGCATCCGCTCGTGGAGGGTGGCGCACAGGGCGGCCAGCCCGCCGGCGCCGACCGACGTTCTCGCCGTAGAGGCACACCGACACCAGCCCCTCGCCGTGGGCACGCACCAGCCAGTCGGGCACGTCGGTGCCCGGGAAGCCGGGCTGGAGGGTCGCCGCGACGTCCGCGGTGAGGCTCATCCCTTCACCGCCCCGCCGACGAGCCCGCTGCTCATCCGGCCCTGGACGACGAGGAAGAAGATGATGACGGGCACGGCGACGAGCGTCGAGGCGGCCATCACCTGGCCCCAGTCGGTCTCCCGGCTCGCGCTCGCCTGCACGAACCCACGCAACCACAGCGGAAGGGTGCGTGACTGCTCCTCGGTCATGATGACCAGCGCGACGGTGAACTCGTTCCACGCCTGGAGGAAGGCGTAGACGGCGGACGCGACCAGCCCGGGCGCCAGCAGCGGGAAGGTGATCTTGAGGAAGGCCTTGGTGCGCGAGAGGCCGTCGACCATGGCAGCCTCCTCGAGGTCGGCGGGCACCCCCGCGACGAAGCCGCGCAGCATCCAGATCGTGAAGGGCACGACCGCGGCGGTGTAGAGCACGGCCAGGCCGATCGCCTGGTTGAGCAGGCCGAGCGAGCTCATCATCTTGTACTGCGCGATGAACAGGCCCTCGGCCGGCAGCATCTGGATCAGCAGCAGGGCCAGCACGAACGAGGTGCGGCCGCGGAAGCGGAACCGGCTGATGGCCAGCGCCCCGAGGAAGGCGACCATGATGGCGGCGACGACCGTCGTGAGCGTCACGACGAGCGAGATGGTCAGGGCCTGGCCGAAGGCCGGGTCGGTGGCGACGTCGCGCAGGTTGTCGATCGACCCACCGAACGGCAGGAACGTCGGGGTCGCCGACTGGAGCACGACGTTGGGCAGGAAGGCCGAGTTGAGCATCCAGTAGACGGGGAAGGCCCAGACGACGGCCAGGACGAGGGCCAGGGTGGTGAGCAGGGTGCGCTTCGCGCGGGAGCGGTGCATCACACGTCCTCCTTCATGAGCGAGCGGACGTAGTACCCGCTGAGGGCGATGGTCAGGCCGAGGATGAGGATGCTGACGGCGCTGGCGGTGCCGAAGTCACCCTTGCCGGTGCCGAGCTGGTAGACGTAGGTGCCCAGCAGGTTGGTCTCGTTGGTGACCCCCCGGCATCCTGGAGCAGCTTGATCTGGGTGAAGACCCGCAGGTCCCAGATCAGCTGGAGGAGCATGACGATCGAGAGCACCGGGGCGATGATCGGCACGATGATGTGCCGCAGCCGCTGGATGCCGGTGGCCCCGTCGAGCTCGGCCGCCTCGAGCACCTCGGTGCTCACCTGGGTGAGGCCGGCGTAGATCGACAGCGCGACGAACGGCACGCTCATCCAGACGATGATCACCGAGGCGACGACGAAGAAGGACAGCGGTTCGGCGAGCCAGTTGTGGCCCTCCGCGCCGTCGACCCCCAGCCGCACGAGGGCCCAGTTGAGCAGGCCGCGCCGCCAGTCGACGATCCAGATCCACACGGTCATCGCTGCGACGACGGGCATCGCCCACGCGACGAGCAGCGCGACCTGGAGCACGACGCGGGCCCAGGTGGTGAGGGCGTTCATCAGCACGGCCATCGCGCCGCCGATGGCGACCGTCACCACGGCGGTGACGATGCAGAACACGATCGACCGCACGACGACGGTCCACAGTGTAGGGGTCGGTGACGAGCGCGACGTAGTTGTCCAGGCCGACGAACGGGGCCGGGGCGCCGAACTGCTGCATCAGGCCGTACTCGCGGAAGCTCGTGACGACCTGCCAGCCGATCGGGTAGCCGAGGGCGGCGACGAGCAGGACGAGCGCCGGGACGATGAGGATGAGCGGGAGCCGGTTGGTCCGCCGGCGGTTCGCGGGCTGCGGTGGTCGCGGCGCTGCGGCGCGGTCGGGGCCGTGGTCGTCCCGGTCGTCATGCGGTGGTCCTCAGGTCGGGGGTGGGTCCCCGGCGGCCGGTCACAGGGGAACCGGCCGCCGGGGGGTGCGATCACTTGCCGTTGAGCATCGGGGTGATCTTGGCGTCGTAGGCCTTCGCCAGGGCGGCGAGGTCGGTGGCGCCCTCGATCTTGCCGAAGAACTCCTCGAGGACCATCGAGGCCTCGACGGCGGCCCAGCCGGGGGCGGCCGGGGTCAGCTTGGAGTTGGAGGCGGAGTCGATCAGCGCCTTGGCGAACTCGTCGTCACCGAGCGAGGAGACGTAGTCGGAGTTGGCCGGGCCGAGGCCGGCACCGCCGAGCTTCTTCTGGTACTCGGCGGCTGAAGATGATCTTCATCAGCTCCTTGGACAGCTCGGGGTTCTTCGTCTTGGCCGAGATGGCGATGTTCGAGCCACCGGCGAAGACCGGGGCCGGCTTGCCGTCGTTGCCCGGGAGCACGAAGGTGCCGAACTTCTCGGGGTTCCACTCGCGCACGACCTTGCCGTCCTTCTTGGCGGCGTCACCGATCGACCAGTGCGCCCAGCCCGGGGCCATGATCGTGGCCGCGGACGAGGGAGGTCTTGCCGGTCGCCTTGCCGTCGGCGTCGGTGATGACGTCGGCGTCGTTGATGTAGAGCCACGGCGTCTGGTCCTTGGCGTCGGCCGGCGCGTTGCTCGCCGTCTTCTGGATCGCCTGGAGCTGCTGCAGGCCCTTGAGGGAGTTCGGGTCGGAGAGGGTCGAGACCCACTGCCCGTTCTCCTTCTTGGCGAGGTCGCCGCCGTTGGCGAAGATCCAGGAGATGCCGTTGCGCCAGTCCTGGCCGCCGATGAAGAAGCCGGAGAAGTTCTTGATGTGGCGGGGGTTGCTCCTGGGCGACCTTGGTCACGGCCGCGTTGAACTCGTCGAGGGTGGTCGGCGTGCTCGACGCCGGCCTCCTTCCAGACGTCCTTGCGCATGGAACATGTAGCGCGAGCCGAAGTAGTACGGCAGGGCGTACTTCTTGCCGTCGACCGAGCCGGCCTCGACGAAGGACGGCAGCAGCTTGTCGCCGCCCAGCGCGTCGTACTGGTCGGAGATGTCGAGGAAGGCACCGACGTTGGTGAAGGTCGGCGACTGGGTGTTGCCGAGCTCGACGACGTCAGGGGTGTTCTCGGCGTCGGGCAGGGAGGTGGTCAGCTTGGTGACGAGGTCGGGCCAGGCCTGCTCCTCGATCTTGAGGGTGGCCCCGGTCTTGGCCTTGAACGTGTCGGTGAGGTACGTGCGCAGCTCGTCGGGGGTGTCCCCGCCGGCGAGCCACAGGGTGATCGTCTTGTCCGGCGTTCGAGGTCGAGCTGGTGGCGGCCGGGGTGTCCGACGAGTCACCACCGCTCGCACACGCGGTCAGGACGAGCGCCGCGCTGGTCAGCGCGACGATGGGCAGGCGCCGAGTCATTCGGTCTTCCTTTCGGGCGGTGGGGCCGGTCGGCCCCGGGGGGTGCACCGAGGTGCGGGTGGTGGTGGGTGGTGCTGTGGTGGTGCTCGTGCGGTGGTGCTGGTGGTTCGGTCGTGGTGCAGGTGATGGAGTGTCGTTGGGGCCTAGACGACCCCGAGCTGGTCCCACAGGACCACTGCCGCTGCGCCGCGCAGGACGATGTCCTGCGGCTGACCCGGCGAGCCGGACGGACAGCGGGGCATCGGGGTCCGCGAGCAGGCGCTGCGCCAGCGTGCGTTCGAGGACGGGCAGGACCGGGGCGAGCAGCTCCTCGGGTCCGGCGAGCACGACCTCGGAGAGGTCGAGGGCGGCGACGATCGGGGCCAGGGCCACGCCGAGACGCTCGCCCCCGGCCTCGACGGCCTCATGGCCGTCGGGGGAGTCCAGCGCGGCGCGCAGGCGGGGGATCGACAGCCAGGTCTCGAGGCAGCCGCGCTTGCCGCAGGGGCAGTCCTCACCCCCGTCGGTGCCGACCGTGACGTGGCCGATCTCGCCGGCGGCGTGGTGGGCGCCTGCGACCCGACGGCCACCGGTGACGATGCCGCAGCCGACACCGCGCCCGACGTGCACCAGGACCATGTCCTCGCTGCCGGGGGAGGCGCTCAGCTCGGCCTGCGTCGCGGCATCGGAGTCGTTGGAGACCAGCACCGGAAGGCCGGTGGCCTCGGCGACCAGGGCCTGCAGGGGCACGTCGGTCCAGCCGAGGTTGGGTGCGGTGCGCACGGTGCCGTTGCGGTCGACGAGACCGGGGGTGCCGATGCCGATGCCGAGCACGGGGTAGGGGGAGCGGGCGATCGTGGCGAGCACCAGCTCGACGACCACCGCGGGGTCGACCCCGCGGCCCTGGGCGGCGTCGACCGCGGCGGCGCGCTCCTCGCGCACGCACGACCTCACCGGTGATGTCGAGCACCGCGGCCCGCAGCCGGGCCGGCACCGACAGGTCGACGGCCAGGGTGAGCAGGCGGGCGCGGTCGAGGTCGACCAGGGTGGCGCGCTTGCCCGGACCGCCCTGCTCGGCGGTGCCGACGTCGAGCACCCGGCCCTCGTCGATCAGCTCGGAGACCAGGTGCGACATGGTCACCTTGGTGACCCCCACCTCGCGGGCCAGCTGGGCCCGGCTGGTGGGCCCGAGACGGCGCAGGGTCTGCAGCACGAGCGAGAGGTTCTGGCGTCGGCCGTCCGTGGGGAGGACGGCCGCCGAGGGCCGCACGCGGCGCGGCATTGCGCTGGACATGAGGGTTAGTAAACTTTACTAACTTAATATCCGCAAGCCCCTCGACCGCCCCGTGACCGGACCGTTACGGACTGCCCGCACCCCCGCGAAGTCAGGAGCACTTCGCCGAGTCAGGGTCGTATACGGCCCTGACACGGCGAAACCCTCCTGATCAGGTGGAACGCTCCTGACTTCGGCACGCGTCAGCCCAGTACGCGGCCGCGGTGTCTCTGGTTGGGTGGGGGGATGCCGTCCCTGACCCGCGCCGAGGCCCTCACCCGGGCCGCCCTCCTCGCCCTCGACGCCGTGGAGGTCGACCTCGACCTCGACCGGGGGCCGGAGGTGTTCGGCTCGCGCACGAAGCTGCGGTTCACCTGCCGCACACCGGGGTCCGACACCTTCGTCGAGATCCGGCCGCGCGTGCTGCACGCGGTGACCCTCAACGGACGGGCGCTGGACCCGGCATCCCTGGTCGACGGCCGGCTCGACCTCACCGACCTCGAGGCCGACAACGTGCTCGAGGTCGAGGCGACGATGGCCTACAGCCACGACGGGCAGGGCCTGCACCGCAGCACCGACCCCGCCGACGGCGAGGACTACGTCTACGGCCACCTGTTCCTCGACGCCGCCCCGACGGTGTTCGCCTGCTTCGACCAGCCCGACCTCAAGGCGCCCTACTCCGTCGCGGTCACCGCTCCGCAGGAGTGGACGGTGCTCGGCAACGGCGGTGCCACCCTCGTCGCGCCCGGCCGCACCGAGCTGGCCCCGACGCCCCCGCTGGCCACGTACTTCGTCACGGTGTGCGCGGGGCCGTGGGCGTCGGTGCGGGCCGAGCACGACGGCATCCCGCTGGGGGTGCACACGAGGCGCTCGCTCGAGCCGCACCTGCGCGAGCAGGCCGAGCACGTGCTGGAGGCGACCCGGGTCTGCTTCGACCACTACCACCGGCTGTTCGGCATCCGGTACCCGTTCGGGGAGTACCACCAGGTCTTCGTGCCCGAGTTCAACGCCGGGGCGATGGAGAACCCCGGGTGCGTCACCTTCCGCGACACGATGATCTTCCGGGGGGCGTCGACCCCCGACCAGGTGCTCGCAGCGCACCAACACCATCGCGCACGAGATGGCGCACATGTGGTTCGGCGACCTCGTGACCATGACCTGGTGGGACGACCTGTGGCTCAACGAGTCGTTCGCCGAGTACATGGCCTACCGCACGGTCTGCGAGGTCACCGAGTTCACCGACGCCTGGGTCGAGTTCGGCGTCATCCGCAAGCTGTGGGGGTACGCCGCGGAGCGCGCGCCCAGCACCCACCCCGTCGCGGGGTCGCCGGCCCCCGACGCCCTGTCAGCGCTCGGCAACTTCGACGGCATCTCGTACGCCAAGGGTGCCTCGGTGATCCGCCAGCTCATCGCGCACATCGGTGACGAGGCGTTCGTGGCCGGCGTGGTCGAGCACCTGCGCACGCACGAGTTCGGCAACGGTGACCTCGCCCAGTTCCTCGCGGCGATGGAGTCGGCGTCGGGTCGCTCCCTCGCGGCCTGGAGCGCGGCCTGGCTGGAGACGGCCGGCGCCGACCGGCTCGCGCTCGACGACGGCGTGCTGACCCGCACTCCTCCGGCCGCCCATCCGGCCGACCGCCCCCACACCCTCGACGTGGCGGCGTTCTCCGCCGGCCGGGAGGTCGCCCGCGTCGAGGTCGTCGTGGAGGGCGAGCGCACGCCCGTGGCGGGGCTCGCGGGCCTGCCCGCCGACGCCCTGGTCGTGCCCAACGCCGGCGACCTGACCTGGGCGGAGGTCTCGCTCGACCCGCAGACCGTGGCCGCGCTGCCGTCCAGCCTGCCCGACGTGCCCGACGCGCAGGCCCGGGCGGTGCTCTGGGTCGCGCTGCTCGGCGCGGTCAGCCGTGGCGAGGTCGACCCCCGCGCCGCGGTGGACGTGTTCGCCGCCGCGTGGCCCCGCGAGACGTCGGCTGCCGTGCTGTCGCGCACCGCGCTGGTCACGACGAGGCGGGTCGTGCCGATGTTCCTCCCGCCGCAGGAGCAGGGGCCCGCGCTGGCGCGGGTCGCGGCCGCGGCCGACGTCCTCCTCGCCCGCTCCGTCGCCGTCGGGGGAGCGGACGGTGACGCGCTCGCCGTGGTCGCCGCCCGGGTCTGGGCCAGGAACGGCTCCGACACGGAGCGGCTGCGGCGCTGGGCGGCGGGCGACGGCATCCCTGGTGTGTTGCACGGGGACGACGACTTCCGCTGGGTCGTGCTGCGTCGCCTGGCGTCGCTGGATGCGTTGAGCGAGAACGAGATCGAGCGTGCCGAAGCAGCCGACCGCTCGCTCGCGGGCTCGCTGGCCGCCTTGGGCGTGCGGGCCGTGCGGCCGACTGCCGAGACCAAGGAGTGGGCCTGGTCCCGGCTGCGCGACGACCACGAGCTGTCGAACTACGCGGCCCTGGCGCTGGCGGACGGCTTCTGGGTCACGCCTGACCCCGAGCTCGTGCGGCCCTGGGTCGACCGGGTGGGCGACCTCGTCGTGGGGCTGTCGGCGCGGATGGGTGACGACGCCCTCTCCCGAGTGGTCACCGCCATCCACCCGACCCGGCTCGTCGACGACGCGACCGCCGCCGCCTCGGCCGCCATGCTCGAAACGCGACGACCTCACGCCCGGGGTGCGGCGTGCGCTGGTGGATGCCGACCACGAGCTGCGCGAGGCGCTCGCCAGCCGCGGTCGCTTCGACGGGTCACGGTCGTGACCGGGGGCCGGGACCGTGACGACACCGGTCGCGCGCGGCAGCAGCGACCCCGCGACTCCCTGGGGCGGCCGTTGCCCTACGGGGCCACCGGCGTGGAGCCGGTGTCGGAGGAGCCGCTGCCCCCGCTGGAGACGCTCGAGGTGGCCCGCCGGCTGGTGCGCGAGGGGCGGCCGTTCGCCGCGCACGAGGTGCTCGAGGCCCGGTGGAAGGCCGGGCCCGACGACGAACGTGACCTCTGGCAGGGGTTGGCCCAGCTCTGCGTCGGACTGACCCACGCCGCCCGCGGCAACGCGGTCGGCGCCGACCGGCTCCTCGACCGCGGAGCGGCCCGGCTGCGGGAGTACGACGCTCGTGGTGGCGTGACGTACGGCCTCGACCTCGTCGAGACGATCGCGTGCGCCCGCAAGGAGGCGGCCCTGCAGGACTAGGCCGCTACTGGCCGGTGCGCCCGTCGACGCACTCGCGCAGCAGGTCGGCGTGGCCCAGGTGCCGGGCGTACTCCTCGACGAGGTGCACGACGACGTCACGCACCTCGACGTCCTCGCCGTGCACCTCGACCACGGCGTCGAGCTCGAGGCCGGCGTAGACCTCACGGGCGTGCTCGACCTCCGTGCGCCACGACTGCCAGGCGTCGGTGACGACCTCGTCGTCGCCGACGGCGCCGTTGAAGTCGAGGTCCGGGTCGTCGTCGGTGCGGTAGAGGCGCGGCAGGTCGTGCCGACCCTCGAGCACCCGGCGCCACCAGGAGTGCTCGACGCGGGCCAGGTGCCGCACCAGGCCGAGCAGTGACAGCGTCGACGGCGGCACCGAGCGGGCGGCCAGCTGCGCTGCGGTCAGGCCCTCGCACTTGAGCTCGAGGGTGAGCCGGTAGTGGTCGAGGTACTGCGCGAGCACGGCCCGTTCCCCGCGCCCGGGCGCCAGCCGCTCCCGGGGGTCGGTACCGGGTTCGCTCCACATGCCGTTGGTCGCCATCGGCCCACCCAACCAACTCGCGGTGCCAGGGGCAACCGACGTGCCACCGGCCTCAGGTCGGGTCCGGCGACCTGTCGCGTACCCACATCGACCAATAGGTCAATGTGGGTACATCGGAGGGTGTACCTGGAGTGACCTATTGGTCGATGTGGGTACGTCCGCCGGGTTGGCGGTCGAGCAGTCGGCGCCCGAGGTCAGTCGGCCCAGAACCCGCGGGTCCCGAACATGTCGCGGTAGGAGCCGAACGGTGTCGTGCGCGAGCGTGACCCCAGGTACGAACCCACCACGGCGGCGCCGAGGTCGCCCAGCTCGGGCGCCACGACCTTGCCGCCCGCACGCCGGGCCATCGAGTCGACGAACCGGGCCAGCCCGGCATCCTCACCGAGCCGGAAGAAGGTGGTCTGGGCACCCAGGCGAGCCGCGGCATCCAGCTCGCGCACCGCGAGAGCGATGGTGCGCGGGTGCGGCGGGTAGTCGAAGAACACCTCGCCGCCGGGCTCGAGGTGTGAGGTCGGCTCGCCGTCGGTGACGACCAGCAGCACCGGCTGCTCGTGGGGGTGCCGCCGGAAGTGCCGGTTCGCCAGCAGCAGCGCGTGGTGCAGGTTGGTGCCCTTCTCCCACATCGCGTCGAGCGCCGTGAGCTGCTCGATCTGCATGACCTCGGCGTGCCGGCCGAACCCGACCAGCTCGAGGTGGTCGCCGCGGAAGCGCGACGAGATGAGCTGGTGCAGGGCGAGCGCGGTGCGCTTCATCGGCACCCAGCGGCCGTCCATCGCCATCGAGAACGAGGTGTCGACGAGCAGGGCCACCGCGGCCCGGGTGCGCGCCTCGGTCTCGACCACCTCGACGTCGCGGATGTCGAGCCGGATGCCGTCGCGCGCACCGGTTCCCTCGTCGGCGGTGCGGGTGAGCGCGTTGGTCATCGTGCGGGTGACGTCCCAGGCCTCGGTGTCGCCGAACTCCCACGTGCGGGTGGCGCCGCTCGGCTCACCGGCCGCGCCGGCCGCCCGCACGTCGCGCGCGCCGGAACGGTTGGACAGCCGTCCCGCGACGTCGCGCAGCAGCGACTTTCCGAGCTCACGCATGGCCTGCGGCGACAGGCGTAGTGAGCCGTCGGTGGCGCGGGTGAGGTAACCGCTCTCGCGCAGCGCCTTCTCCAGGGCGGACAGCGCCCGGGCGTCGACGGCCGCCTCGTCCCCCAGCTGACGGGCCAGGGCGTCGAGGTCGACGTCTTCCATCCGGGCGCCGGGGTGGGCCTGGGCGAGCTGGTCGGAGAGCGCGTCGAGCTGGGCGATGTCCTGCAGCACACCGGTGCCGTCGCCGAGCCCCAGGCCCTGCTGGCCACCGAACTGCTCCGAGCCGTCCCAGTCCTCGCCCGGGCGCAACCCGCGCAGCAGGTCGTCGAGCCGGTCGAGCTGGTCGATCAGGCCGGGGGAGCCGAACGCCTGCTGCGACAGCTCGGCCAGCTCGGCGCGCTGCTCGGGCGTCATCGACGCGAGCATCCGCTGGGCGGCGGCGGCCCGGGCGGCCAGCGAGTCGACCAGCTCCTCGACGTTCTCGGGGTTCTCCGGGAAGAACTCACCGTGCCGGTCCATGAAGTCGCGGAACTGCTCGGTGGTGTCGTCGCCTCGAGCATGGGCGGCGAGCAGGTCGCCGAGGTCGCGCAGCATCTCCTCGACCCGCTCGCGGTCCTCGGGGGTCGCGTTCTCCAGGGCCTGCTTCATGCCCGCGAAGCGCTGGTCGAGCAGCTCTCGGCCGAGCAGGTCCTTGATCTGGTCGTACTTCTCGCGGGCGTCGCTGCTGCGCCACTCGTAGTCGGCGAGCTCGGTGACGGCAGCCGCCGGCGATGCCGGCAGGCCCTCCATCCGCATCTCGGCGAACCGCGCGTCGTCGTCGAGGTCGCGCGCGAGCTGCTTGCGCTCGGCGAGAACCGCGTCGTCGAGCAGCTTCTTGATCTCGTCGAGGGTGCCGCCCAGCTGGTGCTTCTGGAGCAGCTCGCGGCGCCGCTGCGCCACCTGCCGGGCGAGCTCGTCGAGACCCACCCGGGATGCCGTGCCCTGGCGGAGCAGCTCGCGCATCGCCCGCTCGGGGGAGACCCCGGCCATGACGTCCTCGCCGATGGCGTCGAGCGCCTCGCGCAGGTCGACGGGAGGCGCGAGCGGGTCAGGCCCCCCGGCGTACCGGGCGTACCGAGAGGTGCGACCCGAGCCGCTGGCGCCACTCACCCGTAGACCGTCTCCCCGTCGGCGCTGTCCTTGCTGATCCGGCGGGCCAGGTAGAGGCCCTCGAGCGCCAGCTCGATGGCGCTGGCCCGCTCGCCGTCGGTGGTGGCGTCGAGCCGCTCGCAGACGACGTCGTAGACGTCGGACTCGCCGATCACCGGCAGCCCCCGCAGGAACTCGGCAGCGCTCACCCGCTCACCGGTCGTGACCAGGGCGCCGCCCTCGATCGCGTCGACGACCAGGTGCAGGTCGATGCCGCCGAGCCGCTTGCGGCAGGTCTCCGCGGTCGAGGTGCGCAGCAGGTGGGCGAGCACCTCGCGCTCGCGGCCCTCCTCGCCCGACTCGAACTCGATCTTGCCGCGCAGCACGTCGAGGGCCGCCTCGAGGTCGACGACCCGGGCGACGGCCTGGTCCTCGCCCCGGGTCGTCGCCCGGTGCAGCGCGGCTGCGGCGACGGTCTCGGTGCCGGCGATGGCGAACCGGGCCGAGACCCCGGAGCGCTGGTCCACTGCAGGAGAGGTGCGCAGCGCGCGGGTGAAGCGCGCGACGATCTCCACGAGGGCGTCGGGCACGGTGGCGACCAGGTGCGACTCCTGCCGGATGACGGCCACCTCGTCGTCGAGCTCGCGAGGGTAGTGGGTGCGGATCTCGGCGCCGAACCGGTCCTTGAGCGGCGTGATGATCCGGCCCCGGTTGGTGTAGTCCTCGGGGTTGGCGCTCGCCACCACGAGCACGTCGAGCGGCAGCCGCAGCACGTAGCCGCGGATCTGGATGTCGCGCTCCTCCATGACGTTGAGCATGGCCACCTGGATCCGCTCCGCGAGGTCAGGCAGCTCGTTGATGGCCACGATCCCGCGGTGGCTGCGGGGGATGAGGCCGAAGTGGATCGTCTCCGGGTCGCCGAGCCGGCGGCCCTCGGCCACCCGCATCGGGTCGACGTCACCGATCAGGTCGGCCACGCTGGTGTCGGGGGTGGCGAGCTTCTCCGCGTACCGCTCGTCACGGTGCCGCCACTCGACCGGCAGGTCGTCACCCCGCTCGGCGGCACGGCGCCGGGACTCGACGGTGATCGGCTCGAACGGGTGCTCGCCCAGCTCGGACCCGGCGATGACCGGGGACCACTCGTCGAGGAGGCCGACCAGGCTGCGCAACAGTCGGGTCTTGCCCTGGCCGCGCTCGCCGAGGAGGACGACGTCGTGGCCGGCGAGGAGGGCGCGTTCGAGCTGGGGGATGACGCTGGCGCCGAACCCGTGCAGCCCCGGCCACGGGTCGTGCCCGGCGGCGAGCGCGACGAGCAGGTTGTCGCGGATCTCGGACCGCACGGACCGGGCGACGTGCCCGGCGGCGCGCAGGTCGCCGACGGTGGTCGGGGCGGGGCGCTCGCTCATCGCCTCACGATACGGCGCGTCCGCAGGAGGTCAATGGGAACGGCCGACCTTGGACGGGTCGCCTCCGCTGGGTCGCACGGCCGCTGGGCGCCGCCGCCGGTGGCGGTCGAAGGAGTCCAACGAGTCGCTATTGCGATTAGCTCATGACGCCCATGGGGTATCTATGTGTGTCGCAAATCGGTGCCATCCGACCTTCACCAGGGTGGGCCTGTTACGGTATGACTCATGGCGCGCCCTTATGGAGACCCTGTCGAGGTCATCACCGAACCCATCCCGGCGCGGTCTCCGTTCATCCCCGAGGACGCCAAGATCGTGGTGGGCGCGGTCGCACCGGCCTCGCCGGCGCCGATCCCGATCGTGCTGCTCCCCGGTTTCGAGTACCGGATGAGCGAGTGGCGGCACCCGGAAACGCACGAGGTCCACTGGCGGCTCGAGCGGAGGAAGGCCGCGCAGTCCGCGGACGAGGAGTAGGCCTTCTGGCGCCTGCCCGAATCGGTCATGCACCTGGGCGAGGCCGCCTCACGGATCGTGGACGGACGTGTGGTCGCCGGCAGTCACCACTGACTGACGTACGACGCCTCCACCCGAGACCTGTCGTCAGGTCCGGCTGGTGCTCCGCCATGCGCTGGGACTCATGCCGAACTGCTGGTGAAACCACCGTGAGAAGGCGCTCGGTGCGGTGAACCCGAGCAGCTGACCGATGTCCGTCATCGAGTACCGGTCGTTGGCGAGGTAGTGCTCGGCCATGGTCGCTCGAGTCGCGTGCAGGAGCGAGCTGAACGACTCGTGCTCTGCCGCGAGCTGTCGGTGCAGCGTTCGTCGGTCGACCCCCAGCGTGCGCGCGACGTGGTCCATCGTGCACTTGCCCAGCGGCAACAGGAAC
This sequence comes from uncultured Actinomycetota bacterium, assembly GCA_963751385.1. Classification (GTDB taxonomy): domain Bacteria; phylum Actinomycetota; class Actinomycetes; order Actinomycetales; family Dermatophilaceae; genus Fodinibacter. The sequence continues at coordinate 82,065 of CAVVUD010000013.1, read as the reverse complement.
TCCATGAGCTCCTTGACCCGGTCCCGCGCGGTCGTCGCCCGCGGTGAGACGACGGACTCGAGGAACTTCTGCGCATAGGGCCTCATGAGAGGGTCGGACAGCGGGTTGGCAGCGCTGAGGTCACCGGCGGAGATCACCAGCCCAGTGAAGTCGTGCTCGAACTGCAGGCCTGCCCCGAAGACGCGGTGGTACGTCTTCAGGTCTGCCGGCGCACGGTGGGGGAAGCAGATCGCCAGTGGACGCCACCGGGGGCCGATGTACTCGCGCACGATGCCGTGCAGCGCGGCCGCCCCGAGCGCGAGTGCCTGGTCCGCCGGAACCGGCTCCCCGAACTCGAACCACAGCCGGACGGTGGCGATCTCGGCCGTCTCCTCCAGCCGCATTCGCATGGCCTCGTTGTAGCTGTGCTCGTAGCGCGACAGCAGGTAGATCACGCTGCGGAGGTCCGGTTCCTCTCGCAGCACGACGCTCAGGGGACCGAGCGTGGACATCCGGCGCCGTTCGGCCAACCTGACCGCGAAGTCCGGCTTGCCCGAGACCACCGCGGACAGGTCGAGCACGCGGGCCACCGCGGCGGCCGGGAGCCACTTGTCCGGGACGTCGAGGTCCCGCGGGTCGATCCCCACCCGGCGCATGAGCCCCGGCCCGTCGATCCGCAGCGACTGCGCCAGTCCAAGGTAGTCGTTGAGCGCCGCGGACCGGACCAGAGGGCGCGTCGATGCCATGTTCACCCCTGTCCTGAAGGGACAAGAGGGTTGTCCACTTCGGTAAAGCCCGGGCTTTCGGGCCAACCTACCTTTGAGGGAGCACCCCAGCAACCCACAAAGGACGTGGCACATGCCCGCACCGACTTCGCACCTAGTGACCCCCGGGTCTCCTGCCGACCAGGAGACCAAGGGGCGCTCGAACGTCGGCGGCGCCGACCGCCACGTGGTGGTCCTCACGGATACGGACGTCGCCGAGGTCCTCGCTGCCCGGGATGCCGTGCGTACTGCCTCGCTGCCGCTGCTCGGTGTGGGGCGTGCGAACTTCCCCCTCCCGACCCTGGGGCCAAGGCTTGCCCGCCGCGTCGACGATCTCGACACCGAGGGGCACTTCGTCATCCGCGGCATCCCGGTGCACCGACTCTCCCAGGCCGACCTCCGGCTCGTCTTCTGGGGGCTGGGTCGCCACCTCGGCGTCCCCGTCTCGCAGGACTGCGTCGGTCGCCTCATCCGTCCGGCCGACACGAGCCGGACCGACTTCCACAGTGGTGGCTCGGACGTCACCGCGATGCTCATCCGCGACGAGGGCCGCACGGTCAGCCTGGTCGCCTGCGGCCGCATCGTCGACGAGGTCGTCCAGCGGCACCCGTACCTGGCCGTGCGGTTGTTCGACGCCTGGCCCCACGACCGGATGGGCGAGGAGCTGCCCGGCGAGCGGGCCCACCGCTGCACGCCGCTGGCGTGTCGCACGCAGGGCCGGCTCAGCCTCCGGTACGACCGACGCGCCATCGATGGCGCCCAAGTCCTCCCGGGCGTGCCGGCTCTCACACCGGCGGATGTCGCGCTCCTCGACCTCGTCGACGAGACGGCGGCCTCCCCGGCCTTGCGTCGGGACGTGGCGCTGCGGGCCGGCGACCTGCTCCTCGTCAACAACTACGAGCTGCTGCACCGCCACGTGCCGTCGACAGGAGCAGCAGCCCTGGAACCACTCCGGCTCTGGCTGACCCTGCGCCAGGGTCGTCGTCTCCCCGCAGCGTTCAGCTGGCCCACACCGGCGTACGGCGAGACCGGCGGGCGTGGGGGGGTCGCGCCACGCGACGTCGTCGACGCCACCCGCTGCTCCCCTGGTGAGGTGGACGGCCGCCGCTGAACACTCCACCGGTTCCGACCTGGTCGGCACCTCGAGCACACCCGAAACCACACCCTGGGCGCGATGCCCAACACCAAACCCGAGACCACACCCGTCGGCGCGATGCGCCAGGACCCAGACACACAGGAGAAGAACACATGGCGAACGGCATTCGCTTCTACGAGACCGGTGGCCCCGAGGTCATGCAATGGGAGTCGATCGAGGTCGGCGCCCCCGGGCCCGGTGAGGTCCGCGTGCGGCACCACGCCGTCGGCCTGAACTTCGCCGACACCTACTTCCGCAGTGGCCTCTACCCGGCCGCGCTGCCGGCGGGGATGGGCGTCGAGGGCGCCGGCGTCGTCGAGGCCGTGGGCGCTGGCGTCACCGACTTCGCCGAGGGTGACCGGGTCACCTACACCGGCAGCCCCCTGGGTGCCTACAGCACCGAGCGGGTCATGTCCGCCGACCACCTCATCAAGCTGCCCGACACCATCGCCTTCGAGACCGCCGCCGCCATGACGATGCGGGGCCTCACGACGTCGTACCTCCTGCGTCGCATCGCCCCGGGCCTCAAGGCGGGCGACACCGTGCTCCTGCACGCCGCGGCCGGGGGGGTGGGCCTGCTGTTCACCCAGTGGGCTCGCCTGCTGGGTGTCAAGGTCATCGGCAGCGTCTCGACGGACGAGAAGGCGGCCGTCGCCAGGGCCCACGGGTGCGAGCACACCATCGTCTACACCCGCGAGGACGTCGCGACGCGGGTCCGCGAGATCACCGACGGGGCCGGCGTACCGGTCGTCTACGACAGCATCGGACGTACCACGTACCAGAGCTCCATCGACTCGCTCGCGCGCCGTGGCCTTCTCGTCTGCTTCGGCACGGCGTCCGGTCAGGTCCCTCCGATCAACGCCATGGAGCTGGCCATGAAGGGCTCGCTCTACGTGACGCGTCCCGCGCTGGCGGACTACATCGCGGACAAGGACGAGCGTGCAGCCCTCGCGGGTGAGCTGTTCGACCACGTCGGCGCTGGGCGCATCCAGGTCGAGATCAACCAGCGCTACGCCCTCGACGACGCCGTCCAGGCGCATCGCGACCTCGAGGCCGGTCGCAGCATCGGCTCGTCGGTCTTCAATCTCGGGTCAGCGTCCTAGGCCGCCGGCTCACCCCCACACCGTCACCACGACAGAACACCAGGAGAACCCACCATGACCCAGACCATCCACCAGACGTCGGTCCAGGAGAACGGCGCTGCGCGTCGTTCGAACGGCATCGAGGTCCACCGACTCACCAGCTTCATCGGTGCCGAGCTGCGCAACGTCAGCCTGGCCGACGCCGCCAACGACCCGGCCGTCTTCGCCGAGATCAAGGACCTGCTCCTGCAGCACAAGGTGCTCTTCTTCCGCGACCAGCCGATCAGCCGCGCCGACCACGTCAGGCTCGCCGAGCGGTTCGGCCCCTTGGAGGGCCACCCCGTCGCCGGCAGCGACCCGGAGCACCCGGGCCTGGTCCGCATCTACAAGGACCTCGACAGCCCGGCCGAGCAGTACGAGAACGCGTTCCACTGCGACGCGACCTGGCGCGAGGCACCGCCGTTCGGTTCGGTGCTGCGCTGCGTCGAGGGTCCTGCGGTTGGTGGCGACACGATCTGGGTGGACATGGTGCAGGCGTACAAGCGTCTGCCCGAGCACATCAAGACCCAGATCGCCGACCTGCGGGCCCGACACAGCATCGAGTCGACGTTCGGCGCCAGCATGCCGATCGAGAAGCGCCTCGCGCTCCGGGACATGTTCCCCGACGCAGAGCACCCCGTCGTGCGGACCCACCCCGAGACCGGCGACAAGGTCCTGTTCGTCAACGCGTTCACGACCCACTTCACCAACTTCCACAACGCGCAGAACGTGCGCTACGGGCACGACTACAGCCCCGGCGGCAGCGAGCTGCTCAACTACCTGATCCGCCAGGCCTCCATCCCCGAGTACCAGGTCCGCTGGCGCTGGACGAACGACAGCTTCGCGATCTGGGACAACCGCAACACCCAGCACTACGCCGTCCAGGACTACTTCCCCGACGTCCGCAAGATGGAGCGCGCCGGCATCGTCGGCGAGCCGACCTTCTGACCCGACCGATGGCGCCGCACCTCCGGACATCTGTCCCAAAGGGGTAAGGAGACCGTCACTTTGCGTAAAGCCCCCGAAGAGGTTCGCTCCTACCGTTGTGTCATCACGAGAACGAGGAGCGAGGACCTACCGAGGCGCCTCCGACTCCGGTCGGCGCACCGAAGCACCGAAACCAGACAGCACCCGGGCGAGTCCGCCCAGCCCTGAAACCAAGGAGAACAACCCATGCACTTCCATGACGACGCCCTCTTCCCGGAGGTCCAGGAGAAGCTGGTCATCACCGCCGCGCCGTACGGCCCCGAGTGGGAGCCGGACGACTTCCGCGAGGACCTTCCGATGACGATGGACGAGCACGTCCAGGCCGCGGTCGACTGCTACAACGCCGGCGCCACCGTCCTGCACATCCACGTCCGCGAGCTCGACGGCAAGGGGTCCAAGCGCCTGTCGATGTTCAACGAGCTGCTCGGCCGCCTGCGTGAGGCCGTGCCGGACATGATCCTCCAGGTCGGCGGCTCCATCTCCTTCGCCCCCGAGGGCGACGGTGCGGACGCCAAGTGGCTCAGCGACGACGCCCGGCACATGCTCGCCGAGCTCGACCCCAAGCCCGACCAGGTCACCATCGCCATCAACACCAACCAGATGAACATCGTCGAGCTGATGACCGAGTCCGACATGGCCGGCACCTCCTTCGAGCGCCCCGAGGTCTACGAGGCCTACCGCGAGATGTTCATCCCGGCCGGCCCGGAGTGGGTCGTGGAGCACCTCAAGCGCCTGCGCGCCAACGGCATCCAGCCGCACTTCCAGCTCGCCAACACCGCCCAGCTCGAGACCGTGGAGCGGCTCATCCGCAAGGGCCACTACATGGGCCCGCTCAACCTCACCTGGGTCGCCATCGGCGGCGGCTTCGACAGCCCCAACCCCTACAACATGATGAACTTCATCAACCGCACTCCGGACGGCGCCTGCCTGACCCTGGAGACCCTCATGCGCAGCGTGCTGCCCGTGCAGGCCATGGCCACCACCCTGGGCCTGCACAGCCGCGTCGGCAACGAGGACACCATCTGGTCCAAGCCGGGCGAGAAGATCACCTCCGTCCAGCAGATCGAGCAGGTCGTCCGCATCGCCAAGGAGCTCGGTCGCGAGGTCGCCACCGGCAAGGAGGCGCGCGACATCTACCGGATCGGCGAGACCTACGACAGCGCCGAGGAGACCCTGGCGCGCCTGGGCTACGCGCCCAACCGCCAGCCGGGCCAGCTCGGCTTCACCTTCCACGCCTGACGCCTCTCGGCGACACGCGTCCTACCCACTCGTGGGGCGCGGGGTGACAGCCCCGCGCCCCACGTCTGCCGCGGCCAACGAGGCCCGCGGTCCGCAACATTTCACTTGGAGAAACAATGTCTACCACCACCACGGCCACACCGCCGAAGCTGCGGCCGTCCGGCCCGGCGACCATCACCCGCTCGCGGCTCTTCCCCGTCGCCGTCTTTGTCCTGACCTTCGGCCTGCTCCTGTCCGACTACATGTCGCGCCAGGTGCTCTCCGCGGTCTTCCCCTTCCTCAAGCTCGAGTGGGCCCTCACCGACACCCAGCTCGGCTCGCTCACCAGCATCGTCGCCCTGACCGTCGGCCTGCTCGCGATCCCGCTGTCGCTGCTCGGTGACCGCTGGGGCCGCTCGAAGGCCATCATCTCCATGGGCGCCCTGTGGAGCCTGGCCACCATCGGCTGCGCCATCGCCGCCAACTACGAGCAGATGATGCTCGCCCGCTTCTTCATCGGTCTCGGTGAGGCGGCCTACGGCAGCGTCGGCCTCGCGGTCGTCCTCATGGTCTTCGCCCCGACCAAGCGCGCCTCGCTCACCGGTGCCTTCATGGCCGGCGGGTCCTTCGGCTCCGTCCTCGGCGTCTTCCTCGGCGGCATCCTCGCCGTCCAGCTCGGCTGGCGCTGGTCCTTCGGCGTCATGGCCATCCTCGGCCTGGTGCTCGTCGCGCTGTACGCCCTCTTCATCAACGACAAGCGCCTCGCCCGCAACCAGCACCCCGACAACGTCGGTCCGCAGACGGTCAACGGCACCGTCCAGCGCGCCAAGCTGCGCGCCCTGGTGTCCACCCCCGCCGTCATCTGCGCCTATGTCGGCTCCGGCCTGCAGCTCTTCATGGCCGGCGCGCTGTTCGCCTGGCTGCCCAGCTACCTCAACCGCGCCTATGGCCTGCGCCCTGACAAGGCCGGCATCGCCGCCGCCGGTTTCATCCTCCTCATGGGCGTGGGCATGATCGTGTGCGGCGTCATCACCGACCGGCTCGCCAAGCGCGTCGCCATCCGCAAGTGGACGGCTGCCCTGGTCTTCACCACCATCTCGCTGGTCACCCTGACCGTCGGGTTCGCCCAGCAGCCGGGCACCCTGCAGCTCGTCCTCATCGCGGTCGGTGCCTTCTTCACCGGCGGCACCACCGGCCCCGCCGGCGCCATGGTCGCCAACCTGACCCCCGCCTCGATCCGCGCGACTGCGTTCGGCACGATGACCCTGGCCAACAACCTCCTCGGTCTGGCCGCCGGCCCGCTCGTCGTCGGCGCCCTCGCCGACAAGATCGGCCTGGTCGACGCGATGAAGGTGGCCCCCCTGGTCTCGGTTCTCGCGATCGTCGCCCTCCTCATCGGGCGTCGGGTCTACCCGAGCAGCCTGCGTCGCATCGGCACCGCCGGCTCGGCCTGATCCATCCACCCACTGAAAGGAGTCCCGGCATGGTGCTTCGGGATACACACCACACGCTCGTCATCGTGCCGGGACTCCGTGGGCACGTCGAGGAACACTGGCAGACCAAGCTCGCCGCCAAGGCCACCGATGTCATCGTGGTTCCCTCGTTGAGTCGCGACAAGCGTGACCTGGCGGGACGCGTCGCCGACCTCCACCAGGTCATCCACGACGCCGGCGCCCCGGTGACCATCGTGGCCCACAGTGCGGGGGTCCTCACGACCCTGCACTGGGCGAGCCGGCACGACCTGCCGGTGCGGGGGGCACTGCTGGCCACGCCCCCGGACCTGGCCAGGCCGCTCGGGCCGGAGTACCCCAGCCTTCCCGAGCTCGAGGAGGCCGGCTGGCTGCCCATCCCGGTGTCACCGCTGCGCTTCCCCAGCATCGTCGCGGCCAGCACCAACGACCCGCTCGCAGACTTCGACAACGTGCGCAGCCTCGCCCAGAACTGGGGCAGCAGGTTCATCGACGTCGGCCCGGTCGGCCACCTCAACCCCGCCTCGGGCTTCGGTGACTGGCCCGGAGCCGAAGCCCTCCTGCACGTCCTGAGCGGCATGTCACAGGCCCGCACCCGGGCCGGCCAGCTCGCCTGACCCCACTGAACCGGACCACCGGTTCAGCCTTCCACCACGACGGCGTCGCGGGTGCCACAGGCACCGGCGACGCCGTCCTCGTGGGTGCCCTACGAGCCGTCCTCCATGCCTGACCCAAAGGGAACAGCACACTGTCCTGATAGGTAAAGCCCCGGCATCCGCTGGGTCCTACCTTTGGAGTAACACCCCACCGCCGGCCCACGAGCACCCGAGCTCCGAGGCGGCAGGCGGGAACGTCGCCCGGATGCGGTCGACGCCATTGCTCGCGGCGGCCCGTGTGGCCGGCCGACCTCCCTGTCCCACGCCCGTACCCGTTCACACCCAACACAAGGATCACGCCATGCTCAACCTTTCCACCCTCCTCGAGGACAGCGCCCGCCGCTACCCCGACCGCGACGCGGTCGTGCTCGGCGACGTCCGCGTGGACTACCAGACCCTCGATGCCCTGGCCAACAAGGTCGCGAACCTCCTGGTCAGCCGGGGCATCAAGCCCGGTGACAAGGTGGCGCTCTCGTGCCCGAACCTGCCGCAGTTCCCGGCCGTCTACAACGCGATCCTCAAGACGGGTGCGGTCGTCGTCCCGATGAACGTGCTGCTCAAGGGCCGCGAGGTGGCCTACCACCTGCAGGACTCGGACGCGAAGGCGTACATCTGCTTCGAGGGCAGCCCGGAGCTGCCGATGGGTGCGCAGGGCTGGGCCGGCTTCAACGACACCGCGAGCTGCGAGACCTTCCTCCTCATCACCGCCACGCCCGGCGCCGAGTCGCCCATCGAGGGCGCCGAGACCCTCCACTCGGCCGTGGCAGGTCACCCCACGACGTTCCAGACCGTCGCCACCGAGGCGACCGACACGGCCGTGATCCTGTACACCAGCGGCACCACCGGCCGCCCCAAGGGTGCCGAGCTCACCCACGCCAACCTGCTGCTGAACGCCCTCACGTGCAACCGGCAGTTCGGCGTCGCCGAGCACGACGTGCACCTCATCACGCTTCCCCTGTTCCACTCGTTCGGCTCGACGGTCCAGATGAACGCCGGCTTCTCGGTGGGCGCGACGCTGGTGCTGCTCCCCCGCTTCGACGCGGCCAAGGCGGTGGAGATCCTCCAGGCCGAGAACGTCACGTTCTTCGCGGGTGTGCCCACGATGTACTGGGGCCTGCTCGGCGCCCTGACCGACGACGTCGACGTCGACCGCATCGCGGCGAACCTGCGCGTCGCGGTCTCCGGTGGGGCCTCCCTGCCGGTCGAGATCATCAAGCAGTTCAAGGACCGCTTCCAGGTGCAGATCCTCGAGGGCTACGGCCTGTCCGAGACCTCGCCGCTGGCGACCTTCGCGGACGCCGCGCGGGCCCCCCGGCCCGGCTCGATCGGTGTCCCCATCTGGGGCGTCGAGTGCCAGCTGGTCGACAAGGACTGGAACGTCGTCGAGGGCGCGGACAGCATCGGTGAGATCGCCATCCGTGGCCACAACATCATGAAGGGCTACTACAACCGCCCCGAGGCCACGGCCGAGGTGATGCGGGACGGCTGGTTCCGCACCGGTGACCTGGCCCGTCGCGACGAGGACGGCTTCTACTACATCGTCGACCGCGCCAAGGACATGGTCATCCGCGGTGGCTTCAACGTGTACCCCCGCGAGATCGAAGAGGTCCTCATGACCCACCCCGACGTCTCGATGGCGGCCGTCGTCGGCGTCCCGCACGACACCCACGGCGAAGAGGTCAAGGCGTTCATCATCCGCACCCCGCAGGCCGAGGTGACCACCGAGGAGCTCCTCGCCTGGGGCAAGGAGCAGATGGCCGCCTACAAGTACCCCCGGATCGTCGAGTTCGTCGACGCCCTGCCGATGACCTCCACCGGCAAGATCCTCAAGCGCGAGCTCGTGGCCAAGTGAGCACCGCCGTCCGCGAGCTGCCGCCGATGAGCGTCATCGAGGGCCCCCAGACCACCGAGGCGCCCTCGGGGCCGTCGACGGGGTGGCGCAGCCGCGCCCTCGTCCTCGCCGTCCTCGCGCTCGGCCTCGGTGGTGCCTTCCTCGGTCACCGGCTCGTGCCCGCGGTCGGCGTGCTCACCTGGTCCATCGGCCTGGGCGTCCTGGCCGCCAACATCGGGATCCTGCCCCGGCAGGGCATCGCCCCGCTGGCCCGGGTCACCAAGAAGCTCCTTCGCGTCGGCATCGTCCTGCTCGGCTTCGCCGTCTCGTTCGGGTCGATCGCCGCACTCGGGCTGCCGCTCATCGCGGTCGTCGCCGTCAGCCTGGTCGCCACCCTCGTGGTGACGACCTGGATCGGCCGGCGGCTTGGGCTCAGCCCGGCCAGGAGCCTGCTCATCGGCACCGGTACCGCGATCTGCGGTGCCTCTGCCATCGCGGCCATGGAGGAGACCGCCGGAGCCGACGAGGAGGACGTCACCGTCGTCCATCGCGATGGTGACCCTGTTCGGCACCATCGCCCTCGTGGCGCTGCCCCTGCTCCAGGGCCCCCTCGGGCTCACCGGCCTGCAGTTCGGCGCCTGGGCCGGCGCCAGCGTCCACGAGGTCGGCCAGGTCGTCGCCGCGGCCAGCCCGGCCGGCGCCGCCGTGCTCGCCACCGCGGTCGTCGTCAAGCTCACCCGCGTCGTCATGCTCGCCCCGGTCGTGGCCGCCGTCAGCGTCGTCCAGCGGATGACCTCCACGGGCCGCTCCAGCCAGGGCGGTCGAGCCCCGATCGTGCCGCTGTTCGTGCTCGGCTTCCTCGCCTGCGTCGCCCTGCGCAGCACCGGCCTGATCCCCGAGGACGCCCTCGGCTGGATCACCCACGTCCAGGTCGCCGCCCTCGGCGCCGCACTGTTCGGCATGGGCTGCAGCGTCAAGATCGCCAAGCTCGCCAAGGGCAGCGGCGCCGTCCTGGCCACCTCCACCATCGGCACCCTGTTCATCGGCGGCATCACCCTGGCCGGGATCCTCCTGGTCTCCGGACTCTGAAACCAAGGAAAGACGTCATGGACAAGGTTGTGTGGTCGGCTGCGGATGCCGTGGCCGACATCGGGAGCGGGTCCTCGATCGCCGCTGGCGGGTTCGGTGTCTCCGGCATCCCCGCGGTGCTCATCGAGGCCCTGCTCGAGACGGGGGTCGGTGGCCTCGAGGTGGTGTCGAACAACTGCGGCATCGACGACTGGGGCCTGGGGAGGCTGCTCTCCGCCGGACGCATCGCTCGGATGGTGGCCTCGTACGTCGGCGAGAACAAGGAGTTCGCCCGGCAGTACCTCGGCGGTGAGCTCGAGGTCGAGCTGACGCCGCAGGGCACCCTCGCCGAGCGGCTGCGCGCGGGCGGCTCCGGCATCCCGGCCTTCTTCACCGCGACGGGCGTGGGCACCCAGGTCGCCGACGGTGGCCTGCCGTGGAAGTACGACGCCCACGGTGCGGTCGAGATCGCGTCGCCGGCGAAGGAGGTCCGTCGCTTCCGCGGGCTCGACCACGTGCTCGAGGAGGCCATCATCTGCGACTTCGCGCTCGTGCGTGCCTGGAAGGGCGACCGCCACGGCAACCTGGTCTTCAACAAGTCCAGCCGCAACTTCAACCCGCTGGCCGCGATGGCCGGCCGGGTCACCATCGCCGAGGTCGAGCAGCTCGTCGAGCCCGGCGAGCTCGACCCGGACGCCGTGCACCTGCCCGGCATCTACGTGCAGCGGGTGCTGCCGCTCACCCCTGAGCAGGCCGCCGACAAGCGCATCGAGAAGCGCACCGTCCGCGATGCCGGCGCCCCCGGCGGCCCGAACCAGGAGGTAGTGGCATGAGCTGGACCCGCGAGCAGATGGCCGCCCGCGCCGCCGCCGAGCTCGAGGACGGCGCCTACGTCAACCTCGGCATCGGCCTGCCGACCCTGGTGCCCAACTACGTTCCCGACGACGTCGAGATCGTGCTCCAGTCCGAGAACGGCATCCTCGGGTTCGGCGCCTACCCCACCGACGACGCCGTCGACCCCGACCTGATCAACGCCGGCAAGGAAACGGTGACCGTGCGTCCCGGGGCCTCGTTCTTCGACTCCGCCACCTCGTTCGGGATGATCCGCGGCGGCAAGGTCGACGCCGCGATCCTGGGCGCCATGCAGGTCTCGGCCGGCGGCGACATCGCCAACTGGATGATCCCCGGCAAGATGGTCAAGGGGATGGGCGGCGCGATGGACCTCGTCCACGGCGCCAAGCGCGTCATCGTCCTCATGGAGCACGTCGCCAAGGACGGCTCGCACAAGATCGTCCACGAGTGCTCACTGCCCTACACCGGCAAAGGCGTTGTCGAGCGGATCATCACCGACCTGTGCGTCCTGGACGTCACCCCCGACGGGCTGCGGCTCGTCGAGCTGGCCCCGGGCGTCACCGAGGCCGACGTCCGCGCCGCCACCGAGCCGCCGGTGCTCTGACCGAGCGCCCCACCCCCTGAACCCCTTTCACGAACGGACCACCATGTACCTCGTCAACAGCCCGACAGCCGAGCAGCAGGAGCGCGGCGCCGCCACGCGCCCTCCTGGGCGCGCTCGCGCGCACCCCCGGCATCCTCGACCGCGGCGCCTCGCTCGCGGGTGGCGTCGCCGCGGCCGTGCTCGGCCGCTCGACCGTCGTCCCCGCACAAGGGCGACCGGCGGTTCGCCGACCCGGCGTGGGAGGCGACACCCGTTCTACCGCAGGCTCGGCCAGGCGTACCTGACGGTGGAGCGGGCCATCGGTGACGCCGTCGAGGACGCCGACATCGACTGGAGCACCCGTGAGCGGGCCCGCTTCGCGGCCGGCATCCTCGCCAGCGGCCTCGCACCGACCAACACCCTGCTCGGGAACCCCACCGCCCTCAAGCACGCGTTCGACACCGGCGGGGCGAGCCTGGTGCGCGGCGGGCGCAACCTGCTCGGGCGACGTCCGGCACACCCGGATGCCGCGCCAGGTCGACGCCAGCCCCTTCCGCGTCGGTGAGAACGTCGGCGCGACCCCCGGCCAGGTCGTGTTCCGCAACGAGGTCCTGGAGATCCTGCAGTACACGCCCACCACCCCGACGGTGCGCACCGTGCCGCTGCTGATCGTCTGGTCGGTCATCAACCGGCACTACATCCTCGACCTCGCCAAGGACCGCAGCTTCATCGAGTACGCCGTCGGCCAGGGACTGCAGGTGTTCGTCACCAGCTGGCGCAACCCCACCGCCGAGCACGCCGACTGGGACCTGGACACCTACGCCCAGGCGCTGCTGGATGCCACCGACGCGATCCGCGAGATCACCGGCAGCGAGCAGATCGGCACGGTCGGCCTCTGCGCCGGCGGCCAGCTGCTCGCCGCGGTCATGGCACACCTGCAGGGCGCGGGCCAGGACCGGATCGCGCACGCCGCGTTCGGGGTCAGCCAGATCGACATGTCCGTCCCGAACGTCGCCGGGCTCGCGCTGCACCCGGCGCTGCACGGTGCCGCCCGGCTGGGCACCGAGGCGGCCGGGGTCGTCGACGGCCGCGCGATCGCGGCGGTGTTCTCGTGGCTGCGCCCGACCGAGCTGGTCTGGAACCAGTGGGTCAACAACTACCTCCTGGGCAAGGACGCGCCGCAGTACGACATCCTCGCGTGGAACAACGACACCACCCGCGTACCCGGCGCCCTCCAGCGTGACCTGCTGCGCATCGCGATGGACAACCTCCTCGCCACCCCGGGCGGCCTGACCCTGCTCGGGACCCCCGTGGACCTCGGCGACATCACCACCGACACCTACGTCGTGGGCGCCGAGACCGACCACCTCGTCCCGTGGCAGGGCGCGTACCGCTCGACCCAGCTGTTCGGCGGCGACTCCACCTTCGTGCTCTCCGGCGGCGGCCACATCCAGCACCTCGTCAACCCCCCCGGCAACCCCAAGGCCCACTTCCGCACCGGCCCGGTCGAGGGCCACGACGCGGACGGCTGGCTCGCCGGCTCCGCGCAGCAGTCCGGCAGCTGGTGGCCGCACTGGGCGGACTGGGCGATCGCCCGGTCCGGCGAGGAGAAGCCCGCCCCCAAGAAGCTCGGCAGCCGTCGCCACAAGGCCCATCGAGGCGGCCCCCGGGCGGTACGTGATGGAGCGATGAGCGTCACCGACTCGACCCACGTCATCGAGGGGTTGTCGACGAGGGTTCGGGTGAGCGGCCAGGGCCAGCCCCTGCTGCTCATCGGGGGCGTGTGGAGCCAGGTGCCCATGTTCGACCCGGTGCTGCCCTTCCTCGACGGGTTCCGCACCATCTCCTTCGACCCACCCGGCATCGGCGAGACCGACATGCCGGCTCGTCCCTACACCGTCCCGCGCCTTGCCGGCTTCGCGGCGGGAGTTCTCGACGCGGTCGGGATCGGCCGCGCCCACGTGCTCGGCGTGAGCCTCGGTGGGGCCGTGGCCCAGGAGCTCGCCCGGTCGCACCCCGAGCGGGTCGACCGCCTCGTGCTGGTGTCCACCGGCCCGGGCGCGATGGGTGTGCCCGGCCGGCCCGACGTGCTCATGCGGTTCGGCCGACCGACCGCCTACGGCGACATCGGCGCGCTCGAGCAGAATGCGGGCCGCATCTTCGGCGGACGGCTGCGCGAGCAGCCTGAGCTGGTGCGCGGCTGGCACCTGCGACCACCGCGCAACGCCAAGGCCTGGCTGTACCGGCTCGCCGGCACGACCGGCTGGAGCAGCCTGCCGTGGCTGCACAAGCTCACGCAGCCGACCCTCCTCGTCCACGGTGACGACGACCCGATCGTTCCGGTCGTCAACGCCCGGCTCATCGCCTGCCGCGTCCCGGATGCCCGCCTCGAGGTGGTCGAGGGCGGCGGTCACCTGTTGCTGCTCGACAGCGCCGCAGAGGTCGTCCCCCTCATCACCGGGTTCCTGACCCACACCGCACGCCGACCCACCTGACTCCGCCACACCACGCCCGCCCGGGCACCGAAGCCGAGCCGCCCGGCTCACTCACTCCCAGTCCCACGAAAGAAGCACACCGCCATGACATCAAACCCCGCCTTCGACCTGTTCCGGGTCTCCGAGGACCACGACGCCATCCGCGAGGCGGTCCGGGCCGTCGCCGAGGACAAGATCCGCCCCTACGCCGCTGAGGTCGACCGGACCGCGTCCTTCCCGACCGCCGCACACGACGCGCTCGTCGCCTCCGACTTCCACGCCCCGCACGTCCCCGAGGAGTACGGCGGCGTCGGCGCCGACGCCCTCGCGAGCGCCATCGTCGTCGAGGAGGTCGCCCGGGTCTGCGCCTCGTCCTCGCTGATCCCCGGCGCCAACAAGCTCGGCAGCACCCCGCTGATCCTCGCCGGCTCGGAGGAGCTGAAGCAGAAGTACCTTCGCCCGCTGGCCGAGGGTGCCACCACGTTCTCGTACGCGCTGTCCGAGCGTGAGGCCGGCAGCGACGCGGCCGCGATGCGCACCCGCGCCACCGCCGACGGCGACGACTGGGTGCTCAACGGCCAGAAGTCGTGGATCACCAACGCCGGTGTGTCCGAGTACTACACCGTCCTGGCGGTCACCGACCCCGACGGCCGGCGTGGCGCGAACGTCAGCGCCTTCGTCGTGGAGAAGTCCGACGCCGGCTTCACCTTCGGGGAGAAGGAGCGCAAGCTCGGCATCAAGGGCTCCCCCACCCGCGAGCTGTTCTTCGACAACGTGCGCATCCCGGGCGACCGGATGATCGGCGCAGCCGGGCGAGGGCCTGAAGATCGCCTTCCGCACCCTGGACCACACCCGGATCACCATCGGCGCCCAGGCCGTCGGACTGGCGCAGGGCGCGCTCGACGTCGCCCTGGACTACGTCAAGGAGCGCAAGCAGTTCGGCAAGCGGATCGCCGACTTCCAGGGCATCCAGTTCATGCTCGCCGACATGGCCATGAGCATCGAGACGGCCCGCCAGATGGTCTACGTCGCCGCGGCCAAGTCCGAGCGCAACGACGCCGACCTGACCTTCTTCAGCGCCGCCGCGAAGTGCTACGCCTCCGACGTGGCCATGCAGGTCACCACCGACGCCGTGCAGCTGCTCGGCGGCGCTGGCTTCACCGAGGACTTCCCGCTCGAGCGGATGATGCGCGACGCCAAGATCACCCAGATCTACGAAGGCACCAACCAGATCCAGCGCGTGGTCATGGCCCGCCACCTCCTCGCACGCTGACGCCACGGTCCGGGCAGCTGCGCCGGCCGGGGGAGGATGGCTGGCGCAGGTCCCGGCCATGACGAGGCTCCACGCCTCGAGTCGCCGATGACTGGCCCCAGGACGACGTCCCGGACTCCCTGCGGACCGCGGCTGCCATCGGGCTGCCGAACTGCGGCGGTCTGCCCGGTCAGCGGTAGTTGGTGTACTGCAGCGCCACGTCGAGGTCCTTCTCCTTGAGCAGCCGCTGGATGCTCTGCAGGTCGTCGCGCGACTTGCTCTGCACCCGCAGCTCGTCACCCTGGATCTGGCTCTTGACCGACTTGGGCCCCTCGTCGCGGATGATCTTGGCGATCTTCTTCGCGTTCTCCGAGGAGATGCCCTCCTTCAACGGGCAGTCGAGCTTGTACTCCTTGCCCGACAGCCGCGGACCGGCCTCGGGCACGTCGAGGTGCTTGAGCGACACCCCGCGCTTGATCAGCCAGGTCTGCACCACGTCGAGCACGGCCTTGCAGCGCTCCTCGCTGTTCGCCTCGATCTTGATGACCTCGCCCGCGAGCTCGACCCGGGCGCCGACCCCCTTGAAGTCGTAACGGTTGGCGATCTCCTTGGCCGCGGTGTTGACGGCGTTCGCCACCTCCTGCTTGTCGTACTTGCTGACGATGTCGAAGCTGCTGTCCGCCACGGGTCCTCCAGGTCGATTCGGTCTGCCGGTTGCGGCTTGCTATCCTTCCATGCGCACCAGGCAGGTTGCCCGAGCGGCCAATGGGAGTGGACTGTAAATCCATCGCGAAAGCTTCGAAGGTTCGAATCCTTCACCTGCCACCAGTGCGAAAGGCCCCGTGACCTGCGGAAACGCGCAGGATCACGGGGCCTTTCCCTTGCCCGTGTGCCAGACGAGTGAGGCGAGGACGCCGCGGCGGTGTTCCCCGGGGAGCGCCGAAGTGCTCGGCCGCCTCGGCTTCGATCAGCTCCTGCAGCACCAGGCGCACGGACTCCTTGACCAGGTCCAGGCCATCGGTGGTGCGAAACGCCTCCAACAACTCGGACACGGCAGACTGTGACAAGGCCATCGGTGAGCTCCTTCTCGACGAGTACTTGGCGGTACACATCGAGAATCTCGCCGGTGGCCCCCTTCACTCAGGACGCCGCGCCGTCACCCCAAACCCCACCACTCCACGGGGCGCTGTCCGGTAGGTCGGTCCTGACCAGACCAAGCACGGCAACGACTGATCCTGTAGACGCGACCTCTATGCGGAGTGAACGCAGGTCGGGGTCGCGCTCAAAGCCGATACGTGTGCGCCCGATGCGGGTGGTGAGTGGAACCGTCCCGGAAGCGCGCGGAAACCAAGGAGCGGTCCCGCTTTGACCTTGCTGTCCGGGTCTCGACGTCGTCAGGCCGGACGGCAAACCAGGAGTCGAAAGGGAGCGGACCCGCGCATGGCGAGTTGCTCGACCGATAGGCCGGCGGCGCGGAGCGCAGCCACGACGTCGGTCATGGGCCGCACCGTGAACGTGAACTTCGTGAACGCCTGCTGTGCCATCCATTCCGGGTCGGCGATCCCCAGCACGCCCCTCCCTGAGGGCGCAAGCACTCGGCGAAGCTCGGCGAAGCCAGTTGGCAGGTCCGCGACGAAGTACACGGTGTTGAGGCTGATCCAGCCCTCCAGGGCGCCATCGGCGATTGGCAGGGACTCCATCCCCGCCTCGTGCAATGCGAGGCGCCCGGTCGCCACATCGGCCGGGTGCGCCTTTCGTGCCCGCTTCAGCATGTCCGGCGATGGCTCGACGCCATGGACCCGTCCGCCGTCACGGGTCTGGTCGAGCAACAGCTCAAGCCCCAGACCACCGCCGAAGCCGATGTCCGCGACCTCCTCCGATCCCGTCAGCCCGAGGGCCTCGACGGCGGCACCAATGTCTGGCCCGTTTCCCTTGTTCAGCATCCGCGCGACAAGCGAGCCCAGCGGACCGGACGGCCCGCCGAGCTGGCCACTGAGCGTGCGGAGTAGGACGTCAGGAACCGGGAGCCTCGGCATGCTTCGAACTATGGCAGGAGCGCCTCGTCCGGACCAGGGACAGCGACCTGGGCGACGTGGCGACGAAGGGCAACGCGCGGAGGGTGGTGCGGCAGCGTCCTTGCCCGGCTTCAAGCCACCCCACGGGAGGCGACAAGGAGACCGTCAACCGTCCGCAACCACCGCCGCACGCGGCGTTGACGCGGGGGAGGCTGGCCCGCCCACAGCCGGTTGCCAGAGAATCGCGGCTTCGCCGCCCGCCGGGCTCGACGCGGCAGGAAGTGAGTGGCGCGGTCGCGCTGGCCCTCAGTCCTTCGGAACTGGTACCTCGCTGACCGGCGTGACAGTGCTTGAACAGCTCATGAAACCGGGTCGGAGGAACCTATGGATGGCGTCGACGTCGACGGCGTCGACGACATAGAAGAGCGTGTGCTGGGCGTTGGCTCCGTAACGACCGATCAGCTGGAGACCGTCGACGTCGGCGTCGAATAGCGAGTTGGACCCTCCCTCGCCGATAGGGCAAGACTCAGGACGATGAACCTGCGTGATGTGGAAGAGCACCGAACCTCCTTGTGTCGCTGCTGGGTGTACGCCATCCATCGTGGCCTGTGGGGCGCCCCCTGTCACACGACTACACCCGTCGGCGCCGAACTGCCGGCCGGCTCAACAACCCGCGCTGTCCAAAGCCCGGAAAGTGACTGCGCGTGTACCGCTGATCGAGTCGCCCGCGCTCATGCCGCCGACTTGCAGGTCGACTGGCGGCGTAGAGAGGCACGGCCGGTAGCCGGCCCTTGTCTCCGCACCACCGGGTGAACCTAGTTCTCGGCCGGCTCGGGGGGAAGCGAGGTGTCCGCGAAGGAGTGGTGCTGGTGCGCCACCACCCACTGCTCGCCTTCGCGCCGAAGCCCGAGCGTCAACCGGAGTCGGGGGTCGACCTCCGGATCGAGCTCGGTCGCTGCCGCATCGCAGTAGTGCGTACGCGAAGGCGACGTCGTGCCCGGTGGTGACCTCCAGCTCGACGATCTCGAACAGCGCGCCGGAGCGTTGCCATTCGAAGAAGCCCGGCCAGGTGTCGCGGTCTCTCGAGCCCGCGGGCTCCCCGGTGCGGTGGTGGGACGTCGAACATCACGATGCCCTGGGCATGATGCGCCAGCACCGTGTCGAGGTCGCCGTGGTGCACGGCCTCGGCCCACCGGTGGATCAAGGCGCGGATGTCGTCGGTGTCGCTCATTGGTGCTCCTCGTGGGGTCGGGTTCCGTCACCCGTACAACCCCCGCCGAGGCGGTAACTCATCGGTCGCGGTCAGGGAATGAAGTCGGGGAAGCCGAACCGACCGAAGATCTCCGGGGTCAGGAACGAGACGACCTCGGTGACCAGGCCACCGTTGATCCGGACCAGGTCGAGTGCGAACGCCACGTAGGTGCCGCGTTCGTCGTCCCACGCGTAGGTGCCAAACGCGACCTGTCCGTTCGCCCGGCCGATGACGAAGCGCCAGCGAAGGTGGAGCGGTCCGTCGAGGAGGAACGCGCGGATGTCCTGGTGGCCCGCGAACCACTGCGGCAGCGGCGGCATCGAGTAGCGGGCATCGGAGCTCAGCATAGTCAGGATGCCGTCGATGTCCCCGCGCTCCCAGGCCCGGGCGTACAGCTGAGCGGTCTGTGCGACGTCGGCGTCGGCATCGGCGGCGCGGCTCGCAGGCAGGCGTTCGCTCGCCGTTGCCCGGGCTCTCTGAAGGGCGCTGTCGAGGGCCGCGACGCTCAGTCCCAGGATCTCCGCCGCGTCCGCAGCCGGAAAGCCGAGACGTCGCGAAGCACCAGCGCGGCCCGTTGCCGCCCCGGCAGGTGCTGCAGCAGCGCGATGAACGCCAGGTGCATCGCCTCGTTGGACTCGTAGCGGGCCTCGGGCCCGGCGTTGTCCGCGGCCGGTCCCCCAGGGTAGGGCTCCAGCCATGCAACCTCTTCCAGGGGCGCGCCGGGCGAGAGGTCGACAGGGAGCTCACGTCGTCGACGACGCTCGATCAGGCTCAAGCAACGGTTGGTGGCGATGCGGTAGAGCCATGCGCGCACGTTGCTGTCCGCTGCCAGCCCGTCGAACGCCGACCATGCCCGAATCATCGTCTCCTGGACCGCATCCTCGGCATCCTGGACCGACCCGAGCATCCGGTAGCAGTGCACCTCCAGCTCCGACCGGTGACTGGCCACAGCGGCATCAAACTCGGCAGCGTGCACAGCGACGAGACAACCACACGCGAAGCGCCAAGCGGGCCTCCGCCCCACCCATAGGGGCCAGTCGCCACGCCGCACACTCGTCGGCCGCCAAGCTGATACCGCAGGTCGCGCGGGCGGACGCGGCGTAGAGACGCACGCGGTATCTGCAGCGGTTGATGTGTCCGAGCTTTGGCCCCGCACTCCGGTACTCAGCGGCGCCCCACCGCGAGCACCCGACGCGGGTCGTTGTCGACCACCTCCCGCGCCTCGTCCTGTAGCGAGCGGATGGCCGGGTCGTCGGATGGGGGAAGGGCGAGGACGGCCTGCCAGGCGGCCCGCTCGGCTGCCAGCCAGTCCTCCCGCGCTGCGACCTCCACGTCGGTGAAGCCGGCACCTTTCAGCCAGGCATAGAAGTCGGCCCGGCGGCGGCGCTCGGACAGGGAGGGGTCCTCGCAGTCGCGTGCCTCCCACCCCGTGAACACAGCGCGCCCCCCGGGGGCAAGCACGCGGTAGGCCTCGGCGAAGACGGATGGAGGGTCGTCGGGGAAGTTGGCGGCATCCAGGCAGAGCACCGCGGTGACGGACTCCTCGGCCAGTCCAGTAGCGGCCATGTCCCTCACGCGCAGCTCTGCACGGTGGGCCAGTCCCAGGCGCCTGGCGTTGGCTCGCGCCTGCTTGACGGCCTCGGGGGCGAAGTCGACCCCGACCAGACGTGCCCCGGTACGGGCGATCAGCTCCAGGCCGTACCCCGCCCTACCGCAGGCCAAGTCGAGCAGCACGTCATCGGGGCCCAAGGCCAGGATGGCGGCCACCTCATCAAGGTTTGAGCCGCTGACCAGGCTCGTCGACAGCACATGGGGCGGCAGTGCCAGCAGGCGGGTCCACAACTGGTCCTTGTCCGGTGCCTCGCCCATCTCTGCGTACCAGCTGGAGAAGTACTCGGCGTCCAGGTCAACCATCGCCTCATGATCCTCGCGATACGCCCCCGTGGAAAGTCCTGCCATAGCTGCGCCCGCGGCCGCAGCCACAACCCTCGTCCCAGCCTGCCGGCCGATCGCACCGGCCACCCGTACATCCGCCGTGCTTGCCGGTCCTGCTCCTCCTCGACTCGCACCTTGGGGGAGCGCCAGTGCGCAGGGTCCTCGCTGACCCGGCGTTCGCCGGCGAGCCAGGCCTCGGCGTCGATCTTGGTGGTGAACGTCTGGGGTGCTGCGTGCATCCGAAGGTCGGGGCCGGTGTAGCGCGCCTGGTAACGTCCTGAAGCGAGTCGTCGGATGGATCCGAAGGTCCTCTTTCGTGCCACCGTTGCCCCCGTGTCGTGCCAGATTTCGTGCCAGATCAACGCCCGTTTGTGCCAGATTCAAGAGTACTCATGGCGCGAGTGGTTACGTAACTTCCCAGTTCAGGTGCTGTGCAGCGGTATTGGCTACAGGGCGGGGACCCTGTTCGAATCCTTCACCTGCCACCACGTGCCCGACGAAGGCCCCTGACCAGCGCATCCGCCGGTCGGGGGCCTACTCGTTCCCGCGGCCCGGGGCGTCGTCGAGGTCCGGGTGCGCGGGACGGGTGAAGCGCCACCCGCCCCGCAGCCACTCGGGCACCACGGTGCGCAGCGCCTGCACGGTGCCCCACCGGTCGCCCCCGCCGTCGTGGGCCAGCACGACGCCGCCGGGGCGGATCGCGGCGCGCAGGTTGGCCTCGAGGGTGGCGACGTCCTGGGTGCGCCAGTCGTCGATGGTGCCGGAGACGCCGAGCGGCTGCAGGCCGAGCCCGACGGCCACGCCTGCGGTGCGCCCCCAGCTCCCGTTGGGCGCCCGGAACCAGGGCACGCTCGCCGTCGGGTCGCCCAGCGCGTCCCGGATGACGGCGACGGTGCTCTCGAGGTCGTCGCGCACCCGCTGGGGTTCCCACCTGCCCATGTCCGCGTAGGTCATCGCGTGGGCGGCCAGGCCGTGACCCTCGGCCACGGTTCGGCGCAGCACCTCGGCGCCTCCGGCGGCCCTCACCTGGGCACCGACGACACAGAACGTGGCGTGCACCCGGTGCCTGCGGAACAGGTCGAGCACCGCGAGCGTCGCCGCCCCGTTGGGTCCGTCGTCGAGGGTGAGGGCCGCGACTCGGCCCCGACCGGATGCCGTCACGACCGGGTCGGGCGTCGGCGTCACGGCGTCTCCCGTCGGTTGGTGGTGGCGGATCCGTCCGCGTTTCGATAACGTTATCGAAAACGATTGACACAAGCCAACGACGGGTGCCAGCGTGTGAACACATCCCCACTCTCTCAACGGCGAGGAGCGCATCCAGATGAGAACAACCCCGGTGGTACGGGCCGTGGCAGTCGGCGCGGCGATGGCCGTCCTGGCCGCCTGCGGAACAGGCAGCGAGACCAGCAGTGACAGCACGAGCGGGTCGAGCGGGTCCAGTGGCCCGGCGACCATCACGTGGTGGCACAACTCCAACACCGACCCCGGCAAGGCGTACTACGACACGGTCGCCAAGGACTTCGAGGCCTCGCATCCCGGGGTGAAGATCCAGGTCAGCGCGATGCAGCACGAGGACATGCTCACCAAGCTCGACGCGGCCTTCCAGAGCGGTGACGCGCCCGACGTGTACATGGAGCGTGGTGGCGGCGAGCTGGCCGACCACGTCGAGGCCGGCCTGACCAAGGACATCTCCGATTCGGCGAAGGACGCCATCAGCACCGTGGGCGGCTCCGTGGCGGGGTGGCAGGTCGACGGCAAGACCTACGCCCTGCCCTTCTCGGTCGGGGTGGTGGGCTTCTGGTACAACAAGTCGCTCTTCGAGAAGGCCGGCATCACGAACCCGCCGACCACGACGGACGAGTTCACCGCGGCCGTGGACAAGCTGAAGGCGGCCGGCATCGCACCGGTGTCGGTCGGTGCGGGCGACAAGTGGCCCGCCGCCCACTACTGGTACTACTTCGCGCTGCGCGAGTGCCCGAAGCAGGTGCTCCAGGACGCCGTGAAGAGCCTGGACTTCTCCGACCCGTGCTTCATCAAGGCCGGTGAGGACGTGCAGAAGCTCGTCGCTGCCAAGCCGTTCAACAAGGGCTTCCTCTCGACCCCCGCCCAGACCGGTCCGACGAGCGCCTCCGGGCTGCTGGCCACCGGGAAGGTCGCGATGGAGATGCAGGGGCACTGGGAGCCCGGTGTCATGCAGGGGCTGACCGCCGACAAGAAGGGCCTGGGTGAGGACACCGGCTGGTTCGCCTTCCCGACCGTCGCCGGTGGGCAGGGTGACCAGAGCGCGGCCCTGGGTGGCGGTGACGCGTGGGCCGTGGCCAAGGACGCCCCGGACGCCGCGGTCGAGTTCGTCAAGTACCTGCTCTCCGACAAGGTCCAGCAGGGCTTCGCGGAGCGCGACATGGGTCTGCCGACCAACCCGGCCGCCGGCGACTCGATCAAGGACCCGGCCCTCGGCGGCCTGCTCACGGTCCGCGACGAGGCACCCTACGTGCAGCTGTACTTCGACACCGCCTTCGGGCAGGCCGTCGGCGGTGCGATGAACGACGAGATCGCACTGATGTTCGCGGGCAAGGCCAGCCCTCAGGACATCGTCGACAAGACCCAGCAGGCGGCGGACGCCGAGAAATGACCTCGGTCACCGGAACGGCCGTCCCCAGCGGGGCGAGCCCGGTACCCGGCAGCGTCGCCGGTCGTGCACCCGCACGGCCGGCGGCGCGTCGGAGGCGTCCCGGCGGGCGCCGGGCCTCGCTGCGGATGGCGCTGGAGGTGCTCTTCTTCGTCGGGCCGGCGCTGCTGCTGTTCTCGGTGTTCGTCGTGTGGCCGATCGTGCGGGCGGTGCAGTTCTCGCTCTACCGCTGGAAGGGCTTCGGCCCGCTGGTCGACTTCGTCGGTCTGAGGAACTACGTGTCGGTGCTCACCAACGAGGTGTTCACCGACGCCTTCCGGCACAACATGACCATCGTCGTGCTCTCGATCCTGGTGCAGCTGCCGGTCGGGCTGGCGATCGCCCTGCTGCTCAACCGCCGGATGCGCGGGCAGGGCGTGCTGCGCACCATCATCTTCGTGCCGTACGTGCTCTCCGAGGTCATCGCCGGCGTCGTGTGGCTGCAGCTGCTGCAGCCCGAGTACGGCGTCGTCGACACCCTGCTGGGTGCGGTCGGCATCTCGGGCCCCGAGGAGGGCTGGCTCGGGACCCCCGAGGTCGCCCTCTACACGGTCTTCGTCGTGCTCACCTGGAAGTACCTCGGTCTGGCGGTCCTGCTCTTCCTCGCCGGGCTCCAGGGCGTGCCCGACGAGCTGGTGGAGGCGGCCCAGATCGACGGTGCCTCGTGGTGGCAGGTGCAGCGCTGGGTCACCGTGCCCCTGCTCGGCCCGACCATCCGCACGTGGGGTTTCCTGTCGATGATCGGTGCGATCCAGCTCTTCGACATGGTGTGGATCCTCACCGGGGGCGGTCCCGCGAACTCGACCACGACCATGGCGACCTTCCTGATCACCGAGGGCACCAAGCGCTACAACTACGGCATCGCCACGGCGGCCTCCGTCATCCTCTTCGCGGTGGCGCTCGTGCTGGCCGTGCTCTACCAGGTCTTCGTCCTGCGCCGCGACGTCGCGCAGGCGGACGCCGGGGTCCGGAGGGTCCGATGAGCCTGCCCGTCGTGACCCCGCCCAGCGCCGCGACCGCCCCGGCGCCACCGGAGCCGACCCAGGACCTCGGGGCCCTTCCGCGGCGGCTCACCCCTGGTGTGGTTCGTCGCCCTCCTCGTCGTCGCGACCACTCTCGGGCCGGTGCTGTACGCCGTGCTCGGTGGTTTCCGCACCAACGCCCAGCTGGCCGAGTCGCCTGCCGGCCTGCCGGACCCGTGGGTGCTCGAGAACTACCAGCGGGTGCTGACCAGTGCGAGCTTCTGGCGCTACGCCCTGAACTCGACGGTGGTGGCGCTGGTGACCACCGTGGTGGCGGTGGTGTTCGGCCTGATGGCGTCCTACCCGCTGGCGCGGTACCAGTTCCGGTGGCGTGAGCCGCTCTACATGGTGTTCGTGCTGGGGCTGCTGTTCCCGGCGACCGTCGCGATCATCCCGCTGTTCATCATCATCACCCGCCAGCTGCACCTCGGGAACACCTGGTGGGGCGTGGCCCTGCCGCAGGCCGCCTTCGCGCTCCCGGTGACGATCATCATCCTGCGGCCGTTCCTCATGGCGATCCCGAACGAGCTCGAGGAGGCCGCCTTCATCGACGGCGCCTCGCGCCTCCAGGTCTTCTGGCGGATCATCGTGCCGCTCTCGGGACCAGGGGTGGTGACCGTGGGCGTGCTCGCCTTCGTCTCCTCCTGGAACGCCTACCTGTTGCCACTCCTGCTGCTGCAGGGGGACATGAAGACGTTGCCCCTGGGGGTCGCCGACTTCTCGTCGCAGTACTCGTCGGACACGGCAGGGGTGTTCGCCTTCACGACCCTGGCGATGATCCCGGCGCTGGTCTTCTTCCTCGCCATGCAGCGGCGGATCGTCAACGGGCTGCAGGGCGCGGTGAAGGGATGACCACCCCCGCCCGCGCCGCCGCCGCCGCCCCCACTCCCGCCGAGCTCTCCGAGGACCTGACCGTGACCACGACCCACCCCGCCCCCCCGACCGTCCCGAGCCGGGCCGTGCCGTCGCACCGCGTGGTCGACCTGCTCGGCCGGATGACGCTCGAGGAGAGGCTCGCGCAGCTGGTCGGCTTCTGGGACAAGGGTGACGGGGAGGCCGTCGCGCCGCTGCAGGGCGAGTTCGCCGAGGCGGCCGACCTCGACGAGGCCGCCCGCCACGGGTTGGGCCACCTGACCCGGCCCTACGGCACGCGGCCGGTCGACCCCGTGGAGCGCGCCCGGTGGCTCTGGGAGTGGCAGCGCGGCCTGGTCACCGGGACCCGGCTCGGCATCCCCGCGCTGGTGCACGAGGAGTGCCTCACCGGCCTCGCCACCTGGACCGCCGCCAGCTTCCCGACCCCCCTGGCCTGGGGCGCGACCTTCGACCCGGCGCTCGTCGAGGAGATGGCAGCCCTCGTCGGCGCCTCGATGCGCACGCTGGGCGTCCACCAGGGCCTGGCGCCGGTGCTCGACGTCATCCGGGACCCACGGTGGGGCCGGGTCGAGGAGTGCATCTCCGAGGACCCCTACCTCGTGGGCACGCTCGGGTCCTCGTACGTGCGGGGGCTGCAGTCGGCCGGCGTGCACGCCACCCTGAAGCACTTCGTCGGGTACTCCGCGTCCCTGGCCGGCCGCAACTTCGCCCCGGTCCACGTCGGCCCGCGCGAGCTCGCCGACGTGCTGCTCGTCCCGTTCGAGATGGCCGTGCTCGACGGCGGGGCACGGTCGGTCATGCACTCCTACGCGGAGATCGACGGGCTTCCGGTGGCAGCCGACCCCGACCTGCTCACCGGACTGCTGCGCGAGCGCTGGGGCTTCGACGGCACGGTCGTCGCCGACTACTTCGGGGTCGCGTTCCTGCACCTCCTGCACCACGTCGCAGCCGACCTCGGTGAGGCGGCCGCCCTCGCGCTGGCCGCCGGCGTCGACATCGAGCTGCCCACCGGTGACGCCTACCTGGCCCCCCTCGCCGCCGCCGTCCGCGAGGGCCGGGTCGACGAGGCCCTGGTCGACCGCGCCGTGCTGCGGGCCCTGGCCCAGAAGGAGGAGCTGGGGCTGCTCGACGCGACCTTCGAGGAGGCACCGCCCCAGCACGTCGAGCTCGACGGGCCGGAGCACCGCCGGGTCGCGGCCCGGCTGGCCGAGGAGTCGGTGGTGCTGCTCAGCAACGACGGACTCCTCCCGCTCGCCCAGCCCGCCACGGTGGCCGTGCTGGGCCCCAACGCCGACCGGTTGGAGGCGCTGTTCGGCTGCTACTCGTTCGTCAACCACGTCATCCCGCAGCACCCGGGCACCGCCGCGGGCATCGCGGTGCCCACGGTGCGCGAGGCGCTCGCCGCCCAGTGGCCGGGCGCCGACGTCGGCGTCGCCCGCGGGTGCGCCGTCGACGACGGCGACGTCACCGGCATCCCGGATGCCGTCGCGCTCGCCGCCCGCTCCGAGGTCGCAGTGGTCGTCGTCGGCGACCAGTCCGGGCTCTTCGGGCGCGGCACCGTGGGGGAGGGGTGCGACCGCGACGACCTCGAGCTCCCCGGCGTGCAGCGCCGGCTCGTCGAGGCCGTGCTCGACACGGGGACGCCGGTGGTCCTCGTGCTGCTCACCGGCCGGCCCTACGCGGTCGGCTGGGCCCTGGAGCGCTGCGCCGCCGTGGTGCAGGCCTTCTTCCCCGGTGAGGAGGGTGGGTCGGCGGTGGCCGGGGTGCTCTCCGGGCGGGTGAACCCCTCGGGGCGGCTCCCGGTGAGCCTGCCGCGCTCGGTCGGCGCGCAGCCCTACACCTACCTGCACCCCGCACTCGGCGGGGACGGGGACGTCACCAACCTGTCGAC
Source organism: uncultured Actinomycetota bacterium (assembly GCA_963751385.1). Classification (GTDB taxonomy): domain Bacteria; phylum Actinomycetota; class Actinomycetes; order Actinomycetales; family Dermatophilaceae; genus Fodinibacter. The sequence goes on along the minus strand of CAVVUD010000013.1, from coordinate 55,020 downwards.
CGCACCGGCCCTGCCGTTCGGGCACGGGCTGTCGTACACCTCGTTCCGCCACGACCGGCTCGAGGTGCACGCCACCACGACGTGCGAACCGGTCGTGGCCCGGGTGCGGGTGACCAACACCGGTGACCGGGCCGGAACCGACGTGGTGCAGCTCTACGGCCGTGACGTCGTCGGCTCCCTCACCCGTCCGGTCGCGCAGCTCCTCGGGTTCCACCGGGTGCACCTCGAGGCGGGTGCGGCGGCGGAGGTCACCTTCACGGTGCCCCCCGCGCGGCTGGCCTTCACCGACCGCTCGGGTCGCCGGGTGGTGGAGCCCGGCGAGCTGCAGGTGTGGGCCGGTGCGTCCCTGGACGACCGAGCCGCCGCCACGTCCGTCGAGCTCGGCGGCGACGTCACCGTCGTCACCCAGCGCGACGAGCGGTGGACCCTGACGCAGGAGACCACGACCTGAAGCCCGAGCGGGCCGAGCCGGGCCGCTCGGGGCGAGACCCGAAGCACCAACCCTGAACCACGACACTTGGAGGAACAATGACGCGACAGCCGACAGCCCAGGACAAGTTCTCGTTCGGCCTGTGGACCGTGGGGTGGACGGGTACCGACCCGTTCGGTGGACCGTCCCGTCCGGCGCTCGACCCGTGGGAGTACGCCGAGCGGCTGGCGTCGCTGGGCGCCTGGGGAATCACGTTCCACGACAACGACGTCTACCCGTTCGACGCGGACGAGGCCACGCGCACCCGGCGGATCGGCCGCCTGCGAGAGGCCTGCGACAGCGCGGGTCTGGTCATCGAGATGGTCACCACCAACACGTTCTCGCACCCGGTGTTCAAGGACGGCGGGCTGACCTCGAACGACCGGTCGGTGCGCCGGTTCGGGCTGCGCAAGGTGCTGGGTGCCGTCGACGTCGCGGCCGAGGTGGGGGCCTCGACCTTCGTGATGTGGGGTGGGCGCGAGGGGTCCGAGTACGACGGCAGCAAGGACCTCCACTCGGCCTTCGAGCGGTACAAGGAGGGGCTCGACACCGTCGCCGGCTACATCAAGGACAAGGGCTACGACCTGCGCATCGCGCTGGAGCCCAAGCCGAACGAGCCGCGAGGTGACATCTTCCTGCCCACCGCCGGCCACGCCCTGGCGCTGATCGCCGAGCTCGAGCACGGCGACATCGTCGGGCTCAACCCCGAGACCGGGCACGAGCAGATGGCCAACCTCAACTACACCCACCAGCTGGCCCAGGCGCTGTGGTCGGGCAAGCTGTTCCACATCGACCTCAACGGCCAGCGCGGGCTGAAGTACGACCAGGACCTGGTCTTCGGGCACGGCGACCTCCTCTCGGCGTTCTTCACCGTCGACCTGCTCGAGAACGGCTTCGTGGGCAACCCCGACGCACCCCGGTACGACGGCCCCCGGCACTTCGACTACAAGCCCTCGCGGACCGAGCACATGGAGGGGGTCTGGGAGTCCGCCAAGGCGTGCATGGGCACGTACCTGCTGCTGGCCGACAAGGCCCGTGCGTTCCGGGCCGACCCGCGGGTGGCCGAGGCGGTGGAGTACTCCGGTGTGCACACCCTGGCGCAGCCCACCCTGGAGCCCGGCGAGTCCCTGGCCGACTTCCTCGCCGGTGACGACGGGTTCGACCCGGAGAAGGCGGCCGAGCGCGACTTCGGCTTCGTGCGCCTGAACCAGCTCGCGCTCGAACACCTCGTCGGCTGACCGACCCAGGCGGCGGGCGTGAGGTGGTACCGATGTCGACAACGTTTTCGGGGCGCCCCGGGCGCCCGCCGTCCGGCCGGTAGTCTCGCCCCGTGACGACGGTCGGGCGGGTGCGGATGGAGGACGTCGCGCGCGCCGCGGGCGTGTCCGTCGCGACGGTGTCCAAGGTGGTCAACCAGCGCTACGGCGTCGCCCAGAGCACGATCGACAAGGTCACCGAGGTCATCGAGTCGCTCGGCTACGAGGCGAGCCTCGGGGCCCGCAGCCTGCGCAGCCACCGCACCAACGTGATCGGGGTGCTCGTCGCCGAGTTCGAGCCGTTCAGCACCGAGCTGCTCAAGGGGGTGTCGAGCGCGATCGACGAGACCGGGTACGAGCTGCTCGCCTACTCCGGCGGGCACCACGGTCGCTCGGTGGGGTGGGAGCGCCGGTCGCTCAGCCGGCTCGGCGGCACCCTGATCGACGGCGCCATCCTCGTCACGCCGACCGTGGTGTCGGCGCCGGCGCAGATCCCGGTGGTGGCGGTCGACCCGCACACCGGTCCCGCCGCGTTTCCCACCGTCGACGCCGACAACGTCGCGGGTGCGGTGGCCGCCACCCAGCACCTGCTCGACCTCGGCCACCGCCGCATCGCGCTGTTGGGTGGCCGCGAGGACCTGGAGTCGGCGCGGCTGCGCGAGAAGGGGTTCCGCGAGGCCATGGCCGCTGCGGGTGTCCCCGTCGACCCCGACCTGGTCCGGGTCGGTGGCTACCGCCCCGAGAGCGCCAGCGCGCCGGCCCGCGAGCTGCTCTCGCGCCCGGACCGCCCCACCGCGGTCTTCGCCGCCAACGACATCTCCGCGATCCGCACCGTCGAGGTGGCCCAGGAGCTCGGTTTGCGTGTCCCCGAGGACGTCTCGGTCGTCGGCTTCGACAACGTCCCCGAGTCGGCGCTGAGCACCCCGAGCCTGACCACGATCGCCCAGCCGCTCCACGACATCGGCGTCACCGCCCTCCGGATGCTCGTCGAGCTGCTCGCCGGGCGTGAGCCGACGCCGGAGCACGTCTGCCTGCCCACGCACCTGGTGGTGCGCGACTCCACGGGCCCGCTACCGGCGTCCTCGGCGCCGTGACCACCGACCAGGGCGCCGGCGGCGGGATCGGCACCAACTGGGCGGGCAACCACACCTACCGAGCCGCCACGCTGGCCCGCCCCACCTCCGTCGAGCAGGTCTGTGACCTGGTCGGCCGGTCCACGGCGGTGCGAGCCATCGGTTCGCGACACTCCTTCTCCGACCTGACCGACACCACGGGCACGCTCGTCGACCTGGCGGGCCTGCCCGCGGACCTGCGGCTCGACCCCGCCGCGGGCACCGTGTCGGTCAGCGCAGGAGTGCGGTACGGCGAGCTCGCGCCCGCCCTCGAGGAGCACGGGTGGGCGCTGGCCGCCCTGGCGTCCCTGCCGCACATCTCGGTGGCCGGAGCCGTCGCCACCGGAACGCACGGGTCCGGCGACCGCACGCCGTCGCTGGCTGCGGCCGTGCGCTCGCTCGAGGTCGTCGGGGCCGACGGTGCCCTCCGCCGGGTCACGCGGGGCGAGCCGGACTTCGACGGCTCGGTGGTCGCACTCGGCGCGCTGGGCGTCGTCACGCGGCTCGAGCTCGACCTGGAGCCGACCTACGCGGTGTCCCAGGAAGTGCGAACCGGGCTGAGCTGGCCGGTGCTGGAGCAGCACTTCGACGCCATCACCGCGGCCGCCTACAGCGTCAGCCTCTTCACCCACTTTCGCGACGGCGTCGACCAGGTCTGGCTCAAGCGCCGGACGGCGGCAGCGGAGCCGCCCGCAGAGCTGTTCGGCACCGTCGCCGCGGAGCGGACGATGCACATGCTGCGCGGCGGGTCCGCGGAGGCGGTCACCACCCAGGGCGGAGCCCCCGGGCCCTGGCTCGACCGGCTGCCGCACTTCCGGCTCGCCTTCACCCCGAGCAACGGGGCCGAGCTGCAGAGCGAGTACTTCGTGGCCCGCGAGCACGCCCTGGCCGCGGTCGAACGACTCCGCCGCATGGCGTCGCGGCTCGCCCCGCTGCTCGAGGTCGCGGAGATCCGCACCGTCGCCGCGGACGAGCTGTGGCTCAGTGGCGCCCACCGGCGGGAGACGGTGGGCCTGCACTTCACCTGGGTGCGGGACGAACCCGCGGTCCGCCGGGTCGTCCGCGGGATCGAGGAGGCACTGGTGCCGCTCGGGGCCCGCCCGCACTGGGGCAAGGTGTTCGAGATGGATGCCGGCGCGCTCGCCGACGCCTTCCCCCGGCTGCCCGACTTCGCGGCCCTGCGCGACCGGGTCGACCCGGACCGGGTGTTCGGGAACGACTTCCTCGACCACGTCCTCGGCGAGGGGTGACCTCAGCGCACCGGTGGAGCACGCCGTAGGTCATGCCCGTCGCGCGCCGCCCCGTGCTCGGCCGCTCCGGGCCCTACATTGACCGGTATGGAGGCCACGACAGCCGTCGCGCCGGGCTCGACCACCCCGGCGCGATCCGACTGGCGGCGCGCCTGGGTCGTGGTCGGGGTGCTGCTCATCGTGGCCTCCGGGGCCTTCGTCCTCACCCGTGGCGCGACGATGATCTACTACCTCATCCTCAGCTGGTTCCTCGCCCTCGCCATGGAGCCCGCCGTCGCCCGCCTCACCCGGTGGATGCCACGGGCCCTCGCCACGACCACCGTCCTGGTCGGCCTGGTGCTGGGCTTCATCGCCTTCTTCTGGGCCTTCGGCAGCCTCCTCGTCGACCAGCTGTCCCAGCTCGTCGCGGCCGTCCCGGGGATGGCAGAATCCGTCCTCGCCCAGCTCAACGACCTCACCGGCTCGCAGTACACCGTCGACCAGCTCGTCGAGAGCGCGGGCATCAGCCCCGGTGACCTCACCTCGTACGCCCAGGACGTGGCGGTCGGGGTGATCGGCCTCGTGGCCGCGGTGCTCTCGACGACGTTCGGCCTCTTCGCGGTCGGGTTCTTCGTCTTCTACCTGTCGGTGGGGATGCCGGCCCTGCGTGGCTGGCTGGCCCACCGGGTGCACCCGCGGCGGCAGGTGCCCTTCCTGGCGGCGTGGGACCTCACCCGCATCAAGGTCGGCGGGTACATCGCCGCACGTGTCGTGCTCGCCTCGATCAACTCGCTGAGCAGCGGCATCGTCTTCTACGTCATCGGGCTGCCCTACTGGCTGCCGCTGGCGCTCTGGACGGGCATCGTCGCGCAGTTCGTGCCCAACGTCGGCACCTACATCTCGATCGCGCTCCCGACGATCGTCGGCCTGACCTCGGGCGACCCGATCCTCGGCGTCTGGGTGCTCCTGTGGGGAATCGTCTACCAGCAGGTCGAGAACCTCACGTTCGAGCCACGCATCTCGGCGCGTGCGGTCGACGTCCACCCCGCGGTCTCGTTCGGCTCGGCGATCCTCGGGGCCCAGCTGTTCGGCCTGGCGGGGGCGCTGCTCTCCGTGCCCCTCGCGGCCACCGCGATGGCGATGCTCGAGATCTACAAGCGGCGCTACGAGCTGACCGCGCACACGGAGGAGCAGGTGGCCGCCCTGGTCGCCCCCAGCGCCGACAGGACCTGGCGCGACCGCGGCGACGAGGATGACGAGCCACCGCAGACCCCGGATGCCGGGGCGTCAGGACCGCAGCCACCGGCCCCGTCCGCGGACCCCGGGACCCAGGACGGCCACCCCGACGGCAAGGAGCCGGCATGACCTCGTGGCCGCGCCGGTGAGCCAGGCGATCGACTCGGCGGTCGCACCCGGGTCTTCGGTGCCATCGACGCGCTGGCCGCCCCGGCTCAGGCCAGGGTCGCCTCCGCCGGCAGCTGCGGCGGCTTGTCGACCCGCGGCTCCAGCTCGTCGCGCACGATGACGTCCGCGTAGACGTACACGGCGTTGAGCGCCACCAGCGGCACGAACAGGGCGTACACGATGCCGGCGACGGCGTTGCTCACCGCGAACGGCAGGGACGTGCCCAGGATGAGGACCGTGCCGAGCAGCGGTCCGACGGCGAGGACGAGGGCGTTGGTCAGGGCGACGAGGACGACGACCTTGACCCAGCGGCGGCGCACGAGGTGCGCGCTGCGGCGCACGGCCGTCCACCCCCACTCCCCCTCGAAGAGCACCACCGGGGGTGATGAGCAGGCTGAGCACGAGCAGCACCAGCGCGACGGGAATCAGGACGACGGTCAGGGTGAGCAGCACCAGGACGACGCCGATGGCCAGCTGGGTCAGCAGCAGGGGGACGGCCCGCCGGCCGGCCCCGGCATACGCCCGCCGCGGCCCGACCCGACGACCCTCGTCGATCTCGCGGGCGGCGAACATCGCGGCCGCCTGCCCCACCGAGAGCGTCGCCGGGGCGAGGGCGACGAGCACGAGCCCGACCACCAGGACGACCACCGCGGACAGCGTCGCGTCGCCGTCGAGCGACTCGGCGGTCGACGTGATCCAGACCGTCGCGAGGCCGGGCAGGACGGTCGCGACGGCGATCGGGGCGCCGATCCCGACGAAGAGCAGGATCCGGCCGAGGTACATCCGCCAGACCGCCGCGGCCACCTGACCGGTGCTGCGGCGCCGGACCAGGCGCAGCGGGGCGGAGGGACGCCAGGTCGTGCGGTGGACCAGCCACGAGACGAGCAGGGCGAGCGCCACCAGGCCCACCGCCGCGACGGCCAGGTTGTTCATCGCCAGCCGCAGCGCGTCCGAGCCGGTGGCGACGATGTCGCAGAACGAGCTGGTCGCCTGCGGTGCCGAACAGGCCGCTGACCGGGACCGCGTACGCGCGTCGAGACGCCCTCCTCCTCGCTCCAGGTGAGCGGGTGGGTCCACTGGTCCTTGGTGTTGGGGCCGGTCGGGCCGTTGTAGAAGCTCGCCTCGCGCTGGCCCCAGCGCCCGGTGAAGTCGAGCCACGGGTAGGCGGCGCCGACGGCCGCAGCGTCGGACGGCACGAGCTCGACGGCGGGACGCACGTCGGTGGTCGGACCCCGACTGTCGTCGCAGCCGAAGCCCTGCTGGCCCGAGCGGCCGAGGAAGAGCGCGGCGTCGTAGTAGTTGGCGTGCGACCCGGCGGCGGGGTGGACCACGGGGTGGGTGCCGTCGACGACCTCGAGCTTGAGGTCACCCCACTCGCGCGATCTCGACGCCCTCGTGCTGGCTGTATCCGACCCGCGTGGGGTCCTGCCGGAGAGCGGTCGCCGCGTCGGACGCGGCGAACTCGACCTGGATCATCTCCCAGTCGCTCTCGTGCTTGTTGTTGAAGTCGTTGAAGGGGTAGTAGAGCCAGTACTGCACCGCGAGGCCCTCACGGCCCTCCTCGGTGACGACGCGGGCGTAGGTCGTCGGCGTCGAGCCCTCGGTCTGCTCGTCGGCCCACTCCTCGTAGGAGCAGCCGGGGTTGAGCGGGCTGCCGGGGAAGTCGAGGTGGTAGCCGGTCAGGCCCGTGCCGAGCGCGGCCGCGCCGGGGGCGATCTCGACCAGGTCGTCGGTGTCCCAGGGGCCGCGCAGCGCGACGGTGTCGTTGCCGAGCAGCGTGTCGACGTCGGTGGGCACGAACGGCTCGCCCGGCCCGCAGTCCTCCGCCTGCTGCACCAGGCGGGTCACCGGGGCGTACCGGTCGGCGAGCGCCTGCTCGTCGGCGGCCGTCGCCGCGGACCCGACGGATGCCGTGGACGTGACCGATGCCGGTGCCGTGACCGAGCTCGGTGACGTGGCGCTCGCGCTCAGCGGTGCCAGGGCGACGAGTACGGCCGCCACCAGGCCCCGCGGCCACGGACACGACACCATGACGGACGGTGGTGCGCAACCGTCGCCTCCTCGCTGGCGAGACACGTTTCGACTCTGCCACCCTAGCGGCGGCCGCCCCTGCGGCCTCGGGTGCTCGAGGACCCGAGGCCGCGGCGGCCCGTTCATTACTCGCGCGTCACCACGAGATGGTGACAGGCTCGGGAACCGGCGGCACCGAGCCCGCCCGAGACGACACGCACACACCGGACCCCGGGAGGACCACCGATGTTCCAGCGGATCGCCATCGTCAACCGCGGAGAGGCCGCGATGCGGCTGATCCACGCCGTGCGTGACGTCAACGCGCAGGCGGGGCCTGATGGGCACCGCATCGAGACGGTGGCCCTGCACACCGAGGCCGAGCGCTCGGCGATGTTCGTCCGCGAGGCGGACGCCGCGTACGACCTCGGCCCCGCGTCGCAGCGTCCCTATCTCGACCACGCCGTGCTGGAGCGGGCCCTGCTCGAGACCGGGGCGGACGCCGCCTGGGTCGGCTGGGGCTTCGTCGCGGAGGACCCCACCTTCGCCGAGCTGTGCGAGCGGATCGGGGTGACCTTCATCGGCCCGAGCCCCGAGGCCATGCGTCGCCTCGGCGACAAGATCGGGTCGAAGCTGATCGCCGAGGAGGTCGGCGTGCCGGTCGCCCCGTGGAGCAGGGGCGGGGTCGACACCCTCGACGACGCCATCGCGGCGGCGGCCCGGATCGGCTACCCCCTCATGCTCAAGGCCACCGCCGGGGGTGGCGGGCGCGGCATCCGCAAGGTCACGTCCGACGCCGAGCTCACCGACGCCTACGAGCGCACCCGTGACGAGGCGCAGCGGGCCTTCGGGTCGGGCGTGGTGTTCCTCGAGAAGCTGGTCACCGGCGCGCGGCACGTCGAGGTGCAGGTCATCGCCGACGGGCAGGGGTCGGCGTGGGCGATCGGCGTGCGCGACTGCTCGGTGCAGCGCCGCAACCAGAAGGTCATCGAGGAGTCGGCCTCGCCGGTGCTCGACGTCGCGCAGACCGGCGAGCTCAAGGCGTCGGCCGAGCGGCTCGCCATCGCGGTCGGGTACGCCGGTGCCGGCACCGTGGAGTTCCTCTACCACCCGCGCGACCGCTTCTTCGCCTTCCTCGAGGTGAACACCCGCCTCCAGGTGGAGCACCCGATCACCGAGGTGGTCACCGAGCACCGACCTGGTGCGGCTGCAGATCCACGTGGCCGCCGGGGGCAGGCTCACCGGCCACCGGCCCGACGAGGTCGGCCACGCGGTCGAGGCCCGGCTCAACGCCGAGGACCCCGACCGCGACTTCGCGCCGGCGCCCGGCCGAATCGCCCACCTCGAGCTGCCGGCAGGTCCCGGCATCCGAGTCGACACCGGTGTCGCAGAGGGTGACTCGATCCCTGCGGACTTCGACTCGATGATCGCCAAGATCATCGCGCACGGTCGTGACCGTGACGAGGCCCTGGCGCGGCTGCGCCGCGCGATGCGGGAGACGACGGTCGTCATCGAGGGCGGCGCCACGAACAAGTCGTTCATCCTCGACCTGCTCGACCAGCCCGAGGTCGTCGACGGCTCCGCCGACACCGGCTGGATCGACCGGGTGCGCGGTGAGGGACGACTCGTGGCCAGCGAGCACTCCGGCGTGGCCCTGGTCGTCGCCGGCATCGAGGCCTACGAGGAGGCCGAGGCCATCGAGCGCACCCGGCTGCTCGAGACCGCCCGGGGCGGCCGCCCCCAGGTGCAGCACGACGTCGGGCGCGCGGTCGACCTCAAGCTGCGCGGCACGGCCTACAAGGTCACCGTCTACCGCACCGGGCCGCAGCGCTTCCGGGTGTCCGTCGCCGAGCCGAGCGGGCAGGTCGCCACCGTCGAGGCCGACCTCGAGCGGATCGGGCCCTACGCCAGCCGGGTCAGCGTCGGCGGCCGGTCACACCGCCTCGTCACCGCCTCGCACGGCCCGGTGCAGCTCGTCGAGGTCGACGGCGTCACCCACCGGGTCAGCCGTGACGAGGGTGGCGTGCTGCGTTCTCCCGCACCGGCACTCGTCGTCGCGACGCCGCTCGCGGTGGGCGACGAGGTTGCCGCTGGCGCCCCGGTGCTGGTGCTCGAGAGCATGAAGATGGAGACGGTGCTCCCGGCCCCGTTCGCCGCACGGCTCAAGGAGCTGCACGTCGCCACCGGCAGCCAGGTCGAGACCGGTGCCGCCCTGGCCCGGCTCGAGCCCACCGGCGGTGCCGTCGAGGCCGGCGCGGACGCGGCCGCCGAGGCCCCCGACCTCGACCTGCCCGCCGACGTCGTCAACGGTGACGTGGTCGAGCGGGCGACGCGCGCCCGGGCCGACCTGTCCGCGATGCTGCTCGGCTACGACCTCGACCCCGGCCACGAGACCCGCACGCTCGCCGGCTACCTCGCCGCGCGCGACGAGCTGGCGGCCGCGGGCAGCTCGCCGGTCACCGACGAGATGGACCTGCTGACCGTCTTCGCCGACTTCGCCGAGCTGAGCCGCAACCGGCCGGTGGGCGAGGAGGCGCACGTCGAGAACCGGGTGCACAGCCCGCGCGAGCACTTCCACACCTACCTGCACACCCTCGACCCCGAGCGCGGTGGCCTGCCCGCCGACTTCGTCGGACGCCTCGAGCGGGTGCTGGGCCACTACGGCGTCCACGACGTCGAGCGCAGCGAGGCCCTCGAGGGGGCGGTGTTCCGGGTGTTCCTCGCCCAGCAGCGCTCGGCCCCCGAGGTGTCGATGGCCACCTCGATCCTCCAGCGCTGGCTGGTCGAGCCGGCCCCGCAGGCGCCGGCCCACTCCGCGGCGCGCGAGCTGCTCGACCGGCTGGTGTCCGCCACCCAGCTGCGCTTCCCGATCGTCGGCGACCTGGCCCGCAGCGTGCGGTTCCGCTGGTTCGACCAGCCGCTCGTCGACCAGGACCGCGCCTCGGTGCTCGGGTCGGTGGGCGACGAGCTCGAGCAGATCGACGCGATGCCCGACGGTCCGGAGCGCACCGCCCGGCTCGACGCGCTCGCGGCCATCCCCGAGCGCATCGTCCGTTTCCTCGGTGAGCGGCTGCGCCTGGGGGTGCCCGCGCGCGAGCCGATGCTCGCCGTGCTGATCAAGCGGCACTACCGCGAGTACGCCCTGGCCGACCTGCACGAGACGACGGTCGAGGGCCGCGCGGTCGCGACCGCCGACTACCACCTCGACGGGCGGGCCTCGCACCTCGTGAGCACCGTCGGCACGCTCGACGAGCTCGCCGACGGCACCGCCCTGTCCGGGCTGCTCGCCGACCTCGTCGCCGACCGGCCCGCGGCCCACGAGGCCGTCGTCGACCTCTACCTGCACTGGGGCGACCTGCCGTCCGACCAGGAGGAGGCGTCGGCCGAGCTCGCGACCCGCCTCGCCGGGATGCCGTTCGCCTCCCGGGTGCGCCGCGTCGCCGTGGGCGTCGTGCCCGACGACGACCGCGAGGTCGGCTACTTCACCTTCCGCCCCCAGGCCGACGGGTCGATGGACGAGGACCGGCCGGTGCGCGACGTGCACCCCATGGTCGGTCGCCGGCTCAACCTGTGGCGGCTGCGCGACTTCGAGCTCACCCGGCTCGAGGCGCCCGAGGACGTGCTGCTGCTGCACGCCGTCGCCGCGGGCAACCCGCAGGACCAGCGGCTCGTCGCCCTGGCCCAGGTGCGCCAGCTCGTCGTCGTGCGCGACGAGACCGGCAAGGTGACCGCGCTGCCGCACATCGAGCGCGCCCTGGCCAACTGCCTCGAGGCGATCCGCCGGGCCCGGGCCACCCTGGGTGCCGGTGCCCGGCTCGACACCAACCACGTGTGGCTGCACATCTGGCCGCCGGTCTCGGCAGACCTCGACCAGCTCACCGCGCTGCAGGGCAAGGTCGCCCCGATGACGGCCGGCGCCGGCATCGAGGAGGTGCGCATCCAGGGCGCGATCGCCGGGGAGCGCGGCCGCACCGTGCCGATCTGCGCGCGCTTCTCCTACCAGCCGGGGTCGGGGGTCACCTTCACGGTCGACACGCCGGCGACGACGCGGGTCGCCCCGCTCGACGGGTACGCCGAGAAGGTCGTGCGGGCCCGTCGGCGTGGCCTGGTCTACCCCTACGAGCTGGTGGCGATGGTCGCCGGCAGCGGTGGGTCGGTGCAGGAGCTCGACCTCGACGACTCGGGCCGGCTCGGGCCGGTGTCGCGCCCCTACGGCGAGAACACCGCCGGCCTGATCTGCGGCCTCGTCACGACCCCGACCCCGCTGCACCCCGAGGGCGTGAGCCGGGTGCTGCTGTGTGGTGACCCGCTGCGGTCGCTGGGCGCCGTCGCCGAGCCCGAGTGCGCCCGCGTCATCGCAGCCCTCGACCTCGCCGAGGAGCGGGGCCTGCCGGTGGAGTGGTTCGCCCTCTCGGCCGGTGCCCGGATCTCGATGGACTCCGGCACCGAGAACATGGACTGGGTCGCCAAGGCGCTCAAGCGGATCATCGAGTTCACCCAGGCCGGGCACGAGATCAACGTCGTCGTGGCCGGCATCAACGTCGGGGCGCAGCCGTACTGGAACGCCGAGGCGACGATGCTGATGCACACCAAGGGCATCCTGGTCATGACCCCGGACTCCGCCATGGTGCTGACCGGCAAGCAGTCGCTGGACTTCTCCGGCGGCGTCTCGGCCGAGGACAACTTCGGCATCGGCGGCTACGACCGCGTCATGGGGCCCAACGGCCAGGCGCAGTACTGGGCCAAGGACCTCGTCGACGCGTACGGCATCCTGCTCGCGCACTACGAGAACACCTGGGTCGCACCGGGGGAGGCCGGCCCGCGACGGGCGCCGACCAACGACCCCCACGACCGCGACGTCACGCCCTACCCCCACGTGCTGGTGGGCAGCGACTTCACCACGGTCGGCGACATCTTCTCGCCGGCGACGAACGCCGACCGCAAGAAGGCGTTCGACATCCGCACCCTGATGCGGGCGGTCGCCGACCAGGACCACGGCGTCCTCGAGCGGTGGGCGGGGATGGCCGATGCGGAGACCGCGGTCGTGTTCGACGCGCGCATCGGAGGGATCCCGGTGTGCCTGTTGGGGATCGAGTCCAAGACCGTGCCCAGGCGCGGGGTGCCCCCGACCGACGGTCCTGACGTCTACACGGCCGGCACGCTGTTCCCGCGCTCGTCGAAGAAGGCGGCCCGGGCGATCAACGCCGCCAGCGGCAACCGGCCCCTCGTCGTGCTCGCCAACCTGTCGGGCTTCGACGGGTCACCCGACTCGATGCGGGCGCTGCAGCTCGAGTACGGCGCCGAGATCGGCCGGGCGGTCGTCAACTTCGACGGGCCGATCGTCTTCGTCGTCGTCTCCCGGTACCACGGCGGGGCGTTCGTCGTGTTCTCCAAGGCGCTCAACCCGCGGATGACGGTGCTCGCCGTCGAGGGCTCGTTCGCCTCGGTCATCGGCGGGGCCCCCGCGGCCGCGGTGGTGTTCGCCCGCGACGTCGACGCCCGCACGGCCGCTGACCCCAGGGTCGCCGACCTGCAGGCCCGGGTCGGCGAGGCGAGCGGCGCGGAGCGGGCCGCCCTGGCCACCGAGCTGGCGTCGGTGCGCACGGCCGTGCGGGCCGAGATGCTCGGGAAGGTCGCCTCGGAGTTCGACCGGGTGCACGACATCCACCGGGCGGTCGAGGTCGGCTCGGTCGACGCCGTCATCGCGCCGCACGAGCTGCGCCCGCGGATCATCGACGCGATCGAGGCCACCGCCACCGCTCCCTGACCTCGTCGACATCCCACGACGCGCTGCTGCCCGCGCCCGGGCCTCAGCGCGTCGCGGGACCTCGACCGGCGAGGTGCGCGTCAGCGCACGACCTTGACGTTGAACTGCGCGGTGCCCAGCGCGCCCATCAGCCGCAGCCAGATCGGCAGGTACATCTCGGTGCCGCGGGCGGTCTCGATGCCACCGAGGTCGATGACGTCGTCGTGCCCGAACGAGGAGAGCAGGTCGGTCACGGTCGCCTTGGCGCCGGCGTCGTCACCGGAGACGAAGACCGTGCTGCTCGCGCCGAGGGTCTGCGGGTGCACCATCAGGTCGGCGGTGAGGGTGTTGAGCGCCTTGACCACCAATGCCTCGGGGAAGGCCCGCTGCACCTGCTCGCCGAGCGAGTCGGTGTCCTTGACGAACAGGGTGGGCGGGAAGCCGTTGGAGAAGTCCAGCGGGTTCGAGATGTCGACCAGCGGCTTGCCGGCGAGGTTCTCCGCGCCCGCGAGGCCCAGCACCTCGAGCGTGGCCGACCCGTTGGTGGCGTTGACGACGAGGTCGGCGCCGGCCGCGGCGTCGGCGTAGGTCGCGAGCGCCACGTCCGCGTGGTCGGCGTGCCAGGTCGCGAAGGGCGCGGTGCCCATGGCGTCGGGCCCGGTGCGGGCCAGGGTGGCCTGGGGGTCGCGGGTGCCGACGGCCACGTCGTGACCCAGCTCGTGGAGGCGGCCGGCGATGGCGCGGCCGACCGAGCCGGTTCCGAGGACTGCGATGTTCATGGTGGCTCCTGGGTCGTGGAAGTAATCGTAGACAGGTCTGTCTACGTCGGAGTGGACGCTAGCAGACAGATCTGTCTACTATCAACCCATGGCTCCCCCCGCCGCCCGCGAGCGCATCCTCGACACCGCGTTCCGGCTCTTCTACGCCCACGGCATCCGGGCGGTGGGCGTCGACCGGATCATCGCCGAGTCGGGCGTGGCCAAGGCGACGTTCTACAAGTGGTTCCCGGCCAAGGACGACCTCGTGGTCGCCTACCTCGACAAGGTCGACGGCATCTGGAGCGGGCAGCTGCACGACGCGGCCGAGGCCGCCGGGCCGGACCCCGCGGACGAGCTCGTCGGGCTGTTCGACGCGCTGGGCACGGCGTGCCGGCGCGACGGCTACCGCGGCTGCGCGTTCATCAACGCTGCCGCCGAGGCGGCCCCGGGCACCCCCGTCCATGACCGCACGGTCGCGCACAAGGCGGCGGTGCTCGCGTGGGTCACCGGCCTCGCCAGGGATGCCGGGGCGCGCGATCCGGGTGGGCTGGCCCGCTCGCTCACCCTCCTGCTCGACGGTGGCCTCGCCAGTGGTGCCCTCGACGCCGACCCGGATGCCGCGGCGCGCGCCTCGGAGTCGGCGCGGGTGCTCGTCGACGCCGCCGTTCACCCGAGGGGGTAGCCCCGCACGAGCCGCCAGGTGCCACGGCCCGACACCGGTGGCGGTCCGGTCCACAGCTCGACCCGGCTGACGGGCTGGGTGAACGGCAGCCGGGCGCGGACGACCTCCTCGGCAGCTCGCAGCGTCTCGAGGTCGTGGCCGTGGCCGACGGTCAGGTGCGGCACCACCTCCTCGAACACCCCTCCGTAGGGCGGGTGCTCGGGGAACGCGGTGGCCACCGCCTCGGTGAGGGCGACGACGGCAGCGAGCCTCGTCGACCTCGACGTACAGCACCTCGTCGCCGAACCACGCCGTGCGCTCGCCGGTCAGCGTGAACGAGGGCGACCCGGGCGAAGAGCCGCTCCAGGCGGCCGTGGTCCGCCGCGGTCAGGGCGGCCACCGGGCGGAAGGGGTAGGTGACCGTCACGTGGGCCGGCACGCCGACCCGGGCGGCGAGGTCCAGGCGCGCACGGCTCGCGCCGACGGCCGGTTCGGCCGCCGGGCAGCGCAGCAGCAGCGCCGACTCGGCCTCGGTGGGCGTGATCACCCGATCACCCAACTCCTGCTGCGCGGGTGGCGCCACCCGGAGGTCTCCGAGCGCGCGTGGCAGGCTGGCACCATGACCACCGTCGGGCTGGTGCTCGCCGCCGGGGCGGGCCGACGGATGGGCGGCCCGAAGGCCCTCGTGCGGCTCACCGAGGGTGGGCCGACGCTCGTCGAGACGGCCGTGTCCCGGGTGCTCGAGGGCGGTTGCGACAGCGCCGTGGTCGTCGTCGGCGCCGCCGGCGACGCGGCCGCGGCGCTCGCCCGGGGCGCGGGGGCCGAGGTGGTGCACGCCACCGACTGGGACGAGGGCATGGGGGCGTCGCTGCGGGCCGGGCTGGCGCATACGGAGGCAGGCGGCGCCGACCTCGCCCTCGTCACCCTGGTCGACCTGCCCGACGTCACGGCCGAGGTCGTCCGCCGGGTCCTGACCGCGGCGCTCGGCGACGGCTCGGCGGCGCTCGCCCGGGCGGCCTACGAGGGGGTCCCCGGGCACCCGGTGGCCATCGGGCGCGAGCACTGGTCCGCGGTGCGCGGCACCGCCCGTGGCGACCGGGGCGCCCGAGACCACCTGGGGGCCACCCCGCACGTCCTCGTCGAGTGCGGCGACCTCGCGACCGGGCGCGACCTCGACACGACCGGCGACCTCGACGACCTGCACCGGGGATGATGAGCAGCGTGACCGACCCCGAGCGCCGCTGGCCGAGCAGTGTCTACGCGCACGGCCACGAGCCCGACCCGCGCTTCTCGCTCGCCAACGAGCGCACCTTCCTGGCCTGGGTCCGCACCGCGCTCGCCCTCGTCGCCGGTGCGGCCGCGATCGACGCCCTGCCGCTGCCACTCGCCGACACCGTGCAGGACCTCCTCGCCGCCGCTCTTGCGCTCGCGGGCCTGCTCACCGCCTGGGCCGCGTGGCGCGGCTGGGCCCGCACCGAGCGGGCGATGCGCGAGGGGCGCTCGCTGCCGAGCAACCCGGCGATGCTCGTCGTGCTGGCGGCGGTCGCCGTCGCCGCGGTCGTGCTGGGCGTCGCGGTCTTCACCGGTGGCTGACCGCCCGGATGCCGGGTCCTCGCCTCCCGCGTCCGACGCCACGGCCCCGCAGGAGCGCACCGCGCTGGCGTGGCGCCGCACCGGACTGGCGCTGCTGGCCGGGTCGCTGACCATCGGCCGCCTCACCCTCGACACGCTCGGCCCGGCCGTGGTGCTCCCGACGGTGGTCGCCGCGGCCCTGGCCTGCTGGGTGCTCGTCGAGGCGCTGCGGGCCCGCCGGCTCGCGCGCCCGCACCCGGACCAGCCGGCCTTCTCGGTGCTCGCCGACGGGCGCCTGCCGGTGGTCGTCGCAGGGCTGGTCGGCGGCCTCGCCCTCGGTGAGCTGGCCGCGGCGCTCGTCGCCCTGTTCTGATCGACCTGACCGCAACAACCCGCGGGTGCGGGTTGGGTGGGGAGGGGCGGTGCGGCGACAACCCGCACTGCGGGTTCGGGGTGAGGAGCCGCGGATCTGACAGCGATCACCCCGCACGTGCGGGTGGGTCGCCACGGCGCGCCGTGGGACCCGGGGTGACCGTTCGCTTCCGGATCGGCACGTCGTCAGGGATGCTGGCGCCATGGACCCGCGGACGACGTTCGGCACGGCGCACGACCTGACCGACGCGCTCGGCGAGACCGGCTACCTCGCCGACGACGCCCTCGCCACGATCACCTGGCTCGCGCCTGCGCCTCGGCCGGCCGCTGCTCATGGAGGGGGAGCCGGGCACCGGCAAGACGGCGCTGGCCGAGGCGCTCGCCGAGACGATGGACCTGCCGCTGATCCGGCTGCAGTGCTACGAGGGCATCGACGCCACCCAGGCGCTCTACGACTGGGACTTCCCCCGCCAGATCCTCCACGTGCGGGCGCTCGAGGCGGTCGAGGGTGCCGCGCGCGACGTCCGCGAGGTCGAGCAGGGGCTGTTCGACGAGCGCTTCCTGCTCGCCCGCCCGGTGCTGCGCGCCCTGCGCGACGCCCCCGCCGTGCTGCTCATCGACGAGGTCGACCGGGCCGACGACGAGTTCGAGGCCTTCCTGCTCGAGGTGCTCTCGACCTGGCAGGTGACCATCCCCGAGCTCGGCACCGTCACGGCGTCCGTGCCGCCGGTGGTCGTGCTCACCTCCAACCGCACCCGGGAGCTGCACGACGCCCTCAAGCGCCGCTGCCTCTACCACTGGCTCGAGCACCCCGGCATCGAGCGCGAGCTCGCCATCGTCGCCCGCCGCGCCCCGGAGGTGCTCGACGGCGCTCGCCGAGCAGGTCGTGCGCGCCGTGCACGGCATCCGGGCCGACCGCGAGATGCTCAAGCCGCCCGGGGTCGCCGAGACCCTCGACTGGGCCCGGGCCCTGCACGAGCTCGGCACCCGCGAGCTCGACACCGAGACCGCGGCCGCCACCCTCGGGGTGGCGGTGAAGTACCGCGAGGACGCGGAGCGGGTCAAGAAGGCCCTCGACGTGATGCTGACCCGATGACCGCCACCGCTGCGGCCGCCCGAGGAGCTGCTCCTCGGCTTCGCCCGCGCGCTGCGCGCCGCCGGCGTCGCCGTCACGGCCGACCGCGAGCGCACCTACCTCGAGGCGGTCGCGACCGTCGGGCTCGACGACCAGCCGGCGGTCTACTACGCCGGGCGGGCCACCCTGTGCGCCTCCCCGGCCGACCTCGAGCGCTACGACCTCGTGTACGCCGCGTGGTTCAGCGGCCAGCGGCGCCGGCACCAAGGACCGCCCGCCGCTGCCCAACGCTCGTCGCCCAGGCCGGCCTCGGCGCGTCCGAGAGCCGCCGGCCAAGGGCGCCGAAGACCCGGATGTCGTTCGCGCACAGGCGAGCTACGACCGAGGTGCTGCGGCACCGCGACGTCGCCACCCTCAACCGCCGTGAGCGCGAGGCGCTGGCCGCGCTGTTCGGCGCCCTCCGCCCGCGCGCGCCGCGCCGTCGCGCGCACCGGTACGACGGCGTCCCGGCGCGGTGACGTCGACGCCCGCGCGACCCTGCGCTCCACCCTGCGACGGATGGGGGAGCCGGGCGAGGTGCGCTGGCGCCGCCGGGGCACGCCGGCCGCGCAAGGTCGTCCTCCTCGTCGACGTCTCCGGCTCGATGAGCGGCTACGCCGACGCCCTCATCCGGCTCGCGCACGCCTACTGCGTCGCCGGGCGTGCCGGTCGAGGTCTTCACCCTCGGCACCCGGCTCACCCACATCACCCGCCCGCTGCACCAGCGCGACCCCGACCGCGCGATCGTGGCCGCGGGCGACGCCATCCCGGACTGGTCCGGCGGCACCCGGCTGGCCGAGGGCGTCAAGGTCTTCCTCGACCGCTGGGGGCGGCGCGGGATGGCCCGCGGCGCGGTCGTCGTCGTCTTCAGCGACGGGTGGGAGCGCGACCAGCCCGAGGCGCTCGGCGAGCAGGTGCGCCGGCTGCGCGCCGTCGCCCACCGGGTCGTCTGGGTCAACCCGCACCGGGGCCGTGCGGGCTACGAGCCGGTGCAGGGAGGCATCATGGCGGTGCTGCCCCACGTCGACCACTTCGTCGCGGGGCACTCCCTGGCGGCGTTCGAGGAGCTGACGGAGGTGGTCGCCCGTGCGTGACGTGCTGCCCGAGCTGATGCGGTGGTGGCGGGCCGGCGAAGGCGGTCGGGGTCGGCACCGTCGTCGCCACGTTCCGCTCCGCACCGCGCCCCGCCGGTGCCTCGATGCTCGTCGGACCCGGCGGCGAGGCCGTCGGCTCGGTGTCCGGCGGCTGCGTCGAGGGCGCGGTCTACGAGCTGGGCCAGGAGGTCGTCGCCTCCGGCGACCCCGGTGCTCCAGCGCTACGGCGTCTCCGACGACGACGCGTTCGCGGTCGGGCTCACCTGCGGCGGCATCCTCGACGTCTTCGTCGAGACGGTCTCGCCAGGAGACCTTCCCCGAGCTCGGCGAGGTCGGCCGACGACATCGAGGCCGGCCGCCCGGTGGCGGTCGCCACCGTCATCGACCACCCCGACCCCGCGTGGGTCGGGCGGCGCCTCGTGGTGCGCCCCGAGGGCGCCGACGGGAGGCCGACCGGCTCGCTGGGCAGCCCGCGCGCCGACGCCGCCGTCACCGACGACGCCCGCGGCCTGCTCGCCGCCGGGCGCACCGAGACGCTGACCTACGGGCCCGACGGCGAGCGTCGCGGCGAGGGGCTGCGCGTCTTCGTCGCGGCCTACGCCCCCCGGCCGCGGATGCTCGTCTTCGGCGCCATCGACTTCGCGGCCGCCGTCGCGCACGTCGGCGCCTTCCTCGGCTACCAGCGTGACGGTGTGCGACGCCCGCCCGGTCTTCGCCACGGCATCGCGCTTCCCGGCCGCCGACGAGGTGGTCGTCGAGTGGCCGCACCGCTACCT
This sequence comes from uncultured Actinomycetota bacterium, assembly GCA_963751385.1. Lineage (GTDB taxonomy): Bacteria > Actinomycetota > Actinomycetes > Actinomycetales > Dermatophilaceae > Fodinibacter. The sequence goes on along the minus strand of CAVVUD010000013.1, from coordinate 35,450 downwards.
CGCCGCGGAGGTCGAGGCCGGGCGGGTCGACGAGCGCACCGTGGTCTGCGTGCTCACCCACGACCCCAAGTTCGACGTGCCCCTGCTCGAGGTGGCGCTGCGGATGCCGGAGGTCGCCTACGTCGGCGCGATGGGCTCGCGGCGCACCCACGACGACCGGCTCGAGCGGCTGCGCGAGGCCGGCCTCACCGACGCCGAGCTGGCGCGGCTGTCGTCACCGATCGGGCTCGACCTCGGCGCCCGCACCCCGGAGGAGACGGCGGTGTCGATCGCGGCCGAGATCGTCGCCCTGCAGTGGGGCGGCGGGGGCCAGCGGCTGCAGGAGACCGGCGGCTCGATCCACCACCACGCCGACGGCCGAGGTTTCCTGAGAGGAAACGTCCAGACCTGCGATGTTCCGGTCGGATCTGTCGCGTACCCCTTGTGGCGCGGGTCACTTCGGGTGAGGATCACGAACACGTCACGGTCCACACTGCTCGAAGGAGTCAACGATGACTCGGGTCAACGTCACGGTCGACGGAGTCCTGTGCTCCGACGACGTCGAGCCCCGCACCCTGCTCGTCCACTACCTGCGCGACACGGTCGGGAAGGTGGGGACCGTCGTCGGCTGCGACACGAGCAACTGCGGCGCCTGCACCGTCCACCTCGACGGCCGCAGCGTGAAGTCGTGCAACGTCCTGGCCGTCCAGGCCGACGGGCACGAGGTCACCACCATCGAGGGCATCGCCGCGAACGGCGAGCTGCACCCGATGCAGCAGGCCTTCCACGACAACCACGCCCTGCAGTGCGGCTACTGCACGCCCGGGCATGATCATGCAGGCCCTCGACGTGCTCAAGGAGAACCCGAACCCCTCCGAGCAGGAGATCCGGGTGGGCCTCGAGGGCAACCTGTGCCGGTGCACCGGCTACCACAACATCGTCAAGGCCGTCGCGGCCTGCGCGAGCACGATGGCCGCCGGCGGCGGCGCCGTCGAGGACGACTCCGCGGTGACCGCAGTGGCGTCATGACCGCCGTCGACGACCGCCCGCACCACCGAGATCGGCAGCCGCGCGCAAGCGCAAGGAGGACCAGCGCCTCATCACCGGTCGCACCCGCTGGACCGACAACATCCAGCTGCCCGGGATGCTGCACCTCGCGATGGTGCGCAGCCCGTTCGCCCACGCCACGGATCACCGCCATCGACACCGGCGAGGCCAAGGCGGCCCCGGGCGTCGTCGCGGTCTTCACCGGCAAGGACCTCGAGGACATCCAGGGCGTCAACATCAACGCCTGGCCGATCACGCGCCGACCAGGTCACCCCCACCCACCTGCCCGTCGCCGTCGACCACGTCGCCTGCGCCGGCGAGATCGTCGCCGTCGTCGTGGCCCGCACCGCAGCCGCCGGCGCGCGACGCCGCCGAGCTCGTCGACGTCGACTACGACGAGCTGCCGGCCGTGCTCGACCTCAAGGAGGCCGCGACGGACGACCGTGCTCGCCCACCCCGACCTCGGCACGAACAAGTCGGCCTTCTGGAAGCTCGACTCGGCGGAGGCGCGGCACCGGCGGCGACGTCGACGAGGCCATCGCCAAGGCGCGCGACGGACGGCATCGTCATCGAGCGCGAGTACCGCCAGCAGCGGCTCGTCCCCGCCTTCATGGAGCCCCGCTCGACCGTCGTCGACCCCACGGGCGAGCAGATGACCGTGTGGTCGGCGACCCAGGTCCCGCACATCCTGCGCTTCGCGCATCGCCGCGACCATGGGCATCCCGGAGTCCAAGGTGCGCGTCATCGCCCCCGACGTCGGTGGTGGCTTCGGCGGCAAGCTGCAGACCACGCCCGAGGAGTTCGCGACGATCGCCGTCGCCCGCCGGCTCGGCAAGCCGTGCAAGTACACCGAGACCCGCTCGGAGTCGATGATCTCGGCGCACCACGGCCGCGACCAGTGGCAGAAGCTCACCCTCGTCGGCCGAGAAGGACGGCACGGTCACCGGCCTCAAGGTCGAGCTGCTCGCCGACCTGGGCGCCTACGTCGCGCATCGTCGGCGGTGGCGTGCCGGTGCTCGGCGCGTGGATGTTCAACTCGATCTACAAGTTCCCCGCCTACCAGTTCAACTGCCAGACGGTGCTGACCAACAAGACCTGGGTCGACGCCTACCGCGGCGCCGGCCGCCCCGAGGCGACCTACGCGCATCGAGCGGATCATGGACGAGCTCGCCGCCGAGGTCGGCGTCGACCCGCTCGAGATCCGCGAGAAGAACTGGATCACGCACGAGGAGTTCCCCTTCACCACGGTCGCCGGGCATGACCTACGACTCGGGCAACTACGAGGCCGCCACCGCCAAGGCCATCGAGCTCTTCGGCTACGACGAGCTGCGGGCCGAGCAGAAGCGCCGCCGCGACAGCAACGACCCGGTGCAGCTCGGCATCGGCGTCTCGACCTTCACCGAGATGTGCGGCCTGGCGCCGTCGCGCGTCCTCGGGCTCGCTCAGCTACGGCGCCGGCGGCTGGGAGCACGCGAGCATCCGGATGCTCGCGACCGGCACGGTCGAGGTCGTCACCGGCGCCTCGCCGCACGGCCAGGGCCACGAGACGGCGTGGAGCCAGATCGTCGCCGACCGGCTCGGCGTGCCGTTCGAGGACGTCGAGGTGCTGCACGGCGACACCCAGATCGCGCCCGAAGGGCCTGGACACCTACGGCTCGCGCTCGCTCGTCGTCGGGGGCGAGGCGCTCGTCCTGGCCGCCGACAAGGTCATCGAGAAGGCCAAGGTCGTTCGCCGCGCACCTGCTCGAGGCCAGCGCCGACGACCTGGAGTTCTCCGGCGGTCGCTTCAGCGTCAAGGGCACCGACAAGGGCATCGGCCATCGCCGAGGTCGCGCTCGCGACCTTCGCCGGCGCACAACCTGCCCGACGGCGCCGAGCCGAGCATCGACGCCGACGCGACCTTCGACCCGGTCAACTTCTCCTTCCCCCACGGCACCCACCTGTGCGCGATGGAGGTCGACACCGAGACCGGCGCGACGACGATGCGCAAGTACGTCTGCGTCGACGACATCGGCACGATCATCAACCCGCTCATCGTCGAGGGCCAGGTGCACGGCGGCCTCGTGCAGGGCATCGCGCAGGCGCTCTGGGAGGGCGCGGAGTACGACGACCAGGGCACCCTCGTCACGGGCTCCTTCGTCGACTACACCCTGCCGACCGTCGGCCGACACGATCAGCTTCGTCACCGACCACACGACCTCGCCGTCGACGACGAACACCCTCGGCACCAAGGGCGTCGGCGAGGCCGGCACCATCGCCTCGACCCCGGCGGTCGTCAACGCCATCGTCGACGCCGTGCGGCACCTCGGCGTCAACGACGTCCGTGATGCCGTGCACGCCCGAGCGGGTGTGGAAGGCGATCCAGAGCGCCGGGCGCGCCGCTCCGGCGAGCGTGACCGAGCGAGGCCGCAGCCGCACTTCGCGGACGACGCCCTCAACCAGGACCCCGCAGCCGGCGCGCGACGGACGGAGCGGCACAGTGATCCCCGCAGCATTCGACTACCTCGCCCCCACGACCGTCGACGAGGCCGCTCGCGGCGCTCGCCGAGCGCGGCGACGACGCCAAGGTGCTGGCCGGCGGCCAGTCCCTCCTGCCCATCCTGCGGATGCGGCTCAACGCTCCCGAGATCGTCGTCGACCTCGGCCGCATCGAGGCGCTGCGCGGCATCCGCGAGGACGGCGACCACCTCGTCATCGGCGCGATGACGACCGTACGCGACCGTGCTCGAGCAGCCGACCTCGTGCCGAGCCACGCGGCCCTGCTCGCCAAGGCGGTCGCACGAGGTCGCCGACCCGCAGATCCGGCACCGCGGCACGATCGGCGGGGCCCTCGTGCACGCCGACCCCGCCGGCGACGTCGGGGCCCCGGTGCTCGCGCTCGACGCCGAGCTCGTCATCGCCGGTGCCGGGCGGTCGAGCGCACCGTCGCCGGCGAGCGACTTCTTCCACGACCTGTTCGAGACCTCGGTCGGCGAGGGCGAGCTGCTCACCGCAGATCCGCATCCCCAAGCACACCGGCTGGGGCGTCGCACTACGAGAAGTTCGTGCGGGTCTCGCCACCAGTGGTCGATCGTCGGCGATCGCCGTCGCGCTCGGGCCGAGGGCGGCACGATCGCCGAGGCCCGCATCGGGCTGACCAACATGGGCTCGACCCCGCTGCGCGCCCGAGCGGTGGAGCAGGCCCTGGTCGGCCGGTCCGCCACCGACCTCGGCGACGCCTGTCGCCTCGGTGGCCGACGGCACCAACCCGCCGAGCGACCTCAACGGCGACGCCGACTACCGACGCCACCTCGCCACGGGTGCTCACCCGTCGCGCCGTCCTCGACCGCCCTGCGGAGGCTGACCGCCGCATGGAGCTGACCCACGACTTCACCGTCCCGGCGAGCGTCGACGACGCGTGGGCGCACGTTCATGGACCTCGAGCAGGTCGGTGGCTGCTTCCCCGGCGCGACGGTCACCGAGGTGGACGAGTCCGGGTTCGCCGGCACGGTGAAGGTCAAGCTCGGCCCGATCGCGCTGCAGTACGCCGGCACCGGGCAGTTCGTCGAGCGTGACGACGCGGCGCACCGGGCCGTCATCGAGGCCAAGGGCAAGGACAAGCGCGGCAACGGCACCGCCGGCGCCACGGTGACCGTCGCAGCTCGCGCCCGTCGGGCGACGGGCACCCGGATCGACGTCACCACCGACCTCGTCGATCACCGGCAAGCCGGCGCAGTTCGGCCGCGGGCGTCATGCAGGACGTCTCGCGACAAGCTGCTCCAGCAGTTCGTCGCGTGCATCGAGGGCCAGTTCGCCGAGCCGGCGAGGTCGAGCCCGGCGGCGGATGCCGGTGCCACGGCGCCCGCGGTCGCCGCCGCGGCTTCCGCCTCGACGGCGTCCGCCGGGTCCACCGCTCCCGCCCTCGCCGCCGGGGCTTCCGCCTCCGCGGCATCCGCCGCGCTCGGCTCGCACCCGGCCGGCGCCGCGACCACGGCCGCGCCGCGACCGTTGCGCTCGGCACCGCCGCCGCCCGCGGACGACTCGATCGACCTCGGCGCCACGGTGCTCCCGGTGCTCGTCAAGAGCTACGCGCCGTACGCCGTGGCCGCACTCGCCGGGCTGGTGCTCGGCTGGCTGATCGGCCGCCGCCGCTCCTGACCGGCCGGGTCGACCCCTCGCCGCGGAACGCGGGTGAAACCGTCGGCTGGGCAACGTCTTCACCCACGACGCCGGGGGAGGCCGCGGGTCAGCGGTGGGCGGCGCCGTCGAGGGAGTGGATCTCGTTCGCGATCCGCCGGCTGTCGGCGTCGTAGCGGGTCCAGGTCCAGGTGGTGCGGGCCCCGTGCTCGCGCCGCTCGCGCCGGTTGGTGCGCTCCATGAGGTAGGCCACGGGGGCCACGAGGCCGCCGATGGCGGCGAAGGTGAAGATCGTCTCGAGGGTGCTGTTCGTGTCCATGGCATGAGTTTGACGCTGCAACCAATACCTGCCACGAGTGGCGGAAATGACGACGGTACATCGAATATCTGCCATACTGTCCGGCATGGCACTGAAGTCCGTCGCCGTCCTCCTCCAGGAGCCGGTCGCCCTGTTCGAGTTCGGGGTGCTCGCCGAGGTGTTCGGCATCGACCGCACCGACGCAGGCGTCCCCGCCGTTCGACTACCGGGTGTGCGCCGAGACGCCGGGTCCGCTCGACTCGCGCAACGGCACCACGGTCACCGCCGCGTTCGGCCTCGAGGCCGCGGCCGACGCCGACCTCGTCGCCGTGCCCGCCTCGTCGGCCGCCCGCACGCCGTCCCCGGCGGTCGTGCAGGTGCTGCGCGACGCGGTCGACCGAGGGGCCTGGGTCATGTCGGTGTGCTCGGGGGCCTTCACCCTCGGCGCGGCCGGCATCCTCGACGGGCGCGAGCTGCACGACCCACTGGCAGCACGCCGTCGAGCTGCGCCGCGGCCCACCCGCTCGCCCAGGTCGACCCCGACGTGCTCTACGTGCGCGACGGCACCGTCATCACCAGCGCCGGCACCGCGGCCGGCATCGACGCCGCGCTCTACCTCGTGCGCACCGAGCTCGGCAGCGCCGTCGCCACGACGATCGCCCGCCGGATGGTCGTGCCGCCGCACCGCGACGGCGGCCAGCGCCAGTTCATCGACCGCCCGGTGCCGACGACCACCGCCGAGAGCCTCGGGCCCGGTGCTCACCTGGATGCTCGAGCACCTCGACGAGGCGTTCACCGTCGACGACCTCGCTCGACGGTCGGCGATGTCGCCGCGCACCTTCGCCCGCCGGTTCGTCGCCGAGACCGGCACCACACCGCACCAGTGGGTCACCGACCAGCGGGTGCTGCGCGCCCGGCAGCTGCTCGAGGAGACCGACCTGCCGGTCGAGGCCGTCGCCCGCGACGCCGGCTTCGGGTCGGCCGCGCTGCTGCGCCACCACTTCACCCGCTGCACCGGCATCACGCCCACGGCCTTCCGCACCCAGCGCCGCCTGCCCGCCTGAACGGCAGGGCCCGCACCCCGGTCGGGGTGCGGGCCCGGGCGCGCACGGCATCCGGGCTCGGATGCCGTGCGCTCACCTCACTGCGGAGCCGGCGGGACCAGGCACGCGACGGTGGCGGACACGTTGCCCGAGCCGTCGACCGCGTACACCAGTGCGTCGCCACGGCCCTTGAGCTTCCACTCGACCGCCCCGGTACCCGGCTTCTGCGACGGGGTGGCACCGTTGGCCTCCGTGTACTTCACGTCGTCGCCGACGGCGAAGGGCCCGAAGACCGTCGAGCTGCCGTCGTCCTCGACGAACACCTCGAGGTCCTCGTCCGGCCAGATGTCGTCCGAGGCGACCAGACGGTAGAAGCCGTCCTGGTTCTGGCCCTGGCCGCCGTTGCCGGGTGCGCTCGGCGTGTTGCCGGCCGGGTTGGTGCTCTCGACGCACTGCGCCACGGGCGGGGTGGTGTCCTGCCAGGTCTTGCTCACGTGGCGGGTCACCGTGTCCCCGTTGACGTCGAGCGTGCCGGTGATGGTGTCGGTGCCGAGCGAGTCGGGCTCCTGCGGCACCGAGTAGGTGAAGGTCACCTGGCCCGACGCGTCGGTCTCACAGCTCGCCGGGGCGCACGTGCCGGACTCGCCGGCGTTGGGCCCGGCCGAGACCGAGAAGTCGACCGGCCACCCGGCCAGCTCGCCGGCCGGCCCGCTCACGGTGGCCGTCACGGTGTGCGTGTCGTCGGTGCCGAGCTCGTTCGTGGCCGTCGGCGGCGTCAGCGCGAAGCCGAACACCGAGAACGTCTCGCAGCGCAGCGCGGAGGCCGTCGCCGTCGGGTCGCTCGCCGGCCCCGTTCCGGTGGCCGTGGCGCAGACCTCGTGGCTGCCCGGGGCAGGTCGTCGCCCGGTGCGGCCCAGCCGACCGACACCGGCCCGGGCTGCGGTAGCGCGGTCGAGGTCGTGGCCGGCACCGCCGTCCCGTCGAGCTGCACGGCCAGGGTGTCCAGGCTGGTCGCCGTGACGTTCTTGATGACGTCCGGGAGGTCGGCCGGATCGGCCACCGTGAAGCAGGTGGTGCCACTGGCGGCCGCCATGGCGTCGAGGGTACCGGCGCTCCCACCTCCGCAGGAGGCCCCACCGCCGACGGCGAACGGGTAGATCGTGGCCTGTCCGGCCACGTCGGTGAGGGCGGCCGCGAACGCACCCCCGCCGAGGTTCGACGCCCCGTCGGAGAGGAAGACGACGTTCTTCGTGGTGCCCGACGCCGCCTGCAGGATGGTGTTCGCCGCCTGCAGGCCGGAGGCGAAGTTCGTGCCGTCGGCGGTGCTCTTGGCGGTGAACTGACCGATGTTCAGCTGGTCGATCGAGCCGATGGCGGTCGAGACGTCCGGATCGGCCGGCCCGGTCACCAGCTGGTTTCCGGCCGCGGAGGAGATGTCGGCCGTCTCACCGTCACCCGCGAAGATCGCCAGGCCGACGTCGAGCGCCGACCCGTCGGTGACGACCAGGTTGTTCAGGCCGGTGACGGCGGACTTCTCGCAGTCGAGCACGTCCGCTGACCCGGTACACCCGAGGGTCGTGCTCGTCGAGACGTCCACGACATAGACCCAGGAGACGCTCGGCGCACCCGCGGCGACACTCGCCGTGCCGGAGAGGGGGACGTCGACCGTGGACTGGCCCGCCGGCACGACGTAGGTGTCCCCCGTGACGGGGGAGTCGACGGTCACGGTGAGGTCCGCGCCGTTGGGCAGCGGTGTGGTCGTGGAGCCGGCCAGTGCCGGGCTCGCCACGACGATCGCGCCCGCGAGGGCGGCGCCGGTCAGGCCGACGGACCGGCGCACGCGGCGCGGTCCGGTGGTGGTGGTTGGCATGAGGTGTCCCTTCGTGAGGTGCCGCGCCCGGTACCCGGGACGGAACCCTGTGCCCATCCCCCCGGCTGGCGACAGCAAGGAGGAGCACCCGGCCCCGCGACTGATACACGGCCCCGACCTGCGCACCTTCACACGATCTCCACACGGTGCCCCCTCGGGGCACACCGGCCGAGCCTACGCTCGCAGCATGACCGAGGGGACGACGACCGCCGCCGCGCGCATCCTCGTGGTCGAGGACGAGCCGGTGATCAACCAGGCCGTCACCGACCGGCTGCGCGCCGAGGGTTTCGTCGTCGAGCAGGCCCACGACGGCCCCGCCGCGGTCGCCGCGTTCGAGGAGCACGAGCCCCGACCTCGTCGTGCTCGACCTCATGCTCCCGGGCTTCGACGGGCTCGAGGTGTGCCGCCGCATCCAGGCCATCCGCCCGGTGCCCGTGCTCATGCTCACCGCCCGCGACGACGAGACCGACCTGCTCGTGGGGCTGGCGGTCGGCGCCGACGACTACGTCACCAAGCCGTTCTCGATGCGCGAGGTGGTGGCCCGGATCCGGGCCCTGCTGCGCCGCGTCGAGCGGGCCGCCGCGCTCGCGGCATCGCGGGTGCCGCCCGCACCGACGTCGGCGGGCTGGCCATCGACGGGGCCACCCGGCGGGTCACCGTGCGCGGCGCCGACGTGCACCTCACCCCCCTCGAGTTCGACCTGCTCTGCGCGCTCGCCGCCGAGCCCGGCACGGTGCGCAGTCGGGACGTGCTCATGCGCGAGGTGTGGGGGTGGGCCGACGCGTCCGGCACCCGCACCCTCGACAGCCACGTCAAGGCGCTGCGCGCCAAGATCGGCGCCGACCGGGTGCGCACCGTGCACGGCGTCGGCTACGCCCTCGAGGTCGCACCGTGAACACCGACCGCCCGCTCGACGGCGTCGCCTCGATCAGGGTCAAGCTCGGCCTGCTCGTCGGTGCCAGCGTCGTGGTCGCCGTCATCGTGGCCGGCGTCGGCGAGGCGGCCGAGGTGCCGTGGTGGATGAGCGTGCCGGTCACCGTGGCGGCCGCGCTCGCCGTCACCCAGTGGCTGGCCCGGGGGATGACCTCGCCGCTGCGCGAGATGACCGCCGCCGCACGGCGGATGGCGGCGGGCGACTACGCGCAACGGGTCACGGCCACCTCGTCCGACGAGGTGGGCACGCTGGCCCGCGCGTTCAACGCGATGGCGGCCGACCTCGCCACCGCAGACCAGCAGCGCCGCCAGCTCGTCGCGACCGTGTCGCACGAGCTGCGCACCCCGCTGACCGCCCAGCGCGCGCTGCTCGAGAACCTCGTCGACGGCGTCGTCCAGCCCGACGACGACGCCCTGCGCGCGGCCCTGACCCAGTCCGAGCGGCTCAGCGCCCTGGTCGGCGACCTGCTCGACCTCTCCCGGATCGACGCCGGCGCCGCCCCGCTCGCACTGACGAGGTGCGGCTCGGCGAGCTGCTCCGCGCGGCGGTCGCCGAGGCCATGGTCGGCGGACGGCCGGTGCGGGTGCGCCACGAGACCCACCCGGCCGACCTCACCGTGGTCGCCGACCCCGGCCCGCCTCGCGCAGCTCGTCGCCAACCTCGTCGACAACGCCGTGCGGCACAGCCCGCCGCAGGGCGAGGTGCGGGTCGTCGCCCGCGGCGTCGACGACGACACCTGGTGGCTCGAGGTCTACGACGACGGCCCCGGCATCCCCGCCGACCGCGTCGAGCGGGTCTTCGACCGGTTCGGCTCCGGTGGCGACTCCGCCGGCGGCACCGGCCTCGGGCTGGCGATCGCGAGCTGGGTCTGCGAGCTGCACGGCGGCACCATCATCGCGCTGCCCACCGCCGCCCGGAACGACCGGCGCGCACCTGCGCGCCGTCCTGCCCCGGCGCGCCCGCGCCGGCCGCCCCACCCACCTCCTGGAGGAGAGGACCGTGCCCGCACCGACGACCCCCACGAGCCAGGCCGCCGCCGCCTCGACGGCCCCGGCGGCTCGACGCTCGGCAGCCGCGCCCGGTCGCGACCGCGGCCGACCCACCGGCTCCCGCCGCCGTGGCGCCCCGGCCCGCGGGCCCCGGCGCCGGGGGGGGAGCGCTCGACGGCCTCTGGCCCGAGAAGGGCGTGCCCGCGCAGCCGCTCACCGTGCTGGCGGCACTGGGCATCGGCGCCTGGGCGTCGCTGACCTGGCCCGAGCGCAACCTCGGCCTCGCCGTCTGCCTGACGATGCTCGCCGCCGGCCTGCTCATGTGGGTCGTCGCGCGCCACCGCCGCGACCCCTGGACGATCGCCTGCGCCGTGCTCGCCGCCGTGCTCGCCACGACGACGATGATCCGCGACGGTGGGGGGTCGTGGCCCTGGCGGTCCTCGTCGGCGGTCGTCGTCGCGGCGGCCGGCATGACCCGGGCCCGAACCCTGCTGTCCGTGCCGCTCAGCGTCGTCGCCTGGCCGCTGTCCGGCGCTGCGCGGCCTGCCGCTGCTGGGCCGCACCATCTCCGCGACGAGCAGGGTGTCCAAGCTCTGGCCGATCCTGCGCACCGATCGGCCTCTCCCTCGTGGCGCTGGCCCTGTTCGGTGGGCTGTTCGCGACTCGGGCGACGCCCTGTTCGGCTCGTGGGCCGAGGCACTGGTGCCCGACCTCGGCTGGGACACCATCGTCGCGCGCACCTTCGTGCTGGCCCTGGTCGCCGGGGTCGCCCTCACCGGCGCCTACCTCGCCCTCAACCCGCCGCCGGTCGCCGGCGTCGCGCTGCCGGAGGGGCGTCGCGCCGCCCACCGCTGGGAGTGGGGGGTCCCCGTCGGAGATCGTCGTCGCGCTGTTCGCCGGCTTCCTCGTCGCCCAGGCCACGGCGATGTGGGGCGGCCACGACTACCTCGAGCGCACCACCGGCCTGACCTATGCCGAGTACGTGCACCAGGGCTTCGGGCAGCTCACCGTCGCCACCTTCCTCACCGTGGTCGTCGTCGCCCTGACGATGCACGTCGCCGCGCGCGACACCGCCCGCGACCGGCTGCTCTCCGGCTGCTCCTCGGCGCCCTGTGCGTGCTCACCCTCGCCGTCGTCGCCAGCGCGCTGTACCGGATGTCGCTCTACCAGGACGCCTTCGGCTACACCGTGCTGCGGGTCTTCGTCGACGGGTTCGAGCTCTGGCTGGGCCTGGTCGATCGTGTTCCTCCTCGCCGCCGGGGTGCGGCTGAGCGGCTGGTGGGTGCCGCGCGCGGTGCTCGTCTCCGCCGCCGTCTTCGCGCTGGTCTTCGCGGCCATGAACCCGGACGCCTGGGTCGCCGGCCGCAACATCGACCGGTTCGAGGCCGGCTCGAGCCTCGACACCGGCTACCTGTCCACCCTCGGTGCCGACGCGACGCCGGTCATCGTCGACCGGCTGCCCGGCGAGATGGCCTCCTGCATCACCTCCTCGTGGTCGGGCACCCCGTTCGAGACCGACGACTGGCTGGCCTGGAACCTCGGCCGCAGCCGGGCCGCGGCCGCTCGCGACACGTTGCCTCCCGGCTCACCCCCGGCAGCACGCTGCACGCCTACCAGACCGACGACTACCGCCCGTGACGAACCCGAGACCCGCAAGCCGACGGGGCCCGCTGACCCGGACGGCATACTCCGGGGCATGGACGACCGCACGGTGCTGGTGCTCAACGGGCCCAACCTCAACCTCCTCGGCGAGCGCGAGCCGGAGGTCTACGGCAGCGCCACCCTCGCCGACGTCGAGGCGCTCTGCCGCGAGACCGCCGAGCGGGCCGGGCCTGGTCGCTCGACTTCCGGCAGACCAACCACGAGGGCACCCTCGTCGACTGGGTCCAGGAGGGTCGGGCCGGCATCGCCGGCATCGTCGTCAACGCCGCCGGCTACACCCACACCTCGGTCGCCCTGCGCGACGCGCTGTCGGCCTGCCGGGTGCCCCGCGTCGAGGTGCACATCAGCGACATCCACGCCCGCGAGGAGTTCCGCCACCACAGCTACCTCACCGACGTCTGCGACCACCACGTCATCGGCCACGGGGTGCAGGGCTACGCCGAGGCCGTCGAGTGGGTGGCGGACCGCCGTGCCCGAACGTGACCTGCCCGCCCTGTGGCGGAGCCCGCAGTGGCGCGCCGAGATGGAGGCGTGGCTCCTGCCTGCCCTCGGCAGGCCGGTCGTACCGTCACCGGTCCGGTCGTCCAGGAGCGAGTGAGGTTCTGGTCGACCGTCCTGCACGTCGAGACCGATGCCGGACGGGTCTGGGTCAAGGAGAACGCCCCGTCCCAGGCCTTCGAGGCCGCGCTCGTCCAGGCCGTCGAGGGGATCGTGCCCGGGCTGTGCGCACCACTCGTCGCCGTCGACACCGAGCGCGGATGGCTGGCGACGGCCGACCTCGGCGCACCGCTGTGGCACGACGAGACCCCGCCCCCCGTCGACGACTGGGTCACGGTGACCGCCGGGTATGCCGTGGCGCAACGCACGCTGGCCGACCACGCCGACGCGGTGCTCGCCACCGGGGTGCCCCGCTTTCCGGAGGCACCCGACGCCGTCGTCGGCTGGGTGACCGACCTGCTCGACGAGCTGCACGCGCTGCCGGTGGACGACCCCCGCCGGCCGACCGAGGCGGAGTCCGCGCTGGTCACCGACGGCCTCGAGCGGATCCACGAGGCGGCCGCGACCCTCGCGAACAGCGGGATGCCGGCCACCCTCCAGCACAACGACCTGCACCTGGGCAACGCCTTCCGGCGACCGGACGGCGGGATGACCTGCATCGACCTGGGCGACGCCGTGTGGGCGCACCCGCTGACCGCGTTGCGGATCCCGCTGTGGACCGTGCGCTACCGCTTCGACCGCACCGCGGGCGCCGCCGGCGTCGTGCGGGTCCGCGACGCGGGACTCGAGCCGTGGACCGACCGCTGGAGCCGGGAGACGCTGGTCGACCTGCTGCCCGCGGCGGAGCGGATCTCCTGCCTGCACCGCGCCGAGTCGTGGGCCCGGCTCCAGGGCGACGTGCCCCGGCGGGTCGTCGACGAGGACTTCCTGCGCTCGCCGATCGAGTGGCTCGTCGACGCCGCAGCCCCCGACCCGTACGCCTCCGGACTCCCCCGTTGAGCCCGGCACCCACGGCGTCGGTGACTTCCGAGTAGGTAGTAGGACGTCCTACTATCGGGGGACGCCTTCGAAGGAGCCCCATGGCAGCGCAGCCGACCACCCAGACGCCCGACCTGCACGTGCCCGAGCACCCGGTGCGCATCGTCACCGCGTCGGCCCTGTTCGACGGCCACGACGCGTCGATCAACATCATGCGGCGGATCATGCAGGCCCAGGGGGCCGAGGTCGTCCACCTCGGGCACAACCGCAGCGTGCGCGAGGTCGTCGACGCCGCCATCGAGGAGGACGTGCAGGGCGTCGCCGTCAGCTCCTACCAGGGCGGGCACGTCGAGTACTTCGAGTACCTCGTGCAGCTGCTGCAGGAGTCCGGAGCCGGGCACGTCAAGGTCGTCGGCGGTGGCGGTGGCGTGATCGTCCCGAGCGAGATCGAGCGGCTGCGCGCCGCCGGCGTCACGATCTTCAGCCCCGAGGACGGCCAGCGGCTCGGGCTGCCCGGCATGGTCAACCAGGTCGTCCAGGCCTGCGACACCGACCTGTGGCAGCAGCACCCCACCACCGCGGCCGCGGTGCTGTCCGGAGAGCGGTCGGCGGTGGCCCGTGCGATCACCGCCGCCGAGACCGGCCGGCTCGGTGACGACCTGCGCGACGAGCTCGAGGAGGCGGCCGCCGCGCGCCGAACCCCGGTGCTCGGCATCACCGGCACGGGCGGCTCGGGAAAGTCGAGCCTCACCGACGAGCTGGTGCGCCGGCTGCGCGTCGACCAGCAGGACAAGCTGCGGATCGCCTGCGTGGCGATCGACCCGACCCGTCGCCGGGGTGGGGGAGCCCTGCTCGGCGACCGGATCCGGATGAACGCCCTCGACGGCGACCGCGTGTACTTCCGCTCGCTCGCGACCCGCGGCGGGCGCGAGGTGCCCGAGGCGCTCGGCGACGTGCTCACCATCCTCAAGGCGGCCGGCTTCGACCTCGTCGTCGTCGAGACCCCCGGCATCGGCCAGGGCGACGCGGCGATCACCTCGTTCGCCGACGTCAACCTCTACGTCATGACGCCGGAGTTCGGGGCGGCCAGCCAGCTCGAGAAGATCGACATGCTCGACTTCGCCGACGTGGTGGCGATCAACAAGTTCGAGCGGCGCGGCGCCATGGACGCCCTGCGCGACGTCGGCCGCCAGATGGTGCGCAACCGCGGCGCCTTCGGCAAGAAGCCCGACGACATGCCGGTCTTCGGCACCTCGGCCGCCACGTTCAACGACGACGGCGTCACCGCGCTCTACCAGGAGCTGCGCGGCCTGCTCGCGGCGTCCGGGCTCGAGGTGTCCGAGGGGGCGCTGACCCCGGTCGCGGTGCGGCACTCCTCGGTGCTGCGCCAGGTCGTGCCGCCCCGCCGGGTGCGCTACCTCGCCGAGATCGCCGAGACGGTGCGCGGCTACCACGACGACACCCGCCGGTACGCCGAGGCCGCGCGTCGCGTGCAACGGCTCACCGAGGTGGGGTCCGAGCTCGAACGGGCCGGGTCCGACCGCTCCGGCGTCGACTCGCTGCTCGGCGGGGCGCAGGACGACCTGCCCCTGTCGATCGCACGCCAGCTCGCCGGGTGGTCGTCGGTGGTCGAGGCGTACTCGGGTGACGAGCAGGTCATCACCGTTCGAGACAAGGAGATCCACACCTCCCTGGTGCGGGAGTCGCTGTCCGGCAACCGGATCCGCAGGGTCTCGCTGCCGCGGTACTCCGACGACGGCGACCTCGTGTCGTTCCTGCGTCGTGAGAACCTGCCCGGCTACTTCCCGTTCACCGCCGGGGTGTTCCCGTTCAAGCGCGACAACGAGGACCCCGCGCGGATGTTCGCCGGCGAGGGCGACCCGTTCCGCACCAACACCCGCTTCAAGATGCTCTCCGAGGGCCAGCCGGCCACCCGGCTGTCGACCGCCTTCGACTCGGTCACGCTCTACGGCCGTGACCCCGACAAGCGCCCGGACATCTACGGCAAGGTCGGCACCTCGGGCGTCTCGGTCGCGACGCTCGACGACATGCGCGAGCTCTACGCCGGGTTCGACCTCACCTCCCCGACGACCAGCGTGTCGATGACGATCAACGGTCCGGCGCCGACGATCCTCGCCTTCTTCCTCAACACGGTCATGGACCGTGAGGTCGAGGCCTGGGTCGCGAGGGAGGGACGCGAGCCGAGCGCCGAGGAGGCGGACGGCATCCGGGCCACGGCCCTGGCCACCGTGCGCGGCACCGTGCAGGCCGACATCCTCAAGGAGGACCAGGGCCAGAACACCTGCCTGTTCTCCACCGAGTTCTCGCTGCGGATGATGGCCGACATCCAGGAGTGGTTCATCGCGCAGCAGGTGCGCAACTTCTACTCGGTGTCGATCAGCGGCTACCACATCGCCGAGGCCGGGGCGAACCCCATCAGCCAGCTGGCGTTCACCCTCGCCAACGGCTTCACCTACGTCGAGGCCTACCTCGCGCGGGGCATGGACATCGACGACTTCGCCCCCAACCTGTCGTTCTTCTTCTCCAACGGGATGGATCCCGAGTACACCGTCATCGGCCGGGTGGCCCGCCGGGTCTGGGCCATCGCGATGAAGGAGAAGTACGGCGCCAACGAACGCAGCCAGAAGCTGAAGTACCACGTGCAGACCTCGGGCCGCTCGCTGCACGCGCAGGAGATGGACTTCAACGACATCCGCACCACGCTGCAGGCGCTCGTCGCGATCTACGACAACGCCAACAGCCTGCACACCAACGCCTTCGACGAGGCCGTCACGACCCCGTCGGAGGAGTCGGTGCGCCGGGCGCTGGCGATCCAGATGATCATCAACAAGGAGTGGGGCCTGGCCCTCAACGAGAACCCGCTGCAGGGTGCCTTCGTCGTCGACGAGCTCACCGACCTCGTCGAGGCCGCCGTGCTCGCCGAGTTCGACCGGATCTCCGAGCGCGGAGGGGTGCTCGGAGCGATGGAGACCGGCTACCAGCGCGGCAGGATCCAGGACGAGTCGATGCTCTACGAGCACCGCAAGCACGACGGCTCGCTGCCGATCGTCGGCGTCAACACCTTCCGCAACCCGGCTGCCGGTGGTCCGCCTCGCGAGGTCGTGCTCGCCCGGGCGTCCGAGGCCGAGAAGGAGGGCCAGCTCGCGCGGGTCACCGCGTTCAAGGAGGAGCACCGGGTCGAGGCCGAGGAGGCGCTGGCGCGGCTCAAGGCCTCGGCGACGTCCGGGGAGAACGTCTTCGCCGTGCTCATGGATGCCGCCCGCGTGTGTTCGCTCCAGCAGGTCACCGAGGCGTTCTTCGAGGTGGGCGGGCAGTACCGCCGCAACGTCTGACGCCGACCGTCGTTCACCCGCCAGGGGTGGGTGCCCACCGGACGCCCGGCGATATCTTGGCCGCACCCGCTGCGGCCAACGGTGCGGGGCGTCCCGAGGAGGCAGACCGAGGTGTCCGACGCGACCGCGCCCCCGAGCGCCCCAGCCGCCCTCGACCCGGCGAGCCTGGTCCGCTCCAAGGCGTACCTCTCGGCCCTGGTGCTCGCTGCGCTGCTCGGCATCCCCGTCTCGGCGATCGCCTACGGCTTCCTCGCCCTGGTGGGCTACCTGCAGGGGTACCTCTTCGACGACCTGCCCCGCTCCGTCTTCGACGGCGGCCCGCCGGCCTGGTGGCCGGTCCCCTGGCTGATGCTCTGCGGGCTGCTCGTCGCGCTCACCCTGCGCTACCTCCCGGGCCCGGGTGGGCACTCCCCGGCCCTCGGCTTCCAGATGGGAGGTGGGCCGCCGGTGGACCGCCACCTGCCCGGCATCGTCCTCGCCTCCCTCGCGACGCTCAGCCTGGGTGCGGTGCTCGGCCCCGAGGCCCCGCTCATCGCCCTCGGTGGCGGCCTCGCGGCCCTGACCGTGCGCCTGGTCAAGAAGGACGCCCCGCCGATGGCGGTGACCGATCATGGCCTCCGCCGGCAGCTTCGCCGCGATCAGCACCCTGCTCGGCTCGCCCCTGCTGGGCGCCTTCCTCATCATGGAGGCGGCCGGCATCGCCGGGGCGACGCTGAGCCTGGTCGCGCTCCCCGGCCTGCTCGCGTCCGGGATCGGGGCCCTGGTCTTCCTCGGGCTCGACTCGTGGACCGGCCTGGGCACCTTCTCCCTGGCGCTCACGACGGTGCCCCCGGGGGTCGACCCCACCGTGGCGACCCTGCTCTGGGCGGTGCCGGTCGGGCTGCTCGGTGCCCTGCTCGCCTGGGCGGTCCGCTGGGTCGGCCTGACGGTGCGCCCGCTCGTCCACCGCAACCGGGTGCCGGTCACCGTCGGGGTCGGGGCACTCATCGGCCTCACCGCGATGGCCTACCAGCTGGTCACCGGAAACGGCTTCAGCGAGGTGCTCTTCTCGGGCCAGGACGCCCTGCCGAACCTCGTGGCGAACGCCGCGGACTACTCGGTCGCCACGCTGGTCGTGCTCGGCGTGTGCAAGATGCTGGCCTACGGGCTGTCGCTGAGCGCCTTCCGTGGCGGCCCGGTGTTCCCGGCCATGTTCGTCGGGGCGGTGCTCGGCATCGCGATGAGCGGGCTGCCCGGCATGAGCCTCGCGCCCGCGATCGGCATGGGCATCGGCGCGATGTGCTGCGCGATGCTCCGGCTGCCGCTCACCTCCGTCCTGCTCGCCACCCTCCTGCTCGGCAGCGACGGGCTGCAGGTCACCCCCGAGGTCATCGTGGCCGTCGTGGTGGCCTTCGTCGTGACCACGATCCTGCCGACGCCCGGGCCGCCGCAGCCGGCCGAGCCCGCCCCACCCGCCGGACCCGCCACGCCCGGGGATGCCGTCGCCGCACCGGGTTGACGACCGCACCTCCCGCGTCGGTCGGCCAGCGGGTCACCCTGTCGGGGTGAGCCGCGGCGACGGGGGCCGCTCGATAGTGGACGGGTCCGCCTGTCGTCGAGAGAGGCCTGCCAGATGACCGTGCGACCAGTGCGCCTGAACGCGGCGATCGCGTGGCTGTTCATGGTGGGCTCGGCGTGCTTCGTGGTCGGCTCGGTGCCGGCCTACCTCGACGCGGTGGGCGCCTGGTTCGACGGCATCACCTACTTCGTGGGGTCGGTGTTCTTCACCAGCGCCTCCTACTGCCAGCTCGTGCAGGCCCAGAGCCCGGCCACCACGGGGGTCGACCGCGGTCGGCCAGCACGCGCCGGTGCCGGCCCACCTCTGGGGCTGGCTGCCGCACGACCGCAGCTGGCTCGCCGCGGCCACCCAGTTCCCCGGCACGGTGTTCTTCAACATCAGCACCGCCGCGGCCCTGACCCACAACGCCACCGCCGCCGAGTCCGACCGCTACGTGTGGCGGCCCGACCTGTTCGGGTCGGTGCTCTTCCTCGTCGCCAGCGCGTACGGCATCCTCGCCGTCTCGCGCCGGTTCCTGTCGCTCGACCCGGCCTCGATGCCGTGGCGGATCGCCTGGATCAACATGCTCGGGTCGGTGCTGTTCATGGCGTCCGCGCTCGCGAGCTACGTGCTGCCCAGCACCGACGAGCTGCTCGAGCACCCGCGTCGCGGTCGCCGGCACCCTGCTCGGTGCGGTGTGCTTCCTCGTCGGCGCCGCACTGATGCTCCCCGCGTGGCGCCGGGCCCTCGAACCCGCCCCCGCCGCCTCGGGCGGTCTGGCCGCACCCTAGGCCCGCACCACCCGGTCCCGTCCCGTCACCCAAGGAGAAGCGCATGACCAGTTACTTCCCGTCCGACGCCGACGCCGCCCTCTTCGGCAACCGGTTCGCCACCAAGGAGGTGCCGAGCACGACGTTCCCGGACACCGGGATGAGCTCGGTCGACGCCATGCGCCTCGTGGCCGAGGACCTCGCGCTCGAGGGGGACCCGGCGCGCAACCTGGCCACCTTCGTCACGACCTGGATGGAGCCGGAGGCGCAGCGGATCATCACCGAGAACCTGCACCGCAACTTCATCGACCACGCCGAGTACCCGCGCACCGCGGAGATCGAGCAGCGCTGCATCCGGATGCTCGCCGACCTCTTCCACGCCCCGGAGAGACCACCGGCGCGCGCACCCAGGGCTCGTCCGAGGCGATCATGCTCGGGGCGCTGTCGCTGAAGTGGAACTGGCGCACCCGCCAGCAGGCGGCCGGCAGGCCCACCGACCGACCCCAACCTGGTCTTCGGCGGGGACGTGCACGTGGTCTGGGAGAAGTTCTGCCGCTACTTCGACGTCGAGCCGCGCATCGTGCCGCTCAGCCCGGGCAAGTACACGATCGGCCCCGACGACGTCGCCCCGCACGTCGACGAGAACACCATCGGGGTGGCCGCGGTGCTCGGCACCACGTTCACCGGCCACAAGGACGACATCGTCGGCATCAACGACCTGCTCGTGCGCCTGAAGAAGGAGCAGGGCCACGACGTGCCGCTGCACGTCGACGGCGCGAGCGGCGGCTTCGTCTGGCCGTTCCTCTACCCGGACTCGCCGTGGGACTTCCGCCTCGAGCAGGTGCGCTCGATCAACGTCTCCGGCCACAAGTTCGGGCTGGTCTACCCCGGCATCGGCTGGCTGATCTTCCGCGAGAAGGCCGACCTCGCACCTGACCTGGTCTTCGAGGAGAACTACCTCGGCAAGACCGACGCCACCTTCACGCTGAACTTCTCCACCGGCTCCTCGATGGTGCTCGCGCAGTACTACAACCTCGTGCGGTACGGGCGGCCCGGCTACACCTACATCATGCGCAACATGCAGGAGAACGCCCGGGTGCTGGCCGACAGGCTCGAGGCGATGGGCCGCTTCGAGATCATCGGCCGCGAGGAGGAGCAGCTGCCGCTGGTCGCCTTCCGGCTCGCCGGCGAGGAGAGCTACGACGAGTTCGACATCGCGTGGCAGCTGTCGGCCGAGCGCGGCTGGATGGTGCCGGCCTACACCCTGCCGCCCGACGCGCAGGACGTGACGATCATGCGTGCCCTGGTCAAGGAGACGATGAGCCGCGAACACGTCGACACCCTCGCTCGCGACATCGAGGAGGCCTGCAGCACCCTCGCGCGCAAGGGCGGGGCACACCCGTCCGAGCGCGCCAAGATCGTCACCGGCCCCGGCCACTGACCGAAGGAGGACCACCATGGGTTGTCTGTTCGCGATCTTCGCCGGGATCTTCCCGCGCCTGGGCCTGGTCATCATCTGGATCGCCCGCCCGGCCCGGGTGGACGCGGCCTTCGACTCGTGGATCTGGCCGCTGCTCGGCCTGGTCTTCCTGCCGTTCGCGACGCTGATCTACGTGATCCTCTGGCAGGCCGGCGGCCTGAGCGGGTGGGACTGGTTCTGGGTCGGGATCGCCGTGCTGTTCGACCTCGGCCACTGGGCCGCGGGCGCGGCCCAGCGTCGCGCGACGACCTAGAGCCGGTCGCGCAGCCAGGCGATGTCGGCCGACTGGCCCTCGACGCCGCCGGGGGTCTCGACGACCACCGGCGCCGCGGCGTCCCGCACGACGTCGGCGAGGTCGGCGCCGTCGATGTGGCCGGACCCGAGGTTGGTGTGCCGGTCGGCGCCGGTGTCGAACTCGTCGCGGCTGTCGTTGCAGTGCACCAGGTCGACCCGGCCGGTGACGGCGCGCACCTTCTCGACGACGCTGCCGAGGTCGTTGCCGCCGGCGTGGGCGTGGCAGGTGTCGAGGCAGAACCCGACGGTGTCGCCGCCCTCGGCCCGGCCGATCGCCTCCCAGAGCCGCTCGATCGCCTCGAGCCGGCGGGCCATCGCGTTGTCGCCGCCCGCGGTGTTCTCGATGAGCAGGGGCACCGGCATCTCCAGGCCGTCGACGCACTTGCGCCAGTTGTCGAAGCCGACGCCGGAGTCCTCGTCCTTGCCGAGGTGGCCGCCGTGCACGATGACGCCCTTGGCCCCGATCTCGGCGGCGGCGTGCAGGTGCTGCTGGAGCAGCTTGCGGCCGGGGATCCTGATCCGGTTGTTCGTCGACGCGACGTTGATCGGGTACGGCGCGTGCACGTAGAGGTCGACGCCGGCATCCTGCGCTGCCTGCCTCAGCGCGGCGGCGCCGCCGGCGAACTGCACGACCGGCCCCTTGTAGCTCTGCGGGTCGCCGAGGAAGAACTGGCTGAGCGTGGCCCCCCTGGCGGCGGCCTCAGCCACCGGGTCGGCCTGGTCGACGTGCCCTCCGATGCGCAGCTCCATGGCACCCACGGTACGGCCCGCCACCGACGGGGGAGGGCCGCGGCCGGTGGCAGGATGACGGCCATGCAGCTCGCGAACACCACCGCCATCGTCACCGGAGGAGCCTCGGGGCTCGGTGCCGCCACCGCGGCGGCCCTGGCCGCCCAGGGCGCCCGCGTCGTCGCCCTCGACCTGCCGGACGCCTGTGCGTCCGGCTCCACCGTCGAGGGGGTCGAGTACGCGCCCACCGACGTCACGTCCGAGGAACAGGTCCGGGCCGCCGTCGCGCGAGCCACCGACGACCCCGCCCGGCCGCTGCGCACCGTGGTGAACTGTGCCGGCATCGCGCCGTCCGCCCGCATCGTCGGCCGCAAGGGGGTGCACGACCTCGCGCTGTTCCGCAAGGTGGTCGAGATCAACCTGATCGGGTCGTTCACCGTGCTCGCGGTCGCCGCCGAGGCGATCGCGGCCACCGAGCCCGAGCCGGACGGTCAGCGCGGGGTCGTGATCAACACGGCGAGCATCGCCGCCTTCGACGGCCAGGTCGGCCAGGCGGCCTACAGCTCCTCCAAGGGCGGCATCGTCGGGCTCACCCTGCCCGCGGCGCGCGACCTGGCCCAGTACGGCATCCGGGTGGTGACCATCGCCCCCGGAATCGTCGAGACCCCGATGCTCGCGACCGTCTCGGACGAGTTCCGCGCCGCACTGGCCGCCGGGGTGCCGTTCCCGCAGCGGCTGGCGCGCCCCGAGGAGTACGCCAAGCTCGCGCTCGCGGTCATCGACCACGACTACCTCAACGGCGAGACGATCCGGATGGACGGCGCCCTGCGGATGGCCCCGCGCTGACCCTCCACGGGCGGATGCCGCGCACCCTCACCGACGACCTCGGCCACGAGGTCGCGCTGCCCGATGTCGTCGCCCGCGTCGTCTCGCTGGTGCCCTCGCTCACCGAGGCCCTGGCCGTGACGTGCCCCGAGCGGCTGGTCGGCGCGACGGACTGGTGCACCCACCCGGCCGACCTGTCCGCCCGAGGGGTCGTACGGGTGCGCGGCACGAAGAACCCCGACCTCGCCGCGGTGGCGGTGCTGCAGCCCGACCTCGTCGTCGCGAACAAGGAGGAGAACCGCGAGCTCGACGTCCGCCGGATGCGCGAGCGCGGCATCCCGGTCTGGGTCACCGACATCGAGACGGTGCCGCAGGCGGTCGCGTCGATGCGACGGCTGCTGGGTGACGTGCTCGAGGTGGGGGAGCCGGGCTGGCTGACGGAGGCCGAGGCGGCGTGGTGCGGGCCGGTGCCGCCCGCGTCCGCGCGCGTGGTCGTGCCGATCTGGCGCGACCCGTGGATGGTGGTGGGCCGGCCGACGTTCACCGCCGACCTGCTCGCCCGGGTGGGGTTCGAGGTGGTCACGGCAGGGGTGGAGGGTCGGTATCCGGCGGTGGACCTGGGGGTGCTGGACGACCCGGACGTGGCCGACCTGGTGCTGCTGCCGGACGAGCCGTACGTGTTCACGACGGCCGACGGACCGGAGGCGTTCTCGCGCCTGCCGACCCGCCTGGTGTCGGGCCGGCTGCTCACCTGGTACGGCCCTGCGCTGGTCGACGCGCGGATTTCGCTGGACCGATCCTGAGCGTGTAATGTCTCCGTCGCGCCCGGGCGGTCTCCGTTGCTGGCGAACGCCCCCTTAGCTCAGTCGGTAGAGCGTTTCCATGGTAAGGAAAAGGTCGTCGGTTCGATTCCGACAGGGGGCTCAGGTCCGCCCGGGACCGGTCGAGAGAGCGGGTCCGGGTCGAACCCCCTTGGCGGGGTAGCTCAGCTGGTTAGAGCGCACGACTCATAATCGTGAGGTCGCGGGATCGAGCCCCGCTCCCGCTACCGAGGTCGCGATTTCGGGGAATGCCCGAGGTTGCGTATCCTGTTGTGCTGGTGTCGCGCGAGCCCTCGTGCGCTGGCCCGACACCCTTTGATCGAGTCACTTTCTGAGAGCAGGTTGCCCCCATGGCCAAGGCCACCGACGTCCGCCCCAAGATCACGCTGGCGTGCACGGAGTGCAAGGAGCGCAACTACATCACCAAGAAGAACCGCCGCAACGACCCCGACCGGCTCGAGCTGGCCAAGTTCTGCCCGCGCTGCAAGAAGCACACCGCGCACCGCGAGACCCGCTGAGCCCGTCTCGCCCGCCTGCGAAGAGGCCGCCGCACCCGTCCGGGTGCCGGCGGCCTCTCGCTGTCCCGTCCGTCTCCTAGAGTGGTGCGCCATGGCCGTGAACCCAGACTTCGTCGGGCGGACCTATCCGCCCAGTGGTCCGTATGCCGTCGACGCGGCACTCATCGCGGCGTTCGCCGCCGCCGTCGGCTCGGCCGACCCCGTGCACACCGACGGGGAGGCCGCTCGTGCGGCCGGCTACGCCGACGTGATCGCCCCGCCCACGATGGCGGTGCGGTTCTCGCAGGCGGCCGAGCGGGCCTACATCGTCGACCCCGAGGCCGGCATCGACTTCAGCCGGGTGGTCCACGGTGAGCAGCGCTTCGTGCACCACCGCCCGATCACGGCCGGTGACGAGGTGCTCGGCACCACCACCGTCGACGCGGTGCGCTCGGCCGGGGGGCACTCGATGGTGACCACGCGCACCGAGCTGTCGACCACCACCGGCGAGGCCCTGGCCACGTCGACGTCCACGATCGTCGTCCGCGGCGGGGAGGAGTGAGCATGGCTGCCCGTCCGCTCTCGGAGGTCTCGGTCGGCGACGTCGTCGGCCCGGTGACCGTGCCCGTCGGCCGCGACACGCTCGTCGCCTACGCCAACGCCTCGGGCGACCAGAACCCGATCCACCAGGACGAGGCATTCGCCCGCTCGGTGGGACTGCCCGACGTCATCGCCCACGGGATGTGGACGATGGGGGCGTCGGCGTCGGTCGTCACCGACTGGGCCGGCGACGCCGGCCGGGTCGTGGAGTTCGGCACCCGGTTCACCAAGCCGGTCGTCGTGTCGGTCGCGGGCAACGAGCTGGTCGTCCAGGGCGTGGTCAGGTCGGTCGACGCCGAGACCGGGCGGGTGACCGTCGACGTCACGACGACCTGCGAGGGCGAGAAGGTGCTGGGCCGCTGCATCGCGGTCGTGCGGCTCGACTGATGCTGGAGCTGCTCGACGAGCCGATCGCCGCGCACACGACGATGCGGGTCGGCGGGCCCGCCGCGCGGATGGTCGTCGTCGAGTCCCCCGACGAGCTCGTCGACGCGGTGCGCGAGGTCGACGACGCCGACGAGCCGCTGCTCGTGCTCGGGGGCGGCTCCAACCTGGTGGTCGCGGACGCCGGGTTCGCCGGCACGGTCGTGAAGGTGGCTACGCAGGGTGTGGTGGTCGACTCCGAGGACCAGTGCGGCGGGGCCAACGTCACCGTCGCGGCCGGGGAGGACTGGGACCGCTTCGTGACGCTCGCCGTCGAGCAGGGGTGGTCGGGGGTGGAGGCGCTGTCCGGCATCCCGGGCTCGACCGGCGCCACGCCGGTGCAGAACGTCGGCGCGTACGGCCAGGAGGTGGCGCAGACCATCGCGCGGGTGCGGGTGTGGGACCGCCGCGAGCAGCGGGTGGTGACGATGTCCTCGCTCGACTGTCGGTTCACCTACCGGCACTCGGTGTTCAAGGCCACCGACCGCTACGTCGTCATCGACGTCATGTTCCAGCTGATCCCGGGCACGATGTCGCAGCCGGTGCGGTACGCCGACCTCGCGGCGCAGCTCGGGGTGGCGGTGGGGTCGCGAGTGCCGCTGGGTGAGGCCCGCGAGGCGGTGCTGGCCCAGCGGCGCCGGCGCGGGATGGTGCTCGACGCCACCGACCACGACACGTGGAGCTGCGGGTCGTTCTTCACCAACCCGATCCTGTCGGCGTCCGAGTTCGAGGCGCTCGAGGCGCGGGTTGCTGGCCGGCTGGCTGGCGAGGCGCCGGCGCCGCCGCGTTTCGCCGACACCGACGGCAACGTCAAGACCAGCGCCGCGTGGCTGATCGAGAAGGCCGGCTTCAGCAAGGGTTATGGGATGCCGGGCCCGGCGGCGCTGTCGACCAAGCACACCCTGGCGGTGACCAACCGCGGGTCGGCGACGGCGTCCGACGTGGCGGCCCTGGCGCGCACGGTGCGCGACGGCGTGCGCGACGCCTTCGGCATCACCCTGGTCAACGAGCCGGCGCTGGTGGGCCACCAGCTGTAGGGGCGCGGCGCAGCAGCCACAATCGGCAGGGGGTCGGGGTGGTGGCTGGCGCGCGACCCTCTGGCGCTTCTCACGAGGCCGGTGGCCGCTGCGTGAACCTGGGGGCGTACCAGTCAGGAGGCACGGTGCCCCAGGTGGTGGACTCGGCGTTCCACCACCATGGTGGACCGCTGGAGACCTGGCTCGCCACGTGGTGCCCCGGGAATCGCCGGTTCCCACCGCGCACCCGGGCGACCAGCTCGGCACGGGGCCAGAAGGTCGGGTGGACCGGGCGCGGCTCGGTGACCGGCGGTGGTGCTGCTGGTAGGGCGGTCGGTCCTCGTGGCGCGGGCGTGCCGGAGCCCGGTGTCCTTGACTCGGCGCAGTCGGGGCCGGCTCCCGCTGCGCGGTTGGGGCGGCCCGCGACACCCTCCGGCGGTTCGGGTTCGGGCTCAGCCGGCCGGTGGCACAGGCAGAGCATGAACGAGGTTCCGTCGAGCGCCGCCTGGACGTCGCCGAGCTTCATCTCGGCGGCCGTGGTCTCGGCTCGGGCGACGGTGCTCGCTGTCCAGCCCCGGTAGGCGGCGTAGGCGCGTTGGCTCAGCCCGAGCCGTCGCCGCTCGGCTCGCAACGCCAGACCGACCTCCGCGCCGAGCTGCAGCTCGGCGCGGGCCGTGAGGAGCTCTTGGGCGAAGGTGGGCCAGGTGCGGTCTTTGCCTTTCATGCGCCCAGCCCACCGCCCGCGTGAGCGGGACGACAGAGGCGGCGGGAAGCTGTGGACCACGGGGCCGGGCTGCGGTGTCCTGTGGACGGCCGCGGCACCCGCCTCCACCCGATCCGGCCGGACGGGCAGGGCCGGCAGAAGTCTCGTGCGCGCGTATATCGAGTGCCCGCCGTGGGCGCGCTACTGAGTAGCCCCTCGGGCCCGGGCAAGCACCCCTTGCCCGCCCGGGGTGTGCATCTCCGCAGCGGGCCGGTGAGGTGCAACTCAGTAGCGTCTCGGCGGTGGGCATCTCGGTAGCGCGCTGGGGGTGGGCATTCGATATACGGGCGAGAGGACATCTGCCGGTCCTCGGCCGACGGCGTCACTGCGCCCCCGGCCGCGGCCGCGGCCCTTCGCCGTTCCTCCCGCCGCCCGCCGCCCGCGCGCCGCGACACCAGACGAATCCGAGATCGACGTCTCAAACCACGGTCGGGGTCAGCCAGGAAGCGATGTCCCGTTCCGCCGCGGCCACCACGTCCGACGGCGCCCGGCTCGCCGCGAGGGAGGAGCGTGCCAGGTCCGCCAGCTCGGCGTCGCCGAACCCGTGGTCCACCCGTGCGGTCGCGTACTGGTCGGCCAGCCGCGACCCGAAGATGAGCGGGTCGTCGGCGCCGAGCGCGACGCGCGCCCCGGCATCCACCAGGGTGCGCAGCGGCACGTCGTGCGCCACGTCGTAGACCCCCAGCGAGACGTTCGACAGCGGGCAGACCTCCAGCGCCACCCCCTCGCGCACGACCCGCTCGAGCACCCGCGGGTCCTCCACCGAGCGCACCCCGTGCCCCAGCCGCTCCGGCCCGATCGCATCGAGCGTCTCGGCCACCGCAGCCGCCCCCAACAGCTCGCCGGCGTGCGGCGCCAGCAGCAGCCCGGCCCGCCGCGCGATCGCGAAGGCGTGGGCGAACTCCTCCGTCACCCCACGCCGCTCGTCGTTCGACAGCCCGAACCCGACGACCGTCCCCGGGCCCCGACCCGGCGTGCCGTGCCGCCAGCCGCGCCAGCGTGCGCGCCTCCAGCGGGTGCCGCATCCGGCTCGCCGCCACCACCACCCCGACCTGCGCCGCCCCGGCCTCGCTCGACACCGCGCGCGCCTCGTCGAGCACGATCTCCAGGGCCGGCGTGATCCCGCCCACGAACGGCGCGTACGACGTCGGGTCGACCTGGATCTCCAGCCACCGCGACCCCTCGGCCCCGTCGTCGAGGGCCGCCTCGCGCACGATCCGGCGCATGTCGGCCTCGCCGCGAACACAGGCCCGCGCCGCGTCGTACAGCCGCTGGAACCGGAACCAACCCCGGGCGTCGGCGGTGTCGAAGCGCGGCGGCCAGTCGGTCGTGAGTGACGGCGGGCAGCCGGATGCCGTGCTGCGCCGCCAGCTCGCGGACCGTCCCGACCCGCATCGAGCCGGTGAAGTGCAGGTGGAGGTGGGCCTTGGGCAGGTCCGTCACGGACCGCTGTGGCGCAGCGGCCGCGTCACTCACTCGCTGTCGAGGTCCTCGTCGTAGGGCAGGTCGATGACGTGCACGGCGGCCTCCTCGGCCGAGGCGGCCGCGCCGTCCACACCGACGTCCTCGCCGACCAGGTCCTTCTCGTCGTCGACGCCACTGCCGCCGTCGGGCGCGACGAGCCGGCCGGCGCGCACGTCGCCGACCTCACCGTCGCCGAGCCAGTCGTCCTCGGCCGCGATGGCGTCGGGGTCGTCGCCGCCGAGGCGCGTCGTCGTCCAGGCCGGACTCGTTGTCGGGGGCGCCGTAGGCCGATGCCGGGTCGGGCACCTCCTGGCGGATGCGCTCCTCGATCGTCTCGTCGCGGTGCTGCTCCTCGGCGGTCACGCCGTGCGCGACGGACCCGTGTGCGTGGTCGGCCGGGGAGTACCCGCGGTCGAGCACGTCGTCGACGTCCTCCTGCACCAGGGTGTCCTCGGGCTGGAGCTGGTCCTCGTCGTCGAGGCTGTAGTCACCGAGGTCGTTGGCGGTGTTCTCCTGCTGTTCGGACATGTCCTCACCCTATGTCGGCGAGCCGCTCCGCCGTGGCGAGCGCGACGCACGTCGCGACACCGGCCATCGCGGTCTCCACCTCGCCGAGCTCGGGGAACGACGGCGCGAGCCGGATGTTGCGGTCGCGCGGGTCGTGCCCGAGGGGGAACGACGCCCCTGCCGGGGTCAGCGCGATGCCGGCCTCCCTGGCGAGCGCGACGACGCGCCCCGCGCACCCGTCGAGCACGTCGAGGCTGA
The DNA here is from genome assembly GCA_963751385.1 of uncultured Actinomycetota bacterium. Lineage (GTDB taxonomy): Bacteria > Actinomycetota > Actinomycetes > Actinomycetales > Dermatophilaceae > Fodinibacter. Next base: position 6,699 of record CAVVUD010000013.1, on the reverse strand, counting down.
CGAAGTAGCCGCCGGCCGGGCGGGTCCACTCGGCCACGCCGAGCCCGGCGAGCTCGGCGGTCAGGGCCGCGTCCACGGCCGCGAACTTCGGCGCGAGGATCGCCCGGTGCTTGCGCATGTGCTCGTTCACGCCCTCGGGCAGAGCCGAAGAACTGAAGGTGCCGCAGCTGGTTGACCTTGTCGGGGCCGATCGACGCGAACTGCTGGTGACCGAGGTACCAGGCCACGGTCTCGCGCGAGGCGGCGAGGAACGCGACCCCCGCCCCGGCGTACGTGATCTTGCTCGTCGAGGCGAACATGACCGGCCGGTGCGGGTGCCCGGCCGCCGAGGACAGCGAGAGGATGTCGGCCGACTTGGCCTCGTCCTCGGTGAGGTGGTGGAAGGCATAGGCGTTGTCCCAGAAGATCCGGAAGTCGGGTGCTGCGGTCGGCATCGACGCGAGCCGGCTGGCCACCTCCTGGCTGACGACGGACCCGGCGGGGTTGGCGTAGGTCGGGACGATCCACATGCCCTTGACCGACGGGTCGTCCTTGACGAGCGCCTCGATGGCGGCGACGTCCGGGCCGTCGCCGAGCATCGGCACGGTCACCATCTCGATGCCGTACGAGGCCAGCATCGTGAAGTGCCGGTCGTACCCGGGCACCGGGCAGACGAAGGTCACCTTGTCCTCGTCCTTCCAGGGGCGCGGCGAGTCCACGCCGCCGTGGAAGAGGTGCTGCACGAGCACGTCGTGCATCATCGTCAGGCTCGAGGCACCCCCGGCGACGACCTGGTCGGGGTCGACCCAGAGCAGCTCGGCGAACAGCTCGCGCAGCTCGCGGATGCCGGCCAGCCCGCCGTAGTTGCGCACATCGACGCCGTCGCCGTCCTGCACGCCGTGCGGCAGGGTGAGCAGCCCGTCGGACAGGTCGAGCTGCGCGGTGCTCGGCTTGCCGCGGGTGAGGTCGAGCTTCAGGCCCTTCTCCTGCAACCGGGCGTAGGCGGTGCGCTGCCCCTCGACGTAGCTCGCGAGGGCGTCGGGGGAGCGCTGGGCGAGGGGGGTGCGGTCGTCGACGGCGGGGCTCTGGGTGCTCACGTCCTTATCGTGGCAGAGGGGAGCGGGCCGGGTCGGGCGAGTTCGCGCCACGAGCGGGGCGTCCCGTATGCTTGCCGTTCGGTGTGATCACCCATCCTTCGGCATGCCCGGTGGGGATGTGGTCGCGCCAGCGGAGCACCCACCCGACCGGGTGCTCCGTAGGGCAGTGGCTCAATTGGTAGAGCACCGGTCTCCAAAACCGGCGGTTGGGGGTTCGAGTCCCTCCTGCCCTGCGTCACACGTGTGGTACGTCCACGACTGCAGCCGTTCCGGTTGCCTTCGCGGTCGTGCCGCGCGCAAGGCAAACCGACAGACAGCTCGACGTGAAGAGGCACCGTGACTGACGTGGGTCAGACCAGGACTCCCTCCAAGCCCCCCAAGGGCAAGGAGCGGGGCGGCAACCCCATCTCCCGGTGGTACCGAGCGGCCGCACTGTTCGTCAGCCAGATCCTCGACGAGCTGCGCAAGGTCGTGCGGCCCACGCGCTCGGAGCTGTGGAACTACACGCTCGTGGTCATCGTGTTCGTCTCGTTCATGATGGCGCTGGTGTCCGCGTTCGACTTCGGCTTCAGCAAGCTCGTCGCGCTGGTGTTCGGCACCTGACGCAGCGCCACCGCGCGCAGTCACGACCGCACCACCCGGCATCCCGAGAACAAGGAAGAGGTCACCCGTGTCCGACCAGTGGACCGACAACCCCGACGTGGCGTCCGACGACGCCCCCGAGGTGCTGCCCGAGAGCGTGACCGAGGGGTCGCCCGAGGCAGACCCGGTCGACGAGGTCAGCGCCGACGACACCGCTCTCGACGAGGCCGTCGAGGCCGACGTCGAGGACCCCAGCGCCGCCGACGAGCTGGCGACCGCTGACGACGCCGCGGACGAGGTCGCCACGGACGAGGTCGCCACCGACGAGGTCGCCCCCGCCGAGGTCGCCGCCGATCGCCTCCGACGTCGACGACGACACCGACGATGCCGAGCCCGCGCTGCCCACCGACGAGGACGGCGACCTGCTCGAGGCCGTCGACCCGGTCAAGGCGTTCAAGGACGACCTGGCCAGCAAGTTCGGCGACTGGTACGTCGTGCACTCCTACGCGGGCTACGAGAACCGCGTCAAGGCCAACCTCGAGACCCGGATCACCTCCTTGAACATGGAGGAGTACATCTTCGAGATCCAGGTCCCGATGGAAGAGGTCACCGAGATCAAGAGCGGCCAGCGCAAGCTGGTCCGTCGGGTCCGGATGCCCGGGTACGTCCTGGTCCGCATGGACCTCACCGACGAGTCGTGGGGCGCCGTGCGCCACACCCCCGGGGTCACCGGGTTCGTCGGCAACGCGCACCAGCCGGTGCCGCTCACCCTCGACGAGGTCTACGGCATGATCAAGCCGGCCGACCTCGAGACCTCCGCCGGCGCCACCACCGCGGGCGGCCAGGCCACCACCGGTGGCGGCCAGCGCGAGGTCGCCGTCGTCGACTTCGAGGTCGGCGAGTCGGTCACCGTCATGGACGGCCCGTTCGAGACCCTCCCCGCGACGATCTCCGAGATCAACCCCGACACCCAGAAGCTCAAGGTGCTCGTCTCCATCTTCGGCCGGGAGACCCCGGTCGAGCTCTCCTTCAGCCAGGTCTCCAAGCTCTGAGCTGAGGAACCCCCTCCTCGGGGTCACGAGGACACTGCAAAGGGGTCATCGCCCACGGCGTCGGCCCACCACCACCACGAAGGACAGACATGCCCCCCAAGAGCAAGAAGGTCTCCGGGTTCATCAACCTGCAGATCCAGGCCGGTGCCGCGACGCCGGCGCCCCCCGTCGGCCCCGCCCTCGGTCAGCACGGCGTCAACATCATGGAGTTCGTCAAGGCGTACAACGCGGCGACCGAGCACCAGCGCGGCAGCATCATCCCGGTCGTCATCACGGTCTACGAAGACCGCTCGTTCACCTTCATCACCAAGACGCCCCCGGCGTCGGAGCTGATCAAGAAGGCCGCGGGCGTCCAGAAGGGCTCCGGCGAGCCGCACAAGGTCAAGGCCGGCAAGCTCACCAAGGACCAGGTCCGCGAGATCGCCGAGGCCAAGATGCCCGACCTCAACGCCAACGACATCGACGCCGCGATGAGGATCATCGCCGGCACCGCCCGACAGATGGGCATCGACACCGAGCTCTGAGCCCGGTACCCACGGCATCCTCGGATGCCGGGTGGGGCACCACGTCCGGTGCCCCACCGGTGGCAGGGCCGGCGCTGGCCCGACGACCACGACTCCACCTCCGAACCACCAGGAGCAGCACATGAAGCGCAGCAAGTCATACCGTTCCGCGGCCGAGAAGATCGACCTCGAGAAGACCTACGCCCCGCTCGACGCGGTCCGCCTCGCGAAGTCCACCGCCTCGGCGAAGTACGACGAGACCGTCGAGATCGCCTTCCGCCTCGGCGTCGACCCCCGCAAGGCCGACCAGATGGTGCGTGGCACCGTCAACCTGCCGCACGGCACCGGCAAGACCGCCCGGGTCCTCGTCTTCGCCAACGGCGACAAGGCCGAGGCCGCCAAGGCCGCCGGCGCCGACCACGTCGGCTCCGACGACCTGCTGGAGAAGGTGGCCGGCGGCTGGCTCGACTTCGACGCCGTGGTCGCGACCCCCGACCTCATGGGCAAGGTCGGCCGGCTCGGCAAGGTGCTCGGGCCCCGCGGCCTGATGCCGAACCCGAAGACCGGCACCGTCACGATGGACACGGCCAAGGCCGTCAACGACATCAAGGGCGGCAAGATCGAGTTCCGCGTCGACAAGCACGGCAACCTCCACTTCATCATCGGCAAGGTCTCCTTCGACGAGAAGGCGCTCGTCGAGAACTACGCCACGGCGCTCGACGAGGTGCTCCGGCTCAAGCCGGCCTCCTCCAAGGGCCGCTACATCACCAAGGCCACGCTGGCCACCACGATGGGCCCCGGCATCCCCCTGGACGCCACCCGCACCCGCAACCTCCTCGAGGAGACGGTGGAGGCCTGAGCCCCGCCTCCTCGCGACACCGCCAGAGCCCGCCACCGCACGCCGGTGGCGGGCTCTCGCCATCGGCGCGACCTCCCACAGCGCACGACGACGCGTGGCTACGCTGGGTCGTGGAACGGGCCGTGGGGCCCGGTCGACGACCCGGAGGTTGACGTGCCCAAGGACCTGCTCACCGCCGCCTGGAAGCTCCTGCTCCTGCGCGGGGTCATCGGCATCGTGCTGGGCATCATCCTCATCGCCTGGCCGGAGGCCACGATCGTCGTGCTCATGGTGCTCTTCGGCATCTGGGCGCTCATCGACGGTGTCGGCCTGGCCGCCCAGGTCTTCGCCAAGGGTGCGGGCACCGGCCAGCGGGTGCTGTTCGGGGTCATGGCGCTGGTCGCCCTGGTCGTCGCCCTCGTCGCGATCTTCCGTCCGGGCGTGGCCGCGAGCGTGGTCACCTGGTTCATCGGCATCTGGCTGCTCGTGCGCGGTCTGTTCGAGCTCGTCGGGGCGTTCAGCTCGACCATCAGCGCGCCGCGCTGGCTCCTCGTGGCCAGCGCCCTGCTCGACCTGGTGCTCGGCTGGCTGTTCGTGGCCAACCCGGGTACGGCCGCGGTGGCCGTGGCGGTCGTCATCGGCATCCTCGCCATTGCCTGGGGCGTGGTCTTCGTGGTGCTGGCCCTGGCGGCCCGCAGCGCCGCCAAGGACCTCCCGGAGGGCGTGAGCAGCCTGCCGCCGGCGATCCCCCCGACCGCGTCGGCCTGAGCACCGATTTGGCCGCGGTGCGCCGCGGCCCGTACGCTGTCACCTGACCAAAGACCGCCGGTAGTCGCGTGCACCCGCACGAGACCGAAGGTTCCGCGAGAGCGGGCGACCAGCGCAGGCCACGAAGTTCACGGTATGCCGTGGGGTTCCACCCCGCCTCCTACCTCATGACGAGCCCCGTGCCCTGCGCCGGGGCTCGCTGTCGTTCCCGGAGCCCTCGCCCCGGTGGTCCACACGACGGAAGGAGGCGCCCATGTCTCGTGCCGACAAGGCAGCGGCCATCGCCGAGCTCTCGGACAAGTTCAAGAGCTCGAACGCGGCCGTCCTCACGGAGTACCGCGGGCTCACGGTGAAGCAGATCACCGACCTGCGCAGCTCCCTGCGGGGCAACGCGACCTACGCCGTGGTCAAGAACACGCTGACCCAGCTCGCCGCCAAGGACGCCGGGGTGACCGCGTTCGACGGTCAGCTCGTCGGGCCGACCGCCATCGCCTTCATCGAGGGTGACGCGGTCGAGGCTGCCAAGGGTCTGCGTGACTTCGCCAAGGCAAACCCGCACCTGGTGATCAAGGGCGGTGTGCTGGACGGCAAGGCCCTCAGCGCCGCGGAGATCACCAAGCTCGCGGACCTCGAGTCCCGCGAGGTCCTTCTCGCCAAGCTGGCCGGCGCCATGAACGCCTCGCTCAGCAAGGCGGTCTACCTCTTCGCCGCTCCGCTCTCGCAGGCCGCTCGCACGGTCGACGCGCTGCGGGCGAAGGTCGAGTCGCAGGGCCCGGTCTCCGGCGCCCCCGCCGAGACCGATGAGGGAGACCTGGGTCCCCAGGCAGCTGGGGCGACCCCCGCTGACGCCGCACCCGCGGCCGAGGCCACCGACGTCGCCGAGGGTGGCGACGCGAGCTGACCCCCGGGTCCGCTCACCACGAAAACGCCACTCACGGCATACCGCAGTAACGAAAGGACGCCAGACATGGCCAAGCTCAGCACCGACGAGCTCCTTGACGCCTTCAAGGAGATGACCCTGATCGAGCTCTCTGAGTTCGTGAAGCAGTTCGAGGAGACCTTCGGGGTCACCGCCGCGGCCCCCGTCGCGGTTGCCGCCGCGGGCGCCCCGGCCGGTGGCGGCGACGCCGCCGCCCCCGAGGAGCAGGACGAGTTCGACGTCGTCCTCGAGGCTGCCGGCGACAAGAAGATCGCCGTCATCAAGGAGGTCCGTGCGCTGACCTCCCTGGGTCTCAAGGAGGCCAAGGACCTCGTCGACGGCGCCCCCAAGGCCGTCCTCGAGAAGGTCGACAAGGCTGCGGCCGACAAGGCCAAGGACCAGCTCGAGAGCGCCGGCGCGACCGTCACCCTCAAGTGACCTGAGTCCCCTCACGGGGACCTGCAGCACCCGCGAACGGGCGGGTCCGGACCACTAGGTCCGGACCCGCCCGTTCCGTCGTGCCGGGCGGCTGACCAGTGCCGGGTGGCCCCGCCGACCGCCCAGGACGACGGCCGAACCCTGCGTTGTGACGCACCGATCTGGGCCGCGACCTTGACGAGCGGGGGTGGGACCGTCATCCTGTTCGCGTCGCTCGCTCCGGCGGGGGGCCGTCGTCCGGGCCTCAGGTTTGACCGGGCTGGACGGTCATGTCTTTCTCGGGTATGCTATTTCTTTGCGCTGCCCCCTACCTTCCCCATGCTCGTCGATGAGCCTTCGTGCCGCCATGCCCCCGGTTCTCCCGGGTGGAAGTGCGACCGGAGGTGTCGGTGGTCCTGTCCGGTCGGGTGCGGCCAGCCCAGAAGTCTGAACAGGCCTGTGGAAGGAACCCTCCTTGGCTGCCTCGCGCACCTCCAAGCACATGAACACCGCAATGACGATCACCGGTCGTCTTTCGTTCGGC
>CAVVUD010000012.1:0-245710 GCA_963751385.1 uncultured Actinomycetota bacterium | reverse complement strand
CACCTCGCCCGAGACGACGGCCCCGGGGTTGACGGACACGAAGTCCCCCAGCACGGCATCGTGGCCGATCGTCGCGTTGGGGTTGAGGTGCACGTGCCGACCAAGGCGCACGTTGGTCGACACAGCCACCCCGGCGCACACGACGACCCCCTCCCCCATGACGACGCGTGCGCCGAAGGTCGCGCTCGGGTGGACGGCCGTGAACGGCCGCGCCCCGGCATCCTCGAGGACGGCGACGAGACGTCGCCGAACGCTCGGGCTCCCGATCCCGAGGACGTACCGCGCGGTCGCCCTCCCCCGCCGCGAGCCACTCCTCGACCGTCCCCAGGTAGGCGACACCGCGGGCTGCGAGCCGCTCGAGGTTGAGCTCGGACGGTCCGTCGTCCACGACGCCGGCCACCTCGACCGGTGACCCGGCCGCGGCCATGGCCTCCAGCACGTCGAGGCACTCCCGCCCGAACCCCGAGGCACCGACCACGACGACCCGCTCAGGCGACGTCATCGCCGACTCGCCCCGCCTGGGATCCCAGGAACACGCTCATCGTCGCCTCGCCCTCGCCGCTGATTCCCTGCCTCCTGAGCACAGAGCGAACAGTACGCACCAGGATCGACAGGTCGAGCCTCAGGCTCCGGCTGTCCACGTACTCCACGTCGAGGGCGAACTTGTCCTCCCACGACAGCCCGTTGCGCCCCGACACCTGGGCCAGGCCGGTCACCCCGGGCCGCACCTCGTGGCGACGCGCCTGTTCGGCGCTGTACCGCGGCAGGTACTCCACGAGCAGCGGCCTCGGCCCGACGAGGCTCATGTCGCCCTTGAGCACGTTCCACAGCGTCGGCAGCTCGTCCAGGCTCGTGGAGCGCAGGAACCGGCCAACGGGGGTGAGGCGGTCGGCATCCGTCACGTGCGTGGCATCCGGATGCCGCATCGTTCGGAACTTCACGAGCTCGAAGACGATGCCGTCCTTGCCGGGCCGGGCCTGGCGGAAGAGGACCGGCCGCCCGTGCGCGGCCAGCGACGACGCCCGCGGTGACGAGCTGCACCGGTGCGCTGAGCACGAGACCGACGGCGCTGACCGTCACGTCGAGCCCACGCTTCACCACGTCGTAGCCCCGTCGCTCAGCCCGCACGTCGCACCTCCAGGAAGGAGGTGACGACCGCTTCGATGCGCTCCATCTGCACATCGTCCAGCACCGAGCCGCTCGGCAGCGAGAGACCGGTGGCGAACAAGCGCTCGCTGGTCCCGTTGACGACCGCACGAGCGCCGGCGAACACCGGCTGGAGGTGCATCGGCTTCCACAGCGGCCGGGCCTCGATGTCGGCCGCCGCGAAGGCCAGGCGGAGGTCCTCGGCGGAGAACCCGGCCTGCCGCGGGTCCACGAGGATCGAGGTCAGCCAGAAGTTGTCCCGCGTGTTGCCACCGTCGGCGCCCGACGGCTCACCGAAGACGGTCACGCCCGGCACCCCCGCGAACAACCGCCGGTAGGTGAGCCGGTGCTGGCGACGCCGCTCGACCATCTCGTCGAGCCGGGCGAGCTGCGCCCGCCCCACGGCGGCCAGCAGGTTGGAGAGCCGGTAGTTGTAGCCGATGTCGGTGTGCTCGTAGTGCACGACGGGCTGACGCGCCTGGGTGGCGAGGTAGCGCACCCGCTCGGCCAGGTCCGCGTCGTCGGAGAGCAGCGCCCCTCCCCCGGAGGTGGTCATGACCTTGTTGCCGTTGAACGAGACCGCCGCCGCGCGCCCGAACGAGGCCGCCGGCCGACCGTCGCGGGTGGCCCCCAGCGACTCCGCGGCGTCCGCCAGGACCGGCACCCCGTGGGCGGCAGCGACCTCGTCGATCCGCGCGTGGTCGACGACCTTGCCGAGCAGGTCGACCGGCACGACCGCCGTGATCGGCTGCCCTGCGTCCGCGTAGCGCGCGAACGCCTCCTCGAGCAGCCCGCAGTCCATGTTGCCGGTCTCGTCGCAGTCGACGAACACCGGCTCGGCGCCGGTGTAGGTGATCGCGTTCGCCGTGGCGGCAAAGGTCATCGTCGACGTCAGAACCAGGTCGCCGGGCCCGACCCCGAGGGTGAGCAGGCCGAGGTGCAGGGCGGCGGTCCCGGAGGACAGGGCCACGCAGTGCTCGCGCCCGCAGTAGGCCGCCAGCTCGGCCTCGAAGGCGTCGACCTCCGGGCCCAGCGGGGCGACCCAGCCGGACCGGATGGCGCGCACGAGGGCGCGCTCCTCCGCCTCGGTCACGTCCGGGGACGAGAGGTAGATGCGCTCGCTCACAACCGCAGGTCCGAGTCGGCCTTGTCGAGGACGTACTTGAGGTCGTAGAGCACGTGCGCCCCGGGCGTGCCGAGCGCCCTGATGCTGCTCGGCACCCATCTCGACGAACTGCCGGTGCGCGACGGCGAGGACGATGCCGGCATACGCCCCCGGCTCCGGCGCCGAGACGAGGTCGACGCCGTAGTGCTCCTGCGCCTCCTGCGGGTCCGCCCACGGGTCGAGGACGTCGACGGTGATGTCGTAGTCCTCGAGCTCGCGGATGATGTCGACGACGCGGGAGTTGCGCAGGTCGGGGGTGTTCTCCTTGAACGTCAGGCCGAGCACGAGCACCCGCGCGCCCTGCACGGGGATGCCGTCCTTCGTCATCCGCTTGACGAGCTGGGACGCGACGTAGCCGCCCATCGAGTCGTTGAGCCGGCGGCCGGCCAGGATGATCTCGGGGTGGTAGCCCACGGCCTGCGCCTTGTGGGTGAGGTAGTAGGGGTCGACGCCGATGCAGTGGCCCCCGACGAGACCCGGTCGGAAGCCGAGGAAGTTCCACTTGGAGCCGGCGGCGAGGAGCACGTCCTCGGTGTCGATGCCGAGCCGGTCGAAGAGCATGGCGAGCTCGTTGATGAGGGCGATGTTGACGTCGCGCTGGGTGTTCTCGATGACCTTCGCGGCCTCGGCGACCCGGATCGACGGGGCGCGGTGGGTGCCGGCGGTGATGATCGTGCGGTAGAGGTCGTCGACGAAGTCGGCCACCTCGGGCGTGGAACCCGAGGTCACCTTGACGATGGTCGGCAGGCGGTGCTCGCGGTCGCCGGGGTTGATCCGCTCCGGGCTGTAGCCGACGTAGAAGTCGCGGTTGAAGGTGAGGCCGGAGACCGCCTCGAGCACCGGCACGCAGCGCTCCTCGGTGGCTCCCGGGTAGACGGTGGACTCGTAGATGACGACGTCGCCGGGACGCAACGTGCGGGCGATCGCCTCGGTCGCGGACAGGACCGGGGTGAGGTCGGGCTGCTTGTGCTCGTCGATGGGTGTCGGCGTCGTCACGATGTAGACGTTCGCAGCCGCCAGGTCGGCAGGGTCGTCGGTGAAGCGCAGGTGCGACGCGGACGCCAGCTCGGCCCGGGGGACCTCGAGCGTGTGGTCGTGCCCGTCACCCAGCTCCTTGACCCGGGCGCTGTCGATGTCGTAGCCGATGACCTCGCGAGTTCTGCCGAACTCGACGGCCAGCGGCAGCCCGACGTAACCCAGACCGACGACCGCGACGGCGGCATCCCGCACGTCGCCGAGCGGCGCGCTCACGGGCCCGCCTTCCCGGTGCGTCGTCGTCGCGCGCGGGGACGGCCGTGGCCATCTGGCTCCGGAGCAGCTCGCCGATGTGTTCGCCGGTCGTCGACCAGCAGCTCGAGGGGCTCGAGGGGTGGCACGGACACCTGGGTGATGAGGGGGTGCCGGCTCGGGGTGCCACGCTCGGCAGCACTGAGCAACACCTCATGCAGCTTCTCACCCTGGCGCAGCCCGGTGAACTCGATCTCGATGCTCTGGCGCGACTCGTCGATGAGCCGACTGGCCACGTCGATGATGCGGATGGGCTCCCCCATGTCGAGCACGAGGACGTCGCCCGGCTGGCCGATCGCACCCGCCTGGAGCACGAGCTCACACGCCTCGGGGATGGTCATGAAGAACCGGGTGACCTCGGGGTGGGTGACGGTCACCGGCCCACCACGAGCGATCTGCGCCCGGAAGGCGTCGAGCACCGACCCGCGTGAGCCGAGCACGTTGCCGAAGCGCACCGAGAGGTAGGGCAGCCTGCGTCTCGTGGGCGTACCACGCGGTGAGCCGCTCGGCGAGGCGCTTGGTCTGGCCGAGCACGCTGGTGGCGTCGGCGGCCTTGTCGGTCGAGATGTTGACGAAGTGGCGCACCCCGCTCTGCCTGGCGCGCTCGAGCACGTTGAGGGAGCCGATGACGTTGGTCTTCCAGCCCTCCTCGGGGAAGCGCTCGAGCATGGGGAGGTGCTTCAGGGCCGCCGCGTGGAAGACGACCTCGGGGCGGTGACGCGAGAAGACGAGCTGCGAGCGCGGCGTCGTCGCGGATGTCGCACAGCACGAGGTCGTCGCTGTCGAGCAGGCCGGACCCGTAGAGCAGCAGCTGAACGGCGTGCAGTGCGGACTCGTCGCGGTCGAGGAGCACGAGTCGCGACGGACCGAGCAGGCGCACCTGGCGGGCCAGCTCGGACCCGATCGACCCACCCGCGCCGGTGACCAGCACCACCTTGCCGGTGACGAGATCGGCGATCTCCGACAGGTCGGTCTCGACGGGCCGACGACCGAGGAGGTCGGCCACGTTGAACCCGCGCAGCTTGTCGAGCTCGACCCGGCCGGCGATCATCTCTCGGACCGGCGGCACGACCACGAGGTTGAGACCGGCCTGCGAGCACCGGTCAGCGAGGTCCTTGAGGAACTTGGGCTCGGCCTGGGTGATCGCGAGGATGACGACCTCGGCGCCGGTCCGTCGGGCCACGGCGACGAGGTCGGCGCCTCGGCCCAGGACGCGCTGGCGCCGCACCCGGAGGTACCGCTTGCTCGGGTCGTCGTCGATGAAGCCGACGACGGAGTAGGGGGGTTCATCGGAGGTAGCCAGGAGGCGCGCCACCTGGTGGCCCGCGTCTCCGGCTCCGTAGACGAGCGCCGGCACGGACCCGGAGCCGCTGCCGTGCCCGGACTCCGCAACCGCGGTGCGGAGCACCCATCGGCCGGCAGCCATGATGAGCAGAGCCAGCGTCGGGATGACGACTGCCGCACCCCGGGAGAACACCGGTTGGGTGAGCAGGAATGCTCGCTCCGGCGACCACACTGACCCCGGCGACGATGGTCCCGAGGAGGGTGACCTCGTCGAAGCTGCCGAGACGGCTGCGCCCGAGGTAGAGGTGGAACAGGAAGCCGGCGGCGACCTGCAACACGATCGCCAGCCCGGTGTAGAGGAGGACTCCCTCCCACACCCGCTCAGACAGTGTCAGGTCGAAGCGGACGAGGAAGTACGCCAGCGCGGCGAGCACCCACGACAGGGCGTCCCAGCCCACGACGGCCATTCGCTTGACGACGACGGACGACACCTGACCCTCCCCCTGCTAGCGACGAACGAGACCCCATCGTAGCCACACCTGAGCAGGGAGAATGCAGGGTTGGCCAGAAGCCGGATGGGCGCCACCTGCGCTTATGGCCGAGACGTCGTCCCGGCGCCGTCCTTCGCTGATCCGAGTGAAGCAGGGGCGCAGACAGCCCGCCACTTGAAACGCCGTGCCCTGTCCACCATCCGGCCTCCTGGACCCCCGCCCGCTTGACAGAAGGCCGGGCTGAAGCGCCGTGCTCGTCGGCTACGGCGTGGGGGCGAACGGCCACTGCGGCTGCGCGGGCATCGCCCGGGAGGTCGGTGCGGACGACAACCCCCCCAGCTTGCAAGTCCGTCCTCGACCGAGGGGGTGCAGTTCCGCCTCCCGGCGGCGCGCTTGACAACATACAACCATTTGGTTGTATGTTGTCCGGTGAACGAGACCAGCGAGGACCGGGCCGACGCCCTGTTCCACGCGCTCTCCGACCGGACCCGCCGCGACATCCTGCGCCGAGTCCTGGCCGGGGAGCACTCGGTCACCACCCTGGCGGCGAGCTACGAGATGAGCTTCGCCGCCGTCCAGAAGCACGTCGCCGTCCTCGAGAGGGCCGGCCTGCTGAACAAGCGGCGCTCCGGCCGCGAACAGCTGGCCAGCGGTGACGTGGAGGCGGTCCGGTCCGTCGCCTCGATGCTCGACGAGCTCGAGAGCGTGTGGCGAGGGCGGGTCGCCCGAATCGACGCACTACTCATGGAGGAAAGCTGACATGCCCGTCACCGACATCACCAAGGACACCGAGCGCCGCACGTTCGCCATCACCGCCGAGTTCGCGGCACCGGTCGAACGCGTGTGGGCGCTGTACGCCGACCCGCGCCAGCTCGAGCAGGTGTGGGGACCGCCGGAGTACCCGGCGACCTTCGTCGCCCACGACCTGCGCCCGGGCGGCCGGATGACCTACTACATGACCTCTCCCGAGGGCGAGAAGTTCGCGGGTTACTGGGACGTCGACGAGGTCGACCAGCCACGCCGCTTCGCCTTCCGCGACGGCTTCGCCGACGCCGACCTCAACCCCAATCCCGACCTGCCGGTCTCGCGAAACGACTACACCTTCGTCGCCACCGACGAGGGCACCCGCGCCGTCTTCACCAGCACCTTCGACTCCGCCGAGGACCTGCAGAAGGTGCTCGACATGGGCATCGAGGAGGGCGCCACCAGCGCCATCAACCAGATCGACGGCTTCCTGGCGAACACCACCCAGAACGCCTGATCCTCGCGGGAACGGCTGCGGGAGATCGACCGCCATCCCGAACGCGTCACGACCTCGACATTCGCTCCCGCCGTGGGACGAACGTCACGGACGGCCGTGGACGAGCTCCTCGGCGAAGCGCTGGGCGAGCTGGCGACGGTGCACGTCGAGGTCGCGGTCTGCCGCCCGGACGGCGGCCGGGCCGACTCCCCGGGTCACGACCTCGGCCCGCCGGAGGGCCTCGACACGGGTGGCCGTCGCTGCGTGGGTGGGGCCGACTCGCTCCCGCGTGGCGGCGGCCGCCGCCAGTCGTCGGGCCAGCTCGTCCGCGCGCGGGTCGCTCGGACGCGGCCATGGCCACGAACGGGTCGGCCCGTCGTCGGGCCGCCACCTCGGCGGCCACCCACGCCCGCGGCAGCGGCAGCGTGCTGAGCAGCAGCCCCGTCACCGCGGGAGAGCCCACGAGCGCGGCCGCTCCACGGTCCGCCCGCAGACACCCCGGTGAGCTGCCGGCGAGAGCGGCTCGACGCAGCATCCCCTGCAGCGCCCTGGCCGGCGCGGCGACGACCGTGAGGCCAGCGGCACCGACCGAGGTGGCGACCTCCCGGCGCATCCGGTCGCCCGCCAGGTCGTCACCGGCACCCATCGCACCCATCTGGCTGTCGTACTGCTCGCGCGTTGTCTCGTGCGGCTGAACGGCCCCGGTCGGGGACAGCATGAGCACCAGCCGGGAGAGCAGGTCGTCGGCGAGCCTGACCAGGATCCCGGCAGGGCTTCGCGCCGGCTCCACGCACGCCAGCTCGTGCGCGAGGACGGCGATGCGCTCGTCGTCGTCGAGGGCGGTCCACTGCGGCAACCCCAGGACGAGCGTCGCCCGACCCAGGTAGCCGACCGGCAGCAGCGACGTGGCGTACGCCGTGTCGACGACGACGGAGTCGGGTCGCCGCGTTCCGGTGACCGCGGCCACCTCGGCGACGAGACCGTGCAGGCCGGGAGCGTCGTCGGCGCGCACCGGGACGGCCCGCGGCTCGGCCGGCTGGTCGAGGCACCAGCTGCCACAGCAGCAGCGCGCCGATGACGGCCCAGATCACCTTGGTCCACCCGTCGTCGAGGACCACCAGCGTCACAGCAGCACCACCAGCAGAACGGCGACCGTGACGATGACCGCGGCCAGTACCACGGCGCGCATCCGCCCTCCCGTGGGCTGGTTGTCGTTCCCCGGTCCCATGAGCCACCACCCCTCTGGCCGGGCAGCCTACGCGCGAGCCGACGCCGGGGCCCTCAGACGCAGAACTCGTTGCCCTCCGGGTCGCGCATCACCGCCCAGTGCACGCCGAGGTCGGCGTGCTCCTCGACCCTGGTCGCGCCGAGCGTCTCGAGGCGCGCCACCTCGGCCGCCACCCGCTGTCGCTGCTCGTCGAGGGGCACCGACGGGCCGCCGCCGGCCAGCAGGTCGATGTGCACCCGGTTCTTGAGGGTCTTGGCCTCGGGCACCTTCTGGAAGAAGATCCGTGGGTGGCCGTCCGCCTCGATCGCCGAGGCGTCGTTCCACCGCTCCTCGGGTACCCCGTTGGCGGCGAGGAACGCCGGCCAGTCGGCGAAGTCACCCGGTGGCGCGGGCACGGCGTAGCCGCGCTCGGCGAGTGCGGACGCCCAGAACACGGCGAGCGCGCCGGGGTCGGCGGCGTCGAAGACGACCTGGATGGGAGCTGTCGATCGGTCCATCCAGGCAGTGTGCCGTGGCCCACCGACAGGCGGTGCCGCACGCGGCACCCGATCCGACTTTCGCCGAGCCCCACCTCGGCGCTACCATCATCGGTTCGCCAGTATGCGAACCAACCCACAGCATGAGAGGCGGATCCGCCGTGCCCACGCCGTCCGCCGACCCCACCGACCCCACGACCGTGCCCCACGACACTCCACCAGCACCAGCGACCGGTCCTCGCCCGCGAGCAGGCCCACCTCGACCACGCCCGCGCCGAGCTGCGCCGGATGCGCGAGCACACCGACCGGCTCGACGCCGCCAAGGCCAGCGACGCCTGGACGCAGCGAGCTGCTCGGGCGCGTGCTGGCCCGCCGCGTCGCCTCGCTGCAGGACGACCCGCGCACGACCCTGTTCTTCGGCCGGATCGACACCCGCACCGACCACGGCGCGGAGACCTTCCACATCGGCCGCCGCCACGTCTCCGACGACCGCGGCGACCCCGTGGTCGTCGACTGGCGGGCTCCCATCTCCACCGCCTTCTACCGCGCCTCGCCCACCGAGCCGATGGGCGTCGTGCTGCGTCGCCGGTTCGGGGTCGACCGCGGCCGCCTCACGGCGTACGAGGACGAGCGCCTCACCGCCGGCGACGCGCACCGAGCACAGCGGCATCCTCGCCGCGGAGATCGAGCGGCCCCGCTCGGGCCCGATGCGCGACATCGTCTCGACGATCCAGCCCGAGCAGGACGAGATCGTCCGCAGCGACATCGGCACCAGCATCTGCGTCCAGGGCGCCCCCGGGACGGGCAAGACCGCCGTCGGCCTGCACCGCGCCGCGTGGCTGCTCTACTCCTTCCGCGCGCAGCTCGACCGGTCCGGCGTGCTCGTCGTCGGCCCCAACCGTGCGTTCCTCGACCACATCGGCGCCGTGCTGCCCTCCCTCGGCGAGGTCCGGGTCGGTCACGCGACGATCGACACCCTCCTCGACCACGGTCGGGTCCGCGCCGAGGACCCCACGGCCATCGCGGTCCTCAAGGGCGACGCCCGCCTCGCCGAGGTGCTGCGCCGAGCCGTCTGGGCGCACGTCGGCCGCGCCGACGAGGCGCTCGTCGTCCCGCGCGGGTCCGCCGCTGGCGGGTGCCCGCCTACGAGGTCCGCGACGACGTCGACGCCCTCGTCGCCCGCGGCGTGCGCTACTCCGCGGCCCGCGACCTGCTCCCCCAGCGCCTCGCCCACCACGTGCTGCTGCAGATGGAGCGCACCGGCGACTCCCCCGACGACCGCGTGCAGGACACCGTCGCCCGGTCGGCGCCGGTCACGGCGTACGTCAGGGCGCTCTGGCCGGCGCTCGACCCGGCCGCCGTGCTCTTCCGCGCTCTTCTCGGACCGCGACGCTCACCGCCGCGGCCGACGGCGTCCTCACCGCCGACGAGCAGCGGATGCTGCTGTGGGACAGCCCTCCTCGGACGAAGGGCGCCGCGAGGTGGACCCGGGCCGACATGGCGCTGCTCGACGAGGTCGCCGACCTCCTCGACCGCACGCCGAGCCTGGGGCACGTCGTCCTCGACGAGGCGCAGGACCTCTCGCCGATGCAGCTGCGGGCCGTCGGCCGCCGCGCCTCGACCGGGTCGCTCACCGTCCTCGGCGACATCGCCCAGGGAACGACGCCGTGGGCGACCGAGTCGTGGGGCGACGCCATGGGCCACCTCGGGCGGTCCGCCGCACGAGCTCGTGGTCCTCGACCGCGGCTTCCGGGTGCCCGGCCTGGTCATCGACTTCGCCGCCCGGCTGCTGCCCGCACATGGCGCCCGGGCTCGGGGCCCCGAGGTCGGTGCGCGACAACCCCGGCCGGCTCACACTGGTGCCGACCGACCGGCGACGGCCGCGCGGCCGCGGTCATCGACGCCGTCCGGGCCGCCTGGCGCGCCCGGCTCGGTCGGCGTCATCGCCACCGACGCCGGGATAGGCGGACTGAGCGCGGCCCTCACCGCCGCGGGGATCGCCCACGGCCGGCTGGATGCCGACCACGGGGACGACGAGGACCGCCAGGTGGAGCTCGTGCCGGCGAGCATCGCCAAGGGCCTGGAGTTCGACCGCGTCGTCGTCGTCGAGCCGCGCGCCATCGCCGACGCCGAGCCCGACCTGCGCACCGGCCTGCGCCGGCTCTACGTGGTGCTCACCCGCGCGGTGTCGCGAGCTCACCGTCGTGCACGCCGAGCCGCTGCCGGGCCCCCTGCTGCACTGAGGGTCATCACCCGGCGGCCTCGTACGGCCGAGACGGAGCCGACGACGCGGCCAGTCCGCGCACCAGCACGTCGACGAGGTGCGGCACCTCGGCCGAGTCGACCTGAACCGTCGCGGCACAGGTGTCACCACGCCAGATCGACAGCACCACGAGCCCGTGCTCGGGGTGCCAAGAGACCCGAAGGGCTCGAGCTCCCCGCGGGCGTCGACGACCACCTCACCACGGATCGGGAGTGTGGACACCTCGGCCATGACCCATCATGACCCACCCTTCCGGGCGGCGCCAGAGCGCGGCGCTCGATGGGTGGCGCGGCCAAGCCCCGCCGTGGTCAGAAGTTGATCATGTGGCCGGCGATGCCCTCGACGGCCTCCTTGACCGCCTCGGACAGGGTGGGGTGTGCGAAGACGTTGCGCGACACCTCGTCGGCGGTGAGGTCCCACTTCTGCGCGAGCGTGAGGACGGGCAGCAGCTCGGTGACGTCCGGGCCGATCATGTGCGCACCGATGATCTCGTTGTGCGTGGCGTCGGCGACGACCTTGACGAAGCCGACCGCGTCGCCCAGGCCCATGGCCTTGCCGTTCGCCGTGAACGGGAAGGTCGCGGTCTTGACGTCGTAGCCCTTCTCCTTGGCCTGCGCCTCGGAGTACCCGAACGAGCCGATCTGCGGGTGGCAGTAGGTGGCCCGCGGCACGAAGTCGTAGTCGACCGGCATCGTGTCGGCACCGGCGAGGGTCTCGGCGGCGACGATGCCCTGCGCCTCGGCGACGTGGGCGAGCATCAGCTTGGCGGTGCAGTCGCCGATCGCGTAGACGTTGGGCACGTTGGTGCGGCAGTACTCGTCGATCTGGACGGCGCCACGGTCGGTGAGCGCGACCCCGGCCGCCTCGAGCCCGTAGCCCTCGGTGCGCGGCGCGAAGCCGATGGCGGAGAGGAACTTGTCGGCCTCGAGCACCTGCTGGTCACCGCCGGCTGCGGGCGACACGGTGACCCGCACGCCGGAGCCGGTGTCCTCGACGCCCTCGACCTTGGTGCCCAGCAGGACCTTCACGCCGAGCTTCTTGTAGTGCTTGGCGAGCTCCTTGGAGATGTCGGCGTCCTCGGTGGGCACCATCCGGTCGAGGAACTCGACGATCGTGACGTCGACGCCGAAGTTCTTCATGACGTAGGCGAACTCGACGCCGATGGCACCGGAGCCGGCGATGATGATCGAGCCCGGCAGGTTCTCGTCGAGGATCTGCTCCTCGTAGGTGACGACGTTCTTCGACACCTCGACACCGGGCAGCATCCGGGTGACGGCACCGGCGGCGATGATCAGGTGGTCGAAGGTGAGCTGGCGGGTCGAGCCGTCGTTCAGGGCGACGTCCATCGAGGTCGACGAGGTCAGGGTGCCCCAGCCGTCGATCTCCTGGACCTTGTTCTTCTTCATCAGGAAGTGAACGCCGCGCACGATGCCGTCGGACACCTGGCGGGACCGCTTGAACGTGGGGCCGTAGCTACATCGTGGCATCGCCCTCGATGCCGTACTTCGCCTTGTCGTGGGTGAGCAGGTGCGAGATCTCGGCACTCTTGATCAGGGCCTTGCTCGGGATGCACCCGACGTTGAGACAGACACCGCCCCAGTACTTCTTCTCGACGACCGCGACCTTCTTCCCCAGCTGCGACGCGCGGATCGCCGCGACGTACCCACCAGGACCAGCACCGAGCACCACGACGTCGAAATCAGCCATGGCGCCAGCCTATCCGGCGTCGAGAGCGCCTCCTCACCGCAGGCTGCGGAGGGTCTCGTGGACGCTGCGGGCGACCGGGGCGGCCGTTCGCGCACCCGGCCCGCCCTGGGCCACGACGACCGACACGACCCAGCGCGGATTCGTCCGCCGGGGCGTACGACACGAACCACGAGGTGTCCCGCTTGCCGACCACCTCGCCGGTGCCGGTCTTGCCCGCGACCGGCCACCCCGGCATCGCGCGGAACTGGTTGCGCACGCTGCCGAGCGTCACGGCATCCCGCAGCGCGGCCCGTAGGTAGGAGTCGACCTGCGCCGACAGGGGCGCCCTGCGTCGCGGCCCCGCGGCGACCGCCTCGTCGCGGCCCGTGGCCGGGTCGACCACGGAGGACCCGACGCGCGGTGTGACGAGCGTGCCGCCGTTGCCGATCGCGGCGTACATGACCGCCACCTGCAGGGGGGTGACCCCGACGTCGCCCTGACCGATCGAGAAGTTCGCGGCGTCGCCGGGGCGCAGCAGGTAGCCGCTCTCGCAGTTCTCGACCGCGACCTGCGTGAAGTAGGCGGCCTGCTTCCTGTCGGTGACGTCCGGGTAGCCGGTGCGAGCCCGACGGCACGACTCGGCCTTCGTCGCCTCCCAGGACGCCTTCTTCCACGCCCGGCCGGGGATCCGCCCGGTCGCCTCACCGGGCAGGTCGATGCCGGTGCGGGCGCCGAGCCCCAGGCCCGTCGTCGCGGCAACGAACGGGTCGCGGGCGTCGCTCGTCGCGCCGAAGCCACCCTGGGCGCGCCAGGAGTCGTAGGCGACCGCGTAGAACACGGTGTCGCACGAGATCTGGATGGCCTTGCGGAAGCTGATCAGCCCGCGGCCGGAGGTCTCGTGGTTGTTGAAGACCCGGTTCCCGATGCGGTACTTGGCCGGGCAGTCGTAGGTGCCGTTCAGCGAGTTGCCGGCCCGCACCGCGGCGACGACCGAGGCGGGCTTCAACGTGCTGGCCGGGGCCAGCTCGACACCGATCGCCCGCGACAGCAACGGGGTGTTCGCGGATGCCGCGGTGAGCGTTGCGTAGTCGGCCCGGGAGATGCCCCCGGTCCAGATGTTGGGGTCGTAGGTCGGTGCGCTCGCCAGGGCGGCCACCGCACCGGAGCGCGGGTCGAGCACCACGACCGCACCAGAGTCGGCCGGCCA
This sequence comes from uncultured Actinomycetota bacterium, assembly GCA_963751385.1. Taxonomy (GTDB): domain Bacteria; phylum Actinomycetota; class Actinomycetes; order Actinomycetales; family Dermatophilaceae; genus Fodinibacter. The sequence continues at coordinate 232,237 of CAVVUD010000012.1, read as the reverse complement.
GCCCCGCGTGCGGGCCCTCGCCATCTGGGTGGCAAGCGCCTTCTCGGCGGTGGCCTGGACCCGCACGTCGAGGGAGGTGACCAGGTCGCGGCCCGCCACCGGCTCGGTGCGCGAGACCACGCCGGTCACCAACCCGCGCGCGTCGACGGAGACGACGGTGCGGCCCGGCACCCCGCGCAGCACGGAGTCGTACTGCTGCTCCAGCCCCGCGCGCCCCACCAGGTCGTCGGCGACCAGGCCACGGCTGTCGCCGACCTCCTCGGCGCGCACCTGGCCCAGGTAGCCCAGCGCCTGGGCGGCACTGATGCCCTGCGGCCGGGGGTAGAAGCGCACCGGGCGTGACTCCACGGCCACGCCGGGGAAGCGGTCGGGCTGCTCGACGAGCGAGAGCGCCTTGGTGGGGTCGACGTCGTCGGCCAGGGGTACCGGCACCTGCGGCGACCCCGCCCAGCAGGCCGGGGCGGCCGGAGCGCCCGGCTCGCCGCACAGCCAGGTGCGGCCGAGCAGGTCGTCGGCCGGGAGGCCGAGCACCGACGCGATGTCGCGCACCTCGGAGGCACCCCGGTCGTCGCTGTCGGCGATCACCCGGCGCTCGATGGTGACGACCGTGCTGGCGCGGTTGTCGGCGAGCACCTGGCCCTCCCGGTCGAGGATGCGGCCGCGCAGGGCCGGGACGACGAGGGTGCGGGTGTCGAGCGCGGATGCCGCCGCCCGGAAGTTGTCGTGCCCGACCAGCTGCACCTGGCCCAGTCGGCCGACGAGGGCCGCGAAGCCCAGCCCGACCAGGAGCACGACGGCCAGGAACCGGCCCTGGTGGGTGCCCGCCCGGCGGTCACGGGCCGTGGTGCCCAGGCGGCTCACCCGTACCTCCGACGCACCAGTCCGCGCTCGGCCGCGACGACGAGCGGCACCGCGAGCGCCGCGACGGTGGCGGTGAGGAGGCACTGCACGACGACGGCGCCGAGGTCGACCGGCGCCCCCACCGCGAGCGCGCCCAGCACCCCGACACCCTCGACGATCGCCGACGCCCCCAGCGCCACCAGGGCGACGCGGGGCGCGGCGACCGGGCCCTCGATGCGGCGCGACCCGCGAAGGCGCCGGCGGCGGCATACGTGAGGGCCTGCACGCCGAGGTGGGCGGAGCCGGGCGGAACGAGGTCGAGCAGCCACCCGGCGGCGAGGCCGACCGCCGCGCCGGCCACCGGGCCGCGCAGCAACGCCCACGCGACGACGAGCACGAGCACGAGGTCGGGCACGACGGGCACGTGGCGCGCGCCGAACGTCACCACGAGCAGCACCGCCACGAGCACCACCAGGCCCCGCAGCAGCAGAGCGACCCGGGCGCTCATCCGGTGCCCGTCGCGGCCGGGCGCGGTGCGCTGCGCCCGGTGGTGAGCACCACCGCGACGACATCGAGCGAGGTGGGGTCGACGGCGGGGATGACCGTGCCGGTGGGGGCCAGCCGGCCGACGCCCAGGTGCACGGTGGCCACCGCGCCGACCGGGATGCCCGGCACGAACGGACGGTCGCCGACGCTGCCGAGGGTGGTGACGACGTCACCGACGGTGGCGGCACCCCGGTCGACGAGGGCGAAGGAGAGCAGACCCGGTTCAGGGCGGGCGCCACCGGCCAGGGCGGCCCCGGACGCCTCGCCGAGCACGCCGCGCGGACCGACCCGCACCCCGACGGTGAGGTCGGCGCTGCCGACGAGGAGCACGTCCGAGGTCCACGGTGCGACGGAGACGACCCGGCCGACCAGGCCGTCGGCCGCCACGACGGTGCGGTCGACCTCCACCCCGTCGCGCGACCCGGCATCGATCGTGACGCGCTCGGGGCCGGCCGGGCCCGAGGCGCCGACGGCGACGACCCGGGCCGGGACGAGACGGGCACCCGCGAGCGCCGGCGTCTCGAGGATGCCGGCGCTGCCGTGCAGGCCGCGACCTCGCGCTGGGCGGCGGCGAGGCGGGTGGCGAGCGCCGCCTGCTCGGCGCGCGCGGCCGACACCTCGTCGTCACGGGGGCCGAGGAGCCGCTCGAGCGGGCCGAGGACGGTGGCGGCGGCTCCGCGCACCGGCTCGAGCCCGGCGGCCCCGGACACCCCGAGGGCCACGACGAGACCGGTGACGCGCGAGGGCGACGGTGAGGAGGCGACGGGAACGGGCCGAGGTCCCCGCCGGCGTGGCCCGCCGGACATGGGCCGACCGGGCCGGTGGGGTGCGCCGGACGTGCATCGTCAGGGACGCCGGTTGTCGACCAGCACGCGCTCGAGCGTGCTGAACTCCTCGACGCAGCGGCCGGCGCCGCGGGCCACCGCGTGCAGGGGGTCGTCGGCGGCGTGCACGGGCACGCCGAGCTCGTGGCTGAGCCGCTCGTCGAGACCACGGATCAGCGCGCCGCCCCCGGTGAGGGCGATGCCGCGGTCGACGACGTCACCGGCCAGCTCGGGCGGGCACACGTCGAGCACGGTGCGCACGAGCTCGACGATCTGCACGATCGGGGTCTCGATGGCCCGGCGCACCTCGCCCGAGCCGATCGACACCGTCTTGGGCAGCCCGGTCACGAGGTCGCGGCCACGCACCCGCTCGGTGAGCTCCTCGCGCAGCGGGAAGGCCGAGCCGGCCGCCGATCTTGAGGTCCTCGGCGCTGCGCTCCCCCAGCAGCAGCGAGTACTCGCTCTTGACGTGGGCGACGAGGGCGTCGTCGATCTCGTCGCCACCGATCCGCACCGTCCGGGAGGTGACGACACCACCGAGGCTGATGATCGGCGACGTCGGTGGTGCCGCCCCCGACGTCGACGACCATCGAGGCGCGGGTGTCCTCGACGGGCAGCCCGGCGCCGATCGCGGCCGCCATCGTCTCCTCGATGACGTAGACCCGTCGGGCGCCGGAGCGCAGGGTGGCGTCCTCGAGGGCCCGCCGCTCGACGCTGGTGATGTCGCTGGGCACGCACACCACGACCCGCGGACGCATCAGCCGCGAGGGCGAGACCTGCTCGACGAACCAGCGGATCATCCGCTCGGTGACGTCGGCGTCGGAGATGACGCCGTCCCGCAGCGGCCGCACCGCGGTGACCGACTCCGGGGTGCGGCCGAGCATCTCCTTGGCGCGGTGGCCGGCCGCCACGAGCTGGCTGGTGCCGGCCCGATCGCCACCACCGACGGCTCGTCGAGCACGACCCCGCGACCGCTTTCGTAGATGACGGTGTTGGCCGTGCCGAGGTCGATCGCGAGGTCCCTCCCGCGCACCCACCCCGACGCCCAGCCGCTCATGTCAGCAGGCTAGGTCGAGGGAGCGCGGGGTCCGGGTGCCGCGCCGAGCGGTGGCGGACCGGGCCAAGCGAAGCCGCCCGTTCGGCATCCGTGGACGTCTTTCGGCGGGCGCTCTGCGAGGGTGGGCCGATGGCGCAGCCACCGAGCCGCGCGACGCCTCGATGACGGTGCGCGACGGCCGCACCGTCGCCTGGACCGACTGGGGTGACGCGGACGGCATCCCGCTGTTGCGGGTTCCGGGCACGCCCGGCTGCCGCTGGTCGGTGCGGTCCGACCGCTCCCCGTGGGCCGAGCGCGGCCTGCGGGTCGTGACCACCGAGCGGCCGGGCTTCGGCGCCTCGACCCGGCTGCCCGGTCGTCGCTTTCGCGAGCACGCCGACGACCTCGCCGAGGTGCTCGACCACCTGGGCCTGGACCGGGTGCACCTGACCGGCGGGAGCGGTGCCGCGCCCCACGAGCTCGCCCTGTGCCAGTACCACCCCGACCGGGTGGTGGCCGCCACCGTCGTGGCCGGCGCGACGCCCCTCACGGCCGACGAGGTCGAGGCGATGATCCCGCTCAACGCGCAGGTGTGGCGGCTGATGCGCGAGGACCGACGTGCGGAGGCCGCCGCCGTCATGGCCCCGCTGCGCACGGCGATGCTCGCCGACCCGCTCGGGGCCTTCCACGGGATCATGGACACCGCCCCGCCGGAGGACCTCGCGGTCATGGAGGACCCGCAGTGGCAGGCAGGCTTCGCCCGAGCGACCGTCGAGGCGCTGACGGCGGGCCTCGACGGCTGGGTCGACGAGTCGCAGGCGCTGACCCTGGAGTGGGACGTCGACCCGGCATCCGTACACGACGTCGCTGACCTGGTACCACGCCGTCGAGGACCGCAACTGCCCGATCTCAGCGGCCCGGCGCCTCGTGGACGCCCTGCCGAACGCGCGCTTCGTGGAGTGGACCGACGCGGGTCACCTCACGGCGTACCACCGCGAGGCGGAGATCCTCGACGAGCTGCTCGCCAGGGGCTGAAGGGGCGAGCCCGCAGCTCAGAGCCCGGGGAACCAGATGCCGATCTCGCGGACGGCGGACTCCGGGGAGTCGGACCCGTGCACGATGTTCTGCTGCACCGGTGTGCCCCAGTCGCGGCCGAGGTCACCGCGGATGGTGCCGGGCAGCGCCTTGGTGGGGTCGGTGGCGCCGGCCAGGGCCCGGAAGCCCTCGATGCAGCGCTCGCCCTCGATGACAGCCGGCCACCGGGCCGGACGACATGAACTCGCACAGGGGCTCGAAGAACGGCTTGCCGACGTGCTCCTCGTAGTGCGTGTGGAGCCGGTCGAGGTCCGGGGTGAGCACCTGGAGGGCGACCAGGCGGTAGCCCTTCGCCTCGATGCGACGCAGCACCTCCCCGGTGAGGCCACGGGCGAAACCGTCGGGCTTGACGAGGACGAGTGAGCGTTCGGTGGTCACGGGAGCAGCCTAGTCACCGGCGGGGGTGGCTCGCTGCCGCCCCGGCCCCGGGTCGGCGTCGGCCTCGCGCTGGGCGACGATCCGGTCGATCTTGGAGCCCTGGAGCAGGAGCAGCACCCACAGCGCGGTGAAGACCACGGCGACCCCGATCATCGCCGGCACGAGCAACGCGCTCGCCCAGGTCAGGGCCTGCACCAGCCAGCCCAGGGTGACGCCGAACGGGCGGCGCATCATGCCGGAGGCCACCAGGGCGAGCAGCGCCAGCCCGAGACCCACCCAGAGCAGCTGCTGCCCGTCGTCGGGCCGGCCTTCGGCGATCGCGTTGCCGCGGGCGACGAGGGCGAAGAAGGACAGGATGATCGCCTGGCCGAACAGCGCCATGGCCAGCAGCCGGAAGGTGAACTTCCCCTGCGTGCCGTAGAGCGGCAGCCGGCTCATTCGCCGCGCTTCCAACGCCGGGTCTCGACGGCCGCCTTGGACTCGGCGGCCGGCGCCGGTCGCCGCCCGGTAGTGCTTGATCGCCCCGATCAGCTCACCGCGGGCCAGCGCGGCGTCGATGGTCTGCTGCACCTCGGGGGTGAGGTCCTCGACCGGAGTGAACGCGGTGGTCGACGCGCCGCGGCTGGCGCGCACCGACGTGACGACCCACCACACGGCCGCGAGGGCGGACGAGGAGGATCAGCTTGAACAGCGTCATGCAGGCAAGGGTATGCCGGGGGCGGCCGTCGCCGGTCGGTCCGGTCGGCGTTGCGGCTGCTGGGTCAGGCGCTCTGGTGGGATGGGGACGTGGATGCCGCCCCGTGCTCGAGCCCCGCCGGCTGCGGCGGGTGTGCTCGTCGTGGCCGGCCTCAACCTCGCGTACGCCGCGTCGAGGCGGGGGTGGCGCTCACCATCGGCTCGGTGTCGCTGCTCGCCGACTCGGTCGACTTCGTCGAGGACACCGCCGTCAACCTGCTCATCGCCCTGGCGCTGGGCTGGCCCCTCGCGCGGCGGGCGGTCGTCGGGCACGTGCTGGCGCTCATCATCCTGGTGCCGGCCCTCGTCGCGGCCTGGCAGGCGGTGGTCAAGGCGTTCGACCCGGTCGCACCCGACGTCACGGCGTGGTCGTCACCGCGGCCGGCGCGGCCACGGTCAACACGGTGTGCGCCCTGCTGCTCGTGCGGGTGCGGCACCACGGGGGCTCGCTGAGCGGAGCGGCGTTCCTGTCGGCCCGCAACGACGTGGCCGTCAACCTGGCGATCATCGTGATGGCCCTCGTGACCGCCTGGACCGGATCCGGCTGGCCGGACATCGTGCTCGGCTGCGTCATCGTCGCGGTCAGCTCGCGGGCCGCGTGGGAGGTGTGGGAGCTGGCCGGCGAGGAACGGCTTGCTGCCCGTGCGCTGGCCGGCGAGGACCTCGACGGATGAGAACCCGGTGAACGGCCCCGGACCGCTTGGGGTCCGGGGCCGCCCGGTGGGTGCCGCGTCGGCTCACCGCTCTGGGACCCCGGCAGGTGCCGGCACCCCGTTCCCGGTGTTGACGTCGCAGCGGACGAGCTGCGTACCGACCCGCTCGAGGGGGCACTGGGCGCCGGCGGTGGTGGTGGGGGTGAGGGGCTCCCCGGCATCCGGTCGCGCCGACGACGGACCGGCCGTGAGACCGAGGAGGGTGAGGGCGCACGCGGCTGGCGCGACGACCCGGAGCAGGTGGCGACCGGTGCTGCGCCGACCGCGTCCCCGAGGCTGGTTCTGGAACATGTGGTTCTCCCTGCTGGTGGCGGTGTGCTGACCCCTCCACGGTCCGGCCCGGCGGCCCTGAGCCACATCGGGCGACACCCCTGAGAACGGGCCTCCGAACCCCTCAGATGCGTCGTGTCGCTCTCGGCGGGCTGTCACACTGCGAGGGTGACCACATCGGTCGAGGCTTCCGCGAGCGGGGGGTTCATCGGCCGGACCCGCGAGGTGGCCAGGGTCCGCGCCGTGGTGGAGGGCGCCCGGGCGGGCCGAGCGGGCGCGCTCCTCGTCGTCGGCGAGGCGGGGGTCGGGAAGACGCGGCTCGTCGAACGGGCGTGCGCTGACCGACGGGACGCTGACGTGTTAGTCCGGGTGACCTGCCTTCCGCTGAGCACGATCCGCGTGCCGCTCCTCCCGTTGCGCACCGCACTGCGCCGGCTGCCCCACGACCTGGGCGCACCGTCGCTGGCGGTCGGCACCGACGGCGGTCCCGGGCCGGCCGACCTCGACGAGTGGGTCGACCGCACGTGCGCCGACGGCCGCACCGTGGTCCTGGTCGTGGACGACCTCCAGTGGGCCGACGAGGCGACGCTCGACGCCCTGATGTACCTCCTCGCGGGGCCTGCTCGACCGCCGGCTCGCCGTCCTGCTCACCCTCCGACGGGGTGAGGTCGGTCCGGGCCACCACGTGCAGCGATGGCTGGCCGACGTCCGCCGGATGCCGCCGCTCACCGAGCTGGCCCTCGCGGCCTTCGACCGCGGGGGGACCCGCGACCAGCTGCACGCGCTGCTCGGCGCCTCGGCCCACGAGTCGCTCGTCACCGACGTGCACACCCGCACCGGTGGAAACGCGTACCTCAACCGGCTCCTCGTCGAAGGCCTGTCGCCCGAGGCCCGGCACCTGGGTCCGGAGATGCCCGAGGACCTGCGCGGCGCCGTGCTCCGCTCCTGGCACCGTCTCTCGGTCGAGGCGCGCCAGCTGGTCCTCGCGGTGGCGATCGGCGGCGAGCCGGCGGAAGGGCCGGCCCTCGAGAGGGCGGTGAACCTCGCGGGAACCTCCCCGACGGACACCGCGCGGCTGTTGAGGGAGGCGGTCGACGCCGGTGTCCTCGACGCGTCGCCCGATGGCGGCTACTGGTTCCACCACCCCCTCCAGGCCGAGGCCCTCGACTCCCTCCTGGCCAAGGAGGAACGACGCCGGATGCACGCCGCCTTCGCCGGCCTGTGCGAGGACGACCTCGCCGCCGGCACCGAGGCACCGACGACCAGCGGCCTCGCCGCGACGTCAGCGATCGCCGAGCACCACGCACGGGCCGAGCACCACTCTCGAGGCGTACCGCTGGACGCTTCGGGCGGCCGACCTCGCCGACCGGCTCGGCGACGACCGGGCCTGCCTCGTCCTCCTGCGCCGACTCGTCGACCTCCGCGCAAGCGTCGACGACGTCAGGGAGTCGCGTGAGGACCTGCTGGCACGGCTGCGGGAGACCGCAGCAGCGCTAGGTGACCACGAGACGGAGCACGGCGCCGTCGAGACCCTGCTCGCCGAGGTCGACGAGACGGACGACCCGTTGCTCGTCGCCGAGCTCCTCGTGCGGCTGGAGCACCTGCGCTTCTCGACCGGGCGCGGCTTCCTGCGGGTGGAGCCGATGCGGCGCGCCGCTGCGTTGTCGGAGCGGTGGCCCGACTCGTGGCAGCACGGCGTCGCCCTCGCGGAGGTCGCGCAGGCGTCGCTCTGGGCGGACGAGCCCGACGCGCAGGAGGCGGTGGCGACCGCCCTCGAGCGGGCGGAGGCCATCGGCGACCCCCGCTCGACGACGTATGCCTGTGCCGCGGCATCGATGGGCGCCACGTTCGCCAACCGACCCGGCGGAGCAGCTCTGGCGGCGAGGGGCGTCGCGGCGGCAGTCGAGGCGCGCGACTGGTGGGGCTTCGTGCACGCCGCGCTGTGGGAGGCCAACGCCACCGCTCCGGCTTCGCGGTCCGACTATGCGGCCTGCCTGCAGCAACGGCGGCGACAGCTGGAGACCCTCGACGGACCTCACCCGTACCTCGCCTGGATGTCCGTCGGCGAGGGCGCCTCGCTGTTGCAGGCGGGGGACTGGAAGGGCTGCGGGGACCGGCTCCGAGTCACGCTGGGCTCTGACCCCGGTGTGGCGGCGGACGTGTCCGCCCGGCTCGTGGCCGCGCAGCTCGCCACCCTCCAGGGACGGCAGCACGAGGCGGAGGACCACCTGGCCAGGGCCGACGAGCTGTTCGCCGAGACCTCGGGCTTCCTGGCGTTCCAGTTCGACGCGGTCCGCGCGCAGGTCCGGCTCGGCGCAGGCGACCCCACCGGCGCGTACGAGGCCGCGATCACCGGGGCCACCTCACCGGGTGTGCCCCCGACCCTGTGCGAGTGGCTGTGCCCACTGGCGGCCCGGGCGCTCGCCGACCTCGCCTCGGCGGCCGAGGGACGCCGACGGCGCCCGCCGACGTGCTGACGGCCCGGCTCGACGACCTCGTCACGCGGTTTCCCCACGTCATCGCCGACGGCGCCTACATCACAGCGGACTACCGCGGTCTGCTCGACGGGCTCGACGCCCTCTACGCCGCCGAAACGGCCCGGGCACGTCACGACCGCGACGAGAGCGCCCGCTGGCGGCTCGCCGCCGAGCTCCTCGACGGGGTGCTGCCCTGGGACGCCGCGTACGCGACAGCCCGGGCGGGCGAGGCCGTCCTCGTGCGCGGTGGGGGGTCACGCGAGGAGGCGGCGGCCCTCCTCCGGCGCGCGCACTCCCTCGCGGAGGAGCTACGGGCCGAGCCGGTGCTGCGCGAGGTCGTCGCCCTGGCCCGCTCCGCGCGCATCCCGCTGGTCGAGGTCGGGGCTCGGGGCCCAGTACGAACCGCCGACCACCCGCTCGCCGGGCTGACCGCTCGCGAGCGCGAGGTCCTCGAACACGTCGTCGCCGGCCGCACCTACGGCGAGATCGCCCGCGACCTCTTCGTCAGCGAGAAGACCGTGAGCTCGCACGTCTCGAACCTGCTTCGCAAGACGGGTGCGGCCAACCGGGTCGAGCTGGCACAGCTGGCGCGGCACGCGTCCGACGGCTCGGCCTAGGGTCGCGACGCGGCGCGCAGAGCGGTCAGACCGAGGTGGTGCCGAGCAGCATCCGCACCTCGGCGGCGGTGACGACCGATCCGGTGGCCAGCACTCCCCCGGTGACGCCGCCGCCCTCGTCGGCCATCCCGGCCGCGCGGTCGAGGGCGTCGGGCAGCTCGTCGACGACGACGACGCGGTGCTCGCCGAAGATGTCGATGGCGATCTCGCCGAGCTGGCGCGGCGACATCGCCCGCGGGCGAGGACGTGCGGGTGACGACGACCTCGTCGAGCACCGGCTCGAGCGCCTCGAGCAGCTCGGCGGCGTCCTTGTCCTTCATCACGGCCACCACCCCGACCAGTCGGGCGAAGGTGAACGAGTCCTGGATCGGCGTCGCGCAGGGCCCGCGCCCCCGCCGGGTTGTGCGCGGCGTCGACGAGCACGGTGGGGCTGCGGCGCACGATCTCGAGCCGCCCCGGGGAGTCGACGGTTGCCAGCCCGGCCCGCACCACGTCGATGTCGAGCGCCTGCTCGCCACCGCCGAGGAACGCCTCGACCGCCGCGACCGCCACGGCCGCGTTCTGCGCCTGGTGGGTGCCGTGCAGCGGCAGGAAGAGATCGGGGTACTCCGCGGCCAGGCCGCGCAGCGAGATCTGCTGCCCACCGACGGCCACGTCGCGCGCGGTGACGCCGAAGTCGTTGCCCTCGAACACGATCCGGGCACCCACCTCGGTCGCGCGCTCGACGAGCACCTCGGCCGCCTCGGGCGCCTGCTGCAGCCCGACGACGGTGATGGCGTCGGCCTTGATGATGCCGGCCTTCTCCCCCGCGATCTCCTCGACGGTGTCGCCGAGGAAGTGCCGGTGGTCGAGGTCGATCGGCGTGACGACCGAGACCGGGGCGTCGACGACGTTCGTCGCGTCCCACGAGCCGCCCATGCCGACCTCGACGACCGCGACGTCGACCGGCAGGTCGGCGAACGCGGCGTACGCGACGGCCACGAGCACCTCGAAGTAGGTCATCGCCGGGCCGCCGTCGATGATCGAGCGGGCGTCGACCATCTCGACGAACGGGATCACCTCGTCGTAGGCGCTGAGGAAGCGCTCCGCGTCGATCGAGCGCCCACCGACGGCGATCCGCTCGAGCATCGAGTGCAGGTGCGGCGAGGTGAACCGACCGGTGTTCAGGCCGAGCTCGCGCAGCAGCGCCTCGATGATCCGGGCCGTGCTCGTCTTGCCGTTGGTTCCGGTGACGTGGATGACCGGGAAGGTGCGCTGCGGGTCGCCGAGCAGCTCCATGACGGCGCGGATCCGGTCGAGCGAGGGCTCGAGGTCGTGCTCGGGGGCGCGGGAGAGGATCGACGCCTCCACCTCACGCATCCGTCGGTTCAGCTGGAGCAGGTGCGCGGCATCGCGCTGGGCGGCATCGGGGGCAGGGCTCACCCGCCCATTGTCCACGCTGACCCGCGTCGCCCGGCCCGGGGCGCGAGCGGACCTCCGCGTCACAACACTTGGTTATGGGTTGCATAACGTGATGAAGCCGCTTTACGGTGGTGCCATGAGTCACCAGCGAATGCCGCAGCAGCGTCCGGCCACGCCGTCGACGCGCTGTCGCTGTCGCCGCCACACCGCCTGAGCGCCACCGCCAGCCCCCGGACCACCCGCCCGACGCGACCAGCGTCGGATGCCGGATGCCGTCCCACCACCACCTGACTCACCTCGCGCGTCGTCGACGCGCCCTCCAGACCCGGAGCACACCCATGACCGTCACCAGCCGCGCCCTGCGCCCCACCCCCGAGCCCCTCGTCCCTCCCGCCGCGCCGTCGCTGCGCACCAGCCCGCTGCGCACCGCGCTGCGCCTGGCCGCCGACCCCTCTCGCTGGCGCCCTCACATCGACTTCGACCCGGACCGCCGCTACTACCGTCGCCTCGTCGCGGACGAGCAGCACGAGGCCTGGCTGCTCACCTGGCTGCCCGGTCAGGGCACCGACTGGCACGACCACGGCGGGAGTGGAGGGGCATTCGTCGTGCTGCAGGGCGCCCTCGTCGAGGGCACCGCGGTGCATGGGCTCGTGCGCGGTACCCGGCACATCCACCGTCGAGGCGTGGCCCACGCGTTCGGCCCGGACTACGTGCACCGCGTCACCAACGAGGGACCCGACCCGGCGGTCTCGCTGCACGTCTACGCGCCGCGACTCGAGGTGCAGCACGACTACGTGAGCGACGACGGCATCCTGCGTCGCATCGCGACCCGCCGAGAGGGTGACGACTGGTGAGCCCGCGCAGCCGCACCGACCTGTTGCTGTCGGCCGCTCGCGCCCGGTTGCACCGCCTCACCCCGCTGGAGGCCCTGGACGCGGTCGAGCACGGCGCGGTGGTCGTCGACATCCGCCCGGCCGCGCAACGGGCAGAGCACGGCGACCTGCCGGGCGCCCTCGTCATCGAGCGCAACGTGCTCGAGTGGCGGTTCGACCCGACGAGCGAGGCCGCGCTGCGCATCGCCGACGACGACCTGCACGTCATCGTGCTGTGCCAGGAGGGCTACACCTCGAGCCTGGCCGCTGCCGCCCTGCAGGACGTCGGGGTGCACCGGGCGACCGACGTCGTCGGCGGGTACGCCGCGTGGGTGGCCGACGGGGTGGCCTCGCCGGCGGCGGCGCGGCTCAGCGCTTCGTGACCCGCAGGCGGGCCGGGTAGCGCTCGCCGATGACGACCTCCGTGACGCCGGCTGCGTTGCGGTCGAGGTCGTCGAGGTCGGGCGTGACCGACAGCTCGGTGGCGAGGGTCTCTCCGGTGACCAGCTCGCGGTGGCCGAGCACGGCGCGGTAGACGAACTCGGCACCGGTGACCTCGAGGAGGATCCGGTCGGAGACCTCGAAGCCGGCGTCGCGCCGGGCCTGCTGCACGGCGCGGACCAGGTCGCGGGCGGCGCCCTCGACCTCGAGCTCGGGGCTGACGTCGGTGTCGAGCACGACGAACCCGCCGCCGGGCAGCATCGCGGTGACGTGGGTGCCCGCCTGCTCGGCGTCGACCACGGTCTCGACGATGTACTCGCCCTCGACGAGCGCGAGCCCGCCCGAGGTGACCGTGCCGTCGTCGGCCACCGACCAGTCGCCGGTCTTGCTGCCCTTGATCGCGGTCTGCACGTCGCGGCCCAGGCGCGGGCCGGCGGCGCGCGCGTTGACCACGAGGCGCTGGCTGATGCCGAAGTCGGACTCGTGGGCCTCGGCGACGTCGAGCACGGTGACCGACCTTGACGTTGAGCTCGTCGGCGACGATGCCGGTGAACGGGCGCAGGCCGTCGGGGTCGGCGGTGACGACGGTCAGCTCGGGCAGCGGCAGGCGCACGCGCAGCTTCTCGGCCTTGCGCAGCGAGGAGCCGGTGGAGCAGACGGCACGCACCTGGTCCATCGCGGCGACGAGCGCGTCGTCGGCCGGGAGGTCCGCGGCATCCGGCCAGTCCTCGAGGTGCACCGAACGACCACCGGTGAGGCCCGCGCCAGATCTCCTCGGTGACCAGGGGCAGCAGCGGGGCCGCCACCCGGGTGAGCACCTCGAGCGTGGTGTAGAGCGTGTCGAACGCCGCCTGGGTCGCCGACGAGTCGCCGGAGCCGGTGTCCCAGAACCGTTCCCGCGAGCGGCGGATGTACCAGTTCGTCATGGCGTCGACGAACTGGCGCACCGACTCGCAGGCCCCCGGGATGTCGTAGGCGTCCATCTGGCCCTGGACGGTCTCGACGAGGTTGCGCAGCTTGGCCAGCAGGTAGCGGTCGAGCGGGTCGGTCGACGCCGTCGACCACTGGGCGTCGTAGCCCTGCCCGCCGTTCGCGGCGTTGGCGTACAGGCTGAAGAAGTACCAGCTGTTCCACAGCGGGATGAGCACCTGGCGCACTCCCTCGCGGATGCCCTCCTCGGTGACGATGAGGTTGCTGCCGCGCAGGATGCCGCTGGCCATGAGGAACCAGCGCATGGCGTCGGCGCCGTCGCGGTCGAACACCTCGGAGACGGCCGGGTAGTTCTTCAGCGACTTGCTCATCTTCTGGCCGTCGCTGCCGAGCACGATGCCGTGGCTGACGCACGACGAGAACGCCGGGCGGTCGAACAGCGCCGTCGCCAGCACGTGCAGCGTGTAGAACCAGCCGCGGGTCTGGCCGATGTACTCGACGATGAAGTCACCCGGGAAGTGGTGCTCGAACCACTCGGCGTTCTCGAACGGGTAGTGCACCTGGGCGAACGACATCGAGCCGGAGTCGAACCACACGTCGAGCACGTCCTCGACGCGGCGCATCGTGGAGTTGCCGGTCGGGTCGTCGGGGTTGGGCCGGGTCAGGTGGTCGATGAACGGGCGGTGCAGGTCGGGCTCACCGTGCTCGTTCAACGGCATCCGGCCGAAGTCGCGCTCGAGCTCCTCGAACGAGCCGTAGACGTCGATCCGCGGGTACTCGGGGTTGTCGGAGCGCCACACCGGGATCGGGCTGCCCCAGAACCGGTTCCGGGAGATCGACCAGTCGCGGGCGTTCTCGAGCCACTTGCCGAACTGGCCGTCCTTGACGTGCTCGGGCACCCAGGTGATCTCCTGGTTGAGCTCGACCATGCGGTCCTTGAACTTCGTCACCTCGACGAACCACGACGAGACCGCCATGTAGATGAGGGGCTCGCGGCAGCGCCAGCAGTGGGGGTAGCTGTGGTCGTAGGTCTCGCGGCGCAGCAGCACGGTGCCCTCGGTGACCGACCCGTGGTCGCCGTGACCGGCGGTCGCCGCCTTGAGGTGCTCGATGACGAGGGCGTTGGCGTCGAAGACGTGCAGGCCCTCGTAGTCGGCGACCGGGAAGGTGAACCGGCCGTCCGGCCCGACGGGAACGACCGGCTTGATGCCGTACTGGTCGGTGAGCTGCTTGTCCTCCTCACCGAAGGCGGGGGCGATGTGCACGATGCCCGTGCCGTCGTCGGTGGTGACGTAGTCGGCCGCGAGCACGACGTGCGACTTCGCGTGACCCTCGTAGTAGGAGAACGGCGGGGTGTAGGAGCGACCGACCAGGTCGCTGCCCTTGAGCCGCTCGACGACCCGCTCGGCGGCGTCGTCCCCGAGCTCGCGGGCATAGGCGGTCAGCCGGGCCTCGGCGAGCAGGTAGCGCTCGGTGCGGCCGGTGAAGTCCGACTCGACGACGACGTAGTCGATGTCGGGGCGCACGGCCATCGCGAGGTTGCTCGGCAGGGTCCACGGCGTGGTGGTCCAGATCAGGGCGAGCTCGCCGGTCTCGAGCCGGTAGCCGACGGTGACCGCCGGGTCCTGCCGGTTCTTGTAGACCTCCTCGTCCATCCGCAGCTCGTGGTTGCTCAGCGGCGTCTGGTCGTTCCAGCAGTAGGGCAGGCAGCGGAAGCCCTCGTAGACCAGCCCCTTGTCGTAGAGCGTCTTGAAGGCCCACAGCACCGACTCCATGAAGGTCGGGTTGAGCGTCTTGTAGTCGTTGTCGAAGTCGACCCAGCGGGCCTGGCGGGTGACGTAGTCCCGCCACTCGCCGGTGTACTTCATGACCGACTCGCGGCACTTGGCGTTGAAGGTCTCGATCCCCAGCTCGAGGATCTCCTCCTTGGTCTTGATGCCGAGCTGGCTCATCGCCTCGAGCTCGGCGGGCAGCCCGTGGGTGTCCCAGCCGAAGCGGCGCTCCACGCGGCGGCCGCGCATCGTCTCGTAGCGGGGGACGATGTCCTTGACGTAGCCGGTGAGCAGGTGGCCGTAGTGCGGCAGGCCGTTGGCGAAGGGCGGGCCGTCGTAGAAGACGAACTCGTTGGCGCCGTCCTCCCCCGCCGGCCGGTTGTCGACCGAGGCCTGGAAGGTGTCGTCGGCCGCCCAGTGCGCGAGCACGGCATCCTCGATCTGCGGGAACCGGGGGCTCGCGGGGACGCCGAACGCGGCGCCGGTGTGCTCACCGGTCGTGGAGACCTTGGGGTACGTCATGGGTGCTGCTCCTGCGGATCGTCGACTCGTCGTGTTGCCGGGACGAGGACGAAGGGTGACGCCACGGCATCCGATGCCGGTGGCGCACCTCCGCGGTACCACCTCGCTTGCCGCCGCCCGAGGGCGACGACCGCTCTTTGTGCCAGGTCGTGACGTGACCCGTACGTCCGGTTCTAGTGAGGACGACCCGGTGGATGCCGTGGGGTCCCGTTCTTCCGGAAGCTCGCCGCTGATGACGGCTCGAACGCTGGTGCAGGTGAGTCTAGCGGCGTCGACGGGCCGGCGCCGTCACTCGGCCTGCTGGTTCGCGCGGAGGGGGCGTTTCGTGGTGGCATGGCCGGGGAAGCCCGTCGGAGTGCGAGGAAGGCAACGCGTGATCGAGATCCTGACCCCGCCGAGCTGGCTCGAGCCAGGGAGACCGGCGCCCTCGTCGCGGACATCCTCCAGACGCTCAAGCGCCGCGCCACCGTGGGCACCAACCTCCTGGACATCGACGACTGGGCGAAGTCGCTCATCGTCGAGGCCGGGGCGCTGTCCTGCTACGTCGACTACGAGCCGTCCTTCGGTCGCGGGCCGTTCGGGCACTACATCTGCACGTCCGTCAACGACGCGGTGCTCCACGGGCTGCCGCACGACCACTCGCTCGCCGACGGCGACCTGCTGTCCCTCGACCTCGCCGTCTCCCCGACGGGGTCGTGGCGGACTCCGCCATCAGCTTCCTCGTGGGCGACTCGCGCCCCCCGGAGAGCCTCGCCTGATCGACGCCACCGAACGCGCCCTGGCCGCGGCGATCGCCGTCGCCGGGCCCGGGGCCCGCATCGGCGACCTCTCGCACGCCATCGGCTCCGTGCTCGGCGAGGCGGGGTACCGGGTCAACACCCAGTTCGGCGGCCACGGCATCGGGTCGACGATGCACCAGGACCCCCACGTCGCCAACACCGGGCGACCCGGCCGCGGGTACCCGCTGCGCCCCGGGCTGCTGCTCGCGCTGGAGCCGTGGGTCATGGCCGACACGGCCGAGCTCGTCACCGACGACGACGGGTGGACGCTGCGCAGCGCGACGGGCTGCCGGACCGCCCACAGCGAGCACACCATCGCCATCACCGACGACGGAGCGCGAGATCCTGACGTCGCCTCGGTGAGCTCGGGGGTGTGGTGGTGAAGGCTCAGCGGATCCCGGTGGTCGTGATCGCTGACCCAGCCGAGTTCCGTTGAGGCGCAAAGGGATGCCGCGTCGCGGTGCCGCCCTTCGTGCCGGGCCTGTCAGTGGGTCTCGGTAGGGCCCTGGGGACCAGCAGGTGCAGCGGGTGACGGTGATGGCGGTGATGACGGTGTCGGCGGATCGGTGTCGCGCTGGCGTCGCGGTCTCGTGAGTTCTGTTGTGGTTCAGCCGAACACAGCACCTGGGTCCTGCGTGGCCCCGGAGGCCTGTCGGTGGGTTTCGGTAGGGTCCGGGATACCGGAGGACGTAGCGGTCAGGGTGATGACGGGGTGGCCGACCGGTGGGCAGCAGGGGTCGCGACTTCGTGAGTTCCCTTGTGGTTCAGCCGAGCACGTCGCCGGGGCTCTGGTTGGGTTCGGGGGTCCTGTCAGTGGTCACCGGTAGCGTTTGGGGTACCGGAAGGCGAAAGGGGGTGAAGGTTCATGGGTACCGGTCCAGCCGAGGTGCAGGCGGTGTGTGAGTCGGTGCTGGGTGAGCTCGCCGGTGCCTTCCCCAGCACGCAGGTGTCCGGGTCGCTGGCGGCGTGGGCCGCGGTGCTGGGCTCGCTGCAGGAGGTGATCGACACCGCCAGCGCGGCCCAGGACGCCGCGATCGTGCACCTGGCCGCGATCGAGCCCGCCGTCCTCGAGGACGGCACCATCATCGAGACCCACCGGGGCCTGGGGCACGCCGCACTGGACACCCCGGCCATCGTCTCCGGGGCGCTGAACGTCTCCGCGGTACACGCCGAGTCCCGGGTGCGGGCCGCGCTACGGATGGCCGCGGACGGCCCCGCCGGCACCAGCACCGCGACCGGGCTGGGTGGGCTGCACCAGGCGATGGCCACCGGCCACCTGGACAGCTACCGGGCCGCGGTCGTCGCCGAGGAGCTGGCCGAGGCCCCAGCACAGGTCGCCGCCACCGTCGTGGCCGCCCTGGAACGGCACTTCGGGTCCGAGGACGCCGCGCACCTGCGCCGCCGCTGCCGGCGGGTGCTGACCCGGATCAGCCCCGACCTGCTGGTCCACCGCGCCCGCCGCGCCCGCGAACAGTGCGGGCTGCGCCGCTGGGCCGACGAACCCGGCGTGGACAAGTGGGTGGGCACCTTCCCCTCCGAAGAAGCCGCCCACGCCTGGGCCGCGATCGACGCCCTGGCCCAGCAGTACCTGAACCAGGGTGCCTGCCCGAACATCGAACGAGCCCGCGCCAAAGCGCTCACCGACCTGGTCGCCGGGCACGCCACCATCGACACCATCCTCACCCTCACCGTCCCCGCCACCGTCCTGCCCGACGTGGTGGTGCCCGCCGATGCCGGCCCCGGCGAGGGCGGCAGCCCGGCCCTGCCCAGCGCCGCCGGGGAGGGCGACCTGGTCGAGGTCACCGGCCCCAACGGCAACCAACCCGTCTACCTCGCCCGCAGCTGGCTGACCACCACCGCCGAACAGGCCAACACCACCGGCAAGACCGCGGTGCAGGTGGCCACCTGCCACCCGGTCACCGGCGCCCTGCTCGAGGACACCACCCCGAACCACCTCTCGGGTAGCGGCACCCGCGGTACCGCAGCCACCGGTCCCAGCAAGACCCGCGACCTGGACGACCTGCCCTCGGTCGACCACCGCGACAGCGACGCCCGCGCCGACATCAATGAGGTTCTTGACGTCAACGAGGTCCCCGACGTCAATGAGGTCACTGACGTCGCTGAGGTCACTGGACGGTCGCTGAGGTCGAGGTCACACGTCGCAGCGACGGCACCCAGGTCCGCGAAGGGTCGGCCTCAGCGGTCAGCGCGGCCCCGGCCGGGCCGTACCGGCCCTCGAAGCCGATGGCCACCCGGATCAAGACCCGCGACCGGCGCTGCCGCTTCCCCGGCTGCACCGTCGCCGCCGTCTTCTGCGACCTCGACCACGTCAGACCCTGGCCGCACGGACCCACCACGGACACCAACCTGCTCTGCCTGTGCCGGCGCCACCACCGGATCAAACAACGACTCGGCTGGACCCTCGCCCTGACCCCCGACGCCGTCGCGACCTGGACCGACCCCACCGGCCGGGTCCGCACCACCCACCCCGCCAACGCCCTACACACCAGCGTCCTACCCGACGTCACCCGCGCACCCGCGGCCCCCACCGCCCAGGCCGCAGGCGCAGGCGCAGGCGGCGGGAGCGGCACCGGACAGCACCAGCCGGGCCCGCACCGTCCTGCCCGACGGACCGCACAGCGAGCTCGAGTTCCACCTCGAACACCACACCGCACCCCCACCAGGCCACCAGCCCCGGCCCTCGACCATCTGGCGCGACCACCGCGGCCCACACCGCGCCGAGATCCTGCCCATCCAAGGCGTCACCCTTCTCGACCCCGACGACGTCGACCCCGATGACCTCGCGACCGAGCACTGGCCCTGCCGCACCCACCGCGCCCGACACCACCCACGCCCCAACGACCACGACCCGCCACCGTTCTGACGAACGCCCACATGGGAGCCGAGCACCTTCCCGGGGGAGTAGAGTCTGGCCGTCGCCTTCGGGCGGCACCCACACGCACCTGTTCGGGGGAAGCCGGTTCAAGTCCGGCACTGTCCCGCAGCCGTGGGTCGTGACGTCACGTCGCGACAAGTCGGAGTACCCGGCAGGTGCGAGCGGCTCCACAACACCGTCGAGGAATGCGGGACGGAGCCCGAGTGACCGGGACTCCGGTGGTTCGGGCATCACGTCTTGAACCGCTCAGGAAGGCACCGATGTCCACCCCCACCACCCCCCGAGGCGCCCTGCTGCGCCGCGCCGGGACCCTGCTCATCGCCGCCGCGCTCGTCGGCGCACCGGCGACCAGCGCCCTCGCCGACCCGACCACGGAGGCCGGCGCCACTGCATCCGCGAACGCGTCGCCGAGCCCGACCGCCACTGCGTCCGCAACACCCACCACTTCACCGTCGAGCCACCCAGCCCGACGCCGAACCCAGCCCGACGGCCACGACGTCGCCGAGCGCCTCACCCACGCTCCGACACGCCTCACCCCGCACCCCCAGCCGGCGCCGACCGGAGACGTCGGCCAGCACCGCCCGAGCGGCGGGCAAGGCCGGCATGGCGGCGGCCCTGCCCGCGTCCTCGCAGGACCGAGGCCGCAGCGGCGTCCATCGCCAGCACCCTGGCTGCGGGTGGCGACCACTACCTCGTACCCCAACAGCACCTTCTCCGAGCTGGCAACACCATGACGCCATCCTGCGCTGAGCGCGATCCGGCACCGAGCAGACACAGGCCGACGCCTCGCTCGGCCGCCACGAGGACAACCGCCGACTCCTACATCGGCTCGGTCCCGGCGAGGTGTACGCCGGCCCCCTCGCAAAGCGCTGCTGGCTCGCCGTCGCGCACGGGAGCGACCCCAACGCCTTCGGTGGCCACGACCTCCTCGGCGAGCTGCCAGGCCCTCGAGACGACGAACGGGCGCTTCTGCGACGACGTCTCGGCCTACGGCGACTACTCGAACACGTATCGGGCAGTCCCTCGCGCGTCATCGCGCCTGCCCGGGCCGGCGAGCCGCTCAGCGCCGATGCCCGCGCCTACCTGCTGGACCAGCAGTGCGCCGACGGTGGCTTCCGCTCCACATCGACGACGCGGCTGCACTGCGTCAGCGACCCCGACGCCACCGCCTTCGCGGTCCAGGCGCTGCTCGTCGCCCGTGCTCTGCGGCAGCGGCGCCGAGGGTCTGCCGCCGACGGCCGGCGCCGGGCTCGGACTCCTGACGACGGTCCAGGCGCATCGGGCGGAGTCAGCAGTCCCGAGGGCGCAACGGGAACACCACCGGCCTGGCCGGTCAGGCCTTCCTCGCCGGTGGTCGGACCGCCAGGGCCGCCGCGCACGCGCCTTCCTGACGCCCTCCAGTACGGCGCACGCGCCCGACGTCAATGCGCGGCGGGCATCGCCTTCGCCGGCGGACACCCCTCGACCACAGACCCCGAGCGACCGGACCGCGAGCCCGTCGATGTCCACCCTCGACCTCCCCGGCGCGCCCCTCGCAGTCCTCGCCCCAGGGGTAGCCGCTGGCCGCCGTGACACCGGCGCGCTGACGCGACGCGCCAGCCCTGACCTGCCCACCTCCACCCGACGTCCACCGACACCCGACGTCCACCGACGACCCGACGTCCACCGACAACCCGACCCAGGGCGCCGGCGGGTCCGACCCGTCGAGCACCGTCGACGCGGCCCCGACCGGTTCACTGGCCCAGACCGGCACCGACCTGGCCCTGCCGGCCCTGCTCGGCCTGCTGCTCGTGGTCGTCGGCGGCCTCGCCGTCTGGGTCTCGTCGCGACGCCTGGGGGCGCACGCCTGATGCGCCGCCCCGTGCACCGTCTGCTCGCACGCCTCGCCGGCGCTGCCGCCGCCTCGGGTCTGGCTCTCGCCGGGCTCGTCGTGGCGGCCGCGCCGGCGAGCGCCGCAGCCTGCTCGGGCACCTCGGGAGTCACGGTGGTCGTCGACACCGGCAGCTCGATCAGCACCAGGTGCGCCTCGGGTGACCCGTCGTCGGCGATCAAGGCCCTGACCGCCGTCGGGTTCGACGTGGACTACCCGCAGCAGTACCCAGGCTCGGTCATCTGCCGGATCAACGGCTACCCCGTCGTCCGACCCGTGCATGCGGATGCCGCCCGGTGACGCCTACTGGGCCTTCTTCCACGCCAAGCGCGGCGGCAGCTGGGTCTACAGCTCCAGTGGCGTCGCCAGCTACGACCCCGCCCCGGGCACCGTCGTCGGCTTCCGCTTCGGCTCCGGCCAGAAGCCCCGCGTCGCTCCGCCGGCCCCCACCAAGACGAGCGCGCCGGCGCCGACCACGACCACCTCGAAGCCGAAGCCGACCACGTCGAAACCCAAGCCCACCACCTCGGCGCCCAAGGCGACGACTCCGAAGACGACGCACCACCGCGCCCTCGGCCAACGCGGCCAGCGGCCACGCCGAACCTCACCGCCCACGGCGAGCGCCACGCCCTCGGCGAGCGGCACGGCATCCGCCTCGGCCACCGCGACGGGCACGGCATCGGCCACCCCCAGCCCCACGGCATCCGAGATCGCCGCCGCCCCGACCTCGACCGACGCCGACGCCGACGACGGCACCGGCACCGGCCCGGGCACCTTCATCGCCGGCGCGGCCCTCGTGGCGCTCGTCGCCGGTGGGGCCGGCTGGGCCGCCCGGAAGCGACGCGCCTGACGCGATGATGACCCGATGAGCGCCACCCTCCCCCGTGCGGTCCACCCGGCCGCGTGGTGGGGGTGGGCCGTCGGCATGGCCGTCGCCGTCAGCACGACCAACAACCCGCTCCTGCTGCTGCTCGCCCTGGCGGTCGTCGCACTCGTCGTGGCGAACCGGCGCGGCAGCTCCCCGTGGGCGCGGGCGTTCCGGCTGTACCTGTGGCTCGGGCTGGTCATCATCGTGGTGCGGGTGGTGCTGCACGTGCTCGTCGGGCTCAAGTTCGGCGAGATCGTGCTGTTCCACCTGCCCGAGGTGACGCTGCCGTCGTGGGCGGCCGGCATCCAGCTCGGCGGCACGGTCTACCTCGAGGGGCTGATCGGCGCGGCGGTGCTCGGCCTGCGGCTCGCCGTCATCATCGCCTGCATCGGCGCCGCCAACGCCCTGGCCAACCCCAAGCGGCTGCTGCGCACGCTGCCCTCGGCCCTGCACGAGATCGGGTCGGCCGTCGTCGTCTCGGTGTCGGTGGCGCCGCAGCTGGCCGAGAGCGTGCAGCGGGTGCGCCGGGCCCGTCAGCTGCGCGGCGACACCAGCCGCGGCATCCGGGCGGTGCCGTCGGTCGCGCTGCCGGTGCTCGAGGACACCCTCGAGCGCTCACTGCTGCTCGCCGCCGCGATGGACTCGCGCGGCTACGGTCGCGCCGGCGCGGCGCCGCGCTCGTACCGCCTGGTCACCGGCACGACCACCCTCGCCGGGCTGCTCGCGAGCGCGGTCGGCATCTACGGGGTGCTCGACACCACGACGCCGGCCCTGATGGGCACGCCGACGCTGCTGCTCGGGCTCCTCCTGTCGGGCCTGGGACTCTGGCTCGGTGGCCGGCACGTGGAGCGGAGCACCTACCGGCCCGACCCGTGGCGCGGTGCCGAGTGGCTGACCCTCGGATGCGGTGTGGTCGCGGCCGCCGCGCTCGTCACCCTCTCGCGCACCTCCCCCGAGGAGCTGGCGATGCCGCTGACTCCGTTGGCGTTCCCCCCGCTCCCCCTCGCCGCCGTCGTGGGGCTGCTCGTCGGCGCGCTGCCCGCCTACCTCACCCCGCAGCCCCCGCGGCCGGCCTCGCGGCTGCCGCAGCGTGGGGCACGCGAGGAGGTGCTGGCGCATGGCTGAGCACGCCATCTCCCTGGCGCAGGTGTCCGTCACCCTGCCGGGGTCGACCCAGCCCGTGCTGCGGGGCGTCGACCTCACCATCGACGAGGGCGAGCTCGCCCTCGTCGTCGGGCGCACCGGCTCGGGCAAGTCGACCCTGCTCGGGGCGATGTGCGGGCGGGTGCCGCACTTCACCGGGGGCACGCTGACCGGCCACGTCCGCCTCCACGGCCGCGACACCCGCGACCACCGGCCCCGCGACCTCGCCGACCTGGTCGGCGTCGTCGGGCAGGACCCGCTCGCCGGGTTCGTCACCGACACCGTCGAGGAGGAGCTCGCCTACGGCATGGAGCAGCTCGGCCTTCCGGCCGCCACCATGCGCAAGCGGGTCGAGGAGACCCTCGACCTGCTCGGCATCGCCGAGCTGCGCGACGTCGCGCTGCGCGAGCTCTCGGGGGGACAGCAGCAGCGGGTGGCGATCGGGTCGGTGCTCACGGCGCACCCCCGCGTCATCCTGCTCGACGAGCCCACCTCGGCCCTCGACCCCACCGGCGCCGAGGAGGTGCTGGCGACCATCACCCGGCTCGTGCACGACCTCGCCGTCACGGTCGTCGTGGCCGAGCACCGGGTCGAGCGGGTGCTGCACTACGCCGACACCGTCGTGCACGTCTCGCCCTCCGGCGAGGTGCGCTCGGGCGTGCCCTCCGACCTCATGGTCGACAGCGACATCGCCTCTCCCGTGGTCGAGCTCGGCCGGTACGCCGGGTGGTCACCGCTCCCCCTGTCCGTGCGCGACGCGCGACGCGCGGCCCGCGGCCTGCGCGAGCGGCTCACCGCCACCCTGTCGGATGCCGCGACGCCCGTCGTCGCCACCGACTCCCCCGCCCGCTTCGCCCTCACGGCACGCGACGTCGTGGTGCGCTACCCGGGCGACGTGCTCGCCGTCAGCGAGGTCGACCTCGACCTGCACCCCGGCGAGGTCACGGCGCTGATGGGCCGCAACGGCTGCGGAAAGTCCTCCCTGCTCTGGGCCCTTCAGGGCAGCGGCATCCTCACCTCGGGAACCGTGCGCGCGACTCGGGGCGTCCGGCTCCGTCGAGCCGGGGACTCTGGCTGCGGGAGAACGTCGTTCGCTGGTCGGCATGGTGCCGCAGACGGCCGCGGACCTGCTCTACCTCGACACCGTCGGCGCGGAGTGCGACCAGGCCGACCACGAGAGCGGCGTGCCGGGGGGCACCTGCGCGCGGCTGCTCGCGGCGGTGGCTCCCGGCATCCCGCCCGAACAGCACCCGCGCGACCTGTCCGAGGGTCAGAAGCTCGCCCTCGTGCTCGCGGTGCAGCTGACCGCGGACCCGCCCGTGCTGCTGCTCGACGAGCCGACCCGCGGCCTCGACCCCACGGCCAAGGCGGCCCTGAGCCGGGTACTGCGCGGTCTCGCCCGGCGGGGCCGGTCGGTCGTGGTGTCGACGCACGACGTCGAGTTCGTCGCCGAGTGCTCGGACCGGGTCGTCGTCATGGCGGCCGGCGAGGTCGTCGCCGACGGGCCCACCACCGAGGTCGTGGTGTCGTCACCCGCCTTCGCTCCCCAGGTGTCCAAGGTGACCGCGCCCGGCCCGTGGCTCACGGTCGACGACGTGCGCGACGCGCTCGCCGGGGTGGCGTCGTGAGGCGGCGCACCCGGGCGCTGACGCTGCGCCCACGGTCCCTGGCCGCGGTGGCGCTGGTGTCGGTCGCGGGCCTGGTGGCCTTCTGCTGGCCGCTGCTCGTCTCCCCCGACTCCGGTCTCGCCCACGGCACCGACGCCCCCCTCGTCTTCGCACTCGTGCTGCCGCTGCTGCTCGCGGTCGTGCTCGCCGAGCTGAGCGAGGGCGGCATGGACGTCAAGGCTGTCGCGATGCTCGGGGTGCTGGCCGCCATCGGCGCGGCGCTGCGGCCGCTCGGCGCCGGCACGGCCGGGCTCGAGACGGTGTTCTTCCTCCTCGTGCTCGGCGGCCGGGTCTTCGGCGCCGGGTTCGGCTTCGTCCTGGGGGCCACCACCCTGTTCGCCTCCGCGCTCGTCACCGGTGGGGTCGGGCCATGGCTGCCGTTCCAGATGCTCGGGGCGGCCTGGGTCGGCTGCGGCGCCGGCCTCCTGCCGCCGCTGCGCGGCCGGGCCGAGGTGCTGATGCTCGCGGGTTACGGCGCCGTGGCCGGGCTGGTCTACGGCCTGCTGCTCAACCTGTCGTTCTGGCCGTTCACCACCGGGCTGAGCGGTGAGCTGTCGTTCGTCGCGGGGGCACCGCTGCTCGACAACCTCCACCGGTTCCTCGTCTTCACCCTGGCCACCAGCCTCGGCTGGGACATCATGCGCGCCGTCACGACCGCGGTGCTGATCCTCGTCACCGGTCGAGCCGTGCTCGGGGCGCTGCGCCGGGCGGCTCGGCGGGCCGCCTTCGAGGAGCCGGTGACCTTCGTCGCGCCGCCGAGTCCCTCACCGACGCGCCACGCCGACATGGCACGATCGAGCCCATGAGCAACCTCGAGCTGCACCACGACGCCGCCTGGCTGAGCCGCGAAGAGCTCGAGTTCGCCCGAGAGAAGCTGCCGATCCTCTACGTCGATGCCGTGCCGGCGCGGGTCGACGACCGCGGCGCCGTGACCGCGGTCGGAGTGCTGCTGCGGCTCGGGTCCGACGGCAGCGTCTGCCGCGAGCTGGTGTCGGGGCGGGTGCTGCACCACGAGCGGGTGCGCGACGCGCTGCTGCGGCACATCGAGAAGGACCTCGGCCCGATGGCCCTGCCCCGGGTGCCGGCCAGCCCGCAGCCCTTCACCGTCGCGGAGTACTTCCCGACCCCGGGGGTCACGCCGTTCCACGACCCGCGACAGCACGCCGTCTCGCTGGCGTTCGTCGTCCCGGTGGCCGGCGACTGCGCACCGCAGAACGACGCGCTCGACCTCACCTGGCTCACGCCCGACCAGGCCCTCGACCCCCTGGTGCAGGCCGAGATGGAACGCGGCCACGGCGTGCTGCTGCGCCAGGCCCTGGCCCACCTCGGCCACCCGGTCTGAGGACCCGCGGCTGCGCAGGCGATCGGCGAGCGGTCCACGCAGCCTTGACCGACCTGATGGACGGGCGCACAGTGGGGTGCCATGCCGACCTTCGCCGGGGTGAACCACGTCGCCCTGACCGTCACGGACCTCGACGTCAGCGAGCGCTTCTACAGCGAGGTCCTCGAGTTCCGGCGTGCGCTCGACATCGGCTACGGGCGCGTCCTCATCCACTCGGCCACCGGCTTCACCATCGCCCTGCTCAGCCCTCCGGGCGCCGCGGGGGGACGCTTCACCGAGCTGACCACCGGGTTGGACCATCTCGGCTTCGCGGCGGCGACCCGTGACGACCTGGTGGGCTGGGAGGACCGCCTGCGGCGTGCCGGTGTCCCGTTCACCCCGATCCGGGACATGCCGCTTGGTCACCACCTGAACTTCCGGGACCCTGACGGGATCGCCCTCGAGTTCTACGCACCCAACGACCTCTACTCCGCGGCCCTGGCCGAGCTGAGGAGCCGCGACGTCAGCGACGAGGAGGTCCGTGAGACCGCGCAGCGCCTGCTCGGCGACGACTTCCCCACGCTCTGACACCACCGACGACCCGCCCGGGCGGGGCATGATCGAGGGCGGGACCCAACGCGGAGGAGAGCTCCATGGCCATGTTCGTGACGATCGGGTACGGGGACGAGGCGGGCTACGAGAGCACCGCCGCCGAGGTGAGGGACGCCGCGCACGCGCACGACGCCAGGCTCGCCCGGGAGGGGGTGACGATGGGCATCGCCGGCAGACCCGTCCAGGTGCGCAACCACGACGCCGACGGAGTGCAGACGCAGGAGGGCCCCTTCCTGCAGTCGTCGCTGCCTGTCGCGGGGTTCGCGGTCATCGAGGCCGACAGCCTGGCCGATGCCGTCGACATCGCGTCGCGCACGCCCTGCGCGGTGGCGCAGGGCGTCGTCGAGGTCTGGCCGCTGTCGGACGGCGGCTGAGACCCGGCCCTCAGGTGTTGAACTTGTCCTGGGTGCGGGTCATGTCGTGCAGGTCTGCCGCGTGCGCCTGCTCGAGCGTCGGGGCGGAGCCGCCGAGGCGAGCCGGCACGTAGCGCAGGTCGTCACCGTGCAGCACCGGGTAGGCCGCCTGCTGCGCGTCGAGCTGGGCCTGCATCACCGCCTTGAGGTGCTCGGTGGCGGCCATCACGTCGTCGCGGCGGCCGATCTCGAGCGGCTCGCCGACCGTGATGCTCACGGGGATCCGCGCCGCCGGGCGCATGTGCTTGGGCAGGTTCTTGGTCCACACCCGCTGGGCGCCCCAGATCGTCGTCGGCAGCACCGGCACCCCCGCCACCTGCGCCATCTTCACCGCGCCCGGCTTGAACTCCTTGAGCTCGAACGAGCGCGACATCGTCGCCTCCGGGAACACCCCGACGATCTCGCCGGCTCGCAGTGCCCGGATGGCCGACGCGAACGCCTCGCCGCCCTTGTGCCGGTCGACCGGGATGTGCCGCATGCCCCGCATGAGCGGGCCGGCGACCCGGTGGCCGAAGATCGACTTCTTGGCCATGAAGCGCACGTAGCGGCGGTGCGGCCAGGCCGGAAGACCCGCGTAGGTGAAGTCGAGGTAGGACGTGTGGTTGATCGCCATGACCGCCCCGCCGTTGCGTGGCACGTGCTCCTCACCGCTGATCGTGAAGCGGGTTCCCTGGAGGAAGAAGAGGGTCTTGGCCACGGTGATCACCGGCCGGTACACGGGGTCCTTCATGGTGCTCACCCTAGGCCAGCAGCGAGCCGCCACCGCCCCCGGCTCCGGCCGGCCTCAGCCCAGCCGCGGCGGCTGCCAGGCGAGCTGCAGCACCTGGTCGCCGAGCTCACGCGAGACGATCCGGCCCCGGCCCGGTGGCTGCGGGGACGGCTTGGTGCGCCCGATGAGCGCGCCCTCGTCGGGGCTGCCCGAGAGCAGGATGCCGGGTGAGCCGAGGTCGCGCACCGCCTGCAGCACCGGCTCGAACATCGCCCGCGAGGCGCCACCGCTGCGCCGGGTCAGGGCGAGGTGCAGGCCGACGTCACCCGCCTGCGCGAGGAGGGGCACGAGGGGCCGCAGCGGGCTGCCGGCGGAGGTCACGACGAGGTCGTAGTCGTCGACGAGGAAGTAGACCTCGGCGCCCTTCCACCACGACCGGCCGCGCAGCTGCTCGGGAGTGACGTCCGGGCCGGGCAGCCGGGTACGCAGGAACTCGGTGATGCCCTCGACCGCCGCCGCCGTCTGGTCCTCGGTGGTGAGGTACTCCCCCAGGTGGCTCTCGGGTAGCTCGCCGAGCAGGGCCCGCCGGTAGTCGACGACGAACAGCTTGGCCTCGTCAGGTGCGTGCAGCCGGGCCACCTCGTGCGCGTACGAGCGCAGGAAGGCCGACTTGCCGCTGTCGCTGTCGCCGAAGAGGTAGACGTGCGGCTCCTCGGTGAGGTCGAGACCGATCGGCGCGAGGTCGCTCTCGTCGAGACCGAGCAGCAGCCGGCGGTCGTCCGGGCCGGCCAGCTCACGGATCCGCTCGAGGCTCACCTGGCCCGGCAGTAGCCGCAGCTTGGGACCGCGCGGGCCGGTCCAGGCGGCGTTGACCCGGGTCACGAGGTCCGCCACGCCGTCACCGAGGTCGTCGACGGTCCCCCGGTCGTCGACCCGGGGGATGCCCGCGAGGAAGTGGTGCTTGCTCGTGGTCAGGCCGCGGCCGGGGCGGCCCTTGGGCACGTTGGCGGCCACCCGGCGGTCGACCTCGGAGTCGCTCGGGTCGCCGAGGCGCATCTCGATGCGGGTGCCGAGCACGTCGCGGATCTGGTTGCGGAAGTCCATCCAGCGCGAGCTGGTGACGACGACGTGCACCCCGAAGGTGAGGCCCCGCCCCGCGAGCTCCTGGATCTGCGCCTCGAGCTCGTCGAACTCGGCGCGCACGGTGGGCCAGCCGTCGACGACGAGGAAGACGTCGCCGTAGCCGTCGTCGGCCCGCCCCGTCGCTCGGCGGCTGCGGTAGGTCTCGATCGAGTCGATGCCGTGCACGCGGAAGTAGCGCTCGCGGGCGTCGACGATGCCGCGCACCTCGGCGACGAGACGGCGGACGACCTCGGGCTCACTGCGGTTGGCGACCCCGGCGACGTGCGCGAGCTTGGCGAAAGGGGTGAACGTGCCGCCGCCGAAGTCGAGCACGTACACCTGGCTCTCCAGCGGCGTGGTCGTCAGGGCGATCGCGGTGACGATGGTGCGCGCCATCGTCGAGCGTCCCGAGCGAGGGCCGCCGACCACGGCGACGTGCCCGGCCGCGCCGCCCAGCCGCAGCACGTGCAGCTCGCGGCGCTGCTCGAGCGGGCGGTCGACGATGCCGACGGGCAGCACGTACGAGCCGCGCTCGCGCCAGCGGGTGCTGACCAGGCCCAGCTCGGGGTGCGGGGCCAGGTCGCCGAGCAGCTGGTCCATCGAGTTCGGCACGTCGAGCGGGGGCAGCCAGACCTGGTGCGCGGGCCGGCCGTGGCCCTTCATCCGGGACACGGCGATGTCGAAGACGGCGCGCGTCTCCGCCGGCTCACCGGCGGTCGTCGCGGCCGGCTGGTCGGGGCCGCGCCGTCCCGCCGCCACGGGGGCCAGGGTGTACGGGAGGATCTCGGCCGAGACGCCCACGCCGTCGGTGGTCACGGCGCGGCGGCGCCGACCCCTCGGCGGACCCGACACGTAGGCCGCCTTGAACTTGGTCAGGGTGGTCTGGTCGGGCTTGAGGTAGCCCAGACCCGGCACCGGCGGCAGCTCGTAGGCGTCGGGGACGCCGATGACCGTGCGCGACTCACCGGCCGAGAAGGTGCGCAGCCCGATGCGGTACGACAGGTGGGACTCCAGCCCGCGCAGCCGGCCCTCCTCCAGCCGCTGCGACGACAGCAGGAGGTGCATCGACAGTGAGCGCCCGAGCCGGCCGATCGCCACGAAGAGGTCGGCGAACTCCGGCTTGGCCGAGAGCAGCTCGGAGAACTCGTCGGCGACGATGAGCAGCGCGGGCAACGGCTCGAGGTCGGCGCCCTGGGCGCGGGCCCGCTCGTAGTCGGTGACGTTGGAGAAGTTGCCGGCCGAGCGCAGCAGCTCCTGGCGGCGGGTCATCTCACCCTGGAGGGCGTCCTGCATCCGCTCGACGAGGGTGATCTCCTGGCCGAGGTTGGTGATCACCGCCGAGACGTGCGGCAGGTCGGCCATGCCGGCGAACGTCGCGCCGCCCTTGAAGTCGACGAGCACGAAGTTGAGCGCCTCGGGCGAGTGCGTCATCGACAGCGCGAGCACGAGCGTGCGCAGCAGCTCGGACTTGCCCGAGCCGGTCGCCCCGATGACCAGGCCGTGCGGGCCCATGCCCTGCTGGGCCGACTCCTTGATGTCGAGCGAGACCACGGCCCCGGACTCGTCGACGCCGATCGGCACCCGCAGCCGGTCACGCTGCAGCCGCGGCCGCCAGGAGGCCTCCGGGTCGAAGTCGCGCACGTCGCCCTGACCGAGCAGGTCGACGAGCTCGGTCGCGGCGCTGAGGGCATCACGCGCCTCGGGCTCGTCACCGGCGTACCGCGGCGCCAGCCGACGCGCGGCCGCCTCGGCGCGCACCGTCGAGAGCTGGTCGGCGACACCCTGCGCGGTGCCCCGCGCCAGGCTGATGATCTCGAGCGGCACGGTGCCGGCCCGCGGCCCCCGAGCCACCTGCTGCCCCACCGCGAGGCGCAGGGTCGAGCCCGACGTCAGCTCGCCCCACTGCTCGGGCAGGTCGAGCACGGTCACGCCCAGCACGCCGTCGGGGGTGACCACCGGGTTGCCCGGCGGCACGTCGCCGCCGTCGACGACGAGCAGCACGTGCGGGCGCGAGGCCTGCTCGCTCGGCCCGAAGCGCGGCCGCTCGACGATCTCCTGCGGCAGCAGCGGCAGCAGGTCGTGCACCGACTCCCCGACGAGCCGCACCGGGCCGACGGCGTCGCGCTCACGCGGGCTCAGCGCGTGCGGCAGCCACTTGAGCCACTCCCACTCCGAGCGCGACTCGCGAGAGACCAGCGCCGCCACGACGAGGTCCTCGGGGGCGTGCTGCATGGCGGCCGACAGCACGAGGGAGCGCGCGAGCGCGCGGGCCGGGTCGGCATCCCCCGTCACCTCGACGCGCGCCCACGCGCGCAGGGCGGCGGATGCCGGCAGCCCGGGCTGGACGTGGTGGGTCGAGAGCAGCCGGTGCAACGCGGAGGCGGCGACCGGGTCGAGCTGGGCGAGCGGCGGGGTCTCCGGCGGCTCGAGGGTGAGGCAGAGCGGCTGCGAGGTCGTGCCCATCCGCACCTGGAGGAAGTCGCCGTCGGACACGGTGCGCTCCCACACCCGGGTGCCCTCGGCCGCGATGGTCGGCAGCGCCGCCGGGTCGGGGTAGTCCCACAGCGCCGCCTCGCGCTGGCGCCCCGCGGCATCCCGGATGGTCCCCCGCACCTCGGCGAGGTAGGCGAGGTACTCACGCCGCGCGGCGAGCACCCCGGCAGTGTGCTGCTGGCGCTGGCGCACCCCGCTCGCGAGCACGAACCCGACCGACGCCAGCAGGAACATGCCGGCGGTGAACCAGGCGCGGGGGCCGCTCTGCGACATCGCGACGAAGCCGATCGTGCCGAGCGAGCCCACCATCGGCACGGCCTGCAGCAGCAGACCGCTCGCGCCGTCGGAGGGGGTGATCTCCGGGGGCGGCTGGAGCACGATGCGCCCCGAGGGCACCTGTGGCGCCTGCTCGCGGGCCCCGCGTCGCACGGCCACCGTCATCGCGTTCCCTCCCCGAGTCCCTCGCAGCGATTCGCACCACCGTACCCGTGGCTATTGTTCATGTCGGACACCGCCGGAGGCGGCACCGCGCGAGCGTGGGGGGAGGACCCGTGACGGCACCGACGCACCAGCTGACCCTCGTCGCGGACGAGCGGCGCTACGACCTCGTCGTGCCCGTCGGCACCCGCGTCACCGACGTGCTCTCGGTGCTGGGCATCTCCTCGAGCGCCACCCCCAGCTCGGTCGCCACCGCGGCCGGGCACGTCTACGGCCCGCACGACCGGCTCGGCGACGACCTGCCGGCCGGGGCCGTGCTCACGGTCGTGCGCACCACCACGCACCGCGCTGCACCGCGACGTCGTGAGCCTCGACCGCTCCTCCGCGGCACCGGGTGCGCGCTCCTCCGCACCGTCGTGGGCCGGTGGAGGTCGGGCCGTCGTCGCCGAGCCCGACGCCCCGGCCCTCGTCGACGACTCGACCCGCCGACGTGAGGACCTCGACCCCGACGCCACGGTGAGCCGCGCCGCCCTGCGCGCCGGTGGAAGCCGCAGCGGGATGCCGTCGCGCGGCTCGCGCGGCCACCGCAGCAGCCGTCGCGCCGCGGACGTCGTGCCCACGCTCGTCGTGGGGCTCGGGCTGCTCTGCGTCACGGCCGCCCTGCTCGCCCTCGCGGCCGCGCCCACCACCGACGGCGCGGCCGGCGGCATCGGGTCGGCCCCGGCGCGCTGGCTGGCCGCGGGTCTGCTCGTGGTCGCGGCCGTCGTGGTGACCGTGTCGGTGCCCCGCGACCGGGCCGGCGCCGCTGCGCTGCGCCTGGCCGGGGCCCCCGCACTCGCCGTGGCCGCCGGCCTGACCGTGCCGCTCGGCGACTCCCCCGGACGGGTCGCCGTGCAGGGGGTGCTCGCCGCGGCCCTCGCCGTCGTCGTGCTGGCCCTGGGCTCGGCCGACGGCGCGCCGCAGGCCGACCGCGCCGAACGCACGGCGATGGCCTGCCTCGGCGGCGTCGGCACCGTGCTCGCTGCCGGCGTGCTGCTCGGCTGGTCGCCCGTGGCGTCCGCCGCCCTGCTCGTCGGACTGGCCCCCGTCGTGGTGCGCGCCCTGCCCAGCGCGAGCCTGGCCGTCGACCCCACTCAGCTGGTCGACACCGACCGGCTCTCCAGCACCATCTGGGCGGTCCGGGAGCGACACGGCGGGCGACGTCGGCGGGTGGCGGCGGGCGAGGTCCGCGAGCGGGTCGACCAGGCGCGAGGCGTCGTGTCGGTCGGCACCGCCTACCTGGCCCTCACGGCCGCCCTCGGCGGCTGGGTCGTCGCGCTCGCTCCTGCGCAGTCCGACCTCGCGCCGTGGTCCCGGTGGGTGCTGCCCCTCGTCGCCGCGGTGGCGCTCGGCTACCAGGCCCGCAGCGTGCGCGACCGGGTCGCCCGGTTCGCGATGCTGGCCGGCGCGGCCGCCCTCACCGGTGCGGGCGCGTACGCCTCGCTCGGCGAGAACCCGACCTGGGTGCTCGCCCTGGTGGTGACCGCCCTGGTCGTCGCGGCCGCCGCCGTCGTCGCAGCGGTGGCCCTGGCCGGCGGCTACCACTCGACCCGCCTGTCGCGGCTGGCCGACGTCGTCGAGTCGGCCGCGGTGGTGCTCGTCCTCCCGCTCGCGGTGGTCGCGGCCGGCGGCATCGAGGCCCTGCGCCGCCTCACCTCGGGCTGAGCGCTCCCGGTGGCCGCGGCCGACGGCACCGCAGAGCTGCGCCCGACTCACCTCGGGCCGGGCCGGCCGCTCACTCCCACACCGGTGGGGTGGCGTCCTCGGCGCCCTCGAACCAGGTCTCCTCGTCCTCCTGGGTGAGGCGGTCGACGTCCTGGGGGTCGGTGCGGTCGTCCTTGGGTCCGCCGCGGCTCCCGGCGGCGCCGCCACCGGCGGTACCTGCCCGCCCACCGGCCTGCTCAGCGAGCTTGGGCACGCCGTAGCGCCCGGTGCGCGCACCCCCACGGCCGGCTCCCCGGCCCCCGGTGCCGCCACGACCCGTGCCGCCCTGGCCACCCTGGCCGCCGCCGACGAGGACCGACGACCGGCCCGACCCGCCCGCCGCGCCGGCACCAGCGCCGCGCCCGGCGCCACCGCTGCGTCCTGCAGCGCCGGTGCCGCCACCGGCCACGACCGATCCCGGCAGCCGGCCCGCTGCGCCGCCACCCGGCATCCCGCCACGGCCGAACATCGCTGCCGCCCCGCCGCCGGCGAGCATGCCGCCCATGCCGACCGCGGCACCACCGGCACCGACCTGGCCACCGATCGGAGCCGGTGCACCCGTCGAGCCGGGCACCGAGGTGCCCACGCCGCCGCCGACCGGTCCGGTGCTGCCGTCGACCGGTCCGTCGAGCACCAGAGGCGGTGGGTCGACCACGGGTGGCCACGGGTCGGGCTGCGGCCAGGGCTCGGGCTCGTCGGTGTCAGCAGGGAGGCACTCCCCACCGTCGGTGGGGGACAGGGTCCAGCCGACCGGGACGGGGTCGCCCCCGCCACCCGGGGTTACGTAGGTGGGGCCGGTCGGCGTCGTGCCGCCCCCGCCGCCCGCCGCCCCCGCCGCCCGTGCCGCCGGTCGAGCCGTCGCGGACCGGGCTCGGCTCGGCCGGGTCGACGGGCAGCTTCTTCGTGGCGGTGGTCATCGAGTCGGTGAAGGACGCGAGCACCTGGGCCGCAGCCTGCTCGCGAGCGGCCTTCGCGCCCGCGACGGCCTGGTCGTAGGCCTGCTGGTCGAGCACGCGTCGGCAGGTCCGGGGAGGCCTGCGCGGGCTGCCGGAACGGGGTGCGCTGGTAGTCGCCCTCGTCGACGTCGAGCGAGATGGACCGCACCCTCGTGACGTAGGCGGTACGAGCCGTGGCCACCGAGTCGTAGGCACTGGTCAGGCCGGCCTCGATGCGGTCGATGTCCTCGGCGTGGACGTCGAGGTTGTCGGCGAGCTTGCCGAGGGTCTGGTAGGCGGCGTCGGCCGCGGGCCCGCTCCAGGCGTCGGGCGCTCCGCGCAGCGCGGTGACGATGCCGCGCACCTCGGCCGAGAGCCCTCGTACCGACTCGGCGCTCGTGGCCCAGTCGCTCGCGGTGAGGTCGACGATGCCGGTCTGGAAGTCGTAGATCTCGTGGAGGGTGCGCTCGCTGTGGCCCGCCTGCTCGGGCAGGGCGGGCCGGACCGAGCCGCCGTCGTCGGGGCGCATCAGGCCTCCTCGCCCTCGGTCGGGGCACCGGGTCTCGACCGTCGTGGGCACCGGGCTCGGTGAGCGGGGTGCCGGACTCGGTCGGGGCACCGGGTTCGGTGAGCGAGGTGCGGATCGTGCCGCAGCTGGAGGTCGAGCTCGGTGACGGCGGCGCTGCCCTGCACCACCTCGTCGGTGGTCTTGGCCTCCTCCTGGCGACGCACGCTCTCGAACCCGGCCGGGTCGGTCCAGCGGGCGAGCAGTGCCACGAACGCGTCACCGGCGTTCTCGTCGCGGGTGCGCATCTCGGCGGCCGCGAGCGCCAGGTTCTGCGCTGCCGTCACCAGGTCGTCCTGGATGCCGCGCAGCGTCTCGGTGTACTCGGTCGCCGCCGCGACGTAGACGGCTCCGAAGGCCCGCGCCGCCGGGGTGCCGCCGAAGGTCGAGCGGTCGGCGAGGGCGTCGCGCGCCCGCACCACCTCCGCGTGGGCCGCCTCGCGCCAGTTGCTCTCGTGGTCCTTCGCGAGGGTGGTCAGGATCGGCGGGTACGCGACGGGTCGGTCCTCAGGGGGCAGTGCCACGGTGTCTCCTCCCACGTGATCGGCTGCGGTGCCACGCCGTTCGTGCCGACACCCGGTCACGGGTGCCGGCACGCGGCGCTCTGCGGTGGTCGCGCGAGTGCGCGTCGTGCGGTGCTGCGGGTGGGTCAGCCCCACATGTTGGTGTTGCGCAGCTCCCCGGCGAGGTAGTCCTCCTTGGACGTGATGACCGCTTGGCGGACGTCCTCGAGCAGCTGCCGGCACTCGTCGATCTGCTTGTCCCAGTCGAGCTGGGCCTGCGAGTACGCCTGGCGCGCCGAGCCGTCCCACTGGTCGACGTAGGGCTTGAGGTCGCCCTTCATCGTCTCGAGGCGCTGTTCGAGCTTGGCGAGCCCGCCCTTCATGTCGCTGACCAGCGCGTCGATCCCCGCGCCGCCGACCTTGATCCCGTCTCCAGCCATGATGGTCTCCCTCCCGCTCACTTGCCGAGCATGCTGTTGTACTTGGCCAGGTTCGACGAGGCCGCGGCGTCGTCGGCGTCGTACTGACGCTGCGCACCGCTGAGGTTGGCCTCGAAGGTGTCGAGCACGTCGACGATGTCCTGCGTCTGGACCTTCCAGGCCTCACTCACCTGGTCGAAGCTGCGGGCGCCGTGGCCCTGCCAGTGCGCCTTGACCGCCTCCATCTGCCCGCGCAGGGAGCTGATCTGCGTGCGCAGGTCCCCCCGGGCGGTGCTGACGATGTCGGCGCTCTTCCGAACGACGCCTTCGCCGGCGCTGTACGAGTCACCCATGACCAATCCTTCCGTCGAGGCGACCCAGCGTCGCGTCGCGCTGTCTGCTTTCCCCTGACCGGTGGTCCCTCTCCCGACCCCGGCCCGGCCCTCCCGTGGTCTCGCAGGACCGACCCTACGGTGCCGTCCGCGCGGGGTCCAATGGGGAGGACTCCCCACTCCCCGGCGGTGGCCTCGCACCGCTATCGGCCGGTCTATGCTCGGACGCCTGCCGGGGCCAACGCCGTGGGAACGCCCCCGGCCGTCGGAGGGGAGTCGATCATCGTGAGCCAGGTCAGCGCCGCTGCGTCCTTGGTGCGGGTGTCCGTGTCGTCGGGCACCCGCCGCGCCGACCTCGGTGTGCCGGGCGGCATCCCGGTCGTCGAGCTGGTGCCCGAGCTCGCGCGCGAGCTCGGCGTGCTCGACCCCGGCAACGCCTCGCACGGGTTCCGCCTCGTCGACGCGGCGGCGTGCTCGTCGACCCCGATCGCAGCCTGGCCGCGCAGGGCATCACCGACGGCGCGGTGCTCTCGCTCGAGACCGTCGACGTCACGACCGACAAGGTCTACGACGACGTCGTCGAGGCCGTCGCCGACGTCGTCGAGACCCAGTTCGCCCCGTGGACCGCCCGGCACAGCGCGGCCACCGCCGTCGGCGCCGCCACCGTCTTCCTGCTCTGCGCGGCGTGGGCGCTGTTCACCGCCCGGGACGCGGGCCGCTCGTCACCGCCGTCGCCGGCGCCGTGGCGCTCCTCCTCGTCGGCACCGCGGCGGTGCTCGAGGCCCGCACCCGGCCGCCGGTGCCGTCGCGCTCGCGGCGGTCGCCCTCGTCTACGCCGCGCGTCGCCGGGTTCGCGGTGCAGCCGAGCGCCCCGCTGTGGGGCGAGGGGCTGCTCTACGCCGGTGCCGCTGTTGCCGTCGTCGGCCTCCTCGCCGCGCTCGCGCTCGCCCCGCCACCGCCTCGTCGCTCGCGGCCGGCGCCGTCGTGGGCGCGGCGATGGTGGTCATCGGGGCCGCCGGCCTCGTCGGCGGGTGCCGATGACCACCGTCTCGCGCCGTCGTGTTCGTCGTCGCCGTCGTGCTCGGCAACGTGCTGCCGTGGGTCGGCATCTCGTCGAGCCGGCTGTCCTCGCACGCACCGCGCACCGAGGCCGAGATCGGCGCCGACGCCCCCGAGGTCGACCGCGGCCAGGTCCGCGCGCAGGTCGCCCGCGGCCACGACGTGATGGTCGCCGTCGCTCTCGCGACGGGCGGCATCGCCCTGCTCACCACCCCGCAGCTCGTCGCCGCCGGGCTCGCGGGCACCGTGCTCGCCGTCGCGGGCCACGTCGCGACGCTGCTGCGCACGCGGCACAGCCGCACCCGCACCTCGGTGCTGCTGGCGATGGTCGTCCGGCATCCTCGGGCTCGCCGTCGCCGCCGTGGCGGCCGCCCAGCTGCACCCGACCTGGCGGCCCGCCCTCGCCGTCCTGCTCGCCGGCGGGGCCGCCCTGGTCGTGTCGCTCGCCGTGCTCGCGCCCCGCACCCGCGTCGGGCTGGGCCGCCTCGCCGACACCGCCGACGGCATCGTGCTCGTCGCCCTCCTCCCCCTCGCCGCCGCCACCATCGGGGTGCTCTGACCCGATGGCGACCAAGAAGGACCTCGTCGACGCGCAGTCGTTCAGCCGCCGACGGCTCACCACCGCCTTCGTGAGCGGCGCCCCCGGGGGCCGCGAGGTCGAGCCACACCGCCCGCTGCGGGCCGTGGTGGGTGGGTTCGCCCTCACCGCGGTCCTCGTGCTCGGCAGCATGGCGTTCGGCTGGCTGCGCTCCTCGCTGCCGACCGACTGGGACAACAACAGGCTGATCATCGCCGAGGACAGCGGCGCCCGCTACGTCTCGGTCAAGGGGCCCTGCACCCGGTGGTCAACACCACGAGCGCCCGGCTGCTCATCCCCGCGAAGGAGTTCAAGGTCCTGGCGGTCCCCGACGAGGAGCTCGCCTCGATCGACCGCGGCCCCACCCTGGGCATCCTCGGCGCACCCGACTCGCTGACCCCGCCGGAGCGGCTCGTCAACAGCGGCTGGGTCGCGTGCCTGGGGTCGAACGAGCAGGTCTCGGCGTCCATCGGCGCCTCCGGCGCGCGCACCCCCGTCGAGCCGCGGCGCCCTCGTCGCGCGCACCGACGACCGCACCTTCGTCGTCGCCGACGGCCGCCGCCACCCCGTGGCCGAGCGCGACGTGTCGGCCGTGACCGTCGCGCTGCGCCTCGACGGGCGCCCCGCGGTGGCGGCCCCCGCCGCCTGGCTCAACCTCTTCCCCGAGGGCCCGGCTCTCGCGCCCTCTCACCATCGACGGGCTGGGTACGCCGCTCCCGGGCTCCCCGCGGGGGCGACCGTCGGGTCGGTGCTCACCCTCGACGGTGACGCGGCGCCGCTACGTCGTGCTCCCCAGCGGCGACCTCGAGCCGCTGCCCGAGGTCGCGAACGAGATGTACCGGCTGGGCTCGGGGGCCTCGGGTCGCGAGATCCCGGTGCAGGCGGCGCAGATCGCGCCAGCTCCAGGTGCGCCCGCAGCAGTTCGCGCCCGCCGACTGGCCGACGTCCCTGCCCACGGCGCTGGACGAGGCGCCCTGCGCCACCCTCACCGCCGCACCCGGCGCCCAGCCCGAGGTAGCGCTCGGCGAGCTCGGCACGTCGGTGCCGGCGGCCGAGCGCGGCCGCACCGTGTCGACACCGGCTCGGGAGCGCTGGTGCGGGCCGTGTCCGGGCAGGTGCTGGGCAAGGGGCCGGTCCTGGCCGTCGACCAGACGGCCACCGCCTACGCCGTCGACGGCGCCGACACCGAGGTGCTCGCCCGGCTCGGCTACACCACCGACGACGTCGCCCCGGTGCCGCAGGCCTGGACCGAGCTGCTCCGATCGGGCCCGGTGCTCGGGGTCGAGGCGGCCCGCACCGTGGTGTCCGGCGGGTCATGAGCCGCGCCCGGTCCGTGCTCGCCGCCGTGCTCGCGGCCGGCGCCCTCGTCGTACCCGGTGCCGCCCGAGCGCTCGCGGCGCCGGTGAGCGCCGCCTCGCTCCCCCGGGCGGCCGAGGTCTGCGAGGAGGGCCGCACCCGCTACGTCAAGGACACCCCGACCGCGCTCGTGCGTCTCGGCGCCCGCAGTGCCTGGACCCTCGCCACTGGTCAGGGCGTCGTGGTCGCGGTCGTCGACACCGGGGTGGCCGACGCCAACGCGCACTTCCCCGACGGCGTCGTGCTCCCCGGCAGGTCCTTCGTGGGCGGGTCCCCCCGCACCGACCCCCGGGCCCACGGCACGGCCGTGGCCGGCATCATCGCCGCGCGCTCGCTCGGTGACCGGTCGGGCGTGGAGGGGCTCGCTCCGAGAGCGGTCGTCCTCCCGGTCAAGGTCGTTCCCGACGAGGAGGGCGGCGACGACGGTGGGGTCGCGATCGGCGCGCTCGCGGACGGCATCCGCTATGCCGCGCGGTCGGGTGCCCGCGTCGTCAACGTCTCGCTGAGCACGACCGCCGACGACCCGCGGCTGCGGGCCGCGGTGCGCGAGGCGACCCGACGCGGGGCGCTCGTGGTGGCCTCGGCCGGGAACCGGCGCACGGCGGAGGACCCGGCCGACGGGCCCCGCTACCCCGCCGCCTACCCGGAGGTGGTGGCGGTGGCCGCGACCGACGCCGACGACCGGGTCACCGAGGACTCGGTGCACGGTGCGCACGTCGACCTCGCCGCCCCGGGCAGCGACGTGCTCACGACGTGGGGCGCCTGGGGCGACTGCTACCTCGGCCAGGACGGCGAGGCGACGAGCTACGCCACCGCCTACGTCAGCGCCGCCGCGGCCCTGGTCGCGCAGCGCTTCCCGAGCGAGGGCCCGGCGCGGTGGAAGCAGCGGCTCGAGGCCACGGCAGCCCGCGACCGGCGCGACGTGCGCGAGGACACCGCGGGGTGGGGCGTCGTGCAGCCCGTCGAGGCGCTCACCGCGGTCATCGACGACGGCATCGCCGGACCCCTCGCTCCGGGCGGGACGCCACGCCCGACGCAGCAGCCGGGCACCACCCTCGTCGCGGTGGGGCCGGTCGCCGACCCGCTGGTGCACGACCGCCGCCAGGTGCTGTGGGTCGGGATCGCGGTCGGCAGCGCGGTGCTCGGGCTCGCCCTGGTACGGCTGGTCCGTCGCCGGCCGCGGCCTGAACCCGGGTGAGCCGGGGCCCCGCCGTCTGGGAGGATGTCCCCCATGACCGAGCCCTTCTCCTCCCTTCGTGCTGCCTCCGTTCCGGACCGACCGTCCCTCGACGGCCTCGAGGACAAGTGGGCCGCGGTATGGCAGGAGCAGGACACCTACGCGTTCGACCGCGAGGCGGCCCTCGCCGGCCCACGGGAGGCGGTCTTCTCGATCGACACCCCGCCGCCGACGGCCTCCGGCTCGCTGCACATGGGCCACGTGTTCAGCTACACGCACACCGACTGCATCGCCCGCTACAAGCGGATGGTCGGCCTGAACGTCTTCTACCCGATCGGCTGGGACGACAACGGCCTGCCGACCGAGAAGCGGGTCCAGAACTACTACGGGGTGCGGGGCGACGCCACGCTCCCCTACGACCCCGCCTTCGAGCCGCCGTTTCGCGGTGACGCCCGCAGCACCAAGGCCGCCGACGAGACGCCCATCTCGCGGCAGAACTTCATCGAGCTGTGCGACGAGCTCACGGTCAAGGACGAGGAGGCGTTCGAGGCGCTCTTCCGCCGGATCGGCCACAGCTACGACTGGTCGATCTCGTACCGCACCATCGACGACCACTCGCGCGCCACGGCCCAGCAGGCGTTCCTGCGCAACCTCGCCCGCGGCGAGGCCTACCAGGCCGAGGCACCGGGCCTGTGGGACGTGACCTTCCAGACCGCCGTCGCCCAGGCCGAGCTCGAGGCCCGCGACTACCCCGGGCACTACCACCGCATCGCCTTCCACGGCCCGGCCGGCCCGGTGCACATCGAGACCACCCGTCCCGAGCTGATCCCGAGCTGCGTGGCCCTGATCGCCCACCCCGACGACGAGCGGTACCAGGCGCTGTTCGGCACCACGGTGCGCACCCCGCTCTTCGGCGTCGAGGTGCCGGTGCTCGCGCACCCCGCCGCCGAGATCGACAAGGGCGCGGGCATCGCGATGTGCTGCACCTTCGGTGACCTCACCGACGTCCTGTGGTGGCGTGAGCTGCGCCTGCCGACCCGCTCGGTCATCACCCGCAGCGGCCGCCTCCAGCGCGAGGTGCCCGACTGGCTGATCGGTACGGCCGGTGAGCACCTCTACGACAACGAGATCGCGGGCAAGACCGCCTTCGGGGCGCGCGAGGCCGTCGTCACGGCGCTGCGCGAGAGCGGCGACCTCGAGGGCGAGCCGACCCCCACCCAGCGGATGGCCAACTTCTACGAGCGTGGCGAGAAGCCGCTCGAGATCGTCACCTCGCGCCAGTGGTACATCCGCAACGGTGGGCGCGACGCCGACCTCAACGCCGCGCTCATCGCGCGCGGGGAGGAGATCGACTTCCACCCCGCCTTCATGCGCAGCCGCTACGCGAACTGGGTCGGTGGGCTCAACGGCGACTGGCTGGTGTCGCGCCAGCGCTTCTTCGGTGTGCCGATCCCCGTCTGGTACCCGGTCGACGCCGACGGCGAGCCCGACCACGACCACCCCATCGTGCCGGACGAGGCCGACCTGCCCGTCGACCCCGCTGCCAACCCGCCGGCCGGCTTCACCGAGGACCAGCGCGGCGAGCCCGGCGGCTTCGTCGGTGACCCCGACATCTTCGACACCTGGGCCACCTCGTCGGTCAGCCCGCAGATCGCCGGTGGCTGGCGCGACGCCGCGGGCACGGGCACCGACCCGCTCTTCGAGAAGGTCTTCCCGATGGACGTGCGCCCGCAGGGGCACGACATCATCCGCACCTGGCTGTTCTCGACGGTGGTGCGCTCGCACTTCGAGTTCGGCTCGGTGCCGTGGACCAACGCCGCGATCAGCGGCTGGATCCTCGACCCCGACCGCAAGAAGATGAGCAAGTCACGCGGCAACGTCGTCACCCCCGAGGACGCTGCTCAAGGAGCACAGCGCCGATGCCGTGCGCTACTGGGCCGCGAGCGGTCGCCTCGGCACCGACGCCGCCTACGACACCGGCCAGATCAAGGTCGGCCGACGCCTGGCCATCAAGGTGCTCAACGCGAGCAAGTTCGCCCTGACCTTCGGAGAAGTGGCGGGCGACCTCGAGACCCAGGTGACCGAGCCGCTCGACCTGTCGCTGCTGGCCGGCCTGCGTGACGTCGTCGCCAAGGCCACGGCCGGCTTCGAGGCGTGGGACTTCACCCGAGCGCTCGAGGTCACCGAGCAGTGGTTCTGGGCGTTCTGCGACGACTACCTCGAGCTGGTCAAGGACCGCGCCTACGGCGCCCAGGGGGATGCCGTCGCCGCCAGTGCCCGTGCGACGCTGCGGATCTCGCTCGACGTGGTGCTGCGGCTGCTCGCCCCGGTGCTGCCGTACGTCACCGAGGAGGTCTGGTCGTGGACCCACGACGGCTCGGTGCACCGGGCGTCCTGGCCGACCGTCGACGAGCTGCCCACCGGCGGTGACCCGGCCCTGCTCGGCGCCGTCGGAGCGGCCCTCGCCGTGGTGCGCAAGGCCAAGTCCGAGGCCAAGGTCGGGATGCGTGCCGAGGTGCCCTCGATGACCCTGCTCGGGCCGGATGCCGCGCTCGCGCACGTGCGTTCGGCGGAGGCCGACCTGCGAGCGGCGGGCAAGCTCACCGGCATCCTGCAGTTCGCGGCCGCTGACGAGGTCAGCGCTCGCGACGTCGAGCTCGTGCCCGTAGCCAAGCCCACCCCCTGACCCGCAACAACTCCCGCCCGATGCGGGAAAGTTGGATGAGGTCAGGCCGGGGCGGCGCCGAAGTCGGGGGCGTACGCGTGCGAGCGCACGGTGCGCAGCCCGGTGGGCCGCACGGCCACCCACGGCACGTCCCAGCCGCTGAGGCCGAGCCGGCGCTGCACGACGGTGTCCCGGCGGAGGTGGTCGACGCGCCCGCTGGCCGGGTCGTAGACGTCGAGCATCCGGTCACCGTCACCAGGGAGCACCAGCACGACGTGCCGCGGGGCCAGGGCGTTGCCGATGTAGAGCAGGGCGGGCTCGCCCTCGTCCACGACGTCCACCAGCGTGTCGAACGAGCTCCTGAGGTCGACGTGGCCCCGGCCGCGCAGCACGTCGAGGGTGTACAGCGTGCCGATGCGGGAAGCGCCGTACTCGAGCTCGAGCAGCGCGCCCCAGGGCGGCGTGCCGAGCCGCCGGGGCCACGGGAGGTTCGGCCGGTGGCCGCCGGCGAACAGGCTGTTGGTGCGGCGCATGACGACCCGCTCGTAGGCCGCGAACCGCTCCGCCTCGGTGGCGCCACCCGGTGAGCCGGGCGGGTTGGGCCGGCCGGTGCGCACCCAGGACGCGAAGAGGGGGTCGACGATCATCCGCGCGACGGTGAGGCACGCCGACCCGCAGGTCACCGGGGACTGCTGGACGGGGCCGGTGTCGCCGGCGCGGAGTCGGTAGGCCATCACTCCCCAATCGTTACCGCCGGAGGGCTCCCGGCGCCACCACCAGTCTGGTTGGGTGTGTCCCGTGCCCACCCGCCCGTCCCCCGTGACCGCGCTCGGCCGCCCACCCTATGTGGCCGCCCTGGGCGTCATCACCCTGCTCGTCGTCGTCTGGGCGGCCGCCGCGCCCCGCCCGGCGCGCGTCCTCCCCGGCCTGCACCCGGACGCCCTGCTCGAGCAGCAGGCGCAGGCCGACGGCTTCAGCGTGTATGACCCCGACTTCGAGCTCACGCGCATCCCGGGCCCGTGGAACCAGACGAGCGACCTGGTCGCGCTGCTGCTGGGCTGGGCGATGATCCTGCTGGTGGTGGCGGGCGCCGGGTTCCTCGTGTTCGTCATGGTGCGGGCGTGGCTGGCCGGTCGCGAGGACCGCAGCACGGTGGCCGACGACGCCGCCGACCTGGACCTCGAGGCCCTCGCGGTCGCCGTGGCCACGGATGCCTCCGGGCGGCTCATCGCCCTGTCGGCCGGCACCCCGGCGGAGGGCATCATCGCCGCCTGGGCCCACCTCGAGGCGACCCTCCACGAGGCCGGCGTGCCGCTGCCGCCCTCGCGGACCTCGACCGAGGTCAGCCTGGACGTGCTGCGCCGGTTCCAGGTCGACGCAGACCACGCTGCGCACCCTGGCCGCGCTC
This sequence comes from uncultured Actinomycetota bacterium, assembly GCA_963751385.1. Taxonomy (GTDB): domain Bacteria; phylum Actinomycetota; class Actinomycetes; order Actinomycetales; family Dermatophilaceae; genus Fodinibacter. The sequence continues at coordinate 187,698 of CAVVUD010000012.1, read as the reverse complement.
TACCGCGAGGCGCGGTGGTCACGGCATCCGCTGACCGAGGACGACCGCACCCGCGCCGCAGCGGCGTACCGAGAGCTCGACGCCGCGTTGCGGGCGGGGATGCCGGAGGGCAGCCGGGGCGAGCGTGGCTGACCCGAACCGCTCCGCCGTGCGGCCGCTGCTCCTGGCCGGTGGCGGCCTCCTCCTCGTGCTGCTCCTCGCCCTGGCCCGCGGCCCGGTGGCCCTGCTCGCCGCGTCCTCGGTCGCGGTGATCGTGGGCATCGCCTTGGCCATTCCCCCGCTGATGGCGCACGACGGCATCGACTGGGACTGGCTGCCCGACCGGGCGGTCGAGATCCCACCGGAGCCCGGAATCGCCAACCTGCGCCGTCTACTGGCTCCCGACGCCACCGACACCGCCGCTCCCGCGCAGCTCCAGCAGCTGGTGCGTGCCATCGCGGTCGACCGGGCACGGGGCGAGGAGTACGGTCGCGGACGGCTCGCCGGTTACCTCGGCGGGCCCCCACGCGCCCTCGACCTCACCGAGGCCGACGCGCTGATCACCGAGCTCGAAGCCCTACCGATCCAGGAGACCTGAGTGACCGACATCCCCACCGCCCACCGCCGCGCGACGGCCGTGCTCGACGAGGTCGACACGGTGATCGTCGGGAAGCGGGCCGCCACCGAGGTCGTCCTGGCAGGCGTGCTGGCCGGGGGGCACGTGCTCATGGAGGACTTCCCCGGTCTGGGCAAGACGCTCGCGGCCCGCACCTTCGCCCAGGCCCTCGGCCTGGACTTCACCCGGGCGCAGTTCACTCCCGACCTGCTGCCCGCGGACCTCACCGGGTCGTTCGTCTACGACCAGGGGCGCGGGGAGTTCGAGTTCCGCAAGGGCCCGGTCTTCACCGGCTTCCTGCTCGCCGACGAGATCAACCGCACGCCCCCCAAGACCCAGGCCGCCCTGCTCGAGGCCATGCAGGAGCACCAGGTCACCGTCGAGGGGCAGACCTTCGCCCTGCCCCAGCCCTTCCACGTGCTCGCCACCGCCAACCCGGTCGAGTACGAGGGCACCTACCCCCTGCCCGAGGCCCAGCTCGACCGCTTCCTCGTGCGGGTGGCCTTCGGGTACCCCGACGCCGAGGGCGAGTGGGAGGTGCTCGGCCGCCGGATGTCCCGTCGCCAGGAGGACCAGGAGGTGCGCCGTGTCATCGATGCCGCGGAGCTGCTCCAGCTGCAGGCGGCGATGGAGGACGTCACCGTCTCGCCGGAGGTCGGTCGGTACTGCGTCGCCCTGACCAGGGCCACCCGCGAGCACGAGCACGCGCTGATGGGTGCCTCCCCGCGCGGGTCGCTGGCCCTGATGCTCGTGGGCCGCGCGTACGCCGTGATCCGCGGCCGCGACTACGTGACACCTGACGACGTCAAGGCGATCGCCCCGGCCGTGCTCGAGCACCGGGTCGTCGTGCGCCCCGAGCTGTGGATGAGCGAGATCTCGTCGCGCAGCATCGTCGCCGACCTGATGCGCACCGTGCCGACGCCGCGCACGGGGGTGCCCACGCCGCGCACGGGGGTGCGCACGTCGTGACGTCACGCTGGCGGCCCACCCGCGCGCTGGGGCGCGCGGCGGCCATCGGGGTGGTCCTCGTCGCCGCGGCGGCCGTCGGCGGCCGTGGGGACCTGGCGGTCCTGGGCGTCCCACTCGTGACGCTGGTCGTGTGGGCGGTCGCCACCCGACCGACGAGCTCACCGACCGTGACGAGTGCGCTGAGCGACCGGGTGGGGCACGAGGCCGACACCATCACCTGGCGGGTCGACGTGGCCCGGGTGCCCGGCCTGCGCGACGTCGTGGGGCACCTGCCGGGCGACCGGTGGACGACCACGACCCCGGGCCACGGTCACGTGGCGGCGGCCGTCACCCGGGGACCCACCGCGACCCTTGCCGTCCGGGGCCACCTCGTGCGCTGGGGCGTGCGCCGGCTCGGCCCGGCGCAGGTGGGGGGTTTCAGCGACTTCGCGGCCTTCACCTGGGCCTGGCCCGAGCAGCGGGTCGAGACCGTGGCGACCGTGCCCACTCCCGGCTCGTTCACGTCGAGGGCGGCCCTCCCCCACCCCGTGGGCCTGGTCGGCCAGCACCGCAGCACCCGGATCGGCGGTGGCACCGAGCTCGCGGAGATCCGCCCGTTCCGCACCGGTGACCGGCTGCGCCGGATCCACTGGCCCGTGTCGCTGCGCACCGGCGCCCTGCACGTCACGACGACCTATGCCGACCAGGACGCGGAGGTGCGCCTCGTGCTCGACGCGATCCGCGACCTCGGCGAGCGCGACCCGGAGCACGGGCGCCGTTCGAGCCTGGACGTGGCGGTCGAGGCGGCCGGCGCAGTCGCGTCGCACTACCTCTCGACCGGCGACCGGGTGGGGCTCTCCGTGCTCGGCGGTGCCGGCATCGTCGAGGTGCCTGCCGTGGGCGGCCACCACCAGCTCGCGCGGGTGCTGCTGGGACTGGGCCGCGCGGAACCCAGCCGGGGAACCGTCGGGGAGGAACGGGCGCTGCGTGCTCAGCTGCGGCGCAGCATCCCGCCCGGCGCCTTCGTGGTGCTGCTGTCGGCCCTGGTCTCGGCGGAGCCGCTGGCCCACGCCGTGCGGCTGGCCCGCAGCGGACATGCCGTCGTGGTCGTCGACACGCTGCCACCGGAGCTGCGCGTCGCCGAGGCCGGCGACGACGCCCTGCAGTCGGTCACGGGGGTCGAGGACCCCCGGCTGGCCCGCCTGGTGTGGCGCCTGCGGCTGCTCGACCGCGAACGCGAGGCGCGGCGCTGCGCGATGGCCGGCGTGCCCGTCGTCATCTGGCGTGGCGCCGGGTCGCTCGACACGGTGCTGCGGCAGGCGGCCCGCCGCTCCCGCGCGCCCCGGGTGGCGAGCCGATGATCCGCAACCGCACGTGGCGTCGCACGACGGTGGGCACCGTCGTGGGGGCCGACGTCGTCATCCTCCTCGTGGCCGGCGCCGAGCTGCCCTCCTTCGTCCCCTACGCCGCGGGGGCGCTGGTGCTCGGCACCCTCTGGGCGCTCGCCCGGCCCGGCGGGTGGGGTGCCTTCACCCTGCTCGTGCTGCAGGTGCTCGCTGCCGGCGTCCCCGGTGGGGTGCCCGAGTCGGTCGTGCACTGGGCGCTGGCCGCTGCCGCCGGGTCGGCGGTGATCCTGACCCACCTCGCGCTCACCCTGCTCGGCTCCTGGCCGGTGCGCGCCGACCTCCCGCGCGAGACGGCCGTGCGCTGGGCGGGCCAGGCGGCGGCGCTGGTCTGGTCGGCGATCGGTGCGGCGCTGCTCGGCGCGCTGGCCACGTCGACGACGCCGCTGGGCTGGGCACCGTGGGTCGGTGCGGTCGCGCTGGCGCTGGTCGCGGGCACGGTCTGGCAGCTGCGCGCCAACACGCGCAAGCCCTGAGGCCTCGAGGGCGTGGCGGCTGGCCTCAGGCGGAGCGCTTGCGCGGAGCGCGCTTGCGCCCGGTCTCGGTGTCGTCGTGCCGCACGATGGTCGGGTTGACGTTCTTGTAGACCACGTCGGCGTTGATGACGACCTTGGCGATCTCGTCGTCGCTGGGTACGTCGAACATCACCGGGAGGAGGACCTCCTCCATGATCGCGCGCAGGCCACGTGCCCCGGTGCCGCGGGCGAGCGCCTGGTCGGCCAGCGCCTCGACGGCGTCGTCGGTGAACTCCAGTGCGACACCGTCGATCTCGAACATCTTCTGGTACTGCTTGACGAGCGCGTTGCGGGGCTCGGTGAGGATGCGCACGAGCGAGGCGACGTCGAGGGGGGCGACCGTGGTGATGACCGGCAGGCGCCCGATGAACTCGGGGATCAGGCCGAACTTCATCAGGTCCTCGGGCATGACCTCGTGGATGCTCTCGGCGAGGTCCTTGGGGGTGTGCAGCTCGGAGCCGAAGCCCAGGCCCTTCTTGCCGTTGCGCGACTCGATGAGCTTCTCCAGCCCGGCGAAGGCGCCGCCCACGATGAACAGCACGTTCGTCGTGTCGATCTGGATGAACTCCTGGTGCGGGTGCTTGCGCCCGCCCTGCGGCGGGACCGACGCGGTGGTGCCCTCGAGGATCTTGAGCAGGGCCTGCTGCACGCCCTCGCCGGACACGTCGCGGGTGATCGACGGGTTCTCGCTCTTGCGGGCGATCTTGTCGACCTCGTCGATGTAGATGATGCCGGTCTCGGCCTTCTTGACGTCGTAGTCGGCGGCCTGGATGAGCTTGAGGAGGATGTTCTCGACGTCCTCGCCGACGTAGCCGGCCTCGGTCAGGGCGGTGGCGTCGGCGATGGCGAACGGCACGTTGAGCATCTTGGCGAGGGTCTGCGCGAGGTAGGTCTTGCCGCAGCCGGTCGGGCCGATGAGCAGGATGTTGGACTTGGAGATGTCGACGTGGTCGGGGTCCTTCTTCCCGAGGGCCGACTCGCCCGCCTGGATCCGCTTGTAGTGGTTGTAGACCGCAACGGCCAGCGCCTTCTTGGCGACGTCCTGGCCGATGACGTACTGCTCGAGGAAGTCGAAGATCTCGCGCGGCTTGGGCAGCTCGTCGAGCCCGAGCTCGCTGGACTCCGCGAGCTCCTCCTCGATGATCTCGTTGCACAGGTCGATGCACTCGTCGCAGATGTAGACACCGGGGCCCGCGATGAGCTTCTTGACCTGCTTCTGTGACTTGCCACAGAAGGAGCACTTCAGCAGGTCGCTGGTCTCTCCCACGCGTGCCACGGATGCACCTTCCCTCGGCTGAGCAACGTCACCGACGCTACCTTCCGGCGCCGGTCACCGCACCCATTGAAGCCCGCAGCGGCACGGCGCGTCGCGTCGTTCCGCTCAGAGCGCAACGGCCCGGACGCACGGATGCCGTCCGCTCGTGGTGAGCGGACGGCATCCGGTGTGCCGCGGGTCGGGACCCGTCGGGCGGTGTCGCGGTCAGACGGTGTTCTTGCGCGAGGCGAGGACCTCGTCGATCAGGCCGTACTCCTTGGCCGCCTCGGCCGAGAGGATCTTGTCGCGCTCGATGTCCTTGCGGACCAGCTCGACGTCGCGGCCCGAGTGGTGCGCGATGGTGTCTTCCAGCCAGCCGCGCATCCGGATGATCTCGTTGGCGTGGATCTCGAGGTCGGAGGCCATGCCGCCGGTGCCCTCGATCGCGGGCTGGTGGATGAGCACCCGGCTGTTGGGCAGGGCGAACCGCTTGCCCTTGGCGCCGGCGCCGAGCAGCACAGCGGCGGCGGAGGCCGCCTGGCCGATGACGAACGTCTGCACGTCGGGGCGGATGTACTGCATCGTGTCGTAGATCGCGGTCATCGCCGTGAACGAGCCACCGGGGCTGTTGATGTACATCAGGATGTCGCGGTCGGGGTCCTGTGACTCCAGCACGATCAGCTGCGCGATGACGTCGTCGGCGGACGCGTCGTCGACCTGCACCCCGAGGAAGATGATGCGGTCCTCGAAGAGCTTGGTGTACGGGTCGAGGCGCTTCATGCCGTACGAGGTGCGCTCCTCGAACTGCGGCAGGATGTAGCGGCTGGAGGGACCGGGCACGTGCAGGCGGCTGGTCAGGTCTGAGTTCATGTTCATCTCTCGCGTCGTCTCGGCCGTGGTCAGGAGGTCACCGGGTTGTCGACCCCGGGACCTGCCATCGTCGCCTTGGTGATGACCTGGTCGACGAAGCCGTACTCCTTGGCCTCCTCGGCGGTGAACCACCGGTCGCGGTCGGAGTCCATCTCGATCTGGTCGACCGTCTGGCCGGTGTGCTGGGCGATGAGCTGGGCCATCTGCTTCTTGATGTGCAGCAGCTGCTCGGCCTGGATCTTGATGTCGGAGGCCGTGCCACCGATGCCGCCCGAGGGCTGGTGCATCATGACCCGCGCGTGCGGGGTGGCGTAGCGCTTGCCCGGCTCACCGGCCGAGAGCAGGAACTGGCCCATCGAGGCGGCCATGCCCATCGCGACGGTGGCGACGTCGTTGGGGATCCACTGCATGACGTCGAAGATCGCCATGCCGGCGGTGACCGAGCCACCGGGGGAGTTGATGTAGAGCCAGATGTCCTTCTTGGGGTCCTCGGCTGCGAGCAGGAGCATCTGGGCACAGATCGCGTTCGCGTTGTCGTCGCGCACGTCGGACCCGAGGAAGATGATCCGCTCCTTGAGGAGACGGTTGTAGATGTGGTCGTCCAGGCCGGCCTGGGGGCCCGGGCCGGCGGCGACGATCTCGGTGCTGGTCACGCTGGAGTCGCTCCTCGTCAGATCGGGTGCTGCTTGTCGATGACCCTAACGCCCGGCTCCGGCGCTCCACTCCCCACCCCGGCACGTGTTCGCCGTGAGCACAACGCGAGCGGGGGCGGAGCCGTGTGGCTCCGCCCCCGCTCGTCGCTCCTCAGGTCAGGCGAGTGCCTTGGCCTTCAGCGAGGCGAACTCCTCCTGCGTGATGGCGCCGGAGTCGAGCAGTGACTTCGCGTGGGTGATCTGCTCCGCCGGGCTCGAGGCCGAGGTGGCCGCGACCTGCTTGATGTACTTCTCCTGCTGGACCTGCGCGTCGGCGATGGCCTGCATCTGGCGCTCGCCCATGCTGCGGCCGCGCACGATGAGGTAGATCAGCGCACCGAGCCACGGCACGAAGATCAGCACGGCCGCCCAGCCGGCCTTGCCCCAGCCACTGAGGGTGTGGTCGCTGAACAGGTCGAAGATGCAGCGGAACCAGATGAAGATCGCCGAGATCCAGATGAAGATCCAGAAGCTCCAGAGCAGGACCTCGCCGAAGCTGTTGATGTTGTTGATGCCCATGTAGTGATTCATCCTTCAGTGTGTGGTGGTGATGATGATGGTACTGCCGGTGGAACCGGTGACGAACCAGGCACACCGCAGTGGCGGCCCGTCGGTGGCCTGCAGGCCAGCTGGTCGACGCATACCGTGATCGCGAGGACCAGGGCATCGTTGCCGCCCGGCGGCACCTCGACGCCGTAGGTATCGCGGACTGGAACCGCGTCGTGGAGACCTGCGACCTTCCGCCTTCGTCCGGTGCAGGGCACTGCCGACCAAGGCCCCTGCGCCGCAATTCTCGAGGGCGCGCACGGGGGCCACATCACCTCCGGGGGTGAGGGCGGGGTCACCTCTCGGCCGGTTTGCGCACGGCCGGGACCACGGCCAGGGCCAGGATCGCCAGGGCCCCGACGACGACCAGCGAGTGCAGCACCCCGACACGGTCGCCCAGCAGCCCGAGCACCGGCGGACCCGCGATGAAGGCGACGTAGCCGATCGTCGCGACCACCGACATCCGCGCCGCTGCGCGCTCCGCGTCGTCGGCCGAGGCGCTCAGCCCGACGGGGAACCCGAGCGCGGCCCCGACGCCCCAGACGGCCGTGCCGACGAAGGCGACCCACGGGTTGCCGAGGATGACGAGCGCGGCCCCCACCGCGGCGAGCGCGAAGCTCACCCGGAGGACGGGTACCCGACCGAAGCGGTCGAGCAGACCGGTGCCGGCGATGCGGCCGAGGGTCATGAAGGTGAGGAAGGTGGCGAAGGCGAGCACGCCGGCCCAGGCCGGTAGCTCATGGCCCTCCACGAAGGCCACGGCGAGCCAGTCGTTGGCGGTGCCCTCGGTGAAGGCGGCCGCGAAGACGACGACCCCGATGAGCAGCGTGCGTGGCTCCAGCCAGGCCGACCGGTGCCGGCCACGGGCGGCCACGGCCTCCTCGTGGTGCTCGGACGTGCGGGGCAGGAAGCGGGGCAGGGCCCACCAGGCCAGGGCCACGGTGACCACCGAGGCGCCGAGGAAGTGCACCGTCAACGGCACCCCCGCCCAGGACATCGCCGACCCCAGCAGCGCCGAGATGACGGTGCCACCACTGAAGGCGGCGTGGAAGTGCGGCATCACCGAGGTGCCGAGGTGGCGCTCGACGTCGGCGCCCTCGAGGTTCATCGACACGTCCCAGACGCCGACCCCGAGACCGATGAGGAAGAGCCCGGCCGCGACGGCGGCCCGAGGGCCGCGCGCGTCGACGACCACGGCGACGGCCAGCAGGCCGACGAGCGACACCCCGACGCCGAGTGCGACGGCCTTGGTCGCCCCGATCCGGTCGTTGATCCGCCCGGCCAGCGGCAGGCCGGTGACCGACCCGACGCTCGCGGCGAACAGGGTGAGCCCCAGCTCGCCCGCGGTGAGGCCGAGGGCGGCCTTCGCGTCGGCGATCCGCGAGGCCCACGACGCGAACACCAGCCCGGCGAGCGTGAAGGTCACGAAGACGGCGGTGCGGGCGCCCAGCACCCGCTCGCGGGTGATCGGCGCAGTGGTGGAGGTCATGGCGTGGGATGGCGGGCAACGCGGTCTTCCTCGGCGGGTGTCGCGGGACGGACGGACGGACGGGACGAGACGATGTCGAATCGATTCGATCGAATCGATTCGACTCGATATTGTGTCCCGCATGACCCCCGCCCGTCAAACGACCTCGGTGCGCCGCCCCACGCTGCGTGACGTCGCGCGCCGGGCCGGCGTCTCGACGTCCACGGCATCCCTGGTCTTCAGCGGGAAGGGCCCGGTGGCGCCGGCCACCGCCCTGCGCGTGCGCACCGCCGCGAGCGACCTGGCCTATGCCGGGCCCGACCCGCTCGCCTCGTCGCTGCGGCAGGGCCGGGTCGGCACGGTGGCGGTGGTCGTCGAGGGCCCGCTGCGCTACGCCTTCCACGACCCGTTCGCACTCGCGGTGCTCGACGGCCTCGCCGAGGAGCTCGACGCCGCGGGCCGGTCGATGCTGCTCGTGGCACAGCCGGTCGAGGACCCCGAGCGGGCCGTCGCCCAGCTGGCGACGCAGGCCGTCGACGCGGCGGTCTTCCCGCTGTGCGGCGACCGCGACAACCCCGTCGTCGACCACCTGCTCGCCCGCGGTGTGCCGCTGGTCGGCGCCGGCGCCCCGGTACACCCCCGGGTCACCCACGTGCTCACCGACGAGGCGGCGGCGATGCGGCTCACGACCCGGCACGTGCTCGACCTCGGCCACACCCGGGTGGCCCACCTGTCGATGCCGCTCGGCCCCGGCTCCCCCACCGGCTGGGTCACCGAGCAGGACGTCGCCGATGCCGCCTACCCCGACGCCGCCGGGCGGCTCACCGGGTTCCGGTCGCTCACCGACGACGACGCCCCGGTGGTGCAGGCGCACGACCTCACCGTCGAGGCCGGGGAGGAGGCCGGCCGGCTCCTGCTCGACGTGCCGGCATCGCGCCGGCCGACGGCGGTGGTGGCCCAGGCCGACCTGCTCGCGGCCGGCGTCGTGCGGGCCGCCGAGGCCCTGGGCCTGCGGGTGCCGCAGGACGTCAGCGTCACCGGGTTCGACGGCGTCGACCTACCGTGGCTCGACCACGTGCTCACGACGGTGGAGCAGCCCGGGGCCGACAAGGGGCGGGCGATGGGCCGGCTCGTGCGGCTGGCCCTGGAGGGCCGGCAGATCACCGACGAGCCCTTCCCGGTACGGCTGAGGGTGGGGACGACGTCGTCGTCCCCACCCTCGGTGTCCGGCTGAGCCGGGCGTCGCCGCGCGGCCGTCAGGCCTTGGCTGCGGCCTCGTCGGCGGGCGCCTCGTCGGCGGGCGCCTCGTCGGCCGAGGCCGCCGCGTCGTCGGCGGCGTCGTCTCGCGGCCACGTCGTGGTCGTGGTCGTGCACGTGGCGCTCGGCCTCGGGGACGAGCTCGTCGAGGTCGACCGTGGCACCGGCGGTGTCGGTGACCGCGGCCTTGTCGAGCACGGCGGCCAGGGCCTTGCGGCGGGCCACCTCCTGCACGATCGAGGGGATCTGACCCTGCTGGTCGATGGTCTGGGCGAACTCGTTGGGGTCCATGCCGTACTGCTGCGCGCTCATGACGAGGTACTCGATGAGCTCGGGCTGCTCCACGCGGACCTCGAGCTTCTCGGCGATGGCGTCGAGCAGGAACTGGGCCCTGAGCGCCTTGCGGGTGCTCTCGTCGACCTCGGCGCGGTGCTCGTCGTCCTCGAGGCGGTTCTCACCCTCGAGGTGCTGGTGCACCTCGGCCTCGACGATGCCGTCGGGCACCGGGATGTCGACGGTCTCGAGGAGGTGCTCGAGCAGCTTGTCGCGGGCCTGGATGCCCTGCTCGTACCTCTTGGCCTGCTCGGCCTGCGTCGTGACGTCGGCGCGCAGCTCCTCCAGGGTGTCGAACTCGGAGGCGAGCTGGGCGAAGTCGTCGTCGAGCTCGGGCAGCTCGCGCACCTTGACCGACTTCACGGTGACGGTGCACTCGGCGTCGTCGCCCTCGTGGTCGCCGCCGGCCAGCGGCGCGGTGAAGGTCGTGGTGTCGCCCGCGGCCAGGCCGAGCAGCGCGTCGTCGAGGCCCTCGAGCATGTTCTTGCTGCCGACCTCGTAGGAGACGTCGGTGACCGAGTCGATCTCCTCGTCGCCGATCGAGGCGGACAGGTCGATGGAGACGAAGTCGCCGTCCTCGACGGCGCGCTCGACGCCGACGAGGCTGCCGAAGCGCTCGCGCAGCGCGGTGAGGCGCTCGTCGACGTCGTCGTCGGACGCCTTGACCTCGTCGACCTCGACGGCGATGCCCTCGAGGTCGGGCAGCTCGACCTCGGGGCGCACGTCGGTCTCGACGGTGAACTCGAGGTCCTGGCCGTCCTCGAGCGGCACGGCCGTGACGTCGACCTCGGGCTGGCCGATGGCGCGGAGGTTCTCGGCCTCGGCGGCCTCGGCGAAGAAGACCGGGAGGGCCTCGTTGACGGCCTCCTGCACCACGGCACCGCGGCCGACGCGCTGGTCGATGATCCGGCTGGGGACCTTGCCCTTGCGGAAGCCCGGGATCTGCACCTGGGCGCCGATCGTCTTGTACGCCTGGTCGAGCATCGGCTTCAGCTCCGCGAACGGGACCTCCACGACGAGCTTGACCCGGGTCGGGCTGATGGTCTCGACGGCACTCTTCACTTCAGGCACTCCACAACCATGGGGGAATCGGGGCAACTTCACGGGGCGGATGCCGTGCGGGCCGGCCCACCGGGCCGGCGCCTTCCAGCGCACGCGAACCTGCGGCGTACCGGATCGGCACCAAGGTCCCATGCTAGCGGCCGGGAACGGGGGCACCCAATCGCCTCGATCCCCCACGACCCGCTGCCCGCGGGTAACGTCCGCAGGCCAGCGCCCCGGCAGCGGGGCACCTGACCGAGCCGCCCCCGGCAGCGGGGGCACCTGACCGAGAAGGACGACCTCCATGACCCGCATCTCATCCCGCTACCGACGCCTCGCCGGCGCCGGGGCCCTGGTGGCCGGAGTGTTCGCGACCGCGGCGCTGGGCACCGGAGCCGGGCTGGCCACGGCCGGCGCCGCCACGGGCAGCCTGACCACCTCGACGACCTCGGCCCTGGACTGCGCCGTCGCGGGGGCGACCGGCTCCAGCGGGGCCCGGGTGGCCGAGGGCTCCACCGCTCAGGAGCCGAAGCTCTACCCCGACAACCAGGCCAAGGCGTACGGCGTGCTCAACGACGCTCCGACGCTGCCCGCCGGCTCGGTCAGCATCCGCACCGTCTTCCACGTCATCTCCGACGACGACCTGGCCCCGGCCGAGCAGACCCGGCTGCAGGACATGGTCGACGCGCAGATGGAGGTGCTCAACGACTCCTTCGCAGGCAGGACCTCGGCGACCGCCGCTGACAGCCCGTTCCGCTTCGACCTCGACGAGACCAACTTCGTGGTCAACGAGGCCTGGTACACGGTCGTCCCCGGCAAGGGCGAGCGCGACATGAAGGCCGCCCTGTACGAGGGCGACGCCACGACGCTCAACGTGTACGCCGCCGACATCGGCGGTGGCCTGCTCGGCTGGGCCTACTTCCCCAAGGGCTACAACCACGGCCGTGACTTCATCGACGGCGTGGTCATCCTCGACGAGTCGATGCCCGGCGGCACCGCGGGCAAGTACGCCCTCGGCGACACCCTGACCCACGAGGTCGGGCACTGGTTGGTGCTCGAGCACACCTTCGCGCACGGCTGTGGCGCCTCCGGCGACTACGTCACCGACACCCCGAAGGAGGCCGGGCCGCAGTTCAACTGCCCGGTCGGTGCCGACACCTGCAAGGCACCGGGCCTGGACCCGATCCGCAACTTCATGGACTGCACCCAGGACTCGTGCATGAACGAGTTCACCCCGGGCCAGGTCGACCGGATGAGCGACGCGTGGCTCCAGTTCCGCGTGGGGGCCAAGGCCTGACGCCCCACCGGCCACGCACCACGCCGAATGCCGGTCGCGCACGTCGCGGCCGGCATCCGGCGTCCGGTCGACACCTGGCCGTCGCACGCCGCACTCGAGGCGGAGCGCACCTCACCGGCGGGCCGGACCATGACCGGACGCCCGCCGGACTGACCGGCCCGGACGGGTTTCGTGCTGGAGCGGGCGACGAGAATCGAACTCGCGTAGCCAGTTTGGAAGACTGGGGCTCTACCATTGAGCTACGCCCGCGCACCTCGTGAGCTTGCACCCCGAGGGCAGCGCTAGCCTAGGGCCGCACTCGCGGGATCCGAAATCCTTGTCTCGACCTCATCACCGACGTCGACCACGGATGCCGGTCCGCGCGGCCGCGGGGTATGGCGCAGCTTGGTAGCGCGTCCGCTTTGGGAGCGGAAGGCCGCCGGTTCGAATCCGGCTACCCCGACCATCAGGGCTCCAGGCCTGCCAGAGGCGCACCATCCTGCGCCCTTGGCCTCCCCGAAGCGGGTTGTCCACAGGGCTCCGGACCGACTGCATCGAACGCGGCACAGTGAGGTGATGCCCTCGCAGCCCCGCCGCCGTCTGTCGCGCGAGCAGCGGGCTGCCATCGGTGCCCGTCTTGGCGCCGACCACGCCGGACTGGCGCACCGCCGAGACCTGCGCGCGGCCGGCGTGAGTCGCGCCGACGTACGCTCCGAGGTCACCGCCGGCCGGTGGACCACGGCCGGTCGGCACACCGTTGTCATCGGCACCGGTGCTCCCGACGGCGAGGGGCTGTGGTGGCAGGCACTCTGGGAGACCGGAGCAGGGTCAACGCTCGATGGGGTGACGGCTCTCCTCGCCGCGGGTTTGACCGGGTTCACCGTCGACACGATCGACGTGGCGATCCCGAAGCGGAACCGCCGACACCGGGTCCCGGGTGTCACGGCCCACCCACGCGTCGACGTCGGTCCGACCACGGGTGTCCACCTTCGTCGCTGCTCGCCGGAGTGGGCCACGATCCGGGCCGCGCAATGGGCACGCACTGATCGCACCGCATCCCTGCTCGTCTGCCTTGCGGTCCAGCAACGACTCGTTGCGCCGGCACGCCTGCTCGGCGCGTGGGGCCTGGTCCGACGCAGCCCCCGCCGCCGCCTGATCGACGCAGTCATCCGGGATGTCTGCGACGGGGCCCACTCCCTGGGCGAGCTCGACTTCGCCCGGATGTGCCGTCGCGCCGGGCTGCCGCTGCCGACCAGGCAGGTGGTGCGGACCGGCCTGGAGGGCGGGTCTACCTCGACGTCGCCTGGGAGGACGTCGGGCTGGTCGTCGAGATCGACGGCGGGCACCACGCCCTGGCACTCAACCCGGTGGACGACGCGCTCCGACAGAACGAGGTCACCTTGACCGGAGACTGGGTGCTGCGCATCCCCGTGCTGGGCCTGCGCCTCACACCGGACGCCTTCATGGCGCAGGTCGTCGGGCGCCACTCGCTACGGGCGGACCAGCGCGTGGCCTGAGGTGTGTCAGACGCGCGGCATCCTGCGCCTCTGGCATCCCTGTGTGGCTCAGGCTGGGTTCACGGTGCAGGTGAGCTCGGTGACGGTGCGGCCGGCGCGCACTCCCTTGGCCTCGAAGCCGTCGTCGGGCCGCCAGTCGGGGCGCTCGCCCTCGACGACGGTCCAGCGCCCGTGGTGGGCCAGCTGCGCCCGGGCGTGGGCGGCGTACGCCGAGATGTCGGTGGCGATCCGCAGCACCCCGCCGGGCACCAGCCGCGAGGCGAGCAGGTCGAGCGTGTGCTGCTGCACGAAGCGCCGCTTGGCGTGCTTGTTCTTCGGCCAGGGGTCGGGGAAGAACAGGTGCACCCCCGCCAGCGACTCCGGCGCCACGCGGTCGGTGAGGAACGGCATCGCGTCGCCGGGGTGCACCCACAGGTTGGTGACGCCGGCCGCGTCGGCCGCCGCCAGCATCCGGGCCACGCCCGGCACGTGCACCTCGACGGCCACGAGGTCGGCCTCGGGGTGGGCGGCGCAGTAGGCGATCGCCGCGGCCCCGTGGCCCGAGCCGATCTCGAGCACCACCGGCCCGACCCGGCCGAACGCCTCGGTCGGCACGAGCGGCCCGTCGGGCAGCGAGCGCGTGGGGAGCAGCGTCGCCATCCGCTCGTCGGTCAGCGGGCTGTTGCGCCAGCGCGGCGTGAAGGTGCGCACGCCCTCGCGGGGAGCGTGGTCGAGCACCGGGTCGGATCCCACGGTCGAGGCCCTCTCGGCAGGAGTCAGAGGCGTCGGACGGCGAGTGCCGCCCGGTCGTCATCCTCTCCCGAACGGGCTGACTCGCACACCTCTCGAGCCACGTCCCCCTCGCCCAGCACCGACATCGCGGCGACGCCGAGCATCCGGTCGATGCCGTCGGTGAGGTCGCGGCCGCGGGCCTCGATGATGCCGTCGGAGTACAGCAGCAGGGCGTCCCCCCGGTCGAGCCGACCGCTCTGCCGCGGGAACGTCGCGCCGGGCACGACGCCGAGCAGCGGCCCTCGGGCGCCGTCGAGCACGGTCCAGCGGGCCCGCCCCGAGGTGTAGCGGGCCGGCGACGGGTGACCGGCGTTGGCGATGGAGTACTCCCCCGTGCGCAGGTCGAGGTCGAGGTGCACCGCGGTGGCGAAGCCCTCCTCCCAGCCCTGCCGCACCAGGTAGTCGTTCGCGGCGCGCAGGAAGTCGGCCGACGGGATGGAGCCGAGCAGACCGCCCAGTGCCCCGGACAGCAGCAGCGACCGGGTGCCGGCACGGGTGCCCTTGCCGCTGACGTCGACGAGCACGATCTCGAGCCGGTTGCCCGAGGCGCTCAGGTGCGCCACGACGAAGTCGCCCGAGAACCGGTCGCCGTGCGCCGAGAGGATGCACGACCAGGCCTGCCATCCGTCGGGCAGCACTGGAACGCGCCCGACCAGGGCGATCCGGTCGCGCAGCTCGGCGAACATCCGGTCGGCACCGAACCCACGGGTGCCGACGAGCGAGCGGGAGCGGGCGGCGGAGTACATCAGCCCCATGACTGCCAGGAACGAGAACACGACGAGGACGGCGCGTTCCGGGGTCAGCCCGGACTCCGGCATCCAGACGAAGAGGAAGCCGAGGGTGAGCGCGTAGACGATGACCAGACCCCGGCCGGAGAGGACCACGCCGGCCGCGACCACCACCGGGAAGAGCAGCGCGCTCGGCACGCCCATCGGCCACAGGTTGGCGGCGGTGCCGACCAGCCCGACCGCCACGACGAAGATCACCGTGTAGACGCGGTCGGGGTTGCGTACGGTGTTCGGCCCCAGAAAGCGGGTGAGCGCGCGCGGGAGGCCGACGCCACCCCCGTCGTAGGAGGCGTGGCGCGGGATCGTGTCGTTGGGCATGCTCACCCCCTCGGGCTCGGTCGGCTGACGCGCTCGAACACTAGTGGCCACCGGGTGCCGCGGCCAGATGTCCCAAGGTCAGGATTGCTGCCCGACCGGCTCGCACGGCCGCACGCAGAACTGCGGGTGGTCGTCGCCGGTCAGGCCGGCACCGGCGGCAGGGTGCCGTCGCTCTCGTAGGCCGACACCATCTCGATGCGCCGCACGTGCCGCGGGTCGTTGCTGAACGGCGTGGCGAGGAAGACCTCGACCATCGAGCGCGCCTGCTCGACGGTGGCCATCCGCGCGCCGATCGAGATGACCTGGGCGTCGTTGTGCTCGCGGGCCAGACGGGCCAGCTCGTCGTCGTAGCAGAGGGCGGCCCGGATGCCGGCCACCTTGTTCGCGGCCATCTGCTCGCCGTTGCCCGACCCACCCAGCACGACCCCGAACGCGCCCGGGTCGGCGGCCACGGCCTGCGCGGCGCGCAGCACGAAGACGGGGTAGTCGTCGACGGCGTCGTAGGTGTGCGGGCCGTGGTTGGTCACCTCGTGGCCGTTGCCCTCGAGGAAGGCGACGAGGTCGGTGAGCAGGTCGAATGCCGCGTGGTCGCCGCCGACGTGGACGCGCACCTCAGGCCTCCGTGTCGAAGATCGGGTCGACCGTGCGCGAGCGCTTGAGCTCGAAGAAGCCCTCGGTGCCGCCCACGAGGACGCAACCGTCCCAGAGCCGGCCGGCGGCCTCGCCCTTGGGCGCCGGGCTGACGACGGGGCCGAAGAAGGCGACGCCGTTGACCGAGACGACCGGCGTGCCGACGTCGTCACCCACCAGGTCGACCGCGCGCTGGTGCGAGGCCCGCAGCGCCTCGTCGTGCTCGTCGGTGGTGGCGGCGTCGGCGAGCTCCGCGGGCAGGTCGAGGGCCTCGAGCGCCCCCGCGATGGCGGTTGGGTAGTCCTGCTGCTGGTGGTGGATGCGCTCGCCGAGGGCGTCGTAGAGGGGCTTGACGATGTCGTCGCCGAACTTCTCGCGGGCGGCGATGACGACCCGCACGGGCCCCCACCCCTGGTGCATGAGCCCGCGGTAGTGCTCGGACAGGTGCGCTCGCCCCTCGTTGAGCACCGACAGGCTCATCACCGACCAGGTGACGTCGACGGGGCGGACCTTCTCGACCTCCATCATCCAGCGTGAGGTCATCCACGCCCAGGGGCACAGGGGATCGAACCAGAACTCGGCGGTGTTGCGTTCGGACATGCTCGCCATCCTGCCATCCGAGGCCGACGGAGCGAGCCTCGGGCACCGCCGTGACAGGATGGTCCGACGCCCGAGCGACGCCGGACCGGCGTCCCGACCCGTACCCGCCCCGCAAGGAGAACCCGTGCCCGGCACGAACCTCACCCGTGAGGAGGCCGCCACCCGCGCGTCCCTCGTCACGGTCGACCAGCACGACGTCGACCTCGATGTCACCACCGGCCCGGAGACCTTCTCCACGCGCAGCACGATCCGGTTCACCTGCAGCGAGCCCGGCGCCGAGACCTTCCTGGACTTCGTCGGCGGCACCGTCGAGTCGGTCACCGTCAACGGCACCGACCTCGACCCGGCAGAGCACTACTCCGACAGCAGGGTGCGCCTGCCCGAGCCTGGCGGCCGAGAACGTCGTCGTCGTCACCGCCACGGGTCGCTACACCAACACCGGAGAGGGACTGCACCGCTTCGTCGACCCGGTCGACGACGAGGTCTACCTCTACAGCCAGTTCGAGGTGCCCGACAGCCGGCGGATGTACCCGGTGTTCGAGCAGCCCGACCTCAAGGCCCGCTTCGCCTTCACCGTCACCGCGCCGGCGCACTGGCAGGTGGTGTCGAACTCCCCCACCCCGCGGCCCGAGCCCGGCCGCCGAGGGCACGGCCACCTGGCGCTTCGCCCCCACCGGCCCGATCTCGAGCTACATCACCGCGCTCGTCGCGGGCCCCTACGACGTCGCCCGCGACACCGTGACGAGCCGGCGCGGCGAGGTGCCGCTCGGCATCTTCTGCCGCCGCTCGCTGACCCCCTACCTCGACGCCGACAACCTGTTCGACCTGACCAAGCGCGGCTTCGCCTTCTTCGAGGACGAGTTCGACCATGCCTACCCGTTCGAGAAGTACGACCAGATCTTCACTCCGGAGTACAACGCGGGCGCCATGGAGAACGCGGCCGCGGTGACGATCAACGAGATGTACGTCTTCCGCTCCAAGGTCACCGAGTCCATGGTCGAGCGGCGAGCCCTCACCGTGCTGCACGAGCTGGCCCACATGTGGTTCGGCAACCTCGTGACGATGCGCTGGTGGAACGACCTGTGGCTCAACGAGTCGTTCGCCGAGTGGGCCTCGACGACCTGCCAGTCCGAGGCCACGCACTGGACCGACGCCTGGACGACCTTCGGCACCCACGAGAAGGACTGGGCCTACCGCCAGGACCAGCTCAGCACGACCCACCCGATCGTCGCCGAGATCCACGACCTCGAGGACGTCGAGGTCAACTTCGACGGCATCACCTACGCCAAGGGCGCCTCGGTGCTCAAACAGCTGGTGGCGCACGTCGGGCGCGAGCCGTTCCGTGACGGCATCCGGGCCTACTTCGCCAGGCACGCCTGGGGCAACACCACCCTCGACGACCTGCTCCGCGAGCTCGAGGCCACCTCCGGGCGCGACCTGCGCACCTGGTCACGCCAGTGGCTCGAGACCGCCGGCGTCAGCACCCTGCGCCCCGTCATCGAGGTCGACGACCGCGGCCACATCGCGTCGGCGGCCATCGAGCAGACCTGCGCCCCGGGTCTCGAGACGCTGCGCCCGCACACCCTGGTGGTCGGGCTCTATGCCGTGCGCGACGGCGCGCTGCACCGCACCGACCACCTCGAGCTCGACGTCGAGGGGGCACGCACGCTCGTGCCCGAGCTGGTCGGCCGCGAGCAGCCCGATCTGCTGCTCGTCAACGACGACGACCTCGCCTACGCCAAGATCCGGCTCGACGAGCGCTCTCTCGCCACGGCCCTGGCGCACCCCCGCGGCTTCACCAGCTCCCTGCCCCGCTCCCTGGTGCTGGCCTCGCTGTGGGACATGACCCGCGACGCCGAGATGGGCGCCAGACGCTTCGTCGACGTGGTGCTCGCGACCCTGCCCGGTGAGTCCGACTCGACGCTGCTGCGCATCCTCGTCACCCAGCTGCAGACGGCGGTGAACTCCTACACCGCGCCGGAGCACCGCTCCGCGGTCCGCTCGGCCACCCGCGACCGGCTCTGGGAGCTCGCCGTGTCCGCCGCGCCGGGAAGCGACGCCCAGCTGCAGCTCGTCAGTGCCACCGCGGCGCTCACGACGCCCGGCGACGACACGGCCCGGCTACGGGCGCTGCTCGACGGAACCGAGGTCCTCGAGGGCCTCACGGTCGACTTCGAGATGCGCTGGACGCTGCTCACGGGCCTCGTGGCAGCCGGCGCCGCGGACGCCGCCGAGATCGACGCCGAGCGGGCCCGCGAGGACACCGCCACCGGCCGCGAGCGCGCCGCACGTGCCCGTGCCGCGCGACCGACCGCCGAGGCCAAGGAGGAGGCGTGGGCGGCCGCCGTCGAGGGCGGCCTGCCCAACGCAGTCGTCGACGCCGTCGCCCTGGGCTTCACCCGTCCGGGCACCCCCGCCGAGCTGCTGCGCCCCTTCGTCGAGCGGTACCACGCGCTGCTCGACACCGTCGAGGAGCGCGGGTCGCACGCGATGGTCGAGGCGATCGTCGGTGGGTTCTACCCCCGCCCGATCGCCGACCGCGAGCTCCTCGAGCGCACCCAGGCCTGGCTCGACGCCTCCCCGCACGCCCACGCCGCCCTGCGCCGCCTCGTCGTCGAGAACCGCGACCCGGTGCTGCGGGCGCTGGCCGCCCAGGAGCGTGACGCGCGTGACTGATGCCGCCACCGCGCTCGCGCACGTCCCCGGCCTCGGCCAGGAGGTCACCCTGACGGTCGACACGGTGCAGCAGTGGCTCGTCACCGACGGCCTGCGCATCGTGATCACCATGGTGCTCGCAGCGCTGGCCATCGCCGTGCTCCATCGACTCATCGACCGCGTCGTCGCCACCATGACGTCGAAGTCCGCCCGCCGTCTGGCCGACTCGGGGCGGGCCGGGCGGGTGCTCGCCTCCGCCACCGGCATGGCGAACGAACGCCAGCGTCAGCGGGTCGAGACCGTGGGCTCGCTGCTGCGCAGCATCGTCACCTTCGTCGTCGTCACCTTGGCCGTCCTCACCATCATGGCGCTGCTCGGCATCCCGCTGGGTCCGCTGCTGGCGTCCGCGGGTGTGGCCGGTGTCGCGCTCGGCATCGGCGCGCAGAGCCTGGTGAAGGACTTCCTCTCAGGCATCTTCATGATCATGGAGGACCAGTACGGCGTCGGCGACGTGATCGACACCGGCGAGGCGATCGGCACCGTCGAGGAGGTCACCCTGCGGATCACCCGGCTGCGCGACGCGAACGGCGTCACCTGGTACGTCCGCAACGGCGAGATCATCCGGGTCGGCAACCGGTCGCAGGGCTACTCCACCGCGATCGTGGACATGCCGGTCTCCTATGCGGAGAACGTCGAGCGCGTGGTCGGCATCCTCCGTGACACGGCCACCGCGATGGGCCAGGACCCTGACTGGGCGGACAAGTTCATCGAGGAGCCCCAGGTGCTCGGCGTCGAGTCGATCGTCGGGATGGCGATGACGATCCGCACGATCGCGCAGTGCGTGCCCGGCGAGAACTTCGCGGTCCAGCGCGAGCTGCGTGAACGGCTCAAGGCGGCGCTCGACGCCGCCGGCGTCGAGGCACCGCCGCTCGGACCCTTCGGCGGACCCGTGGGAGGACCCCCGTGACCCTGTACGAGCAGGTCGGTGGCGCACCGACGTTCGAGGCCCTTGTGCACTCCTTCTACGAGGGCGTCGCAGCCGACCCCCCGCTGCGCGCGCTCTACCCGGAGGACGACCTCGCCCCCGCCGAGCGGCGGCTGCGGATGTTCCTCACCCAGTACTTCGGCGGCCCCACCACCTACAGCGAGGAGCGCGGCCACCCCCGGCTGCGGATGCGGCACGCCCCGTACCCGGTGACCCTCGACATGCGCGACCGGTGGATGCGCCACATGCTCGCCGCGGTGGACACGCTCGACCTGCCGGAGGAGCAGGCGGAGCAGATGCGCGACTACTTCCTGCGCGCCGCGCACATGCTCGTCAACACCGACGAGGCCCACCCCGCCCCCACCTCGCCGCTGCGCCCGCTGCCCCCGCTGCCCGGGCAGTGACACCCGCCCGCGCATTTCGCGACGCGGCACGGCATACGGAAGCATGGGGCCGGTGACCCAGCCGACCCCTGACACCGACGCCGAGACCGTGACCGCACCGGGGGGGCTGGTGCACGAGGCCGACTCCCCCGACGCCCCCTGGTGGCGCGACGCCGTGATCTACCAGGTCTACCCGCGCTCGTGGGCCGACGCCGACGGCGACGGCATGGGTGACCTTGCCGGCATCACCGCGCGCCTGCCCTACCTGCGCGACCTCGGCGTGGATGCCGTGTGGCTGAGCCCGTTCTACGTCTCGCCGATGAACGACGCCGGCTACGACGTCGCCGACTACCGCGACGTCGACCCGCGGTTCGGCTCGCTCACCGACGCCGACACGATGATCACGACCGCCCACGACCTGGGCCTGAAGGTGCTGGTCGACCTGGTGCCCAACCACACCAGCAGCGAGCACGCCTGGTTCCGTGCCGCGGTGGCCGCCGGACCGGGCAGCCCCGAGCGCGAGCGCTACATCTTCCGCGAGGGCCGTGGCCCCAACGGCGAGGAGCCCCCGAACAACTGGCCCTCGGTGTTCGGGGGGCGCGGCTGGACCCGGGTCACCGAGCCCGACGGCAGCCCCGGCCAGTGGTACCTGCACATCTTCGACGTGACCCAGCCCGACCTGAACTGGAAGCACCCCGAGGTCGTGGCCGAGTTCCACGACATCCTGCGGTTCTGGTGCGAGCGCGGCGTCGACGGCTTCCGGGTCGACGTGGCGCACGGCCTGGTCAAGCGCGACGGGCTGCCCGACTGGCACGGCAAGGTCGGCCTGTACGACGAGGTCGACGCCGACACCGGGCCGACCGGGGAGGGCCGCGACGCCGAGCAGCTGCGCTCCGACGACGACGGCGAGGTGCTCGACCACACCGCCACCGGGGCCTCGCCGATGTGGGACCAGGACGGCGTCCACGAGATCTACCGCGGCTGGCGGAAGGTGCTCGACTCCTACGGTGAGCCGGACCGCATCCTGTGCGCCGAGGCGTGGGTCGCCCCGGCCCACCGCCTGGCCCGCTACGTGCGCCCCGACGAGATGCACCAGGCGTTCAACTTCGACTTCCTCGACGCGCACTGGGACGCCACGGCACTGCGCGAGGCCATCGAGGTCTCGCTGCGCTCGAACGACGGCGTCGGCGCCCCGACCACGTGGGTGCTGTCCAACCACGACGTCGTGCGGCACGCGTCGCGGCTCGGCCTGGACCAGTCGCTGCCGCGGCCGAACGGCATCCGGGCCGACGACCCGCAGCCGGATGCCGTGCTGGGCCTGCGCCGGGCACGTGCCGCCACCGCGCTGATGCTCGCGCTGCCCGGTGGCGCCTACGTCTACCAGGGCGAGGAGCTCGGGCTCCCCGAGCACACGACGATGCCCGACTCGTTCCGCCAGGACCCCACCTTCCACCGCACCCACGGCAAGGTCACCGGGCGCGACGGGTGCCGGGTGCCGATGCCGTGGGTCAAGGGCGCGCCGAGCAACGGGTTCGGTCCGGGCGACCGCCCCTGGCTGCCACAGCCCGAGGCGTACGCCGACCTCGCGGTCGACCAGCAGGAGGGCGAGGCGGGCTCGACCCTCGAGCTGTACCGCGCCCTGCTCGCGTACCGGCGCGAGCACCGGCTCGGCCACGGCAGCCTGGCCTGGGACGCGCTCTCGTCGGACACCGTGATCGCCCTGCGCAACACGGCCGGCGACGGTGGGCGCACGCTGCTCGTCGTGACCAACCTCGGAGCCGACCCGGTGGCACTGCCGGACGGCGAGGTGCTCACCGCGTCGGGTCACCTCACCGACGACGGCGCGGTCCCGACCGACACCACGGTCTGGGTCCGCCTCCCGGTGGCCTGACGTGCGGGCCAGCGACTTCCCCTACCTCGACCAGCCGACCCCGGTGGGCCTCGCCCACCGGGGCGGGGCCGGCTTCGGGCCCAACCTCGGCCTCGAGAACACGCTGGCGGCGTTCCGCCGGGCGGTCACGATGGGCTACCGCTACCTGGAGACCGACGTGCACGCGACCCGCGACGGCCAGGTGGTGGCCTTCCACGACACGGTGCTCGACCGGGTGTCCGACTCTCGTGGTGCCATCTCGGCGCTGCCGTACGAGGCGGTGCGCGAGGCGCGGATCGGCGGGGCGGAACACATCCCGCTGCTGTCGGAGCTCTTCGAGGAGTTCCCCGACACCCGGATCAACATCGACATCAAGGCCGACGACGCCCTCGCCCCGACGGTGCGGGAAGTGCTGCGGCACAACGCCGCCGAGCGAGTGTGCATCGCCTCGTTCAACGAGCGCCGGCTGCGTGCCGCGCGAGCCGCGCTCGGCCCGCGAGTCGCGACGGCGGCCGGCCAGGTGGGCACCGCCCTGCTTCGCTTCACCCCCACGGCCCTGAGCCGGATGCTGCACACCCCCGCCCCCGTGCTCCAGCTGCCGGCGCTGCACCGGCTCCGCGGCCGCACGGTGACCCTGGTGACCCCCGGGCTGCTGCACCGTGCCCACGACCTGGGCAAGCACGTGCACGTGTGGTTCCACGCCTGGTCGCGCGAGGACGCCGAGGAGATGCACCGGCTGCTCGACCTGGGTGCCGACGGCATCGTCACCGACCACATCGACGTGCTGCGCGACGTGCTGGCCGATCGGGGCCACCCCCTCGTCCCGCCGGTCTGACCCTCGACGGGGTCGCCGTCAACCCCTTGCCGCGGACCCTGCGTACTACTGTGGAAAGTGATGCCTGAAGCGACGACCACCCCTGTCGACGGGCCGCTCGGCAGGACCTACCTCGAGGTCACCCTGGCCGTCCTGGCCCTCGTCACCATCGTCGCCTTCGAGTCGATGGCCGTCTCCACGGCGATGCCCGCGGTGGCCCGTGACCTCGACGCCGTGCGGTCCTACGGCTTCGCGTTCTCGGTCATGCTCACCGCCCAGCTGCTCGGCATCGTGCTGGCCGGGGTGTGGTCCGACCGGTCCGGGCCGATGGTGGGCACCGTCACCGGCCAGGTCCTGCTCGCGGGCGGTGCGGCGATGTGCGGCATGGCCACCAACCTCCCGTTCTTCCTCGCCGGGCGGGCGCTGACCGGGCTCGGCGGTGGCCTGCTCGTCGTGATGCTCTACGTCATCGCCGGGCGGGTCTACCCGGAGGCCATCCGCCCGCGGTTGTTCACCTACGTCTCGGCGGCCTGGGTGCTGCCCTCGCTGCTCGGGGCACCGCTGTCCGCCTGGCTCACGACCAACCTCTCGTGGCGCTGGGTGTTCTGGGGCGTGGTGCCGCCCGTGCTCGTCACGATGGCCGTCCTCACCCACGCCCGCCGCCGGATCGACGACTCCGCCCTCACCGCCGCCGTCAGTGGCCGCGACCACTCGGCCCACGTGCGCGCCGCCTGGTGCGGGCTGGGGATCGCCCTGTCCGCCGGTGCGATCCAGCTCGGCACGCACGAGCTCGCGCTCGAGCTCTCACCGAAGACCGGGATCGTCCTGGCCGGCGTCGTGGGCGTGGTCGTCTTCGCGCCCAAGCTGGTGCCGCCCGGCACGTGGCGGATGGCGCGCGGCCTGCCCAGCGTGATGCTCGCCCGCGCGCTGTACATCGGCGCCTTCTACGCGGGCATCACCTACGTGCCGCTCTTCCTGGTCGGCCAGCGTGGCCTCAGCCTGCAGACGGCCGGGCTGGCCCTGGCCGTGGGAGCGATCGGGTGGGCCGCGGGCGCCTGGTACCAGGGCCACGACACCCTCCACCTCCCCCGGTACCGGCTCGTCGAGGTCGGCGGGGTGCTGCTCGCGAGCGGCCTGGCCGTGCTCTCGGCGGTCGCGTTCCTCGGCCTGCCCTGGTGGCTCGTGCCGTCGGCCCTGGTGTGCACCGGGGTCGCGATGGGGCTCGGGGTCACCACGACCACGGTGCTCGCCCTCGAGCTGAGCCCCGTCGAGGAGCACGGTGAGGCGTCGTCGTCGCTGCAGCTCGCCGACGTGCTCGGCAGCGTGATCGGCATCGCGGCGGCGACGGCCGTCTTCGCGGCCCGGCACGTGCCGGGCCAGGACGACGCGCTCTTCGGTGCCATCTTCCTCGGGCTCGCCCTGGTGGCGGCCGTGGCCGTGCCGGCCGGTCAGCGGATCAGGACGTGACCGCCCGGTGCGGTGAGCCGCGTCCACCGGTTCGAGCGGAACACCTGCACCGCCCGGCCCGGCTCGAGGAAGCCAAGGGCGTAGGCCGCGAACGCACCGCCCGCTGGCACCACCGGCAGGCCCTCGGGAAGCCCGCCGTCGGCGTCGAGCAGGTCGGGGTGCGGCCCGGCCGCCTCGCGCACGTCACGGGCCCAGACCCGGTCGCGCACCAGGCCGGCCGCGGCACCGCGCTCGCGCACGGCATCCGACACCTCGGCGAGGCCGTCGCGCGCCACCGCCGCGAGGAGGTCGCCGGGAAGTGCGCCGGCGGGCTCCCACGGACCGCGCGGCGGGGTGACCGCCGACCAGGGCGCGACAGCCCGGGTGGGGGGCACCGGCAGCTCGGTGCCCGGGCTCCCGGCCGTGCGGTCCGTGACGGCCCCCAGCGGCACGGTCACGTCGAGGTCGGCGGGCTCGGCCAGGGCGAAGGTGCGCAGGCCGAGCACGGTGCCCTCGGCGAGGATGCCGGCGCCGGGCAGCACGCCGACCCACGCGGCGAGCACCGCCCCCGACGCCTGGAGCCGCATCGCCCCCTCGCCGTCGACCGCGCGGGCCCGGGTGGCGAACCGGCCGAGGTCGGCGAGGGACTGTGCGTCGGTGAGCCGCAGGACCCCGGTCACCGTCCGGCCCAGCGGAAGCGCACCGGGTCGCCGACGTGCACGGCCAGCTGCTCCCGGGCCTCGGGCGAGAGGCGGCGCGGACGCGCGGTCGCGAAGTCGTAGAGGGCCAGCCCGGTCTCGGCAATGGCGTAGAGCTGGTCACCGACCGGCGTGGGGTCGCGCACCGTGTAACCGAGGTCGAACCCGGCACCGTGCACCCGGGTGACCCACATGTCGACCTCGACCGGGGCGGCCCGGTAGGTCAGCGGCGCGCGGTACTCGATGGCGTGCCGGGTGACGACGATGCCCTCGTCGAGCATGGTCGGCCGGTCGGGGAACCACTCGCGGAACCCGATGACGCGGGCGTCCTCGAGGAGGCGGAGGTACTGCACGTTGTTGACGTGGCCGTAGGCGTCCATGTCGGACCACCGCAGCGGTACCTCGACACGGTAGGTCTGGGGGTCGTCGGCTCCGGGCATGCGCCCCATCCTCCCAGCCCCGTGCGTCGTCGGCGGCCACCGGTGCGGACGGCGTCCTAGGGTGGGCGGATGCCGCTCCAGCCGTCCACGACCACGCACCTCGACCACCTCCTCGCCACCGCACAGCGCGACGGCCGGCTCCCGTCCGTCGCCGCAGGACTGGTGCGCGGCGGTGAGCTGGTCTGGACCGGCGCGGCCGGCACGGTCGACGGGCGGGTGGCCGGTCGGCGCGCGGACGCCGACACGCAGTACCGGATGGGCTCGATCACCAAGACGTTCGTCGGGGTGTGCGTGCTGCGGCTGCGCGACGCCGGGCGGCTCGAGCTCTCCGACCGGTTCGGGTCCCACGTACCGGGCTCCGCCCTCGACGACGTCACCATCGAACAGCTGCTCACCCACGCCGCGGGCACCCAGGCGGAGACCGGTGGCCCGTGGTGGGAGCGCACGCCGGGCGGCGACTGGGACGAGCTGGTCGCCAGCCAGGTCGGGCAGCGGTTCCGCGCCGGGCGCCGGTTCCACTACTCCAACGTCGGGTACGCCGCGCTCGGTCGCCTCCTCGAGGTGGCCCACGGCCGGGGCTGGTTCGACGTGCTGCGCGAGGAGCTGCTCGAGCCGCTCGGCATGACCCGCACGACGACGCGCCCCTCGGGGCCGGCGGCGCTCGGCCTGGCCGTGCACCCGTTCGCCGACCTGCTGCTACCCGAGCCCGAGCACGACGCCGGCGCGATGGCCCCGGCCGGCCAGCTCTGGACCACGGTCACCGACCTGGCCCGCTGGGCGGCGTTCCTCGGCGGCGCGACGGCCGGGCTGCTGTCCGCCGACACGCTCGCCGAGATGGTCGAGCCGCACCATGTGGTCGACGAACCAGGGCAGCCGTGGGTGGGGGCGCACGGCCTGGGCGTGCAGGTGTGGAACGTCGGCGGTGCCCGGTTCACGGGCCACGGCGGGTCGATGCCGGGCTTCCTCGCCGGCCTCCGGGTCAGGCTGGATGCCGGTGTGCCGGCGGGCGGTCCGGCCGGCGGTTCCGCCGGGAGCGGCGGCACGGCATCCGGCGGGGTGGTCGGGGCGGCCGGTGACGGGGTGGTGCTGTTCACCAACACCACGGCCTCCACGGCGACCCGCTCGGTCATCGACGACCTGCTCGACGGGCTGGCTCGCCACGAGCCGGCCCCGGTCGAGCCGTGGTCGGCGAGTGGTGACCCCGGGCTTCTGGAGCTGGTGGGCACCTGGCACTGGGGGCCCTCGGCGGTCACCGCCCGGGTCGTCGGCGAGCACCTCGTGCTCGGGGAGGTCGGCGCGGGGCGTGGAGCGCGGTTCCGGTCGGTGGGCGCCGACGAGTGGCTCGGGCTGGACGGCTACTACGCGGGCGAGCCGCTGCGCGTCGTGCGCCGCGGTGACGGGTCGGTGTCGCACCTGGACCTCGCGTCGTTCCGGTTCACCCGCACGCCGTACGACCCGCAGGCGGACGTGCCCGGTGGGGTCGACGAGAACGGCTGGCGCTGACCGACCCTGTGGCACCTTCGACCTGTTGGTCGATGTCGCCCCACCCGGTCACTCCGCGCCGGTGTCGAGCACCTCGTGGAGGCGGGCGGCGAAGGCCTCCGGCTGGCCGGCATAACCGTGCTCGCCGCCGAGGAAACCAGCCGTGGTGGCTGGGGAACTCGGTGACCGGCCGCCCCAGTGCCTGGGCGAGGACTGGCCCGACCCGACCGGTGAGCACCTCGCGCGACTCGACCCCGACGCCGATGACGATCCGCGTGGGCGCCGCCCGCAAGGCCTCGAGGTCGGGGCGGTAGCTGGTGATGGCGTTGCCGGTGCCCGACAGCAGGGGGTCGTCACGCCGGCCGTCGTCGTCGGTGGGCAGGCCGAACTGCGCCGGGTCCGGCGTCGGCTGTGCGAGGTAGTCGTCGGTGAACTCGCCCGTCCACGAGGTCAGCGCGATGAAGGCCGCCATGCCGGCACCGAAACCGCGGTCGTGGTACGCCGCCTGCACGGCGCGCTCGGCGGCGAGGGCCCGGTCGGCGTCCGGGAGGTAGGTGAGCAGTGGTGGCTCGTGGGCGACCAGGGTGGCGACGTCGCCGGGGTGTGCCGCCACGAGGGTCAACGCGTTCACGGCCCCACCGCTGGTCGCGAACAGGTCGACGGGCCCGGAGCCCAGCTCGCCGATGAGGGCGTGCAGGTCGGCGGCGTGCATCTCGGGGGTGCGCTGGTCCGAGCCGTCCTTGCGCGCGCTGCGTCCGAGGCCGCGCGGGTCGTAGGCGACGACCGTGCGGTCGGTGAAGTGCGAGGCGAGCGTGTCGAACCCGCGGGCGTCCATCGGGTGACCCGCCAGGAGCAACGTGCGGTGACCGGCATCCGACGTCGTGGGCCGGAGCACCTCGAACACGAGGTCGACGTCGGGCGTCTCGAGGGTGCGGGTGTCGGCCGTCATCTGGGGGGTTCCCTTCCGTCAGCGGCCCGCGGGCCGTTCGATGTAGTACTCGGTGAACTCGCGGCAGCGCTCGTCGGCGTCGAACCGCATCACGAAGCAGTTCTCGTAGACCCGCACGACGCGCCCGTCCGGAGTGTCGCGGTAGCTGGACCGGCCGGTGGCCACGACGGTGTCGCCGTCGACCGCGACAGGCGAATACCGCGCGTCGTAGGTGCCCGGGGCGTCACGCGTCGAGGCGGCGGAACTCGGGTCGCCCTCCCCCAGCCAGGCGGCCACCACGGCGTCCCGGCCGGTGATCGGCTCGTCATACGGGTGGTAGCGGTAGGCGACGTCGGCGCTGAACAGCCCACCGACCTCGTCACGGTCGTACGACCGCCACGCCGCGACGTAGCGGTCGAGCCAGCGCTGGGCACCCTCCCGGTCCATCGGCCCACGGTAGCCCGGTCAGCGCCGCCACTCGTAGGGCGTGGTCGTCGAGACCTTCAGGAAGCCCGAGCGCTCGAGGATCGGGCGCGAGAACTCGGTGGAGTCGCTGTGGATGATCGTCTTCCCCAGGCGCAGCGCCGACCGCGCTCGGGCTGCGGTCAGGGCCCGGTAGATGCCACGGCCGCGCCACCGCTTCAGGGTCGAGCCGCCCCAGATGCCCGCGACGTCGGTGTCCGGCACCGGCTCGAGGCGGCCGGCACTCACCATCTGCCCGTCGGCCTCGGCGACCCACAGCTCCATGCCGTCGCGCAGCGCCAGACGGTGCAGCAGGCCCTCGGCGCGCTCGTCGGAGACCGGGTCCCCGAACGCCTCGTCGGCCATGGCGCTCATCGCGCGGACATCGGCCTCGTCGTCACGGTGCGCAGCGTGATGCCGTCGGGGAGCTCGACGTCGACCGCGAGGAGGCGCGCCTCGCCCATCATGATCGACTCGGGTTCCTCCGGCTCGAAGCCGGCTGCCACGAGGGCCTCGTGCAGCCCCGGGGCGTGGTCGTGCCCCCGGGTCTTCCACTCCACGCGCGTGATCCCGGGGTCGGCGGTGAAGTGGGCGACCGCCGCCGCGACGAGCTCGCGGATGCCGTCCTCGCCCGCGGCGCCGAGGTCGCGGTAGGTCACGAAGCCACGCCCGCGCGCGAAGGTCACCAGTCGCAGGGGCCCGTGCTCGGTCACGGCGAGGGCACTGGGAGTCTCGGCATCGGTGCGCAGCTGTTCGTCGTAGGCGGCCAGGAGGGTTGCGGTGTCGGTCACCCGCCCACGGTGTCGTGTTCGGGGCGGCACGGCAACCGGTTTCGGTGCGACTTCGCCCTCGCCGAGGAGCAACGGCTACTTCGCCTGCCGGGCGAGCTCGCGACGCCGCGCCTCCACCAGCTTCTCGACGAGGTGTGGCGGCAGCGGCTCGTCGATGGGGAACCGGATCGAGCCCTTGGTCGTGGCGAACCCGGCCAGGTCGTCGGCCAGCTCGGTGGTGACCGACCCGCTCATCGGCACGTAGGTGCAGTGGTTCTTGTAGGAGCCGAACCCCGCCACCCCCTTGCCGCCCACCTTGAAGCACGGCAGCCCGTAGGCGATGCCCTGCTCGGCGTCGGGGAGCAGCGCGGCGAGCGTCGCCCGCAGGCTCTCCAAGGTCGACTTCTGCGGCTGCGGCACGTCCGCGAGGTAGTCGTCCACGTCCTGGTCCGTCACGTCGGTCACCTCTCTCTCGACACCCAGCAGTATGCCCTTCGGGTGGGCGCCGTTGACCTCGCCGCCGACCGGGCGGATCCTGTTGCCGAGCGATCGAGGACCGAGGGGGTTCATCCGTGAGCGAGAACGAGCAGCGCGCCAGCGTCCGCTACGTCGTCGACGACGTCCAGGCGGGCATCGACTTCTACACCGAGCACCTGGGCTTCACCCTGAACAGCAGCGCGGCGCCGGCCTTCGCCGACGTGGTCCGCGGGCCGCTCCGGCTGCTGATCTCCGGCCCGGCCAGCTCCGGTGCGCGGGCCACCCCGCCGGACGCGGCGTCGCCCGGCCGCAACCGCATCCACCTCGTCGTCGACGACCTGGATGCCGAGGTCGCGCGGCTGCGCGCGGCGGGGCTCCCCTTCCGGAGCGAGGTCGTCTCCGGGCCCGGCGGCCGGCAGGTGCTGGTGGCCGACCCCGCCGGGAACCTGGTCGAGCTGTTCCAGCCGGCGGCTCAGCCCCGCGCCTGACCTCAGGTCTTGGCCGCGGTGAGCAGGACGACGGCGTCGGCGAGGGCGAGCAGGCCGTGCCGCTCCTGCGGCACGACGACGTACCCGCCCGCGCCGAGGTCGACCGCCTCGTCGGACCACGAGAGCCGCACCCGCCCCACGAGCACCTGCAGGGTCGCCTCCCCCGGGTTCTCGTGGTCGGACAGCGAGGACCCCTCGAGCAGGGCGATGACGGTCTGGCGCAGCGCGTGCCCGCTGCCACCGGTGAGCGTGCGCGCGGCCCGGTGCGCCGACTGTGCTCCGGCCTCGTCGAGGAGGGCGGTGCTGACGTCGGCGAGCTCGTAGTGGTCCATCGCCCGATCCTCCTCCCCCGACGCGCGCCTGTGGACGACGCGGACCGACGTGTCGGCGACCCGGCATACGGTGGGGTGACCATGACGAACCCGACGGATGCCGTGACCGCTCCCCCCGTGCCCTCCTCCCCGTCCGCCGGGCTGGCCACCGAGGCCCGCGCGGCGCTGCGGCGGCTGGTCGGGCGCGACGACGCCGACTTCCGCGACGGCCAGCTCGAGGCGATCTCGGCCCTGGTGGCCGACCGGTCGCGCGTGCTGGTGGTGCAGCGCACCGGCTGGGGCAAGTCGGCGGTCTACTTCGTCGCCACGGCGCTGCGCCGGGCCGAGGGGGCCGGTCCGACCGTCATCATCAGCCCGCTGCTCGCGCTGATGCGCGACCAGATCGCGGCGGCCGAGCGGGCCGGCATCCGGGCCGTGACGATGAACTCCGCCAACGCCCAGGACTGGGACGTCGTGCGGGAGTCCCTGGCCACCGACGCCGTCGACGTGCTGCTCGTCAGCCCGGAGCGGCTGAACAACCCCCGCTTCCGCGACGAGCAGCTGCCCGACCTCGCGCGGCGGTGCGGCCTGCTCGTCGTCGACGAGGCGCACTGCGTCAGCGACTGGGGGCACGACTTCCGGCCCGACTACCGCCGCATCCGCGACCTGCTCTCCGGCCTGCCGGCCGACACCCCGGTGCTCGCGACCACCGCCACCGCGAACGCCCGGGTCGTCACCGACGTCGTCGAGCAGCTCGAGGTGGGCGGCGGGGCCGTGCTCACCGTGCGCGGTGGGCTGGCCCGCGACTCGCTGCGGCTCGGGGTGCTGCGCTCGATGTCGCCCGAGCAGCGCCTCGGCTGGCTGGTGGCGCACCTGGGCGAGCTGCCCGGCAGCGGCATCGTCTACACGCTCACCGTGTCGGCCGCCGAAGACGTCGCCGCCGCGCTGTCCGAGGCCGGGCTGCCGGTCGCGTCGTACACCGGGCGCACCGATCCCGCCGACCGCGAGCGCCTCGAGGGGGCGTTGCGCCGCAACGAGGTCAAGGCGCTGGTGGCCACCTCGGCCCTGGGCATGGGCTTCGACAAGCCCGACCTCGGGTTCGTCGTGCACCTGGGCGCGCCGAGCTCGCCGGTCGCCTACTACCAGCAGGTCGGCCGTGCCGGCCGCGCCACCGAGCGCGCCGACGTGCTGCTGCTACCCGGCCCCGAGGACCGCGACATCTGGCGCTACTTCGCCTCGGTGTCGATGCCCCGCGAGGAGCAGGCCGAAGCGGTGCTGCGCACCCTCGCCGAGGCCGGGCGGCCGCTGTCGACGGCGGCGCTCGAGACGGCCGTCGACGTGCGCCGTACCCGCCTCGAGCTGCTGCTCAAGGTGCTCGACGTCGACGGTGCCGTGCAACGGGTGTCCGGGGGCTGGGTGTCCACCGGGGTGCCGTGGACGTACGACGCCGAGCGCTACGAGCGGGTGGCCGCTGCCCGGCAGGTCGAGCAGCAGCTGATGGTCGACTACGAGGGCTCCGACGCCTGCCGGATGGCCTTCCTGCAGGAGTGCCTCGACGACGAGACCGCCGTGGCGTGCGGGCGGTGCGACGGCTGCGCCGGGCCCTGGTACCCGACCGACGTGCCCGACCGGGTCGTCGGCGCCGCCCGCGAGCGCCTGGCCCGGGTGGGCGTCGACCTCGACCCGCGGGTGCAGTGGCCCACCGGTATGGACCGTCTCGGGGTGCCGGTCAAGGGCAAGATCTCGCCCGACGAGACCCTGCTCCCCGGCCGGGCGCTGGCGAGGCTGTCCGACCTGGGCTGGGGCCAGCGGTTGCGCGAGGTGCTGAGGGACGATGCCGTCGCGCACCCCGACCTGCTGCGCGCCTGCGTGCCGGTGCTCGCCGAGTGGGGCTGGGCCCAGCGTCCGGTGGGCGTCGTGGCCGTGCCCTCACGCTCACGACCCTCGCTGGTGGGGTCGGTCGCCGCGGGGCTGTCCGAGATGGGCCGGCTGCCGTTGCTCGGGTCGCTCGACCTCGCTCACGGCGGCCCCACGGGCGAGCCGGGCGGCAACAGCGCGTTCCGCCTGGCCGGTGTCTGGGAGCGGGTCGTCGTCGGGCCCGAGCTCGAGGCCGCGCTCGCCCAGGTCGACGGCCCGGTGCTGCTCGTCGACGACCTCGTCTCGTCTCGCTGGACCCTCACCGTCGCCGGGCGGGCGCTACGCCTGGCCGGTGCGGCCGGCGTCCTGCCCTTCGCGCTCGCCGTCGACGGCTGAGCCCACGCCCGTCGCCGTGGCGCTCCCTGCGGTCATCTCCGGGCTGCGCGCGAAGGGCTACTCGTTCGTCACCCTGCAGCAGGCTCTGTGACAGCCGGCCCTGTGACAGCCGGCCCGTGACAGCCGGCTCCGTGACAGCCGGCTCCGTGACAGCCGGCCCCGTGCCAGCCGGCTCCGTGACAGCCGGCCCCGTGCCAGCCGGCTCCGTGGCGGCCGGCTGGGGGTGCTGCCCGCGAGCGGCCGGCCGCTCGACCCGCACGGTCAGCACCGGCAGGAAGAGCTGCACGACCGGCCCGATGAGCAGCGCGTAGAGCACGGTGCCCACCCCGACGATGCCGCCCAGGGCGAACCCGAGCACGACGACGGTGATCTCGAGCGAGGTGCGCACCAGGCGGATCGAGCGGCCGGTGCGCCGGGCCAGCCCGGTCATCAGCCCGTCTCGCGGGCCCGGGCCGAGCTGGCTGCCGATGTACATCGCGCCGGCGACCCCGTTGCCGACGATGGCGAGCAGCATGGCGGCGACCCGCCAGCCGATGCCCTCGATGGCCGGGACGACGCGCCAGGGTCGCGTCGATCGCGACCCCGATGACGACGGCGTTGAGCACCGTGCCCAGGCCGGGCCACTGGCGCAGCGGGATCCACAGCAGCAGCACGACGAACGACACCACGATGCTCATCGCGCCGTAGGACATCGGGATGTGCTGGATCAGGCCGTACTGGAGCACGCCCCACGGCTCGAGCCCGAGGTCGGCCCGCAGCAGCATGGCCATCGACACCCCGAACAGGACCAGCCCGACCATCAGCTGGGTCACCCGGTGCACGAGGTGCCCGGCGCGCAGCTGCTCGACGGGGTTCATCGGCACGAGCTCGACGCGGCGGGACGCGCCGCGCCGGAGGGCCTGGATCGGGGTCATGCGCTCCATCCTGACGCAAAGTGGCCTTCACTTCGATGGCCAATCCTGCAAGAGTGGCCACCATGCCCGCCCCGACCGTCTCCGCCGCCCGCACCGCCCGCCTCGTCGGCGCGCTCGCCCCGGGGCGCCCGGCCTACCGGGCGCTGGCCGACACGCTGCGGCTCGCCGTCGCCGACGGGCGGATCCCCGTCGGCTCCCGGCTGCCCAGCGAGCGCGAGCTCACCGCCGCCCTCGACGTCAGCCGCACCACCGTCACCCGGGCGTACACCGTGCTGCGCGAGAGCGGCTACCTCACCTCCCGGCGAGGGTCGGGCTCGGTCGCGAGCCTGCCGTCGGGGAGCCGACAGCGCCGCGCCGGGTCGCTCTTCCCGGCCGACGTCGGTGAGGACGTCATCGACCTGACCTGCGCGGCGACCCGGGCGCCCGCCGGGGTGCTCGAGGCCTACGAGCGGGCCGTCGGGCAGCTGCCGCACTACCTCGCCGGGGCCGGCTACCTCACCTTCGGGGTGCCGGAGCTGCGCGAGGTGATCGCCGAGCGCTACACCGCCCGCGGCCTGCCCGACCTCGGCCGACGAGGTGCTCGTGACGTCCGGCGCCGTCGCCGGCATCGGCATCGTGCTGCACGCCCTCGTCGGGCACGGCGACCGGGTCGTCGTCGAGACCCCGGGCTACCCGAACACCATCGACGCCGCCCGGCGGGGTGGCGCGCGGCTCGTGCCGCTCGCCATGGACCCCGACGGCTGGGACGTCACCGAGTCCGCGCGCACCGTGCGCGCGGCGGCGGCCACCGCCGCGCTGCTGATCCCCGACTTCCACAACCCGACCGGCGCCCTCATGGGCGACGACGACCGGGCGGTGCTGGCCCGGGCGCTGCGGCACGCCGGCACCGTGCCGGTCGTCGACGAGACCATCGCCGAGGTCGACCTCGAGGGCGGCCCGATGCCGTTGCCGTTCGCCGCCCACGACCCCCGCGCGATCACCGTCGGGAGCTCGTCGAAGTCGCACTGGGGCGGTCTGCGGACCGGCTGGGTGCGGGCGCCGCGCACCGCGCTCGCGCCGCTCGTCGCCTCCCGGGTGACCAGCGACCTCGGGGCCCCGGTGCTCGAGCAGCTGGTGCTCCTCGAGCTGATGCGAGTGGCCCCGGGCCTGACCGAGGCCCGCCGCGACGACCTGCGCAGCTCGCGGCGACGCCCTGGTCGCCGCCCTGACGACCCGTCTGCCCGAGCTGCGCTACCGGGTGCCCCGCGGTGGGCTGTTCCTGTGGTGCGAGCTGCCCGACGGGGTCGACGCGACCGGGGTGGCCGTGGCGGCCGAGGACGAGGGGTTGCTCGTCGCGGCCGGGCCACGGTTCGCGCTGGTCGGCGGGCTGGAGCGCTGGGTGCGGCTGCCCTACGTGCTGGCGCCCGACGTGATGACCGAGGCGGTCGAGCGGCTCACCCGCGCCGTCGAGAGCGTGCGGAGCTCGACGGGGCACGGCACGGGCAGCCGGGGACACGGTGCCGTCCCGCGGCCGGCCGGGCGCCCCCTCGTCGCCTGACTATCGTTGCCCCGGTGACCACCGACCAGCCGGCGCCGCTCCTCGACCTCCTCGCCACGCTCGACCTCGAGGAGCTGGGCTCGGCGCAGATGAGCGTCCAGCCGATGTCGACCGCCGGGGAGGCGCCGGTACCGCTGCCCGGAGACCTTCGCCGAGGACGTCACGCTCTTCCGCGGCCAGAGCCAGAAGCAGCCGCACGGGCGGGTCTTCGGTGGTCAGGTCCTCGCTCAGGGCGTCGTCGCCAGCGGCCGCACCGTGCGCGTCGATCGAGGGCGGGGCCGACCGCCGGCTGCACTCGCTCCACGCCTACTTCATGCGCCCCGGCGACGACACCCAGCCGATCACCTTCAGCGTCGAGCGGATGCGCGACGGCCGCTCGTTCTCGACCCGCCGGGTGCACGCCATCCAGCACGGCAAGCCGATCCTGTCGATGAGCGCGTCGTTCCAGACGCCCGACCACGGCATGGACCACCAGGACCCGATGCCGGACGCGCCCGACCCGATGACCGTGCCGTCGCTCGCCGACGTCTTCGCCGGCGTCGACCACCCCGGCGCCCGACACCTCGCCGACGCCGCGCGCCATCGAGCTGCGCCACGTCGAGGGCAACCTCTTCGTCGCCCCGGCGACCGAGCAGGTCGCCGACCAGCGGGTGTGGATGCGGGCCATCGGCGAGCTGCCCGACGACCCGCTGGTGCACGAGGCCGTGCTCGCCTACGCCTCCGACTACTCCCTGCTCGAGTCGATCCTGCGGCGCCACGGACAGGTCTGGCGCACACCGGGCCTGCGGGCCGCCAGCCTCGACCACGCGATGTGGTTCCACCGCCCGGCGCGGGCCGACGAGTGGCTGCTCTACGCGCAGCACTCCCCGTCGGCCCAGGGCGGACGCGGCCTGGGCATCGGTCGCATGTTCACCGCGGACGGCACCCTCGTCGCGACGGTCGCGCAGGAGGGCATGCTCCGCGTCCCCGACGCCTGACCACCCGGCCGGCCACCGGGCTCAGGGGAGGTGGACGACCGCGGCCGAGCCGCCCGGCATCCGCACGGCGCCGTCGCGCACCTCGGTGGCGGCAGGCGTCCCAGGCCAGGAGCAGCTCGACCGGGCCGGCCCCGAGCGGGACGTCCTGCGTGGTCGGCGGCGAGGTTGACCGCGACCGCGTAGCGCGGGCGCCCGGCCGGGGCGTGCGTCATGACCAGCCACGGTCGGGCTCGTCGTCGAGGTCGACCGGCCACGGCGGCGAGGCTGGTGGGCTCGGTGCCGAGCAGGTCGCGGCGCAAGGCGGTGCAGGCGGCGTACCACTGCAGCATCCGACCGTGCTCGCCCACGGCGCGCCTCCGCCCAGTCGAGCACCGAGGCGTCGCGGGTCGCGGGGT
This sequence comes from uncultured Actinomycetota bacterium, assembly GCA_963751385.1. Lineage (GTDB taxonomy): Bacteria > Actinomycetota > Actinomycetes > Actinomycetales > Dermatophilaceae > Fodinibacter. The sequence continues at coordinate 150,590 of CAVVUD010000012.1, read as the reverse complement.
CCTGCGGGTCGGGCACGGCGTCCTCGGACCAGCCGTGGGCCCCGAACTCGGCCCGTCGCCCGCGGCGCACCGCGTCGGCGAGCACCTCGTCGTCGAAGCTGGTGAAGAACTGCCACGGCGTCGACGCCGCCCACTCCTCCCCCATGAAGATCATCGGGGTGGTGGGGCCGAGCAGGTAGAGCGCGGCACCGGCGGCCTGTACCCCCGGCGCGAGCAGCCGCCGAGACCCGGTCGCCCGCCATCCGGTTGCCCACCTGGTCGTGGGTCTGCAGGTAGCCGAGGAGGCGGCGGGCGTCGAGGTGCTCGACGTCGACGGCGGCGCCCCACGGCCGCCCGCGGAAGGTCGACATGGTGCCGTCGTGCAGGAAGCCGCGGGTGAGCACCTTGGCGAGCACGGCGAGCGGGCCGGCCTCGTCGCGGGCGCCGCCGCCGACGAAGTCGGCGTAGTAGCCGTGTGCCTCGCCGGTCAGGGACACGTGCAGCGCGTGGTGCACGTCGTCGTCCCACTGGGCCGTCATCCCCAGGCCGCCCGACGCCGTCGGCGTCACCATCACGGTGTCGTTGAGGTCGCTCTCGGCGACGAGGTCGAGCGGTCGGCCGAGCGTGGCGGACAGCGCGGCGACCGCGTCGGAGAGCTCGGCGAGGTAGTGGGGGTGGGAGTCGTCCTTGAGCTCGTGCACGGCATCGAGACGCAGGGCGTCGACGTGGAAGTCGCCGAACCAGCGCAGGGCGCTCTCGACGAGGAAGCTGACGCACCTGGCCCGCAGCCCGCGTGGTCGAGGTTGACCGCCGGACCCCAGGGCGTCTGGTGCGCCTCGGTGAAGTACGGGCCGAACCGCGCGAGGTAGTTGCCGCTCGCGCCCGAGGTGGTTGTGCACGACGTCGAGGCGCGACGCCCAGACCACGGGCGTGGCAGGCGTCGACGAAGCGCTGGAGGGCGGCGGGCCCGCCGTAGCCGTCGTGCACGGCCCAGAGGTCGACCCCGTCGTAGCCCCAGCCCCAGCGCCCCGGGAAGGCCGCGACCGGCATCAGCTCGACCACGTCGACGCCGAGGTCGACGAGGTGGTCGAGGCGCGCCAGCGCGGCGTCGAGGGTCCCCTCGGACGTGAAGGTGCCGACGTGCAGCTCGTAGACGACGCCGCCGAGCACACCTGTGCCGGAACGCGGTCCGGGCCAGTCGTCGTCGGTCCAGGCGAAGCGACCCGGGTCGAAGGTGCGGCTCGGCCCGTGCACGCCGTGCGGCTGCCACGCGCTGCGCGGGTCGGGCAGCGCGGGCTCGCGCGCCGTCGAGCACGAACCCGTAGTCGATGACCCCGGATGCCGTGTCGTCGCCGTCGCCGGACCCCGGACCGTCCCAGCGCCACCACCCGTCGCCGCGGGGTTCATCGGGTCGCGCCGGGGCGTACCTCCAGTGACCTATTGGTCGATCGGGGACGTCGGCCCGTACCTCCAGTGACCTATTGGTCGATTCGGGGACGTCGGCCCGTACCTCCAGTGACCTATTGGTCGAATCGGGGACGTCGGCCCGTACCTCCAGTGACCTATTGGTCGATCGGGGACGGGGTCCACTCGACGTCGACCTGCTCGGCGAGCGGCGCCCAGACCTCGATCGGCGCCGTCACGACTGCCTCACCAGCAGGGCCACCGGGCGGTGCGCCAGCAGGCGGCGAGGGCACGCCACCGCACCGTCGCAGACCGCCTCGTCGTCGGAGAGCACGTCGTGCCACGTGCCGGCAGGGAGGGTGACGGTCGCGTCGCCGAAGCCCCCGGACTCGGCCGAGCAGCCCGGCCGCCCGGGTGGCGACGGTGACGACCCGCACCCCGTCGGCGTCCCCGCGGCCGAAGGCGAGGGCGTGCTCGCTCGTGGTGGGCAGACCGGCATACGTCGTGCCCTCCCCCGACGAACACCCCCGGCAGGTCGCGGCGCACCCGCAGCGCGCGAGCGGTGACCCGCAGCTTCTCGTCGTCGAGGTCGAAGGCCGGCTCGTCGGCGAGCACCCGCTCGAGGCGCTCGCCGCGGTCGGTCCAGTCGACGGGCCGGCGGTTGTCGGGGTCGACGAGCGAGAGCATGACGATCTCGCAGCCCTGGTAGACGTCCGGGCACCCCGGGCATGGTCAGCTGGACCAGCTTCTGCGACAGCACGTTCGCGCGCACCGACGGCTCGTGGGCGGCGGTCCACTCGTCGAGGTGGCGCTGCACGGCCGGGTCGCGGAACAGGGCCTTGGCGTAGGCCACGACCTGGCGCCTCGTACCGGCGTCGCCGTCGACCCAGGCCGTGTGCACCTTCGCCTCGCGAACCGCCTTGAGGAGGTACTCCTCGAGGCGTGCCCCGGTGATCGGCCAGGTGCCGACGAGGGTCTGCCAGAGGAGGTACTCGGTGGGCCCGTCGAGCTGCTCGGTGCGATGCGCCGCCGGCGAGCTCGCGTGCCGCTCGCAGCCACGTCGCCCAGCCCTCGCCGTCCTCGGCCAGGACCATGAGCCGGGCCCGCACGTCCTCGGACCGCTTGGTGTCGTGGGTCGTGAGCGTCGTCATCGACGTCGGCCACGTGGTGACGAGCTGCTCGCACCAGGCGTGGAACTCGTCGGCGGAGATCGACAGGTGGTCGGGGTGGCCGCCCACCTCGTTGGCCCCGGCGAGCCGGAACCAGCGGTAGTAGGCGGTGTCCTCGATGCCCTTGGCCATGACCGGCCCGCAGGTCTGCTGGAAGCGGACCCGGAACTCGTCGGCCAGGGCGCCGGTGTCGAGCTGGGCCTGCGCGCAGGTCGCGCCCGAGGACGAGCGAGACCACCACCTCGAGGGCCTCGTGGTCGCTCGGCGCCAGCAACCTCCGGGCGCGGTCGGCGGCCCCGTCGATGACGGCGGCCTGCTCGGGGTCGACACCGCGGCCCGGCACGACGTAGGCACGGTAACGGTCCATCGCGACGAGCAGCGCCTCGAGCGCCCGGCGCACCGCACCGTGGTCGACGTCGACCAGGATCCGCCGGGCCAGGCGCATCAGCCGGTCGACCTCGGCCGCCTGCACGTCGTCGACGACGAGCCGCTTGGCCTCGGCGACCACGTCGTCGAGCGACACCCGGTCGGGCGCGGCATCCGCCCAGAGCCGGTCGAGCGCGTCGGCCCCGCGCCGGTCGACGTCAGCACCTGCTGCACCCGCAGCAGCGCGTCGTAGCCGGTCGTGCCGGCGCAGCGCCAGTCCTCGGGCAGCCGCTCCTCCCCCTCGAGGATCTTCTCGACGACCACCCAGGCGCCACCGGTGGCGTCGGCGAGCCGCTCGAGGTAGCCGGCCGGGTCGGCCAGCCCGTCGGGGTGGTCGATGCGGAACCCGTCGACCTCGCCGTGGCCGTGCAGCGCGAGCAGCAGCGCGTGGGTGGCCATGAAGACGACGGGGTCCTCGACCCGCACCGCGACGAGCGAGGTGACGTCGAAGAAGCGCCGGTAGTTCAGCGCCTCCCCCGCCTCGCGCCAGCTCGAGAGCCGGTAGGCCTGCGCCTCGACGAGCTCGCGCAGCGGCAGCGTCTCGGTGCCGGGCGCGACCGGGAACTCGTCGCCGTAGTGGCGCAGCACCCACTCGTGACCCGTCGGGCCGCCGTCGTCGGCGAGCGTGACGTCGCCGCGCTCGATGGCCTGCTCGACGGTGCCGCCGAGCACCGGCATCAGGATCCGCTGCTCCTCGGCGACCCAGTCGACGTCGAACCACCCGGCGTAGGACGAACGACGGCCGTCGCGCAGCAGCGACCAGAACGGCGCGTTGAGGTGGGTCGGCTCGGGCACCGTCATGTGGTTGGGCACGACGTCGACGACGATGCCGAGGCCGGCCTCGCGGCACGCGGTGACGAGGCGCTGGAACGCCTCGCGCCCACCGGCCTCCTCGTTGATCCGGGTGTGGTCGAGCACGTCGTAGCCGTGCTTCGACCCCGGCGCCGCCTGGAGCACCGGCGAGAGGTAGAGGTGCGAGACGCCGAGCGAGGCGAGGTAGGCCGTGTGCTCGGCCGCCGCGTCGAAGCCGAAGCCGGCGTGCACCTGCAGCCGGTACGTCGCGGTGGGGACGATGCGGCCCGGGTCGGGTCGGTGCGGGCTGGGCATCGTCACGTCCGGTGCGTGGTCGCGGCTCCGGAGGGCTGGGGCGGCGTCTCGCGCGGGCTGCGGAGCACGACGACCGAGCGCGGCTGCACCTTCAGCTCGCTGCCCGCCTCGTGCCAGTCGGTGTCGACGACGTCGGCACCGGTGTCGATCTCGGCGACCCAGTGCTCGCCCCACTCCTTCGTCGGGCAGGATGAAGGAGTCCTCCTCGTGGTCGGCGTTGAAGATCACGAGGAAGTCGTCGTCGAGCACCCGGCGGCCGCGCGAGTCGGGCGTCGGGATGGCCTGGCCGTTGAGGAAGACCATGACCGTCTTGGCCTCGCCGTTGCGCCACGCCGACTCGCCCATCGGCTCGCCCGAGGGCTGGAACCACGCGATGTCGCCGAGCTCGGACTCGCCGCCGTGGTCGGCGCTGCCGGCGAAGAACCGGCGGCGGCGGAAGACCGGGTGCTCGCGGCGCAGCTTGGAGAGCGCGGCGGTGAAGGCGTAGAGCCGCTTCTCGTCCTCGCCGAGGTCCCAGTCGACCCAGGACAGCTCGTTGTCCTGGCAGTAGACGTTGTTGTTGCCCTGCTGGGTGCGGCCGATCTCGTCGCCGTGCAGCGATCATCGGCACGCCCTGGCTGAGCAGCAGCGTGGTGAGGAAGTTGCGCTGCTGACGCAGCCGGAGCGCGCTGACCTCGGGGTCGTCGGTCGGGCCCTCCTCGCCGCAGTTCCACGAGCGGTTGTGGCTCTCGCCGTCGCGGCCGTCCTCGCCGTTGGCCTCGTTGTGCTTCTCGTTGTAGGACACGAGGTCGCGCAGCGTGAAGCCGTCGTGCGCGGTGACGAAGTTGATCGACGCGATCGGCTTGCGGCCGCTGTGCTCGTACAGGTCGCTCGAACCGGTGAGGCGTGAGGCGAACTCGCCGAGCGTGCTCGGCTCCCCGCGCCAGAAGTCGCGCACCGTGTCGCGGTACTTGCCGTTCCACTCGGTCCACAGCGGCGGGAAGTTGCCGACCTGGTAGCCGCCGTCGCCGACGTCCCACGGCTCGGCGATCAGCTTGACCTGGGAGATGACCGGGTCCTGCTGGATGAGGTCGAAGAACGCCGACAGCTTGTCGACCTCGTGGAACTGGCGGGCCAGGGTCGCCGCGAGGTCGAACCGGAAGCCGTCGACGTGCATCTCGGTGACCCAGTAGCGCAGCGAGTCCATGATCAGCTGCAGCACGTGCGGGTGGCGCATGAGGAGGCTGTTCCCGGTGCCCGTCGTGTCGTAGTAGTGCGCCTTGTCGTCGTCGACGAGCCGGTAGTAGGCGGCGTTGTCGATGCCCTTGAAGCACAGGGTGGGGCCGAACTCGTTGCCCTCGGCGGTGTGGTTGTAGACGACGTCGAGGATCACCTCGATGTTGGCCTCGTGCAGGGCCTTGACCATCGCCTTGAACTCGGTGACCTGCTCACCGCGGCGGCCGCGCGAGTAGCCGTTGTGCGGCGCGAGGAAGCCGATCGTGTTGTAGCCCCAGTAGTTGGACAGGCCCGCGGTCCTGCAGCGAGGTGTCCTGCACGAACTGGTGCACCGGCATCAGCTCGATGGCGGTGATGCCGAGGTCGCTGAGGTGGTCGATGATCGCCGGGTGCGCGATGCGCGGCATAGGTGCCGCGGATCTCCTCGGGCACCTCGGGGTGGGTCATCGTCATGCCCTTGACGTGCGCCTCGTAGATGAGCGTCTCGTGGTACTCGTGGCGCGGCGGTCGGTCGTGGCCCCAGTCGAAGTAGGGGTTGATGACGACCGACAGCATCGTCTTGCCCAGGTTGTCGTCGGTGTTGCGCTTCTTGGGGTTCTTGAAGTCGTACGAGAACAGCGCCTGGTCGTTGGTGACCTGACCCTCGATCGCCTTGGCGTACGGGTCGAGCAGCAGCTTGCTCGGGTCGCAGCGGTGGCCGCGCTCGGGGCTCGTAGGGGCCGTGCACGCGGAACCCGTAGCGCTGGCCGGGCTGCAGGCTGGGCACGTAGGCGTGCCAGACGAAGCCGTCGACCTCGGGCAGGTCGAGGCGCGTCTCGCGTACCGTCGTCGTCGATGAGGCACAGCTCGACCCGCTCGGCCACCTCGCTGAACAGGGCGAAGTTCACGCCGCTTCCGTCGTAGGTGGCGCCGAGGGGGTATGCCGTTCCGGGCCAGATCTCCACTGGTTGCCTTCCGTGTGTGGTCACCGCAGGGCCAGCGACGGTGCTGGGCGCAGGGGCCCCGAGGGCCGCCGCAGTGGCTCAACCTACCCGCGAGGACCGACTCCTGTGAAAATCGCCGACGTTCGGCTCCGGGGTCCGACGCCCGGCTCGGTAGGGTCGGGAGTGTCTCGCGGCGCCCGCCAGCGACGCCACCCGACCCAGGAGCCCCATGCCCACCCAGCGCGTCGCCATCGTCACCGGAGCAGCACGAGGCATCGGGGCGGCCACCGCCGAGCGACTGGCCCGAGACGGGTTCGCCGTCGGCGTGCTCGACCTCGACGAGGCCGCCTGTGAGGTCGTCGCCGGCGGCATCCGGGATGCCGGCGGGCGCGCGGTCGGGGTCGGGGTCGATGTCACCGACGCGACCCAGGTCGAGGCCGGCGTCGCCCGGGTCGCCGACGAGCTGGGCCCGCCGGTCGTGCTCGTCAACAACGCGGGCATCATCCGCGACAACCTCATCTTCAAGATGACCGAGGCCGACTGGGATGCCGTGATGAACGTGCACCTCAAGGGTGCCTTCCTGATGACCCGCGCCTGCCAGGCGCACATGACCGCCGAGAAGTACGGCCGCGTCGTCAACCTCTCGTCGTCCTCGGCCCAGGGCAACCGCGGACAGGCCAACTACTCGGCCGCGAAGGCCGGGCTGCAGGGTTTCACCAAGACGCTGGCGATCGAGCTCGGGAAGTTCGGGGTGACGGCCAACGCGGTCGCGCCGGGCTTCATCCAGACCGACATGACCCGCGCCACGGCCGAGCGGATCGGCGTCCCCTTCGACGACTTCATCGCGCACACCGCGCAGCAGATCCCGGTCGCGCGGGTGGGCCAGCCCGAGGACATCGCCGCGACGATCGCCTTCCTCGTCTCGCAGGAGGCCGGCTTCGTCTCGGGCCAGGTCGTCTACGTCGCCGGCGGCCCGCTCGACTGACGCCTTCGGCCCGCTGGGCGTCCGCGGCGGTGCCCCGCTGCGCCCGTGCTCAGCGAGCCGGCCCGCACCCGGATGCCGCCACGCGCACCGTTCGCCGTCGCTACGCTCGCGCCATGGTCCCCCGCCGCCCTGCCGCGCGCCGGTTCGCCCTCGCCCTCGCGGTCGTCGCCCTGGTGCACCTCGTCGCGCAGCTCGCCGGGGCCGGCACCCTCGCCGACCTGACCCAGGTGCTGCTGATGCCGGGGCTCGCCGCGGTGCTCTGGTGCGAGACGTCGGCGCCGCGCAGCCGGCTGGTCACCCTGACCCTGACCGCGCTGGTGCTGTCGTGGCTCGGCGACACCGCGCCCAAGCCGGTCAGCGGGGACGCCGCGTTCCTGGTGATGGTGGGCTTCTTCCTGCTCGCGCAGGTTGCCTACATCGTGGCCTTCCTGCCCTGGCGCGCCACGAGCGTGCTGCACGTGCGCCGACCGCTGCTCGCGCTCTACCTCGCGGCCGTCGGCGGGCTGGTCGCCGCCTGTGTCGGTGGCGCGGCCGACCTGCTCGTGCCGGTGCTCGTCTACGGCGCGTGCCTCGGCACGATGGCCGTGCTGGCCACCGGGGTCAACCGGCTCACCACCGTGGGCGGGGCGCTCTTCCTGGTCTCCGACGGTCTGATCGCCCTCGACGCCTTCGTGCCCGGGTTCGGCCTGCCGGTTCAGGGTTTCTGGGTGATGGCGACCTACGTCGCAGCCCAGGTGCTCATCGTCGCCGGCGTGCTGCGCCACGAGGGCGGCGCCGAGCCACCAGGCGCAACCCATCCACACAGGGATGCCGCCCGCTCTCGGTGAGCGGACGGCATCCGGGCTGTCGCGGGTCGGGTCTCAGAGGCCGAGGTCGCGGCCGATGAGCTCCTTCATGATCTCGTTGGAGCCGGCCCAGATCTTGGTGACGCGGGCGTCGCGCCAGGCGCGGGCGACGCGGTACTCGTTCATGAAGCCGTAGCCGCCGTGCAGCTGGACGCACTCGTCGAGCACGTCGTTCTGCACCTGGGCGCTCCACCACTTGGCCTTGGCCGCGTCGACCGCGGACAGGCGGCCCTCGGCGTGCGCCTCGATGCAGTCGTCGACGTAGGCCTCGGCGACCTCGATGGAGGTGACCAGCTCGGCGAGCTTGAACTTGTTGTGCTGGAAGGAGCCGATCGACTGGCCGAACGCCTTGCGCTCCTTGGCGTACTCGATCGTCTCCAGCAGGATCTCCTTGGCGTGGGCGACGTTGGCGCAGGCGGCGCCGACCCGCTCCTGCGGCAGGCGCTGCATCATCGCGACGAAGCCCATGCCCTCGTCGCCGATCCGGTTGCCGTCGGGCACGCGCACGTCCTGGAAGAACAGCTCGGCGGTGTCGCTCTCCTCCTGGCCGACCTTGTCGAGCTTGCGGCCGCGGGTGAAGCCCTCCATGCCGTCCTCCACCATGAACAAGGTGATGCCCTTCGCGCCCTTGCTCGGGTCGGTGCGGGTGGCGACGATGACCAGGTCGGCCTGGTAGCCGTTGGTGATGAAGGTCTTGCTGCCGTTGAGCACCCAGGAGTCGCCGTCGCGCACCGCGGTGGTCCTCAGCGCCGCGAGGTCGGAGCCACCTCCGGGCTCCGTCATCGCGATGGCGCAGATCTTCTCGCCGGCGGCCATCGCCGGCAGCCAGCGCTCCTTCTGCTCCTGGGTGCCGAGGTCGACGATGTAGGGCGGGCAGACGTCGCTGTGGATGCCGAAGCACGAGCCGACGGCGGCGTTGAAGCCGTTGAGCACCTCGGCGGCGACCGCGTTGAAGCGGTAGTCGTCGGCGCCCATGCCCCCGAACTCCTCGGGGATGTCGAGACCGAACAGCCCCTGGGAGCCGGCCTCCTTCCAGATGTCCCGGTCGATCGCCTTGACCTCGAGCATCTGCTCGGCGCGCGGCTTGAGGGTGCGCTCGACGAACTCGCGCACCGAGGCGCGGAAGTCCTCGTGCTCGGAACCGTAGATGTTGCGGGGCATGGACGTCCTCCGTGACGGGCTGCTGCGGGCTGTGGCGGCTGGAAGGGGCGCGCCTGCGTGACTAAGCGCTTGCTTAGTTTCGCCGGAGTGCGGCATGCTGTCAACCGTGCCGAGCCCCACACCACTGAGCGAGACCGCCGTCCTCGCCGCCCTCGCGCCCGATGGCGGGCGCCAGGAAGCCGTCGGTGACGTCTCGGACACCGCGGTGCGGATCATGCTGGCCGCGGCCGACGCCTTCGCCGACCGGGGGTTCCACGCGACGACGACCCGCGACATCGCCTCCAGGGCCGGGCTCTCCCCCGCCGGGGTCTACGTGCACTTCGCCTCCAAGGAGGTGCTGCTCTTCGAGCTGAGCCGCCGCGGCCACCTGCGCGCACGCGACCTGCTGGTGGACGCCGCCGACCAGGCCCCCACCCCCACCGAGGCGCTGCGCGCGCTCATCGGCGGTTTCTCCCGCTGGCACGCCGAGCACCACGAGCTGGGCCGGATCGTGCAGTTCGAGTTCCGGCACCTCAGCCCCGAGCACCGCGAGGCCGTCCTCGGCCTGCGCAAGGAGATCGACAGCGTCGTCGCCGGCGTGCTGCGTGACGGCGTCGAGGCCGGGGAGTTCGAGGTCGACGACGTGCCCGGCACGGCCCTGGCGCTGCTCTCGATGGCCATCGACGTGGCCCGCTGGTACGCCCCCGACGTGCGGCGCACACCGGCGGACATCGAGACGTCGTACGGCGCCCTCGCCGTGCGCCTCGTGCGTTCGGCCCCCTGACACCGGCACGGGCGCGGGTCCCGGCGTGGGTACAGTGACGCGGTGGAGAACGACGCCGTGAGGAACACCGAGGGGCACGGCGGGTCGGCCTCCATCGTCATCCCCGACTACTGGTGGTACGTCGCACGTTCGGACCTGCTCGAGGTGGCCCTGCGTGAGCACGTCGAGGGTGCCGGCGTGGGCCTCGACCTCGGCAGTGCCGACGGCCCGAGCGCGGCGTGGTTCCGCGAGGCGACCCGACGCACCGTCTCGCTCGACATCGACCCGCGCGGCCTGGGGTCGGACGGGGTGTGCGGCTCGGCCCTGTCCCTGCCCTTCGCGGACGGCGCGTTCGACGCCGTGTCGGCGTTCGACGTCATCGAGCACTGCGAGCCGGAGGCGACCGCGCTGGCCGAGGTGCGCCGGGTGCTGCGTCCGGGTGGCCGGTTCGTCATGTCGGTGCCCGCGTACACCTGGGCCTGGACCGACTTCGACGTGGCCAACGGGCACCACCGCCGCTACACGACGGGCCGAGCCGTGGCTGCCGTCGAGCGGGCCGGCTTCACGGTGCAGCGGGCCACCTACGGGTTCGCCACCGTCTTCCCGATGTTCGTCGCGGAGCGAATGGCCCGCAAGGTCGCCCGCCGCAAGGCCCACGGGGCGGTGGACATCGTCTCGCTCCCGCAGCTGCCGGGCGTGCTCAACAGCACGCTGATCCGGCTGTCCCGGGTCGACCGGGCGGTGCTGGCCCGGCGCGACCTGCCGTTCGGGTCGTCGGTCTTCCTCGCGGCGACCCGGGTCGACTGACCCTTCCACCGCTGCCGACGGGGCTCAGCCGTCGAGCGGGCCGCCGGACGCGACCCTGGCCCGCACGTCGGCCGAGGTGCGTGACAGCCCGGCGGCCAGCGGCGTCGCTGCCAGCGCGTCGACCTCGGGCCACACCCGCGACTCCAGGCGCAGGTCGAGCACCTGGCCGGTCGCGGTGCCGCCCACCGGGATGGTGCGCAGCGGCCGGTGGAAGACGCGGCGGGCCTCCGAGACGAGGTAACCGACGGTGACGGGTCGCCCCGACGCGAGCACCTTGGCCACGACCGTGCCGGCCGGCTCGGCGCGGGCGAGTGCCACGCTGCGCACGATCATCCCGGCCGCGTCACCGGCGTACAGGTAGTCGCGGATGGTGTCCATCGAGACGAAGACCGGCAGGGGGCGCCGGGTGGCGTCGGCCAGGCAGAGCTGGGACAGCAGCCCCTGGGGCTTGCCGAGGGTCTGGCCCGGGCCGTAGACGTTCGAGAGGCGTCCGAGCACCGCGCGCACCCCGGTGGCACTCGCCAGCTCCTCCACCGCCGCCTCCATCGCGAGCTTGGCCCGGCCGTAGGCCACGAGCGGCCGCGGGGCGGTGCGCTCGTCGAAGGGCGCCGGGCTCGAACCGGCATAGAGCCCACCGGCCGAGGAGGCGAGGAAGACGACACCGTCCTCCCCCGGCAGCACGGATGCCGTGAGCGCGGCGGTCACGCGCTCGAAGACCCGCACCTCGGCGGCCAGGGCCTCCTCGCCGGTCGCGACGACGCCCGCGCCGGCACACCAGGCGAGCACCCACGGCCGGCCGGCACGGGCCCGCGCGAACTGCTCGACGGCGGCGGTCAGGGTGTGCACGCTCGCATCCTCGTCGGCCCAGGGAACGCTCGTCGTGAGCACCTCGTGGTCGCCAGCGGCCAGCTCGGCCACGACGTGTCGGCCCACCAGCCCGCCGGCGCCGACGACCCAGGCCAACGACCGTGGGTCGGTCGGGCTCACGTGCGGTCCCGACCGAGCGGCCCCTCGAGCCGGTCGCGCACCGGCAGGTAGAGCGGCTTGCCCATGGCCATGTTGACGGCCAGGCCGACGTACTCCGCGATGACGCCGAGGCTGAACAGGATGACCCCGCTGGCGATCATGAGCAGGATCATCGTCGACGTCCAGCCGGGTGCGTCCCAGCGCTGGGTGACGCGCCCGATGAGGAGCACGAGCGCGACGACCGGCGCCAGCAGCACGGCAGCCGCGCCCAGCGCGCTGACCCAGCGCAGTGGCCGGGTGCCGCTGGAGAGCACGAGCCGCCAGAAGTGGCTGACCAGCCGTCGGAAGGTGTAGCCGGAGGGTCGGTCCCCCTCGTTGCGCATCTCGACCGGGCACGTGGCGGTGCGGTTCGCGACCCAGGAGATCGCGACGTCGAGGTAGATGCCCGGACCGGCGTAGGCCGCGACCGACCGGGCGACCTCGCCCAGGACGAGGCGGTAGCTGGAGAAGGACGCGGCATCCACCCCTTTGGCGAGCCGGTCGACGAGCCACTTGGCGGCACGGGACGACGCGTTGCGCAGCGCTCCGTGCGGGGGCTCGTTGGTCGGGGAGGCGTAGACCACGTCGGCCTGCTCGGACATGGCCGCGTCGAGCAGGGCCCCGATCTGCTCCGGGTCGTGCTGGCCGTCCTCGTCCATCGTCACGACCCACTCGCCCCCGGACGCCGCGATGCCCGCGAGGGTGGCCGCGTGCTGGCCGAAGTTGCGGCTCAACCAGACCGGTCGCACCCAGTCGTAGCGCTCCGCGAGGCCGCGCATCGTCGCGTCGGACCCGTCCGGCCCGCAGTCGTGAACCAGGACGGCCTCGGTGACGCGGTAGGCCCGACCCTGCGGGGACCGTCGGCCACCGTCCACCGAGGCGGCCAGCTCGTCGATGACGGCGTCGAGGGTGTGCTGCCCGCCGTAGACGGGGATCACGACCGAGATCAGGTGGGGCGATCGTCCCGAGGCCGCTGTCTGCACGCCGCACACCCTAGCCGTGGCGGTGGCCCCCCGGTCTACCGGAGGTCGAGCCGCACGACGGGCCGGGTGGGACCGGTGCGGCCGACCTCCTCGAAGCCGGCGTCGAGGAACGTGGACAGCACCCCGTGGTACAGCTCGGCGCTCGACGCACGGCCACCGGGACGGGCGGCGAGGTCGACGGGGTGGCCCTCGACGACGCGGGCGCCGGCATCGCGGGCGGCGGTGACGGCGGCCTCGAGCAGCGCCGCCCCGATGCCGCGCCGGCGCCGCCCCACCTTGACGACGAAGCACGTCACGGCCCAGACCCCGGTGTCGTCGACATCGTCACCAGTGACCTTGCGCAGGGCGCGGTTGCCACACCACCGCCGGTAGGTCGGGCGCGGACCGACCTGCACCCACCCGACCGGCGTGCCCTGGGCGTACGCGAGCAGACCCGGGCGCGGGCGGCGGGCCGCCTGTGCCCGCAACGCCTCCCGGTTCGCGTCGGTCGACCGGGTGTAGTCGCCCCCGGTGGTGAGGAAGAACTGGCACCAGCACCACGACGGGTCCCCGCGGGTGCCGAACAGCTCGACGACGTCCTCGAAGCGCGCCGGGGTCAGCGCGTGTACCTCGAGGTCGGCGGGCGCCGCCCGGGCGCCGGGGTCGCGGGTCTGGCGGGTCACTGCGGCGACCGTGCGCTCGTCAGTCGCGGGTGAGCTTGCGGTAGGTGACCCGGTGCGGGCGGGCGGCGTCCTCGCCGAGGCGCTCGATCTTGTTGGCCTCGTACGACTCGAAGTTGCCCTCGAACCAGTACCACTGCGCCGGGTTCTCCTCGTTGCCCTCGTAGGCGAGGATGTGCGTGACCACCCGGTCGAGGAACCACCGGTCGTGGCTGATGACCACCGCGCAGCCGGGGAAGTCGAGCAGGGCGTTTTCGAGCGAGCCGAGGGTCTCGACATCGAGGTCGTTGGTCGGCTCATCGAGCAGCAGCAGGTTGCCGCCCTCCTTGAGGGTGAGCGCGAGGTTCAACCGGTTGCGCTCGCCGCCGGAGAGCACCCCGGCCTTCTTCTGCTGGTCGGGGCCCTTGAAGCCGAACTGGCTGACGTAGGCCCGCGAGGGGATCTCGACGTGACCCACGTTGATGTAGTCGTGGCCCCCGGACACGGTCTCCCACAGGTTCTTGTTCGGGTCGAGACCGCCACGGCTCTGGTCGACGTACGAGATCTTGACGGTCTCGCCCACGTCGACGACGCCGGCGTCGACGTCCTCGAGGCCCACGATCGTCTTGAACAGGGTGGTCTTGCCGACACCGTTCGGGCCGATCACCCCGACGATCCCGTTGCGCGGCAGGGTGAACGACAGGCCCTCGATGAGCACCCGGTCGCCGAAGCCCTTGCGCAGGTCCCTGACCTCGATCACCTTGCTGCCCAGGCGCGGGCCCGGCGGGATCTGGATCTCCTCGAAGTCGAGCTTGCGGGTGCGGTCGGCCTCGGCCGCCATCTCCTCGTAGCGGGCCAGCCGCGCCTTGGACTTGGTCTGCTTGGCCTTGGCGTTGCTGCGCACCCACTCGAGCTCCTCGGCGAGGCGCTTGGCCAGCTTGGCGTCCTTCTTGCCGGCCACCGCGAGGCGGGCGTGCTTCTTCTCGAGGTAGGTGGAGTAGTTGCCCTCGTAGGGGTAGGCGCGGCCGCGGTCGAGCTCGAGGATCCACTCGGCCACGTTGTCCATGAAGTACCGGTCGTGCGTCACCGCGACGACGGCACCGTGGTAGGCGGCGAGGTGCTGCTCGAGCCAGAGCACCGACTCGGCGTCGAGGTGGTTGGTCGGCTCGTCGAGCAGCAGCAGGTCCGGCTTCTGGAGCAGCAGCTTGCACAGGGCCACCCGGCGGCGCTCACCACCGGAGAGCACCGTGACGTCGGCGTCCGGCGGCGGGCAGCGCAGGGCGTCCATCGCCTGCTCGAGCTGGGAGTCGAGGTCCCACGCGTCCGCGGCGTCGATGGCCTCCTGGAGGTGGCCCATCTCGGTCATCAGCGCATCGAAGTCGGCCTCGGGGTCGGCCATCAGCGTCGAGATCTCGTTGTAGCGGTCGACCTTGGCCTTGATCTCGCCGGCCCCCTCCTCGACGTTGCCGAGGACGGTCTTCTCCTCGTTCAGCTCGGGCTCCTGCATCAGGATGCCGACGGAGTAGCCGGGCGTGAGCCGCGCCTCCCCGTTGGAGGGCTGGTCCAGGCCGGCCATGATCTTCAGGACCGAGGACTTCCCCGCGCCGTTGGGGCCGACGACGCCGATCTTGGCGCCGGGCAGGAAGGACAGGGTGACGTCATCGAGGATGACCTTGTCGCCGTGGGCCTTGCGGGCACGCGACATGACGTAGATGAACTCGGGCATGGGGGCAAGGCTATCGACCAGCACCGCCCCAGCCCGAATCCGCGCACCGGCCCGGACCGGTCTCAGGCAGCGGCCTCCTTTCCGGGGCGCAGCAACGGGCCCGCATCGGAGAGCCCCTCCCCGGGCGCCTCGCTGTCACCCGGGCCGGCGTCGACGACGTAGGGGTCGCGCTCGGGGTCGCCGGCCCCCGTCGGGTCCTGCCCCTCGTCGGGGCGTGCGCCGTCCGCCTCACCCGGCGACCACGACTCGGCGGGGCGCCCCATGCCGACCTTGGAGAAGGCGGTGGTGCCGAAGGTGAGGTCGTGGCCCACGGCATCCGCCTCGATCTCCACCCCGTACCAGGTCGAGCCGTCCTCGCGCTGCCAGGACACGATGCGCTGCCTGCCGTGCACGGTGACCGGCTGGCCCCGGCGCAGCGACACCGCGATGTTGGCGGCCAGCGACCGGTAGGTCACCACGTCGTAGAAGCTGGGCTCGGTGTCCTCCCACTGCCCGGGCTGCCCCGGCACCTGGCGCCGGGCCGACTGCGCGATGCGGATCTTCGTCATCGGTGCGCCCGCACGGGTGGTGCGCACGTTCGGGTCGGCGGTGAGCCTCCCCTTGATGGTCACGTACGTCTCGTTCATCTGGTCCTCCCCCGGCCCCGTCCCTCGGGGCCGCTGCCGCCAGCCTCGACCACGGGGGCATGGCGGACAACGACGGCCGCGCCCCTGTGGACGAACCACCCGCCACACCGCGCCCTGTGGACGAACGCAGGTCTGCGTCGACCAGGGAGTCAGACGGCGGCGGCGCGGCTCAGCGCCAGGCGCGTGGCCGCGTGCCGTTCGAGCACCCGCTCGACCGGCTGCACGATCTCGGCCTGCGCGACCTCGGCGATCGACGCGCGCAGCCGGGCGTCCATGACCCGCCCCCGGCGCCGGGCGCCGATGCGCGCCAGCCAGCGCGACACCAGGGCCAGCAGCAGCCCACCGAGCAGCCCGAACACGAACAGCACCAACGGAACCGGAACGATGCCGAGGGTCGGCGGGTCACCGATCACCTGGTCGAGCTGGGCCCACCCGACGATCACGTAGAGGGCCAGCCAGAGGAACCCGGCGACGGCGACGACCGCCAGCAGCAGCTGGACCAGGCCCACGACGCGCCACCAGATCGGCACCCGCGCCAACAGCGAGGTGCCGACGACGGCGCGGTCCAGGGCGTCGCCGAGGGAGGGTCCGGGCGGGTCGGCGGCCCGCTCGACGGCATCCGCCCAGGGGTGCGGCAGCGATGCGCTCGCCCGGTCGGCCAGCCGGCGCGTGGCGAGGTCGACCGCGGCGCGTGCCGCCGGGCTCGGCGGAGGCAGCGACGATCGGCCGAGCACCGAGCGCACGTCGGAGTCGGTCACCCGGATGTCTCGCCCGTCGAGGCGCAGCCGGCGCAGCGGGCGTGGACGCAGGCGCTGCACCCACCGGGTGAACGGCCAGCCGGTGCTGGCAGCAGCCTCCATCCGGTAGTCGCGCTCGACCGCCTCGACGACGGTGGGCACACCGGCGCTGCGGGCCAGCGCGTCGAGCAGCTCGGCACGAGCCGCGTCGTCGACCGCGGGCTCGCCCTCGCCGACGTGCCCGGTGAGTGCGCCCGCCGCCGCGCGGACGTCACCGGCGAGCCGGGCGCGGGTCATGGTGCGTCCGGCCACGGCGTTGGCGAGCCGCTGGTGCAGCTCGTCGAGGCCGTCGCCGGTGGTCACCGAGGTCGCGAGCACGGTTGCACGCGGCACGCCGTCGCGCTCCATCAGGCGCACGAGGTCGGCGCGGCACTGGGCGACCTCGGCGGTGGTGAGCCGGTCGGCCTGGTTGAGCACCACCATCGTCACGGCCTCGTGGGTCGCCAGGGCCGCGACGTAGTCGTCGTGCAGGCGTGCGTCGGCGTACTTCTGCGGGTCGGTGACCCAGACGAACAGGTCGACCAGCTCGAGCACCCGTTCGGCCTCGGTGCGGTGCCCGATCTCGCGGGAGTCGAAGTCGGGCAGGTCGAGCAGCACGAGGCCGTCGAGCGAGCCGACCGGGCCCTCGTGCCGACCCCCACGGGGGACGGGCTCCGGGTCGGACGTCACGAGGTGACGGGTTCCGACGCCGAGCCAGTCGAGCAGGTCACCGACGGGCTCGGAGCCCCAGATCGCGGCGGTCGGCGTCGACGTCGTGGGGCGCCGCACCCCGACGGTGGCCACCGGCGTGCCGACGAGCGCGTTGAACAGGGACGACTTGCCGCTGCCGGTGGCGCCGGCCAGCGCGACCACCGTGTGCCCGCCGACGAGCGCGGTGCGCTCGGAGACCTTGGCGACGACGGCCCGGGCACGCTCGCTCTCAACGGCAGGCAGCTGGTCGCCGCCGGCCTCGACGGCGGAGGCGAGGGCGGTCGACGCGGCCGAGAGCTGCTCGACGGACACGACGGCACCGCTGGAGGAGCCCATCCGTAACGGGCTCACCTCACCACCGCCCGCAGCCCGGCCGCGACCGCCGACAAGCGTTGCGCCTGGTCCGTGGGAGCAGCCACCTCCGCGAGCGCGGCGTCATACCGCTCCCGCTCGGCGGAGTACAGCTCGTCGGCGAGCTCGAGCAGGCTGTGCCGGGCCTTGGCCGCCATCTCGCGCACCGCCTGGTCGCCGAAGATCGCCTCGAGCACCCGCTGGGCGAGCAGTGCCGTGCCGCCGGCGATGCCGACCTCGGCACCGGTGAGGCCGGCCGTGCTGCTGAACGCGACGAGCATGAGGAACAGCCCGATCGCGTTGAGCCCGTAGGCCGCGATGCGCGCGTTGGTGCGCCGCCCCTGCCCCTCGGTGCGCACCAGGTCGAGCACCTCGCCCTGCCAGTCGCGCACGAGCCGCTCGACGTCGGCGCGCAGCGCCGGGCTCGGCTTCGCCAGGTCGGGGTGTGCGGTGAGGATCTGGCTGCCACCTGGCAGGCGGCGCCAGGCGCGGGTCGTCTCGGACGCCGCGGCCTCCGCGTTGGAGAGCAGCAGCGCGGCGACGCCCGACTGGAGGGCCTCCCCCAGGCCGTCGGCCGGCGGGGGGTTGCCCTTGACGGCCGCGGTGAACTTGTCGCGCCAGCGCGAGATCGTCGACTCCACCTGGCGGAAGAACTCGCCGGTGCCGACGAACTCCTGCCAGCGGGCCAGCACCTCACCGCGCAGCAGGGTGCCGTCGGTCATGCCGAGGTCGACCCGACGATGGGCCTCCGTGAACGACTCGTCGACGGCCTTGCGCAGCGAGACCGCGGCGTCGTGCTGGTCGCGGCTGGCGACGACGAGCTCGGCGGTGCGCCCGGACAGCGAGTCGACGGCACCCCGCAGCGTCTGGCCGACCACGATCGCCCGGGCCCGGGAGTCGCTGGCCAGCGCCTGGAGCCAGGAGCGCAGCCGTTCCACGGCATCCGCAGGTAGCCGGCCCTCGGCGTCGAGCACCGTCTCGGGCACGGTGAAGATCGGTGCGGTCGGCAGCCCCTGCTCGCGCAGCATCGAGGCGAGGTGCGGGCGGATCTCGGCCACGGCATCCGCCGGGATGCGGTCGAGCACGATAGCGACGGAGGTGCCCCGGTCGGCGGCCGTGCGCAGCAGGTCCCACGGCACGGCATCCGCATACCGCGCCGCGGTGGTGACGAAGAGCCAGAGGTCGGCCGCCGACAGCAGCTGGGTCGCGATGGCGCGGTTGGCCGAGACGACCGAGTCGATGTCGGGGGCGTCGAGCAGGGCCATGCCGGCGGGCAGCGTGGTGGACTCCACGAGCCGCACCGTTCCGGACTGGGTCTCATCGGTGTCCTGACCCGTGACGCGCGCGAGCCCGGGGAGGATGCGGGCGTCGGCGAACCACGTGCGGTCGTCGGGGTGGTGCACCAGCACCGGCGACGTGGTCGTGGGGCGGAGCACCCCGGAGCGGCTCACCTGTGCCCCGACGACCGAGTTGACCAGGGTCGACTTGCCGGCGCCGGTCGAGCCGCCCACCACGGCGAGCAGCGGGGCGTCGATGGCGCGCAGGCGAGGGAGCACGTAGTCGTCGAGCTGCTGGAGGAGCTGCCTGCGGGCCGACTCGGCAGGGGCGCGACTGGTGACGTCGAGCGGCAGCCGCGCCCCCTCGACGGCGTCGCGCAGACCCTCGACCGCGGAGACCAGTGCCTCCACGTCTCCCTCCACCGTCACGGCGCAAGCCTAACGACACTGTGCAGGTCGGGCCGCCATTACCGGCGCGCGGCGGATGATGTCCACCATGCGACTGTTCGTGTCCGTGGAACCGCCCGAGGATGCCGTCGAGCACCTCGACGAGTTCCTCTCGGTGCGCCGGTCGTCGGATCCGCAGCTGCGCTGGTCGTCCTCGGCCCAGTGGCACGTGACCTTGGCGTTCATGGGATCGGCGCCCGAGCGGGTCGTCGACGACGTCGTGGATGCCGTGGCGAGCGTCGCCGCACGGACGCCGTCGCTCGCGCTGGTGGTGGCGGCAGGTGGGTGCTTCCCGGACGTGGCACGGGCCAAGGTGCTGTGGGCGGGGGTCGGGGGCGGCGAGTCGGAGCTGGAGGGGCTCGGACGGCTGGCTCGGGGCGTGCGGTCGGCCTGCTCGGTCGCCGGCGCCGCGCCGGAGGGTGGGCCGTTCGTGCCGCACCTCACCCTCGGCCGTTTCCCCCGGGCGGTCGACGCGAACCGTTGGGTGCGGGTGCTGCAGACGTACGCCGGCCCGCCGTGGGTCGCCTCCGAGGTCACCGTCGTGTCCTCGCACCTGCCCCGCGAGCGCGGCCACCGCCCCAGGCACCAGGTGCTGGCGCGGTTGCCCCTCGGTGGCTGAGGCCGCGCACCTACACTGGCGGCGGCATCCGGGCCGGATGCCGGGCCCCCGTAGCTCAGCCGGATAGAGCAAGAGCCTTCTAATCTCGAGGTCGCAGGTTCGAGTCCTGCCGGGGGCGCTGTGACAACCTGCCCTGACCTGCACACATAGGATTTCGGATTCCGAAGCGTGCACTGGTCGTGCACTAACGCAGGCCTCTCGTGCACCACATCGGTCGCTCAGTTGTTAACACCCCGGCCCTGGGGGCCATGGCGGGTTCCGGCAACGTGAGCGAGCTCGCCCACCGAGCGGGGATGAGCCGCGAGGGCATCCACAAGGTGCTGTCGGCCGACGGCAGCCCCAGCTTCGCCACCCCTCGAGTTGTCAGCCTAGGGTTGACGCGTGCAGGTGATGGACTGAGCGTTCAAGCACGGCATCGCCGAAGCCGACATCCTGCACGCCCACGCAAATGCCGTGCGACTAGTGGAGGTCGAGCAGTACGGCGACCAGCGGCTCATCGTCATCGGTCCCGACCCGGCAGGCAACTGGTTGGAGCTGGTGGCCATGCCGGCCGACGAGGCCGACCGAATCATCCACGCCGACCGTCTCCGACCGAAGTTCTACGAATTCCTGAAGTGAGGTGACCTGACATGGCAACCACGAACATCAACGAGGTCGAGAACATGCTCGACAACCTCGATCCCTCGACCGTCAAGGCCCGCGATGCGGTGCACTTCCGGCGGATCATCGCGGCCCAAGACCGTGTTGCTCGCGCCGATCGCGAGCTTCACGACGCGGTCCGCGCCGCCCGCGAGGCCGGGGACTCCTGGTTGAGTATTGGAATGGCCTTGGGTGTCACCAAGCAGGCAGCCCGAAAGCGCTTCGGACGCTGACGGGGCAACCGACGCCCACGCCTTGCAGCGCCGACAGGCCGTCCGGCACAGCCAGCCACCACAGCACTGTCCGCGGCATGAGTGTGCAGTTCAGGCACCCGTGCTCGGGGCCACCTCGCGCACCATCACGCAGTTGCCCTGGCCCTTGGGACGGTCGTAGGTGAAGCCCTCGCGCTCGTACATCGTGCGGGTGCCGTTGTAGAGGAACGACGAGTTCTTCTTCCGTACCCCGCCGGTGTCGTGCGGGTAGCCCTCGACCACGCCGCCGCCCGCCTGCGCGATCAGGTTCACGGCTCCGCGCAGGGCGGCCGACGCCAAGCCCTTGCCGCGGTGGACCTTCTCGACCTGGATGCAGGTGATCCGGTAGTCGGGCAGTCGCTCGGCGGTGGCGAGGTACTCCTTGCGGTGGTGGATGCCGGGTAGCTCCTCAGGTGTGCCGTACTCCGCCCAGGCGATGGCCAGTTCGCCGTCGTAGACCAGCGCCGCGTGCGCGATCCCCTCTTCCACGCGGCGCTTCTTGAACGCCCGGTTGTCCTCGGCGGTGCTGTTGGGCTCGCGGTCATCGGGATGGAACCACGTGCACCAGCAGTTGGCGAACATACCCTTGTTGCGCTCGACGAGAGCGGCGAAGTCGTCGAAGGTCTCCGGCGTGAGCGCCCTGACCGTGAAGTCGGACATGCATGCAACGTACTCGCGATCGCAGTCGCTCGGCGTCCGGTGGCTCGCCCGGCCACAGCGGCGGCAACGCCGTGGCGGGCGGGGTCGCCGAGTACTCAGACTCGAGCAACGGCCAGCACGCTCATCGGTAGTGCAGGTCCCCTGCCCGCGGCAGGTGAGTGCGTTCCAGCCTCCCAGGTGCCGTGGTGCCGCGGGTCACTGGATGGGGAAGTCCTGAACGTAGAAGCCGAGTCAACCGGCACCTTGGTGCGTGACGCTGCCGTGACACGTGCAGGTATCCAAACTTGGGTCTGTAATTGCTTCCATGAGTTCAAGGGGCCGTCTTCGTGAGCGCCTGATGGCGCTGATCGAGGCTGCTGGTTTCAACCGGAGCCAGGCGGCGCATGCCATCGGGTGCACGCCGTCCCGACTTGGGGACTACTTGGCCGGTCGCACCATCCCTTCAGCACTGGTTCTGCTTGACCTCGAAGACGCAGCGGAGCAGGCAGCAAACCGCACGTGGATGCGGGCCTCGGATGTCATCGACGCGGTCGCCACCCACTCCGAGTCCGATCCGATGTGGGCGATGCGGATGCTGCTCCAAGGGCGCGACCAGTCCCTCGCACTGAGCGCGCCGGCTCGCCGTGCGATCTGGGCCACGGGAGCCCCACGACAGCCTTTGACTGGTCCTTGGAAGACCCTGGCGCACACCATCCTGCGCGAGACCGCGCGCGACGGGCGACCGATCCCCCGGTGGCTCGCCGCGCCCATGCCGCTACGCGAGCCTTGGGCCCCACTCCCGTTGAGGCAGGGACGACCATTGGACGATGGCCTTGCCAAGCTCGGCATCGAGATCAACGAGCGTGAACTGGTCACGGCGTGAGCTTCGACCTCGACGCCGAACGAATCCGCCAGCTACTGGATGAACTCGACCAACGCCTCCGCACCGCTGGGATCGCGGCGACTGTCTACGTCGTCGGAGGCGCTGCGATCTCACTCCACCTTCCCGACGCAGACCGCCGGACTCAAGACATCGACGGCATCACGACCGATGACCGAGTGGCCGAGATCGTCACGCAGATGGCGGACCGCTGCTCGGCCGACCTCAGCGGGGCGGGAGCGACCGCACAGCGGCATGGCCGGTAGGTGCCCCAGGGTCGACGCGGCCGCTCTCGGCCCATGCCTTGGTCGTCAATTGCGCCAAGCACCGTTTGGACCCGTTCGGTCCGACAGGTGATGCGCGATCCCGCAGGGCGGGACACGTGGGGGTGAGGCTCGCGGCGGGTTCCGGCAGGGCGGGCTCCACCTGATGCGGACGTTTCGGCGTCGGTTCACGTCTGCGTTGATCCGGCTGCAGGCCTCACAGCTGCTGCTGTTTCAGAGCTGTCAGGCGCCGGGCGGCGATGACGACGCCCACGACCGAGACAGAAGATCACGCTCGGACGACGATCCCCTCCAGCCAGGTCTGCCAGGCCGGCTCCTCGCGCCGCACGTAGGCGGCCGCGTCGGGAGAGAACAGGTACGCCCGCACCCCCGCGGTCGCCTTGGCCTCGCCCTCGCTGTGCGCGAAGACGCTGAGGATGCCGGGGACCGGCGCCGTGAGGCGGACCAGCGCCTGCCGCCTTCCGACCCGCTCGACCGTCCCGGTGGCGCCGCGCACGTCGACCGTCGCGCCCTCATCGCCCAGCTCGAGCGCGTCGAGCAGGGTCGACCAGAGCGCGTCCTCGTCGCCGGGACGGGAGGCGGTGACCTCGAGCGTCGTGGCCTCCTGACCCGGGAAGTGCGACAGGTACAGGCGCAGGTTGTCGAAGGACGGCATCCAGCTGGAGGCCATGTCGTCCCAGAACGCCGACTCCCAGTCGGCGCCGGTCCCGAAGCCGCTGCTGGTCACCCGCACGACGCAGGTGCCGCCGGAGCGTGCCTCGACGAGGAACTCCGACGTGAGCAGGCTGAGGGCATCGGGGTCCTTGCCCATCAGGGCGGCCCAGTCCTCCTCGTAGACGATGCGGCGCGGCGGGTCGTAGCCGGTGACCCGGCCGTCCGAGCCCATCTCGGGGCCCATGGCGAAGTGCAGGGCGCCACCCTCGCGCTCCTCCATCTCGGTGGGTAGGAACCAGGCACTCAAGCCCTTGGCAGTGGCGATGGCCTGCCAGACCTGCTCCGGGGTGCCCGGAACCTCGACGCTGAACTCGAGTCGGTACGGGACGTTCGTGGTCGTGCTCATGTGATCTCCTCGGGAAGGGGGTGGGCGGCGACGAGGAGCCGGTGTGGCCGCCCGTCGTCGTGGTGGTAGCGAGCGGCGAGGTCGAGCACCGCGGCGGTCAGGTCGTCCGCGAAGGCGGCCCGGTCGGCAGCCGACCGGAAGCCGATCTGCGTGTCGATGGTCAAGGTGGGAAGGCGTGTGCCGGACTGGCCGGCTCGGCGCGCGAGGGCGCCGACCTCGCGCACCAGCCGGCCGGCCAGTGCGACGAGGTAACCGGCCGACAGGTGGTCCGCGTTCGCGCCGGGGTCGGCCGCCGACGCACTGACGGCGGCCGGCGACACGACGTACGACACCGCCGACGCCTGCAGCACCCGCTCGGTGATGCCTCCGTGCCGGCGCTCCTCGGCCAGCTCCACCAGGCCGTGCGCCTCGAGCGCCTTGAGGTGGTAGTTGACCTTCTGCCGCGCGATGCCCACCCGGGCGGCGAGCCCGGCGGCGGAGGCCGGGACCGCCAGCTCACCGAGCAGGCGAGCCCGGACCGGGTCCAGCGCGGCGGCGGCTGCCTCGGCGTCCTCGATGACCTCGACGTCCTGCATGATGACATCCTGACCCTTGACAACAATTCTTGTCAAGGGTCAGGCACCCTTGGTTCACGATCAGCCGGGTGAGTCGCACGTGGTCCTCGGTGCCGACATCCCTGCAGGACCGGGGTGGCCTCGTAGGCGGGCGTGGGTCACTGGGGTCGATCCGCCACGGCGAAGTCAGGAGCACTTCGCGCGGTCAGGACCTTCTCGCCTGGTCAGGATCGAGTACGGCCCGGAGCCGGCGAAGTGCTCCTGACTTCGCGAGGCCAACGGCGTGCCGGAGGTCAGCCGGTGGCCAGCTGCCGCGAGCGACGCAGCGCCATCTCGGCCAGAGCGGCCGCGATGTCGGGCACGATCGCGTCGTCGAAGGCCGCCCGCGGCGAGTGGTTGTCCTCGGCGTCGTGGTGGTCGGCGTGCGCGCAGGCCGACACGTTGAGGTAGGCGCCGGGCACCTCCTCGAGCACGAACGACATGTCCTCGGAACCGGCCTCCGGGTTGACCATGTCGGCCCAGCGCTCGGCCCCGAACAGGTCGGCCACCACCCCTTGCGCGAACGCCTGCTCCTCGACGTCGTTGACGGTCACCGGGTAGCCGTTGCCGATGCTCACCTCTGCCGTGAGCCCGTGCGCGGCCGCGATGCCCTGGGCCACCCGGGTGACCACCTCGTGGGCCTTGGCGCGGTGCTCGGGCGAGAAGGTACGCAGCGACGCCTCGATGACGGCCTCGTCCGGGATGACGTTGTTCACCGTGCCCGAGGCGATCCGGCCGACGGTGAGCACCACCGGGTCCCACACGCTGAACTGGCGGGTGACGGCGGTCTGGAACGCCAGCACGACCTCGCACGCCACCGGCACCGGGTCGCGGGTGCGCTCGGGTGCCGACCCGTGCCCGCCCAGTCCGTGCACCGTCACGACGATCTCGTCCGCGGCCGCCATCAGGGTGCCCGGGCGCCCGAACCAGGTGCCGAACGGGTGGTCGGCCGCGTACACGTGCACGGCGTAGGCGGCGTCGACCCTCCGGCCGGCTGCCTCGAGCAGGCCCTCACGGATCATCGGCTCGGCGCCGCCGGGCCCCTCCTCCGCCGGCTGGAACATCAGCACCACGTCGCCGACGAGCTCGTCGCGCAGCTCGTCGAGGATGCGCGCCGCCCCGACCAGCGCGGCCACGTGCAGGTCGTGCCCGCACGCGTGCATCAGGCCGGGTCGCTGCGACACGTAGTCGACGTCGAGCTGCTCGGTGACCGGAAGCGCGTCCATGTCGCCGCGCAGCAGCACCACCGGCCGATCCCCCGTCACCGGCGCGCGCCCGCGCAGCACCGCGACGACCGAGCTCAGCGACTCCCCCAGGGTCACCTCGAGGTCGAGCGGCGCGAGCGCCTCGACCACGGCGGCCTGGGTGTCGGGCAGGTGCAGCCCGAGCTCGGGGATGCGGTGCAGCTCGCGGCGCAGGTCGACCAGCTCGGGGCCGATGCGGCGGGAGACGGCGAGGGCGTCGTGGGCGTCGTGGGCGTCGTGGTGCGTCGTGGGCGATCGTGGGTCGACGTGGCACGGGGCGAGACTAGCCGCCCGGCATCCCGACGAACTCGGCGCGACGGGCAGCCAGTGCCTCGAGCAGCTCACGCTCCTGCGCGACCGCGCGCTCGTCGGCGGCCGAGTGGGACATCCGCCGGCGCAGCAGGGCGAGCTCGCTCGCGGCGTCCTGGAACCCGCGCATGGCGGCCAGCCCCTTCCGCCCGGTGTTGGCGCGGGCCCAGGCGCGGGCCTCGCGGCGCCGGCGCATGGACTCGAGCATGGTCACCTCGGCGGGTGAGAGCCAGCCCGCGTCGGCGTAGGGCCTCAGGAACTGGCCGATGAGGCGACCCTCGCGACGCCGCACCCAGACGACGAACCAGATGAAGGCCAGGAAGATCGGCACCTCGACCAGCACGTAGACGACCACCATCCCGCGGCCGCCGGAGACCGCCGCGAGGTTCCACAGCGCGTGGCTGAGCACCGCCAACAGGTAGCCGAGCAGCGGGCCGAGGATGCGCGGCAGCCAGGTGCGGCTCGTGGCCGCCACCCCGACGCCGATGCCGAACAGCACCGTGAACATCGGGTGGGCGAACGGGGAGAGCAGGCAACGGGCCACGAACGTGCCGGTGAACGCCTCGCTGCCGCCCTCGGCGTACGCCTGGGCGAGGTACGCGATGTTCTCGGTGAAGGCGAACCCCGCCGCGCAGATCCCGGCGTAGACCATGCCGTCGTTGATGCCGTCGAACTCGCGGCGCACGAGGAGCCAGACGAGCACCACCAACGCGCCCTTGGCGGCCTCCTCGACGAACGGCGCCACGAGCACGGCCGTGGTCTGCAGGGCGGCCTGCGGGTCGGTCGTCGCCTCCAGGACCGCGATCGCGCCGGTGTTGAACAGGGCCGCGATGACGGCCGCCACCAAGGCGCCCCACAGGAACGCCCCGACCAGGTACCGGGTGGGCTCGGACTCGAAGCGGTCGAGCCACAGGAAGGTCGGGATGACGATGCCGAGCGGCACCAGCGCGACGGCCAGGGCGAGCAGCGCCGTCTGCACCCCGAAGGCGGCCCCGAGGTACACGGACACGACGAGCGCGGCGAGCAGGAAGCCGACGGCGGCCACCCCGGTGAGCAGCCACCCACGCAGTGCCGGCCGGGTCGTGGGGTCGCGGCGCGCGCTGAGCGTCGTCGGCCGTACCGCCAGGTCCCCGCTCATGGCAGGCGACCCTAGTCCAGTCCACCACCTCGGGAGGGGCCGGCGGCCGCCGCGTCCTAGCATGGCCCCCATGACCACCCCGGGGACCGACCGTGCGCACACCGACCGCATCGTCTGGATCGACTGCGAGATGACCGGCCTGTCCCTCGAGACCGACGCGCTCGTCGAGGTCGCCGCGCTGGTCACCGACTACGAGCTGACCGTGCTCGGCGAGGGAGTCGACGTCGTGATCCGCCCGCCCGAGGCGGCGCTGGCCCAGATGGGCGACTTCGTGCGCGACATGCACACCGGCTCCGGCCTGCTCGACCAGCTCGCGGAGGGCACCACCCTCGAGGCCGCCCAGACCATGGTGCTCGACTACGTCAAGCAGTGGGTCCCCGAGCCCGGAAGGGCTCCGCTGGGCGGCAACACGGTCGCCACCGACCGGGCCTTCCTCGCCCGCGACATGGCCGAGCTCGAGGGATTTCTGCACTACCGGATCATCGACGTCTCCTCGATCAAGGAGCTCTCCCGCCGCTGGTTCCCGCGCGCCTACTTCGCGGCGCCGACCAAGACCGGCGGGCACCGCGCGCTGGCCGACATCCGCGAGTCGATCGCCGAGCTGCGCTACTACCGCGAGGCCGTCTTCGTGCCGCCCCCCGGCCCGTCGACGGAGCAGGCGCGCCTCCTCGCCGCACGTCACGTCGTCGACCACGACGGTGCCGTGGCGGGCGGAGGGCGTGGTCCGGAGCACCCCCGAGTAACGGGTACGATGGTTCGCGCTGCGGGCGCAACGACATCCTCGGATGCCGGGCGCCCGCCGTGGTGGGTATAGCTCAGCTGGTAGAGCACCTGGTTGTGGTCCAGGGGGCCGCGGGTTCAAGTCCCGTTACTCACCCCACGTCGCCGAACCCCCGATCCGCTTCGAAGCGGGTCGGGGGTTCGCTGAGGTGCGGCACCGCGGAGACACGCTGCTCGCGGCGAGACCGGGTCCTGGGGCGCTGCGCCCGCGGGCGATGGGTCCGGCGGTTCCCGCGCAGACGGGACTGGGACCTCGGCGAGGGGGTCGGTGGGACCCTCGTCGACGTCGGCCCGGGGTGCTCTTCGGCCGCGCCCTCCCGGCGCTGGCCGCCCGACCGAACGGGCGAGGTGAACGGGGGTGTGGCCCTTTGCGAGGATGGGGCCATGCTGTCCCGCCGCTTCGCCGCCATCGTCACCATCGTCATCGTGGTCGCCTTCGTGGTCGCCTTCGTCGCCCCGGCGTTCGCCTCCGGGTCGGTTGCCGCGCTGCCGTTGCACGCGCGGCTGGCCTCCTCGACCCCGGCCAACGGCGCGACGGTGACGACCGTCGACCAGGTCGTGCTGACCTTCAACGAGGACGTCAACCCTGACTTCGTAGCGGTGGAGGTCACCGGGCCCGACGGCTCCGAGACCGACGGTGACCCGGGCGTCGACGGCCGTTCGGTGACCCAGGCGCTGGCGGTCGGCCTGCCCGCGGGCGAGCACGAGGTCACCTACCGGGTGGTCAGTGCCGACGGCCACCCCATCTCGGGGACCCTCTCGTTCAGCACCACCGCGGCCCCCGCCACCGCCTCGGCGACGGCGACCCCGACCGCGACTCCCTCCTCGACGGCGACGGCGTCCCCCACCGTGACCGCAACGACGGTGCCGGTCTCCGACGACTCCGACGGCGACCTGCCCTGGCTGCGTCGTGGCGGTCGTGGGGGTCGCCGCCGCCGTCGCGCTGGGAGTGCTGTGGCGCGGCATCCGCCGCCCGCGAACCGACGCCGACGACGGGCGGATGCCGCAAGCCTGACCGATTTCGCCCGGACGGCGGGCTGCTGCTAATGTCTCCGTCGCGCGCCATTAGCTCAATTGGCAGAGCAGCTGACTCTTAATCAGCGGGTTCGGGGTTCGAGTCCCTGATGGCGCACCATCGCTCACCGAGCGCGAGGCTCCCCACAACGGGGAGCCTCATCCATGTGGCTCCCCACCACGGGGAGCCTCATCCATGTCCGGGCCGTCGCGACACGTGCCCTGTGCCAGCCGGACCACTACGAGGTCGACGCCGCGGTCGGTCGGCCGCCCGGAACGCCGGGATGGCGACCGTTCCGGGTGACGTGCTCCTCCGTCACAGGTACAGGCCGGTGCTGCCCTCGGTGACCCGGGTCGCCGCGACCGCGTGCAGGTCGCGCTCGCGCATCAGCAGGTACTCCTTGGCGCCGATCTCGACCTCCGCCCGTTCCTCCGGGTCGAAGAGCACCCGGTCGCCGACCTCGACCTGGCGCACGTTGGGACCGGTCGCGACGACGGCACCCCACGACAGGCGCTTGCCGACGCTGGCCGTGGCAGGGATGACGATGCCACCGCCGGAGCGGCGCTCGCCGGCCTCACCCTCGACGCTGACCAGGACGCGGTCGTGCAGCATCCGGACGGGAAGGCGCGACTTCGCCTCCGCCGCACGGGAAGCCATCTCAGCCGCGGCGGATTCGACGGTAGACCAGCCACCCGCCGATCACGGCGACGACCGCGACGACGGCGGCGATCCGCTCGACGCGCAGGTCGCCCTCGGGCGTGGTCGCGACGTCGGCGAAGCGCGCCTTGGCCGCCTCGGTCTGCCGGTTGATGATCGCCTTCGGGCTGACCCGGTGGGTCAGCTCGTCGATGGTCTGGGCCAGCCGGTCGCGCCGCGCGGCGATCTCGGCCTCGAGCGTGGGGATCGACACCGGCGGTGCGCGGCAGGCGCGGGCCGGCGTGGCGGCCTCGGTCGAGTCGGGTGCGGGCTGGGTGGCGCTCATGGGGTCCTCACTCGAGTCCGAGGTCGCGACGGAGCTTTGCGACGTGGCCTGTGGCCTTGACGTTGTACCAGGCGTGCGAGACCTTGCCGTCCTCGTCGACGACGACGGTGCTGCGGATGACGCCCTCGACGGTCTTGCCGTAGAGCTTCTTCTCGCCGAACGCGCCCCACCCGTTCATCACCGAGCGGTCCGCGTCGGACAGGAGCGTGACGCTCAGCCCCTCCTTGTCACGGAACTTCGCCAGCTTCGCGGGGGTGTCGGGCGAGATGCCGAGCACGGTGTACCCGTCGGCCTTCAGCGACTCGAGCGAGTCGCTGAAGTCGCAGGCCTGCGTCGTGCACCCGGGCGTCATCGCCGCCGGGTAGAAGTAGACGATCACCTTGCCGCCGCGCAGGTCGCCGAGCGTCACCTGCGAGCCGGTGTCGTCGGGCAGCGTGAAGTCGGGAGCGATGTCGCCGGGGCTGAGCCGGTCACCCACGTCGGGCCTCCTCGTCGTGTGTCGGTGCTGACGCCCAACCTACCCCGACCCCGACGACGCGAGGCGGGCACCCGCACACCGGCGTCGGGCCGGGCGGCCACGCCCGGTGTCGTGCGCAAGGCGGGACTCGAACCCGCACACCCGAAGGAACCAGAACCTAAATCTGGCGCGTCTGCCAGTTCCGCCACTTGCGCGCAAGTGCAAGGGTATGCCGTGCCACTCGAGGGGCGGCGCGCCCCTGCGGGTGGGCGCCGACCCACGACTGACCCGGGCTCAGGCGAGGAGCGTGCGCAGCACCGGCTCGAGGGCGCGGAAGGCGTTGCCGCGGTGCGAGATCGCGTTCTTCTCCCGGTCGGTGTACTCGGCCAGGGTGCGGCTGTCGCCGTCCGGCACGAACACCGGGTCGTAGCCGAACCCGTTGGTGCCGCGCGGCGCCCGCACGAGCCGTCCGGTCACCCGGCCCTCGACACCCTCGACGCGGCCGTCCGGCAGGGCGACGACGGCAGCGCACACGAACGCGGCGCCGCGGTGCTCGTCGGGCACGTCACCGACCTGCTCCAGCAGCAGCTCGAGGTTGGCGCGGTCGCGGTCGACCCGCCCGGCATCGGCGCCGGCCGTCGACCCCGACCAGCGTGCGGAGAACACGCCGGGCGAGCCCCGCCGAGCACGTCGACGGCCAGCCCCGAGTCGTCGGCGACCGCCGGCAGGCCGGTGGCCTCGGCCAGCGCCACGGCCTTGAGCCGCGCGTTGCCGAGGAAGGTCACCTCGGTCTCGGCGACGTCGGGAGCCCCCTCGATGTCGCCGGCGCCCACGACCTCGAGCCCGAGCTCGTCGACCAGCCGTGGCGAGGATCTGCTGCAGCTCGTGGACCTTGTGCTCGTTGCGAGTCGCGAGGACGAGCCGGCGGGTCACGCGAGCCGCTCCCGGGCCGGGGTGGCCAGCGCCTCCTGCTGGAGCCGGCTCAGGCTGCTCGCAGCCGGTCGTCGCGAGGTCGAGGAGGTCGCCGAGCACGACCCGGTCGAACGCGGCGCCGGCGCCCTCGGCGGTGCCCTGCACCTCGACGAAGCGGCCGTCGCCGGTCATCACGACGTTCATGTCGGTCTGGGCCGTGGAGTCCTCGGGGTAGTCGAGGTCGAGCACCGGCCGGCCGTCGACCAGCCCGACGCTGACCGCGGCGATCGAGCCGGTCAGTGGCTCGGCCCCGGCAGCGACGAGCCCCTTGGCGCGGGCGTCGGCGACGGCATCCGCGAGCGCCACCCAGGCACCCGTGATGGCGGCGGTACGGGTCCCGCCGTCGGCCTGCAGGACGTCGCAGTCGAGGACGATGGTGTTCTCACCCAGGGCCTTGGTGTCGATGACGGCGCGCAGGCTGCGACCGACCAGCCGGCTGATCTCGTGGGTGCGGCCACCGACCTTGCCGCGGCGGGACTCGCGGTCGCTGCGGGTGTTGGTGGACCTGGGCAGCATCTCGTACTCGGCGGTGACCCACCCCGACCCGCGGCCCTTGAGCCAGCGCGGAACCCCGGCGGTGAAGGAGGCGGCGCAGAGCACGCGGGTGCGGCCGAACTCGACGAGCACGCTGCCCTCGGCGTGGTCGAGCCAGTTGCGGGTGATGCGCACCTCGCGCAGCTGGTCGGGGGTGCGGCCGTCGTGGCGGGGGGTCTGGTCGGGCATGGCGGCAAGGCTAGCCCGGCGGGCGGCACCCACCGAACGCCCGCCGCTCAGAGCTCGTAGACGGCGCCGGCCCGGGCCAGCTCGACCTCGCCGGGCCACACGGCCGCTGCCTGGGCGCGGCACAGCTCGGGATCGTTCCACGCCGGGACGTGGGTGAGCACGAAGCGGCCCACTCCCCCGGCCCGCACGGCCGCGCCGGCGGCCCGCGAGCCGGACAGGTGGATGTCGGGCACGACGTCGCGACCGTCGACGAACGCCGAGTCGAGCAGCGCCAGGTCGGCGTCGCGCAGCAGCGGGGTGAGGTTGTCGCAGACGTCGGTGTCACCGGTGAACGCGAACACGCCCCCACCGGCCTCGACGCGGTAGCCGTAGGCCTCGACAGGATGGTTCACGGCATACGGGGTCACCGTGAACGGACCCACCGTGAGGGGCACGGCATCCGCGACGACGTGGAAGGCGAAGTGCGCCTCCATCGCCCCCGGCTCGAGCCCGTGGTACATCATCGCCACCCGTTCCGCGGTACCGACGGGACCGTGCACCGGTAGCCGGCCGGGAGTGGGGCCGTACGGCCGGTAGCGGCGGGTGACGTACAGGCCGCACAGGTCGACGCAGTGGTCGGGGTGCAGGTGGCTGAGCACCACGGCGTCGAGGTCGTCGGGCGGCAGGTGGCGCTGCAGCGCCCCGAGCGCCCCGCTGCCGAGGTCGAGCAGGAGGTTCCAGGTGCGCCCGTCGGCCTCCTGCTGCACGAGGTAGGACGACGCGGGCGACTCGGGGCCGGCGAAGGACCCGGAGCACCCGACGACGGTGACCCTCACGACAGGGCCGCCGTGACGGGGTGGGTGGGCGAGGTGAAGACCGGCCCGAACCGGGCCCCCACGCCGAGGAAGCGGCCGGCGAGGCGACGGAACTCCTCGGGGTCGCCGGTGGTGGTGAAGCCGTGGTCGGGCGTCGGCAGGTCGTCGGGGCGCAGCAGGTCGGCGTCGGCGAGCACCCGGTAGACGTCCTTGGCGGTCTCCTCGGCCGACGAGACGAGCGTGACGTCGTCGCC
This sequence comes from uncultured Actinomycetota bacterium, assembly GCA_963751385.1. Classification (GTDB taxonomy): domain Bacteria; phylum Actinomycetota; class Actinomycetes; order Actinomycetales; family Dermatophilaceae; genus Fodinibacter. The sequence continues at coordinate 117,654 of CAVVUD010000012.1, read as the reverse complement.
CATGACGTAGGAGATGACCGCCGTGAGCAGCGGGTAGTGCGTGCAGCCGAGCACCAGGGTGTCGACGTCGCGCTCGCGCAGGGGGTCGAGGTACTCGTGCGCGACGCCGACGAGCTCGGGGCCGCCGGTGACCCCGCGCTCGACGAACTCGACGAAGCGCGGGCACGGGGTGCTGACGACGTCGAGGTGCGGCGCCGCGGCGAAGGCGTCGAGGTAGGCCCCCGACTGGTGGGTGCCGACGGTCGAGATGACCCCGACCCGGCCGGAGTGGGTGGCGGCTGCCGCCCGGCGCACCGCGGGCCGGATGACCTCGACGACCGGCACGTCGTAGCGCTCGCGCGCGTCGTGGAGCACGGCGGCGCTCGCCGTGTTGCAGGCGATGACGAGGATCTTCACACCGTGGTCGACGAGCCGGTCGAGGCACTCGAGGGCGAGCTCGCGGGTCTGCGCGATGGGCCGCGGCCCGTAGGGCGCGCGGGCGGTGTCGCCGAAGTAGGCCACCGACTCGTGGGGCAGCTGGTCGAGGATCGCCCGCATGACGGTGAGCCCGCCGTATCCGGAGTCGAAGACCCCGATGGGTGAGTCGGTCACGCGACCAAGGGTAGGTGCGACCACCTACGGACGATCACCTGTTCGGACGTCGGGCGCGTCACAGCGTCGTGCCGCGGTCGGGTCGGGACGCCGTCCGGGGGGATGATGGCGCGATGAGGACCCTGTGCGTCGTGCCCGCCCCGGGCGAGGACCGGGTGCTGACGGCGCTGGCGACGATCAGCGACAGCACGGCTCGGGTCGTCCGCGGCACCGGGCACGGGCGCCTCGCCGGTTCGGTGCCCGACGGGGCCGCGCTCGCCGAGGCCAAGTGCGACGTCAGGCGGCGGCGGCCGTGAACGGCGTGGTGCTCGCCGCCAACAACGGCGAGATCGGGGGCGGCGAGGTCATGCTGCTCTCCCTCGGCGAGGCGTTGCGCAGCCTGGGACTCGACGTGCAGGTGGTGGCGCCACGCGGCGGACGCGACGGGGTCGCCGAGGCGGCTCGCGCAGCGGGCTTCCCGGCGACCAGCCTGTCCTCCGGGCGACGCCAGTACGCCGGCGAGCTGCGGGCGTGGCGGGCCACCAACGCGGCCGGCGTCCTGTGGTGCAACGGGCTGGTGCCCGCCTTCGCCACCGCCGGGCTCGGCCACCGCGTCGTGCACCTGCACCAGGAACCGGTCGGCGTCAACGCCATGGCTGCCCGGGTCGCCCGGCGCGGCGCGCTGGCCACGGTGGTGCCCTCGGAGTCGATGGCTCGTGCCGTGCCCGGGTCACGGGTGCTGTGGAACTGGGTCGACCCGGTCGCCTCGCGGCCACCCCGCCCCCGGGCCTGGGAACGACGCATCGGGTTCCTCGGCCGCCACTCGGTCGACAAGGGCCTGGTGACGCTCGCCGCCGGTCTGGCCGAGCTCGACCGGGGCGAGCCCGGTCGCTACCACCTGTTGCTGGCGGGCGAGGGCCGGTTCGCCCCACCCGAGGACACCGCCCCGATCCGCAAGGCCATGCAGCCCGTCGAGCACCTCGTCGAGCGGCCCGGCTGGATCTCGCGCGAGGACTTCTTCTCGAGCATCGACGTCGCCGTCTTCCCCTCGAAGTGGGCCGAGCCCTTCGGTCTCGTGGTCGCCGAGGCGATGTCGTCGCGCACCCCGTTCGTCATCTCCGACGCCGGGGCGCTCGCCGAGGTCGCCGGGCCCGGTCACCCGTGGGTCGCCCGCTCGGGGGATGCCGTGGCGCTCGCCCGCGCGGTCCAGCTGGTCTTCGACGCCGGTCCCGACCGCATGGTGGAGGTGCTCGACCGCGCCCATGCCCGGTGGGAGGAGCACTTCTCGCCCGCAGCCGGGCTCACCCGGATGGCGGCGCTCGTCGACGACCTCGGGTTGTGACGGCATCCGGTCTGGGAGGATGAACCGGTCGGGCGACCTGACCATCGAGCCGGAGGCGATCCACCCCCCATGCCACGCGCGCTGATCACCGGGATCACCGGCCAGGACGGTCTGTACCTCTCCGAGCTGCTCCTCGCCAAGGGCTACGAGGTGCACGGCATCATCCGCGGCCAGAACAACCCCAAGCGTGAGCTGGTGAACTCGGTCGTGCCCGACGTCGTGCTGCACACCGGTGACCTGACCGACCTCTCGAGCCTGATCCGGGCGATGTCCGAGGCCCAGCCGGACGAGTTCTACAACCTCGGCGCCGTCTCGTTCGTCGCGTACTCGTGGGAGAACGCCCGGGTCACCACCGAGGTCACCGGCAACGGGGTGCTCAACGCGCTCGAGGCGGTGCGCCTGTACGCCGGTCCCGATCCCGGGAAGGTGCGCTTCTACCAGGCGTCGTCGTCGGAGATGTTCGGCAAGGTGCACGAGGTGCCGCAGCGCGAGAAGACGCTGCTCTGGCCACGCTCCCCCTACGGTGTCGCCAAGGTCTACGGGCACTACATGACCATCAACTACCGCGAGTCCTACGGCATGCACGCCAGCTCCGGCATCCTGTTCAACCACGAGTCCCCCCGGCGCGGACCGGAGTTCGTCACCCGCAAGGTCTCCATGGCCGTCGCGGCGATCTCGCTCGGGATGCAGGACCGGCTGACGATGGGCAACCTCGACGCCAAGCGCGACTGGGGCTTCGCCGGTGACTACGTCGAGGGCATGTGGCGGATGCTTCAGCAGCCCGAGGCCGACGACTACGTGCTGTCCACCGGCGAGACGCACTCGATCCGAGAGCTGCTCGACGTGGCGTTCGCCCGCGTCGGCGTCGACGACTGGCAGGGCTACGTCGCGCAGGACCCACGCTTCATGCGCCCGGCCGAGGTCGACCTGCTCGTCGGCGACGCGACCAAGGCTCGCGAACGCCTCGGTTGGCGGCCCACGGTCGGCTTCCGCGAGCTCATCGAGATGATGGTCGACAACGACGTGGCCCTGCTGCGGGCCTCGAGCGGCCGATGAGCGTCGCGCTCGTCACCGGGGCGACCGGTCAGGACGGCAGCTATCTCGTCGAACGACTGCTCGCCGAGGGGCTCGAGGTGCACGGCCTGGTGCGCACCGAGGACCTCGGCGGCCACCTGCCCGAGGGGCTCGTCGTGCACGAGGTCGACCTGGACACCGACCCCGCCGACCTGGCCGACCTCGTCGACCGGGTGGGGCCCGACGAGCTCTACAACCTCGGCGGCGTGAGCTCGGTCGCCCGCTCGTGGCAGGACCCGCTGCTCACCACCAGGGTCAACGGGCTCGCCGCGCTCACCCTCATGGATGCCGCCCGCCGGCTGCAGGGCCGTCGCGGCCGGGAGGTCCGGGTGCTCCAGCCGAGCAGCGCCGAGATCTTCGGTGAACCCGAGACGTCACCGCAGGACGAACGCACCCCGGTCCGCCCGGTCAGTCCCTACGGCGCGTCGAAGGCGTTCGCCCACCTCGTCGCCGGCGTCGAGCGGTCACGAGGGCTGTTCTGCGCAACGGTCATCCTCTACAACCACGAGTCGCCGCGCCGCCCGACGACCTTCGTCTCCCGCAAGATCACCCACACCGTGGCCGCCATCGCCGCCGGGCGCGCCGAGCGACTGGTCCTCGGCAACCTGGACGCCCGGCGCGACTGGGGCTGGGCCCCCGACTACGTCGACGCGATGGTGCGGGCGCTTCGCCACGAGGTTCCGGGCGACTACGTGGTGGCCACCGGTCGGGCGCACAGCGTGCGCGACTTCGTGCGAGCCGCCTTCGAGCACGCCGGGGTCACCGACTGGGAGCCCCTGGTCGACGTGCACGCCGACTTCATCCGGCCGGCCGACCCGAGCCTGCTGGTCGGCGACGCCTCGGTGGCGCGCGAGCGCCTCGGCTGGGCGCCCACGGTGGCGTTCGAGGACCTCGTCGGGCGGATGGTCGACGCCGAGGAGGCCACCCCGTGACGGGACCGAAGCGGTCACGATCGCGCGCGACGACCTGACCCAGCGCGGTGGGACCGAGCGCGGTGGGACCGAGCGCGTGGTGCCGGCGATGGCGTGGACGGGTCGCCGCCGGGCGGTCACGCGTCCAGCATCGCGGACGCCAGCGTCTCCTGCAGCCAGGTGAGGAAGTCGTAGACGGCGAGCGCGTAGCCGAGCGGGTCGTCGGGGTCGAGGTCCTCGGCCGCGGCCTCGAGCACCGCGACGTCGTCGTCGGTGCGCAGCCCCATCCGCTCCCCGAGCACGAGCCGCACGTCGGTGAGGGCGACGAGCACCGCCTGCGCCTGCTCGTCATCCAGGCGCAGCTTGTCCTCGCCGCGCATCAGGTCGGCCGCCGTCTGCAGTGCCGCTGCCTTGCGCTGGCGCAGCCCGGCCTCGGTGAGCCGACGGAACTCGGCGGCCATCTCGTCGTCCTGGCGGTTCGCCGTCGGCAGCAGCCGGTCCAGCGCCGGGTCGCGCTCGGCGTCCGAGGCGGCCAGGTCGCTCTGGTCCTCGGCGGCCAACGTCACGCCCATCCCGAGCCCGGCGACGATCGACGCGAAGTCGTCGCCGCCCTCCGGGACGGGGGCGGGCGGGTCGAGCAGCGCGCGCACCTGGTCCATCAGTCCGGCGACCGTGGCCCGCTCCAGCGGGTCGAGCTGGGCCGCGTAGCGGGCGCGCCCCCCGAACCCCTTGCGCCGGAAGCCCCGGGCCATCAGTCGTCCTTCTGGTAGGTCGCCCACAGCCCGTAGCCGTGCAGGGCCTCGGTGTCGGCCTCCATCGCCTCACGGGTGCCGTTGGCGACGACCGCCCGGCCCTGCGTGTGCACGTCCATCATCAGCTTCTCGGCCTTGGCACGGGAGTAGCCGAAGTGCCGCTGCAGCACGAGGGTCACGTAGGACATCAGGTTGACCGGGTCGTTCCACACGATGGTGATCCACGGGGTGTCGGGTGCCACGTCACCACCGGTGGCGGTGACCTCCTCCTGCACGGGCGCGAGCGACACGGAGCAAGGATAGGCGCGACCCGGCATCCGACCGACCCGCAGGCGCCCTCAGCCGCGGGTGCGGTTCCAGCTGCCGGCGTACTCTCCGTCGTCGCAGGCGCGCCCGGCCTCACCGAGCTCGAGCGGGCGGAAGGTGTCGACCATGACGGCGAGCTCGTCGAAGTAGTGCTTGCCGATCGAGGCCTCGGCGGCTCCCGGCTGCGGCCCGTGGGCGTGGCCCCCCGGGTGCAGCGAGATCGAGCCCCGGCCGATGCCGGACCCCTTGCGCGCCTCGTAGTCGCCGTCGACGTAGAACATGACCTCGTCCGAGTCGACGTTCGAGTGGTAGTACGGCACCGGGATCGACAGCGGGTGGTAGTCGACCTTGCGGGGCACGAAGTTGCAGACCACGAAGTTCCAGCCCTCGAAGACCTGGTGGGCCGGCGGCGGCTGGTGGATGCGACCGGTGATCGGCTCGTAGTCGCGCACGTTGAAGACGTAGGGGTAGAGGCAGCCGTCCCAGCCGACGACGTCGAGCGGGTGGAAGGGCAGCACGTGCACCGTGCCGACGATGCCGCCACTGCTCGCGGGGCCGCCGCCGCGGTGCTTGATGTAGACCTCGGTCTCGGCGTCCGCCTTCTCCCCCACGTCCTCGGCGAGCAGCGGGCCCTGGGGCACGCGCAGGTCGCGCTCGCAGTAGGGGCTGTGCTCGAGCAGCTGGCCGTACTTGCTCAGGTAGCGCTTGGGCGGGGCGATGTGGCTGCTCGCCTCGATGCAGATGGTGCGCAGCGGGTCCGTGGTCGAGCGCTTCGGGATCCAGCGGTGCGTCGTGGCCCTCGGGATGATGACGTAGTCGCCCTCGCCGACCTCGAACGCGCCGAAGACCGTCTCGACCCGCGCCCGGCCCCGCTCGACGTAGACGCACTCGTCCCCGATGCCGTTGCGGTACCACGGGCTCGTGGCGCCGGCCACGGCGTACGACAGGCGCACGTCGCCGTTGCCGAGCAGCAGCCGGCGGCCGGTGACGACGTCGGTGTCCTTGACCACCTTCGCGGGGAACAGGTCGTGCGGCTTGAGGTGCCGCGGCAGCAGCGGGTGGTTGGCGGTGGTGCTCAGGTCGCCGATGCTCCAGTCGCGGTACTCCGCGACGGTCGAGGGGATGTTGCGGTGGTAGAGCAGGCTGGAGTCGCTGCTGAAGCCCTCCTCGCCCATGAGCTCCTCGTAGTAGAGCTCACCGACCTTGCCGCGCCGGGCCGGCCGGCGGTGCTGCGTGTGCCGCTTCGGGGGGATGCTGCCCATCGCCTGGTAGTGCGCCACTGCTGTTGTCCACCTCGTCGTGGTCGGGGTTCGGGGGCTCGAGGCCCTCGCATGCTGTCCGAGCAGGGTATGCCGCCGGGCGGGTCGCCGGCATCCCTGCCGCTGCGGGACGTCAGGAGTGCCAGGTCCGGCCAGCAGGTGGCGGCACGCACCCGACAACCTGCCCAGCGCTGCAGCCCGGCATCCGCACTGGCCGCTGCCGCGCCCGGCGGCGCCGGGGTGTCCACCCCGCGATAGGTTGGCCACATGCCGACGACGACACCGGTGCTGCTGCGCGCACTCGTCGACGACGCGGCGGTGTTCCCACCCGGCAACGCCTCGTTGACCGACGCCGTGAGCCGGCACGCCGCGCACCGCAGTGCCTGGTACGCCGGCTGCGTCGGCCCGCTCCTCGTGCCGGCGGCGTCCGCGGCCGACCTCGTGCGCGTGCTCGACGAGCAGGATGCCGTCGCCGTCGCCGATGCCCCCGCCCCCCTGGGGCTCGTGCTGGTCGCCCGACCCGGCGCCGACCCGGCCACGCTCCTGGCGGCCCGGTCCGCGCTGGGCGAGGACCCCCGGGTTCACGTCGTCGGCGCCGAAGTCGGCTGGTACGAGGGGTGGTACGGCGACCTCGCCGGGGAGCTGCCGCTGGCGGTCGAGGTGCCCCGCGGGCCCGACGGCGACCACGCCTTCGCCCAGGTCCGTACCGCGCACCTCGACGGGCAGCCCGTCGTGCTGAAGTTCCGCACCGGCCCCACCGCCACGTGGGCCTGGCCCGACGAGCAGGAGCTCGCGGCCTTCCTCCGGCTCGTCGCCAGCGAGGTTCCGTTCAAGCTGACCGGTGGGCTGCACCACGCCGCCCGCGGCACCTACGAGGTGGCCGGTGGGCCCGAGGAGAACCACGGGGTGCTCAACGTGCTCCTCGCGACCTCGGCCGCCCTGTCCCACGCCGGTCAGGAGGAGGTGGCCACGCTGCTCGCCGTGCGCGACGCCACCGCCCTCGCCGACCTCGTCGCCGCCTGGCCCGACGACACCGCCGCCCGGGTGCGCGCGGCGTTCACCGCCTACGGGTGCTGCACCGTGACCGACCCCGTCGGTGAGCTCGCGGACCTCGGTGTGCTCGCCCGCCCCTGACCCGCCCACCGGCAGCCGCCCGACCCACGACCGACCGAAGGACCGCCATGACCTGGCTCGACCTGCCCGCCGACCACCCCTACGGCCTCCACAACCTCCCCTACGGCGTGTTCTCGACCGCCGGCACCCAGCCGCGCGTCGGGGTGCGGGTCGGTGACCACGTGCTCGACGTGGGGGCCTGTGCCGAGCGGGCGGGCATGGAGTCGGGGGTCGTGTGGCTGGCCCCGTCGCTCAACCCGTTCCTCGACGAGGGCCACCACGCCTGGCGCGCGGCGCGGGCCTGGCTCACCGAGCAGCTGACCAACGAGGCGCACCGCGACGTCGTCGAGGCCAACCTGGTGCCCGTCGACGAGGTGACCATGCACCTGCCGGTCGAGGTGGCCGACTACGTCGACTTCTACGCCAGCGAGCACCACGCGACCAACGTCGGGCGCATCTTCCGCCCCGACTCCGAGCCGCTCACCCCGAACTGGAAGCACCTCCCGATCGGCTACCACGGCCGGTCCGGGACCATCGTCGTGTCGGGCACCGACGTGGTGCGCCCGAGCGGGCAGCGCAAGCCCCCGACCGAGCCGGTGCCGGTGTTCGGGCCCTCGGTGCGCCTCGACATCGAGGCCGAGCTGGGCTTCGTCGTCGGCGCCGGCACCCGGCTGGGTGAGCCCGTGTCGCTCGCGGAGGCCGACGACCACCTGTTCGGTGTCGTCCTCCTCAACGACTGGTCGGCCCGCGACCTGCAGGCCTGGGAGTACGTGCCGCTCGGGCCGTTCCTCGGCAAGTCCTTCGCCACGTCGATCTCACCGTGGGTCGTCACCACCGACGCGCTGCGGGCCGCCCGGGTGCCCCTGCCCGGTCAGGACCCCGAGCCGCTGCCCTACCTGCACGGCGAGCCGACCGACGACGGAGCGGGCACGGCGTACGGGCTCGACGTGCACGTCGAGGTCGACTGGAACGGCACGGTCGTCTCCCGGCCGCGAGTTCCGCGACATGTACTGGTCGCCCGCGCAGATGGTCGCCCACATGACCGTCAACGGCGCCACCCTGCGCAGCGGCGACCTGTTCGGGTCGGGCACGATCTCCGGCCCGGAGAAGGGCACCCGCGGGTGCTTCCTCGAGCTCACCTGGAGCGGGACCGAGCCGGTCACGCTCGACGACGGGTCGCAGCGCACGTTCCTCGAGGACGGCGACACGATCACCCTGCGCGCCACCGCACCTGGGCCGGACGGCACCGTCATCGGCTTCGGCGAGTGCGTGGGACGGGTGCTCCCCGCGCGCTGACCGGCCGGGTCAGCGCTGCGGGTTGCGCAGGATGACCACGGTGTCGGCGACCTTGTCGTGCAGGGCCTGGCGCCGGGGGTCCCACAGCAGCCACGCCGGGTCGATGATGTTGAGCAACGAGCCCAGGAGCGACAGCCCCGGCATCAGCCCCATCAGCGACGTGACGACGGCGATGACCTGCCGCTTGAGGGCGGTGACGACACTCAGCTTGCCGGGACCCTCGACCCGGCGCACCAGCGTGCCGACGACCATCTTCCCGGGAGTCGCGCCACGCCAGGTCAGGAAGAACGTCTCGTAGAGCAGCGACACCACCATGCTGATGACGGTGATCGGCAGCGCCAGCGCGGCGATCTCGGTCGTGAAGGCCGACTGGTCGGGCTGGGCGGCACCGGACTCCGCCGCCTGCACCGACGCCGAGACGTAGTCCGACACGGCCGCGAGGAGGTCACCCAGGAACGGGAACGCCACGATGACGGTGACCACCGAGGTCACGATGAGGTCGAGGATGCGGCCCACCAGCCGGCGCCACCACTCGGCGAGCACCGCGCCGTCGGGCAGCACGCCCTTGGCCTGTCGGTCGTACACCTGACCGTAGGCACCGCCCGAGCCGACCGGTGGCATCCCACCGCCCTGCCACTGCCCGGGTCCCTGCTGGCCCTGCGCACCCTGCGGACCGGCCGGGCCGTGCCCGGCCCACGCGCCCGGGTTCCCCGCCCGCCCCGGGATGGTGCCCGGGGTGGCCCGCCCGATCGTCGAGGAGTCAGCGGTCGGCGAGCGCCGTGGGGTGGTGTGCGCCGACCACACGACGCCGTCGAAGTAGCGCAGCAGGAGGGGGTCGTGGGGGTCTTCGTACCACCCTGGGCCGCTGGGGGTCTGGGGGGTCTCGGTCATGTCGACAGGGTCTCATGCCCGGCTGCACGCTCCGCCCCTCGCACCGGCGTTGACCGCGGCGGTCGCGCGGAGCAGCATCGGGAGATGGCGATACACCTGGGTGAGCACCTGATGAGCCTGGTCGGGCAGCTGCGGTACGAACCGGTGACCCGGCGAGTGCGCGCCTCCCTCGACGGCGTGCCGGTGCTCGACACCACCGATGCCGTGCTGGTGTGGGAGCCGCGTCGGGTGGTACCCCAGTACGCCGTGCCGGTCGCAGACGTCGCTGCCTCGCTCGCACCGTGCGCGGCCCCCGAGGTGCCCGACCACCTGCCCCCCGTGCTCGGGCCGGTCAACTTCGGCTGGCACCACACCCCCGGGCGGTCCTTCGACGTCGTCGTGGGTGGCCGGGTCGTCCCGGCGGCCGGCTTCGCCCCGGACGACCCCGACCTGGGCGGTCGGGTCGTCGTCGAGTGGGCACCGTTCGACTGGGTCGAGGAGGCCCACCCGGTCGTCGGCCACCCGCACGACCCCTTCAAGCGCATCGACCTCCTCGCCAGCGAGCGACACGTCGTGGTGCGCCTCGGCGGGGTCACGCTCGCCGACACCCGCAGCGCGATCGCGCTGTACGAGACGCACCTACCGGTGCGCTGGTACATCCCTCACGACGACGTCGTCACCGACCTCCTGGTCGGCAGCCGGTCGACCACGACCTGCGCCTACAAGGGCCACGCCATCTACGTCTCGATCGCCCCCGACACCATCGTGGGCCTGGGCTCCGAGGGCGAGGACATCGCCTGGACCTACACCCACCCGCTCGCCGAGGTGGCGGCGATCAAGGGGATGGTGTGCTTCTACTCCGAGCGCACCGACCTCGAGCTCGACGGCGTCGCGGTGCCTCGCCCGGTCACCCCGTGGTCCTCGCCCCGCGACCAGGAGCGCTCCTGACCCGGGAGCCACCGGCCGCCCAGGTCGAGCACCGCGGCAGCCACGGCGTCCGGGTCGACGAGGTGGTGCAGGTGCAGCGCGCCCTGCAGCACCGTGGTCGGCCAGCCGAGCCTGCGCGCCAGCGCGGTCTCCTCGGCGTAGGTGTCACCGAGGGCGAGGTAGGCCTGTCGGTGCGTGGCCCAGCCGTCGGGGGCCCCGAGCCGGGAGCGGAAGTAGGCGAGCGGCATCCGCGGCTCGTGGGCCCGGAGGTCGGCGAGCACGGCCGGGTCCGGCACGACGCTCGCGATGTCGTCGTCCTCCCACCAGCGGGTCCAGGGCGGCAGGAGCCCGTCGGCGTCGGCGAGGGCGGCGAGGTGGTCGAGGAGCGCGGTGGGGGCGAGGGTGGCGTCACCCCGCTCCGGCGGCAGGGCGGCGTCCAGGTACACCACCGGTGACGCGCCCGCGGCGGCCACGGCGTAGCGGCCGGCGTTGCTGTGCGCCACGACCAGGTCGGTGGCACCGCTGGTCACGGCCTCCCGGAAGGCCGCGAGAACCGGTTCGGGGCCGCGCGGCACCCGTGGCGGCTCGGCGACGACGGCACCCCACCCGCGCCGCTGGAGGGCGTGCGTGAGTGGGGCGTAGGCGCGAGCCGGCAGCAACGGGCTCGGCAGGACGACGGCGCGGTGCACCGGTCCATCATGCTCGCTGCACCGGTCCATCATGCTCAGAGGTTGCCGCGCAGGTCCTGCTCACGCTCGATCGACTCGAAGAGCGCCTTGAAGTTGCCCTTGCCGAAGCCGAGCGAGCCGTGCCGCTCGATGATCTCGAAGAAGACGGTCGGGCGGTCGCCGAGCGGCTTGGTGAAGATCTGCAGGAGGTAGCCGTCCTCGTCGCGGTCGACGAGGATCTTGCGCGCCTTGAGCTCCTCGACCGGCACGCGGACCTCACCGATGCGCGCCCGCAGCTCGGGGTCGTCGTAGTAGGCGTCGGGGGTGTCGAGGAACTCCACCCCCTCCTTGCGCAGCTCGTCGACGGTGCGCAGGATGTCGTTCGTCGCGAGCGCGAGGTGCTGCGCGCCGGGACCGGCGTAGAACTCGAGGTACTCGTCGATCTGGCTCTTGCGGGCCGCGATGGCCGGCTCGTTGAGGGGGAACTTGACCCGGTGGTTGCCGCTCGCGACGACCTTGCTCATCAGGGCGGAGTAGTCCGTCGCGATGTCGTCACCGATGAACTCGGCCATGTTCACGAAGCCCATGACCTTGTTGTAGTAGCCGACCCACTCGTCCATCTTGCCGAGCTCGACGTTGCCGACGACGTGGTCGAGGGCCTGGAAGAGGCGCTTGGGCGCACCCTCGCGCTTGACGAAGGTGGACGCGGCGGAGACGTAGCCGGGCAGGTAGGGGCCGGCGTACGTGACGCCGTCGACGTCACGCTGCACCAGGGTGTGGCGGGTCTCGCCGTAGGTGGCGATGGCGGCGACGCGCACCGAGCCGTGCTCGTCGCTGACCGTCTCGGGCTCCTGGAGCACGGTGGCGCCGGCGCGGCGGGCCTGCTCGATGCAGCGGTCGACGTCGGGCACCTCGAGCGAGATGTCGACGACACCGTCGCCGTGCTTCGCGTGGTGGGCGATGAGCGGGCTGTCGGGGCTGACCGCACCCTTGAGCACGAACCGGATCGAGCCGGACTTGAGCACGAACGCCTTGTGGTCGCGGGTGCCGTTCTCCGGGCCGGCGTAGGCGACCAGCTCCATGCCCCAGGCGCTCTGGTAGTAGTGCGCGGCCTGGGTGGCGTTGCCGACGACGAACACCAGGGCGTCCCACCCGGTGACGGGGAACGGGTCCTGCTTCTCGTCGTACTCGACCAGCCCGACGAGCTGCTTGAGCTGCTGGAGGTCCAGGCCCGCCTGGCGCTCCTGCTCGGTGAGGTCGAGGTGGCTGGCCGGCGTCGTTGTCGTGTCAGTCATCCGGTCACTGTGCGGGATCCGAGCACGGTGTGCAACGGTGGGCGGCTCGGCTGGTCAGGCTGCGCACGGTGCTTGCCCCCACGGGGTGACACCCGGACAATGTGACCATGGCACGCCAGACCGGGGTGGACCCCCTCGACGCCCGGCTGATCGCCCTGTTCACCGACGACCCGCACGTCGGGGTGCTCGGCGCCTCCCGGGCGCTCGGGGTGGCGCGCGGCACGGTGCAGGCCCGGCTCGACCGGCTCCAGGAGCGCGGGGTGGTCAAGAGCTTCGCGCCCCACGTCGATGCCGGGGCGCTGGGGTACCCCGTCACCGCCTTCTGCACCCTCGAGATCCGCCAGCGCCAGGGGCACGCCCCGGTCGTGGCCCACCTGTCGGCCATCCCGGAGGTGCTCGAGATCCACTCGATCACCGGCGCGGGCGACCTCGTGGTGCGCATCGTCGCCCGCGACAACGCCGACCTGGGGCGGGTGATCGACGAGATCATCGACGACACCCACGTGCTGCGGGCCAACACGGCCATCTGCCTGGTGACCCACCTCGACCACCGCACCGGCCCGCTCGTCGAGGCCGCCGCCACCCGCGGCGCCGCCGCCGGCGATCCCGACTGACCGTACCCACATCGACCAATTGGTCACTGCAGGTACACCGTGCCCGTACCCGAATCGACCAATAGGTCACTGCAGGTACACCGTGCCCGTACCCGAATCGACCAATAGGTCACTGCAGGTACACCGAGCCGTACCCAGAGCGACCAATTGGTCACCGCAGGTACGGGCGTCCTGGTGGCGTCGTTCCGGCCGGAGGGCCGGGTGGGGGAGGGGGTCAGCCGGTGACCGTGATCGGCGTCCCTCCGCTGGTCAGCTGCCAGTCGACGGTGGCGAACGACGGCGGGTCGATGACCGTGTTGGTCGTGACCCAGTCGATGAGCAGCTGGCGGATCTCGACGGTGCGGTTGTAGAGCACCGGTGCCGTGGTCACGTGCGGGAAGCCACCACCACCGGACTGGCGGTAGTTGTTGATCGCGATGACGAAGGGGGCGTCCGCAGCGACGTCCACCCCGTCGTACCGCAGGTTCGAGATCCGCGACCCCGGGGCCGCGATGTCGATGTCGGTGCCGTTCGGCGCCGTGGGTCACGTTGTGACGTCGGCCGCGCGAACGGCCCGGCGTGCCCGTGCCCGTGAGAGTGACGGACCGAACGCGAACACCCCGGTCATGCCTCCACCGCCGGTCAGCGGCGGCCCACGAACCAGCGCCGGATCCGCTCGATCCGCTCGAGCACCTGCTCGCTGCTGGCCGCGGCCAGCTCGGGCCCGCCGCACGCCCGGCGCAGGTCCAGGTGGATGCTCGCGTGGGGGTTCCCGGTCTTGGACGAGTAGGCCGCGACGAGCTTGTTCAGCTCCTTGCGCTGCGACGTGAGGGCGCGGTGCGCCGAGACCGGTGTCGGTGCGGATGCCGTCGCCGCGCCTCCGCGCGAACCCGCGGCCTTGCTCTGCCTCGCCTGCCGCTCGTGCAGCAGGGTCGCGACCTGGTCGGGCTCGAGCAGCCCGGGCAGACCCAGGTAGTCCTGCTCCTCGTCCGAGCCGATGGCGGCGTGCAGCCCGAACTGCTGCGCGTCGAAGAGCACGTGGTCGAAGTGCGCGTCGGACTCCAGCGCCTCGAACGAGGTGTCCTCCAGGCCGACGGACTTCTCGGTGCGGTTCGCAGCAGCGAGCAGGCCCTCCTCCTCCGCCCACAGCGAGGCCTCGGCCTCGTCGGACGTCGGCCGGTTCAGGGCGTGGTCGCGCTCCTCCTCCATCGTCGCGGCGTGGCTGAGGATGACCGGCACCGACGGGAGGAACACCGAGGCGGTCTCGCCGCGGCGCCTGGCCCGCACGAACCGGCCGACGGCCTGGGCGAAGAAGAGCGGCGTCGAGGTCGACGTGGCGTAGACCCCGACGCACAGCCGCGGAACGTCGACGCCCTCGGACACCATCCGCACGGCGACCATCCACCGGGAGGTGTCCGCGCCGAACCGCTCGATCCCGGCGCTGGCCCCCGCGTCGTCGGACAGCACGACGGTCGGGTCCTCGCCGGTGATGGTCCGCAGGATCCGGGCGTAGGCACGAGCGGAGGTCTGGTTCGAGGCGATGACGAGCCCACCGGCATCCGGCACGTGGCGGCGCACCTCGCTGAGCCGCTTGTCGGCGGCGGCGAGCACCGAGGGCACCCACTCCCCCTTGGGGTCCAGGGCGGTGCGCCAGGCCTGGGCGGTCTGGTCCTTGGTCAGCGGCTCGCCGAGCCGGGCGGCGACCTCGTCGCCGGCCTTGGTGCGCCAGCGCATGGCGCCGCCGTAGGCCAGGAAGAGCACCGGGCGCACCACCCCGTCGCGCAGCGCCGCCGCGTACCCGTAGGTGTAGTCCGCCGCCGATCGCAGGATGCCGTCCTCGCCCATCTCGTAGCGCACGAACGGGATGGGGTTGGTGTCCGACCGGAACGGCGTGCCGGTGAGCGAGAGCCGGCGGGTGGCCGGGTCGAAGGCCTCCCGGATGCCGTCGCCCCACGACCGAGCGTCGCCGCCGTGGTGGACCTCGTCGAGGATGACCAGGGTCGGGGTGTCCTGCGTGCGGCGCCGGTGCAGCTGCGGCTTGGAGGCGACCTGCGCGTAGGTGAGGGCCACCCCGTCGTACTCGTGTGACTGCTGGGCGCTGGAGTTCGAGAACGCCGGGTTGAGGTGGATGCCGACCCGCGCGGCGGCATCCGCCCACTGGTGCTTGAGGTGCTCGGTGGGGGCGACCACGGTGACGGCGGAGATGACCCCGCGGTCGACCAGCTCCGTGGCGATCCGCAGGGCGTAGGTGGTCTTCCCGGCCCCCGGGGTGGCCACGGCGAGGAAGTCGCGCTCGCCGCTGCCGAGGTAGGCCTCGAGGGCGTCCTCCTGCCACGCGCGCAGCTTCGCGGCGGTACCCCACGCCGCCCGCTCGGGGAAGGCGGGTGAGAGATGACCGGCGGCTGAGGTACTCATGGGCGACGGCAACCATAACCGCCCGAGGGGGCGACATGCCGAAGGCCCCGGCGAGGTCGCCAGGGCCTTCGGCATGTGCTATGCGCTGGCGACTCTGATTGCCGCACAGCCGAACTGGAGTCGTGCGGGTCGAAGCGGGAGTCGGCGTGGCGTCCGGAGGCCGGCCGGAGCCCGTCGACCGCGCGGCAGCGGTGCGGTCGTGTCCACATCGCTTCCACGGCGCTTCAACACGGTCTCGGGACAGTGGTCGACACCAGAGCTCGTCCGGTCCAGCGCCGGAGAGCGTCGATGAGAGAGAAGGAACCACCCATGTCCAGCAGCACCGACACCGTCCGCCCGTACAGCGCCCCTTCGGGCACCGTCCGCGTCGTCCTCGCCGTCCTCGTCACCGTGGTCGCGGTCGCGCTCCTCGCGGTCGCCACCGGCCGGTTCGACACGTTCCGCGAGAGCCGGCCCAGCACGACTCCCGCGGTGTCGCCGACCGACGCGACCGACATGCCCATGCCCGAGTGGCTGAAGGCGCTACCTCGCACTCGGAGACGAGGCCTCCAGGTCGCCCGAGGTCCCCGTGACCAGGCCCGTGAACGAGGGCCTGCGCTGAGGAGCCGAGGGTCTACTCGCCGCCGTCCTGCGGGGCGCGCAGCCCCTGGTAGATCTCCTTGCAGGTCGGGCACACCGGAAACTTCTCGGGGTCCCGACCGGGCACCCACACCTTGCCGCACAGCGCGGTGACCGGCTCCCCGGACAGCGCGCTCTCGAGGATCTTCTCCTTGCGCACGTAGTGCGAGAAGCGCTCGTGGTCGCCGGGCTCCGCCAGCTCGGGCACGGTCTCGGTGCGCTCGAGCACGGCCGTGCGGGTCTGGCGCTGGGGCTCGGGGGCGTTGGGGTCGTCCAGCGGCGGCATCGTCTCGCTCATCCGCCGAGTGTAGGCCGCGGGCGCTCGCGAGTGCTCAGTTCAGGGCCGGGTCGCTCGGGAACCAGGCGACCCAGCGCAGCGGAACCGGCTGGCGGCGCAGCACCCGGCGCCACAGCCCGTCCGGCTCGTCGGTGAACACGTCGCGGCTCTCGCTGGCCACGACGAACCACGACCCCGTCGTGATCTCGACCTCGAGCTGCCCGGGCGACCACCCGGCGTACCCGGCGAAGATCCGCAGGCCCGCCACCTCGGGCACGACCAGCGTCGGCGGGGTGTCGAGGTCGACCAGGGCCACCGCCCCGAAGAGGCGGCGGACCCCGGTCGGCTCCGGTGAGTCGCCCGGCACGGCCACCAGGCCGAGCGCCGAGTCGAGCTGCACCGGGCCGCCCTGGAAGACCTTGGCGGGCCGGGTCGCGTGTTCCTCCCAGCCGGGCAGCACCGCGTCGACGTCGGCGTCGATGGGCCGGTTCAGCACCAGCCCCTGCGCGCCGTCGTCGTCGTGGTGCAGCACCAGGACCACGCTGCGCCGGAAGACGCCCTCCTCGATCTGCGGTGTCGCGACGAGGAGCTGCCCGGTCGTGTGGGTCTGGCTCACCCGTCCATTCTGCCCCGGCCGTGGCCGGGTCGTCCGGAGCTCTGACGGGGGCGTCCGCCACCGAAGGAACCGTGACCGCGACTCGCGGGCCGGCCACCCGGGCGGCTGCCACCACGGCGGCCACCGTTCTTGCCGCCCTCGAGCACCGGGCGCCACACGGCATCCGGCACCGGCACGCCGCTGGGCGCCCGGCCACCGAGGGCCTGGATGACCGAGTCGCCGGGGGCGACCTTGGCGGTCAGCGCCTCGGCGCCGGCCCCCTCGACGATGCGAGTCACCATCTTGCGCTGGTGCGGGAGCGCGATCATGACGACCGCCCCCTCCTCACCGGCGCGCGCGGTGCGGCCGGCGCGGTGCAGGTAGTCCTTGTGGTCGGTCGGCGGGTCGACCTGCACGACCATGCCGACGTCGTCGACGTGGATGCCGCGCGCGGCCACGTCGGTCGCCACGAGCACGTTCATCGAGCCGTCCCGGAACGCGCCGAGCACCCGGTTGCGGACGGCCTGCGAGAGGCCACCGTGCAGGGACGCCGCGAACACACCGCGCTCGCGCAGCTCACCGGCGATGCGGTCGGAGCCGAGCTGGGTGCGGGCGAAGACGATGACGCGTCCGCCGCGACCGGCGAGCTCCGCGGTGAGGGCCTTCTTGTCCTGCGGGTCGATGAGGAGCACGTGGTGGCTCATCGTCGTGACCGAGGCCTGCGCCTCGTCGGTGGAGTGCGTGACCGGGTCGACGAGGTAGCGGTCGACCAGGGTGTCGATGCCCTTGTCGAGGGTCGCCGAGAAGAGCAGCCGCTGGCCTCCCTCGGGGATCTCGTCGAGGATCGCGGTGACCTCGGGCAGGAAGCCCATGTCGGCCATGTGGTCGGCCTCGTCGAGCACGGCGATCTGCACGCCTGCCGAGCTCGACCGCACCGCGGTCCATCAGGTCGGCCAGCCGGCCCGGGGTCGCGACGAGGATGTCGATGCCCTTGTTGAGCGCCTTGATCTGCGGCTCGTAGGACAGGCCGCCGGCGACCAGCTTGTGGCGCAGTCCGGTGACGTGCACGAACGGCTCGAGCGCGTCGCTCACCTGCATGGCCAGCTCGCGGGTCGGCACCAGGATGAGCGAGCGCGGACGCTTGCTCTGCGGGCGGGTGCCGTCGGCGAGCCGGGTGATCATCGACAGGCCGAAGGCCAGGGTCTTGCCGGACCCGGTGCGGCCACGGCCGAGCACGTCGCGCCCCGCGATGGCGTCGGGGATCGTCGCCTCCTGGATCGGGAACGGGTCGGCGATGCCGTCGCGGGCCAGCCGCTCGACGAGCACGGGCAGCACACCGAGGGCGGCGAAACCGTTGTCCGCGGTGACCTCCCGGGCCTCACCCTTGTGCGAGGAGTAGTGCGTCCAGGTGTCGGCCTCGGCGCGCTGCGCCTCGGCCTCCTCGAAGCTCAGCGGGCGGTCGGCGTCGGACGGGGCGCCGTGCTGCGCGCCGTGCTGGCCCTGGTAGCCGCCACGGTCGTTGCGACCCTGGTACCCACCGGAGGTGCCACGGTCGTTGCGGCCCTGGTACCCACCGGAGGAGCCACGGTCGTTGCGGCCCTGGTACCCACCGGAGGTGCCACGGTCATCACGCTTCTGGCCCTGGTAGCCGCCGGAGGTGCCACGGTCGTCACGGCCCTGGTACCCGCCCCGGGTGTCGCGCTGCTGCGCGCCACGGTCGTCACGGCCTTGGTAGCCGCCGCTGGTGCCACGGTCGTTGCGACCCTGGTAGCCACCGGAGGTGCCACGGTCGTTGCGACCCTGGTAGCCGCCGGAGGTGCCCCGGTCGTCGCGGCCCTGGTACCCGCCGGAGGTGCCACGGTCGTTGCTGGCCCTGGTAGCCGCCGGAGGTGCCGCGGTCGTTGCGACCCTGGTACCCACCCGACGTGCCACGGTCATCGCGCTTCTGGCCCTGGTAGCCACCGGAGGTGCCACGGTCGTCGCGGCCCTGGTAGCCACCGCGGTCGGCGGTGGGGTCGGCGCGCCGACCCTCGTGGCGGTCGCGGCGGGCGGGGTCGGCGACCCGGGGGGCGCGGTCGCGCACCGGGCGCTCACCGCGCTCGAGACGGGGTCGCTCGTCATGGGGACGGTGCACGTGTCGCTCCTCGCGCGAGTCCGAGACCCAGCGCTTCGGTCGGTCGTTCCGGTCATCGCGGTTCGACGGGGTGGGGTTGCGGTTCGAGGTGTAGCCGCGGTCCGACGGGCCAGCGGAGTACCTCGACCCGCGGTTGTCGTCACGGTTGGAGGTGGTCTTCCGGTCCGAGGGACCGGCGGAGTACCTCGACCCACGGGAGTCGCTCTGGCGACGCGGGTCGTCGCGATCCCAGCGCGGTGAGCGCTCGGCGCGCGGGCGCTTGGAGTAGCCGTCGGCCGAGTCGCTGCGCGCCGCGCGCTTGGGCGCGCTCTTCGGACCGTCGGGCTGGCCGCGGTGGTGGGCCTTCTTGGGGGCCTTGCGGGCCTCGGACTTCTGGGCAGAGGTCCAACGGGCCTTCTTGGGCCCGGATGCCTTGTTGGGCATGGGTGTGTTCACCTGTTTTCGTCATCGATCGGTACGGAGACAGACACGTCTTCGAGCCGATGGCGAAAGCGGCGGAACAAGACGAGCCTCGGACGCGGTGGTCAGTGACCGTGGTCCGTGGGGGCCGGTTCGACCTGGGTGTCACCGGCGCACCGGGCGGGATGGGGCGGGGTCGCACTCTGCGATTCCGGCGGACGCGGCCATGCGTCCGAGCACCTCGGTGGACCACCCAGTCTACCAGCGGCGCGGCATCCCCCAGACCACCGCCGGATGCCGTGGGCCGGGTCTCAGCTCCGACGACCGCCCGTGCGAGCCGCGACCCGGCACGCGACCGACGGCGACCGCCACCAGCACACCGAGCGCGACCCCGGTGAGGTCGGCGACGACGTCGAGCACGTCACCGGAGCGGTGCGGCAGCAGCAGTGCCTGGACCACCTCGCTGAGCACCGCCTGCGCCGCGAAGACGGGCACGACCACGGTGCGCCGGAACCCGGCCAGCAGCGCGAGGGCGACCGGCACGAGGAACACGACCAGGTGCACGACCTTGTCGGCGTGCGGGAAGCGCGGCGCGCCCCGCGCCCTCGGGTGCGTAGAGCACGACCAGCTGCACGGCGACGGCGAGGGCCAGCAGCACGAGGAGCCCCGCCCGGCCGGCCCGGTAGGGCGTCGCCGTGGTGCGCGTCGGCACCGACCGCCACCACTGCTCCCTCGCCGGAGCCCCTCACTCGCGCTCGCGCGCGGCCACCGCGGCCCGCACCGCCTCGGCCACGACGGTGCTGACGTCGGGGTGGAACACGCTCGGGATGATGTAGGTCGCGTTGCGCTCGTCGTCGTGGACGACGTCGGCCAGGGCGTCGGCCGCGGCGAGCAGCACGTCCATGCTGACGTGCGAGACCCCGGAGTCGATGAGCCCCCGGAAGACCCCGGGGAAGACGAGCACGTTGTTGATCTGGTTCGCGAAGTCCGAGCGCCCGGTCGCGACCACCGCGGCGTGCCGGGCCGCGATGTCGGGGTCGATCTCCGGCACCGGGTTGGCCATGGCGAACACGACGCTGTCCGGCGCCATCGAGGCGACGTCGTCCTCGGTGAGGATGTTCGGCGCGGAGACGCCGAGGAACACGTCGGCGCCGCGCATCGCGTCGGACAGCGTCCCGGTGACGTCGTCGGGGTTGGTGTGGTCGGCGATCCACGCGTGGTTCGGGTGCTCGCCCGAGAGCACGTCGGCCCGGCCGCGGTGCACCACGCCGTCGACGTCGGCGACGACGACGTGCCGCGCCCCGGCGTGGAGGAACAGCTTGAGGATGGCGGTGCCCGCGGCCCCGGCACCGCTCATGACCAGGCGTACGTCCTCGAGCCGCTTCCCGACCACCCGCAGCGCGTTGCGCAGCGCCGCGAGCGCCACGATCGCCGTGCCGTGCTGGTCGTCGTGGAAGACGGGGATGTCGAGCTCCTCGCGCAGCCGCGCCTCGATCTCGAAGCAGCGCGGCGCCGAGATGTCCTCGAGGTTGATGCCCGCGAACACCGGCGAGATCGCCTTGACGATGCTGATGATCTCCTCGGTGTCGGTGGTGTCGAGGCAGATCGGGAAGGCGTCGATGTCGGCGAACCGCTTGAACAGCGCCGCCTTGCCCTCCATGACCGGCAGTGCCGCCAGCGGCCCGATGTCGCCGAGGCCGAGCACCGCGGTGCCGTCGGTGACCACGGCGACGGTGTTGCGCTTGATCGTCAGGCGGCGGGCGTCCTCGGGGTTCTCCGCGATGGCCAGGCAGACCCGGGCGACCCCCGGCGTGTAGATCATCGACAGGTCGTCGCGCGAGCGGATCGGCACCTTCGACTCGACCGACAGCTTGCCGCCGAGGTGCATGAGGAAGGTGCGGTCGGTCACCCTGCCGATCTCGACGCCCTCGACCTCGCGCATCCGCTCGACGATGGCGTCGGCGTGCTCGGGGTCGTGGGTGAGCATGGTCAGGTCGATCCGGATCTGGCTCGCCCCGGATGCCGTGACGTCGAGGCCGGTGACCACCCCGCCGGCCGCCTCGATCACCCCGGTCATCTCGCTGACCGCCGTCGCGCGCGCGGGCAGGACGAGGCGGACGGTGACGGAGTTGGCGATCGAGGGTGCGGGGGGCATACCGCAGGATTCAACCCGCTACCGACAGGTAGGAGGAATCCGCCGCCCTCGGCCACCCCGGCGGCCCTACAGTGACGCGCATGTCCGACCACGTGGAAGTCATCGGTTCCGGCACCGCGAGCGCGGTCCCCGACGTCGTCGTGCTCGACGCGCGGGTGCAGTGCGAGGCGGCCGACGTCGCCGGTGCCCTGGGTGCCGCGACCGGGCGGGTCACGACCGCCCTGCAGGCCGTCGCCGACCACGGGGTGGCGGCCGCCGACCGGCGCACCACCGGCCTGGGCGTCTCGACCCGCTGGGACCGTGAGGGCCAGGAGGTCGTCGGCTACACCGCCCACCAGAGCCTGCGCCTGCTCGTGCGCGACCGCGACCGGGTGGGCGAGCTGATCGAGGCGCTCGCCGAGGCCGCCGGCGACGCCTTCGGCCTCGACGGCGTCACCCTCGAGGTGGCCGACCCGGCGCCCCTCCTCGAGCGGGCTCGCACCGCGGCCTTCGAGGACGCCCGGGCCAAGGCCGAGCAGTACGCCGGCGCTCGCCGGCCGCCCGCTCGGCCCGGTGCTGCGGGTCGTCGAGGAGCCGGACCGCGGGATGCCGGTGCCCCGGTTCGCCGCGAAGGCCGCCATGGACGTCGGCGGCGGGATGCCGGTCGAGGCCGGCGAGTCGACCGTGTCGGCGACGGTCACCGTGCGCTTCGGGCTGGGCTGAGCCGTGGACTGGGTCGACGCCCTGGGCTGGCTCGGGTCCGCCCTGCTCGTCTACTCGCTCCTGCAGGCGCGCATCCTGCGGCTGCGGGTGCTCAACACGGTGGCCTGCGTCATCCTCGTCGTCTTCAACGCCCTGATCGGCGTGTGGCCGATGGTGGCCATGAACGTCGTGCTCGCCGGCGATCAACCTCTTCTTCATCGCGCGGATGCTGCGCGAGCGCGACGACGAGCGGGCCTATGCCGTGCTGCCGGTCCGCGAGGACGACGCCTACCTGACCCACTTCCTCGGCGTCGCACCGCGCCGACATCGACGCGTTCTTCCGGCGACTTCGCCGCCGGCACCGCCGCGGGCCGCTCGACCTACCTGGTGCAGCACGGCGACGAGACGGCGGGCGTCATCGTCGTGCGTGACGAGGGCGAGGGCGTGGCGCAGGTCGAGCTCGACTACGTGACACCGCGCTTCCGTGACTTCAGCCCCGGGCGAGTTCGTGTTCCGGCGCTCCGGGCTGTTCCGGGACCGCGGGCTTCCGGCAGGTCCTCACCCCGCCCGGTATGGTCTCGCCCTACTACGAGCGGGTGGGCTTCGCGAGCCAGGGCGACCGGTACCGCCTCGACCTGGCCTGAGTGGCGACGCCACGGCCACGAAGCGCAACCCGGTCCGGGGGACACCTCCCCGCGGTACTAAACTCGTTGATTACTACACTACGTAGTATCCGACCTGAGGAGGCGGCCCCCGATGGCCCAGCTCGTCCACGACTTCGAGACCGGCAGCATGGACCAGAAGGACCTGCTCGGCGGCAAGGGTGCCAACCTCGCCGAGATGACCAGGCTCGGCATCCCGGTGCCGCCGGGCTTCACCATCACCACCGACGCCTGCCGGGCCTACCTCGCCTCCGGCACGGTGCCCCCCGAGCTGTTCGACGAGGTCGACGAGCACCTCGAGCGCCTGGAGGTCCGGATGGGCCGCACGCTCGGTGACGGCGACGACCCGCTGCTGGTCTCGGTGCGCTCGGGCGCGAAGTTCTCGATGCCCGGGATGATGGAGACCGTCCTCAACATCGGCCTCGGCGACATCTCGGTCGAGGGCCTGGCCCGCCAGACCGGCAACCCTCGGTTCGCCTGGGACTCCTACCGCCGGCTCGTGCAGATGTACGGCAAGACCGTGCTCGACCTCGACGGCGACCGGTTCGAGGACGCCATCGACGCGGCGAAGGCCGCCAAGGGCGTCACCGCCGACGTCGACCTGGACGCCGACGACCTGCGCGCCCTCGTGACCATCTTCAAGGCGATCGTCGAGGAGGACGCCGGCTCACCCTTCCCGCAGGACCCGCGCGAGCAGCTGCGCGGCGCGGTGCTCGCCGTCTTCGACTCGTGGAACTCCGACCGCGCGATCCTCTACCGCCGCCGTGAGCAGATCCCCACCGACCTCGGCACCGCCGTCAACGTGCAGGCCATGGCCTTCGGCAACCGCGGCGCCTCCTCGGGGTCCGGCGTCGCCTTCACCCGCAACCCGTCGACCGGTGCCAAGGGCGTGTACGGCGACTACCTTCAGGACGCCCAGGGCGAGGACGTCGTGGCCGGCATCCGCAACACCCTGACCCTCGCCGACCTCGAGGGCATCGACAAGGCGAGCTACGACGAGCTGCGTCGAGATCATGGCGCGGCTCGAGAGCCACTACCGCGACATGTGCGACATCGAGTTCACCGTCGAGGAGGGCCGCCTCTGGATGCTCCAGACCCGGGTCGGGCAAGCGCACCGCCCAGGCCGCGTTCCGCATCGCCGTCGACCTCGTCGACGAGGGCGTCATCACCGAGGAGGAGGCCCTGATGCGGGTCACGGGGGACCAGCTCGCCCAGCTGATGTTCCCCCACTTCGACCCGGAGGCCGCCCGCTCGCTGCTCGCCAAGGGCATGAGCGCCTCCCCGGGCGCGGCCGTCGGCGTGGCGGTGTTCGACTCGGACGCGGCGGTGCGGATCGCCGGCGAGGGCACCCCCGTCATCCTCGTCCGCCGCGAGACCAACCCCGACGACCTGCACGGCATGGTGGCCGCGGCCGGCATCCTCACCAGCCGGGGCGGCAAGACGTCGCACGCCGCCGTCGTGGCGCGCGGCATGGGCCGCACCTGCGTGTGCGGCGCCGAGACCCTCGAGGTCGACACCAAGGCCAAGCAGTTCACCACCCCCGACGGCAGCGTCGTGCGCGAGGGCGACACCCTCTCCATCGACGGCTCCACCGGTGAGGTGTTCCTCGGCGAGGTGGCCGTGCGCCCCTCCCCCGTGGTCCGCTACTTCGAGGGCACCATGACGGTCGACGAGGGCGGCCCGGTCGTCGCCGCGGTCGACCGGCTGATGGCCGTCGCCGACAGGCACCGCCGGATGCAGGTGCGCGCCAACGCCGACAACGCGCCGGATGCCGCGCGCGCCCGTCGCTTCGGCGCCGAGGGCATCGGCCTGTGCCGCACCGAGCACATGTTCCTCGGCGAGCGGCGCGAGCTCGTCGAGCGGCTCATCCTCGCCGAGGGCGACGAGGACCGCCAGGTCGTCTTCGACGAGCTGCTCCCGCTGCAGCGTGCCGACTTCATCGAGATCTTCGAGGCCATGGACGGACTGCCGGTGACCGTGCGGCTGCTCGACCCGCCGCTGCACGAGTTCCTGCCCGACTTCACCGAGCTGTCGGTCAAGGTCGCGGTGGCCGAGGCCATGGGCAAGGAGCACGACACCGAGTCGCTGCTGCTCCTCGCCGTGCACCGCCTGCACGAGGAGAACCCGATGCTCGGCCTGCGCGGCGTGCGCCTCGGCATCGCGATCCCGGGGCTGTTCGAGATGCAGTCCCAGGCCATCCTCGAGGCCGCGGCCATCGTCGCCGAGCGGGGCGGACACGCCCAGCCCGAGATCATGGTCCCGCTGGTCGGGGCGGTCGAGGAGCTGCGCAACATCCGCGCCGAGATCGACGACGCCGCCGACCGGGCCCGCCAGAAGCACTCGCGTGCACCTCGACCACCTCGTCGGGACGATGATCGAGCTGCCGCGCGCCGCGCTCACCGCGGGTGCCATCGCCGAGGCGGCCGACTTCTTCTCCTTCGGCACCAACGACCTGACCCAGACGACGTGGGGCTTCTCGCGCGACGACGTCGAGTCGAGCTTCTTCTCGCGGTACATGGAGGCCGGCATCCTCGGGGTGTCGCCGTTCGAGACCATCGACCGCCAGGGCGTCGGACGGCTGGTGCGGATCGGCACCGACGAGGGTCGCAAGGCCAAGCCCGGGCTCAAGGTCGGGGTGTGCGGCGAGCACGGGGGCGACCCCGAGTCGGTGCACTACTTCGAGGAGCGCGGCCTGGACTACGTGTCGTGCTCGCCGTTCCGGGTACCCGTCGCCCGGCTCGAGGCCGGCCGGGCCGTCGTGGCCCGATCACTGGCGAGCTGACCACCGCGTTCGGCACGGTCGAGGGTCACCTTCACCCGGTGCGCCGTCACGACCGTGCCGAGCCAGGCCAGCCCGACCAGCCAGCCGGCGATGACGTCGGTGAGCCAGTGGTGGCCCAGCCACACCCGGGACAGCCCCATCGCGCCGACGAACACGACGACCACCGACCCGACGAGCAGCTTGCTGCGCAGGTGTCGTCGCCCGAGCATGACGAGGTAGGCCGAGAGGCCGAGCACGACGGTGGCGTTGAGGGTGTGGCCCGACGGGAAGGAGGGCGAGGTCTCCAGGGGTGGCACGGCCAGCGAGACGCGGCGGCCGGGCCCGACCGGTGAGGTCCTTGCCCAGCACGGTGACCAGCACCGAGCCGGCGGCAGCGATGCCCATGAGCACCACGGGCAGCCACGAGCGGCGCTTCAGGGCGAGGATCGTGACGATGACGACCGCGATGACCGGCATCCCGATGGTGCCGCCGAGGTCGGTGAACTGGGTGACCCACTCCTGGCTGGTGGGCGTGCGCGTCGAGACCGCGGCGTCGAGCACCGGCTGGTCGAGGGCGGCGACGCCCTCGCTGTCGACGACCTCGTCGTAGACCTGGGCGGCCAGCAGGGTCGCGCCGAGGATGACGGCCCCCGCCGACGAGCACGGTGACGACCAGCGCCAGGTTCGCCAGGCTCCACCGCCACACCCGGCCGAGCAGGGTCGACGAGCCGGGCCACCTGCTCCACGAACCAGCGGCCCGCGCGGGTGCGCCACTGCGCGAGGTCGCGGTCGCCGATCCGCTCGTCGTCGGGTACCGGAGCCCGCTGGTCGCGCACGCCGTCGTCCGGCGGTGGCTCGGGCAGGGACGGCATACGGCATTGAACCAGTGCCGACACCGTGCGAAGTCAGGAGCACTTCGCGGGCTCAGGGTCGTTTACGGCCCTGACTCGACGAAGTGCTCCTGACCTCGCGGGTGTGCCCGGCACGACGGCGGCCCGGCCCCGCGGAGGCGGGACCGGGCCGGTCGCTGGACGTGGGAGTGAGTCCGGTGGTGGAGGTGGCGGGAATCGAACCCGCGTCCACTGACGGAACACCAGGGCTTCTCCGGGTGCAGTGCGCTAAGGATTTTCTCGGCCCCAGCGCTCGCGCGCACACGTCCGCTGACGGGCCCAGTCGAGTGAGAGTCCCGCGCCGTCCCCCGACATGACGACGCAGCAAGATCCCTAGATGACGCTGGTTACTGAGTCGGGATCGAACTCAGGCCAACGGACTTCGAGGCTCGCTCAGGCAGCGAGGGCGAAGTCGGTGCGCTTGGAATTGGCACCTATTGGTTTGCACGGGTCGTTTACGAGATAACCGTGCGTCCTCGACCCGCTTCCCCATGGCCAACCGACCAATGTCGAAACCGATCACCCCCCTGAGGGGGCTCACTCCCACGCTGTTCAGTTGTCCCCGGCCGCGGCCTGAGCCTGGCCCGGGGTCATGGCCAGTATGCCGTGCAACGGCCCGCCGCCCTAACGGATTCCCGAGCCGTACCGGCCGGGTCAGCGCGCGGCGGCGTGGCGGGGCCTGGCTGGCGCGGTCGGCGGCTCGTCCGGTGCGTCGCCGTGGGGGGTCGCTGGGGGTGTCGCGGTGCGGCCTTGGGGTCGACCGGCTCTGGCCGTCGGTGTGACCGGCGGGGTCGGGGTCGGACGTGGGACGGGTCGGCGTGCGGGTGCCGCTTCCCGGCGTCCGGCGACGGGGTGACGGCGGCGGACGCGCGGCGCGGGCGTGGCCGTCGGGCCGGGACGGCAGACCGGCCGCGCCGGGTACGGAGGTGTCGGACGGTGCGGTCGATGGTCCGGATCGACCCCGGGGGCACCGCCGCTCGGTGCCGTGGTCGAACGGATGGGTACCGTCGCTCCGGGGCCGGATGGTCGGTGACGCGCCGCACCGGTACCCATCGGGGTCGCGGAGGACGCCCCGACCCGTCGGTGACGCCGGCGAGGTCGGGGAACCCGTCCGCCCGGGCCGGGTCGGCCGGGCCGCCGACGAGGATGGTCATCAGGGTGACAGCGACGAGCCCCCCGCCTGCGACGCCGAACGCCTGGAGGGTGTTACTCGTCCCGCTGGCCGGTTTTCGGGCACCATGACGGGCGGCCCCTGCTGCCATGCGGGAACTCTAGACCTGTGCGGACGCCGCTCAACAGTGCACGTGCGAGTTCGCCGGGGTCGTGCGGCGAACGCGCCGACAGCCGCACGGAATGACGCGAGCCGGCGACGTCGACCGCATATCCTCCGGCGGTCAGCACCTCCCTGGGCACCGGTCCCCCACCGCGCTCCCACACCCAGGTCAGCCCGACCGCTGCGCCGAGGGTCGCGCTGGGGGCGGCGCTGGTCACCTGGCCGACGGGTCGCCCGTCGCGCAGCAGCAGCTCCCCACCCCAGAGCACGGCCTGCGGGTCGTCGACGACGAACGAGGCGAGCCGCCGCGGCGGGCCGTCCCTGCGCTGCGCTCGACCACCGCCGCGGCCGACGAACGCGCGGTCGCCGGACAGGTCGCAGGTGAAGGTCAGGCCGGCCTCGACGGGGGTGCGGTCCGGGCCGAGCTCCGGGCCGAACGCGCGGTAGCCCTTGTCGAGCCGCAGCGCGTTGATGGCGTAGTAGCCGGCCCGGCCGCAGCCCGAGGTCGCGCCCGTCGGCGACCAGCCGGTCCCAGACACCCGTCGCCAGCTCGGTCGGCACGGTCAGCTCCCAGCCCAGCTCGCCCACGTAGGTCATCCGGGTCGCGCGCACCCGCGCCGGCCCGAGGTCGACCACCTGGCTGGTCGCGAACGGGAAGGCCTCCGGGCCGAGGTCGGTGGCGGTGAGCCGCGCCCAGCAGGTCGCGCGAGCGCGGACCCATGCACCCCGAACACGGCGTACGCGGCCGTGACGTCCTCGACCACCACCCGCCACCCGGGGCGACGTGGCGCCGCAGCCAGTCGGCGTCGCGCACCGGCGAGGCCGGCGCTCGTGACGAGCAGCCACTCGTCGTCGGCGACCCGGGTCGCCGTCACGTCGGCCTCGTACCCGCCGCGCGCGTTGAGGATGCCGGTGTAGACCGCCGCCCCCACCGGCTGGTCGACGTCGGCCGTGCAGACGAGGTGCAGCAGGGCCAGGGCGTCCGGGCCGTGCACGCGCAGCTTGCCGAACGACGACTGGTCGAACAGGGCGACGGCCCCGCGGGTGGCGCGCTGCTCGTCGTCGACCCAGTCGTGCCAGGGCTGCCGGCCCCAGCCGTAGGTGGCCGCCCGGTCCGCCGGTGAGACCCCGTCGGGGGCCACGTAGTTGGGCCGCTCCCAGCCCATCTTGGAGCCGAACCACGCACCGGCCTCCTCGAGCCGGTCGTGGACGGCCGAGCAGCGGAACGGCCGGGCCGAGTCGAGCTCGCGGTTCGGCCACGGCACGGCGTAGTGCAGGCCGAGCACCTCCGAGACCCGCTCGCGCAGCCACGGGGTGCTCGTGTGGAACGGCGCGAAGCGGCGGAGGTCGACGAGGGCCAGGTCCTCCTGGGGTTCCCCGGCCACGACCCACTCGCGCGAGCGCCCGGCCCGGCTCCACCCGCCGAGGCGATGCCCACCGAGTTGAAGCCGGCCCCGACGAAGAAGCCGGCGACGTCGGGCGACTCGCCCGAGGATGAACTGGTTGTCGGGCGTGAAGCTCTCCGGCCCGTTGTAGAACTTCCGGATGCCGGTGCGCTCGAGGACCGGCAGGCGGTGCAGCGCGCTCTCCATCAGCACCGAGAAGTGCTCCCAGTCCTCGTCGAGCAGCTGGAACTCGAAGGGGTACGGGATCTCCTCGGGCGAGACCCAGGGCTTCGCCTCGGGCTCGAACCCGCCGACGACGAGCCCGCCGACCTCCTCCTTGACGTAGGTCCAGCCGTCGGGGTCGCGCAGGATCGGCAGGTCGCGGTGCACCCCCTCGATCTGGTCGGTGACGACGTAGAAGTGCTCGGCCGAGTGCAGCGGCACCCCGACGCCGGCCAGCGCGCCGACGGCCTTGGCCCACTGGCCGGCGCAGTTGACGACGACCTCGCACTCGACGTCGCCGTGGTCGGTGCGCACCCCACGGACCCGCCGTCCACCGGGGGCGGTCGGGTCGGCCACGACGTCGAACCCGGTGACCCGCACCCGTTCCCGCACCGTGACGCCGAGCTGGCGGGCACCCTTCGCGAGCGACTGGGTGACGTCGGTCGGGTTGGCCGTGCCGTCGCCGGGCAGCCAGATCGCCCCGGCGAGGTCGTCGGTGCGCAGCAGCGGGTAGCGCTCACCGGCCTGCGTCGGGGTCAGCAGCTCGCACTCGAGGTCGTAGGCGGCCGCCGTCGCGGCGGTGCGGCGCAGCGCCGTCATCCGGTCGTCGGTGCGCGCGACGATGAGCCCCCCACACGGCCGGTAGCCGGTGCCCAGGCCGGTCTCCGCCTCGAGCCGCTGGTAGAGCTCGGCGGAGTACTGCACCAGGCGGGTGCCGCTCTCGCTGGCCCGCAGCAGGCCCGACCAGCCCGGCCGCGTGCCAGGTCGTGCCGCACGACAGGGTGCCCTGCTCGAGCAGCAGCACGTCGGTCTCGCCGAGGTGGGCCAGGTGGTAGGCCGTCGACGCGCCGACGATGCCCCCGCCGACGACCACGACCCTGGCCCGGGCGGGCAGCGGGGTGGCGGCCGGGGCGCTCATCGCGCCGCCGCCGGGTGAGCAGCTCGTCGAACCGGGGGCCGGCGGCCAGCTGCTCGGCGGGCTCCAGCTTGTCCATCGACCACTGCCAGAAGTCGAACTCGATGGCGCTCGTGCCGTCCTGGATCATCCCCCACAGCGTCCAGCCGTAGCGGGCCATCCAGCCCCACAGCTCGGCCCGGGCGACGAGGCGCGTCGTCGTGCCGCGCCGTAGTAGCCGGTGCACAGCTCGGCCAGGGCGTCCGCCCCCAGGCCGGCCTCGGCGACGGCGTTGCCCAGCTCGAAGGAGGGCTCGTTCATGCCGGAGTACTCGTAGTCGATGATCCGCAGGTCGCCGCCGTCGTCGAGCACGTTGGCGGCGAGCAGGTCGTTGTGGCACGGCACGAGCGGCTCGGGAGCCAGGGCGAGGACCCGCTCCACGCCGCTCGGCGAACGGCTCGAGCGCGAGCGTAGCCGGCCGGCATCCGGAAGCCGTGCTCGCGCACGACGTCGAGGTACTGGCGGCGCAGCGCGAACATGTCGAACCGGCCGAGGAAGGCGGGGCCGGCGTGCAGCCGCTGCAGCGCGGCGGCCAGCCTGGGCAGGTTGGCGGCGACGTCGGCGTCGGTCCAGGTGCGCCCGGGCAGGAACCCGACGACCATCACGCCGCGGCCCTCCAGGTAGTCGACGACCGGGGCGCCGACCCCCGCGACCGCCGCGGCCAGGGTGTTGACGTGCTCGGCGTGGCGGTCGACCCCGAGCAGCCCGGTCTCCGGCGCACGACACCCGCACGACGACGTCGAGCCCGGCGTCGGTGCGCACCCGGTAGTTGGTGTTGGTCAGACCGCCGGGCAGGGGCGTCACGTGACGCCCCTGCCCGGTGAGGACGGGGATGCCGTCGAGCAGCTGCTCGAGATCGCTCACCGTGCGTGCCGGTCAGGGCAGCGGGTCGCCCGGCTTCCCGTCGTGCGGCTCGCCGCCGTGGGCGGTCTTGCCCTGGTGCTCGAGAGCGATCTCGTCGGCGGCGGTGACGCCCTCGGGCAGGTCGATGGTCATCTTCGGGCCGGTGAACCACTTCTTGGCCGACAGGTGCCAGCCGATCCACAGGGCGATGCAGCGCGCCGCCGGTGAGGATCGGCGCGTAGTTGACGAACTTCCACTCGAAGTCCTCGTTGAACGGGTTCGCCGCGGGGTGAACGGGAGGATGAAGTAGACCGAGATGATCGCGATCTCGATGACCGCGACGGGCGCCATCCACTTCCACTTGGTCCCGAGGTTCCACTTGCCCTGCTGGAAGGAGTCACCGGCCCGCCAGCGCAGGTAGATCGGGATCGCGAAGGCCGTGTACAGCCCGATCACGCCGATCGACACGACCGCGTAGAACGCCGTCGGGACGATGATCGGCGCGTCGTCGGTGCCGATGTTGACCTCGACGAGGGCGGGGAGCGTGATGAGCGCCGCCACGACCACGGAGAGGAGCACCGCGTTGGCCGGGACCTTGCGGGAGTTGAGCTTCGCCCAGTACTTCGAGCCCGGCACGGCGCCGTCGCGGCTGAACGCGAACAGCATCCGGCTCGTCGAGGTCATGCAGGCCGTGGTGCAGAAGAACTGCCCGATGCTGGCGATGAGCAGCACCGTGCCGGCCCAGCCGGACGTCAGCGCCTGGTTGAAGATGACGGCCACGCCGCCACCGCCCGCCGTGACGGCATCCGCGTCCTGCACCGCGAAGAGGAAGGCGAGCAGGAGCACCCAGCCGCCGATCGCGGAGTAGAAGATCGAGCGCCAGATGCCCTTGGCGGCACCGTCGGCGGCGTCGTGCGTCTCCTCGGACAGGTGCGCCGAGGCGTCGAAGCCGGTGATCGTGTACTGGGTGAGCAGGAAGCCGAGCGGGAGCACGTAGAACCAGAAGCCCCATCCGCTGGTCTCACCTCCGGCCAGGCCGCCGCTGTTGTTGACCCGCATCGTGAACACGTCGTTGATGCTCATGTGCTTCTCGGGCAGGAAGATCAGGATGGCGATGATGACCGCGGCACCGACGACGTGCCACCACACCGAGATGTTGTTGAGCATCGCGAGGATGTGCCCGCCGAAGATGTTGATCAGCGCGGTGAGGACGAGGACGACGAGGAACAGCCAGAAGACGCGCGTGAGGCTGTAGCCCGCGGCCCACGACTCGCTCATCGTGCTGAACGACAGGTCGAAGAACGTCGCGGCGCCGTAGGCGACCGAGGCGTCGATGGCGAGGAGCCCGATGAGGTTGAGCCAGCCGGTGTAGTAGCCGGCCTTGGCGCCGCCCAGCTTGCTGGCCCACCAGTAGATGCCGCCCGAGGTCGGGTAGGCCGACACGAGCTCGCTCATGCAGAACCCGATGATCAGGATGAACACGGAGATGAGCGGCCACCCGATGGAGATCGCGATCGGGCCACCGTTGTTCCAGGCCTGGCCGAACGTCGTGAAGCAGCCGGCGAGGATCGAGATGATCGAGAAGGAGATGGCGAAGTTGGAGAAGCCGGACCAGGTCCGGTTCGAGCTCCTGCTTGTAGCCGAGCTCGGCGAGCCTGCTGCTCGTCGTCGTTCAGTTGCACTGCCACGGTTTGCTCCCATGGGTCCGGCCGGCACGGGGTTCGACCGGCGTCAAGTGGTGCGACGAGGGCGATGCTAGGGGCAACGGCGCGCAATTGGTATGGGTTTGGGCCATTCTATCGCCCCCGGGCGTGGCGCTGGCTCGCCCTACGGATTCCGCAGCATCAGGGCGGTGCAGAGTGCGTGCTCTGCACCGCCCGATGCGGGTGGGCGCCGGTTCGGCGGCCCGGGTCAGCCGCGCGCACTCCGCCTCGGCGCCCGCGATCCACGCGGAAACCATCTCGTCGGCCAGGGTCGAGCCGGCACCGAAGTACTCGAGGCCGACGCCGTCGGCACCGTTGGGGTTGGTGCGGCCGGTCTCCTTGGGATCCCCGATGGTCATCTTCTCGAAGATCTTGATCCCGACCGGCAGGCCGGCTGACTCGAGCGCGGCGTAGCCCGCCTCGGCCCCGGCGTCGCAGCCGGGGACGTACTCGGCGATGAGTGCCGCGCCCTCCTCGGCGCTGATGACGAACCAGTTCGCCGACACGGGGCCGCCGAGGCTGTACATCGGGACGTAGCAGTGGTGGGCCATGGCCGGGGCGGCGCCGACGGCGAGGGCGGTGAGGGCGGCCGCGCCGACGAGGGCCGGCCGGCGGATGGTGCGGATGAAGGACATGTCGTTCGACTCCTGGTTTCGTTGGTGTGAAGGGTGCTTCGTGGTGCTCTGCTCAGCGTGGAGGAGGGCGCGTCCCGCCCGACAGGGGCGACCGTCCCGCTGTCCTGGGACATCCGTCCCGGTCCGACCCGCGCCGTGGTCAGCCGGTCAGCCCGGTCAGCCGGTCGGTCCGGCGTCGCGGAAGCGAACCATGGCCTCGCGACGGTTCGCGAGGTGGAGCTTGGCCAGGATGTTGCTCACGTGGTTTCGCACGGTGACCGGGGAGATGACGAGCAGGGCCGCGATCTCCCGGTTCGAGGCCCCCTCGGCCAGGTGCTCGAGGATGTCGTGCTCCCGTGGCGACAGCTGGGGAAAGCGGTCACGGGAGTGCTGGGGCCGGTCGGCGAACACCTCGAGCAGCCGTCCTGCGACACCGGGGCCGAACACGGCGTGCCCGGCCGCCGTCGCCCGGACCGCGCTGACGACCTGGCCCGGCTCAGCCCCCTTGCGCAGGTAGCCCAGGGCGCCCGCGCGCATCGCCGCCAGCACGCTCGCGTCCTCTTCGCTGAAGGTGAGGACCAGGACCCGGCACCCCGACCCGACGAGCCGTCCCGTGGCCTCCAGCCCGTCCATGCCGGGCATGGCGAGGTCCATGACGACGACGTCGGGCCGGTGCTGCGCGACCGCCGCGAGCGCCTCGCGTCCGTCGGACGCCTCGGCGACGACCCGGATGTCGTCGGCCTGCTCGAGGGTGAACCGCAGGCCCTCGCGGAACATCGGGTGGTCGTCGACCAGGAGGACGGTGATCACGGTCGTCCCGCCGGTGGCTCGAGGGGAAAACGGGCCTCGACGGTCGTGCCGCCCTCGGGGGCCCAGCCCACGTCGAGCGTGCCGCCGAGCTCCTCCGCGCGCTCGCGCATCGCGAGAGTCCCCACCCCGGACGGCCCGTCACCACGTCCCCTCCCCGCGTCCGAGACCCGCAGCACGAGATGACGGTCCGCCACGGTGATCCGCACGGTGGCCCCCGTCGGGCCGGCGTGGCGCGCGACGTTCGTCAGCGCCTCGGCGCCCACCCGGTAGGCAGCGACCTCCACCGCCGGTGGGAGATCGGGGAGGAGATCCGCCGAGACGTCCACGTCCAGCCCGCAGTGGGCGGCCAGCTCGACGAGGGCCGCCACCAGGCCCAGCTCGTCGAGCACCGGCGGACGCAGGCCGCGACTGACCGAGCGCACCCGGTCGAGGGCGTGGCGCGAGGCCGCCTCGAGCCGCCTCACCCGTTCCTGGGCGGTGCGCGGGTCATCTGCGATGAGCTCACCCAGGCCCCCGAGCTGCATGCTCAGCCCTGCGAGGGTCGGGCCCAGCTCGTCGTGGAGGTCACGACGCAGCCGCAGACGCTCCTCCTCCCGGGCGGCGACGAGCCGCTCGCGGCTGCGCTGGAGCTCACCGGTGAGCCCGAGGGTGTCGACCACCCTGGCCACGTGGTCGGCGAAGTCACGCAGCAGCTGCCGGTCACGGGCGCGCACGCGCCGGCCCGGCGGGTACGTCACGACGAGCAAGCCCCGGGTGGATCCGCGGACCACCAGGTCCTCGTGGTGCGAGGCGCCTCCGGGGCGCGTGGTACCGGCGGTGGCGCTGCGGCCGTCCGCCGAGACCGTGACGGCGCTGGCCTTGACCGACGCTCGCACGGTCCGGGCGACCGACCCCAGGAGCTCGTCGAGGCCGTGCGATCCCGACGCGCTCTCCGACAGTCGACGGATCGCCGTCACGGCATCGGCCGTGTCGCCCACGAGGAGCCGGTCGACCAGGCGCTGGAGTGCGCCTCTCGCGGGCAGGAGGGCCAAGGCGATGGCGGCCGAGAGCACTCCGGCGGCGGGAGCAGGCAGGCCCGAGCCGAACCTGCCGAGCAGTGCCACGGCCAGCACGTAGGTCCCGGCGACGAGTGCGGTGAGCAGGGCGTAGACGACGGCGTGCCCCACCACGACGTCCACGCCCGGCAGCTGCCGGGTGAGCACGGCCGACGTCAACGCGGCGGCCAGCAGGGCGCACCCGAGCACGTCGAGCACGTCTGCCGCACCCGGCCACAGGAGTCGGCCGAGGACCACGAGCACGGAGAAGGCGAGCACGGCTGCCAGGACGGTCGCCAGCCGTCGCCGCTGCTCCCGCGGCCCCCGCACCACCCGAAAGGCCACCGCCGGAAGGGCCAGCAGCAGCAGCGCCTGGAGCAGCCACTCGAGCGACGAGGCCCACTGGCCGACCACGGCCGGGAGCACCCCGACGGGGTTCTGGAGCCCGCGCACCCCGACCAGGTCCGTGTCGGGTGCCGCGGCCGGGCCGGACGCGAGCGCCCACCCCGCCACCACGGCGGTCTGCGCGCCCAGCGCGAACGCGGCGGGCCAGCGCCAGGCCGGTGACGGCAGTCGCCCGTCAGGCAGCAGCAGGAGCACGGCGAGCGTGCACGGCACCAGCAACGCACTGCCCCGGTCGACCACCCAGACCTGCCACGCCGCTCCGGGTCCGGTCGGGTTCCGGGCGACCAGGGCCGCAGCGAGGGCACTCGTCGCGAACAGACCCGCGACGGTGAGCATGAGCCAGCCCAGCGGGGTGGCCGGCCGCCCCAGCACCACCAGGGTGCCGGGGACGACGAGCAGCCAGGGCGTGAGCACCGCCTTCCAGCCGAGCCCGTCGGCCTGGCCCACGGCGAGTGCGGCCACGGGCACGAGCAGGACCACCAACGCCATGACGCACGCGAGGACGCCGGCCCCCCACCGGGCACCCGGGGCGGACCGGCGCCCCACCGCCGCGGACGCCGGAGCGGTCGTCATCGCAGCAGTATGCCGCGGGTCGACCGTCACCGTCCCCCGTGCCACTCGGCCGGCGACATCCTGACCAGGTGCACCCCGAGCCAGGTCAGGGCGACGGCGAGCAGGAGGTGCGCCTCGAAGGGGCCGATGGGGACACCGAGGAAGTCCCAGACGAGGAAGACGACGAGCAGGACGAGGGCCGGCGTCGGAAACATCCCTCGCGCGGCGAGGCAGAGCAGCAGCAGCCCGAGGAACGAGCCCAGCAGGTGCGGCACGAGCGCGAGGGCGATCACCGGGCCACTGGAGCCGTAGGCGTCGTCGAGGGAGACGGCGGCCTCGACGCCCAGCGCCGCCGGCGCGACCGTGCCCGCGGCGAGCCAGAGCGCGAGCACGGTGTGGAATCCCCACATCCCCCACAGCACGAGCACGACCGCAGCAGCGGTGAGCCGTGGACGTCGCCACCGGGTGACCTGGGCCATGCCGAGCAGGCCCACCGGAAGGAACAGCAGGCTGACGAGTGTCGCGACCTGTTCGGCCGTCGCCCAGCCCTGGTGCGTCGGCCGCCCATCGGATCCACTCGTCGGGGTCCCCCGAGACGAGGTGGCCGACGTACTGCGCTCCCCCGTTGAGGAGCCCTGCGACGACGAGGGAGGCGCCGGCGCTGAGGCGCGCGGCCCGGGAGAGCGGTGGCGGCTCGGGGGCGAGCCGCTCGGTGGACGGGGTGGTCGTGTGCGTCGTGGTCATGGGCTCCAGCGTGCTGACCGGCGGCGCTCGGACGCATGGTGCGGATGTCCCAGTCGTGCACCCAAACCCGTGGGCCCCGCGCGCCGCTTCCTCGTCTGGTTCCTGCACCGCCTTGGGTGCAGGTCAGCCCTCGCATCGAGAGGACCGTCCCGCGCCGCCGAGGGCCGGATGGCGCCGGGAGCAGGCCGACGGCGCAGGTCACCTGGCTGCTCGGGCCTCCTTCCACCTGAGCAGCGTGCCCTCGGAGCCCGGCGGGGCGACGACGCTGGGCCGCGCCGTCAGCGCCGACCTCGCGCCGGCATCCGCCGGGGTGCCCACCGATGGGCGGCCGGGCGTGAACAGCCAGGTCTCGAACAAGCCGTCCAGCTGCTCACCCGAGATGGCCTCGGCCAGCGACACGAACTCGTCGGTCGTGACGTTGCCGTCCTTCTGCGCGCTCGCCCAGGTGCGCAGGATGGTGAAGAAGTCCTCGTCACCCACCGCAAGCCGCAGCTGGTGCAGCGTCATGGCCCCGCGCGCATACACCGCGAAGTCGAACATGAGGTCGCGACCCGGGTCACCGATGACGACGTCCCAGAAGGGGTCCTCGGGAGGGATCTCGCCGTAGAAGAAGTCGAAGATCTCCTGCGTGGTGGCCGCCCCCTCGTGCTCGTCCCAGAGCCATTCGGCATACGTCGCAAAGCCCTCGTTGAGCCAGATGTGCTGCCACTCCTCGACGGCGAGGCTGTCGCCGTACCACTGGTGGGCCAGCTCGTGCACGACCACCCAGGGGCTCCCCTCGGGGTCGCCGAAGAAGGCCGTCGAGTAGATCGGCCGGGTCTGGTTCTCCAGCGCGAAGCCGAGGTCGGGGTCGTCGTCCACGATGCCGCCGGCGGTCGCGAACGGGTAGGGCCCGAAGGTCGCGACCAGGAAGTCGAGGATGTCGCCGTGCCGCGCGAACGTGGCGTCGACGGCGGCGCCGACCGGGGGTGGGAGATCAGCGACGCCACCGACCACCCAGGTGTTGTCGTTCCCGGGGCTCCCCTCGGGGGTGCCGCCGCGACCCAGCCGTCCATGGTGTCGCCGTCGGCCTCGAAGGATGTCGTACCGGCTCCGCTCGACACGATGACGTCGTCGAGGAAGACGCCGGGGCCCTGGATGCTGTCGTCACTCGCGTAGGTGAGCGAGACCTCGACCTCCGCTCCGGAGTAGGCCGTCAGGTCGAC
Organism: uncultured Actinomycetota bacterium; assembly: GCA_963751385.1. Lineage (GTDB taxonomy): Bacteria > Actinomycetota > Actinomycetes > Actinomycetales > Dermatophilaceae > Fodinibacter. The sequence continues at coordinate 79,346 of CAVVUD010000012.1, read as the reverse complement.
GCTCCACTGCTCAGGCCCGTCGCTGGCGCCGGACACCGCGTTCCAGGCGCCCGTCGTGCCCGTGGGGCTGCAGGTGTCGTCCCCGTTGTCGGTCTGGTAGTGCGTCAGGAACGGGTGGAACTGCAGCCAGTACGGGCAGGAGGAGCCGGTGTCCGCGCTGGTGTGCCCGTTGATGTCGGGAAGAGTCGTCCAGTCCGTGCCCGCTGCGGTTCGGGCCTCGACGAAGAAGTGGTCCCATGCCGCCTCGGTCGCTCGAGTCACCCAGAACGACAGGGTCGCGCCGCCGGCCGGAACGGCGATGCTCCGCGTCAGCCGCTTGTAGCTGACGTCGGCCTGTTGCGACAGGGCGAACTGGGTGCCCGTGCGGGGCGCCGCGACGGGCTCGTAGAGCACCGGGTCGACGGCGTCCCACAGCCGGATGCCGTCGTGTTCGTAGCTGCGCAGGTCGAAGCGCCCCATCGTCGCCGTGGCGAGGTAGGACGCCATCGGCTCGGGGGCGTCCCAGGTGAAGGTCGTCCAGCCACCGGCGCTCTCGCTGCCCAGGAGGGCCCCGTTGGCGACCGCCGAGGCCCCGTCCGGCACGGTGACGTCGAACCGGTAGGAGGCCTTGTCGCTCGGGTGGTCGTTGACGGGGAACCAGGTGGCCGCGACCTCGGGCTCCCCGATGATCATCGCTCCGTCGTCGGTGTGCACGAAGCCCGAGCCGTCGGGCAAGGTGTTCGGGATGCCGTCGTAGACCACGACGGTGGTGAAGGCCCCACCCTGCGGCAGCGAGGCGGCGGGCGTCGTCCGGAGCTCACCCTTGAGGTGCTGCCACTTCGCCGCAGCCCCGTCGACGGTGACCGACCGGACGGTCAGGCCCTGGAGGTCGAGGTTGAAGCGGGACAGGTTCTGCGTGGCGACCGCCTCGATGGTGGCGGTGCCCCAGAGCATGTCGGTGCCGGGGTCGTACTTGACGTCGAGGTCGTAGTGGACGACGTCGTAGCCCCCGTTGCCGAGCCGCCCGACGTAGGAGTCGCCGGCACTGTCGTCGCCGGGGCGCGCCCCGACCCCCTCACCCGCCGCTGGCAGGAGCGGGGCGACGACGAGTGCCGCTGCGGCGACCACCGAGACCAGACCTGACATCGCACGCATCACGGACTCCCCTCATCGAGCAGGCGCCACCGGGGACGCCGGACGCCTATCCGACGACGGTAGACCCGGCCCCGCGCCCCTCGGAATGGCTCAGTCGGGTCAGATCGGGGCGGGGCGTTCCGCTACGAGGACAGCAGAAGCGTCGCAGGCGCCGACGTCACTAGGCTGCTCGCAACCGGCCGCCTGCCGCCGGACGACGTGCCCCACCCCGACCGGGAGGTCCCCGTGTTCGCCAAGATCCTCGTCGCCAACCGTGGGGAGATCGCCGTCCGCGCGTTCCGCGCCGCCACCGAGCTCGGCGCCAAGACGGTCGCCGTCTTCCCGCACGAGGACCGCAAGTCCGAGCACCGCCTCAAGGCCGACGAGTCGTACCAGATCGGCGAGGAGGGGCACCCGGTGCGGGCCTACCTCGACCACGCGAACATCGTCCGGGTCGCCGTCGAGTGCGGCGCCGACGCCATCTACCCGGGGTACGGGTTCCTGTCCGAGAACCCGCTGCTCGCCGAGGCCTGCGAGGCCAACGGCATCACCTTCATCGGCCCCCCGGCATCCGCCCTGCACCTCGCGGGCAACAAGTCACGGGCCATCACCGCGGCCCGGGAGGCCGGCCTGCCCACCCTCGACAGCGCCCCGCCGACCACCGACCTCGACGAGCTGGCCCGGGCCGCCGAGGGCATCGGCTTCCCGGTGTTCGTCAAGGCGGTCTCCGGCGGCGGCGGGCGGGGCATGCGCCGCGTCGACGACCCCTCCACCCTGCGCGAGTCGCTCGAAGCGGCCCAGCGCGAGGCCGACGCCGCCTTCGGCGACCCGACGCTCTACCTCGAGCAGGCCGTGGTCAACCCCCGGCACATCGAGGTGCAGGTGCTCGCCGACTCCAGCGGCACCGTCCTGCACCTGTACGAGCGCGACTGCTCGGTGCAGCGTCGCCACCAGAAGGTCGTCGAGATCGCGCCGGCCCCGAACCTCGACCCCACCACCCGCGAGCAGATGTGCGCCGACGCCGTGCGCTTCGCCGAGTCGATCGGCTACCGCAACGCCGGCACGGTCGAGTTCCTCCTCGGCGAGGACGGCCGCTACGTCTTCATCGAGATGAACCCGCGCATCCAGGTGGAGCACACCGTGACCGAGGAGGTCACCGACATCGACCTCGTCGTCGCCCAGATGCGCCTCGCGTCCGGTGAGACCTTCGACGACCTCGACATGCGCCAGTCGGACATCTACGTGCGCGGCGCCGCCCTGCAGTGCCGCATCACCACCGAGGACCCCGCCAACGGCTTCCGCCCGGATGCCGGGCAGATCACCGTGTACCGCTCGGCCGGCGGTGGGGGCGTGCGCCTCGACGGTGGCACCGTGTTCGTCGGCGCCCAGGTCAGCCCCCACTTCGACTCGATGCTCGTCAAGCTCACCTGCCGCGGACGCACCTTCCCGATGGCCGTGCGCCGAGCGCGACGGGCGTTGGCGGAGTTCCGGATCCGCGGCGTCTCGACCAACATCCCGTTCCTCGAGGCCGTGCTGGCCGACCCGGTGTTCCAGAACGGCCAGGCCACGACCAGCTTCATCGACGAGCGCCCCGAGCTGCTCGAGGCGCGGATGGGCGGTGACCGTGGCACCAAGCTGCTCACCTACCTGGCCGACGTCACCGTCAACCAGCCGCACGGCCCCGCCATGACGTTCATCAAGCCACGCTCCAAGCTGCCCGCCATCGACCGCGACGCCCCCGTGCCCCCGGGGTCCCGTGACCTGCTGATGCGCGTCGGACCGGCCGAGTTCGCCCGCCAGCTGCGCCAGCGCACCGACGTGCCCGTGACGGACACGACCTTCCGCGACGCCCACCAGAGCCTGCTCGCCACCCGGATGCGCACCCGCGACCTGCTGCACGTCGCCGGCCACGTCTCCCGGCTGACCCCCGAGCTGCTCTCGATGGAGGCGTGGGGCGGTGCCACCTACGACGTCGCGCTGCGCTTCCTGTCCGAGGACCCGTGGGAGCGCCTGGCCCTGCTGCGCGAGGCGATGCCCAACATCCCGCTGCAGATGCTGCTGCGCGGCCGCAACACCGTCGGCTACACCCCGTACCCGACCGAGGTCACCGACACCTTCGTGCACGAGGCCGCCCGCACCGGGCTCGACATCTTCCGGATCTTCGACTCGCTCAACGACGTCGAGCAGATGCGCCCGGCCGTCGAGGCGGTGCTCGACACCGGCACCGCCGTCGCCGAGGTGGCCCTGTGCTACACCGGCAACCTGCTCGACCCGCGCGAGAAGCTCTACACCCTCGACTACTACCTGCGCCTGGCCGAGCAGATCGTCGGCACCGGGGCCCACGTGCTCGCCATCAAGGACATGGCAGGCCTGCTGCGCGCCCCGGCAGCGACGAAGCTCGTGACGGCGCTGCGCGAGAACTTCGACCTCCCGGTGCACCTGCACACCCACGACACCGCCGGCGGCCAGATCGGCACGCTGCTGGCCGCCATCGCCGCGGGGGTGGATGCCGTCGACGCGGCCTGCTCGTCGATGTCCGGCACGACCAGCCAGCCGAGCCTGTCGGCCCTCGTCGCCGCCACCGACGGCACCGAGCGGGAGACCGGCCTCGACATCGACAAGGTGTTCTCGCTCGAGCCGTACTGGGAGGCCGTGCGCACGATCTACACCCCCTTCGAGTCGGGACTGGCCTCCCCCACCGGCCGCGTCTACTTCCACGAGATCCCCGGCGGCCAGCTGTCCAACCTGCGCCAGCAGGCGATCGCCCTCGGCCTCGGCGACCGCTTCGAGGACATCGAGAACATGTACGCGGCCGCGAACCGCATCCTGGGCAACCTGGTCAAGGTCACGCCGTCGTCCAAGGTCGTCGGGGACCTGGCGCTGGCGCTGGTCGGCGCGGGTGCCGACCCCGCCGACTTCGAGGAGAACCCCACGAAGTACGACATCCCCGACTCGGTCATCGGCTTCCTCGAGGGTGAGCTGGGCGACCCTCCCGGCGGCTGGCCGGAGCCGTTCCGCACCAAGGCCCTCCACGGACGCCACGCGAAGCCGCGCACGACCGAGCTCACCCCCGAGCAGGAGGAGTCGCTGCGCACCGACGCCCGGCGCACCCTCAACCAGCTGCTCTTCCCCGGCCCCACCAAGGAGTTCGAGGACAGCCGTGAGCGGTTCGGCAACCTCTCGGTGCTCGGCACCATCGAGTTCCTCCACGGCCTGGAGCAGGGCAGCGAGTACGAGGCCGAGATCGAGGCCGGCAAACGGCTGCTCCTCGGCATCAGCTCCGTGGGCGACGCCGACCGGCACGGCATGCGCACCGTCATGTGTACGCTCAACGGCCAGTTCCGCCCCATCCAGGTTCGCGACCGCTCGGTCAAGGCCGACGTCAAGGCCGTCGAGAAGGCCGACCCGACCAGGACCGGCCACGTCCCCGCACCGTTCTCCGGTGTCGTGACCCCGTCGGTGGCCGAGGGCGACACCGTCGAGGCCGGCGGGGTCGTCGCCACCATCGAGGCCATGAAGATGGAGGCCAACATCACCACCCCGGTCGGCGGCACCGTCGAGCGGCTCGCGATCAGCGGTCACCACCAGCAGGTGGAGGGCGGCGACCTCATCCTCGTCGTCTCCCCCGCCTGACCCCGCCCGACCCCGCCCGACCCCGACCCCGAGGGTTCGGCGTCCACCACGGCCCGACACGACCACCCCACGCCCTACCGTTTGGGGATGACGCGCAGCGAACGACCGGGAGAGGGACGGCCGAGCTCCGAGGACCTGGGCACCACCAGCGGCCAGGACCTGCTGGCCCGCCAGCTGAGCCGCCTCGCGCGACGCCTGCAGGCCGAGAACGACCCCGGGCTGATGCTCGACGAGGTCGTCCGGGCGGCGGTCGAGCTCATTCCGGGGGTGGACGAGGGATCGATCAGCGTCGTGACCGGACGTCGGCAGGTCACCTCGCTGCACGCGTCTGGGAGGCTGCCCGAGGAGGTCGACGGGGTGCAGGAGGAGGTGGGGGAAGGGCCGTGCCTCGACGCGGCCTACGAGCACATGACCGTCCGGGTGTCCGACATGGCGCGCGAGGACCGCTGGCCGGCGTTCAGCAGCCGGGCGCTCGCGCTGGGCGCCCGGAGCATGCTGTCCTTCCAGCTCTACGTCGAGCACGACACGCTCGGGGCGCTGAACCTCTACAGCCGGCGGCCCGACAGCTTCGACGACGAGTCCGAACACATCGGTCTGCTGTTCGCCAGCCACGCGGCAGTCGCCTTCGCGGGCGCCGAGAAGGTGCGCCACCTCAACATCGCGGTGACCCGTCGCGACCTGGTGGGCCAGGCCAAGGGAATCCTGATGGAGCGCTTCAAGATCAGCCCGGACCAGGCCTTCAGCCTGCTGGTCCGAGTCAGCCGGGACAACAACCGCAAGCTCTACGACGTGGCCGAGGAGCTCACCCACACCGGCCACCTGGACGCGTACGGCACGCAGCGTCAGCATCCCGCCCTCAGCCCCTGAGCCTGCCCGTCGACCGGCCAGGTGCTCCGGCGCGAAAGCCCCGTGGGCGGTTTCGCGCTCGTACCGTGGTGCTTCCGGCATCGGTCAAGAAGCGGCGCGGTGCTCCGATTCACGAGTGAAGGAGAGCGACATGGGCGTTGGAGACAAGATCGAGAACACGAAGGACGACCTGACCGGCAAGGGCAAGGAGGCCGCGGGCAAGGCGACCGACAACGAGCGCCTCGAGGCCGAGGGCCGCGCCGACCAGTCGAAGGCCGACATCAAGCAGGCCGGCGAGAAGGTCAAGGACGCCTTCAAGAACTGAGCCCCGCAAGGGACCCACGAAGGGCCGCACCCGCAGCGCGGGGCGGCCCTTCGTCGGTTCCGCAGCCCGGATGCCGGGGAGCGCGGCTACCAGCTGCCGCCGGAGGACCCGCCGCCACCGCCGCCGGAGAAGCCGCCGCCACCGCTGAACCCGCTCGACCCGGACGACCCGGGGGTCGAGACGAAGGTGCCGGCCGCGACCGTCGAGAAGGAGTCCATGCTCGAGGCCACGTCGGAGAAGCCACCCGTCGACCAGTTGCCGACGTACCAGGCGGGGCTGGCCAGGGAGTGGCCGGCGGCCGCAGCCGCGGCGGCGACCTCCTCGAAGACGCGCGCCCAGCGGTCGGCGAGGCCGAAGACGATGGCGAACGGCAGGAAGCGGCTGAACAGCTCCTGCGCCTCCTCCCAACGGATCTGGTTGGCCTCCGCGGTCGCGATGTACTGCTGGAAGCCGCGCGCCTGCACGAGGACCGCGGAGCCCCGGGCGGTGCGGGCCGCCATCCGCTTGCCGAGCAGGCGGATGATGAGGCCGGCGGCGACACCGCCGGCGACGAGGAACCACGAGGGCGAGATCGGGAAGCCGGAGTCCTGGTAGAGCGCCGACAGGGGGCCGGCGCCGAAGAACGCGAACAGTGCCGAGCCGACCAGCAGGAAGGTGCCGAAGCCGACCCACCCGGACCGCTGCCGCTCCGGGCTGCGGCGGAACCAACCGCGCTGGACGACCTCGTCGTACATGAGGCGCTCGACGGCATCCAGCGTGGGTTTGAAGTGGTTCTTCAGCTGGGACAGGGCGATCCGGTCACCCGCCGAGAACACCGAGTCCAGGAGCAGCTGCTCGTAGGGCGCCAGCGCGGGCGCCGTGGCGGGCGGGGAGGTGCGGGTGAGCACCCAGTCGTCGGCACGGAAGACGCCCTGGTCGTCACGGGCGATGCGCAGGTGGCCGCGTACGGCGAGGTCGACGATCGTGGAGGTGATGTCGACGAGGTTGACCTCCTCGTCGAGGATCGTGCCGAGCATGCCCGGCTGCACCCCCGGCGGTGGGGTGAACTGCACCGCCACGGTGGGCTGGGGTCCGCCGACCACGACCGGCACCTGCTGGTCGACACCCGGGGTGAGGCCGGGGGTCAGGCCGGCGTACTGCTCGTCGCGGCCACGGCTCCACACGAGCAGCCCCATCAGGGCCCCGGCGAGCAGCGGCAGCAGGACGGCCAGCCCGATGGTGAGCCAGCCGAGGGCGCGCGCCAGGTCCGGGCTGACGACCCCGCCGGAGTCGGCGTCGGCCGAGCCCTCACGCAGGTCGGGGGTCAGGTCGCCGAAGGCGTCGCGGGGGTAGGAGGTCAGCACGCTCGCCCCCTCCTCGGCCGCGAGGTCGGGCACGGTGAAGGTGCTCGTGGCGCCGGCGACGGCCTCGCACGGGGTCGTGGACCCGAGCTCGCCGTAGAAGCAGGCGGCGCGGGTGGCGGGTACCGGGCCGGTGACGGTGGCCGCCACGTTCAGCTGCGGGAAGCCGTTCGAGCTGTCGACGACGTTGTAGTAGAGCTCGGCCGTGCCGTCGCCGATGTCGTTGACGACGTGGGCGAGCCGGTAGCGCACGACGTAGTCGGCGGTGCCGGAGATGGTCTGCGACGGGCTTCCCACCCGGATCTGGCGGAAGGCGCCGAAGTCGGAGATCGAGATGTCGGTGGGCGCCCCCGACGGCGAGGTCACCGAGACCCCGGTCAGCTCGTAGTACCGGTACTGCGTCTCGCTGTCCTGGTAGCCCGCCCGCACCTTGACGTTGCGCAGGATGCCGTGCCGCTCCTCGCCCTCGGGGAAGCGCCAGGTGATGGTCTCGGTGACGTCGACCGAGCCGTCGGTGTCGACCACGAACTCGGTGAGCAGCCTGTCGGCCTGCTCCTCGGCGGGCAGCGCCGCGGGAGCCGCGGCGGACAGCGCGCCCGCCACCGTGCCGGCATCCGTGGTCCAGTCCGCCACGGCGGCGACGGATCGCGGATCGGCCACCTCGACGGCCCCGGTCCGTACGGGCGCAGGTGGCTGGTCCGCACTCGGTCGGGTGGGCGCAGCCAGGGCCGACGGGGCCAGGAGCAGCACACCCACCGCGATGCCGAGGCAGCAGAGCAGGCGCAGCCAGGCACGCGTCCGCGGGCGGACCGCCGCCTCGGTGCCGGCCACTCAGTCCTCGCCGCGGCGGCGGGCGGCGATGGCGCGGTCGGCCTCGCGGTTGTCCTGGCGCTCACGCAGGGCGTGGCGCTTGTCGTAGTTCTTCTTGCCCTTGGCGACGGCCAGCTCGACCTTGGCGCGGCCGTCCTTGAAGTACAGCGAGAGGGGGATGACCGTGTGGCCGGTCTCGCGGGTGGCCTGCAGGATCTTGTCGAGCTCGCGCCGGTGCAGGAGCAGCTTGCGGCGGCGCCGGGGGGTGTGGTTGTTCCACGTGCCGTTGCTGTACTCGGGGATGTGCACGCCCTCGAGCCAGAGCTCGTCGTCGCGGTCGAACCCGGCCCAACCGTCGACGAGCGACGCGCGGCCCATCCGCAGGGCCTTGACCTCGGTACCCATCAGCACCAGGCCGGCCTCGTAGGTGTCCTCGATGAGGTAGTCGTGACGGGCCTTGCGGTTGCTCGCGACGAGCTTTCGTCCGGTCTCCTTGGTCACGAGGCGAGGGTACCCGGCATCGGGTGCGTGCCCCAGCGACTTGCGCCCGCGGGGCGGCCTCAGAGCCAGCGGCGCGGGTCGACGAAGTTGCCGTTCTCCAGCGTCTCGAAGTGCAGGTGGCAGCCCGTGGACGACCCGGTCGTGCCGCTGTAGCCGATCAGCTGGCCGCGCTCGACCGAGCCACCGTGCCTCACGATGCGGCTCAGGTGGTTGTAGGTGCTGGCCAGGCCGACACCGCGCTCGTAGCCGTGGTCGACGACGACGCGGTTGCCGTAGCCGCCACCCCAGCCGGCACTGATGACGGTGCCGCTGGCGGACGCGTGGACCGGGGTGCCGCAGGCCACCGCGTAGTCGCGCCCGGAGTGCAGGCGCCAGTAGTGCAGGATCGGGTGGAAGCGCATGCCGAACTCGGAGCTGACCCATCCCGACGACACGGGCCGGCTGAGGTAGCCGTTGCCGCTGCTGGAGCTCCCGCCGCTGCTGCTGTCGCCACCGGTGCTCGGCTTGCCGGCGGCACGGCGGGCGGCGGCGGCGCGGGCGGCGGCCTGGGCGCGACGCTTGGCCTCGGCGGCCCGCTGGACGAGGATCTTCTTCAGCCGGCTCTGCTCGGCCTGCATGGAGGCGAGGCGAGCCTTCTCGGCGGCGAGCTTGCCGGCGACGCTCTCGGCCTCGGCGGCCTGCTGGGCGGCGAGGGAGTCGAGCTGGGCCTTGGCCGCGGCGGCGGCGTCGCGGGCGCTCTGGGCGCGCTGGAGGGCGGCCTCGGCCTGCTTCTTCTTCTCGGCCGAGTCCTTGCGCAGGGCCGAGAGGTGGTCCTCGAGCGCGGTGAGGCTCGCCTGCTCGGTGGCGAGGCGGTCCATGGTCTGGCTCTGCACGTCCATCACGGTGTCGACGAGCGCGATGCGGTCGGCGAACTGCTGCGGGTCGGTGCTCGAGAGCGCCATGTCGAGCTGGCCGAAGCCCTGCTCCTGGTAGATCTGCGCGGCGAACTGAGCGACCCGGGTGCGGCTGGACGCGACATTCTTGGTCGTCGAGGCGAGCTTGTCCTCGGCCTTCCTCTCGCTGGCCTTCGCGGCCTCGAGCTCCTGGGCGGCGATGGTGTTCGCGCGGTCTGCCGCGGCGGCGGCGTTCTGGGCGCGCTCGAGGGCGGCGCGGGCGCCGGGCAGCTGGCTCTGGGTCGACTGCAGCGCGGTGTAGGCCGCCGAGAGGTCGGCGCCGGTCTCGTCGAGCTGGTCCTTGAGCTTGTCGACCTGGGCGTCGACCTTGCGCTTCTCCTGCCCCGGGTCCGAGCCGGTCGGAAGCGCCTGGGCCGACGCCGTGGCCAGAGCGACCGCGCACACGAAGGCGGTCAGGAGGGCGATACCGCGCCGCGGCGCGCGCGTCAAGGCGCGGTCAGTTCGTCCCATGGTCACCATTGGTAACACGTTTCACACGCGTTCGGCACCCGACGGGGCGCAAAGTTGGCTTCATCTCTCAGGTTTCTCCCAGCCCGCACCGGTCACACGCGCAGGTAGCGCCGCAGGGTGATCAGGCTGGTGACGACCGCGATGAGGGTCACCCCGAGCAGCATCCAGGGGGCGAGCACCCACACGTCCGAGACGCCGATGAACGCCTGGCTCAGGGCGATCTGGATGACACCCTCCTCGAAGACGTACTTGGTCAGGGCGATGAGCAGCCCCACGGCCAGGATGACGCCGATCCCGGAGACGATGACCATCTCGGTGAGGAACGGCATCCGGATGGTCCAGTTCGAGGCCCCGACCAGGCGCATGATGCCGATCTCTCGACGCCTGATGAACGCCGCCTGGCGGATCGTCGTCGCCATCAGCAGGGCCGCACAGGCCGCCATCAGGCCCGCGAGGGCCACCGCGAAGATCGTGATCCACTTGATGATCGTGAAGAACTTGCTCAGGACCTTCTCCTGGTCCTGGACGGTGGCCACCCCCGGGGCCCCGGCGAACTGCTCTGTCACCACCGCGTACTTCGTCGGGTCGTTGAGCTGCACGCGCAGACTCTGCGGGATGTCGCCCACCTGCACGTTGCCGGCGATCGGGCTGTTGCGGAACTGCTCCTTGAAGCGGTCGTACGCCTCCTGCTCGCTCTCGAAGAACACCTCCTTGACCTCGGGCAGGGCCGCGAGCTGGCGCTGGATGGCCGCCTTCTGGGCCTCGGTGACGGCCGTGTCCTCGCAGTTGGGCGAGCGGGAGTCGGCGGTGCAGAGGTAGATCGACACCTGGATGCGGTCGTACCAGTAGCCCTTCATCGTGTCGGCCTGGCGCTGGGCCAGCAGGCCGAGGCCGAGCAGGAACATCGACACCATCGTCACGAGCACGACGGACGTCGCCATCGACACGTTGCGGCGCAGCCCGGAGCCGACCTCGGAGAACAGGAATCGTGCCTGCACGGCTCAGACCTCCACGACCGGGTTGTAGGTGGCGTCCTGCTCGTCGCGCACGACCGCGCCGTCCTCGAGCTGGATCACCCGGCGCCGCAGGTCGTTGACGATGTCGTGGTCGTGGGTGGCCATGACGATCGTGGTGCCGGTGCGGTTGATCCGGTCGAGCAGCCGCACGATGTCCAGGCTGATCGCCCGGTCGAGGTTTCCGGTCGGCTCGTCGCACAGCAGGATCTGCGGTCGGTTGACGACGGCCCGGGCGATGGCCACGCGCTGCTGCTCACCGCCGGAGAGCTGGTGGGGGAAGCGCTTCTCCTTGCCCCCGAGCCCCACCATCTCCAGGGTCTCGGGCACGAGCTGGCGGATGACGTGGCCGGGCTTGCCGATGACCTGCAGCGCGTAGGCGACGTTCTCGTGCACGGTCTTGTTGGGCAGGAGGCGGAAGTCCTGGAAGACCGCGCCCATCTCCCGGCGCAGCCGCGGCACCTGCCGGCTCGGCATCGTGCCGAGGTCGTGGCCCGCGACCAGCACGGTGCCCTCGGTGGCGGCCTCCTCGCGCAGGGCCAGACGCAGCATCGTCGACTTGCCCGAACCCGAGGGGCCGACGACGAAGACGAACTCGCCGCGGTCGATGTCCACGGTCACGTCGTCGAGCGCAGGTCGGGTCGACCGCGCGTAGATCTTGGTGACGTTCTCGAAGCGGATCATGCGGGGGTGTGGCCTCACGGGAGGTCGGGGGCGGACGGCACGCCGCGCCCCGAAGGACCGGCTCCTTTCGAGGATAGGTCGGGAATCCGTGGATGCCGCTCAGTTGACCACTATCGGCGGGTCACCCGCCGCCGTTGCTACAGGGCGCAGGTGTCCAGCACGTCCCCGCTCGGGCGAGGGTAGGTGGCGTCCGCCGGGGGCTGCACGCCCCGCTCGACCCACTCGGTGAGCACCCCGAACGCGGTCCGGGCGCACGGCAGCAGGGGGCGCAGCCGGTCGGGGAAGGCCGGGTACAGGCCGTCGGTGTGGGTGCCGTCGACGACCCGGTAGTAGCGGTGCCGCTCCCCCACGCCCTGCGCGTCGACCAGCCGGTCGTAGACGTCGGAGTCGGTGCCGATCGGCAGCAGCGTGTCGAGGGTGCCGTGGATCGTGACGAGCGGCTTGCCGATCCTGCCGGTCAGCTCGATGGACCGCACGGCGTCCTTGACCGCCTGCGGTCGGGACGCGTAGTCGTAGTCGGCGTCGCAGGCGGGGGTGCCGCTGGCGCAGAACGGGACACCGGCCCGGAGGTCGCCGTCCCAGGTCGGGTCGAGCTCCTCGCGGTACCAGCGCTGGGTCGCGTCCCAGTAGACCGAGTAGTGGAACGGCCAGAGGAACTCGGACCCCGCGGCGAACCCGGCGCCGATCATCGCCTCGTGGGCCGCCTGGTCGCCCGTGGCTGCGTAGGCCGGGTAGTGCTTCAGCGCCGTGGGCAGGTAGGTGAACAGGTTCGGACCGTCGGCACGGAACAGCGTTCCCTCCCAGTCGAGCCCGCCGTCGTACAGGTCCGGGCGGTTCTCCAGCTGCCACCGGGTGAGGTAGCCGCCGTTGGAGATGCCGGCCATGTACATCCGGTCCGGGCGGTGGGCGCGCACCTTGGTCACGGTGTCGCGGGTGGCGACGGCGAGCTCGGTGACCCGACGGTGCCACTCGCGGATCGACCCGCCGGGGGTGGACCCGTCGTCCCAGAAGTTCGCCCCCATGTTGCCCTTGTCGGTGCTCGCGAAGGCGTAGCCCTGCGCGAGCACCCAGTCGCCGATGACCAGGTCGTTCGCGTACTGCCCGCGCACCCCGGGCGCCCCGGTGATGACGACCTTGCCGTTCCACGTGTCCGGGATCCGGATGACGAACTGGCTGTCGTGGTTCCAGCCGTGGTTGGTGTTCGACGTCGAGGTGTCCGGGAAGTACCCGTCGACCTGGATGCCGGGCACCCCGCTCGGCGTGGTGGAGCCGGGGGCGTGCAGGCCGTTCCAGTCGGCCTGGTTGGTGTGCCCGGTCCGCAGGGTCCCGGTGGTCGTGAGGTCGTCGAGGCAGGCGACCTCGGTGTGCTCGGCACCCTTGACCACCACCTTGTCGATGCGCGCACAGTGGCCCGCGCCGGGCTTGTCGGCCGAGGCCGGGACGGCGGCGAGGACGGAACCGCCGACGAGCGCGGCCGCCGCCGCCGAGGTGAGGAGGACACGGGCGGCGCGACGCTGCGCGCTGGGGTTCTGGGCCATGCCGCCCAGCGTCCGCGAGGCGCTGACCAGCGGCAATGTGACCGCGCCACACTTCCGGACGGGCGCCGTGGGCCCACCCCACCCTCCGGAGTCGGGTGCTCAGGTGGCTGCCCCGCACCGTCCACCACCCACCCGGCTCCGGGTTCCAGCACCCGACTCGAGGTCAGGCCAGCGTCGGGAGGTCGGTCGCTCCCACCGACAGGACGTCGCGGAAGGTCGCCGCCACCATCGCGGCGGCCCGCTCGGCCTCGTCACGGGGCAGGAACGGGCCGAGCGGCACGTCGTCGGGCCAGAACCGCACGTAGTCCTCGCCGTCGGTCGGGGCGGGGTGGTGCCAGCCGAGCGCGAGCAGTGCGGTGTCCTCGTCGGGCGACATCGGGAAGTGCGCCCCCATCACCTCGGCGCCCACGCAGTGGCCGCGCAGGAAGTCCTCGGCCCGCACCAGGCGCACCCAGGGCGTGACGACCTCGTGCTTGGCGGGGATGAAGCCGCCGAGCCTCGCCTTGCGCAGCCGCACCGGCCGCGCGCTGGCCTCGGGGCCGGTGACGGTCACCGAGGCGTCGGGGCCGAGGGCGGTGACCTCGTCGGCCAGGCGCGCGGCCCACGCGGCCCACGCCACGGCATCCGGCTGGTCGACCTCGGCCGGGTCAGGCACGCCGGTCACTCAGCCCTTGGCAGCAGCGGCGGCCTTGTCCTGGCCGATCTGCCACCGGATGCCGGCCTCGATGAAGCCGTCGATGTCCCCGTCGAAGACCCCCGAGGTGTTGCCCACCTCGAAGCCCGTGCGCAGGTCCTTCACCATCTGGTAGGGGTGCAGCACGTAGGAGCGCATCTGCTCACCCCAGCTGGCCTTGACGTCGCCGGCGAGCTCCTTGCGCTCGGCGGCCTCCTCGGCCTTCTTGAGCAGGAGCAGTCGCGACTGCATGACCCGCAGGGCCGCGGCGCGGTTCTGGATCTGGCTCTTCTCGTTCTGCATCGACACGACGGTGCCGGTGGGGAGGTGCGTCATGCGCACGGCGGAGTCGGTGGTGTTGACCGACTGGCCGCCGGGGCCGCTGGAGCGGAAGACGTCGATCTTGAGGTCGTTCTCGGGGATCTCGATGGTGTCGGTCTGCTCGATGAGCGGCACGACCTCGACGGCGGCGAAGCTCGTCTGGCGGCGGCCCTGGTTGTCGAACGGGCTGATCCGCACCAGGCGGTGGGTGCCGCCCTCGACGCTGAGGTTGCCGTAGGCGTAGGGCACGTCGACCTCGAAGGTGGCCGACTTCAGGCCCGCCTCCTCGGCGTAGGACGTGTCGAGCACCTTGACCGGGTAACCGTGACGCTCGGCCCAGCGCAGGTACATCCGCATCAGCATCTCGGCGAAGTCGGCGGCGTCGACGCCACCGGCGCCGGCGCGGATCGTGACGACCGCGGCCCGCTCGTCGTACTCGCCGGCCAGCAGGGTGCGCACCTCGAGCTCGCCGACGGCCTTCCTGACGACCACGAGCTCGCGCTCGGCCTCGAGCAGGGTCTCGGCGTCGTTCTCCTCCTGACCCATCTCGACCAGGGCCTGCAGGTCGTCGATGCGGGCGTCCATGCCGGTGACCCGGTCGTGCTCGGCCTTGGCGCGAGACAGCCCCGAGGTCACGACCTGCGCCTTCTCCTGGTCGTCCCACAGGTTCGGGTCGGACGCCTGCTTCTCGAAGTCGGCGATGGTCGCCTCGAGCTTGGTCAGGTCGGTCACCTCACGCACGGACGCCATGGTCGTGCGGAGGTCCTTGATCTCCTGGGAGAAGTCGACAGCCACGAGGGTCAAGCCTACGGCAGGTCCGGATGCCGGCCGCCCGCCCGCCGACGAACGCGGCGGACGGGCGGTGGGACGGCCTACTCGGTCGGTGCGGTCCGTTCCCCGGTCTTGAACCAGTGCCGGGCGCGGGCCGGGCCGAGCTCGAGGCACCACTGGATGTCGTCGCGGTCCTCGCTCATGTCGACGCCCGCGGGGTCCGGCTTGCCCTTCTGCCACTCCTTGTGCCCGATGCACGACTTCCCGGTCCACCGCACGCGCGGGCCGTCGATCGCGTCGAGGGCGCTGATGATCGCGGCGGTGGACAGGATCAGGACCCGGTACTGCTTGGGGTTGATCGTTGGGTCCGAGCCTGCGCCGTAGTAGGTCTCCCAGCCGTAGAACTTCCCGTTCCCGCCGACCGCACCGGGTGAGGTGTGGCTCTTCGTCGTGCGCGGGGGGAAGTCGCCGTATGACTCCTTGCGGACCGCCTGCAGCACCTTGGGGTCGCCCCCGCCGGCGTGGTTGGCCGCACCGGCGGCCACGATGTCGATGCGCCCGTCGTCGGTGACTCCGAAGTTGGCCAGCGGACCCCGCAACCCGGTCCGGCCCCTGGTGATGAGCTTGCGGCTCGCCGAGTCGCTGTGGTCGTCACCGGTGTGGTGGTGCATGCAGCCCGACACTCCACGCGGGGACCACCCCGTGCGGTTCGAGCGCGTCTGCCAGCCCTCGACCTCGGAATGGGGCACCCCCCAGCGGTCGAAGGCGGCAAGGATCTCACTGGGCTTGAGCGGTCGCGCCATGGCGTGCTCCTTTCTCAACGCGGCGGGCGATCTGCCCGCACACCAGGAGAGGGGGGTGAGTCGCCGCGCGGATACAGGTGCGGCACATCGGTTTCCGCTCAGCCCAGGAGTGCGACGGCGGCTAGCCCGAGGAAGGCGGATCCGGAGACCCGCCGTCCCCAGCGCGCAGCGGACCTCGAGACGCCGCGACGCAGTGCCCCGGCCGCCAACACGGCGTACCCACCGTCGACGACCAGGGCCATGGCGGTCGCACACCCACCGAGGACGAGGGACTGCGCCTGCACCGACCCGGCACCGGCGTCCACGAACTGGGGCAGGACGGCCACGAAGAAGAGCACCGTCTTGGGGTTGAGCAGGTCGATGAGCAGGCCGGCGAGGTAGACGCGGGCCAGCCCGCGGGCGGGGTCCGGTGCACTGCTCGTCGCCGGGTGGTCGTCGCGCTGGCGCAGCAGGGTGAGTCCGAGCCAGGCGAGGTAGGCGGCACCGGCCACCTGCAGCACCCGCAGCAGCACGTCGGAGGCCGCGACGAGCCCGGAGACGCCCAGGCATGCGGCGCCGACGTGGATCGCGAAGCCGGACTCCAGGCCCAGCACGGCCAGCGCACCGGCGGCCGGGCCCGACCGAAGCCGCTGCGTCACGGCGAAGAGCACCGACGGCCCGGGGACGAGCATGACGACAGAGGTCACCGCGAGGAAGGGCAGCAGCTGGGCGTCCATGCTGTGAGGGAGCGCCCCCGACCCCGCCAGATACCGGCGGAAGCGACTCGGTCGGGTCTGTGCAGGTCGGGGCGGTTCTGGGACGATGACGGAACTGCGGGGTGACCGACGTATCTTTCGCCCACGTCCCGCCCCACGTCTTGGTGTGCACCCGGCACATCGGGAAAGGGGAAACGCCATGCCCGAGTCCCACGACCCACGGACCGCTGCCACCTACGTCGTCGGGATCACCGACGACCTGCCGTACGCCGTGCGGGCGCAGGTCTCGTCCAAGCCGTCCGACCTCGACGACTCCGACCTCGCCAGCACCAGCCAGGCCTACTTCGCCGACGTGCCGGCCTCGAGCACGCAGCCACCGCGGCCTGAGGAGAACGGCTTCGTCGCCCTCGGCGCCAAGGAGGGACACGGCATCGGGCGCCGCGGGGTGGCCCTGCCGAACCTGCCCCCACCGCCACGACCCCCCGTGTCCGGTACACGTCGGCCCGTGGTGGCCCTGCTCGACAGCCAGGTGCGCCCCCACGAGTGGTT
Organism: uncultured Actinomycetota bacterium; assembly: GCA_963751385.1. Lineage (GTDB taxonomy): Bacteria > Actinomycetota > Actinomycetes > Actinomycetales > Dermatophilaceae > Fodinibacter. Next base: position 62,328 of record CAVVUD010000012.1, on the reverse strand, counting down.
CCGCGCCGACGGTGAGCTGGACCCCTTCTCGCGGGACGCGCGTGACGAGCCGGAGGGCTGGCGCCCCGAGACAGGCAGCCCCGCGGCGCCGATCGAGCTCCCCGTCGACGGTGATGACGCCACCGCAACCCACACCGGCCACGGCACGTTCATCGCCGGGCTCGTTCGGCAGCTGGCGCCGGCGGCCCGGGTGGTCTCGATGCCGATGATGAACGAGATGGGCATCGTCGACGACCGCCTCGTCCACCTGGCGCTGAGCTGGGTGCTGGACCGCTGTCGCCGGGCCGACACCGAGCACCGCCCGGAGCTGTTCGTCGACGTCGTCAACATGTCCTTCGGCCACTACCTGCGCGGGGACAAGGTGGTTCCGCAGGTCGACGCCACCCTCACCGTCCTGCGCGACCTCGGTGACATCGGTGTGCGCGTCGTGGCCTCGGCGGGCAACCGGGCTTCGGTGCGCGGAGTGCTACCCGCGGCCTGGTCACCCGACGGCTGGTCCCCGGAGGACCCGGACGATGGCCACACCGGCCTGGTCGGCGTTGCCGCGCTCGACCCCGATGGTGGCCTCGCCGTCTACTCGAACCACGGTGACTGGGTACGGCTCGCGGCGCCCGGAACTGCTCTGGTCAGCACGCTCCCCGCGGTCGAGCCCGTCTGCCCCTGGCCGCCGAAGGGTCGAGTCGTGCCAGAAGGCGCGGAGGACCCCAACTTCCAAAGAAGCGGGTTCGCGCGCTGGTCCGGCACCTCCTTCGCGAGCGCCTGGGTATCGGCCACCCTCGTCGGCCACCTGCTCGACGACCAGATGGGCGACCTCGGTGACGTCACGCCGGGCGCGGTCCGCAGTCGTGCCGCGCGGGCGCTGGCCGCAACGCTGGACGAGGGCGACGTCCGCTTGTGGGTGGAGCCAGGTGCCACCGGCTGAGCGGTCGACCACGACGCGCAACGAGCGGCTGGCCGCGGCGCTCGGACGAGCCCGCGCCGGCGACTCCGGCGGCCTCGACGAGATCGTGCGCGAGCTGACCCCGCTGCTCTGGCACGTGGCTCGCTCGCAGGGGGTCGACCGGGCCGACGTCGCCGACGTCGTGCAGCACAGCTGGCTCGAGCTGGTCTCGCGCCTCGACGGCATCCGCAGCCCGTCCGCACTCACCGCGTGGCTCGTCACGACGACCAAGCGCGAGGCCTGGCGGCTCAACCGGCGGCGCCAGACCCCGGTCGACCCGACGACCCTGCTCGACGTCGAGGGGGAGGTGCCCGACCCGGCATCCGGGCTGATCGAGGACGAGCGCGACCGGGTGCTCTGGCGGGCCTTCCACCAGCTGGGTGATCGGTGCCGCGAGCTGCTGCGGGTCGTCGCGATGGTCGAGCGACCCGACTACGCGGTGGTCGGTGAGGCGCTCGGGATGCCGCACGGCAGCATCGGCCCGACCCGTGGCCGCTGCCTGGCCAAGCTGCGGGCGCTGCTGCTCGCCGACCCGACCTGGGAGGCGCCGTGAGCACCCCCACCGGCCCCGGCGACACCGGCCCGACGGCCGGCGACGGCCGGTTCGACGACCTCGACGACCTCGACGCGCGGATCCTCGAGCGGCTCGACGCGCTGCACGAGCAGCTCGACGGCCCGCCTCCCGGTTTCACCGACCTGATGGTGTTCGCGGTCGCCGCCCACGGCATCGACCTCGAGCTGGCCCGGCTCGAGCAGGGCGCCCTGGCCGCCCGGGCCGACGAGGAGGTGACCCGGTCGCTGACCTTCGAGGCCGACAGCCTCAGCGTGCTCGTGCGCGTCACGGACGCCGGCGAGGACCGGGTGCGCCTCGACGGCTGGCTGGCCCCCGCGGAACGCGCCGTGGTCGAGCTGCGGCACCCGGGCGGCGCCCCGGTCCGGAGCCTGTCCGCCGGCGACGACGGCCGTTTCGTCGTGGAGGGCTTGCGCCGCGGACTGGTGCAGCTCGTCGTGCGGCGCGGCTCCGGTGCCGCCCCGGTGGTCACCCCGACCTTCGAGCTGTGACCGGGTCGGCCCCGCTCGCGCGCGCCACGGCGCTGCACGAGGCCGGGGTCGGGGCGAACGCGCAGATGCGCCCGCTGGTGGCCCTGCGCCACCTCGGCCGTGCGCTCGCCGTGCTCGACGGCATCGTGGGGCCTGACGCCGACCGGCTGCGTGGCCGGGTGCTCGTGACGGCCGCCCTCGCGGAGTCCGAGCGGGGGGAGGTCGCCGCGGGGCTGGCGCTGCTCGACCGGGCCGAGCCGCTGCTTCCCCGCCGCGAGCGCGGCACGTTGTACGGCCAGCGCGGTGTGCTGCTGCGTCGCACGGGCCACGACGACCTCGCGCTCGACGCGTACGGACGCGCCCTGCAGGTGCTCGACCCCGCGACCCAGCCCGAGGAGGTCGCCCGGGTGCACCTCAACCGCTCGGTGCTGCACACGGTCGCGGCGCACCCTGCTGCGGCCCGCGCCGACCTGCGGGCCTGCCTGGCGCTGGCCAGGGCGCACGACTACCGGCGACTCGCGGCCAAGGCCGGGCACAACCTCGGCGTGCTCGAGCACCTCGCCGGTGACCTGCCGGCCGCGCTGCGCACCTTCGGCGAGGTGGAGCGGGAGTACGCGCAGGTGGCGCCCGGGATGCTGCCGGTGCTCGCGCTCGACCGGGCCCGGGCCCTGGTGTCGGCCGGGCTCCTCACCGAGGCCGACCGGGCCCTCGCGGACGCCGTGCGCCGGCTCGCGGGCCAGCGGGTCGGCCAGGACCTGGCCGAGGCGTACCTGGAACGCGCCGTCGCCGCGCTCGTCGCCGGGCGCCCCCGTCCGGCTGCGGTGCACGCCGCGCGCGCGGCCGGCATTCTCGCAAGTCGGGACAACCCGCGATGGGCGGCACGGGCCGCCCTCGTGGGCGTGCGTGCCGACCTCGCCCGCGGGGGGGCCGCGGCGCGCACGGTGCTCGACCGGGCGCTGGTCCTGCGCGCGGAGCTCGACGGGTTCGGGCTCGGCGAGCCGGCCCGGGTGGCCGGCACCGTCGCAGGTCGGGCATCACTGGTGAGTGGAGGGGCACAGGCGACCCGGGTGACCCGAGACCTGCTGTCACGGAACCGCCCCCGCGCTGGCGACCGGCTCGACACCCGGCTGCAGTGGCGGTTGGCGTCCGCCGAGCTGGCCGCCGCCGAGGGTGACGGGGTGGCGGCCCGTCGGTCCGCGGCGCGCGGCCTCGACGTCCTGCATGCGGCGCGCGCCCGGCTGGGGGCCCCCGACCTGCGCGGCGGCGCCTCGGTGCACGGCCGCGACCTCGCCCGGCTCGGGGTCGGGCTGGCCGTGCGGGAGGGGCGGCCGGCCGAGGTGCTGGCCTGGAGCGAGCGGGCCCGGGCGCAGGCCCTCCTGCTGCCACCGGTGCTGCCGCCGGACGACCCCCGCGTGGCGGACTGGCTGGCCGAGCTGCGCGCGGTCGACGTCGCACTCACCACCCGACGCGATGACGGGGCGCACCCCGGTGAGCTGCCCGCGCGCCGCGACGAGCTGCACCGGCGGCTGCGCGAGCACGCCTGGACGGCGCCCGGCGGGCCGTCCTCGGCCACCCGGGTACGGCTCCGCGGGGTGCAGGCCGAGCTCGAGGATGCCGTGCTGGTCACCTTCCTGCCCGTCGGCCGCCGGCTCGCGGCGCTCGTCGTCGACGCCACCCGCGCGGTCGTCGTCGACGTCGGGCGGCAACAGCCGGTCGTCTCGGCACTGCGCCGGCTGCTCGCCGACCTCGACGCCGCCGTCGGCCGCACGCTGCCGCCGCGCCTGGCGCAGGCCGTGGCCGCCTCGACCGCCCGGGACGCCGACCTCCTGCAGCACCACCTGCTGCGCCCGGTGCTCGGTCGGCTCGGCGACCGGCCCCTGGTCGTCGTGCCGACCGGGATGCTGTTCGCCGTGCCGTGGGGCGTGCTCCCGGCCACCCGGGGCCGGGCTGTCACCGTCGCACCGTCGGCGACGGGCTGGGTGCGCGCCCGCGGAAACCTGCCGCCACCCCGCCGGGCTCACCCCGCGGCACTCCTGGTCAGCGGGCCGCGCCTCACCCACGGTGCCACGGAGGTCGAGCGTCTGGCGCGCACGTTCCGGGGCCCCACCGTGCTCACCGGCGACGACGCCACCGTCGAGCGGACCCTCCGGGCGCTGCCACTCGCCGACCTGGCGCACCTGGCCACCCACGGGCACCACGTCGCCGACAACGCGCTCTTCAGCGCGCTCGAGCTGGGCGACGGTCGGCTGCACGGCTACGAGGTGCAGCGCCTCCCCCACGTGCCCCGGGTCGTCGTGCTCTCGGCGTGCGACGTGGGCCGGCACGACGTGCGCCCCGGTGACGAGTCGCTGGGGGTGACGACCGCCTTCCTGGGGGCCGGCGCGGCAACCGTCGTCGCGAGCGTCACGCGGGTCTCCGACGCGGGGGCGCCGGAGGTGATGACCGCTTTCCACGAGGGCCTCGTGGCGGGCCGGGGACCGGCGCACGCCCTCGCCGCGTCGGCGGCGGGCACCGGCTTCGTCTGTTTCGGCGCCGGCTGAGCCGGGCTCGACCCTTGCCGGTGACGCCGGCCGCGCCGTGCGGCGGAAGGTTGGGAGACGCCCCCGGGCCGCGGTCGAGGTCGACCGGTCCCAGGGTCGACCGGTCCCAGTCGTCCAACCTTGTCCGACGCCGAACCCGAGGGGCTGCAGGCGATGGTGGCGCGTGGTTCGAGCTCGCGCAGTTGTTCAACGGAGCCGCTCGACGACCGCATGGCGCTGGAGCAGGTCATGGCCAGCCTGCTTCGCCCTTGCCGCGACGCGACGGGCTGCGCGACCGGTAGGCCGCGCGCGCCGCCAAGCGGGCGGTCGACGACCCGTGCACGTGCGGGGGTGGGCGCTCGTCCAGCGAGTGCCACGGGTCGGCCGTCCGCTGAGCGGACGGAGCGCTACGCCCGGTGCTCGGTGATGGAGCGCGCCGTCTCGGCCTGCTCGGTGAGCACCGCGGTGAGGCCGGCCAACAGTCCTGCCCTGCGCTGGATGACCTGCTGGAGTCGCCTCGCCTCCGCCTCGCGCAGGTCGGCCAGTGACTCCAACGCCTTGGCCAGACCCCACCGGTCGCGGCGGTACTGGTGCAGGCCCTCCGACTCGATCCGGCTGAGGTCGGCCCAGGAGTCGAGCTGTTCCAGGGCGGCCTCGCTGGCGTGCGCGCCGCTCTCGGCCAGTGCTGCGCCCACCGAGCGGCTGGCTTCCTCGGTGAGCCGGTCCACTGTGCGCAGGTGCTGGGCGGCACGGGCCCCGGCGTCGTCGAGTGCGTGGGCGGCTGCGCGCGCGACCCGCTTGTGGTCGTCGATCACGGTGACGCTGCGCAGCACCGACTCGAGGTCCTCACGAGCCGACCGTGCCGCCTCCTCCACCACCTGCAGGGCCATGCTCGCGGCATCGGCCACGGCCAGGAGCTGGGCAATGCGTTCAGGCCCGATCCGGTGGTCCCCGTCGGTTGCTGTCGGGTGTCCGTTCACCGGTGCTGCGGCACCGCTCGACGAAGTCATCAGGTCCTCCTCGTCGCGCAACCCTGCGGCACTCACGGGTCAGAGGTTAGTGGTGCTGTGACGCCCCGACAAACCACGGGTGCGGCCGTCGTGCCGGCGGTCAGGGGAGCAGGTCTGAGCGGGCTCGAGACTCGACCCTGATCGTCACGAAGATCCCCAGGTCACGCAGGGCCTGGCCGACCATCGGCAGCTCCGACTCCCCCACGATGACGACGACGGCCGTGCGTCCGTCTGGTGTTCCGGTTCCCGGGGCGAGCCGCCACTGGGTGATGCGTGCTGGTCGTGGGCGGCTGCCCAGGTACGCCGCGGCACGCTGCTGCACCGACGCGTTGGACAGTGGCACGGACTGGCCCACGCCCTGGTCGTAGGCCGACTCGTCGAGGGCGTTGGCCGCGCTCAGGGCCGCCCCGTCGGCGAGGTCGAGCAGTCTCATCCGCGACAGGTGGGCGGAGGTGACCGCCACGGTGCCGGCGACGAGGAGCATGGCGATCAGGGTCAGACCGAGGATGAGCAGGCTGATCGACCCGCCCTCGTCGCGTCTGCACCGGGCCGCCGCGCCGGGCCGATGGTGCTTCACGGCAGTCCTCGGAACCGGTCGACCGTGGAGAGGTGGCTGGCGCTGACGGGGACGGACAGGGGCACGACGTCGCGGACGAACGAGGGCACGAGCGGCAGCGGCACCCGCACGGTCGCCGTGGTCTCGACGTGTCCGTCCGGGCGCAGGCAGGGGCTGCCGTCGCACGCGATGGTGAGGCGCCCGGCATCCTCGAACGAGTGGTCGAGGAACGCGATGCGGGCTGCTGCCTCGGCGCGCGCGACGGCGTCCTGCTCGGCCCCCGCGGTGACGTAGGCGCGACCCGCTTCGCGCGAGGCCTGGCCGACGGCGTAGGAGCCGGCCTGGACCCGGGCCAGCATCATCACGAGGTAGACGAGCGGGATGAGCATCAGGACCGCCAGCACGACGAACTCGACGACGGCGCTCCCCCGTTCGTCGCGCGGCACCCTCGGTCGCGGGGTCACTGTGACTCCAGGAACGCCCTGCCGACGACGTCGAGCCGGTCGTCGGGACCGAGCAGCCCGAGCACCGGAACGGGCGCGACCACGTGGACCTCCACGACGCGCACGCCGCCGACCACGCCCTCTCTACTGGTCACCTGGCGTGCGTACCGAGGTGACAGCGACTCGCTGATCAACGACTGGGTGCGCGAGACACCCTGCCCCGCAACGGCATCCGCTCTCGCGCCCACCCTTGCTCCCTCTGCAGCGCAGGAGATCAGTGTGTTGCGGGCGTGCAGGGCCAGCCCGACCTGGACGACCGTCAGGAAGAGCACGACGACGAGCACCGACACCATCGCGAAGTCGGTGACCGCCGCGCCCCGCTCGTCCCGCGGATGCCGCAGCAACCGGTCAGCCCTTCACCGAGGCCAAGGCGCTCTGGAACATGTCGACGAGCTGCCCCTTGGCGACGACCCAGAGCGCGGTGACGATCCCGGCGGTCATCAAGGTGATCAGCACCCAGCCGGGTACGTCACCACGTTCGGCCCGGCGGGCTGCTCCGCTGAGCAGGCGGTGGGCCGCCGCCTGCAGCCGCGCGGAGAGGGTGTGGTTGATCGACATCGGTCGGTCCTTCCTGGTCAGAGGGTGAAGCGGAAGAGGGTGAACCCGGGGAACACGGCGAAGAGGATGGTGACCGGGAGGATCAGGAAGACGACCGGCACCATCATGGCGATCTCCTTGCGACCGCCCGCCTCCATCAGTGCCCGCCTCCCCTCCTCCCGCACGTCCTGGGCCTGGGCCCGCAGCACCTCGGCGAGCGGGGTGCCCCGTTGCACGGCGATGACCACGCCGTCGACGAAGCGACGCAGGCTCGCCAGCCCCGTGCGGTCGGCCAGTCCCTGGAGCGCCGTGGGGAGGTTCGCGCCGGCCCGGGCGTCGGCGAGGCAGCGGCGCAGCTCACCGGCCAGCTCGCCCTGCGAGAGCCGGCAGACCCGGTCCAGCGCGCCCACGGCACCCTCACCGGCCCCCACGGCAAGGGCGAGCAGCTCGGCGACCGTCGGGAACTCACTGAGCATCCGGGCCTCCCGCCGGGTGGCACGGCGGGACAGGAGGTAGTCGGCCCCGGTCACTCCGAGGCCGAGCCCGACCGCGGTGAACAGGACGACGGCGACCACGCCTGCGTCGCGCACCACGAGGGCCAGCAGGCCGGCGGTCGCGCCGAGGACGGCCCCGAGCGCTCCCCACAGCACCTGTTCGGCGCGGAACCGGTCGACGTCGGCCGTCAGGCCGGCTCGCAGCTGGCGACGACGCACCGAGTCGGCGCCGCCCATGACGCGTTCGACGAGGAGGCCCAGGTCGTGGACGACCGGCGCCGTCACGATGCCCAGTGCTCCGCCGGCGGGCCGGCCCTGGTCGAGCAGGCGTGAGGGGCGGGGAGCATCGCGCAGGTAGGGCAGCACGCGACCGGCCAGCCCCTGCCGCCGGTGGCGGGGCAGGCCCACCCACATCAGGGACAGCCCCAGCCCCAGGACGAAGCCGAGGATCGCGCCGCTGCGCGCGAGTCCGTTCATCGCAGTACCCGCTCGTCCTCGGGAAGCCGACCGATGCGCACCATGGCCCAGTAGGCGATCGCCGTCAGCGCCGCTCCGACCGCCAGCACGGCGACCCCGGTCGCACTGGAGTAGGCGGCCACCGACTCCGGGTTCGTCGCCAGCATGGCGAGCACGAGCCAGGGCGCGGCCACGGCCAACCGGGCGGCGTTCACGGTCCAGGCCTGGCGGGTCTCGAGCTCGGCGCGGGTGCGGGCGTCCTCCCGCAGGAACCCGGACAGGGTGCGCAGGAGGTGCCCCAGGTCGGTGCCGCCGACCTCGCGGGCGATGCGCAGGCTCTCGACGAGCCGGTCGCCGACGGGGTCGCTGAGCCGGTCCTTGAGCCGGTCGAGCGAGTCGTGGAAGCGGCCGGTGAGCCGGTAGTCGTCGGCGAACGCGCGGAACGGGTCGCGAAGCTCCTCCGGGCCGCGGTTCCCGAGCTGGGCGAGGGCCTCGGGCAGCGCCATGCCGGCGCGCACGCCCGAGGTGATGTTGTCGACGGCATCCGGCCAGAGGTCCCGCAGCCGGGATCGCCGGCGGCGTGCCCTGGCTCGCACCACGGCGATCGGGAGGTATGCCGCCATGGCCGCGAAGCACACGGCGATGGGGAGGACTCCCACGGTCGCCTGCACGAGCGCGAGCACGAGCAGGAACGTCGTCACGCTGGAGGCGATCAGGGTCCGCACCGACAGCCCGGCGAACCCGGCCTGGACGATCTGGTCGTGCAGCCGGTCGAGTGGCCCCACCCTGCGGGGCCGTGCCACGGGTCGCTCCGGGGGGACCCAGCAGCTCCACCAGACGAGGAACAGCCCCAGGCCGAGGCCGAGACCCACCAGGAGGCCGCTCATGCCGCGCCCTGGGCGAGCAGGGCGGACAGGTCGAAACCCGCCCGCTCGAAGCGGTCGACGTGGGGCGGGAACCCGTCCGCCCGGACCAGCTCGCCACCGCGCCGGAGGAACAGGTCGGCGATCTCGACGACGTCACCCTCGACCCGCCCCGGCACGGCAGCGACCTCCCGCACGGTGCGCCGGCCGTCGCGCTCCAGGGCGGCGTGCACGACCAGGTCGATGGACGCCGCGACGGTCGGCAGGACGAAGCGCGCCGACACGTTCTCTCCCGCGAGCAACGGCAGGGTGCACATCTTGGTGACCGCCTCGCGTGCGCTGTTGGCGTGGATGGTGCACATCCCCGGTAGCCCCGAGTTCAGGGCGATGAGGAGGTCGAGGCTCTCCGCCTGCCGGACCTCACCGACGACGATGCGCGACGGTCGCATCCGCAGCGCCTCCTTCACCAGGCGACGCAGCGGGATCTCACCGGTGCCCTCGAGCGACGGCTGCCGGCACTGCATCGAGGCCACGTCGCGGTGGGGGATGCGCAGCTCGAAGACCTCTTCACAGGTGACGATCCGCTCGCGCGCGGGGACCGCCGACGCCAGGCAGTTCAGCAAGGTCGTCTTGCCGGCCTGGGTACCCCCGGCGACCAGGACGTTCAGCCCTGACACCACCGCCGCCTCCAGGAAGCGCGCGGCCTGACGCGTCAGGGTGCCGAGCCGGACGAGGTCGTCCATCGAGTCGGCCTTCACGACGAACTTGCGCACGTTGACGTACCAGTGGTCGCGGGTGATGTCCGGGATGACGACGTGCAGCCGACTGCCGTCGGGGAGAACGGCATCCACGAAGGGCGAGCTGAGGTCGACGCGTCGGCCCGAGGACTTGAGCATCCGCTCGACGAGGTCTCTCACCTGGTCGTGGGACAGCAGCGTGGTGGTCAGCTCGGCCACTCCGTCACGCGCGACGAAGACCCGGGACGGCTCGTTGACCCAGATCTCCTCGACCGACGGGTCGTCGAAGTACTGCTGCAGCGGGCCGTACCCGGCGACGGTGTCCCACACCGCCCGCGAGGCGGCGTCGACGTCGGTGAGCACCGGCATCCCGCCGAGCAGTGAACGCTCGTCGTAGTCGGCGACGGCTTCGCGCACGAGGCGGCGCACGGCTGTCTCGTCCCGCGCGGGGTCGAGCCCCGAGCGGCGGATCAGCTCGCGCACCTCACCCTCGAGCGTGCGAACGGCGTCCACGTCCCCTCCTCCCCGGTCGGACCCCTCCGCCGACCAGCGACCTGCCGCGCCCTAGCAAACCGGAGTGGGCGCGAATGCGCATCCGGAGCGAGCCGCCTGTGGACAACTGCGGTTGTGGCGGCCATCTGTGGACGGCGAGAACCTTCCGGTGCTACCGCAGTTGCATTGTGGGGTGAACCTCAGCATGGCCTGCCCGAGGAGGACCTCGCGACCCTGGACCGTTATGCCCCAAAGCCGGCCTGCCGTCGCCGTCGACTCGAAGGCTCAGGGCGAGCACGTCGGTCGGTGTCGGTGGAGCGACTCGGACCGGTCCTCGGCCGCGTCCCGATCCGGGAGATGGCCCAAGCTCGACGCCGCCCTGCGTCAGCACCTGCAGCTCTGGCCCGACCCGGGGGCGGGCCGGCGGCCTGTGGACAACTTCGGCCGCTCGTCGGTGGACCTTCCTACGGTGAACGCCATGGAGATCACGCTGACGGTCCACCTTCCACGACGACGACCCCAGCCGGTCGACGTCGTGGTCGAGTGGTCGGGCCGGTCGACGGCGGCCGAGCTGTGCGCGGCGCTGGCCACCCACCTCGGCGAACCGGTGCCGGGCCTGGCCTCCCGGGGCCGCGCGATCGCCGGGGACGCGCTGGTGGGGATGCCGCCGCTCCTGCACGGCGCGTCCGTCGCCGTCACCGCGGCGACCCACGGCACGCCCGGCCGCCCACCACCGCCGGCCGCGCAGTCCGCCGGGCTCCTCGACCTCGTCGTCGTGGGTGGTCCGGATGCCGGCCGGAGCCACCCGCTCGTCCCTCCGGGGCTGCACCTGGGTCGTGCGGTCGACGACGGTCTCGTCGTGGCCGACGAGTCCCTCAGCCGCTGTCACCTCTTCGTCGGCGTCGGGCCGAGCGGGGTGAGCGTCGAGGACTGCGCCTCCACCAACGGGGTGGTCGTCGACGGGGCTCGCGTGGGCGGCGTGACGTCCGTCGATGCCGGTTCGACGGTGGTCGTCGGTTCCACCACGCTGCGCGTCCGGCGCTCCGCCGGCCCCGGCCCCCCGGTCACCCACCCGGGCGACGGTACGGTGCGGATCGCCCCGGGCGCGGGCCCTCCGCCGGGCACCGACGACATCGAGGTCCGCTGCCCGACCGCCCCGCCCGAGCAGCACCGGGCTCGGATCCCGTGGCTCGCGGCGCTCGTACCGGTTCCGGTCGCCGTCGCACTCGCCTTCCTGCTCGGGCCACAGCTGCTGCTGTTCGCCGTGCTCGGGCCGCTCACGCTGCTCGGTGGTGCCCTCGGCGACCGGTGGGGGTCAGGTCGGGCGCGACGGCGCGACCTCGTCCAGCACGCCGACGCGGTGTCCCGGGCTCGGACCCGGCTGTCCGAGGCCCTGTCCAGCGAGAGGGATCGGCTCGACCGGGCGCATCCCGACCCGGCCACCGTGCTGGCGACCGCGGAGCGACATGCGGGCCGGGCTGTGGCGCGGTGGTGGGGCGCCCGTCGTCCGGCTGGGTCTGGGCGACGTTCCCACCCGGGTCGTCTGGGTCGACGGCACCACCGCCTCCCGCCCGACCGCGGCGCACTCGCCGTTGGTCGTCGACCTGCGTGCGATGGCCGTGCCTCGGCGTCGTGGGGCCTCCGCCGCGGCACCGACGGGGTGCTCGCGAACCTCGTCGGGCAGCTGTGCACGACCTTCGCTCCGCACGAGCTCAGGGTGTCGGTCGTCTCGTCGGACCCCGGGTGGGTCTGGGCCCGGCGTCTGCCACACGCGGCCGAGCCCGCCGGGCCCGGCGCCGCCCACGGGGTCGACGGGTGCGTCCGCGGCCCTGGGGGTCGTCGTCCTCCCCGCGCCGGGACCCGACGCGGCCGCCCTGGTCCGGCAGGCCCGCGAGGCCGGGGCGCTCGTCCTGGCGGCTGCGCCGAGCCGCGCCGCGCTTCCCTCGGGGTGCGACGCCGTTGTCGTCGAGGACGAGGGCACCCACGTGCTCGAGGGCAGCACCGCAGCCCAGAGGTTCGTGGTCGACCAGGTGGGGCCGTGGTGGAGCGACCGGCTCTCCCGGGCGCTGGCTCCCCTGCGCTGCTCCGAGCCGGCGGCCGGCGCTCGGATGCCGTCCCAGCTCGCCCTCGCCGACGCGCTCGGCGGGGTGGAGGTCACCGACGCCTGGGTGGCCGAGCGGTGGCGCGCGCGCGGGGTCGCCGCCGGAGCGGGCGGGGGCTCGCACCCCGCGCCGAGCGCCGTCGTCGGGCGCACGCCGGAGGGTCCGTTCGTCATCGACCTCGTGCGCGACGGTCCCCACGTCCTCGTCGGCGGCACGACCGGTTCGGGCAAGTCGGAGTTCCTGCGCACGCTCGTCACCTCGCTGGCCATGTCGTCGCCCCCCGAGCAGCTCTCCTTCGTGCTCGTCGACTTCAAGGGCGGTGCCGCCTTCGGTCCCTGCACCGCACTCCCGCACGTCGTCGGACTGGTCACCGACCTCGACGACCACCTCGTGGCACGCGCCCTGGCCTCGTTGCGGGCCGAGCTGCGCCGGCGCGAGCGCCGGTTCGCCGAGGTCGGCGCCGGCGACCTCGGGGCCTACCAACGCAGATCGGGGCCCGACACCGAACCGGTTCCGCGCCTGGTCGTCGTGGTCGACGAGCTGCGAGCCCTGGTCGAAGAGCTCCCCGACTTCGTGACCGGGCTGGTCCGGCTCGCGGCCCTCGGCCGATCCCTCGGCGTGCACCTCGTCCTCGCGACCCAGCGACCCTCGGGGGCGGTGAGCGCCGAGATCCAGGCGAACGTCTCGCTGCGCATCGCGTTCCGGATGCGCGACCGCTCCGACTCCCTCGACGTGCTCGACGACGGCTCGGCCGCTGCGATCACCCAGCACGCCCGGCCGGGCCCTGGCTCGAGGGGGTCGACGGTGTGCTGGTGAGCTTCCAGGCCGCCACCACCTCGGCGCCCGGCGAGCGCGGCACCACCGCCATCAGGGTTCGCCCGGCGCAGACCGGCGAGGAGGTTCTCGAGCCCGCCGGCGGCGGCGAGCCAGGTCAGACCGCGAGGCTGGTGGAGGCAGTGCGCGGTGCGCTCCGGCTCACTCGGGGGCCGCCGGCCCGCGGCGCCGTGGCTGGCGCCGCTGCCTGACCTCGTTCGACCCGACATCGGCGATGCAGGGCCACGGGCGGCGTGCGGTGCGCCGTCCGCGGGTCTGGTCGACGAACCGGACCTGCAACGCGTCTCGCCGCTCACCTGGAGCGCAGCCGAGGGTTCCTGGTTGCTCGCGGGCCCAGCGGCCAGCGGGCGCACCACGGCGGCGCCTGCGGTGGTGCTCGCCCGCGGCTGCGGCCCTCGGGCCCGCGGCGCCTGCACGTGCACGTCATCGACGCGCGGGGAGCCCTCGCCGACCTGGCCGGCCTTCCGCACTTCGGCACTCGCGCTCGCCACGACGACCCGCGCGCGTGCGCCGCACTCGTCGGGCACCTGCGCGCCGAGGTGGACCGTCGCCTCGAGGTTCCCCTCCCCGAAGGGCCGACCGGCACGGCTCCGGCGTCCACGCCGCGAGGTGCGCCCGCCGGAGCACCTGTCACCCTCGTGGTCGTCGACGGCTGGGACCACCTGGTCGAGGCCCAGCCCGCCCACGCGCCCGACCAGCTGCCCGGTGACCTGTTGCGGGTGCTGCGCGACGGACGGGCGGTGGGGGTGGTCGGCGTCGTCTCCGGCGGGCGGAGCCTGCTCCACCCGCGGTGGGGCGAGGTCGGTGCCCGCGCCTTCCTCCTCGGCACCATCGACCCACTGGATGCCGCGCTGGCCGGTCTCCGGGCCTCGGACCTGCCTCGTGAACCGCCGCCCGGGCGTGCAGTGCGGGTGCACGACCGGCGCGAGGTGCAGTTCGCGGCGGCGACCCCGTCCGACACGGCGCTGCTCGCGCGCCCGCTCCCTGCCCCGACCGGCGGTCGGCGGCGCCTGGCGACTTCGGGCCCTGCCGACGGTGATCCGACGCAGGAGGTCGTCCACTCGGTCCATCAGCGCGTCGACGACGGCCACGCACGGCGGCTCGCGACCGGACGCCATCCTGATGGGGGTCGGTGGCCCTTCCGTCGCGCCCTGGCACTGGCGGCCCGGACGACGACGGGCGGCGGCTGCTCGTCGCCGGCCCACCCGGCTCCGGCCGCACGAACGTGCTTCGAGTGATCGCTGAGTCCCTTTGCACCGCAGGCCGATTCGTCGCGGTCGTCCAGCCCGGGTCGTCACCCGATGGCACCCAGCCGTGGCCAGAGGGCGTCCTCGTGACCGACGCGGGGCTCCCCGACCCGCTCATCAGGGTGCGCCGAGACCATCCCGACCTCGTCCTGCTGGTCGACGACGCCGACCGGCTGGGTGAAGCGCCTGCCCTCCCGGTGCTCCGCGAGATCGTCGGACTCGTCGACCGCGACGGCGGCCTCGTGGTCGTGGCGACGTCCTCCCCGGACGTGGTGACCCGCTTCCGGGGCCTCGACGTCGAGCTCGCCCGGCACCGGTCCGGCCTCCTGCTGAACCCGGTCGCGGCAGATCGCGAGGTCCTGGGCGCGGCGGTCCCCGACGGCATCCCCCGCCTTCCCGGGCGCGGCGTGTTCGTCAGCCGAGGTGTGACGACCGAGGTGCAGGTGCTGCTCGCCGAGGGCTCAGCGGGGCGCGTCGCTCCCGGGCAGCACCTCGGTGTCGGGCTCCCTGGCCGCGATCGCCGCGAGGCTGGTGACCAGGGCCGTCCCGATGACGACCCAGCCGACCAGCGCCCGGTTGCCCTGGATCAGGCCGAGTCCGACCGGCAGGAGCAGCACGTTCCACACGATGGTGGGGGTGCGCGGCCAGGCACCCGTCCCGAGCCAGCCACGGGTCAGGGCGCCCAGACCCGCCGCTCCGAGCAGGATCAGCAGGGCCGACATCAGCACCCGGGTGGCGTCGCTTCCCTCCCCCAGGACGAGCTCGACGACGTAGTACACCGGCGAACCCAGCAAGGGCCAGCGCCTGCAGCCCGGTGAGCAGCGCGGCGAGGCGGCGGGGGCCGCGTGAGGAGGGCTCAGGCACGGCATCCACCCTAGTCAGCGGGGGTGGGGAACACGCGGCACCCCCGCGTCCGTTGTGCGGGGGTACGACCCGACACTTCCGACCACCTGTCGGGACCGTCACACCCCGTGTCCTTCACGGATTGGGACGTCCCCGGTAGAGTGGAGTAACGGACGTCTGTGCTGAGGACGTCCGTTCCGGCTGCGATGGCGCATCCAGTGGCGCCCGCACCCACCCCGAGCAGGCGCCCGAACCGACCGCACGACCCCTGCGACAAGGAGCACCCAGCATGGACTGGCGCGACCGCGCTGCCTGCCTCGATGAGGACCCCGAGCTGTTCTTCCCCATTGGGAACACCGGCCCGGCGATCGCTCAGATCGAGGAGGCCAAGGCCGTATGCCGTCGGTGCGAGGTGGTCGACACGTGTCTGAAGTGGGCCATCGAGTCCGGCCAGGATGCCGGTGTCTGGGGTGGAATGTCCGAGGACGAGCGCCGAGCGCTCAAGCGCCGGAACGCCCGCGCCCGCCGCGCCGGCTGACCCAGCGGCCAAGCAGCACCTCATTCGACGTCACGGCTCGCCCTAGCGGAGCGGCCGCAACGAGCAGACGAACTCCACCCGGGTTCCGCTCGGCTCGTTGCTCTCCCACCTGATCCGGCCCTTGAGGTCGGCCGCGAGCGACGTCACGATACGGGTCCCCAACCCGGCGAGCACCGGCCGGAACCCGGCCGGAAGCCCCACCCCGTCGTCGGTGATGACCACCGTGAGCTGCTCCTCACCGCTGTCCAGGGTCTGTCGGGCCACCGCCACCTCGACCTTGCCGTCGCGGTCCTCGAGGCCGTGCTCGACGGCGTTCTGGACCAGCTCGGAGATGATCATCGCGAGAGCGGTGGCGTCCTCGGCGCGCATCCGCCCGAAGCTGCCGACGAAGGTCGACTCCACCTGGTGCTCACGGGTCGCCACCTCGACGACCGCCCGCAGCCCGCGCACGGCGACCTCGTCGAAGTTGACCGTCTCGTCGAAGCCCTGGCTCAGCGTCTCGTGCACCAGCGCGATCGTCCCGACCCGCCGCACGGCCTCCTCGAGCGAGGCCCGGGCGGCGTCGTCGGTCACCCGCCGGGCCTGCAGCCGCAGCAGGGCGGCCACGGTCTGCAGGTTGTTCTTGACCCGGTGGTGGATCTCGCGGATCGTCGCGTCCTTGGTGAGCAGCTCCTGCTCGCGCCGGCGCAGCTCGGAGACGTCCCGGAGCAGCACCATCGCACCGGTACGAACCCCGCCGAGGGTGAGCGGGATGGCGCGCATCGTGATCGTCGCGCTCGCGGTCTCCACCTCTGAGCGCCACGCCGCTCGGCCGGTGGCCACGACGGCCAGCGACTCGTCGACGTTCGCGCCGCTGCGCGACACGAGGTCGGTGACGACCTGGGCCAGCATCTCGCCGATGACGTCGCCGACGTGGCCCATCCGGTGCACGGCGGAGACGGCGTTCGGGCTGGCGTACTTCACCAGGCCCTCGGCGTCGAGGTGGATCACCCCGTCCCCGACCCGCGGGGCGCCGCGCCGCATCCCGGTCGGGGAGGACGTCGAGGGGAACTCACCCGCCGCCACCATCCGCATGATCGAGTCCGCGAGGTCGCGGTAGGTCAGCTCGAGGCGGCTCGGGGTGCGCCCGCCGGTGAGGTTCGCGTGCCGGGTGACGACCGCGATGGCGCGGCCGCCGCGGACCACCGGCACGGCATCCTCACGGATCGACATGCCCTCGCGGATGGTGGGGACCGGCTTGGCCACGAGCCGGCGCGAGCGGGCCGCCTCGTCGAGCGTCGAGGCCCGGGACCTGCTCGAGGAGCTGCCGACGATGTCGTCGTAGAAGACCATCGGCCCGGTGTTGGGCCGCACGTGGGCCACCGCCCGCCAGCCGTCCATGCCGCCGCGCACCCAGAGCACGAGGTCGGCGAAGGACAGGTCGGAGATGAGCTGCCAGTCACCCGCGAGCAGGTGCAGCCACTCCGACTCGGCGGGCTCGAGGTCCGTCGTGTCGCGCAGCATCTCGGCAAGCGTGCTCACGCGCGGAAGCCTAGGTCACCGCCCCGATCCGGATGCCGCCCGTCCACCCGCGTACCCCCAGCGACCTATTGGTCACTGCAGGTACGGGCGGGACGTACCGGCAGTGACCTATTGGTCGATCCGGGTACGGGCGGGACGGACCCGCCAGTGACCTATTGGTCGGATCCGGGGACAGGCTCGGGTCAGCTGCTGGCGCCGACCCGGATGACGGATCGCAGCGTGCGCAGCGCCACCGACAGCGCGGCGATGTTGGGGTTGTCGAGGCGGCGGATGGCCGACAGCGCCGTCTTGCTGCGCTGCACCGAGCCCTTGTTCGCCTTCTCCCACGCCTCCCACTGGGCCGCGGGCTCGGCGTCGGCCGCACCGACCTCGATGACCGAGCGGGTCAGCGACTCCAGCACCGAGTAGAGGTCGTCGCGCAGCGCGCCACGGGCCAGGGCGTCCCACCGGTCGTCGCGCGGCAGTCGGGTGACCTTGCCGAGCATCGCGTCGATGCCGAACCGCTCCGAGACCAGGTAGTACAGCGGGGCGACGTCGGTCGGCTCGACGACCGGTGTCGGTCGCGATGTCGACGATGTCGAGCAGGGAGTACCAGTCGAGGAGGGAGGCGGCCCGCACGGCGAGGTCCTCGGGCACCCCGGCCTTGGTCAGCTCGGCCGCCTTGCGCTCCAACCGGCGCTTCTCCTCGCCGCGCAGCAGCGTCGGCACCTGGGTGCGCAGGTCACGCACGATGCCGGAGAACCGCTCGATCTCGGCGCCGATGTCGAGCGTGGACGGGCGCGAGGTGAGGAACCACCGCACCGACCGGTCGAGCAGCCGCCGGAACTCGAGGTAGAGCGCGGTCTGCGCGGCGGTGGGCACCACGTTGTCGAGCGCCTCGACCTCGCGCACGTAGTCGGCCAGCCCGAACACCTCCCGGCAGACGACGAACGCCCGGGTGACCTGCTCGGGGGTGGCCCCGGCCTCCTCCTGCGCACGGAACGCGAACGTGATGCCGCCCCGGTTGACCATCGAGTTGACCACCGCGTTGGTGACGATCTCGCGGCGCAGCGGGTGGCCGGCGAGCTCGTCGCGGTAGTCCTCGCGGATCTGCGGCGGGAAGTACTCGGCCAGGGTCCGCTCGAAGTAGGGGTCGTCGGGGATCGAGCTCGCGAGGATGTCCTCCTTGAGCGCGAGCTTGGCGTAGGCGACGAGCACCGAGAACTCCGGTGACTTCAGGCCGAGCCCGTCGTGCGCCCGCTTCTCGATCTCGGCGTCGGTCGGCAGGAACTCCAGGGCACGGTCGAGGTCGCCGCGGTCCTCGAGCCAGTGGATGAGCCGCGCGTGCACGCTCGCCATCGAGTGCTCCTGGGCCCGGGCGTTGCCGAGCAGCACGTTCTGCTCGTAGTTGTCGCGCAGCACGTGCGCGGCGACGTCGTCGGTCATCGCGACGAGCACCTCGTTGCGCTGCTCGGTGGTGAGCAGTCGCCCTGCCGGACGACCTCGCCGAGCAGGACCTTGATGTTGACCTCGTGGTCGGAGGTGTCGACCCCGGCCGAGTTGTCGATGGCGTCGGTGTTGACCCGCACCCCGCAGAACGCCGCCTCGATGCGGCCGAGCTGCGACAGGCCGAGGTTGCCGCCCTCGCCGACCACCTTGGCCCGCAGCTGCTTGCCGTCGACCCGGATGGCGTCGTTGGCGCGGTCGCCGATCGAGATGTGGTCCTCGGTCGAGGCCTTGACGTAGGTGCCGATGCCGCCGTTCCAGAGCAGGTCGACCGGGGCGAGCAGGATCGCGTGGATCAGCTCGGCCGGCGTCATCGTCTGCACGCCCTTGATGCCGAGCACCTCGGCCATCTCGGGCGTCACCTCGATCGACTTCAGGTGGCGCGGGAAGACCCCGCCACCGGCGGAGATGAGCGACTTGTCGTAGTCGTCCCACGAGGAGCGCGGGAGGTCGAAGAGGCGACGGCGCTCGGCGAAGGAGGCCGCGGCATCCGGACTGGGGTCGATGAAGACGTGCCGGTGGTCGAAGGCGGCGACCAGGCGGATGTGCTCCGACAGCAGCATGCCGTTGCCGAACACGTCACCACTCATGTCGCCGACCCCGACGACCGTGAAGTCCTGGCTCTGGGTGTCGACGCCCATCTCGCGGAAGTGCCGCTTGACCGACTCCCACGCACCGCGGGCGGTGATGCCCATCGCCTTGTGGTCGTAGCCGGCCGAACCACCGGAGGCGAACGCGTCGTCGAGCCAGAAGCCGTAGGACTGCGCGACACCGTTGGCGATGTCGGAGAAGGTGGCCGTGCCCTTGTCGGCGGCGACGACGAGGTAGACGTCGTCACCGTCATGGCGCACGACGTGCTCAGGGGGTACCGCCGCCCCCGACACCCGGTTGTCCGTGATGTCGAGCAGGCCGGAGATGAACATCCGGTAGGCCGCCTTGCCCTCCTCCAGCCACGCCTCGCGGTCGACCGCGGGGTCGGGCAGCTGCTTGGGGTAGAACCCGCCCTTGGAGCCGGTCGGCACGATCACGGCGTTCTTCACCATCTGCGCCTTGACCAGGCCGAGCACCTCGGTGCGGAAGTCCTCGCGCCGGTCGGACCAGCGCAGCCCGCCACGAGCGACCGGGCCGAAGCGCAGGTGCACGCCCTCGACGCGCGGGCTGTAGACCCAGATCTCGAACTGCGGGCGCGGGGCCGGCAGGTCGGGCACGGCCTTGGGGTTGAGCTTGAGCGAGACGTACGCCTTGTGCTCGCCGTCGGCGCCCGGCTGGTAGAAGTTCGTGCGCAGCCCCGCCCGGATGACGCCCAGGAAGGCCCGGATGATCCGGTCGTGGTCGAGCGAGGACACGTCGTCGAGCGCGTCGACGACCCGGCCGGCGATCTCCTCCTCGGCGGCGGTGCGCTCGTCGCTGACCGAACCCGCGTACCGCTGCGGGTCGAAGCGGGCCTCCCAGAGCTCGACGAGTTCGCGGGCGATCGCGGGGTGCGAGACCAGGGCGTCCTCGAGGTAGCTCTGCGAGTAGGTGGCCCGGGCCTGGCGCAGGTACTTCGCGACGGCTCGGAGCACGACCACCTGGCGCCAGGTGAGCTGGGCCGCCAGCACGAGCCGGTTGAAGCCGTCGCTCTCGGCGCGGCCGTCCCAGACCGCGGCGACGGCGCCCTCGAACAGCTCGCGCAGCCGCTCGTGCGGGCACTCCTCCCAGATCGCGGCGTCGGGCACGCGCAGCCCGAAGTCGTAGACGTACAGCGTGGTGCCGTCGGCCCGGACGACCTCGAAGGGCTGCTCGTCGACCACCTCGACGCCCATGTGCGTGAAGATCGGCAGGATGTCGGTGAGGCTGAGCGGGTCGACGCGGAACAGCTTGAACCGGCGCACGTCGTCGGGCGCGTCGGCCGGGCGGTACAGCGCCACGCTGGTACCGGTGCCCTTGCCGAGCCGGTCGAGGTGGCTCAGGTCGGCCACGCCCTGGTGGACCGAGAAGGTCTCCTCGTAGGCGGTCGGGAAGGCGCGCCCGAACCGGTCCATGAGGCGGTCGCCGTCCTCCTCGCCGCGGGCGGCGCGCAGGGCGTCGCCGAGCCGGTCGCTCCAGGTGCGGCTGACCTCGACGAGCCGGTGCTCGAGGGCCTCCTGCTCGGCGCGGTCGAGGGTGCGCACCCGCCTGCCCTTGGGCACCCGGACGACGAACTGCAGCCGGGACAGCGCGGACTCGCTGACCCTGGCCGAGAACTCCACCGACTCGCCGCCGAAGGTGTCCTTGAGGATGTCGGCCATCCGCAGGCGCACGGTGGTGTTGTAGCGGTCGCGCGGGATGTAGACCAGGCACGACACGAAGCGGCCGAAGTCGTCCTCGCGGATGAACAGCTTGGTGCGGCGGCGCTCCTGCAGCTGGGTGACCGACATCGCCGTCTCGTAGAGCTGCTCGATGCCGGCCTGGATCAGCTCGTCGCGCGGGTAGCTCTCGAGCACCCCGAGCAGGTCCTTGCCGGTGTGGCTGTCGGGGGCCACGCCCGAGCGCTCGAGCACGGCCTGCACCTTCTCGGCCACCAGCGGCACGCGCATCACCGACTCGGTGTACGCGGTGGACGCGTAGAGCCCGAGGAACCGGCGCTCGCCGACGACCTGGCCGGCCTCGTCGTACTGCTTCACGCCCACGTAGTCGAGGTGGGTGATGCGGTGCACGGTCGAGCGCGTGTTGGCCTTGGTGAGCACGAGGATGTTCGGCTCGTGCGCCTTGGCGGAGGCCTGGGGCGTCAGCAGGACGGGGTCCTGACCCAGCGGCGGGTCGGACCGCAGCAGCCCCAAGCCGGAACCGGTCACCGGTGCGAGCAACTCGCCCTCGGCGGTCTGGCGCAGCGTGTAGTCACGAAAGCCCAGGAAGGTGAAGTGGTCGTCGGCCATCCACCGCAGGAACCGGATGGCGAGCGCGGTCTCGTCGGCGTCGACGCCCTGCGGCGGGGAGCCCTCGAGCTCGGCGGCCAGCACCAGGCACTTGCTGCGCATCTTCGGCCAGTCCTCGACCGACTGCCGCACGTCCTCGAGCACGTCGCGCACGGTGCGCTCGAGCAGGGCCCGGCGGGCCTCGTCGCTCTCGCGGTCGATCGACAGCAGCATCCAGGACTCGGCCAGCTCACCGACGGCGACGCTGACCTTCTTGCCGGTGACGTCCCGCGGGACGACGTGCTCGAGCTCACCGGCGGCGTCGCGGCTGACGACGAGCTGCGGGTGCACGATCAGGTGGATGTCGATGCCGGCGTTGACCAGGGCGCCGGTGACGGAGTCGACGAGGAAGGGCATGTCGTCGGTGACGACCTGGATGATGGTGCGCGCGTTGGACCAGCCGTCGGCCTCGGTGCTGGGGTTGTAGACCCGCACGTTCGCGACCCCGGGCAGCCGGTGCCGGGCGAGCTCGAGGTGGCTGGCGGCCGCACCGGCGTAGATGTCCGCAGTCCGCGAGGTCAGCTCGTCGAGGGGTACGTGCCGGAAGTAGCGCGCCACGAACTCGGCTCCCCCGCCGTCCGGCGCGGCCTCCGCGAACGCTGTTGCGATCGGCGCGAGGACGTCCTCACGGGTGCGGACCTCGGGGGTCGACATGGTGCGGTGGCACTCCTTCGTCGCTACTCACCGGGTCACGGTGGGACACGCCGTCGTGTCCGCGCCCGAGCCTAGCCACTCCGGCTGGGTGCGCCGGCCGGACGGACCTGCGCCGTGTCTCGTGGACGGGACACTCCTCGCCGTTCGAAACGGGGACCAGGTCGGCTGCTGGCCGAGGTGGCGCGCCGCGACACCGCCGGCGGGTGAGCCCACGGGCTACTCGGTGATGACGTCGAGGGTGTGCCCGGTGGGGTCCGCCGCGTAGGCGATCCGGCTGCCGGCTGCCACCGCGGCGCGCAACGCCTGCACCGCGTCGAGGGTGACCTCCTCGCCGGGTGCCAGCACCGGGATGCCGGGCGGGTAGGGCGCGACGAGCTCGGCGCTGACCCGGCCCACCGCCTCGTCGACGGCCACGCTCTCGCGCGGCGCGAAGTACGCCTCGCGGGGACTGGTGACGGTGACCGGGTCGACCGTCCAGACCCCCGAGGTGACGACCGGTCGCGGGCGGCCCACGGTGCCGGTCGACCGACTCCGCCAGCGCCATCGCGAGGTCGACCAGGCCCTCAGGGGTGTCGGCGAGGGTCACCATCGCGACGACGGTGTCCCGGTCGGCCATCTCGACCGGCATCCCGCGGGCGAGCAGGTCGGTCTCGACCGCGTTCCCGTCGGCGCCGGTGCCGGGCAGCACGAGGGTGAGCCGCATCGGGTCGACCCCGGGGCCGTCGAGCACGACCAGGCCGGGCACTCGGGCCAGCCGCTCCCGCACGGTCGCGACGGCCTCGATCACCGGGCCGAGCAGGGCCTCGCCGTCGCGTTCGAGCAGGGCCCGGGCGGCGTCGATGCTGGCGAGGATGGCGCCGGACGGGCTCGTCGTGGCGGTCGCCTCCACGGCCGCGTCGAACCGGGCGCGGCCGATGCGCCGGGTGCGGGCCAAGACGAGGGCCCCCTGCGACCAGGCCGGCAGGGCCTTGTGGGCGCTGGTCACCAGCGCGTCTGCCCCGGCCGCGAGGGCGTGCGGCGGCAGCGCCGGGTGGAACCCGAGGTGGGCGCCCCACGCGGCGTCGACGACGAGCGGGATGCCGTGCCGGTGCGCCACCGTGGCCAGCGCGCCCACGTCGCCGACCGTGCCGACGTAGGACGGGTCGCCGACGAAGACGGCACGGGCGTCCGGCGCGGCTGCGAGTGCGGCCTCGAGGGCGCCGGCGGTGACGCCGGTCGGCAGGCCGTGGGTCGGCGTCGACCTCCGGGCGCACCCACACCGGGTCCAGCCCGGCGAGCACCAGGCCGAGCAGCATCGAGCGGTGCAGGGTGCGGGCGACGACGACCCGGTCGCCCGGCTGGGCCACGGCGAGCGCGAGGGCCTGGTTGCCGTGCGTCGACCCACCGACCGAGAACCGGCAGAGGTCGGCGCCCCACAGCCGGGCGGCCCGCGCCTCGGCCTCGGCGACGACCCCGCGCGAGAGCTTCATCGTGTCGAGGCCCGCGTAGAGCGGTACGTCGCCGGCGACGACGTCACCGACGAGGTCGTGGCGCTGCTTGTGCCCGGGGATCGTGAACGGGGTCGGCGCCTCCTCCTGGAAGCGCAGCCAGGCGTCGAGCAGCGGTGCGTCGCCGCGCAGCCGCTCGCGGGTCAGTGGGCATGCTCGGCCGCCCAGCCCGCGACGGCGGCGGTGAGGGCGACGGCATACCGCCGCACCTGCTCGAGGTCGACCCACTCGTCGGCCGCGTGCAGCCCGCCGCCTGCGGGTCCGCAGACCAGGGCCGGGATGCCGGCCGCCTGCCAGAGCGGCGCCTCCATCCAGTAGGGCGCGTGGAAGCGTTGCGGCACAGGCTGTCCGGTGCGGTCGCTGCCAGTGCCGTCTTCGAGGGCGGCGGCGAGGGAGGCGGCCGGGCCGTCGGGCGTCCAGGCGCCACGGCTCGCGGGCGACGACGAGCCGAGCCGCACCCGTCGACCGTGTGGTCGGCGGCGCGCAGGTCGGCGAGCAGCTGCTCGACCTCGGCGACCGCCGCGTCGGAGCGCTCGCCCGGCACCGTGCGGCGCTCGACCAGCACCCGGGCCGAGCGGGCCAGCACGAAGGGCGAGTCGCCGCCCGAGGCGACCGTGGCCATCAGCGAGGCACCGGCCCGCGTCGAGCTCCGCGTGCGCGCTGCTCGACGGCGACGAGGAGCCGGCCGAGGTGGGCGACGGCGTTGACCCCGAGCTCGGGCTGCGACGAGTGGGCGGCCCGGCCGGTGAGGACGACCTCGACGAGGGCATAGCCGCGCAGGCTCTCGGTGAGGGCCAGCCAGGTCGGCTCCCCGACGACGGCGACGTCCGGGCTGCACCCCGAGGCCCGGGCAGGGCGGCGAGCACGGCCTCGGCGCCGAGGCTCGCGTCCTCCTCGTCGGCGACGAGGGCGAGCACGACGCGGCCCGGCACCGCGCGCCGCGACCAGCTCCTCGGCGGCGACGACCATCGCCGCGACGCCGCCCTTCATGTCGCTCGAGCCGCGCCCGCTCAGGCGGTCCGCCTCGACCGTTGGGGCGAACGGATCGGCATGCCCTCGACGCCGACGGTGTCGAGGTGCCCGGTGAGCACGACGGTCGGACCGGACGTGCTCGCCCGGACCGACGGCGACCAGGCTCGGCCGGTCGGTCGTGGCCCGGCGGCGTGACGACGTGGGTCTCGAACCCGCTGGGCTGCAGCCGGTTCCGCAGGTGCGTCGACGATCGGCCGCCTCACCCGCGGCACCGGCGACCAGGCCGGGGTTCACCGAGTCGATGGCGACGAGCTCGAGCGGTCAGCGCGACGGCGGCGTCGCCCAGGGCGCCGTCGGTGCGGGCGCCGTGAGCGCCGTCGGCGCGGGCGTCGTGAGCGCGTGCGATGCGGCGTCCACGAGGACGTCGGCGGGGCGTCGTGGGCACCCGGTGACCCTACGTCGCGATCGGCGAGCGCCTGCAGCACGACGTCGCGCGCGGTCGTCGATGGCCACCCGGACGACCCTACGCCGAGACCGCCGCGGCCGCGGGCCGCGGGCTCCGCGGGGCTGTGGGTAACCTCGGCGGCGCCCTGCCAGAACTCCCTACAGTGGCCGGGTGCCCCTCGGACCCGACCCGGAGCGCGCCCGCGCCGCCGTCGCGCAGCTCGACGCCCTGCGCGCCACGCGTGACCGCGGCGGAGGACGACGTGCTCGCCTGCCTCGTCGTCACCGGCGAGCCCAGGCCGCAGCGGGTGCTCGACGACTGGCTCGACCAGGTGGCCGACACCCTGCGGGCGCTCGGCGAGACAGGCGGCCGACCTCTCCCCCACGCTGGCCCGGTTCGCCGTCGCCGCAGCCCGCGGCACCGCGACGACCGTCCCGGACGCCGCGGCCGGTCGCCGGGCCGCCGGTCGACGCAGAGGGCGGTGCCGTGAGCGTCGTCCCGGGCGACCCGGCATCCCTGTCGGCGTGCGCGGGCACGGCACGCGTCGGTCGCGGAGCGGCTCGGCGGGCGCGCGACCGGCGTGCGCACGGCATCCGAGCTCCTCGGCGACGGCTGGACCGGCCGCACCTCGGCGTCGACCCGCCGCCGCGCCGCGGACCTGGCCGCGGCCACCGACACCGCCGCCGCCCAGCTCGACCGCGTGGGCCGGGTGCTGCAGGACCACGCGACCGACCTCGCCGACCTCGTGGCCCGGGCCCGGGCCGTCGAGGAGCGGGCCCGCGCGGCGCGGGCTCGAGCGTGCGCGACGGGCGGGTCGAGATCGCCTGGGGCGTCACCGGTACGGCCGACGCCGGAGCCGACCGCGAGCGCGAGGCAAGCCCGCGCGGCCCTGCAGGCCGAGCTCGACCTCGTGCTGGCGCAGCACCGACGGCGTCGCGACTGGGTGCTCGGCGTGCTGCGGGACTCGACGAACGGGCTGGCCGACCTCTCGCACCGGCTGCGCGGCGGATGAGAGGATCGCCGCACCGACGAGCGAGAGGACGCCAGCGTGCGACTGACGACGCGTGAGGAGCTGAACGGGACGGTGGACCAGGTCCACGCCCTGCTCACCGACCCGGCCTTCCAGGAGGCCAAGTGCGCCGCCACGACGGACAACGGCATCTACACCGTCGACGTCGGCGGGGGGGTCGACGGCCACCGGGTGCGCACCGAGCGACAGCTGCCGTCCGACGGGCTCCCCGACATGGCCCGCTCGTTCGTCGGTGACCACCTCACGGTCATCGAGGTGCTCGACTGGGGCGGGCCCGGCCCGGACGGCTCCCGGGCCTCGCTGGTCGACATCCACATCAAGGGCGCGCCCGCTCACGCTCAAGGGCACGATGCGCCTCGAGCCGCACGGTGACGAGACCCTCGAGGTGATCGAGGCCGACCTCAAGGCGAACGTGCCGCTCATCGGCGGCAAGCTCGAGCGCGCCGCCGCCGAGCCGATCAACGCGGCCATCCACATCGAGATCGCCCTGCTGCGGGAGTGGCTCGCCCGCTGACCCCACTCGTTGCCGGACAGGCCACAGCCCGGTGCCGAGTTCGACGCCCGGTACGTGACCTGCTCGCAATGAGTCGAGGGCCTCAGCCCATGTGCGGGTAGCCGTGGGCCTTCGGCGGCACGAAGTTCTCCTTGATCGAGCGCACCGAGGTCCACCGCATCAGGTTCGCCGCGGAGCCGGCCTTGTCGTTGGTGCCGGAGGCCCGGCCGCCGCCGAACGGCTGCTGGCCGACGACCGCACCGGTCGGCTTGTCGTTGACGTAGAAGTTGCCGGCGGCGAAGCGCAGCCGCTGGGTCGCGTCGGCGATGACTGACCGGTCCTGGGCGATGATCGCGCCGGTGAGGGCGTAGGGCGCGAACGACTCCATCTGGTCGAGCACCTTGGAGTACTGGCGGTCGGGGTAGACGTGCACGGCGAGGATCGGGCCGAAGTACTCGGTGCTGAACATCTCGTCGGTCGGGTCGCTGCTCTCGACGACGGTCGGCCGCACGAAGTAGCCGACGGAGTCGTCGTAGGTGCCGCCCGCGACGACGTCGAGGTGGCTGGTCGCGTGCGCCCGGTCGATGGCCGCCTTGTGCTTGGCGAACGCCCGGTCGTCGATGACGGCGCCCATGAAGTTGGACAGGTCGGTGACGTCACCCACGGCCAGGCCGTTGGTGAGGTCGGCGAGGTCGTTCCTGATCAGCTTCCACACCGAGCGCGGCACGTAGGCGCGCGAGGCGGCCGAGCACTTCTGGCCCTGGTACTCGAAGGCCCCGCGGATCATCGCGGTGCGCAGCACGTCGGGGTCGGCGCTGGGGTGGGCCAGGATGAAGTCCTTGCCGCCGGTCTCGCCGACGATGCGCGGGTAGTGCCGGTAGGACGTGAGGTTCTCGCCGATCCGGCGCCACAGCCCCTGGAAGACCGCGGTCGACCCGGTGAAGTGCAGCCCGGCGAACTCCGGGTGGCTCAGGGCCACGTCGGACAGCTCGCGGCCGTGGCCGGTGACCATGTTGATGACGCCGGGCGGCATCCCGGCCTCCTCGAGCAGCTCCATCGTCAGCTGCGCGGCGAGCTGCTGCGAGTGCGACGGCTTCCACACCACCGTGTTGCCCATCAGCGCCGGCGCGGTCGGCAGGTTGCCGGCGATGGCCGTGAAGTTGAACGGCGTCACGGCGTAGACGAAGCCCTCGAGCGAGCGGTAGTCGCTGCGGTTCCACAGGCCGCGCGAGTTGGCCGGCGGCTGCTCCTGCAGGATCTGCCGGGCGAAGTGCACGTTGAAGCGCCAGAAGTCGATCAGCTCGCAGGCCGCGTCGATCTCGGCCTGGTAGGCCGTCTTGCTCTGGCCGAGCATCGTCGCGGCGTTGATCCGGGCTCGCCACGGGCCGGCGAGCAGGTCGGCGGCCTTGAGCAGGATGGCGGCGCGGTCGTCGAAGGACAGGTCGCGCCAGGCGGGGGCGGCGGCCATCGCGGCCTCGACGGCGGCACCGGCATCCGCCTTGGTCGCGCCGCGGGTGACGCCGAGCACCTTGCGGTGGGCGTGCGGCTGCCGGACCTCGATCCTCTCCCCCTTCCCCATGACCCGGGCCCCGCCGATGGTGTGCGGCAGCTCGTGGCGGGTGGCGGCCAGCTCGACCAGGGCCACCTCGAGCGCAGGCCCGCTCGGGGCTGCCGGGGGCGTAGTCGAGCACGGTCTCGTTGGTGGGGGTGGGGACGTGGGTCACAGCGTCCATGCGGTGGGGCTCCTCGTTTCGGGTCGCGACGTCGGGATCACCCCCACTCTCGCGCCCCGGCTTCACGAGGCGCAAGCCGCGCAGGGGTGGGGGATGCTCAGGGCTGGTCGACGAGGGCCCGCACGGCGGCCAGCTCGGTGACGTCGTACCAGAGCAGGTCGGTCGGCTCGGAGCACCCGGGCTCCTCGTCGACGTGGAACGAGACGATCCGGCGGCGCTCGACCGGGGCCGAGACCTCGACCCGCGAGGGCACGTCCGGGGAGGTCGGGTGCACGACGATGGCCGCGTCGACGTCGGCTGCCGCGACGACGCGGCGACGGGGGGCCGTACCCGCGGGCGCGATGGCCTCCTCGGCGGCCGCGACCCAGGCCGCGTGCTCGAGCTCCTCCTCGTCGGTGACCAGTCCCGGCTTGCCCGAGCGCAGGGGTGACTGCGTGCGCGGCCCGCGGGGCCGGCCCGACGGCCCGCCCCTCGGCCAGCGCGGTGAGGTCGGCGGGGGTGAGCGGGAGGTAGACCCGGGTGAGCGGCACACCGGCTCCTTACGTCGTCAGCGGGACCCGACGCGCGGGGCCTCGAGCAGCTCGTGGAGGGCGTCGACGACCCCACGGCCGAGCACGTCGGCATCGGGCATGGCGTCGCGGTCGGCGTAGAGGCCGTAGTAGACACCGCCGTCGTAGGAGGTCAGCCCGATCGAGAGGGCCTGCTCGCGGCCGAGCGGGGTGACCGGGTAGCTCGAGACCATCCGGGCGCCGGCCGCGTAGAGCGGGGTCTGCGGGCCGGGCACGTTGGTGATGACGACGTTGTAGAGGCGGCGCGACACCATGCCGCCGAGCCGGGCCCCGAGCGCGTGCATCGTCGGCGGCGCGAACCCGCCCAGGCCGGAGAGCGTGTCGGCGGACACCGCGCGGCGTGAGCCCCCCTCCATCTGCTGGCGCATCGAGAAGGCGATCTGGTGCAGCCGCATCGACGGGCCGGGCTCCCCGACGGGCAGGTCGACGAAGCACGCCGTGACCTGGGCACCGGTGGGCGGCGTCGTCGCCCTCGTGCACCGAGACCGGCACCATCGCGCGGATCGTCGTGCCGGGGTAGACGGCCTCGCCGCGGGTGAGCAGCCACGACCGGAACGCTCCGGCGATCGTGGCGAGGATGACGTCGTTGATCGTCACCTCGTCGGCGAACGAGCCCCGGCCCAGGCGGGTGCGCACCTTGCGGTAGTCCTCGAGGTCGGTGCCGATCATGACGTAGCGACGGGCCCGGCCGACCGGGGCGTTGAGCGGCGACGCCGGGGCGGGCCGGGCCGAGACCCGGGCCAGCGGTCGAGATGACGTCGCCGGCGACCGAGGCCACCTTGCCGAACGCCTTGGTCAGGTCGGTGACGCCGTGCTGCACGGTCTCGACCACCTGGCTCGGGGTGCGGGCGGCCTCGCTGAGCGCGGTGACGACGAGCTCGGCGCCGCTCGGCTCGGGGCGGGCCCGCCAGGTGGTGAGCACCCCCTCGCTGGCCGTGGGGTTGCCGTCGACGAGCACGTTGCCGATGTCGACCGCGCTGATGCCGTCGACGAGGCTGTGGTGGGTCTTGGTGATGATCGCGAACCGGTCCTCGGCCAGGCCCTCGACGAGGTAGACCTCCCACATCGGTCGGGTGCGGTCGAGCGGGCGCGGCTGGATGCGGGCGACGAGCTCCTCGAGCTGCTCGTCCGAGCCCGGCCGGGGCAGGGCGCTGCGGCGCACGTGGTAGCTCATGTCGAAGTGCGTGTCGTCGACCCACACCGGGTTCGCGAGGCTGCCGGGCACGGTCTTGATCCGCTGCCGGTAGCGCGGGACGTGCGCGATGCGCTGGCTGATCAGCGTCACGAGGCTCTCGTAGTCGAAGCCACCGGTCGGGGCGTCGAAGACCATCACCGAGCCCACGTGCATCGGCGTCGACGCGTCCTCGAGGTGCAGGAAGGAGGTGTCGAGGGAGCTGAGCCGGTCTGCCACGGCCCTATCGTGTCAGACGGTGGGGCGGGTCAGAGTGACCCTGTGACGAGGGCGAGCCTCCTGCTCGTGCTGCCGCCGACCGAAGCCGGATGCCGTGCGTCGCCGGCTTCCCGCTCGGCGGCGCCGCGCGCGGGTCGAGGCTCGGTCGCCAGCTCGGCCACGGCGAGGGTGAGCGGCGGCCCGCGGGGCCACCTCGACCAGCGACCGCCCCGCGAGCAGGGCGGCGTCGCACTCGTCGGGGGCCCACGGAAGGAAGCGCACGGCATCCATGCCGGCGAACCGGCCGAGCACGTCGGCGATGGCGCGCTCGGGTCGTCGACCCGCGACGGACGCGCGCACCTTGGTGACGACGACGGTCGGTCGGGGCGAGGGCAGCACGGCGACGTCCTGCACCGCCCGGACGAGCCGCTGGAGACCCGACCGGGTCGGCCGCCCCGACGACGACGAGGTGGTCGGCCGCCTCGAGCGCGGTGAGCGTGGCGGCGTTGCGGCGAGGGGCGGCGGTGTCGTAGCTGAGCTCCTCGTCGTCCTCGACGGCGAAGCCGACGTCGACGACCACGTGGTCGGCCACCCCCCGGGCCAGCCGGAGCACGTCCTCGACCGCCGCGCTGCGCAGCTCGGGCCACCGGTCGGCCCGGGGCAGCCCGGTGAGCACGCGCAGGCCGGGCACGACCTCGGGCGCGAGACGGGCCAGCGCGGGCACGTCGAGGGTGCCCTGCTCGGAGGCACGCGCTGCCGCGGCGACCCCGGGCGCCTCGTCGACGAGGCCGAGCACCTGCGCCACGCTGGCGCCCCAGGTGTCGAGGTCGACGAGCAGGGTGCGCACCCCGGCGGCGGCCAGCTGGGCGGCGAGGGTGACGGCGACCGTGGTGCGGCCCGGGGCGCCGGTGGGCCCCCAGACCACGGTGAGCGGGGTGGGCACCGGGGGTTCGCCGTCCGCACCGTCGGGGTCGCGTGGCCCTGCCGCCGGGAGGTCGACC
Source organism: uncultured Actinomycetota bacterium (assembly GCA_963751385.1). Lineage (GTDB taxonomy): Bacteria > Actinomycetota > Actinomycetes > Actinomycetales > Dermatophilaceae > Fodinibacter. Next base: position 30,900 of record CAVVUD010000012.1, on the reverse strand, counting down.
GCGGATGCCGGGCCCGTGCCGGTCGCGTGCTCGTGAAGAACCCCGGACGTGCTGGCACCGGCGAGCGCCACCAGGGCGGTCGCCACCTCGGTGGCCTCCTCGCCCGGGCGCAGGATCGTCGCGACCCCGAGCTGGCGCAGCCGACGCTCGCCCTCGTCGTCGCCGGTGGCGACCAGGCCGGCCACCCGCACCCCGTGGCCCGCGAGGTGCCGCAGCGCGTCGCGGTCGAGGCCGCGCAGGTCCGGCGAGACCACGGCGACCCGGGCGACCCCGGCCGCCCCCGCGGACAACAGCTCGGCGACGTCGGCGCAGCGGCGCACGAGGGTCACGTCGGTCGCCCCCTCGAGCACCCGGACGAACTCGGCCTCGAGGCGGTGGGTGACCGCCGTGAGGACGCTCGTCACGACGCCGCCGCCGACACCCCGCCGGGCACCGGCACCAGGGTGATCCGGGCGCCGAGGTCGACGTCGGCGACCACCTCGCGCACCGAGTCGCGGGGCACCATCACGTGCACCGCCCTGGTCTGGGCGGAGCCCCCGAGCACGCCGTCCTCCCCCGCGACGCGCACGACCGACACACCCTCGAGCGCGAGCTCGGGCCCGGCGTAGGTCGGCAGGCCGACGTTCGTGCCCTCCTCGGGTCGGTTGACGTAGACGTCGACGACCGACCCCGCCGAGATCGCCGCCGCGGAGGTGGCGTCGACCAGCAGCGCGACCTGCTGCACGTCGACCGCCGTGCCCGAGCCGACCCCGGAGACGGGGATCAGCTCACCGGGTCGCAGGGCCCGCAACGACCAGGTGTCGGCGGCCAGCGGCCGGTCGGCGGGCAGGTAGCCCGCCGCGCCGTCGCCGAGCAGGACGTCGACCCGCACGACGTCGGCCCCGGTCAGCCGCTGTCCCGGCGCGAGATCGCCCTTGGCGGCGTAGACGGGCACCCGGTCGTCGGCGCGGGCCACGACGACCGAGCCCAGGACGGTGGAGACGAGCACGAGGAGCAGCCCGACGAGCAGGCGGGAGTCGCGCCACGACGGGGCACGCAACCGCGACGCGGTCGGGGTCGGCAGGTCGCTCATGCCGCCCGATTGTGGTCGAGGATGCCGTCGCTCGCCTCCCGAGCAGCGGGCCTGTGGACAACCTCCTCGGGAGGTCGGCCTGTGGATGGCACACTGACGACGTGGCCCGCCGCTTCATCCCGCTCACCGAGGTGTCCGAGATCCTCGACGTCTCCGCCGCCCAGGCCTACGCCCTGGTGCGCAGCGGCGACCTGCCGGCGATCAAGGTCGGTGGCCGAGGGCAGTGGCGGGTCGAGACCGTCGAGCTCGAGGCCTACATCCAGCGGATGTACGCCGAGACCCGCGACCTGGTCACGACCCGGTCCGACGCCGGCTCGGACGACGACGCCCCGGGAACCGACGCCTGATCGTGACCCCGTCGCAGGGCGTCTCGCGCGCCCACGGCATCAGCGGCGCGACTCCACCGCCACGACCGCCGCGAACGGCACCGTGGCCACCGCCGTGACGTTCTCCCGTCGGCGCGGAAGCCCTTCGGGGTGCTCGGCGAGGTCGAGGTGGTCGGCTCCCACGGCATCGATGGTCCCCAGCAGTCGCGGCCCGTCTCCGACCACCGAGATGACCACGGTGGCGCGGTCGCGCGACAGCGCCCGCAGGGCATAGCCGAGCCCGAACCGCCGGGCGCCGCGTACCGGCGTCGAGTGGGACCCGAGCGAGCGCAGGGTCACCACGGCCGCGAGCGGCACGAGCACCTCGTGGGCGCCGCTGTCGGTCCGCACGAGCACCCAGTCCTCCCCCAGGTCCTCGAGGTCGCCGTCGACCTGGCGCCCTCCGACCAGGCTGACCCGCACGGGCGCCCCCACCGCCGCCCCCAGCCGGGCCGGAAGCGTGACGAGCGCACGCTCACGCCGGGTGCGCTCGGCCACCTCGTCGTCGCGCTCCCGGCGTTGCTCCGCCGCCAGCTGCCCCTCGAGGTCCGCGAAGAGCCCCTCCCACCTCATGTCCACAGCCTAGGTCGCTCCCGGTTGCCGGTGTCGGTGACGCCATCTATCGTCCTTCGCATGCAAACGATCGTAAACAACATCAAACACGCTCTTCACGCTCCTGCGCGGGGCGGTCGTGCTGCTGGGCACGCTGCTGCTGGCCCCGTGGTTGTGGCACGTCGCCGAGGATGTCGGCGCCGCATCGGCAGCGGGAGTGCCGGTGCGCTCCGACGAGGCACTCGCGGCGGTCCTCGCCTCGGCCGCACTGGTCGGGGTCTGCTGGCTGGCGCTGAGCGTGCTGCTCGAGCTGGTCTCGCTCGTGCCCGGCACGCTCGGGCGCGGCGCTCGCCGGGTCGCCGACCTCGTCACGCCGCGGTTGGTCCGCCGCGCGGCCGGGGCCCTGCTGGGCGTCGGCGTCGTGGCCGGTCTCGCCCCGGGGGCCTCGGTGGCGGCGCCGGCGGTGCACGTCATCACGGTGGGCGGTGCGCTCGGCCGGGGCGTCGACGGCGTGGAGCAGCCGGCATCGGCGACCGCGGGTGTCGGCCGACCGGCCGACCGGGCCGACCGGCCGACCGGCCGACCGGGCCGACCGAGCCGACGGAGCCGTACAGCGTGGGCCCACCGCTGCCCGACCCGGGCTTCACCGCGCTGCCCGACCCCGGATGGTCGCCCAGCCTCGCCGGTGCCTCGGCCCGAGCTCGGCCGGATGGGTGCCCACCCGCCCGACCGTGCGCGCGCAGCCCGACGTGCGGGTGCTCAGCCCCTCGCCCCGGTCGACCGGCGGCTCCCGGCCGGTCGAGGTGGTGGTGCGACGCGGTGACAGCCTGTGGTCCATCGCCGCGAGGCACCTGGGCCCCGACGCCTCGGACGCCGAGATCGCGCAGCGCCTGGCCGGCCTGGTTCGAGACCAACCGCGCGGTCATCGGCGACGACCCCGACCTGCTGCGGCCCGGTCAGGTCCTCCGCGCTCCCCCGAGGTCTGCTGTCGTGAGCGCCGGGCTGCTGCACGTCGCGCCGCCGAGCCGGCCGCTGCCGCCACCGATCTCGCTCGAGGAGGCGATCCGCCGCTCCCGGCAGGCCACCGCCGAGCGCGAGGGGCGCACCGCCTACATCCAGGACACCCTGGCGGTCGACTTCGCCGCGGCCTCGGACGAGCAGTTCTTCGGGCCGCAGCGCACCCTGCGCGATGACCTTCCGGACCCCACGGCGTGGGCGGGGCGCATCACCCTGGCCCTGCTCGAGGTGATGACCGGAGTGCGCCCGGCGCCCCAGGTGCTGCGCTGGACCAGCCCGGAGGTCTACGCCGTCGTGGCCCGCCGCAGCGCCCTCGTCGCCCGCCGGGTGGCCGAGGGCCGGGCGCCCCGCACCCGTCCGCGGCTGCACGTCGTTCGGGTTCGGGTCTGCGAGCCGGCCGACGGGGTGGCCGAGGCCGCGGTCGTCGTGCGCGACGGGCCCCGGGTTCGCGCCGTCGCGGTGCGGCTCGTGGGCCAGGACGGCAAGTGGAGGGTCAGTGCGCTCCAGGTGGGCTGACCGCGTGCGCAGGCTCCGCATCGGTTTCGGGTGCGTGGGCTGCTGAGCTTGCCGGCCCTCGCGGTGCGGGGGCCGGTCCGTGCTCATCGCGTCGGCCTCAGGGCTCGGACGGGTCGGGTGACTCCGCGAGGTCCTCCCGGCGGTACCGGCTACGGGGATGGGCGTCAGTGTCGTGCTCGGGCGACGGGCTCGCGAGGCTCGGTCGCTGCGGCTGGCCCAAGCGCCATGGGCGCCTCCCCCAACAGGGTCTTGCGCTGGCTCGCGCCCGGTCGGGCGACCCAGTCGTAGACCACCCGGGTCCACAGCACGGCGTCCTGGACCGACCGGCGTTCTGGGCTCACGATGCACCAGAACAGCCCGATCGGGAAGAACACGCAGAAGCCGGCCCGCAGGAGTGCGCGCAAGGGCCCGAGCCGTCGCCCGCGACGATCCACGACACGCAGTCCCATGACGTGGTCGCCATAGCTGCGGCCGAGCAGCCACCACCCGAGCGCCAGGTACGCCGGTTGCGACCGAGAGCGTGGTGGTCAGGCTCACCAGGAAGTTCCCGCTCGGCCACACGAAGGTACGTGGGTCGAGAAGGAACTTGAACGCGACCAGCCCGAGGTAGATCGCGCCGACCATCACCCCGACGACCAGGGCATCGATCGTGTTCGCGACGAGCCGGGTCACCAGCCCGGCCGAGTGGCCCTGGTAGGGCCGCGCCTCCCGAGGGACCGGGGAGATCTCCGAGCCGGTCACGGGGAGGCACCCGACGCGTCGTGATGCCGGCGCCGGAACAGGGCCCGGTCGACGACCCGGCTGAGGGCGTCGTCGGCGTTGATGCCGGTCATCCGCACTCCGCGCACCGTCTCGGAGGCCATCGAGCCGCTGGAGTCCCGGATGATCGCAGGCAGGTCGATGACGTCCAGGACCTCTTCGATGATCCCGACGATGTCGATCCGGTCGATGACGGCGTCGAGGTCGGCCCGTGCCACCACGGCATCCACGTCGAGCTTGGCCGCCACCGCGTCCAGGTCGATCCGGTCGATGACGGCGTCGAAGTCGGCCCGTGCCACCACGGCATCCACGTCGAGCCGGGCCGCGATGGCGTCGAGGTCGAGCCGGTCGATGATGGCGTCGATGTCGACCCGCGCCACCACGCCATCCAGTCGAGCCTGGTCGACCGACCGCGTCCAGGTCGATCCGGTCGATGACGGCCATCGACGACCCGCATCCAGGTCCAGCCGGTCGATGATCGCGTCCATGTCGACCCGCGCCACCACGCCATCCAGGTCCAGCCGGTCGATGATCGCGTCCATGTCGACCCGCGCCACCACGCCATCGAGGTCGACGAGCGACACCGCACCCTCGAGGTCCACCCGCCCCACGGCGGCGTCGAGGTCGACGCGCGCGACCGCGGCATCGAGGTCGACGGTGGAGACGATCTGGTCCAGGTCGACGTTGTCCTCGACCAGCCGGGTGAGGTCGATCCGTTCGACGAGCGTCGCGACGAGGGCAGGTACCCAGGCGTCGAGCAGGACCTCGACCCGCCGGCGCAGCTCCTCGCGCTCGGCACCCCCCGTGCGGGCCAGCTCGGCGAACGACCGTGGCCGGGTGGTAGCGCCTCGCCAGCAGCGGTGGTCGCCACAGCAGCCGGGTCACCGGTGCCGTCACCCGGTGCACCGTGCGCACCGCCACCACGGTCGGCCCCGACGGCCACACCGGCCACGCCGAGGGCGACGTCGAGCGCCAGCCGCGCCTCGGGCCCCAGCTGGGGCACCGCGACCGGACGTCCTGACGTCGTCAGCTCCTTGGACACCACGTCCCTGTCTCTCGGAGGCCTCCTGCCCGGCACCGTACCGGTCGGAGGTCCACCACGTCAGGGGCTGCCCGCAAACACGGCCGCGCTCACCCGATCTGGGTGACGATCCGTTCCGACGCGAGCAGGGTGAGCACGGCCAGTGCGTCCTTGGCCTCGTCGGCGTCACCGGACATCGCCCACAGGCTGCTCACGAGGTCCTGCCCGGCGATCACCGAGTGGCAGAGCGTCACGTCCTCCTTCGCCTCGACCATGCACCAGGCGTGCTTGGCGTCGGCCGACTCGACCTTGGGCAGGTCGATCGCCTTGACCTTCGAGTACTCGCGGCCGTTCGCGGTGTACGTCGAGCAGGTCACCGCCTTCGCCACCTCCCCGACGACGTCCTCGGCCACCCCGTCGGGGTAGGCGACGACGGTCTGGCTCACGACGAGCCCGTCCTTCTCCCACTTGCCGTTGGTGCCCACCACCTGGCGCGACTCCGACGGCAGGCTCGGCCGACAGGTCTCGAACCAGTCCCACTTGTCCGTCGTCGGCTTGTCGGCGACGTCCATCCCGATCTTCGTGAACGCCGCACTCGGCAGCAGCGCCTTCCTCGTCGCCGAGGTCGCGCGCTTGGTCGCCTCGGCCGAGGTGCCCGAGCTGGGCGTGCCGCGTGCTCGACGCAGAGGCCGAGCGCAGACGCCGAGGCCGACGCCGAACCCGAAGCCGCTGGCGGGTCCTCCGCCGAGCCGCACCCGGACAGCAGCAGCGCGCCCGCTGCCACTCCACCGACCACCCGCACGACCAGCCCTGACACCATCACGACCCCCCTGTCCCCGAGCCGGTCGCCCGGGCTGGATGGACTCTAGGGTGCCCGAGGCAGCGACGAAGGGGCCCCGCTGCGGACGAGTTCGCGGCGGGGCCCCTCACCTGGCCAGGGTGGCGGCCGAGGTCAGCGGCGGCCGTGGCACATCTTGAACTTCTTGCCCGAGCCACACGGGCACGGCGCGTTCTTCGGGGTGTTGGCCAGCTGCTCGTCGGTGAGCCCGCTGCCGGATGCCGGGGTGCCCTCGTCGCGCTCGTCGACCCCACCGGTCTCGCTGGGGGCGGTGTAGTGCAGCGCCCCGGTGCGGGGCCGGCCGACGCCGACACCCGAGACGGCGACCTTGCGGGCCCCGTCGCCGAACGGAGCCCGTCCTGGCACCCACGGCGGCGCGCTCGGACTCCGGCTCGGCGGACGGCATCCGGTCGCTGCGCGTCGGTGGCCGCGGCGGGAGCACCGGACATCGCGCCCAGCATCTGCGACACGTGCACCGGCTCGACGGCGGGCGGCGCCTCGGTGGGCTGGTCGACCTGACGTCGACGTGGAACAGCAGCCCGACCGACTCCTCGCGCACGGCCTCGTTCATCGTGGTCCACAGCGCGAAGCCCTCGCGCTGGTACTCCACGAGCGGGTCGCGCTGGGCCATGGCGCGCAGGCCGATGCCCTCCTGGAGGTAGTCCATCTCGTAGAGGTGCTCGCGCCACTTGCGGTCCAGGACGGAGAGCATCACCCGCCGCTCGACCTCGCGCATGACCTCGGAGCCGAGGGCCTCCTCGCGCTGGTCGTAGGCGTGGTGGGCGTCGGAGAGGATCTCCTCCTTGAGCTTCGCGTTGGTCAGCGCGGCTGCGGCCACCGGCGGCCTCCTCGACCTGCTCGGGGTCGAGCGTGATCGGGTAGAGCCCGCGCAGGGCGGTCCACAGCCGCTCGAGGTTCCAGTCCTCGGGGAAGCCGTCGGAGGTCTCGGCGTCGACGTAGCCCTCGATGACGTCGTTGACGAAGAACCGCAGCTGCTCGTGCAGGTCCTCGCCCTCGAGCACGCGGCGGCGCTCCTCGTAGATGACGGTGCGCTGGCGGTTGAGCACGTCGTCGTACTTGAGCACGTTCTTGCGGATCTCGAAGTTCTGCGCCTCGACCTGGGCCTGCGCCGACTGGATCGAGCGGGAGACCAGCTTGGACTCGATGGGCTGGTCGTCCTCGAGCTTGGCGGTGGTCATCACCCGGTCGACCAGGCCGGCGTTGAACAGCCGCATCAGGTGGTCCTCGAGCGAGAGGTAGAACCGCGACTCACCCGGGTCACCCTGACGGCCGGAGCGACCGCGCAGCTGGTTGTCGATGCGGCGCGACTCGTGGCGCTCGGTGCCGAGCACGTACAGGCCGCCGAGCTCGGTGACCTCGTCGTGCTCGGAGGCGACGGCGGCCTCGGCCGTGGCGAGCGCCTCGTCCCAGGCGGCCTCGTACTCCTCCGGGGTCTCGTGCGGGTCGAGGCCGCGCTCCTTCAGGGCCGCGACGGCCCGGAACTCGGGGTTGCCGCCGAGCATGATGTCGGTACCGCGACCGGCCATGTTGGTGGCGACGGTGACGGCACCCTTGCGGCCGGCATCCGCGACGATGGCGGCCTCGCGCTCGTGGTGCTTGGCGTTGAGCACCTCGTGGGGCACCCCGTGGCGGCGCAGCTGGTCGGACAGGTACTCCGACTTCTCGACCGAGACGGTGCCGACGAGCACCGGCTGGCCCTTCTCGTGGCGCTCGACGAGGTCGGCCACGACGGCCTTGTACTTCGACTCCTCGGTGCGGTAGACGAGGTCGGCCTGGTCGATGCGGATCATCGGCTGGTTGGTCGGGATCGGCACGACGCCCAGCTTGTAGATCGAGTTGAGCTCGGAGGCCTCGGTCATGGCCGTGCCGGTCATGCCGGCGAGCTTGTCGTACATGCGGAAGAAGTTCTGGAGGGTGATCGTCGCGAGGGTCTGGTTCTCGTTCTGGATCTTCACCCCCTCCTTGGCCTCGATGGCCTGGTGCATGCCCTCGTTGTAGCGCCGGCCGGCGAGCATGCGGCCGGTGTGCTCGTCGACGATGAGCACCTCGCCGTTGAGCACGACGTAGTCCTTGTCGCGCTGGAACAGCTCCTTGGCCTTCATGCGAGTTGTTGAGGTAGCCGATGAGCGGGGTGTTGGCCGACTCGTAGAGGTTGTCGATGCCGAGGTGGTCCTCGACCTTCTCGATGCCGCGCTCGAGCACGCCGACCGTGCGCTTCTTCTCGTCGACCTCGTAGTCGCCGCGGCCGCTCTCGAGCTCGCCGCGCTCGAGGCGGTCGACCATCTTGGCGAACTCGGTGTACCACTTGGTCGGCTGGTCGGCCGGCCCGGAGATGATCAGCGGGGTGCGGGCCTCGTCGATGAGGATCGAGTCGACCTCGTCGACGATCGCGAAGTGGTGCTCGCGCTGCACGAGCTCCTCGGTCGACCACGCCATGTTGTCGCGCAGGTAGTCGAAGCCGAACTCGTTGTTGGTGCCGTAGGTGATGTCCTTGGCGTACTCGGCGCGGCGCTGCTCGGGCGTCATCGACGCCGAGGATGCAGCCGGTCTCGAGGCCGAGGAAGCGGTGCACGCGGCCCATCAGCTCGGACTGGTACTCGGCGAGGTAGTCGTTGACCGTGATGACGTGCACGCCCTTGCCGGTGAGCGCGTTGAGGTAGCTCGGCAGGGTCGCGACGAGGGTCTTGCCCTCACCGGTGCGCATCTCGGCGACGTTGCCCATGTGGAGCGCGGCCCCACCCATGATCTGCACGTCGAAGTGGCGCTTGCCCAGGGTGCGCTTGCTGGCCTCGCGGACCGCGGCGAACGCCTCGGGCAGGATGTCGTCGAGGGTCTCACCGTCGGCGAGGCGCTTCTTGAAGACGTCGGTCTCGGCGCGCAGCTCGGCGTCGGTGAGCTTCTCGAAGTCCTCCTCGATGGCGTTGACCTGTGCCGCGATGTTGTCGAGCTTCCTCAGGATGCGCCCCTCACCGGCGCGCAACAGCTTCTCGACGATCTTCACGAGTGGGACTCCCTTGGCGTGGCTGCATGGCGGTCGCTCGACCGGACCTGCCTAGGGTAGTCGAGCCCCGAGCGCCCCACGGAACCGGCGATCGTGCGGAGAGGGTGCAGCGACCGGACCGGCGAGGGGCGTCCTCACCGGCAACGCGGCGCACGGCGGCGTGAGTTCCCCACCACCGCCGCAGGTGGTTGGGTGGAGGAATGACCGGTGTGCCGTTCCCCGACTGCGTGCCCGAGCTCACCGACGGGGTGGTGCGGCTGCGGGCCCACCGCCCCGAGGACGCGCAGCGGATCGTCGAGCAGTCCACCGACCCGGAGTCGATGCGCTGGACCACGGTGCCGCGGCCCTACGGCCTCGAGGAGGCCCGCGACTTCCTGTCCGAGATCGAGCGCGACTGGTCCGCCCCGCGCGGAGTGCGCCGTCTGGGCCGTCACCGACGCCGCGGACCCTCGCGGCGCCTACCTGGGCACGATCGACCTGCGCCCGGGCGGTGGCGGGGTGGCCGAGACCGGTTTCGGCCTGCACCCCGACGGCCGCGGCTCGGGCTTCATGGCGGGCGCGCTGCGGCTGGCCTGCCGCTGGTGGTTCGGCGAGGGCGGGGTGCGGCGTGCACTGGCTCGCGGTGCGCGGGAACTTCGCCTCGTGGCGGGTGGCGTGGTCGTGCGGGTTCACCCAGCACGGCACCGTCCCGCAGTCCCACCCGGACCCCGACGACGCCGCGGCGCCCGCGCTCGACGTGTGGCGCGCCAGCCTGGGGGCCGAGGACGTCATGGAGCCCCGCACGCCGTGGGACGACGTACCGGTGCTGGATGCCGGGGAGGGCGACGGCATCCGGCTGCGGCCGTGGCGCGACCGCGACATCGAGGCGCTCGAGCCGCGGGACCAGCCCGACGCACTACATGCCGGCCCGGGGCGTGCTCGACGCCGACACCTTCCCGGAGTGGCTGATGATCCGGCGCGAGCAGATGTCGCTCGGCAAGGTGCTCAGCTGGTGCGCTCGCCGACACCACCACGGATGCCGCGCTGGGCGAGGTGCTCGTGTTCGTCACCGAGGGCACCCTCGACGACGACACCGCCGAGCTCGGCTACCAGGTGGTGCCCAGCGGCCGCGGCCGCGGGGTCGCGACCAGCGGGGCACGCGCCCTGGTGGCGCACGCCTTCGCGCCGCGCACCGACGGCGGGCTGGGCATGCGCCGGCTGGTCGCGCAGACCGCCGACGACAACGTCGCGAGCAACACGGTGCTCGACCGGCTCGGGTTCACGATCTGGGGGCGCGAGACCGCGGCCGACGTGCTGCCCGACGGCCGGGCGGTCGACGCCCTGCACTGGGAGCTGCTCCGCGAGTGACGGTCACGGGCCGGTGCCGCAATTCTCGACATTCGACGCGACTCGTCCGGTCGCTTGAGATAGTTGGCCGCATGACCAGCAGCCGCCGACCCGCCCGTCAACACGCGTGCCGGTCATGACGGACAACCAGTCGGCGCTGACGAGGCCCTCCCGCGTCCCCAGCACTCCCGCAGCGTCATGGACCAGCTCTTCCGTGGCTACCTGTCGCGATCATCCCGATCACAGGACTGGTGCTGTTCGGCAGGCTCAACAGGCCCATCTCCGACCCCGATACGTTCTGGCACCTTCGGCTCGGCACGTACCTGTGGGAGAGCTGGCGCGTTCGCCGGTCCGGAGCCGTGGTCCTCGTTGGCCGAGCCGTCCCTTGGTCCTCCATGAATGGTCGCCGGAGCTGCTCTACGTGGCCGTCCATCACGTGGCAGGGTGGCCCGGACTGTCGTACCTCCAAGCCTTCGGCGGGCTCGCCCTCCTGCTGACGTCTGTACATCTGCACACGCCAGTTCTCGCCGCCCCTCATAGCGTCCCTGACCGCAATCGCAGCGTGGCTCGGCGCCTCGGGTTCGGTCGCACTTCGCCCTCAGGTCGTCAGCTTCATCCTGCTCGCCGTCTTCACCACTGCCTGGCTCAAGACGTTCGACGACGGCCGAGCGCGTTGGTGGCTGATCCCCCTCACGTGGGCCTGGGCCTGCTCGCACGGGATGTGGTTCTTCGGCGTCGGTGTCGGCGCCGCCGTCGTACTCGGCATGTGCGTGGACCGGAGGTTGTCCCTTCGTTCAGCGTTGCGGATGGCGGCAATTCCGCGTGTCTGGGGTCTCTGGCGGCGGCTTTGACGCCGGTGGGGCCTCGGCTCCTCGCGTCACCCGGCAGCATCCGGGAGCTACACCCGGTTCGTCGGCGAGTGGCAGACACCTTCGCCGTTCCTGTTGCAGTCCCTGATCACGTTGGGGATGGCGGGTGCCCTCGTCGTGATCTGGACCGAAGACGCGGCGCAAGGCCGTTCTGGACCGACCTCTTCGCTCCTCGGCGTCGGCGTGGCGTGCACTCTGGCGTATGCGCGGACCATCGCTCTCGGCGCCATCATCATCGGGGTCCTGGCCGCCCGCGCCCTCGGCAATGTCGTGCCGACACAGGGCAGACGCGGCAACTCGAGAAGCCCAAAGAGGTCGCGGTGCTCGGCGTGGGCCTCGCCCTGGTGTGCGCTCGTCGGTCCATGGACCGCTCGGGGAGACGTGTCCAGACCAGCGGAGGTGCCCTCCGCATTCGACTCGTGCGATCGCCGCGGCCTTCCTGCCGGTACCGTGGTCTTCAACGACTACCCACTGGGCGGGTGGATGCTTTGGGCAGCATCCCGGAGCTCGACCCTGTCATCGACGGACGGTGCCGACGTCTATGAGCGTCGACCACTTCCAGAAGGTCATCGAGGCGTACGACCTCGTTCCCGGGCTGGCGGGACACGATAGCCGCGACTCGGGTGCCGCCGCTGCCGCTTCTGCAGCGGACGAGCCCGCTTGACCGAGGCCTTGGTGCGCGAGACAGGGGTGGCAGCCGGAAGTCGGCGACGGACCAGGGATACGTCGCTGCTCGTCCAGCGACCGGCAGGGCCTGGGACAGGAGCGCATCGTCCGGTTCAGTCCGACGTCCTGGAGACTGCAGCCAAGCGGCCATCGACGCGAGCTCGTCGTCGAGCTCGGCGCGGTCCTCGGCTGCACCCCGGCCGGGCTCCCAGGTGCACCGTCGCACGCGCAGCACCCCGGCGGCGCGGTCCGACTTGAGGTCGACCCGGGCCACGAGGTCCTCGCCGAGGAGGAAGGGCAGCACGTAGTAGCCGTGCACCCGCTGCTGCTCGGGCACGTAGATCTCGAGCCGGAAGTCGAAGCCGAAGATCGCCCGGGTGCGGTCGCGCTGCCAGACGAGCGAGTCGAACGGCGACAGCAGGGCCCGGGCGGTCGACCCGTCGGGGGCGCCGCGCGTCGCGGTGCAGGTAGACCGGCCGGTGCCAGCCCTCGACCGTCGCCGGCAGCAGGGTGCCGTCGGCTCACCAGCGAGGCGATCGCCGGCCGGGCCTGCTCGGGCGAGAGCCGGAAGTAGTCGCGCAGGCACTGCTCGGAACCGACGCCGTGCGCCCGGGCCGAGATCTCGACGAGCCGGCGGAAGGCCTCCTCCTCGCTCGGCCGGGCGGCCGAGGTCGAGGGCCGGCCCGCGCAGCGCCGGCGGCAGCACCCGGATGGGCAGCGCGTAGCGCCGCTCGAACTGGCTGGTGCGGCCCGGCGCTCGACACCTCGCCGGCCCAGAACAGGTGCTCGAGGGCGTTCTTGACCAGCGACCAGTTCCAGCCCCACTCCTCGCGCTCCCGCGGCAGGTCGTGGGCGAGCGCGACCTCGACCTCGCGGCTGGTCAGTCGGCCCGCGGCGGGCGACCTCGGCGAGCACGGCGGCGACCAGCTCGGGGTGGTCGCGGGCGACGCCGCGCATGCCGCCCCAGGCGTCGGAGCCGGCCCGGCGCATCCGGAAGTCGAGCAGCGGCCAGGTCGACGGCGGCACGAGCGACGCCTCGTGCGCCCAGTACTCCACGACCCGGCGGGGCGCGACGTCGCGGGCCCGGTCGAGCAGCGCCCGGTCGTAGGGGCCGAGCCGGGAGAAGAACGGCAGGTACTGGCTGCGCACGACGACGTTGACGCTGTCGATCTGCACGACGCCGACCGTGTCGACGACGCGCTGCACGTCACGGGTGCCGGCCAGCGCCGGGCGGGGCCGCGCGAAGCCCTGGGCCGCGAGGGCGATGCGGCGCGCGGCCCGCGTCGAGAGGTGCACGCCGAGCGGCGCGTCACTCATCCGTGGGGAGCAGGTGCTGCCGGTGCGCGTAGACCGCGGCCTCGACCCGCGAGTGCAGGTGGAGCTTCTCGAGGATGTTGCGGACGTGGTTCTTCACGGTGTTCTCGGAGATGACGAGCTCGTCGGCGATCTCGCGGTTGGCCATCCCGCGGGCCACGAGCCGCAGCACCTCGACCTCGCGGTCGGTGAGCAGCGGCGCACTGCCGGTGACCGGCTCCGGCTCCTGGCTGAGCCGGGTGAACTCGGCGAGCAGCGTCGCCGCCATTCCCGGGCGGGATGATCGCCTGGCCGTCGTGGACCCGGCGGATGGCCGTCGGCCACCTCCTCACCGGGCAGGTCCTTGAGCAGGTAGCCGCTCGCCCCGGCCTTGATCGCCTCGAACAGGTCGGACTCGTCGTCGGACATGGTCAGCATCAGGATGCGTGCCGACGGCACGGCCTCCCGGATGCGGCGGCAGGCCTCGATGCCGCCCGACGCCCGGCATCCGCACGTCCATGAGCACGACCTCCGGGCTGACCCGCTGCACACCTCGACGGCCTCGACGCCGTTGCTGGCCTCGCCGACGACGCTGGGCGGTGCCGTCGAGCTCGACGACCACCTGCATGCCACGCCGGTAGAGGTCGTGGTCGTCGGCGATCATCACTCGGATCGGGGTCGCCGACTCGTCCGGCCTCGCACCACCAGTCACTCCGTCACCGCCCACGGGCACATCGTCGCAGGTCCGGGCGGGACGTGCCCAGACCGGTCCCTGAGAACCTCTCAGGAAGCAGCCGCCTCGACATCCGGCGCCCTCGCCGCTGCTCCGGGACGTCGGCCAGCGAGCCGTCGAGGTCGAGGTGCAGCACGCCGTAGCTCCAGCCGTGCCGCCGGTAGACGACGCTGGCGCGGTCGGTCTCGACGTCGTGGAAGAGGTAGAAGTCGTGGCCGACGAGCTCCATCTCGCTCAGCGCGTCGGACAGCGTCATCGGTGCGGAGCGGTGGACCTTCTCGCGGACCTCCACCGGGCGAGTCGCCGAACTGGTCGCCGTCGTCGGACCCCGGCGGCCTCGGGGCCCGCCTCGGCCGGGGTGACGATGCGCGCGGTCGCCCTCGCGACGGACTCGGGGGTACGTCGTCCGCGGTGGACCTGTCGCCGGTCCTTCTGGCGCCTCAGCCGCTCCATCAGCTTGTCGATCGCCAGGTCGAGGGCGGCGTACTTGTCCTCGACGCACGCCTCGGCCCGCACCACGGGCCCCTTGGCGTAGCAGGTGATCTCGACCTTGTCACAGACCTTGGCCTGGCGACGGTTGGGCTCGTGACTCACCAGCACCTCGACCCGGCGGGTGCGGGGCTCGAGCTGGGTGATCTTCTCGAGCTTCTCCTCGATGTGCGCCCGGAAGCGGTCGGAGACGGTCAGGTGCCGTCCGGTGACGACGATGTCCACGTGGTCCTCCTCGTGCTGTGGGGTCTCGCTGCTCAGCTGCCGAACCGGCGTCAGGGGCACCACCTCCGGAGGATCGGGGCTCATGCACTGACGCTAGTCGGAGGTCCTGTGGGCCACAAGGGCGGGGTCGGTGAGTGGCGCTGGTGTCGTGGCACACGTCGCCGCGACGACGTGTCGGGCCCCTGCCGCGCGCAGCGCCCGAGCCGCCTCGGCGAGCGTCGCGCCGGTCGTGACGACGTCGTCGACGAGCACGCAGGTGGCCCCGCGCAGCACGGCGCGCCACGGCGCGCCACCGCCATCGCCCCGGCAGGTTGTCGGCCCGGGCCCGCCGGTCGAGGTGGGCCTGGTCCGCCACCCGGCGGGTGTGGACCAGTGCGGGCGCCACGACGAGGCCGCCGGTGCCGCCCCCTGCTGCGGCCGAGCGCCGAGCCGCGGGCGGCCTGCGCCCCGTTGACGGCGGCGACCGCCGTGACGGCCAGGTCCAGGATCGGGTCGTCGCCCCGGCGGCGACGCGAGTCCCGCGAGGTCGGCACCGGCACGACGAGCACCTCCTCCCCCAGCGCGAGCCGGCGGCGCACGCACCGGGTCACCCGCCGCCGCGCCGGCCAGGGCCGCGGACAGGGGCCGGGCCAGCGTCGCGCGCAGGTCGCGACGCCCTTCGTCCTTGTACGCGGTCACGGCGAGCCGCACGGCGCCCTCGAACCGGGCGCCGGCCCAGCACGACGGCATCCCCGACGCTGGCGGGATCCGGCCCCCACCGCGCGACCTCGAGCCGCGCGCGACGACAGGCGCACGGCATCGGCGCAGGTGACGCAGAGCGGGCCCGCGACCCCGTGGCACGCGGCGCAGCGGGACGGCAGGACGAGGTCGGCGGCCGCGGCCAGCCCGCGCCCGGTCCACGCCCACGCGCTGCGCACCACACCCGCCATGCGTTCGAGCCTGCACCGCGCCACGGGTGGATGCCGGGTCCGGCCCGGTCCTGTGGACGACGCCTCCCGGCCGGCGGCCTGTGGACGACGCCTGCCGGGCCGGCGCCCTGCGGACGGCGGGTGGTCAGCCGGCGGCGACGGCGAGGTCGGTGGCGGGGCCGCTGTCGACCCACTGCGAGCCGGCGCGGCTGTGCAGCCGGCCGGCGGAGGTGACCACCCACAGGTCGCGCTCGCCGCCGGTGGACGCGATGCTCACGGCACCGGGCACGGCGGTCAGCCCGCTGCACGGCTCCACCGGCCGAGACGATGACCGGCTGCACCGTCTTGCCGTCGAGCACGCCGAGTGCGGCCAGGGTGCGGTCGTCGAGCCAGGCGATGCTGCTCGCCCTGGTCAGCGAGGAGCCGATCCGCAGCGGGTCGGCCAGCCGTTGCGGCAGCGCACCCCCGCCGCGCACGACGCCGGCGAGGTCGAGGCGCGTGTCGGAGCCGTCGAGTGCGGTCGACAGCACCGCGACCCGGTCGCCGTCCGGGGCGACCCGGGCCTCGAGCACCCGACGGCCGTCGAGCCACTTCGCCTCGACGGCGGTCGCGGCGGCGCGCGGGTCGGCCGGGCTCGCCGACAGGTCGACGACCCACAGCCGGGGGGCCGTGGCCCCCTTGCGGCCGACGCCGCCCATCCAGAGGAACCCGCGCCGGTCGTACGAGGGGTTGCCGACGTCGGTGGCGTCGAGCGGCACCTCGTAGCGGTTGACGCCACGCCACCTCGAGATGCCGTCGCCGCCGGGGTCGACGCCGGCCAGCTCGGCGCCGTCGGCCGACAGCGCGAGGCGGTGGAAGGCGCGCAGCACCTGCGGGTAGGTGCTCGAGGAGACCGCGGGCTGGCGGGGCTCCGCGTCGCCGAGGGTGGTCGCGTCGAAGACCGTGACGTCGTCACCGCGGCGCACGACCGGCCGCGCGAGGGTGGGGTCGGCCGGGGTGCTGAAGCCGACCTCGGCGAGCGTTCCCGCCGAGCCGTCCAGGCCGGCAGGTTGACGGGCACCCCGCCGACCGAGAGCTCGACCCGGCTGACGGCACTGTCCTGGGTGAGGGTGCTGACGAACTGGGCCCACAGGTTCTGCCGGGTGGCCTCCCCCGGCGCCAGCTTGCCGGAGATGAGGTTGACGGTCGCGACACCGGACTCGATCGACACGGCATCCCCGAGCAGGCGGGCGCCGGCCGGCACGGCCGAGACCGCCGCGCCCGCGAGGTGTGCGGGCACCGGTTCGATCTGGGCGCGGGCCAGCCGGGTGGCGAGCTTGTCGACCGGGAACCACCGGGTGTCGGAGCACCAGGGCACGCTGGCTGGTCGAGACGTAGTGCACGTCGTAGGGCTGCACGAGCCGGGAGACATCGGTGCTGGCGATCCACCGGCCGAAGCCCTCGGGCAGCTCGCTGATCCGCCACTCGCCGCCCACCGTCGTGAGGCCGAAGTCGCGCCGTCACCGTGCTGCCCGGGCGAGGCGGCCGTGTAGCGGCCCTGGCGTCGACGGTGCCGGCCGCCTTCGACGGTGATCCGCACCGTCGCGGGGTCGAGCAGCGTCGCCTTGCGGTGCGGCGTCGTCGGCCAGCAGCACCAGGTTGCGGTCGGGGTTCCACTGCTCGCTCGTCTGCGCGGTGAGGAAGGCCCGCGCGTTGTCGTACGGCGCCGTCGCTGGCGGTGCCGGCCCGCACGAAGCCGCGCACGATGCTCTCCTGGCCGGCGCCGGCGACCGGGCCGGGTGGCGAGCACCCGCAGGTCGGGTGGGTTGCCGCTGCCGACGTCGAGGCCCGGCTCGACCGGCCCGTCGTGCGACAGACCGCCGCACCCCGCGAGCAGGAGCGCCACGAGCGACCACCAGGGCGGCCCTGGCCCGCCGGCTGGTCACGGTTCCTCCGTGGGGCTGAGCGGCAGCGGCGACCCGTGCAGGGTGTCGCCGGCGCGCTGCGGCAGGGTGAGCCGGAACCGCGAGCCGACGCCGCGCTCGCCCCACGCCTGGAGCCAGCCGTTGTGCAGCCGGGCGTCCTCGAGCGAGATCGACAGGCCCAGCCCGGTGCCGCCGGTGGTGCGGGCCCGCGCCGGGTCGGCCCGCCAGAACCGGGTGAACACGTTGGCGGCCTCGCCCGGGCCGCAGGCCGACGCCGTGGTCCTCGACGACGACCGCGACGGCGTCGTCACCCGACCGCGACGTAGACGTCCACCGGCCGGCCCTCACCGTGCTCGATGGCGTTGACGAGCAGGTTGCGCAGGATCCGCTCGACGCGACGCTCGTCGACCTCGGCCTCGGCAGGCTCGTCGGGGTCGTGCACGGTGACGACGCTGCCCCGGCGCTCGGCGAGCGGGCGAGCGGCCTCGACGACCTTGTCGATGGTGCCGCGCAGGTCGACCGGCTCGACGTCGAGGGCAGCGGCGCCGGCGTCGAACCGGCTGATCTCGAGCAGGTCGGACAGCAGGTCCTCGAACCGGTCGAGCTCGCCGGCGAGCAGCTCGGCCGACCGGCCCACCGTGGGCTCGAAGCCCTCGCGCGACTCGTGGATGAGGTCGACCGCCATCCGGATCGTCGTCAGCGGGGTGCGCAGCTCGTGCGAGACGTCGGAGACGAAGCGCTGCTGCACGGCGCTGAGCCCCTCGAGCTGGCGGATCTGCGACTGGAGGCTGTCGGCCATGCCGTTGAACGACGTGGCGAGGAGCGCGAGGTCGTCCTCGCCGCGGGTCGGCATCCGCTCGTTGAGCTTGCCGGCGGACAGCCGCTGGGCGACCTCGCCGGCGCGGCGCACCGGCTTGACGACCTGGCGGGTGACGACCCACGCGACCGCACCGACGAGCAGGGTGAGGATGATCCCGGCGACGACGAACGAGTTGCCGATGAGCCCCATCGTCGCGACCTCCTGCTCCATCGGGTAGATGAAGTAGAGGTCGTAGGCGCCGGCGTTGGGCACCTCGACGACGCTGCCGACGATGACCGCCGGCAGGGTCTCGCCCGTCGACGGTCACCTCGCTCATCTGGGTCTGCTGGCGCTCCGGGGATGCCGCGACGGCGCGCCTGGAGCTCCGGGCTCACGGACTCGATGTCGAGGGCACCGCTGCGTCAGGCTGGCCAGCACGACGTCGCTGTCGTTGCCGGCGGACCGGTTCATGACGACGTAGCGGCTGGGCTGCGGGCCGGGCTCGGCGAGGATGCCCGACATGATGTCGCGCGCCGCCTGGTCGAGGTCGTCGACCGAGGTGGACGTCGAGTTGTCCCAGCGGTTCTGGGCCTGGCTGGTCAGGTTGAGCGACTCGTACTCGGCGGTGGCGACCCGGTCGTTCTCGAGGCCGCTCGAGATCTGCTCGTGGAGCACACCGCCGAGGATCGACACGACGAACAGGCCCAGCAGCATCGTCGTGGTGACCACGCGCAGCTGCAGGGACTGTCGCCAGCGCCGGCGCGACGTACGCGACGGCGTCGCGCACCGAGTGCGTGGACGTCGGCGAGGCTGCGGCGACCGCGGTCCCGTCCGGATGCCAGCGCGGTTCGCACACCGAGGTCGGCGGAACCGGACACGCTCAGGCCCGACCTGCCTTGTACCCGACGCCGCGCACGGTGACGACGATCTCGGGGTGCTCCGGGTCGTGCTCGATCTTCGAGCGCAGCCGCTGCACGTGCACGTTGACCAGCCGGGTGTCACCCGCGTGGCGGTAGCCCCAGACCTGCTCGAGGAGCACCTCGCGGGTGAAGACCTGCCACGGCTTGCGGGCGAGCGCGACGAGGAGGTCGAACTCCAGCGGCGTCAGGCTGAGCTGGGCGCCGTCGCGGGTGACCGAGTGGCCGGCGACGTCGATGGCGAGGTCGCCGATGGTCAGGCGCTCGGGCTCCGGCTCGTCGCCGCGGCGCAGCCGGGCGCGCACCCGGGCGATGAGCTCCTGGGGCTTGAACGGCTTGACGACGTAGTCGTCGGCGCCGGACTCCAGGCCCACGACGACGTCGACGGTGTCGGTCTTGGCGGTGAGCATGACGATCGGCACGCCCGACTCGGCGCGGATCTGGCGGCACACCTCGAGGCCGTCGATGCCCGGGAGCATGACGTCGAGGAGCACGAGGTCGGGGCGGAAGTCACGGAACGCACCGATGGCGGACGGACCCGTCGGCGACGTGGTCGACCTCGAGCCCCTCGTTGCGCAGGACGATGCCGAGCATCTCCGCCAGCGCCAGGTCGTCATCGACGACCAGCACACGACCCTTCACGTCGTCCCTGTCCTTTCGCGTGCTCCGGGCCGAACAGCAGGTGCGGCCGCGCACAGTATCGGGTAATCGTCCCACAGCAGGCTGGGAGAGACCCTGCACGCGAACGGGCCCGAACGGCCCGGCGCTACGCTGCAGCAGTGACCCGACTGCCCTGGCTTCCGCTGGCTCGACGCGTCGGCCAAGATCCGCCTGGCGCTTCTTCGTCCTCAGCCGGAACGGTCGCCCTCCTGCAGGGCGACTTCGTCGAGGTGCTGCCGTGGCTCGCTCCTCGTCGGCGTGCTCGACCTGTTCGTCGTCGTCCTGGACCGGATGCCGGCCGCGCGCCGCGGCACCGTGGAGAGCCTCATCATCGGCGATGCTGGCCGCTGTCCGCGGCCGCCGCAGGCGCCGCCTTCGCGCTGGAGGAGGTCGCGGCGGCCCTGCTCATCCTCATCCCCGCCTACCACGCGGGCACCCGGTACGGCCGCTTCGGCTTCCTGCTCACCTCGGCGGTGGGGAGCGGCGCCTACCTCGTCGACGGTCGCCGCCACTCCGGACCATGTCGTCACACCCACGATGCTGGCCTGGCTCGCCGCGGCGTCCCTGCTCGGCCTCCTCGGCGCGTGGAACCAGCGGCTCGCGGCGGAGCAGGCCGAGACCGACGCCGACCCTGCGGCGCGCGAGGCCATCGAGCTGATCCAGCGGCTGCAGGACCTGTCATCGCAGATGTCGACCGGGCTCGACGCGCCCGCGAGCGCGACCCTGGCCCTCGACCTGCTCGCCGCCCAGGTCCCGTCGACCCGCAGCGCGGTGCTCGTGACCCACGACGCCGAGCACCTCGTGCCCGTTGCGCTGCGCGGCTCCACCAGGGCGCCCTGGGCGCTCGCGGACCAGGTGACGCGGAGCTGCTGCGCACGAACCCGTCGAAGTGGTCACCGACCGAGGTCGCCTTCACCGACGAGCTCGGCTCGCCGGCGCGCGCTCGTCGTGCCGTTCGCCCTCGGCAACGGCTCGACGACGGTCCTCGTCGCCGACCGTCCCGACGGCCAGCCGTTCAGCAGGCAGGAGCAGCGGGTCGCGCGGTGAGGTGACCCGCCGCGATCGCCCCCACGATCCAGGCCGGCCTGCTCTTCGGCGAGCTGAGGCAGTTCGCGAGCATCGAGGAGCGCAACCGCATCGCCCGCGACATCCACGACGGCATCGCCCAGGAGCTCGCCGCCCTCGGCTACCGGGTCGACGCCCTGCGCGCCCAGGCCGGCCCGCCGGGGACGTCGATGCGCGACAGCCTCGACAGCCTGCGCGAGCAGCTCGGTGACGTCATGGCCGACCTGCGCCTCAACATCACCGACCTGCGGGTCGCCGAGCGGCCCGGCGGCGGGCCTCGGGTCCGTGCTCGGTGCCGCCGTGCAGAGCTTCGGCAGTGTCACCGGCATACGCACGACGGTGACCGTCAGCGAGCGCCAGCGCCGGCTCGACCCGCGCGTGGAGATCCTCGTGCACCGCCTCGTCATGGACGTGCTCGCCGACGCCCAGGCGAGCAGCGCACGCAACGCCTGGGTGACGCTCACCGCCTCGGTGGTCGGGCCCGACGAACGTCGAGGTGTCCCACGACGGGAACCCTCGCACCGCGCGCCAGACCTACCGGACCCCCCCTCGACGGCATCGACGCGATCTCTGACGATGCGGACGGACACCCCGGGCCGGACGACCGTTACCCTGACGGTCGAGGAGTCGTCGCAGGGCAGGGGCACGGCTCGAGGCTCGTCCGGAGGCGGGGAGTGACCGTGGTGCTCAACGTCGTGCTCGTCGACGACCACGCGGTCGTTCGCGAAGGCAGTCGCGACGATGCTCGATGCCCAGGACGACCTGGCGGTGGTCGGCCAGGCCGGCTCGCTCGCCGAGGGCCAGTCGCTCCTCGACGGGCTGCTCGCCGCGCCGACCGACGGGCCGCCTCGTGGCCGTCATCGACGTCACCATGCCCGACGGCAGCGGCCTGTCCCTGGTCCGCTCGGCGCGCGAGCGCTCGAAGGACATCGGGCTCGTGGTGCTGACCATGCTCAACGACGACTCAAGCCTGCTCGAGGCGCTGGATGCCGGTGCGTCGTCGCTGGTGCGCAAGAGCGCGCCCGTCGGAGCAGGTGATCTCCGCGGTGCGCCGGGCGGCGGAGATGCCGCTGCGAGTTCTCCGCGAGCGGGCTCGCCGAGGCGATGCGCCGGCGCAGCGAGACGCCGCAGCAGACGTTGACGACCCGCGAGACCGAGGTGCTCAGGCTGCTCGTCGAGGGCGCCTCGGTGGCGCAGGTCGGCAAGGCCGCTCTTCATGAGCCCGTCGACGGTCAAGACCCACATCGGCAAGATCTACGAGAAGCTCGGCGCGCACAACCGGGCGAGCGCCGTCATCGCCGCGGTGCGGCTCGGCCTCGTCGCCGACGTCGACCGCTG
This sequence comes from uncultured Actinomycetota bacterium, assembly GCA_963751385.1. Taxonomy (GTDB): domain Bacteria; phylum Actinomycetota; class Actinomycetes; order Actinomycetales; family Dermatophilaceae; genus Fodinibacter. The sequence continues at coordinate 8,546 of CAVVUD010000012.1, read as the reverse complement.
ACGCGGTCGGCCGAGATCGCTCTGCAGCGAGAACGGTCCGTCGAAAGGTCGATGATCTGGATCGCGCCCGGCCCGATGATGACGATGAACAGGGCCGGGAAGATGCACAGCAGCAGGGGAAAGAGGATCTTCACCGTCACCTTCTGCGCCTGCTCCTCCGCCCGCTGACGGCGGACGATGCGCATCTCCTTCGTCTGCTCGCGCAGCACGGCCGCGATGGGCAGCCCCAGCCGGTCGGCCTGGACCAGGGCGCTGACGAAGTTCTTGACCTCCGGCGCGGTCGTGCGCTCGCCGAGCGAGGCGAATGCCTCGCCCCGGGTCTTGCCGATCTGGATCTCGGACAGCACGCGGGCGAACTCCCCCGCGATCGGGCCCTCCACGTCGCGCGACCTGGAGGATCGCCGCGTCGAATCCCTGCCGGCCTCGACGCAGACGGTCAGCATGTCGAGCGCGTCGGCGAGGCCCCGCTGCAGCTCCTGTCTGCCGCTTCTCGCCAGTGTTGTAGAGAGGAGGTCCGGGAGGAAGAACCCCGCAGCGCCCGCGGCGCGCCGCGACGAGCAGTCCCTGACGGTGAAGCCCAGGACCAGCAGCGACGAGGACCACGCCCGACGACGAGCCCGAGGCCCTTGGCGCCCATGATCCGCTCGACCGACCAGGCCGGCGGGTTGCCGGCCTTGTCGAGCGAGCGGGCGATCCGCGTCGCCGGTGCCCGCGGGCGAGAGCCGGACCGCCAGGCCGCGCAGCCGGTCGAGCAGCGGGCCGAGGAGCCGGTCCTGGACCGCCAGCTCGTTCTTGGCGACCGTCCCTGGCGCGTCGGCCGCTGGTCGAGCAGCTCGAGCGAGCGCGCCACACCCGTGGGCTGCGTCGGACCCGATGACGATCGGCGAGCACGACGACCACGATGCGCGACCACCACGAGGACGCGATGCCGACGCAAGAGCAGCCCATGTCACACCTCGATCTTGACGACGTTGCGCATCCAGAAGATGCCGATGACCATGGCGATGATGCCCGGCGATGCTCATGACGATGCCGAGCAGCGTCGTCCACAGCAGGCTGATGTACTCGTAGTTGACCAGCATGCTGTAACAGCAGCAGGACGAACGGGCAGCGCGATGAGGATGTAGGCCGAGAGCCGGCCCTCGGCCGACAGCGCCCGGACCTGACGGCGGAGCATCTCCCGCTCGCGCAGGGTCGCCGCGGTCGTGCGCAAGGTCTCGGCGAGGTTGCCGCCCACCTCGCGCTGGATGCGGATCGCCATGGTCGCCCACCGCATGTTCTCGCTGTCCATCCGCATCGGCCATGTGGTCGAGGGCGTCGCTGACGTCGGCGCCGATGCGCGCCTCGGCCAGGGCCCGGGAGAACTCCTTGGCGGCCGGCTCCGGCGGCATCCTTGCGCCACCGCGTCCAGCGCCTGCAGCAGGCTGAAGCCGAGCTCAGCGAGGTGTCGCGACGAGCATGAGGACGTCGGGCAGGATCGCCTCGAACTTCCGTGGCCCGGCGCTCGGGCCAGGTAGCGCAGGACCAACGGCGGCAGGACGAGCCCGACGACGAGCCCGACGACCAGCCCGACGATCAGGTGCGAGCGGAGCAGCGAGGAAGCCGAGCTGCCACCGCGACGAGCACGGCGAGGATCCGCAGGACGAACCACTCGCCCGGCGCGCCACGGGCAGGTCGGCACGGTCGATGCAGCTCCATCGTCTTGGTCGTGGACTCACGGCCCTCCATGACCCTGTCGCCGATCTGGATCGAGCTGCTCGCTGATCGCGGTGGCGGACTGGCCTGGTGCTCGCGTCGGCGCGCAGGCGGCCGAAGCCGTACTGGCTCGATGGCGCTGACCCGCTCCTTGCGCCGCGACCGGAACACCGGCGCCGAGGAAGGCGACCACGAGGAGGAACAGCCCGAGCGTCAGCGATGAGCGATCGGCGGGAACGAGCAGCATCGGCGACGCGCGCCGAGCCTCGGCGCGCGGGCGGCGACCGGGGCGGCCGACGCCGCCGGCGGTCGGTGGTGGTGGCGGCCGACGTGGGGCGCGTGTCGCCCAGGTCGACGTTGACCGCGCGGCCTCGAAGGACTGCGCCGCCGGCGGTGCCCGTCGACCACGACGCTCCTGGACCCCGGTCGACGCCCGGCGGGACGCTTGACGTCGAGCACGGACCTGCGACTCGAGGGCGCGCGCCGCGGCAGTGAAGGCCTCGGCGCACCGCCTGCGCGGTCGCCGGCGCTCGACGACCGAGCCGCCCCCGGCCTCGGCGAACTGCTCGAGCGACCGTGCCGTTGCTCTCGGGGCTCTTGAACGCCACGACCTCGGCCCGCACCTTGCGCCTTGCGTCAGGGCGCTCAGGGCCGCCTTGCGCTGTGACTGCGCTCGCGCCGCCGCCGCCCTCGATCTCGGCGACGGTGTCGCCACCGTCGCTGAGCAGGACGATGCTGCGCTCGCCCTTGGTGCCCAGCGCCTTCGACGGCGTCCTGCACCCCTGCGTAGAGGGCGGTCTCGCCGTCGGGCGACGCAGGCTCGCCACCTCCCGCTGCACCGTCGGCGCGGTCCGTCGTCGGCGCCACGTCGACACCCGCGGTGTCGGCGAACGACACCACGCCGACCTTGACGTCCTCCGGCACGCCGTCGAGGAACTCCTCGACCGCCGACGCGCACCGTCGCCATGCCCGAGGCGCCCATCGACCCGCTCGTGTCGATGACGAGCATCGTGCGACCGCGGTCTGCTTGGCCGCCGGCGTCGACGCTGACCGGCGACGGCCTTGCCGCCCACGGTGGCCTTGACCGACGCCGGGTCGACCGCGAGCGCGCCTCGTCGCCGCGGATGACCAGGGTCGCCGTGACGGCGGTCTCCGTCGCCCGGATGTCGCTCAGCGATGCCGGCACGGCCTCGGCCGCGACGCGCCGGCGGCGCGGCGACGGCGAAGGCCGACCGCAGGCGACGCAGCGACGGCCAGCCGCGGCCGCGCCAGGCGCGTCGCGAGCGGCAGCCGGTCATCGCGCCCCGTTGATGAACAGCGTCGGCGGCAGCTCCACGCCCGAGGTCGGCGAGGTCCTGCGTGAACTTCGGCCGCAGCCCGGTGCTCACCAGCTGCCCGCGGAACCGGCCCGCCTCGTCGCGGCCGGCCGAGTAGTCGAAGGTGAAGAGGTCCTGGAGGGTGATGACCTCGCCCTCCATGCCGACGACCTCGGAGATCGCGACGATGCGGCGCGAACCGTCCTTGAGCCGGGCCTGCTGGATGATGAGGTCGAGCGCACCGGCCACCTGCTCGCGGATGGCGCGCACGGGCAGGTCGACCCCGGCCATGAGCACCATCGTCTCGAGGCGCGAGAGCGAGTCGCGAGGGCTGTTGGCGTGCACGGTGGTGATCGACCCGTCGTGGCCGGTGTTCATCGCCTGGAGCATGTCGAGCGCCGCGCCGTCACGGACCTCGCCGACGACGATGCGGTCGGGCCGCATGCGCAGCGAGTTCTTGCACGAGCTCGCGGATCGCGATCTGCCCGCGGCCCTCGATGTTCGCCGGGCGCGACTCCAGCCGCAGCACGTGCTCCTGGTGCAGCTGCAGCTCGGCGGCGTCCTCGATGGTGATGATCCGCTCGTCCTCGGGGAGGAAGGACGAGATGACGTTGAGGGTCGTCGTCTTGCCCGAGCCGGTGCCGCCGGAGATGACGATGTTGCGTCGGCCGATGACGCAGGCCCTGAGGAAGTCGCGCACCGCTGGTGAGAACGTGCCGAAGGCGATGAGGTCGGCGTCGGTGAACGGGTCCTGCGAGAACTTGCGGATCGTCAGCATCGCGCCGTCGAGGGCGACCGGCGCGATGACGGCGTTGACGCGGGAGCCGTCGGGCAGGCGGGCGTCGACCAGCGGGCTCGCCTCGTCGATGCGTCGGCCGACCCGGCCCACGATCTTGTCGATGACCCGCCGCAGGTGCGCCTCGTTGGTGAAGCGGGCGTCGACCGGGTAGATCTTGCCCGCGCGCTCGACGAAGACGGAGTCCGGCGCCGTTGACCATGATCTCGGTGATCTCCGGGTCGCGCAGCAGCGGCTCGAGCGGGCCGTGGCCGAGGATCTCGTCGGAGACCTCCTGCGCGATCCGGGTGCGGTCGGCGTGCGACAGCGGCGTCTGCTCGGCGTCGATCGTCTCCTGGAGCGTCTGCGCGCACCTGGGCGGCGAGCTCGGCCTCCGGAAGGTGCGGGTCGTAGAGCCGCGGCCCCAGGTTGTCGATGAGCGCCTGGTGCACGCGCCCCTTGACCTCGCTGAAGGGGTCCAGGCGCGCCGTCGGCGACCGCCGCCTCGCTCGGTCGGGTGACGTGGGCTCGGTCGGCTGCTGGCTGCGGCGGGCGCTGTCGAGTCGGTCGGCGAGGCTCATGTGCGCCCCCTGAAGAGACTCTTGCGCTGGGGGCGCGCTGTCGACGGTCTCCCCGAAGCGCTGACGGATGTGGACGTCGGCGAGCTCGCGGATGCGCGACGCTGACCGGCCCGCGCGGGTCGTCGAGCACGATCGGCACGCCGCGGTTGACGGACGCCGGCACCGTGAGGGAGTTCGGGATGCTCACGGCGATCGGCGTCTTGATCGCCGACTCGACGTCGTCGGCCCGCAGGCCCACCTTGGCGTCGGCCCGGTTGAGCACGATGATCCGGGCGTCCTTGGGGCTGCCGAGCATGTCGAGGGTGTCGATGGCGACCCGGAGGTTCTTCACGGCCGGGATGTCGAGCGTGGCGATGAGGACGAGGGCATCGGAGAGGTCGCACGCCGCCAGCACGTGCTCGGTGAACGACGGCGGCGTGTCGACGATGACGTAGTCGTAGTGCTGCCGAGCCACCTTGAGCAGCTCGGTGGCGACGTTGACCGGGATCCGGTCGGCATCGCCCGGGTCGTTCGGGGCGCAGATCACGTCGAGGCCGCTGTCCTCGTGCATGGTGACGAGGCCTCGACGGCCTCCTCGTCGATGTGGCCGCTCATCGCGACCGCGTCGAAGATCGACTTGCGTGGGCATCAGCTGCAGGCTGATCGCGACGTCGCCGAACGCGAGGTCGAGGTCGACGAGCAGCGTCTTGACGCCCGATGCTCGCGAGGTGGACGTGCCGAGGTTCGTGGACAGGGTCGTCTTGCCGACGCCGCCCTTGGCGGAGAAGACCGTGATGACCTTGCCCTCCTTGGCCGGCGCCACCCATCGAGTGACCGATGAGGCGCGAGGTCAGGTCCCGGCTGCGCCGCAGGGCCTCGACCAGGGCGCGTGTGGTCGTCGGCCGTGACGACCTCGCGAACGCCGCTGCGCAGCGCCTGGGCGAGGGCGGTGACGTCCATCCGGTGACGCAGGAGGATGACGCCGAGTTCCGGCCGGTCCAGCCGGGCCGCCTCGGCGAGCTCGCAGGCCTGCTCGAGGCGCACCTCCGGACCGATGATGACCTGCTGGATGCCGAGGTTCTCGTGCAGCGCTCGGGCCACCAGGGCAGCGGAGTCGAGGGCCTGGGTGTCAGCACCGAGCGCGAAGCGATATCGCTCCAGCGCCGTCGGGTCGGCGTCCCAGAGGATGTTCACTTGACCGCAGTCCCCGAGCATCGTCAGGTCGTTGACCGACAGCTTCGGGTTCACCTTGAGCTCCGAGCCGCGCAGTCCGGCGTACAGGGTGTAGTTGTTGATGCCGTGCACCAGTCGCGCGGCCTGTTCAGGAGTCACCTCGAGCGTCACGAGGAAGCTCGGGGCATCGCTGGCTGCTGCGGCTGCTCCTCACCCTCGGCGTGGCTGGCTGCGGAGGGGTCAGCGACGTCGTCTCCCATGGCGATGACCTTGACGTTGTCGAGCAGCACCGAGGTGCCCTTGACGTCCTGCTCGTTGAAGGCCTTGGCGTCGTCCGACGTGTCGAGCTGCTTCAGCTTGTAGGTCATGAAGATGGTGAGTGCTGAGCCCGGCCGTCACGAAGGTGCCGACCCGGGCCGGGTCGCTGAGCTGCACGCTGACGGCGAGCTTGCCGGCCGCCGACCTGAAGCTTCTGTTGTCCCGAGCGGTCTCGCCGAAGGCGGCTGCCAGCACGTATCTGGCCCGGCGGGATGTCGGTAGCGCGACCAGCGCGCTGTTGGTGTCGTCCACCGTGGTCAGGGCCCCGCGGGAAGCGACGGCGCGGGGACCTGGGTCTGCGTCATCTGCTCCAGGCGCACGGCCTCCTTCAGCGACGTGCCGGCCGGGACGGCCAGTGTTGGAGACGTACACCGTCGTGGGGCTGGCCGCCGCCACGGCGCGCGCGTCGGCGCCGCGGGCATAGAGCAGCACGAGGACTGCGCCGATCAGCGCGATGACGGCAGCAGCCAGGATGGCAAGGATGCGTCGACCCATAGAGTGTAAGCCCTTCGAAGATGTATCGTTGACTGCAGGGCGGTGGTTCAGCCGGCCGATCAGATTGCCTGTCAAGCCGTAGGCGGGGAGTCCCTGCCTCCGCCGCCCCGAGGGCGTCGCCGACGACATCCTGGAGGAACCACCCGACCAGGCATCGGTCCGCGCCGGTGCACGCCTGCATTGTTCGGGGGACGGATGCTGGGCACGCTGCTGCTGGAGAGGTACCAGCCCGACAGGTAGTAGGGGGCGAAACCGGAGATGCGGTAGTAGAAGTTGCTTCCCAGGCCAGACTGGCAATCGGTGGACGCTGTCACCACGACGTTACGGGCGTTGTCTCACAGTCGAAGAGCGGGACGTAGATCACCGTCCACGCAGCGCCAGGAGTTGGCCTCGGTGCATGGAATGTCGTCGCCGGGGTCACCCTTGGCCCACAGCTCCCGTCGGGGCCGAGTGTCAGTTCGCTCTGGCACGGCGGCGCCCTCGAGCGCAGAGAACCCGCCTGGCGCCGTTCCTCCGGGTGCCGAGGTGTCACAGCTGTGGGGTTTCCCTTGGTGTAGATCCGTCTCGTACGTAGGCCACGTCCCGGTCGTGTAGCCGGGTTTGGGACCGACTCGGACCGGCCGGATAGCGTCGCTGCCTGGGTACCCCGTCTGTGTCGCGCCAGTCGCACTCGGACATTACGATGTTGAGCACAGTCATCTTGGCCGGGCGCGATGGGTCCCCACGCCGCACGCGCGCATGCTCCACAGACCTGTCGGTGGTTCCCAGCACTGCACTGCTCAAGAAGCTGGGCAGGACGGTGCTCCCCGAGGGATCTCCGTCCGCGTGTAGGTCTCAACGTACGGAATAGTGGTGTCGTTCGCCAACCAGTCAGGCAGCTCGAGACAGGCCGGGAGGTCACCAGCCCTGCGAGCGGCCGCAGTTGCGTAGTCTTCCTGTGGCGGAAGGGCACGCCGGGAGGGCAGGCCCCGGTGGGAAGGCGGGCCGCCGCACATACCCGTGCCCGAGACTTGGTCGCCGTTAAATGCGTGCTTGCCGTCGGCGGCATTTGCATCGTTCAGGGCGGCCAGTGTAGTGCGTGGTATCCCGGCCTCACAATTGAGACGGTTTTCCGCACAGATGACGGCAAGGCCCGAGCCGGTGGCGTCGCCCCATTCTGCAGTTGGCGCCGCTCCCACATGACGTTGCCGACGTCGATGGCCAGAGCACCGAAGCCAAGAAGGCTGCCGATACCAAAGAGCACCGCGACCAACGCCGCGACTCCGCCCTTCTCGCCTCTCCGGCGCCTGCGCGTCTGCATCATGCACACCTCATCTGTGCAGTAGAGTCAAGTGTTGCGGGTAGGGCCGAGCCTGCGCCAAAGAGCCCCAGTACGCCGGGAAGAAACACCCATTCGAAGGTGTAGCTAGACCTTCACTCCCGTGCTGGCTCCCGAGCCGCTGCAAGGAAAGGTCCAGCCGGCGACTGCTGATTGTCGCGACCGCCCGGGTGGATCAAGCCCTCCCATCGCCGCGTTGGTCCGGACTTCCACGTTCGACCACGGACTACGAGGTCGCACATGTCGCCGTCCGCGCACCCTCGCGTGCAGCGTTTGTGACGCACGACCTGAGTGAAGTACGCACGTCCGAAGTCAACGATGCCGCCGATCAGGAGGAGCAGGACGGGCAGCACCAGGGCTAGCTCCACCGCAGCAGCGCCGCGCTCACGCGAGCGTTTGGCCCGCATACGATGACTCCTTCGGGTCGGCTTCGGTGCGCCCAGGTACTGAAGCTGAGCACGGTGAGCACCCCAGGGAAGTCCAGCCGACGGTCACGGTGCAAGTAAAGCACCGCAACCCCGTTGCACCGGGACCATGAGCTGACCGGTGCGCCGACACGCCCGCAGGGGGCTGTCCGACGTTCGCGGTGCAGCCTGGGAGCCCAGCAGCGTCAAGGAGGTCGCCACTGGCCCATGCGGCGTCAGCCGCCTCGCGCGGGTCAGATCTTGCTGGCGACGTTGCTGAAGATGGTGCTGAGGTTCGTGCCCAGGGCGGCGACGGCGACGATGATGACGACGGCGATGAGGGCGACCATGAGGCCGTACTCCACCGCGGTGGCGCCCTTCTCGGAACGCGAGGTGATGGTGCTCTGGAGCTTGCGAGTGCCTTGGTCATGTCTGTTTTCCTTCAGAGGGGGCGGTCCTAATTGCCATGTCGCCCGGTCAAGCGGGTCGCCG